>CAXPYI010000006.1:0-187083 GCA_964221315.1 Leeuwenhoekiella palythoae | reverse complement strand
TAAAGCAAGCTTTTGCCATAGCAAAATCTGGATTGGTTTACGATGCCGAATATAAAAGTACCTTAGTGAAAAATTAATGAGGGTTTACTTGTTTTTTACCACAGTACTTTGTTGTGGTGTCGTTTTTATTTTTAATTTAATTCCAATTTCAGGTTTCAGATTTTGTTTTTTATCCGTTCGTTTTATTAAATACCAATAAATTCCATTTTTTCTTCTTTCTAATTCCTTTTCAACTGCAATTTCTCGGTCTTTTTGAGTTTTGAAAGAATGACGTATATGTTCGTGTTTTGTTTCGCAATCAAAGATAATTTCAGAATCGGCAATTAGAAGTGTGTCAGACAGAACTCTTTTCGCAATGGTCCACTTTGTTTCCGTTTTCAAGTCAACAATTTCAGTATCTGGAGGAATTCCATTTTCATTGTGTTGTAATTCAGTCAGAAGTCCAATTCCAGTTATATTAAAACACTCAACTATTTTCACAAAACCTTTTTCCATTTATCTTAAAACTCCTCTTTTATTTCAGATTGGTATTTTTCTCTATCTCTTGAATGACTCTCAAAAATTGTAAATCCACTATCAATTATTTTCACGTCAAAATCACGTTTTATTAAATATCGGTCGTCCAAGTCATTTGACAAGTAAACAAATCCTAGAAATAAAACCCCAAATCCAATCCAAAATATTTGAGAAATCAGTTTAGGGATGTTGATTTTCCAAAATCGGTTTAAAGTGAAAGTTACTATTAACCAAAATGAAAAATAAGTCAATAAATTAACTGTCATTTCGCTCAGAAAATATTGTGTCGACAAAGATGTGTGAAATCCATCGCATTTATAAATTAATGGAAATCCGTAAAAGAATTCATCAGTTCCGTCAACTACAATTCCGTAACTCCACTTCGTTATAATTCCAAATGAAATTAAAGTCAGAGGTAAAGTCAGTCGAAATATTAGTTTTTTCATTTGTCAGATTCGAGTGAGGAAATGCACCACAACTCGTTATATCCAAACAAATATATAGTTTTATCCGTTTATTTGTCTGGATAAGAGCACATTTGGGTTCGCCTTACCCGTTTAGTTTAAAAAAGCTTTTGCTCTTAGTTTTTACTTAAAGCCAAACTCAACTGCTTCCCAAAAACAGCAGTAACACCAGCAGCCAAACCACCAATTATACCCGTAACTAACATTAAAAGGTAAGGGTTGCCTCCTAAAGGCAAAAGTTGCGCTATACGTTTAGCTAAAGTAAAATCGTTGCCATTGCTTATTATAAAACTGTACACTGCCCAAAACAGTAGAATAGCCAAAAATGGCACAACAAACACAGCCACTTTTTTAAGTGGTATAAATAATGCCGTTGCCAATGCTGCAGTCATTACAGACCACCAAGGCAAAAACAGAGAAAGGATTAGTGCCAATACAATGGTGGCTATAAAGTTGAGTATATTCTTAGTCATTGTGAGCTGGTGTTAAGGTTTGTGTACCGATGACGGCTTCTGTGGCTTCATTGGATTGTAAAAAATTAAGACTATGGTATTTGCCAGCAGCCCAATCGTCTATAAAATTATCGTAGTATTTGCTTCCAGGATTGCCGGATTGTCCACCTGGATAAATACCAATAGCAGTAGGTGGTGAGGTCATCTCAACAATCATGCGCCACGACGGCCCATGATTTTCTGAGGTGGCATTGACGATGTTTCTATCTCCTCCTATTGGAATATCAAACCTTGAAAAAGCTGGTAATGCTTGTAATAAGTGACCTGCATAAGTGCCTTTGTAATTGGCCCAAGTATAGTCACCTTCTTCATTTTTAATTTCCAATAAACGCTCTGCTGCTTTTTTAAAAGCCATTAAAAACAAGTCCTTGGCAGTTTCTTTTTCATTGGTTTTGATAATATCCATAAACTTATGGTCTCCATGGTTTTTTAAGAGATAAATAGTTTGATAGGTGTAAGGAGCTTCAAGCGCTGTATTTTCAATATCAAACTCGTCCCAAACCATCTTGTATAGATTGCCATACCATTGCCTAAATATACTTGGGCCAACTTCGTCGATATCATTATTAAAGTTCCAAGCTGTAATTTCGTCGTAGATTGTTTTTTCTTGCTCTGTAAGCGAGGTTATGTCCATATGTTCTAACATGTAAGGGACAATTTCTGCTGCCTTTAAGTTGTAATTGTTGTTGTGTAAATCCTTAAAATCCTGTATACTGATTTTCTCTTTATTGTTGAAGAAATCATTAATCACACGATTACGATAGGTTTCGTAACCATCGTTATAGACAAAAAATGGGTAATTCTCGTCAACAGGATGTTGATTAGCCGAACTCACAAAACCACGTTCAGGATTTTTAACCTTAGCATTAAATTCTTGTGGAATATAACCTTGCCAATCGTTTTCCGGATTACTGCCATCCATTAAAAACTTGCCCTGACCTTCCCATTTGTTTGGAAATTTCCCCTGAATCCAGAGTGCGATGTCTCCTTCGGTAGAGGCAAATACAAAATTCTGAGCTGGTGCATTCCAATATTTTAAGGCGCTTACATAGTCGTCATAATTTTTTGCCTTGTTGAGTTCTAAAAAGGTTTTTTGGTTGTTGCCGCCTTCATGCCCAATCCACTTCATGGCATAACCGACTAACTCATCATCAGATTTAAAATTTTTATCATAGACCACAGGTCCGTGATGCGTATAAAGAACGGTATCCTTATAATTTTCTTTACCCTTAATTTTAATGTCTTCGATTCTCATGTCGAGATCTTTCCATTGACCATCGTACTTGTATTGGGTGCGGTTGTTGTTGAATTCAATTTTATACCAATCAATCACATCTCTAGTGGCATTGGTTTCTCCCCAAGCAATATACTGATTGAAACCAGAGATAACACCTAGTGCCCCAGGAATAGTTGCTCCAAAAGCATTATGGTTTGGTGTACTCAGTTGCATTACAAACCAAATAGCGGGTAAATTAAGGCCCAAATGCGGATCGTTAGCTAATATTGGGTTCCCAGTTGCTGATTTTTCACCAGATACAGCCCAGTTATTACTACCATTATCTGGATCGGGTTGGTCTATCGTTTCAGCAACAGAATCTAAAACAGCAGTTGTGTTTGGGTTTGGTGTTTGAGGTACATCGATAAAACTCCAGTCGGTTTCCTTTGGAATGACTGGATCTGTAATGTCGAAAAAGTCTGGAAACAATAAATCAAAATTTTCCTTCCCGAAAAGGCGAAGTGCATTGGTATATTCCAAATCTTCATCACCACCAGCCAGCATTTTGGTCATGTACATTAATAGCAGTGCTGTTTTTTTAAGAGTCCATTTTTCGGGTGTATAATCCAGTAATTTATATTCAACAGGATAGTTTTCAGGGCTTAGTTGGTCAATATAGGCATTAACACCATCGGCATAATCTTGAATAAACCTTAAAGTTTCGGTGTCATGTTTCTCCATGTAGGCAATGGCTTGGTCAGCTCCGTAACCCATACCACGTCTACGCTCTGTACGGTCGTAATTGAGAGCGCCTTCTCCTATGATTTCCGATAAGCGACCTGCAGCTGCAAAGGTCTGAAATTCCAACTGCCATAATCTATGCTTGGCTGTTAAGTAACCTTGTGCTTTGTATAAGTCGGATTCGTTTTGTGCAAACACATGTGGAATCAATTGTGTGTCGTAATGTACGGTCACTTTGTCTTTCAAACCAGAAATTGAAATTTCACCAGATATGGCTTCATCCGTTTCGTTCTGCCAAATCCCTGACTGCGGATTTAAAAATTTCCCTAGAGGTGGCACTGACCCCAATTTTGTATTTAAAACGAAAAAAATTCCAATAGTTAAAAGGAAAGAGAGAAGGAGTTTGGTGTATTTCATTAAGACCTTTAATTTATTCGGACTTAAAAATACCAAATATTATTCTAAGATTATGGAGTCAATAAGCAGTTTAAATTGTTCTTCCTTTTTATTACCGATTAAAAACGCGATTTCTTCCATTTGTGCACCATCGTAATTTGGAATATCCAAGCGATTCCCGCGAAAAGACGCATACATTTTAGAAAACGGAATTGTTACGGTGTGCCATTCAGTTGAGGTTTTAAACTCATAGATGTAAGAGTAGCGTTGAGATTGCTTACTTTTTACTCTAAATTGATAGGTTTTGCCATCACCTTTAAGTCTAATTTTAAACTGTGAATAATCCTCAGTTTTTGTATTTGGGAAATAGTATCTCAAGGAAGAAAATCCGCCATTGTTTTCAAGTGAAATTTTACCATAAAATTCACCATGGCCATCCTGGTTTAATTTAAAGTTGCCATTTGAGCGTCCACCCATAACGACATCATCGAGAATTTCCCAACTGCTGATATCGCTATCGGATTTAAAATTGAATAAAACCATAGACTGAAGAAAAATAATGCAGTACAAAAGTACTAGGAATCTCATTTTTGTATGCTTTTTGTAAAGATACAATGAGCGCCTTGTATTAGTTCTTAATTTTTGAAAATTTTAGCGTTTTAATTTAACGTAGCACTAATTTCTTTACCACTTCTTTTCCGATGGCTTCATTGAGCATTTTTACAATTTTCTCATTGCCATAACTCAACTCTTCGCGCAGCACGCTAGAGCTCAATTGAACGTAAAGGGTTTCGTGTTTTAATTCTATTGCAGTAGTGTAATTATTAACTCCGTTGCCCATGAGGTTTGCCCAAGCTTCGCGCACGTTGACTTTGTCCAATCCAGATTGTAAGTTGTTGGTCTTTACAAACTCTCTTAAAATGTCTTCAATAGGTTGATTGTCGTTGTTGCGTTTTGCCATGTAATAGAAATATATTTACTTTTTTTGAATATAATAAAATTCGTCAATTCGAGTGAATTTCACGTTTGAAAAAAGGTGAAATTTGTATCGAGAATAATTATTTTGAATGGACGCGTTCTCGATACGATTTTTTAAGCTACGCTTAGATATCTTCAATCAAAATAAATTTTGATTTCGATAACTTAAAATCACTCGACCTGACGCCATTAAATGTATTATTCTACATCCAAATTTATAGGAGTATAACGTTTATATAAATATACATTCTTATTTTCATTTATAATCTTCAGGTGATCTGGTGAAGCCTCCAAAACCGTTTCTTTCCAATTGGCAAAAGGTGTACTGTAATACAGGTTTAAGTCACCATCCTCTATTTTAATTTCGAGGGACTCAGCATCATCGGAAGTATAATAGGTGTTGTTGATTCCAGGCTTAAGTTTCTTTCTAAAACCTGATAGACTATCGTTGATTTCGATGTAATCAATGGTTTCGTTAAACGTATAATCCTTTACGGTGCCGTCAGAAAGTGTGACTTCTTCGATTTCCCAGTAACCATCAAGGTGTTGGATATAGGTTTCAGGATTTCCTGAACAGCCCACCAACACAAAACAAATCAACAATAGAAATCTTTTCATAGCTTAAACAATTTATAAGATTGATGAATTTGCTTTACAACCGCTTCTGTCCGTTCGGCATGTGTGTCGCTGATAAAAATTTGGCCAAAATGGTCATCATCTACCAAGCTGATAATTTGTGCAACACGGTTTTCATCTAATTTATCAAAAATATCATCCAATAACAAAATAGGCGATACTCCGCTTTGTTGTTTTATAAAATCGAACTGTGCCAATTTCAAAGCGATTAGAAACGATTTTTGCTGCCCTTGGCTACCAAATTTTTTAATCGGAAAATCATCAATCAAAAACACCAAATCGTCCTTATGCGTGCCAACACTGGTGTATTGCAGAGCCTTGTCCTTATTGAGATTAGATTCTAACAGGTCAATCAATTTACCATCGAATAGATCACTTTTATATTTTAGATCTATTGCTTCTTTGCTTTGACTAATCGCTTCATAACGCTCCTTAAAAATAGGTATGAACACTTTCAGGAAATTGTCACGCTTTTTAAAAATTTCTTTGCTGTAGGTATTTAGCTGCTCATTGTAAATGGCAAGTGTATCTCCGTTAAACGTATTGTTCAACGCAAAGTATTTTAACAAAGCATTGCGTTGCGATAATACTTTATTGTAAGCTATAACAGCAGTTAAATAACTTTTATCACTTTGTGAAATAACGCTATCTATAAACTTTCGTCTTGTATCACTGCCTTCAATGATTAAATCACGATCGGCAGGCGAAATAATAACCAATGGAATAAAACCAATATGGTCACTAAATTTGTCATAGGCTTTCCCATTGCGCTTTATGATTTTCTTCTGACCACGTTTAAGGGACACAATAATTTTTTCGGTACGTTTGTTTTTGGTGAAATTACCATCTACAACAAAAAAATCGGTGCCATGTTTTATATTCTGGAGCGCGATGGGATTGAAATAACTTTTTCCGAATGCTAAGTGATAAATAGCATCCAATGCATTAGTTTTTCCGATGCCGTTTGCACCAACAAAACAATTGATTTTGGCATCGAAATCGAAAACCTGACTTTCAAAATTTTTGTAATTGACTAAGGACAGTGAGTTTAGAATCATAAAAAGTAGTCGTACTTCCTTGCGTTTATTGAGGTTTTGAAGAATGAAATAATCATAATTATAATTCAAAAATAACAAATAAATAGGCTTTTAAATCCCAATAAAAATTTTATTTTTGCGCACGCATTAATAGACAAGATATGGCAACGTATAAGAAAAGAGGTTACAAACCAAAATCCAAAAAGGAGAAGGAAGAGATTGCAGAGGAAAACTCGGCAACAGCAGAGGTGTTTAACACTTTAGATGAGGGAGCTTCCAAAACCGAAGAGTGGTTTGTAAAGAACCAAAATTATATAATTGGCGTTATTGCTGTAATTGCTGTAGTCGTTCTGGGCTACTTAGGTTACAAGAAGTTTATTGCTGAGCCTCAACAAAAAGAGGCCATGAACGAAATGTACCAAGCCAAAAAGTATTTTGAAGAGGCGACCAATGGTGTGGCTTCGGATTCACTTTACAACATGGCGCTTAATGGAGGTGAAGGAAAGTATGGTATGTTGGATATCATTGACCAATACGGCAGCACTCCTGCTGGCAATCTAGCAAATTACTATGCTGGTATGGCGTATTTGAACCTTAAGGATTATCAAAACGCAGTGACTTACTTAGGTAACTTTTCTGGCGATGATAAAATGTTAGGCCCAATTGCTAAAGGTGGTATTGGTGATGCTTTTGTACAGTTAGAGCAATTACCAGAAGCTTTAGAATATTACGAAAAAGCTTTTAAAGCTAACGTCAACGAATTTACAACACCAATGTATCTATTGAAAGCCGCTCGCGTTGCTATTGATTTAGGCGAGAACGCTAAAGCCTTAGAATACCTCAACAGAATTAAGTCAGAATTTAGTAGTTCTACCGAAGCGACGCAAGTAGATGTTTTAATAGGTATGGTTGAAGCTAAATTACAATAATGGCTACTGCAAACCATAATTTATCAAACTACGATAAAGCCACAATCCCAAACGCGAAAGATTTTCGGTTTGGGATTGTTGTTTCAGAATGGAACGATAAAATCACCGAAGGTCTTTGGCAAGGTGCTTTTGATGCACTTATCGATTGTGGTGCTGTAAAGGAAAATATTGTACGTTGGAACGTACCAGGCACTTTTGAATTAACTTATGGTGCTGCCAGAATGTCTAAAAGCATCTATGCCGAATCCGGAATGTTAGATGCGATTATAGTCATTGGTTGTGTGATACAAGGTGAAACCAAACATTTCGATTTTGTCTGCGAAGGTGTCACCCAAGGCATTAAGGACTTGAACCTCAAAGGTGATATTCCCGTTATTTTTTGTGTATTGACAGATAACAATATGCAGCAATCTATTGAGCGCTCTGGTGGAAAGCACGGTAACAAAGGTACCGAAGCTGCTATTACGGCTATTAAAATGGCCGAGTTAAGAAAAAACACCAAGTAGTTAGTTATGGTAAAAGTGTAAGGATTTCACCTGAAACACTTTTACTGCATCTTTACACTTTATACTTCACAACTTTAAACTGGCATCCTTTTTGTTGATAATTTTAAGGAATCCTTAAGCAGTTTTTCCTAGTATTTTAAGTACTTTTGAAGTAATCAAGTATTAATTTACAAGGCAATTTGTTTAATCAAAGAAGAAATAAACGATTTAGTTATAAGCCTCGTTTTCAGGATTCTAAAGAAAAAGAGTCGAGCGACGACTTGGAGACTAAATGGAATGAAATAAAGGGTAATGCCAAACGTAAGGGAAATTTATTAACTTCATTACCTGCCTTAATTATTATGTTACTGTCTCTTTTTGTTTTAATGTATATCCTCGAAGGGTATATTAATTAGGTTATTATGGGTTTGATGAAATTAAAAAAGAATAGAAAGTTTAACTATAAACCACGTTTTTATAAAGGTGAAGGTAACCCTTATGAGTTAAAGCATAAATTTGATGACTACCGAAAAACAGTAAACCCACCTAAAGGAATTAAAGGTAAGTGGAACGCGGCTTTAGATGAATATCAAAATGATAAAGACGCTAATGTTAACAAGTGTGTACTCATCATTGCAGGAGTATTAATTTTATTGTTTTTAATCGTAATAGGTTTCGACTTGTCTATTTTCTTCCCAAAAAGCTAATGACAGATATCATTCAACTTTTACCAGATCACGTTGCCAACCAAATAGCAGCTGGTGAGGTGGTACAACGTCCTGCATCCGTAGTTAAAGAACTACTTGAAAATGCCATTGATGCAGGTGCAACCGAAATAAAACTTGTCATTAAGGACGCAGGTAAAACCCTTGTTCAGGTTATCGATAACGGTAAAGGTATGAGCGTCACGGACGCACGCTTGAGCTTTGAACGCCATGCTACATCCAAAATAAAGTCAGCCGAGGATTTATTTCAATTGAATACTAAAGGCTTTAGAGGAGAAGCACTTGCAAGTATTGCAGCTATTGCCCATGTAGAACTAAAGACCAAACGACCAGAGGACGAATTGGGTACTGCCATAGAGATTGAAGGTAGTAAGGTAAAATCGCAAGAAGTTTCAGTAACACCAACAGGAACTTCAGTTGCTGTTAAGAACTTGTTTTTTAACATTCCGGCAAGACGCAATTTCTTAAAATCAGATACCGTAGAATTAAGACATATTACTGATGAATTTCATCGCGTAGCATTGGCCCACCCAAATATTGCCTTTGCGTTTTATCATAATGGCAGTGAACTTTTTCATCTTTCCAGTGAGAATTATAGGCAAAGGGTTGTTCATATTTTTGGCAGTAAAACCAACGAAAAATTAGTGCCAGTAGAAGAGGAAACAGAAGTATTGAAAATTTCAGGATTTGTCGGTAAGCCCGAATATTCTAAAAAAACCAGAGCTGAACAGTTCTTTTTTGTCAATCAGCGTTTTATAAAAAGTCCTTACCTCAATCATGCCATTGGTGCTGCTTTTGAGGGACTGTTAAAGGACGGTTATCATCCGAGTTATTTCTTAAACTTAACTGTAGATCCAAAAACGATTGATATAAATATCCATCCGACAAAAACCGAAATTAAGTTTGATGACGAGCATACACTGTACGCTATTTTACGTTCTGCTGTAAAGCATAGTTTAGGGCAATTCAACATTGCACCAGTATTGGATTTTGAGCATCAAAGCCAGTTTAACACTCCATACAGCTATAAGAATAAAGCGGGTTCTGCACCAACGATTGAAGTGGACAGAAGTTTTAACCCTTTTGCAGATGAAGGTACTTCCAAAAATCAGTCTTCTTCACCAAAGCATTTTAAGAAAGCATCAACCGCATCTTGGGAAAGCCTGTATGTTGGGTTAGAGTCTAAGGGAAATGGTAAAAATCACGATTTAAGTGAAGTTGCATTTGAAAGTGATTCTAAAACCGAATCCATTTTTAGCGATGCTTCTGTCGAAACCACTAAAACCACATTTCAACTACAGCAAAAGTATATTGTAAGTACATTAAAATCTGGAATGCTGATTATTGACCAGAATAGAGCGCACCAACGCGTGTTGTATGAAAGTTTTCTAAAGCATATTACCATTAAGGAAGCCACAAGTCAGCAATTGTTGTTTCCTTTGCAATTGCATTTTACACCGAATGAAAACAAAATCATAAAAGATTTAAAAACAGATTTAGAACATACAGGTTTTGTGTTCTCACAATTTACAGAGGAAGAAATTACCATTACAGGTGTGCCAGTAGGTGTACCAGAAAGTGAAGTGTCCATCATTTTAGAGCAATTGATCAGTGATGTGCAAAACGACGTGCCAGACGCTAATTTTAGCGCTACGGATTTATTGGCTAAATCCATGGCAAAGAGTTTGGCGATAAAGAATGGGCAATCCTTAAATGGTACAGAACAAGAGCATTTGGTTAATAGCTTATTTGCGTGTAAGGAACCCAATGTGTCGCCAACCAACAGACCAACATTTATCACTATGAAAGTAGATGATATTGAAAAAAAATTTATGTAGTATATGAGATTAGGAATTACGGATGCGGTAAAGCATTTATTGATTATAAACGTTATAATGTTCTTAGGGACTTATCTCACGGGAAACAGAGAAATGTTTTATGAATTATTTGCTTTGTTTTTTCCAAAAAATCCGCTTTTTGAGCCATGGCAAATAATTACACACATGTTTATGCATGGTGATTTAATGCATATATTATTTAATATGTTTGCGCTATGGATGTTTGGTACAGCTGTAGAACAGGTTTTTGGATGGAAGAAATTCTTAATTTTCTATCTCTTGTCTGGTTTAGGAGCAGCGGTAATTCAGCTTGCCTATTTATATTTTCAATACAATACGGGTGTGTCTTCCTTAATTGAAGCAGGTATTTCGCAAACTGAAATTACAAATCTTATAGCCGAAGGCAAATATGATCAACGTTGGGAGACTATTTTGGGAGCTGATTTTGATAGTTTTAGACAGGCAATTATCACCACTATGGTAGGCGCTTCTGGTGCTATAATGGGTGTTTTAGTTGCATTTGGTATGTTGTATCCCGAATCTAAATTAATGTTGATTTTTTTGCCAATCCCAATAAAAGCAAAGTACTTTATTCCTGGGATTATACTATTGGATTTATTTTCAGCAATTACAGGTCAGTCTATTTTCAGTCCAAGTAATACGGCTTATGTAGCCCACTTAGGTGGAGCATTGACAGGGTTTTTGTTGATGTATTTTTGGAAAAAGAATGAGAGGGATAAATACCGTTGGAATTAACTATGAGTACCATTCAAGATTTAAAATATAAGTTCAATAGGTTCAATGTTTTTGAAAAGATTATTGTAATTAATATAGTCGTTTTTATCATTGGGCAATTGATCAAAGTATTTGCTAGAACTGGCAATTCCTTGTCCTATTTAAGTTTGCCATCAAGCTTTTCTGACTTTTTGTATAAGCCTTGGTCAATGATTACCTACGGTTTTGCACACTATGATTTTTTTCATATTCTTTTTAATCTGTTGATTTTATACTATATCTCACAGATGTTGATGAATCTATTTCGTCCAAAAATGGCATTGAACATTTACTTGTTGGGTATTATAGCCGGCGGTTTGGCATTTCTTTTTGTTTATAACGTTTTACCGAGTAGATTGTTGGTTAATACTCCTGGTGTAGTAGGCGCTTCAGCAGGCATTAGAGCGCTACTGATTTTTTTAGGTGTCTATATGGCGCAAACAGAAGTAAGACTGATTTTTTTTAATGTAAAACTTAAATACATTGCCATAGCATTGGTTGTAATGGATGTTTTAGGTTTGTTTGGGTGGAATCAAGGTGGAAACGTAGCGCATCTTGGTGGAGCGTTGTTGGGCTATTTCTATGCCGTCAAATTAAAAGAAGGGAAAGATATCGGTACTGGTTTTGAACGTATCATGGATACTGTGGCCAGTTGGTTTAAACCAAAGTCTAATTTGAAGACCGTCCACCGTAGCAAACAAAAAACGGCTTATGCAGGTAAGACTAAAGATGAGTTTAACACGTTTAATGATCAGAAAAAAGTGGATCTTATACTGGATAAAATCAGTAAAAGCGGTTATGAAAGTCTAACTGCTGAAGAGAAGGAATTCCTTTTTAAGGCTGGCAAAAAGTAGATATTAGGATGACGTTTGGGAGTTTGCATTAAAAAGACTCCCATTTTCATGAGAGGTAAATATGAAAAAATTAAAATTTTTCAATAAGATAATATTTCTGGTCAATTCATTGGCAGCATTCCTATTATTGATTTCATATCTCTTGCCACATGTACCGCCTAAGAGCTTTGCAGCACTATCTGTGCTGAGTCTTGGAGTACCTTTATTGATTATTCTTAATATTCTATTCTTCGTTTACTGGTTGCTACAGGTGAAAAAACAGATGATTTTATCCCTAGTGGTATTGGTTTTGGGTTGGAGCTACCTGAGTTCCATGTATAAGTTTTCGTCTTCTAAACAAATTGAAAATACCAAGAACATTTCTGTAATGTCCTATAACGTAAGACTCTTTAATATTTTCGAATGGTTACCGAGCAAAACGGTCAAGGAAGACATTACGACGTTTATAAAAAAGGAGCAACCAGATATACTTTGTTTGCAAGAGTACAGAACCAAAGATCCTATTGAATTGGATGGTTACTATGGTTACAACACTACGTTCAATAATGTTGTAAAGCGAGGTCAGGCGCTGTTTTCTAAATTTCCTATTGTCAATTCGGGTTCTTTGGAATTTTCAAATACCAGTAACAATGTGATTTTTGTTGATGTTGTAAAAGCAAAAGATACCATTAGGGTTTACAATGTGCATTTGCAATCTTCTGGTGTAAATACAGATGTTGATAAACTTAAAAATGAATCCTCTGGTCAGCTTTTTCAACAGGTTAGCAAAACGTTTAAAGCCCAGCAAACACAAGTTGAACTTTTTTTGCAGCACAAATCCAAATGTCCTTACAAAACAATTATTACAGGTGATTTTAATAATACGGCATATTCGTATATCTACAAAGAAATAAAAGGTGACGATTTATTGGACACTTTTGAAGAAGCCGGTAATGGATTTGGTAAAACTTACGACTTTAAATTTTTCCCACTAAGAATTGATTTTATCCTCGTGGATAAACGTTTTACGGTTAATGGATTTAGGACTTTTGAAGAGAAGCTTTCTGATCACTATCCCATTAAAGCATCTATTGCCTTAGATTAATAAGCAATCCACACTATCTGAAATGATATGCGCCAATAATCCAATAGCGAAAATGCGCGTTGGTTTGGGAATTAATAATACCAAGTAAACCACAATGGCATAGTAGGAGTGTAGCGGGTGAAAATTGATACTACAACGGTTGGCATCAAAAATTGGGCTTGCTAAAAGATGGTCAAGGTCAATAATAAAAGCAGCGAGCATTATAAGGTAAGCTTTTAGCCATTTTTGTTTAAAAAATAATAAAGCGACTACTAATGGTAATCCAAAATGCAAACCGTAGTGAATGCCAAACTTCAACATAACTTTAGTGATTGCCGCTTTAAATACAATTCCGTATTGGGACCTTCATTAAACAATAGATCCAAAATGCTGAGATTCGGAATAAAACCATGCTTGTCAGTAAACACTTGGGTGTAAGCTTCTAGACTTTCAACTTTAAAATTACGTTGGGCTAGTGGTCTATAGTCGATTTTGTCTTTGGGTGATTTTTCAAAAACTGTAGTCGTTTTAGTATCTATTTCAATTTGGAGACTATCCACAAGCACATCAAAACACTTCAAATTAAAATCTAGGATAAAATCAAATCGCTTTTCGAATAAAGGCATTAGGTCGTCAATATAAAATTCGAAAAACGGAGACATACTATAAGCAGACTGTAGCGATTTTAAATGCAGTTGTTGCCAGTTGTCATCGTTTGCAATTTTTACATCCTTATAAAGTTGCCTGTGTTTTTGGGAATAACTCACTGGTACCGTTAGAGCCAGTTTTCCATTAGCACTGTAAATTTCTGTACGGTTTCTAAAAGATTGTTTTTGGTAATTGTCACAAATCTCAAAACACACCACATCCGAATTTACCATAGCCACAAAATGCGCTATGTTTGGAAGGTACGTAGGATGCAAAAGCATATCAAATTCCTAAATTTAACTCCTTTTAATTACAACTGAACTAACTACTTTATCGTGAATTGCCATTCTCTTTCCTTTCTTGCCGATTGTAAGTAGTGAAACCCATCCTAGAAAAGCCTTTAGTATAAACCTAATTATTGCTTTAGGGAGAGAGATATTCTTTTCTATATTTTCATTTTTTCTTACACCAATATTAGATAAAGTATGTCCTATGGTTCCTCCATAAATACTTGTAAATAAAGGGTCATACAATAAGAAGATCAATACAAATAATATCATTTTTATAATGTCTGAAACCCCGCCAATTTGCTGAAACAGTTCAGAGGCAAAATACATCATCAAAATTAAAAGTATAGAGTCTATAATTGCAGCTTTAATTCTATCATTTATTGAGGCATATACTTCTGTGTCGTTTAATGCTTTGTCTTTTAAAGATTTATTTTTCTTATACCATTTGTTCAGAAAATAAAGTAATATTAATAATATTATGAATGGAACGAAAACTGAAGTTGCTTTACCACTTCCTTCTACCGTAGTAAAAATACGATCCCAACGGAAGCTCCAGTTTTTAATGCCCTCGTTAATGCCATCAATGCTCATCCAGATAAATACAGGCTTACCAAAAATATGGTTGTATGGTACAAATCCCCAATATCTACTATCAATAGAATTATGTCTGTTATCGCCCATCATCCAATAATAATCTTGCTTAAACGTATAAGATGTTGCTGGTTGGTCGTTAATAAAAATCTGATTATCTCTTGTAACCACTTTATTGCCTTCGTATTCGCCAATAGCCCGCTTATAAAGCGCAATATTTTCTGTGTTCAATTGTATGGTAGCACCAGCTTTAGGAATCCATAATGGCCCAAAGTGATCCACATTCCATTTGTAGTTTGGATCTTGTGGGAATATATTATCTGTAACTCTTTTTTCTCTGACAATACGTTCGACACTTGCAACATTGGGTTGCACTTTAAGTTTGTTTACGGCTTCTTCAGACGCTGCAGATAAATAAAATGTGCCATCATTAGAATTGAATTGAAAAGGGTCATCTATATCTGCTTTATCTAGCATATTGTAAAACATGCGTTCTTCACCTTGTGTACTAATTGGTTTCTTCAACGTTAGTCGATAAGAAAACTGTA
Organism: Leeuwenhoekiella palythoae; assembly: GCA_964221315.1. GTDB lineage: Bacteria > Bacteroidota > Bacteroidia > Flavobacteriales > Flavobacteriaceae > Winogradskyella > Winogradskyella palythoae_A. The sequence goes on along the minus strand of CAXPYI010000006.1, from coordinate 171,842 downwards.
AATGCGAACGTGGTGGCAATTTGTTCTGCTTTCCATTGATAAACACATAACCATTCCTCAATTCCAAGGTATCTCCAGGTAATCCAACACAGCGCTTTACCAAATTCGTTTTCTTGTCAATGGGTTTGTAGTAATTACGATCTGGAGTAAAATCGTTCATATTCAACAAGGTGTCAGCAGGTTGATTAAACACCACAATATCGTTGCGTTCTACTGTTTCAAAGCCAGGTAGCCTAAAATACGGTAATTGCAGTTTGTTTTTCCAAGAAGAATTACGTTCTTCAAAATTGTCATTATACAAGTACGATTTGGTTTTTAATACTGGAATGGTATCATGTACCATAGGCGCAGCGACAGTGGTCATTGGTGTTCTTGGCCCATAGTGAATCTTACTCACAATTAAGAAATCACCAACCAATAAAGATTTTTCTAGCGACGACGATGGAATCACGAAAGGCTGGAAGAAATACGTATGTACAATTGTGGCTGCAACAATAGCAAATAGGATAGAGGTAATCCATTCCCCAGTCGAAGTCTTAGGTTTAAGTTTCCTGTCTTCAATATAGGTTACGTCCTCCATGTAATTTAGGTAGTACAGATAGAATCCAAGTGTGACGATGCAAATTAATGCATCTAATTTGGTATCCTTTCCAAATGCTCTTGCAGTTTCTACCCAAGCAGCAGGAATCATGATGAGGTTTACGATTGGCAAAAACATTAATATAACCCACCACCAAGGGCGAGAAATTATTTTCATCAATACTACAGCATTGTAAACTGGCACAAAGGCTTCCCAAGCTTGTCGTCCGGCCTTAACGTAGAGTTTCCATGTGCCTAAGCCATGTATAATTTGTAAAATCAGTAAAAAGATAAACCACTGTGTCCAAGTCATAACGCTATGTTTAGTCTAGTAGGTTGAAAAATATTTTAATTTGTTTCAAATGTTTGGCAAATTAACCAATGTTTAACACATCTCGCATGGTATAAACACCTTTTTTATCCTTAATCCATTGTGCAGCGATTACAGCGCCCAAAGCAAAGCCTTGTCTGCTGTGTGCTGTGTGCTTTATGTTGATGGAGTCAATTTCAGAATTGTATGCAATTTCGTGTGTGCCAGGTACTTCAGGTATGCGTTTGGCTTCAATATGGATCTCATCAGAATTTGGTTGATCCAATGTCCACTTCTTATAATTGGTGTTCTCAATAATTTGTTCAGCTAGTGTAATGGCTGTTCCACTTGGTGCATCTAATTTTTTGGTGTGGTGAATTTCTTCAATTTCGACAGAATAACCATCAACCGTTGCCATCAGTTCGCTAAGCTTTTTGTTGATTTCAAAAAAAATATTGACTCCCAAGCTAAAATTTGAAGCATATAAAAAGGTGCCGCTTTTAGAATTGCAATAGGCTACTACCTCGTCATATTGTTCTAGCCATCCTGTAGTGCCAGAAATTACAGGAACTCCAGCATCTAAAGCTTTTTTAATGTTAGCAACTGCAGCAGTTGGCACACTGAAATCTATGGCAACATCAACGTTTGAAAAATCAAAAGCATCATTAGCGTCGGAAACCTTAAGAGTGATGGTGTGCTTACGGTCTAGAGCAATAGCCTCAATACTTTTTCCCATTCTGCCATAACCGAGTAAAGCTATATTCATATTAAAATTTAAAATTGAGTGTTAGGCCAAGATCCGAAGCGTTCTCCCATTGGTTATATTGATAATGCGGACTCAAACTTAGGTTTTCGTCCACATTAAACTGCAATAAATGCGCATCTACATTGGCATCAATGATGTTTAAGGCATAAAGCCCTAGCGTGACCAAAAGCGAAACTTCCTTATTTCTTCTAAATTGCTGTTGGGCTCGTACCAAGCCATCATTTGAAATAAGCGGATTACCATTGGCATCAGAAAACTCATCGTCTGTAAAGCCTGCCAAACGTCTTTTGTAAGCATCACGGTAACGATCAAATTGTCTGTCGTTTCTAATATAAAAATATACGCCAGTGCCTATGGCTCCCCAAACTATTGGGATTTTCCAGTATTTTTTGTTGTAGGCTTGTCCTGCACCAGGGAATATTGCAGAATAGAAAGCTGCTTTAGAAGGTCTTAGCGGATCGATCTCCTTCTTTTCAAAAGCCTGTTCTTCAATGACAACCAATTCTTTGTCTATGGCAATGCTTGTACTATCTCCATCCTTTTCTTGGGCAAGAGACATCATTGTTGAAAACAAACACAGAAGAATAACGAATAAACACCTATTTAGCACGCTGTACCAATTTTTTAATTCTATTGAAGTCTTCTTCAGAATGGAATGGGATCGTAATTTTGCCTCCACCGTTTTTAGACACTTTTACATCGATCTTATGGCCAAAATATTCCGAAAATTCTTTGACCCCTTTTTTGATGTACTTAGGGATTTCAGTTGAAGCATTTTCCGTTTTGGGACTTGAATCGGAATTAAGGTTTTTCACCAATTCCTCAGTAGCTCTAACAGATAGCTTATTGCTGATAACTTTTTCGTAAACCTCTAACTGGTCTGTTTGACTTTCAATATTTACCATTGCCCTGCCATGTCCCATAGAGATAAAGCCATCTCGCATTCCAGTTTGTATTATTGGGTCTAACTTCAATAAACGTAGATAATTGGCAATAGTTGAACGTTTTTTTCCAACGCGTTCACTCATCTGTTCTTGTGTCAAATTGATTTCGTCAATAAGGCGTTGGTAGGACAGTGCGATTTCTATTGGGTCTAAATCCTGACGTTGAATATTTTCGACCAAAGCCATCTCAAGGGATTCTTGGTCATTGGCAATACGTATGTATGCAGGAATAGTCTCTAATCCAATTAGTTTTGAAGCTCTAAATCGACGCTCACCAGAGACCAATTGGTATTTGTTGAAGGCTAATTTTCTAACCGTTATCGGTTGAATAACACCCAATTCCCTTATGGAAGAGGCTAGTTCCCTTAACGATTCTTCATTAAAATTGGTTCTTGGCTGAAATGGGTTCACCTCAATACTATCAATATCAAGCTCAACAATATTGCCAACAACCTTATCCGCATTTTTGTCCTCAGCAGATTTTATGTCATTTTCTGGGTCTTTCAACAATGCTGAAAGTCCTCGTCCCAATGCTTGTTTTTTAGTTGCCTTCGCCATTACATTTCATTTTTCTTTATAAGCTCCTTGGCTAAGCTCAAGTAATTTGCCGCTCCTTTACTGCTTACGTCATAATTAATAATGCTTTCTCCATAGCTTGGAGCCTCACCCAAACGTACATTACGTTGTATGATGGTCTCAAACACCATATCGCTAAAGTGTTTTTGCACTTCCTCAACTACTTGATTGGATAAGCGTAAACGCGAATCGAACATGGTTAGTAGCATACCTTCAATGTCTAACGCTTCATTATGTACTTTCTGTACACTTTTAATAGTATTTAACAGTTTGCCCAAGCCTTCGAGTGCAAAATATTCACACTGAATAGGAATCATTACCGAATCTGAAGCCGTTAGTGCATTCAAGGTCAATAATCCCAGAGACGGAGCACAGTCAATTAATATATAGTCGTATTCAGATTTTAAATCTGAAATGGCATTCTTAAGCATATATTCGCGGTCATCCTTATCCACAAGTTCAATCTCAATGGCTACAAGATCGATATGTGCCGGAATAACGTCCACATTTGGTGCATTGGAAGCCACTATAGCTTCTTTTGCCGATTTGGTATGTTCTAATACCTGATACGAGCCAATTTCTACAGCATCAACATCAATACCTAAGCCAGAACTGGCGTTAGCTTGTGGGTCTGCGTCTATAAGTAGGACTTTCTTCTCCAGTGCGCCTAGAGAAGCCGCTAAATTTACAGAGGTTGTTGTTTTACCAACACCGCCTTTTTGGTTAGCAATTGCAATGATTTTACCCATTAAATGATTTGGTTATTTAAAGGGCTAAATTTACAATTATTTATGGGTTTAGGAAATTGAAGTTGTTAACAGTTTGTTAGCGATTTCTTCTCAATCTTCATCAATCAAAATCTCCAAAATCTGAATCGCAGCATCACTGATTTTAGTACCTGGTCCAAAGACCGCTACAGCACCAGCATCAAATAAATATTGATAATCTTGTTTTGGAATTACGCCACCAACAATAACCATAATATCGTCCCTTCCGTAATTTTTAAGTTCTTCAATTACCTGAGGTACTAGGGTTTTGTGTCCAGCTGCTAAAGAGGACACTCCAAGGATATGAACATCATTTTCAACAGCTTGCTTAGCGGCTTCCTTTGGTGTTTGGAAGAGTGGGCCAATATCCACATCAAAACCAACATCGGCATAACCTGTAGCCACGACTTTTGCGCCTCTATCGTGTCCATCTTGTCCCATTTTGGCAATCATAATACGTGGTCTGCGCCCATCTTGTTCTGCAAACTGATCGGCTAACGCTCTTGCACGATTAAAACTGCTATCGTCTTTTATTTCTTTGCTGTACACTCCGCTAAATGATTTTATTTGTGCTTTGTAACGCCCGAACTCGGCTTCCAAAGCATCACTGATTTCACCTAAAGTAGCTCTGTTTCTGGCCGCATCTACGGCTAAAGCTAGTAAATTATCTTGACCTGTCTTTGCGGCTTCGGTCAATTTTGCCAAAGCTTGCTGTACATCTTCGTTATTTCGGGTTGATTTTATTCGGTTTAAACGTTCTATCTGTTGGTTACGAACGGTTTGGTTGTCCACTTCCAAAGTTTGTATTGGATCTTCTTGGTCTAAACGGTATTTGTTAACTCCCACAATAATATCTTGACCAGAATCGATACGTGCTTGTTTACGTGCAGCAGCTTCCTCAATTCTCAATTTTGGAATACCAGCTTCAATCGCTTTGGTCATACCGCCAAGTTCTTCAACTTCCTGAATTAACCCCCAAGCTTTATGTGCAATATCATGTGTTAATTTTTCAACATAATAACTGCCAGCCCAAGGGTCAACCGTTTTGGTGATATGTGTTTCTTGTTGTAAATAAATTTGTGTATTTCTTGCTATACGAGCGGAAAAGTCCGTTGGTAACGCAATCGCTTCGTCTAGAGCGTTGGTATGTAAACTCTGCGTACCACCAAAAGCAGCAGCAGCAGCTTCAATACAGGTTCTGGCTACATTATTGAAAGGATCTTGCTCGGTTAAACTCCATCCAGAGGTTTGGCAATGCGTTCTCAATGCCAAAGATTTTGAGTTCTTTGGATGGAATTGTTTCACCAATTTTGCCCACAGCATACGAGCTGCTCGCATTTTTGCGATTTCCATAAAGTGGTTCATCCCAATGGCCCAGAAGAACGATAGGCGAGGAGCGAAGGTGTCGATATCCATGCCTGCCTCCAGTCCTTTTCTAATGTATTCCAATCCATCGGCCAAAGTGTAAGCTAATTCTATATCGCAAGTGGCACCAGCTTCTTGCATGTGGTAACCCGAAATGCTAATACTATTGAATTTCGGCATATGCTTACTCGTATATTCAAAGATGTCTGAAATAATTTTCATGGACGGAGTAGGTGGATAGATATAGGTGTTTCGCACCATAAACTCCTTGAGAATGTCATTCTGAATCGTGCCAGCCAATTGTTCGGGGTTTACACCTTGTTCTTCAGCCGCGACGATGTAAAATGCCATGATAGGCAATACAGCTCCGTTCATGGTCATGGACACTGACATTTTATCAAGCGGAATCTGGTCGAAAAGGATTTTCATGTCCTCAACCGAGTCTATGGCTACACCAGCTTTACCAACATCTCCAACGACACGTTCATGGTCGGAATCATAACCTCTGTGCGTAGCAAGATCAAAAGCTACGGAAAGGCCTTTTTGTCCAGCAGCTAAGTTGCGTCTGTAAAATGCATTACTTTCCTCTGCTGTAGAAAAACCAGCGTACTGCCTGATGGTCCATGGTCTGCGAACATACATTGTGGAGTAGGGTCCGCGAAGATTGGGTGCAATACCTGCTACAAAATCCAAATGCTCTAGATCTTTGATATCGTCTTTTGAGTATGTAGATTTTACCTTTATATCCTCAGCAGTTAGATATGGTTTTTCGCTATCGTCGGGTTCATAACCCGAAGGTTTTGCATTGAGTTTAATATGTTGAAGGTCTTTTCTTTTCATTAGAGAATCATTTTTTCTAAAAACGGATCGAAATTTATTTCGAATGGTGCCATAAGGTATATCAAAACGGTCTTTTCATTTGAAGAAATAAAATAAGCATGCTGAAAGGCTTGTTGCTGTAGCTTTGAATTCGTAACCTTAAAAATAGCCTTGAAAATCTGTGTCCTACCATTGTTAGAATGCTTTGCAGTAATTTTTTCGTATTCTAAATCGGTTTTTGATGATATCTCATTTTGGTTTTGCCTAATCATTCCCAAAATATACTTTGCGTCTTGTCTCGAAATAGGCATATATGAAACAGCGTTGAGTGTGTAGGTGGCATTTACTGTATTATCGAAAAAAATGTAGTGATTGCCTTCTAATTCCCTCATGAATTTTACCCTACTTCTCTCAATTTCCATCTGTTTTTCATCAACTACTAAGGAGTCTAATAAGTTGAGATAGTTTAAAGTAGTGTACCTCTTAAAAGTAGTTGGAAGAAACAATTTTATGCCATCATCTCCAAGATAATGTAATTCACCATCTATTTCATTTATATCATCAATTTGTGTCCAGTCAGAGATTTCTTTTACAACTTCTAAGCACGAGGTTGAAATTACACTAAAAACCAACAAAAAAACTACTATAGATTTTCTCAATACCATGTTTTATTCTTCTTTTAATCTATTGATTTCCAAATTCTCAGACAGCCTTTTTTCAATAATTGGTTCAATTAGTGTTTTACGCTTTTCAATATTCAAAAAAGGAGTGATTTCTAGCTCATTTTTCATTTTATCAGCAGGATTTGGATGCTTGTTGGTACCCAAAAGCACTAATTTTTCAGCATCAAAATCGGCTTGTTCTTTGGCTGCACTTTCTTTAATTTTTCGTTGAATAGTTCCCTCTTTTAACTGACTTAAAAAACCTCCGTTGGATTCAATATCCTTAAAAATCGCTATTGCTTTTTCAGCAAGTTGTTCGGTTAAACTTTCAATATAATAGGCTCCGTCTGCAGGATTGTTTACCTTATCAAAATAGCTTTCGTTTTTGAGTACCAAGAGTTGATTTCGAGAGATGCGCTCCCCAAATTCGTTTGGTTTATGATACAAGACATCGTAAGGCAAATTGCAAACCGTATTAGCTCCTCCTAAAACGGCACTCATGCATTCCGTTGTGGTGCGCAACATATTAACGTTGTAATCGTAAATCGTTTTGTTGCGTTTGCTTGGTAAGGCTATGATTTTGCAACCCGTATTCACTTGATATTCTGAAGCTAGCGTTGCCCACAATTGTCGCAAAGCCCTAAGTTTTGCAATTTCGAAAAAGTAATTTGAACCGATTGAGACGTTGAAGGTCACTTTTAGGGATTGCTTCGCTTCACTCGCAATGACGTAATCTATATGGTTAAGATATTCGTTGGCATGTGCCAAACCGTAAGCCAATTGCTGAGCTATTGTTGCGCCTGCGTTTTGGTAAAGACTTAGGTCAATGCTGAGTTCATTGGTTTGCTTTATTATGCTTTCAAATTTTTTATGGTCTTCTTTAAGATTGCTGTACCAATTACCTGTTCTGGCTAGATTGCCTATAATGTCTAAATGTATTGTTGTTATATCATTTGGGGCTTCTACTGCGCTCAGCGTAATATCGTTGATTTTACTAACGAATTCTTCTGAAAGAAAGTTACATTTGAGATGAACATCAATAGTTATTAAATCGATATTAGAAAGTAAATCAGTAACCGAAATGTTTTCAGAATTTATAATAAATAAGATACTTTCGGCACCACGCTCAATCGCATTTCTTGCAGAGATGTTCGCTTCGTTTTCATTTTGCACCTCAATGGTCTGACAGATTTTCCATATTGTTGCTTTGCTGCCTGATACTTCTGGCAATTCGTCAAATTCATCGGAATGATAAAACGGTTTTACATCAATGCCTTCGTTGCTATTCCAAATAAGGGTATCGTTATAATCCGCACCTTTTAAATCGACCTGAATTTTTTGTTTCCAGGCTTTTGAAGATACTCCATCAAATTCATCAAATAAAGGTTTACTCATCTTGTTTTTCTTTGGCTATACTGTCTTCGTATTCAATAATGAAAATATCCTCGTCGGGTTTTTTCATATAATAGTTTTCACGAGCAGCACGTTCTATACCTTCTTCGGTACTTAATTCTTTAATGGCTTTGTTATCCTTTGCCATTTCGTTTTTATAATGCTCCTTTTGATATTCCAGCTCTTTCATATCGGAATTGAGTTCGTAATGAAACAGCAGTGAATGTGCATCGAAAAATAACATCCAGATAGCAAAAACAATAAATACCAAAAGGTAAATGTTTTTGAAAGGCTTTAAGTATTTGTTGTCAAAAACTCCCATTATAAGCGCTCGTTAATTATTGTTTTAACGATATCTACAGCTACAGTGTTGTATTTGTTGTTAGGAATTATAATGTCTGCATACTCTTTCATAGGTTCAATAAACTGCTGATGCATAGGTTTTAAGGTGTTTTGGTACCTTGTTAAGACTTCATCAATATCGCGACCACGCTCAGTAATATCTCGCTTTAATCGGCGTATTAGGCGTTCGTCGGAATCTGCATGGACAAATATTTTAATATCAAATAACTCCCTTAGCTCTGGATTGGTGAGTATTAAAATACCTTCAACAATCATTACTTTTCTGGGCTTTGTAGAAATGGTATCTCCTGTACGATTGTGTTTTACGAAAGAATATACAGGTTGATCTATGGCATTTCCTTTTTTTAGTTCCTCCAGATGACTTACCAACAAATCGAAATCTATGGAACGTGGATGATCAAAATTAATCTTTACACGTTCTTCGTAACTGAGGTGAGAGGTGTCTTTATAGTAAGAATCTTGAGAGATTACACCAACTTGGCCTTCTGGAAGTTCGTTGAGAAGCGTATTTACAACAGTTGTTTTGCCGCATCCTGTCCCTCCTGCAATTCCGATTATAAGCATTGTGATTTGTAGATTGTGTTACTTCTGCAAATTTAACCAAATATGGTTATTTTTTAAGTGTTTCTGTAACATCTTCGGTGGTCAAAAATTTGCCGTAATCATTTCCCCAGCTATTGTTGATATAATTCATCACATCTGCTACTTCTTCATTAGACAGTCCTAAAGGTGCCATAACGCTATTATAAGTAATGCCATTGACCACCATTTCACCTGACATGCCGTTTTTAATTCCTATAATACTTTTGTCTTGGTTGTCTCTCAAATAATCAGCACTGGCTAAAGGCGGAAATGCCTTTGGTACTCCTTTGCCATCAGCCAAATGGCAAGTAATGCACATATCATTATAAACCGATTTACCGCGTTCCATACTGGCTGTTAATTTCGAATCTTTTTGAGCCAAGGTTGTCTTTTCAGGGTAATCCACTTTGGTTGTTTTCTTCTCTTTTGAATTACATGAAGTTATTAATAGTACAAGGATTAAGAGCTTAAGTGTTTTCATTATTTTCTGATCAGTTTTACGATTCCTAAATTTTCTACGCCCACATAAATATATCCATCAGGACCTTGTTCTACCGAACGCACCCTACCTATATCATTAAGCAAGCGTTCTTCTTTAACAACTTTGCCGTTTTTTATGGTGCACATGTCTAAATATTCAAATTTTAATGAACCTACTAATAGGTTGCCATCCCAATCTCCATATTTGTCACTATCTATAAATGCCATTCCACTAGGTGCAATTGACGGTACCCAGTAATGAAACGGTTGTTCCATACCTTCTTTTTCTGTAAGATCGGTAAATTTTGTGCCACTGTAATTAACTCCGTAGCTAATGACTGGCCATCCGTAGTTTTTTCCAGGTTCAACTATGTTAATTTCATCACCTCCTCTAGGGCCATGTTCGTGCGTCCATATTTCTTTGGTATCAGGATGAAGCGTCATGCCTTGTTGGTTTCTGTGTCCGTAAGAATAGATTGCTTTTTTAGCATTGGCATCGTTTGCAAAAGGATTATCTTCTGGAATGCTTCCGTCGTCGTTAATGCGATAGGTTTTGCCACCATCGCGAGTAATGTCTTGAGGATTGGTGTCTCTATCGCCACGCTCTCCAATGGTGAAAAATAAATAACCGTCTTTATCGAATACCAAACGAGACCCAAAATGCTGACCTCTTTTTGTGTTCGGAGTCGCCTTGTAGAGTACTTCCAAATCAGTAAGAGTATTACCATTTAACTTTGCTCTAGCTATTGCAGTATTGCCACCATCTCCTTCACCTTCAGATGAGGCATAGGATATATAGATGTATTTGTTGTTCTTAAAATCTGGATGAAGAATAACATCCATAAGTCCGCCTTGCCCACGAACGTATATTTCTGGTAAGCCAGAAACTGTCGTCTTTTTACCATCTTTAAAGTGAATGAGTTCACCACTTTTTTCAGTGATTAACATTGCTCTATCTGGTAGAAAAGTAAATCCCCAAGGAATATTAAGATCTGGGACTACGACTTCATGAGTGTTTTGGTTGTTGACAGGGTTTTTGTCTTGGGCACAAGCTGTTAAACTTAAAGTCATCATTAAGATGATGACGTATTTTGAATAATGGGTTTTCATAGTTTTTTCTTTCATGACAAGATACTTAAAAAACATAATTTAATCGAATGGAAGTATAATAATTTAGTGGATTTCCCGGGTAATAGTAGCGTGGTGCTGCTCCATTAAATCCTGTAGCATTGATTAATATTTGTGATGCGTAGGTTGTATTGAATAGATTGTTGATTCCGAAGTTAAGGTTGAGGTTAAAATTATCTCCGATAGCCTTCTCATAACCTATTTTAGCATAAGTAATGCCATAAGCGTCACTATATAAACTATTACTGTCCGTTATGGGAATTTCGCCAACATGTCAGTAATTAAAATTGCCATATAGCCCAAAGTTAAAACTGTAATCAACGCCTAAGTTGAATACTTGACTTGGTACTCCAGTAAGATCATTGCCTGAAAAATCGGAGTCTCCATCAATAAACTCATCGAACTTAAAATTGTTCAGGGTATAATTGATGTAATTATTTATTTTGATTTTATCTGAGCTAAGTCCATTATAATCTAACTTTAACTCTAAACCGTCATGTCTTGTTTCTCCAGCGTTGATGCCTATAAATTCGTCTTGTGCAGTTCTTCTCGACACTACTAAATTACTAATGTTTAGTCTATAAACAGAAATATTGTATTGCAATTTTCCTTTTGCTAGAAGCCCTCTGCTGCCTATTTCGTAGTTCCAACCGGTTTCAGGTTTTAAGTCTTGGTTGACTTGCCCGTTTGGAAGAAGAGTTTCACTTAATGAAATTGGCGAAAATCCTTGACTTATACTTGAAAATATGTGGATATGGTCTGTCAAGGCATGTGAAATACCAAATTTTGGTGAAACTATAGTTTTGAATTTAAACTCGCCGGACTGATCAGGATTGTTCTCTGAAACCTCAAATCTGTCTTCTAAATCGTAAGATGTTTTGTTTAGGTTGATACCGAAAGTGAATGTTGTGCGCGAAGAAAGTTCATAATCACTTTCTAGAAACAAATTGTAATAGCTTCTTTTTTCTTTGAAATTTGAAAGCTCGTCGCCTTCTACGCTTCCTGTGCCGTCTTCAAAATTCTCATATAGATTTTCAAAGGTTTTGTATTTGTAATTATCCTTAAAGTATTCTCCACCAATGGTAAAGTTCAGTTTCTTTTTGAAAAGTCTTGTGCTGCCCAATAACCTAGATCTTATGCCATATGCCAAACTATTTTCACTTAAAATATTAAAAGGTCTAGGCTCATAATTGTTTCTGAAGGAAGTGAAAATGCTGGTAACTTGTTGCAAAGATTTGTTATGCTGAAGTGTCCAAGTAATGCCGACAATGCCACGATCGGAATCTTCAAAACCTTTTGACCTTTGCCATGTGAAAGCAGCTGCACTTGGCTTGTTTTCAAAATCCGATTCGTTCAACGAACTAGGAATAAATGCTTTAAGTTTAATAAAACTTGCTAGTACAGAAATATCGTTTTTGGCATTGAGGATATGTTTTGAGGATATTGTGAATGTATTGCGATTGTAATCATTGTTATCTCTATAACCATTGCTTTTAGTTATGCTATGGGTAAAATTAATGGCATTCTTTTTTAGACCAATGTTTAGGCTTGAAAGCTTTTTAAGCAATCCAAATGACCCTACAGTAAAATCAGACGATACCTTGGTATGGTTAAAATTATATTTTGGTTTTAACAAAATTGTGCCTCCTAATCCGGATCCAAAACTGCTTGATGTAGCGCCTTTTATAATTTCAATTTCAGATAGTGAGCCGAGCTCAAAATCCTCAATAGTAGTTTCGCCGCTACCATTGGTCAAAGGGATATCCTTAAAATAAGCTCTAATTTTCGATGTCCCAAAAAGGTTTCTGGCTCCAATTCCTCTGATTGTAATCCGATTGGTGTTGAGTGCACCACTTTGCATAAAAATACCTGGTTCGTTATTTAATATAGGTGAAAAATCAGCATTGTTATAACGTAAGATATCATTCTGACCAATGATTTCAATAGAGGCAGTAGATCTTTTTAAGGATTTTGGTAAATGGGTTGTTGTAATAATAACTTCATTCAATTGCAATGGATCTCCAATAAGTTCAATAATTATATAATTTGATATGTCTACATTCACAATTTTCTTTAAGTAGCCGAACCGTTCTATTTTAAATTTACCACTTTCCTTAATTTTGAAATTACCATTACTATCTGAAAATGTGGTATCTAAATTCTTTATATTAATGATAGTTACATTTTGAAGCGGAATACCTTTAGTATTGTCCAAAATTTTTCCATTATAATTTTGTGCCAACATCCCTGAAGTAAATATGAAGGTGACGAATAAAATTGCTAAGGCTTTTAACATAAAGGGAGCGATAAATAAATAAAGGAGTTCTGTCAAAAATACTAATTATAGCTTCTTTTATGTAATTAAATAAATCTACTTATTTTCTTGGGAAAAAAGCGAATACATTTCAGAAAAACTATATATTTGCAGTCCGAAAAAGATAACCAATTTTCGGGGTGTAGCGTAGCCCGGTTATCGCGCCGCGTTTGGGACGCGGAGGTCGCAGGTTCGAATCCTGCCACCCCGACAAAAATTAATACTAATAGGAACTAAAACCTTGTAAATTGTATGATTTACAAGGTTTTATGGTTTTTAGACTATCATAAGAATTGAATTAATATAGTTTAATTCGGTTAACAATTCGGTTAACAGTTAGCAATGTAAAAAAGTGTTAACCGAATAGATGCTTAAAACACTGTAATTGAAATAGTTGATTTGACTTTCGTCTTGAATAAATGTTTAACAAAAAGACGACAACTATGCAATCACAAACAACCTTTAGCTTATCATTTTGGGTAAGTGCTACACGCAAAATCAATAACCAAGTTTCTGTTTATGCTCGAATAACAGTAAATGGTAAACGTGCAAATATTAGTCTGCAACGAAAAGTAATACTTTCCGAATGGGATTCTAACAAAGGAAGAGCAAGAGGGAATAAACAAGAATCACGGCTACTCAACAGATATTTAGACCAGGTTAAAAATAGAATCTATGAAGCTCACGATGAACTTGTAAAAGAAAAAGCGTTTATTTGTGCCCAATCCATTAAAGCAAGGTTTCTAGGAGAAGATAACGAAGAATATTCTCTACTTACATTGGTTGATTACCACAACACCCAAATGAGTGAATCTTTAAGTTATGGTACTTTAAAGAATTACTTCACAACTCAAAAGTATGTCAAACTATTTCTAATCAAAAAGAAAATCCAAGATATATACTTGTCTCAATTAACATTCCGTTTTCTGGTTGACTTTGAAAAGTTCTTACGTTCCTATGTTCCAGAGGACCATCAAAAGCAAATGGAAAACAATACAGTTATGAAGCATATCCAAAGACTTCGTAAAATGGTAACATTAGCGTATAAAATGGAATGGATAGATAAAGATCCTTTCATAAAATTCAAACCAATATACATTAAAAATGAGCGCGAGTTTTTAAGTGAAAATGAACTACAAACTATTATTGAAAAAGAATTTGAAATTGAAAGGCTGGAGCTCGTTAAAGATTTATTCGTTTTTAGTTGTTATACTGGCTTATCGTATATTGATGTAATGAACCTCAACGAAGATAATATTACGTTTGGTATCGATGGTGGAAAATGGATAATAACAAGTAGACAAAAAACACATAACAAAGTAAAAATTCCATTGCTTCCAATTGCTGAAGAATTAATTCAGAAATACAAAGGCCATATCAAAACCAAGAAAACAAAAACTTTATTTCCTATTATTTCAAATCAAAAGCTTAACTCATATTTAAAAGAAATTGCAGATTTATGCAAAATAAAAAAGAACCTAACATTTCATATAGCAAGACATACATTTGCTACAACCATTACATTAAGCAATGGTGTCCCAATAGAAACGGTTTCAAAATTATTAGGTCATACCAAAATAGCAACTACTCAAATTTATGCAAGAGTTATTGAACGTAAGGTAAGTGATGATATGGCATTACTTAAGGATAAATTGGTAAGTAAATTTAATAACAAACAAACTTTCCCTAAAGCAAAATAAAATGCTTTACACATTAGCTTTTAAAATTCTTGTAACCTTTTTTTAAGTCATCTTGTCCTATAATTGTGAATTCACATCGAACAAAATTATAATCATATAAATTAAGAATAAGATGACTTTTAAAAACACACCAATTTATTTAGCACTTACAATAGTCTGTTGTTTAACAACATTATTTGCCTGTGCGCAAAAGGAAACAATAACAACTGTAGATGGTAAAACTATCAAAGATGCCAAACTTACCTCTGAAATCAAGAAAATAATGGAATCCGAAAATATCCCTGCAATTTCCATAGCTGTAATCAATGATAACAAAGTTGTTTATCATGATGCAATGGGAGTGAGTAATATGGAAACCAAAATAGAAGTAGATGACCATAGCATTTTTGAAGCAGCATCCTTATCAAAACCAATTTTTGCTTATTTTGTAATGAAAATGGTTGAGAAGGGGAAATTGGATTTAGACAAACCGCTTTATGAATACCTTCCACACCCAGGTATTGTTCCTGAATCTCAAGAAGATGCAAAAATGATAACCGCTCGAATGGTTTTGGCGCATCAAACAGGTTTTCCAAACCATTCTAATGGCCAACCTATAAAATTAGCATTTAAGCCAGGAACAGATTTTATGTATTCTGGAGAAGCCTATCAATATTTGGCAGCCATTATTGGGATGCAAAATGGAGTTGGTTATAAAGCAGACTTAAATGAATTATTTCAAAATGAAGTGACAGTACCTTTAAAAATGCAACATTCAACTTTTGTTTGGGATGATTATGTAGCAAAACATAAGGTATTTGGACATGATAAAGAAGGAAGGCCTATAGACGATAGTCCACGAGCTGGGTCGGGAGATGGAACTACTTTTTTCTCTTACGCAAGTCTTCATAGTGAAGCAAATGAGTATGCAAAATTTATTATTGCTATGCTAAAGAAAGAAGGACTTCAAGAAAAAACGTTTAATGAAATGTTAAAAGAGCATACGCATTTTAAGGATGATAATCCATTAAAACAAGAGATAGGTCAAACTGGCTGGGGATTAGGATTTACTCAAAAAATAACAAAGGATTATACAATGCATATGCATACTGGTAACAACCACGACTTTCAAGCTTATGCGATGTTTATCCCTGAAAAGAGTTATGGATTAGTGGTATTTACTAATAGTGATAAGATGATCCCTTTCTTAACAAACTTATCGAAAGTTTTGGGACCACAGTTTTAAATTAATTTTAATAAAAAAATACAAAGACATGGAAAATTATCAAGAAGCACTGGGCGCATTATTCTTAATGTCAGGAGTAGTTATTGTAGTATTTATTATTGCAAAATATACATACTTGATCAAGAGAGCAATGATTGAAAAAGGCCTCGCTACACCTTCAAATTCTAAAAAAGCCCAATATATAGACATAGGTTGCATAGTAGGTGGCTTGGGGGTTGGGCTAATGGTTTCTACCATATTTACAACCATGGAGCTTTCAGAAGATACAACCGATTTATTGGTTTGGGGTACAATTCTTATTTGTGGAGCCATAGGTTTGGTGATTGCACATTTTTTAAGAAATAAGTTTGGCGACAAATAAAAACGACATAGACGCAGCACTTATTGAAAGCGTAAAGAAAGGCGACACACAAGCATTTAGACAATTGGTCGATAAATATAAGGATGTGTCCCTTTCTTTAGCTTGTTCAATTTTAAAGGATAAAGAAAAAGCAGAAGACGTGCTTCAAGATGCTTTTATGAAAGTTTTTCATAAAGCAAGTAGTTTTAAGAATCAATCTGCCTTTTCAAGTTGGTTGTATCGTATCGTGATAAATACAGCATACAATGAATTAAAAAGGAATAGAAGTTATTTAGATTTAGATGATTTAAACTTTATTGAATCACAGGCAAATGATAAAACAGCAATCCAATATCTTAAGGAAGAGGAACAAAAAAAATACGTGATTTTAGCTTTAGATAGATTAAAACCTGATGAAGCACTAGTATTAAGGTTATTCTATCTTTGTGATATGAGCTTAAAGGAAGTTCAACAGATAACCAATTTTACTTCTTCAAAGATTAAAGTGGATTTACACCGTGGAAGAAAGAATATGGAAATCGTGCTAACAGGCTTGCTGGGTAATCAATTAAAAGATTTACTATAAATCGATTTTTAAATCGTCATCAATCAATAAACGGACAAAAAATAAAATAGGGTAATAAAAATGAAAGAAGACATCGCAAAAAAGTGGATACAAAAAAGTACAATCAATACATCAGAAGATTTTACAGATAAATTAATGTTTAAATTAGAAACTGAAAAAGCAGCAGAACGCCATTCAGATGTCCGACATATTCAAATGTTTCGCTTCGCTATAATAGGAATAATCGGAATCGGAATAATTTGTTCTTTATTGATATTTTTTGATTTTTTGCCAAAACTAAACATGTTCAATATTCAATTGAACATAAGTAAAATGCCATTGTTGGTTGTAACTACTCTGTTTTTATTATTGGGTACAAACCATATTTTGAAAACACAACAATTAGCAAGCTTTCAAGATAAGAGTTAGATGTCAAAAACCTTGAACAAAATCATATAGATTTTGAGAAGGGTTTAACCCTAACTTGTTTTTTAACCGATTTCTACTAACTCTCAAACTTTCTTTTTTAACTAACATGGCATTGGCAATATCAGAGGACGTCATACCGATTTTTATAAAGGCTAAATGCTTGATGTCTTTTTGGGTTAGTTGCGGATATGCTTTTGAGATGTTCTTATAAAAATTTGGATGCATTTGTTTGAATTGTATCAAAAACTCTTCCCAGCTTTCGTCCAAATTCATGGTTTCTTGAATATGAGTTAAAATACTTCTTAACTCTTTTCTTAATTGTGGCTCAAGCTCTAAAATTTTGTTTTCAATTTTTTTTATGATGGCTTTTTTCTTTTCAAATAATGCTGAAGTAAGTAATAAATTTTGTTGTGCAATTTCTCTTTTTTGTTTCTCTATTTCTGCAATTTTGCGTTCCTGAATGTTTCGCGTGCAGCTTAAAATTAAAACGACCTCATTTTCTTGATTGTATATGGGTATAGTATACCCTTCAAACCATAGATAGCCTTCGTGCTTTGTTTTAAAAAGTAACTCAAGTTTTTCTAACTTCTTGGATAAACCAGTTGTGGAAGCTTGAATATTCTTTTGAAGTATTATAAAATGATCTGGATGGATAAAATCAATGGGCACCTTACCTTCAAGGTCTTCGGCTGTATAACCCATTATTTTCTCTGTAGAAGGGCTAGCATATAAATATCGGCCATCAGCGGGGTGATGCAAACATACAACATCAATAGAGTGTTCTGCTATTAACTTTAGCTTATTAATGTTCTGCTCTTTCAATAATTTAGATAGACCAGAACTATCTAGCTTTTTGTTCTTTTCTATTAATGTAAGAAGCGCCTCGGTTTCTCGTCCTTGTTTTTTTTTAAGCATTTCGGTTTATGATTCTAAATATATAACGCTAAAGTAAGCCTTTCTATCGAAAAAATTATCGTCCTTGTTAACGGTTTGTTAACGATATTGAGAATGTGATTTTGTATACAATTCATAGACAAATTAATTTTGAAATAAAAAATATGAAAACTATTATTAGAATTATTTGTGTAGCTATCTTATTCATTAGTTGTAGTGATGACGATTTTATTATTCCTGACCAAAATCAAGTTTTAGTTGATAAAGTTTACAACTATAATAACAACTTAATCGGAGAATACTTTTATAATAGTAACAACCAATTAATAAAGCGAAAAGACACAGATGCCATAAATAACAGAAGCTCACAATATGAGTTTATGTATACTGACAATAGGATTTCGGAAATTATCTATACCGATTTTACATACCCTTCTTTGAATCACAATATATTAATTTATTACAACGAGGTAGGTCAGATTGTTAAGGATGAAACCTATAAAAATGGAATACAGATAGGAGAGCGCAATTATACCTATTACCAAAATGGAAGACTTAAAGGTTTAGTTCATGAAAACAATGTGGTCACCCCAACTTTCACCTATACCGAAGGCGGAAATGTTCATGAGGTTAGGCTATTGACATCACCAGATTACACAGATGAAATTATTTACAACTATGAATTTGATTGTGCTGCCACACCCAACTTTGGGTTAGACAAAATATTCCAGATAGAACCATTGCCTTACTTTGGTACAGAAGCAGTGCTGCCAAAAAACTTATCATGTCATAACATGACGTTAAACCTTCAAAGTGGTACACAATGGCTATACGAATACAATGAGTATAATCTTCCTAAAACCATTGAAGTGCAATGGGAAGGTGTAGAAACAGAAGAACCGATGCTTTGGCGAATTAGTTACAGAGCAATAGAATAATATAATTTTAAATCCATTAGAAATCAAATTAAATTTATGAACAATTTTTTATCTTTTTTAGCATTATTTGTTTTTATAACAACCAGTGATGCTCAAGTAAAGCTTGCAGGAAAAATAATAAATGCTAATTCAAATGAAGCAATACCTTATGCAAATATTGGAATTCTAAACACTGAAGTAGGAACTATCTCCAATGAGGACGGCAGTTTTTCAATTCAAATTCCAAAGGAGAAATTAAATTCATCAATAATTTTCTCATCATTAGGTTTTGTTTCTCAAACAGCAAACGTCTCATCGTTTTCAGATAAATTAAATGTGTTAATTCAACTTAAGGAGGATGTTACCAAATTAGATCCCGTAACGCTGTCTTTTAAAAGGAGTAAAAAGGAAAGTGAAACGTATGGAAACGGTAAAAGTTTATTGTTATCAGGGCAACTGCATTATGATAGACTAAAAGCAGGAAGTGCAATGGCATTAATGGTTAAAAAAGAGAATCGTGATTTAAAATTTATAACCAATGCTTCATTATATATAGCAAAGAATCTTTCGCCTGAATTTAAAGTTAGATTTCGATTAATGTCTGTAGACAGCCTAACGAATGAACCTGGAAAGGATTTAATTAATGAACAAATTATAGAAATATCAGATATAAAAAAAGGGTGGCTGAACTTTGAAGTAAAAGAGTTGCATAAAATTACAGATGGCTCATTCTTTATTGTTTTTGAATGGATTTTAAACGCTGATGACCGTGAGTACATTGCAGAAAAATATGAAAAATATATGCAAGAGTATCCCAATCGTGTTTCTTATGATACGGTTGTAGTTAACAATAAAAAAATCTCAATTCCTCAAGTGAGTACCGTTGTAGCAGGTACGGTATTTGGGGTAACGAAATCTAAAAAAGACCGTGAGAATTTTGCCTGTTATTATCGTTCAAATAGTTTCGGAGAATGGAAAAGATCTTCAGGTATACTATCGGCTAAAGTTACCTTGTCTAATCATCCTACAGAGGTTAACGAAAGCAGTAAGTCACAAATCAGTAAGAGAAAAGATTTAACGAATCAAATTGAAAATTGGGCAATAGAGTTTAAAGAAAAATACAACGTAACTGGCTTGCAGTTATCAATCTCTAAAAACAGTAATAACATTTTTTCAAACGGATATGGTTATTCAGATATTCAATTAAAGAAAGAAGTCAATAACCAAACTCAATTTCGAATAGCCAGCGTATCCAAAACAATGACAGCAGCAGCTATTATGCAGCTTTACTCCAAAGGATTATTAGATTTAAATACGACCATTCAAGAGTATGTACCAGAATTTCCGATTAAAGAACATCCTATTACTGTCCAACAAGTAGCAGGCCATTTAGCAGGTATACGCGATTATTACGGAAAGAGTTTAGATGAGATATTTGTTCAGAAACATTACAACAGTTTATCAGAAGCTCTTGAAATTTTTAAAAACGATCCTTTAGTAGTAAAACCAGGGTCTAAATTTTTATACTCTTCATTTAACTATACCTTGTTAGGTGCAGCTATTGAAAATATATCTAAAAGGAACTACTTGGATTATATGCATCACAATATTTGGGATCCATTAAATATGCATAATACCTATGGTGAAGTAAAGGATAGTATAATGCCCAATAAGAGTAAATTTTATTTTCTCTCTGGTGAAGAAGCTACCCCTTATGATTTAAGTTATTCTTACGCAACAGGAGGTTTGCTTTCAACTACGGACGATCTTGTAAAGTTTGGTTCAGCCATTATTAATAATAGACTACTGGATGAAAAGATTCGAATTGAAATGTTCCAAAATCAATTAAATGGAAAAGGTAAACCCGTTAATTATGGTTTGGGTTGGTATATCGGTCAAAACAAAGATGGAGAGAAAGTATACTACCACTTGGGAGAGTTGCCATCTTCAAGTTCTTTATTGTTGCTCTATCCTGAACGCAACCTATCTATAGCTTTACTAACTAATTCCACTATAATTTCAGAATCTGACTATGGTTTCATACCAGATATTCAGGTGTTAAGTAAAATTGTTTTTGATAAATAGAGTGCAATGAATAATTAAATGACTACAGAGAATTTTAAAAATATAAAACCTACAACAGCTACAGAGCGTATTCCATCCTTGGATTTTTTAAGAGGTATCGCCATTTTAGGCATCCTGTTTATAAACATAGAGTCCTTTGTGTATCCCAACCCATGGAGTTCTTGGCACTATGGTTATGAAAGTAGTATAGATCACACCACACGCTTTTGGGTGTACTTTTTAACTCAAGGCAAGTTTTACACCATGTTCGCATTACTCTTTGGTGTAGGCTTTGTTATTTTTATGGAACGTATCCAGCAAAAAGTCAATGGCTTAACGACTATGGATATATATGCTAGAAGGTTGTTGTGGTTGTTTGTTATAGGAGTCATTCACGCCTATTTTATTTGGGATGGTGATATACTGTATCACTATGCTGTTTGTGGTCTTTTTTTGCTTCCATTCCGTTCTATGAAAAGTAAAAACCTGGTGCTGATTGTTTTGTTTTTAGCTTCCTTTTTATTTATAAAATCGTACGAGAGTGTTTCAAAAAGACAGGAATCATATTCAAATTATACCAAGGCACTATATAAAGAAGAGGCTAATAGAACAGATAAGGACTATAAGTTAATCACTTCCTGGGAAAACAGATATACTAAAAAGTCGCCTAATCTTTCAGAGGAAGTTGAGGTTCCAAAACCTACCTATTGGCAAGGAGTGATAAACTCTTATGAAAATCATAACGTTCATAAAGGGGAATTCTATTATCAATCTTTAATTCTATCAACCTTAATAGTGATGATAATAGGCATGTTGTTGTTTAGAACAGGCATATTTTCTGACTATAAATCATGGAAATATTATTGGCCTATAGCTGTTTCTGTTTTAATAATTGGATTGGCAATAAACTATTTACGCTATTATCAATGGACCTACGAAGACCATATTCCAAATATCAGCACATGTAATGCATTGCTCTTTACGTTTCCAAAAGAAATTTTAGGCGTTGGCTATATATTAATATTAAACGGGGCATATCAGAAGTATTTAAGGAATGTAAGGTTTAAGGTGTTTACCAAAATAGGCAGGACAGCTTTATCCAATTACATTTTCCAAAGTATCATTCTAGGACTTCTGTTTTATGGCTATGGCTTTGGATTGCACAATAGCTTTTCAAGATTTGAGCTGTTAGGGTTTGTTGTAGCAATCTGGGCTATTCAAATCATCTGCACACATATATGGTTGAGAAATTTCAAACAAGGACCATTGGAATTTCTCTGGAGAAAATTAACCTATAAGTCATTTAACAAAACTTAAAATATAGAATTATTAAAGAATTAAGAAGAGTACTCAAATTGTAACATTTTGCTATAAATAGTATCTTGTAATATATAGTACTAAAAAAATATCAATCAAAATGAAAACAAAAACAATCAAAATTATTATCATCATTGCAGTATTGGCAATTAGGTTCCAGAATTATGCTAATGCGCAAGAGTCAAAAGAAAACACCTTTACAGACCCTAGAGATGGTAAAGCGTATAAAACAGTAACTATTGGCTCACAAGTTTGGTTTGCTGAAAACTTTGCTTACCTGCCAGAGGTGGATACTGTAAATATTTCGGTTTATGGTTACAAGGGCAATTCGGTTAAAAAAGCAAAAAAAACAGCATCTTATAAAACATACGGTGCACTCTATTCTTGGGAAAAGGCAAATGAGTTAGCACCCGAGGGATGGCGACTACCAACTGATGCTGATTGGATGCAGTTGGAAACAGCTGTCGGAATGCCCAAAGAGATAGTAGCGAAAAATGGTTGGAGGGGTAATGAAAAAAGTATTATTGCTTTAAAAGAAAATGGAAGTTCTGGATTTGACATAAGGTTTGCTGGCTGGAGAACGGATTATGGTGACTTTAGATTTCAAAATGAACATGCCAATTTTTGGGTAGCAGATGCTCACGATATTACAAGAGCACATGAAAGGTTGATGGGGGTGAATAACCCAAAAATAGGACGTGAATATGGTAATAAGGGTTGCGGTTTTAGTGTAAGGTATGTGAGGGATATTCCTGCTAAAGAATACATCACATATCCTGAAAAGGAGTGGGAAATGATGGAAGATGTTTCCAAGTTTGGCTGGAGCCAAGATAAAATTAACCAACTATACAGATATGCTATTGACAGTACAAATGCTACGGGTATTATTGTGATTCAAAGCGGTAAAATGATTTATGATTATGGGGACACTCATGAATTGAGTTACATAGCATCTGTTAGAAAAAGTTTACTGTCAATGCTGTATGGAAAATATGTGGAGAATGGAACTATAGATTTAAACAAGACACTTAAAGAATTGAACATTGATGATGTTGGAGGTCTGTTAGATATTGAAAAGGAAGCCAAAATAATAGATATTCTACAATCTAAATCAGGGGTGTTTCATCCTGCTAGTAACCCAGGAGGTAATGAATGGTTGTTTCCAGAACGTGGGAGTAAAAAACCAGGAACTTATTTTATATACAACAATTGGGACTTCAACGTAGCAGGTCACATTTTCGAACAGGAAACAGGTCAAGACATTTACAAAGCTTTCGAAATAGATATTGCAAAAAAAATAGACTTCCAACAATGGGATATAACCAAACAACAAAAATCAGGAGACACACGCAAATCTAAATTTAAAGCCTATCATTTTGAATTATCTACCAGAGATATGGCAAGACTTGGTTATCTAATGCTTCGAAAGGGTCAATGGAAAAATGAACAAGTGATACCAGAATCTTGGGTAGAAAAAATGACTACGATAACTACAAGCTATGAAGATATGTATAAAGTCGACCCGAGACTAAAAGATTGGCCTTGGTGGAAATGGGGACAAGGACTTATGTGGCGCATTTGGGACAGTCCAAATTTAAAGCCAGAATTTAAAGGAGCATATACGGCTACTGGAAATCAAGGGCAATATATCACAGTTATTCCATCAATGGATATTGTTGTGGCTCTAAAAACAAAAGGAATTTATGGCAGAAGAACTGATAAAGAAACGTATGAACGCTTTTTAAACAAATTGTTTGAAGCCAAATTATATGACATAAAGATAGTGTCATTGGCAAATTCCCTATTTGAAATCATAAATGATAAAGGAATAGAAGAAGGTCTCAAGCATTACGAAAAATATAAGAATTCTAAAGACTACACCCTTAAAGAAAGTGAAATGAATACAATCGGCTATAGTTTATTACAAGCTGGTAAAATCAAGGAAGCTATAGAGGTTTTTAAACTTAATGTAGCAGCATTTCCTAGTTCTGGAAATGTATATGACAGTTTAGGAGAAGCCTATATGAAAGCTGGAAATAAAAAACTCGCAATTGAAAACTATAAAAAGTCTATTGAAATAGATCCAACAAATATTAATGGAGAAAAGATTTTAGAAAAACTAAAATCAAAAAATTAACTGGAATTTATGTCATTACCCAATTTAACTTATCTCTATTTTATAATGACTTTTTTGTTTTGTTTTTCAAGTTGTAAAAACACTACAAAAAGTAAAATATTTGTAGACAAACAATACAATGAAAATCAAATTATCAATCTATCAGACAGCTTAAAACCATACATAAAATACAACAAAGATTTGTTAGCATTTACCAATGCCACGATAGTGGATGGAACAGGTAAAGCTTTAAAACAAAATCAAACACTAATCATTAAGAATGGAATTTTCAAAGAGATGGGCAATGATGCTGATATTAAAATTCCTCATAATGCTACAACGATTAACCTAAAAGGAAAAACAATCATACCCGGTATAGTAGGCATGCACAACCACTTACATATTCCTAGATTTCCTGATGTTGGTGACGTAGCTGCTAAATTATATTTAGCTTCTGGGGTCACAACCATACAGACCTGTGGCGCGGCATCACCTTATAATGAATTGGAACTGTCAAAACGAATAAAAGACGCTAAACAAGTTGGACCCGAAATCATCCCTAGCGCGCCTTTTATAACTGGACAAGGTGGTAACCCTAATATGATTATTCCAAGAGATACTGAACATCTGAAAGACACCATGAAACATTGGTTAGACCAAGGTGTAAAATGGTTTAAAGTCTATCGAAATACAAATCCAGATGATTTAAAAACAATTATCGAAGTTGCCCATAATAATCAAGCAAAAGTAAGAGGACATTTATGTTCAATAACCTTTGAAGAAGCTACAAAACTAGGAATAGATGCAATCGAACATGGCTTAAACAGCACAAGTGATTTTAGAACCAATAAAGATTATGGACAGTGTAATGGTGGTCGCGAATATATGGATGATTTAATTATTGACAGCCCAGAAGTAAAGCGACTACAACAGTTAATGATAGATAATAAGGTCTTTTTAACCTCAACAGTATCTATTTATGAAGCCAGCATACCCAACAGAGCCTTTGCAGATAAAAGAACTATAAAAGCAATGTCGCCTTTTTTACAAGACCAATACAAGGAACGAAGAGCAAGTTTTGATAAACAAATGAATGATAGTATAAGAAACAACAGATTAAAAAGAATCATGCAGTTCGAATATCAGTATTACAAAATGGGCGGTTTATTATGTGCGGGTGTAGATGCGGGCAGACATGTGCTTCCAGGTTTTGGTGACCAAAGAAATTACGAACTACTTATTGAAGCTGGTTTTAAAACAGAAGAAGCCATTCAGATTATGACGGGCAACGGAGCAAAAGCATTGGAACGTCAAGACGTTGGAACCATTCAAGTAGGTAAAAGAGCCGATTTTGTAATCCTGAACGGAAATTTGGAAAAAGATGCTACTGTAATTAAAAATGTGGAAACCGTATTCAAAAAAGGGATTGGTTATAACCCTGAATCAATTTTGGAAACTATAGAAGAGCAGTTTGGCAAAGAATAAGAATTACAACAAAAAAATTCAAATAGTAGATATGACAAATAATAATACAAGAACCGTGAGCAAAGCAAAAACGTTAACCGTTTTTATCCTGTCCATCATTTTTGGCTATGCACTTTTTATCATTCCGGATGTATTCTTTGGAGTAACAAAAATCAACGGTGGTAAAAAAGGTATCAATTTATTGTTTATGGCCCTATTTCAGCTTTTTTCCATTACGGCATTACTGTATGGGTCGCTAAAACTTTTGAAAAAAGACTTTAAATATATCGGTTTCCAATTCGTAAACCTTAAAAAGGATTTGCTTTTGGGTATTGGTTTTGGAGCGTTATGGACCGTCTTACAGTTTACTCTATTGATTCCCAACACAGGAGGAGCAAATCGCGAGGATATCAAGGGCATGCTGGAGATGTATGATGGTAGCATCCTAGGGCTTCTATCATTTATCGCTCTTGGTGTGATTGGTGGTGGTATTACCGAAGAGTTTTTCAATAGAGGCTATTTTATCAATATCCTCAAAGATGTTTTTAAGAACCCAAAAACAGGTTTGTGGATATCTGCCATCCTGTCCATTGTTATATTTTCATTTGGTCATATGCCGGTTACAGCACTGGATTGGTTTGATATCCTGGTACCGACAATTATGTACACCTTGTTATTTATTTTAACAAAAAGACTTACTGCATCTATTGTGGCGCATGGAGTTTATAATATGTCTGCAATCATCCTAACGTATTATATGTATTCCGTTTAGTATTTAACAAATTATCAATCAAAAAAATGAAAAAATCACTTCTAATCGCTCTGATTATCCTTTCAGCTTGTAAGGAAAAAAAGAAAAAAGTAACGACATCGACAGATGTAAATAAAGATTCTATCGCACAAATAGAATGTATTGAAAAAAATCTTGTACCAGTTCATTACTTAAAGGGTATGGACCATAAAAAGTCAATACCTCAAATTATGCGGGAAGACGATATTGCAGGGGTAAGTATCGCCTTTTTTGATAATGGTAAGATCTCTTGGCAAAAAACCTATGGATATTCCAATCTTTCAGATTCTATAAAGGTTACCCCCAATACCGTCTTTAATGGTGCTTCTTTAAGTAAGCCTGTTACCGCATTAGCAGCCTTAAATTTAGTGGAAAAAGGCGTTTTATCATTAAACGCTGACGTCAACAAGTATCTTGAAGGATGGAAAATCCCTGAAAATGAATTTACAGAACAAGAAAAAGTTACCCTAAAACGTCTTATTGGTCATCGGGCAGGTTTCGAAAGATATGTACAGTCATCTTATTTCCCAAATGAAGAATTTCCAACGATAACCCAGATGTTGACAGGAGAAAAACCGTCTGTGGATCCACCTGTTTCAGTAGTCTATGTTCCTGGCCAAAAGCAAGTGTATTCTAATCCAGGCTATTCAGTCATTGAAAAACTCATTGAGGATATCACTAACAAGGAATTTAATGATGTCATGACTGAATTGATATTTGAGCCGTGTGATATGAACAATAGCTCATTCGAACAGCCTGTTCCAAAACACATTTCACAGCAAATGGCTACAGGATATACTAATGATTTAGAACCCTACCCTTATAAATTGTTTCCTTATAAAGCAGCAGGAGGCATTTGGACCACCCCTACCGATTTGGCAAATTTTTTAGTGACCGTTTTGGATGACCATCATGCAAATACCAATACCATTTTATCAAAAAGAATGACGGATAGTGTGTTCGCTAAAACCACTGAAAGGCTAGGATTCGCAAAAATTTACAATGATAAAAGCACAGATTTAGTCTTTGAACACTGGGGAAGTAATTCAGGCTTTACCTGCTATATGGTAGGTTCACTTAATCATAAACAAGGTGTGGTTATTATGACCAATAGCGATAACGGAATGTCCTTGATGAGCTATATCGCTAGAGCTGTTGCGGCTGCAAATAATTGGGACTTTTTACAGCCAAAGATATATAATAGGTTTTTAATCAACGAAGTGGAAATGAACAAGTTCAAAGGAAAGTTTAAAGGAGGCGAAGAGATATTGGAATTTGAAGTTATTGAAGAAGAGCTTAATTTTTTAAATGAAACAGGCGCTTCATCAAAATTGGTACCTGTAGCAGAAAATAAATTCATCCAGACAAATAACAACACACTCTATGAGTTCTTAAAAAATAAACAGGGCGAAATAAAGTATGTGCGTATGACCAAGGCAGATGGATACAATAGCGATTATCTGAAACAATAAAAAAATCAAATGAAAAGGAATATTCTAATTTTTTTCCTACTTATCAATATCGGGTTTACCTCATGTAACAGTAAAAATAAAACGACACTAACGGTTAAAGCTAATCAAGTAAATCCCAAGGAACTTGATCATTTTATCCAGAATCAAATAGATTCACTAAATGTTGCAGGCTTGTCTATTGCGATCATACGTAACAATAAAATCGTTTATAACAATGCTTTTGGGTTTAAAAACCTTGCTACAAAGGAGAAATGCAATCCCGAAACGCTGTTTGAAGCTTGTTCCCTGTCTAAACCTGTGTTTGCATACTTTGTTATGTTACAAGTTAAAAAAGGTGTCATCAATTTAGATAAACCCCTTTATGAGTATTTACTAAATGCTGATTTGGCAGTTGATGAACGCTACAAAAAAATAACTGCTCGTATGGTATTGTGTCATACATCAGGTTTACCCAATTGGCGTAAGCAAACTGATGTAGAGTTAAAATTATTGTTTGAGCCTGGAACCAAATTTGGGTATTCTGGCGAAGGTTACCAATATTTGAAAGATGTTCTGAAACACCTTTTAAACGTTGATGATAAAGGTTTGAATGAACTATTTCTAGAAGCGGTGGCAGAACCATTAAATATAACTACTATGGAATACACTTGGAGAGATGAGTTCTCTTTAAATAAGGCTTATGGTCATAGAAATGGAGAACCTACACAAAATGGTCCAAAATTTTTAAATAAAGGAAAAAATGAGTTTGGTGCGGCATATAGCCTTCATACGACTTCCAAAGATTATGCTAAATTTTTGATCCACATGACGAATCCCAAATCTGAAAATAAAGAAATCATTGAACAGATGCTTTCGTTGCAAGAGGATATGCCAAATGAAGATGGTGAATGGCACCGTAGCATAGCGTTTCCCGTAAAACAAGTAGATAACTCATTGCGTTATTTTCATTCTGGAAATAATGGGGATTTTAGGGCCTATTGTCAATTCTATAAAGATAAGGGCTATGGTCTGGTTATGTTCAGTAATAGTGATAACTTTTTTTCATCGAATTGTGCACAGAACATTCTTGAGTATTTGGACGATAAATGGTTCTATGTATAGGACGTATAATGTTAAATTAGATAGATTATAATGAAGTTATATGGAATCATAGCGCTTTGCTTTTTAATGGCATTTTGGGTGTTGGGAAATCCAAAAAGCAACCAACAGCAACTTAAATATCTTGGTCAGACCCCACCAACATCAACACCAAAGATTTTTGCACCAGGACTCATTTCAAAAGCGGATGAATCAGAATTCGGTTCGGTTTTTAATAAAGATGCCACCGAATTGTATTATGGTGTTGATATTAAGGGGAAGGCAGAAATACGCTATGCCAAATTAGTTGGTGAAAATTGGACTGAACCTAAAGTATTGCTCTCTCACGACAAGTATAACTTAAACGACCCTTTCCTATCACCTGATGAAAACAGACTCTACTTTATATCCAATAAAGCGTTAGAAAGTGATGATGTAAAAGAGGATTATGATATCTGGTATATTCAAAGAGAGGGCAACAAATGGAATACAAAATTGATAAATGCAGGCTCGAATATCAATACCAACAAGAACGAATATTACATGTCGTTTGCAAAGAATGGAAGTGTGTATTTTTCTTCTAATAAGGATGTTGAAGAAAATAAACAGCATGATTTTAATATCTATTCATCTGTTTTTAAAGAAGGAACATTTCAAAAACCAAAATTACTCAATGATTTTATAAACACGAATGCTTATGAAGCCGATGTCTTTGTGTCGCCAGATGAATCCTATATTATTTTTTGTAGCATCAGAAAAGAAGGTTACGGAAAAGGAGATTTATACATCAGTTTTAAGGATGAAACAGGTAATTGGTCAAAAGCCACAAATATGGGAGCAGTCATAAATACAGAAGGTCATGAGCTATGTCCTTTTGTAACCAAAGATGGCAAGTATTTTTTCTACACGAGTAATCAGGATATTTATTGGGTAGATACTTCTATTATCACTTCTTACAAAAAATAATATCATGAAAATATTGAGCAATAGATTAATAGTCCTAGGGGCGATTCTTCAAATAAATTTTATGACTTTTTCACAACAAAAAACCATATCCATCACTATTGATGATGTCCCTAATACAGCCAATTATGAAAAGGATCATTTCAGACCAATATTGTTGAATATACTAGATTCTTTAAAGATTCCCTTTACCATTTTCATCAATGAGGATAAAATTTACAAAACGGCATGGTTAGACAAAAACAAAGAATTATTGGAAACTTGGGTTAAAAATGAGCACGCCATTATCGCAAACCACACCTACAGCCATTCCAGATATTCAGAAGTCGGATTTGAAAGTTTTATAAAAGACATCGAAAAAGGTGATAGTCTAACAAAGGTATATGCTTCCAAGTATAATAAGGTCGTCAAGTATTTCCGATTTCCATTTAACGATATGGGGAACGATTCATTGCAGCATATACAAATTAGAGAATATCTTAAATCAAAAAACTATACCATAGCACCTTTCACGGTTGAAAGTTCAGATTGGATGTTCGATACCGTGTACCAATATTATTTGAGTGCAGGAGATACTGTCAAAGCCAAAACCATTGGCCAACAATATGTAGATAAGACCATTGAGCTCTTAAACTTTTATGAGAAGATAGCAATCGAAATATATCAGCGACCTATCAAACATATTTATTTATGCCACGACAACGCCATTAATGCTGATTATTTAGCAGAAATCATATCAAGACTAAAGCAAGCGGATTACAGCATTGTAAGTTTTGAAGAATCGTTAAAAGATCCCATATACAAGCAAAAGGATACCTATTATAAAAAATGGGGCATTAGTTGGCTGTATCGATATATGGATACACAAGAAGAACGTGTAAAATGGATGAAACTAGAACCTGATATATCTAAAATAGAAACACTTTACAATCAAATAAACAAGTAAAAACACGAACATGAAAAAAGTAATATTTCTACTGTTATTAATCCTCATTAGTTTAAATGACAATTTAATAGCTCAAGACAATCCGCAATCAAATCAAACCATTATCAGATTAACAATAGTAAAGGATAATGATAAAATTTTAATGAGAAAAACAAAGTTTGGGTGGATGACACCAGCTGTTTACTACAAAGAGAGACAAACTATCAGTGAAGTTTTGGATAGTATTTCAGGTGTATATGGTATAACAATCTCTAACCCTTATTTAAAAGGACTCTTTACCTATAAATATGATTTTAAATCTACTTCTGACATGCGTCAGCTTTATGTCGCTAATTATAAAAGTGGCCAACTTAAACCAAAAGTAGGTGAAGAAGAAATTTACTGGATGCCAATAAAAGAGGCTCTTAATAGGCTTGAAAGAACTGTTCCCTCTTTAATGCAAATGACTAAACAAATATTAGATTATTCCAATACCCTTTGGGGAGGTTCTTTTATACTTTTTAAGGAAAAAAATAAAATAAATTCAAGAATGGAAGAAGATTTTTACCCTTTGTTTAAAATATAAAATGAACTCTAAAAAGAATTAACCTATTTATTAAATTAAAATCAAATGTATATATATCAAGGAGGTATAACAAATGTATTTGATAAAGAATAAGTTATGAATCTATTAAAAAACAACGTAAAATTAGCCGGATTGCTTATCATTATTGGAATGATAGCAGGAATTTTAAGTATAGCTTCAGCAGTCGATTCACCAAATTACTTAACAGAAGCTACTGCCAATGCAACAAAGGTCTCAATAGCGGCTTTGTTCCAGTTTATATTATGTCTAACCTATATAGGCTTTGTCATTTTATTATATCCAATTGTGAAAAAATATAACCAAGGGTTAGCCTTGGGCTTTTTAAGTTTTAGAATCATGGCTGGAGTCTTATTGATTGTTGGGACAATCATGCTTCTATCAGTTCTGGTATTAAGCCAAGAGTTTGTTAAAAGCACATTAGAAAATCAAGAAGTATTTAAAGCATTTGGTAATGTGCTCAAAATCACAAGAGATTACATCAACCACATTTTTATGGTGTTTACCATCAGTATAGCTAACCTAATGTTGTACATCTTGTTTTTAAAAACCAAGTTAATACCTAAATGGTTATCTGCTTGGGGAATATTGGGGGTGATATTATCAATGCTGGCAAGTATACTATTGCTATTGAGCATAGTTGATGTCATTACCATAGAGTATTTAGTATTAAATGCACCAACAGGTCTTTTCGAGTTTGTATTAGGAATTTGGCTAGTCTTTAACGGATTTAACACCCGATATTCCAAAGAAGAAATTCTGAAATAAATATTAAAGACTATCATAAAATGAATATTAATTTAAATTATAAAAACAATGAAAATAACCTACTTAAAAAAATTAACAAAAAACATTTTATGGCTGTTAGCCACTTTCTTTTTTGTCGCAACACTTTCAGCACAACCAACTATTGGAACTACAACCTTTGATGGTACTGATGCTAACATAGCACCTTATAGCATATTTCCAAGAACGGGTTCGGTACAAGGTTGGGATTTTTACATGGATGGATATGATACAGGTGGACCAGGTGCAGGAGCTATATATCACAGCGGAACAACCAGTCCTAGTTATGTTAGTCTTTTTACCCAACAATATTTATCTAGCATACGCATTTCATCCGAAGATGGCAGTGAGTTTGACCTAGATAACATAGTTATAGAGTGGGGAGACTTTACAGGCGATGTAAGCTTGAGAAGCTATCGAGATGGTAACTTTGTTGGCCAACTCACTATTTCTGCTACACAAGGTTATAACAATTACGATGTATCAAGCAACACCAATTTTGATAACATAGATCAAATAAGATTTTTGGGGTTTGGTGGGGTAAGCAATATGAATGTTAAAATAGACGAAATAACAATCAGCGCCTCATCATTATCAATAGATGAGTTTGATATTAATAGAAATGGCTTTGCCGTTTATCCCAATCCAACAACCGATTATATAAATGTGAAAAATGTTTATGATAAAGTTGACTATCAAATAATAGATATACAGGGTGCAGTTATTGTACAAGGAAAAATAAATCAAAATGACAGTGAAATCAATTTAACAAAGCTGCCTTTAGGTTTGTATTTTTTAAAAATAGACAATCAACAATCTATTAAAGTATTAAAATTATAATCAAATCGCATTTTATATAAGGTTAAAACTTAAATAAAAAGCAATCAAATAATTAAATTATGAATAAATTTTACTTTAAAAATCAATCAAAATCTATAATTGGGCTATTAGTAGTTTTCTTTTTGGTTACAACCCTTTCAGCGCAACCAACTATAGGAACTACATCCTTTGATGGTTCAAATACTAATATAGCCACCTATAACATTCTACCACGTAGTGGTGCGATACAGGGCTGGTCGTTTTTTGTAGATGGGGAAGGTTCAGGCTCTATAAATCATAATGGTGCCAATTCACCAAATACGGTAACCGTTTTTGCGCAACAAGCTACCACTTTAAATATGGCATCAGACGATGGTAGTGAATTTAATTTAGATAGTATTATAATACAGTGGTTTAGCTTTTCAGGTAATTTTACAATGACAAGCTATAGAGATGGAAATAGTATTGGTGCTGTGGTATTAAGTGCATCAAGTAGCTTTTCAGATTATGACCTATCTAATAACGACGATTTTAAAAACATTGATGAGATTAGAATGACTGGTTTTAGTAATAGCAATATAACTGCTATAATTGACGAAGTAACAATCAGTACTGCAACACTCTCAAGCGAAACAATAAACCCTAATCAGAATAATGTTTCAATCTTTCCCAACCCAACATCAGATGTCTTAATCTTAAGAGGTGTTAAAAACATGATTCATTATAAAATTACTGATATACAAGGAACTATGATTAAGCAAGGTAGTATAGATCAAAATAACAATGTGATGAGTCTAAAAGATGTTGATGCCGGTCTATATATAATGCAGTTAGACGATCAAAAGACAATAAAAATCATCAAAAAATAATCATAAACGAAATCAAACAATTGTAAATGACATCAATTAATCTCTCAAACTATTTTCTTAATTTAACAAGAGTTAATAAGGAAGATACCATGTCTAGATTAAAAACAATAAGAGAGAAATTAAACATAACACAAGAAGAATTAGCCGAAAAATCTGGTATTTCTGTAAGAACCATTCAGCGTATTGAAGCAGGAACTGAACCAAAAGGGTATACCTTAAAATCGCTTGCAAAGGCTTTAGAAATAGAAGAGAAATCCTTACTTCCAGAACAAGATGAAACAATAGAATCAGATTTAGGAGTACTTAAACTAATTAATTTTTCTGCTTTACCTTTTACAATAATACCACCTCTAAATATTATTGTGCCACTCATAGTCATGTTTGTAAAAAAAGAGTTCAATGCAATAACAAAACAACTGGTTACAATTCAAATAGTATGGACTATCCTAGCGGTGATTATTTTTATGGCGGCATCATTTTTAAAAAATTGGTTAGACCTTAATAGTAAGTCTATACTTGTGGTTATGATTTTCTTACTGCTTTCAAACCTATTCATTATTATTAGAAATGCATTTGAGATTGATAAAAACGGAAAACTCTTTTTTCTGCTCAAGTTCAGTATAATATAGAATTGGCGGGTGCTTGTCGTGCTATTGACAGGTGTTTTTTTCGTGTAGCGATGTATTTTATTAAACATTTGCAAAAAATTATCATCAATCAAAGATTATCAAAAAATGAAGAAAATTAAAACAATCATTTTCGCTGTCGTTGCAACAGTATGTAGTGCACTACAAAGCAAAGCGCAAGTAGACAAAAATTCAGACCTCTTTAAAACTTTAAAAAAACAAGATAGTATCTTTTTTGAGAAGGGTTTTAACCAATGTGATTTAGAATATTTAGACAATCATATTGCAGAAGACTTAAAATTTTATCACGACCAAAGTGGATTTCAAGACAGAAACTCATTCTTTAATAATACTAAAAAATACATCTGTTCCAATCCGGATGTAAAGCCAATTCGTAAAGTCAATGCAAGCAGTTTGGAAGCCTTTCCTTTATTCAATAATGGAAAACTATATGGGGCCATTCAAAAAGGAGAACACAGTTTTTATATTAGAGAAAACGGCAAAGAAGATGTATTAACAAGCATCGCAATGTTTACCCATGTTTGGTTATTAAAAGGGGATGATTGGGTATTGAGTGAAGCATTGAGTTATGACCATCAAGACCCTTCAAAAAGTACTGTAAGAATAAATGAGATAGAACAGTTACTCAAAGATAATCATATTCCAGCATTGGGTTTGGGTATTATTGAGAATGGAAAACTTACAAAGGTTGAAGTATATGGCACGTTAGATAAAAACCAAAAAGCGCCTTATAATACCATTTTTAAAGTAGCGTCATTAACAAAGCCTGTATTTGCATTAACGGTGTTGAAACTAGTGGATAATGGACTCTTGGATATGAATGAACCTTTACACAAGTATTGGATAGACCCAGACTTAAAAAATGACAAAAGACACAAAAAGTTAACCCCTTTTTTGGTATTGACCCACCAAACAGGATTTCCTAATTGGAGGTATATGACCGATTCAAATAAGTTGCACTTTCAGTTTAATCCTGGTGAGAAATACCAATATTCTGGTGAAGGTTTTGAATATTTACGAAAAGCAGTTGAGAAAAAGTTGGAAAGGTCTATAGAAGAGTTGGCTCAAGAATTTCTTTTTAAACCTGCAGGAATGAATGATACAAGGTTCTGGTGGGACGATTTCATGGATGAATCGAGATATGCACAAAACTTTGACGAAAACGGAAATAATATTGAAACGGTTAAGTATTACGAGGCTAATGCAGCAGCTAATCTATTAACCACTGTCGAAGATTATGGAAGGTTTGTGGCTTATGTAATTAATGGAGCAGAACTTAATCAAGAGCTATTTCAAGAAATGAAAAAGCATCAAGTAAAATTGCGCGAAAACGACTTCTTTGGTTTTGGTTGGGAAATCCTAACAGATTTTAGTGATGACGAGTTTGCTATGTTGCATACGGGTAAAGATCCTGGTGTAAGCACTCTGGCAATCATGTTTCCAAAATCCAAGAATGGATATGTTGTATTTCTCAATGGGGACAATGTTAATAATATTTACGAATACCTGCTAACGCAAAAATTATATTTAGGAAATGAGTTGTGGGATAAGCGATAAAGCTTTAAAAATAGTCAACAACATTGAAAAGGAAATAAAAGAGCTCGATAATAGTCTTCAACCAGAACAAGTGTCGTGTTTAGCATGGCATATTGCAGAAAAAATGAAGTCTGTTATCCCTATATATAGAGGATTGTTAAACCCGCGATGGGAGCTTTACGATAACGTGACCGAGATATTAAATAAAAGACATTCACACCATAAGAAAGAAGAATTAAGACATCAAGAGTTGTAGAATTCAGTAGTATATTTCCAATTGAATAAAAAGTTTAAAGCAATTATTGAAGATTTAAATGAAAAAATCTATGGTGTCGAATCAGATACCATAGATACACTTCAACGTACAGAATTGTGTATTGCTTTAGTAAAGGAAACTTTGGAAAGTATAAGAAGCGTGGTTTTAGATAAAGGTTTTAAAAATAAGGAAGATGAAATTGAATTTTTCAAAGAATTAAAACCCATAATTTACAGTAAGCTTATTTATTACGTAAAACTGTTCGGTATTGAAAGTAAAAGACCAAGAGGGAGTGGTAAATCTCAAATAAAATATTTAAATCGCCATATCGATAGATTACAGGTGTACTTTAATGATAATTTAGAGTTTTACCACTACTACCGTCGAGGCGCAACCTCATTAGATGAAAATTACTTTATCAGAGGAAAATCCAACATTAGGCTTTTCCCAGATACATTTCATTTTTTTACTGATAAGTATTTTTCAACAAGTCACGATTGCACAGTAGCAACAATTATGGCCTACGATATGTTGATTGTGTATTTAAAAAAGGAAATCGATAATCTTGAAAACAAGAATGGTATGGAAACAGTAATCAACCCTCTTCAAAAGCAATCACGTCTATTTTGGACGGCAAATAAAACCGATTTAATAGAACTCATTTATGCACTACAAAGTTCTGGCGCAATCAATAGTGGTACGGCAGATATTAAAGAAGTAGCTTCAGCTTGCGAGCATATATTTAATATAGATTTAGGGGACTTCTACAGAACATTTTTAGAAATTAAATCAAGAAAAATAAATCAAACAAAATTTATTGATAATATAAAAGAATCATTACTTAAGCGCATAGAGGATAGTGACGAATAGCACCCAACTTGGGTATACCTTGGGAAAAGTTATTTGTCATAAAATTTAAAGGTTTTTATAGGTGGATAAATTCCATCTAAAATATAAATTAAAACAAATTAATACATTGTAAATCAATGAATAAAAACACCCAACTTGGGTGTTTCTTGTGAATAAACCTCACTAATTCACTTCATATTTGCCAAACGAAAGTCAAATTAACAGATTTGCGAACTCATTTTTATTAAAAATTTCATGTTCGTGAGTTAAATCACATTAATAGCTACTGCCGAGAATGAAAGTTCAAGGCGGTAGTTATTTAACTTAAAACTTTATTATGGCAGCAACAATTATTACTACCGAGGACCTACGAGAATTCAAAGAAGAATTACTGGAAGACATTAAAGCAATCATCAACCACCAATCAGGGTTTGCACCCAAAAAATGGCTCAAATCACCAGAGGTTCGCGACCTCTTAAGTATCTCACCAGGGACATTACAAAATCTTCGTATCAATGGCACACTGCCATATACCAAAGTTGGAGGTGTTATCTACTACGACTATGAAGAAATCCAAAAAGTAATGCAAGAAAACCGCATCCATAATAAGTTTTAAAACACTTTGTCATTCCGCACTTGATGCGGAATCTCATTTTTTTGGAAGAAGTAAACTATAGGATAACATCCAGTGGATGTTTTTAGCGAAGAGGCCAGCTGGCGCATTGGCTTAAATCTGATGTTCTAATATGCAAGAAGTAAATTACATTAAACATCTCAATGAGGTATTTGTCCAATTCTCAAAAGACAACCGATTAAATCCAACACATATAAGCCTGTATATGGCCTTATTTCAAGTTTGGAATAGTACTCGGTTTCCGGAAGAATTTTTTGTAATACGTGATGAGGTTATGAAACAATCAAAAATCGGTTCAAAATCAACCTATCATCGCTGTTTAAAAGAGTTGCATAAATACGGATATATTCAGTACGAACCATCACACAATCCGTATCGAGGTAGCAAAATTAAGTTGATTAAAAATTGGACAAGTACTGGACAAGCTCTGTACAAGTACAGTCCCAAAATCGGGACAAGCAGTGGACAAGCATTGGTACCTAAATATAAACATAATAAAACAGTAATAAACAATATAAACAGTAAAGAAGAAAATTTTAAAAATTCAGATTTTAATGCTTCTGAAAATAATGGTAAACATAACAGCAGTGTCCCAAATATGGACAACCTAAAGACGACTAAAAACAAAAACTACAACGAACCACTTTAATTTTTTGTCATTCTGAACTTGATTCAGAATCTCATTGTCACTTCGAGCGCAGTCGAGAAGTCTTAATTCAATATAACAATGAATAATCAACCTCACATAATCATCGAAAAAGGAGTACAATACAAACTTGGTGAGTTAAAAGACAATTGTATTCAATATGATTTCAAAAGTATGCTCATTTATCTCGATGCTAAAGGAAAGATGATGTTTGGTAAGAACTTCAAGATTTATGAAGAAGATGAGGTTGTGTTGTACAAACTGTGTATTTATTTCATTCGTGATTTTGATGCTTGTGCCAAATTAAATATCGATCCCAACAAAGGCATTCTATTATCTGGACCTGTAGGATGTGGTAAAACCAGTTTAATGAAACTGTTAAGGCATATTGTACCACATCAAAAACCTTATGAGTTAATTCCAGCAAGAAACATAACGTTTGCTTTCAACAATATTGGCTACAAAACCATTCAAGAATACGGTAATAGTAATTTCTATTGCTTTGACGATTTAGGTGTGGAAACAACCGGAAGGCATTTTGGAAAGGACTGTAATGTGATGGGTGAAATCCTCTTATCACGGTATGATTTATTTCTTCAAGGAAAAATCAGAACCCACGCAACTACAAACCTCAATGCCCAAGAATTAGAAGAAAGATATGGTAATAGGGTTCGCTCAAGAATGCGACAACTTTTTAATTTGATTGCTTTTGATAAGGAAAGTAAGGATAAAAGAACCTGATTTATAGACTTATGCTCAATAAAAAATCTTAAAAGTCGTTAGAAATACGACTTCTTTATGAATTTTGTAGATTTGTATAAATAATGGAGATAACTAAAAATATAAACCAGATTAGGAGTTTAGCTCAAATTTTTTCTACCGCTAATTTTAAAAAAATAGTGAGAGACGAAGATTATTTTGATACATTTTATCGTGTCGATAGATATACAAAAGTCAAAGAGGGCACTACTAATCTTCAGGTTCTAAATCAAATTTACAAATCCTTACTTTGCAACTATAAAAACGAGTATGTCTACAAGAATATTCTTATCAATAAGCTTTTATTGAAAAAATATAGTTTGAAAAGTACTATAGCATTAAATGAATTTAAAATAGGGAATTCAATAGCGGACTTTGTTCTTTTAAACGGTGAAGCTCGTATATATGAAATCAAAACTGAACTTGATGGTCTAGAAAAGTTAGATAAGCAGTTATCTGATTACGAAAAATTTGCAGATAAAATATATATAGTTACAAGCTCAAAGCATATACCAAACCTATTAATGAAGTATTATAATTCTAATATTGGTATAATTGAGTTAACTCAACGAAATGCACTAAAAACTGTAAAAGAAGCTAAAAACAATACATTTACTTTTAAGCACGATACTCTTTTCAAGACATTGCGAAAAGATGAATACATTAGCTTGATAAGAACTTATTTTAAATTTGTGCCTGATGTTCCTAATACTCAAATTTTTAGAGAATGTCTTAAGATGTCAAAAAAAATAGATATTTTAGAATTTCAAAAATTAGTTGTACAAAAATTAAAATATAGGAACATTTCTAATCCGGAAGTTTTTAAAGAAAGACAAATCCCAGAATCGCTTAAGCATATTTGTTATTCTTTAGATTTTTCAGAGGCTGAATACCAACAATTAGAATATTTCTTATCACAAAAAAGCAAAATATGTATTTCCCATATGTCAGAGGTAAACAATTTGAGTTAATCGCATTAAGAGATTTATGTGGTTTATTTCCAAACGAGATTTTAAAAACTTCACCAATAATAGAGCCAGTAAAAAGTTCCTCTACATTAAAATCTTCTCTAAAAGAATTAGCTTCTAAAAATGTCAATTTTAATGTTGTAATCAACCCTAGAGTTGGAGATTTAAAAAACAACCGTCAAGTAATAATTGATGTTCTTACAGAAAATTTACAGCATTATAATAATTATCAACTTGCTGTAATTATAGATGCTTTTTCTTCAAGACAATTAGAAACTTTAATAGAGTTTATAGATGGCTTAAGCCTAAATTTTAATGGTGTAACTTTAATTCACAATTCTGAAACTACAACAGAAAACATTGAGTTGTTAACTTCAAGTTTAAATGTTGTATATAATTTAATCTACTTCTCTAAAACAAGTAGAAGATATTACCGTGAATTTGAACAAAATACAAGGGTGTCTCTTGATGATTATTTTAAAGAGTTGCCCAAAAATGCTGATTATTTAGACCAAGAAAGTAGTTTTTCTGAAGAATACAGATACTACCAAGAAGACGGTTTCGTAGGATTTGGTGATTTTATCACAATAGGAGATAATTATTCTGATTCTGGGTTTCTGCCAAGAGCTGTAGCTATTCATTTATCTTACATTGATGGCACAGGTAAAATTAAGGTAAAGCATTTTGTTTCAGATTCAAATGGTGACACGTCAGATATCGGTGGTAAGTTCGTTGAGGCTTTAGATAAATTAGTAGCTTGGTGTAATCAACAAAACATTCATACTAGAGCGGTAGAAATTTTTAGGGACTTGCAACAGAGAGGTCATTTTCCTGGTCTTGGAACTCTTAAAAAACTATCCATTATGAATCACATCGAACTGGTAATTACTAATATATAGTTATGAATTGTTGCATTAACTGTTTTACCAGTGACTATCTCATTAACATTATAAATGCAGATGACAGAGTCGGTGATTGCAATTTCTGTAAATCGACTAATGTATCCATATATGCAGCTAGGGAACTTGCACCATTTTTCAGAAATATCATATCGCTTTATACAGTTGATGAAGTTTCAGAACTTGATCTACCACAATCTTTGAAAAAAGACTTTAATCTTACTACAGATAAAGTTGTAAACGCTAAAGAACTTTTTCAAGCAATTTTTGCAGATGAAATGGAAGACTTTGAAGATTTATTTGATAATAATGTATCTTCAGGAATTAAAATTGAGTTGCTTACCGAAAC
Organism: Leeuwenhoekiella palythoae; assembly: GCA_964221315.1. Taxonomy (GTDB): domain Bacteria; phylum Bacteroidota; class Bacteroidia; order Flavobacteriales; family Flavobacteriaceae; genus Winogradskyella; species Winogradskyella palythoae_A. The sequence continues at coordinate 129,916 of CAXPYI010000006.1, read as the reverse complement.
AAACCAAATTCACGGTATTTGGGAAGACTTTAAAGAGGAAATAAAATATACAAACCGTTACCACATTCAAAACACAATTGACTTAAATAAGCTTACTAACTTTTTTATGCACGAAAGCTTCTATAAAGAAATTAAAAAAGGGAGAATATTTTATAGATGTCGTATTTCTGATAAAAATGGTTTTCCGCCTGATAAAATGGGAAATCCGCCTAAAGAGTTAACAACTGGTGGTAGAGCTAACCCTAAAGGTATTTCATATTTATATGTGGCAGATTCGTTAAAAACATCATTGTATGAAACAAGGGCTTCACTATTTGATTATGTTACTGTAGGAGAATTTCAGTTAGAAGAAGATTTGAGAATTTTAAATTTAAGAAACCCTAAAGATGACCCTATTCCCTGGTCAGAAAATGAAGCGATAGAAGACTTCTTAATTTATGTTCCTTTCATACAAACACTGCAAAAGGAAATCTCATTACCTATCAGAAAATTAGATAAACAGTTAGATTATATCCCAACACAATATATTTCAGAATTTATAAAATCTTTGGGATTTGATGGAGTTGAATATCAAAGCTCACTATATTCAAGTGGTTACAATTTAGCAATTTTTAATCCTGAAAAACTAAATTGTAGAACTACCCAAGTCTATGAAATTGAAAATATTGAATTTTATCATAAGGAAATAAATTAACTACACTTTTTTTTCCTGTTTATCCAAGATGTCAAAAAAGAAGAAGCATCATTATATCCCAAGATTTTACTTAAAAAGGTTTTCCATTGGCGAAACAGGTAAAAACATAGGCTTATACAATCATAAGAATAAAATTTTCATCAAAGCAGCACCAATAAAACATCAAGGTTGTGAAAACTATCTATATGGAGAAGATGAGGTAATCGAAAATGCTTTGGCCAAAATGGAAAGTGAGGTTGCTAAAATGTTTTATTATTGGACTGAAGAAAAGTTATTATACCCGCCACCAAAAGGTACAAATGGCTATATACTATTAAAGAGGTTTATAATTTATCAAGCCTATAGAACCCCTAGTTCCGGGAGACAAATAGAAGATAGTGTCAATGAAAGTATGAAAGCAATGTTAAAAGCATACCAACCAAGTATGTGGCAAAAATTAAAAGATAATACTATTGGTTTTAATAATCCGGTTCTGACGGCATTAATAGGTGCAATCGAAAATGAAAAACTATTAGATTTTCTCGATTTTGGTTTTGTTGTAAATCTTTCTCTTTTACCATTTGTTACGTCAGATTCGCCAGTTGTTTTATATAACCAGTTAATGGAAAAAGCTGGTAATTATATTGGTGCAACTGGATTGGTTGCAAAAGGGTTGCAAGTGTTTTATCCAATTCACCCTAGATTAATGATATGTTTGTACGATTCCAATGTATATGAGTTTAATAATGGGGAAAATGATTGCGGTTCAACAGAATCTATCGACGAAGTTCATCAGTTAAATTCTTTACAAATAATCAATAGTGATACTCAAATTTTCTTTAATGATTTTGTCAATAAAGAATATGCTGAATTACTTTTTGAAGGAAATGAAAGCTACAGAAATGATTTTAAGAATATTAATACGGCTTTTACAAGAGAAGGGAGAAATTTTTTCTTTATGAGTTCAAAAGACCCACATATAAATTTAAGTTTAGATTTTTTCAAATTGAAAGTAAACCCAAAGGATTTTAATGGAGAAATAGCACCATTGAGACACCCATCATTAGATACGAGAAGTGATTAACTTATAGTTTATTAATTCCCCACAAACCAAAACCCAGTTTGTTGCAAAAGCAAAAACCCTCTGTCTTTTGGTTTGTTCCGCTTGCCAACGCTATTGTAGTTTTTGGCTGCCAACACGCACACAGCACATTGCTTATTTTGCTTATAGGAATTATTTTCAAAATTGGTACAGCAAAAAAGCAAAGAGCTGTTTCCAACCCTCTCACCAAAAACTACCCAAAGCTATGTTTACATAACGGGTAGTTATAATAGCAGCCGCTACACCCACGCATCACCAAAGCTGTAGTTATAACGCCATTATGTAAAATATCCGCTTTCCCCACGCTTTTTTCCACTTTTCCCCACCACCCATTTCAACGGTGTAGGTTACAGCAATTATTAATGTTTTGCCTTGTGTCTGCGGTAGGATGCATTGCATTCGCTCAACCCCTTATCAGGGAATCACTCATTTCATTTACCCACCTCAACACCGCGCATAAAAAAAGAGCATTTTTTAGAAAATGCCCTTTATTTATCTTTCCAACCACTTAACATCAATAATCACTTCCACCTACGACACTTTGCCCCGAGAAAAGTGATAAACTTTTTAAGCAATAAGGAAACAAAGAAACTAACGATAGCACCAACAACAGCCAAAATAATAGTAGTAATCAAATCCTCAACCCCAATATTCACAATTGATGAAAAGAAAGTACCACCAATAATGGCGGATTTGGTATTATAGTCCATCGTTAGCCTCATCAGTTTCTGTGTTTTCATCATCAATAACAACTGCTTGACTTACTGCGGTGGCCACAGTTCCCGCGACGGTCATATAAGTAGCAATGGTTACCACAATGGCAGGCATTGTTATTGGTGCAGCTATGATAGCACCACCTGCAGTAGCAAGGGCAATACCAATATTTCTTAAAGTCTTGAAAAATTTGGGAGTTGGTTTTTTATAACGTTCTACAATGTTCATAATTCTGTGATTTAATGGTTAATAAAATGTGTTCTTTTCGGTCTTTAGCTTGATATACCAAAGACAACAGTTTTTGCATAGCATTTTTAGAATAAATGCCCTTTCCTATACCACCCAAATAAGTTACTGGAGCAATACACCCTTGAAGCTCTTTTAAGGCATCATTTGCAGGATGGAAGAGAATAAAACTTCTGTCTTTTACATTCTTCAAAATCAAATGATGCTTAAACCGTTTGGAAAAACGTGGTTCAAGGTCATAAATACCTTCAGGAATACAGGAAATGTTTCGCTTGTTATCGTTCCAGGGCAATTCAATGGTATGACAAAGGAATTTGTTAGAATTAAAGAGAGCACCATTGGTGCCCTCTTCAAAATAGGCTCTATGCAGCACTAATTCCATACTTACGGAGTATCTACAATAACAATTGCCAAAGCGTTGTAAGCACCGTTCTTAAGCTCGTACATTTGTCCGTTTACCTCTTGGTAAAATTCAATACCAAGCACCTGAACAACAGGAAGCGTTGAGTTAGCGGTCAAAGAAGCTGTTAAAGCAATAGCGGCAGCGTCAGCAGCAGTGTAAGGAAGAATGGCAGTCTCATCATTTTCAAATGTTGAGGTTTCATTTTCAAAATCCAATTCAGAAACACCCATAACCACTTTAAAATGTGTAGTTCCCGTTGGAGCTGCAATTCTCAAAGTTGGAGAAAATGGAGCAAGGTCTAAAGTAGCTTCACCTGTAACACGGTCAAATGCATTCACAAATGGAGCAAATAAAGTTGTTCCTAACTTTCCGTTGAGGTTAAACTCAAAACCTGATAATAAGTTAAAATCACCATCAGTTAAAGTTCTCAACCCTCTCTCATTAACGGCATCAGTTTTAATGATAGCCAAGAGATCCTTTGTTAATCGACTTGTTACACGTTTATCTTTTGCATTTTGCAAAAGAATACGAATAGCATTTCGTAATAGTTTACCACCTTTACCAGCACGTCCAAATTCAGACCCATTTTCACGTGTTCTTTGAAACGCAGGATCGTTCGCAATACGATTGCCATCAACACCGCCTTTTTCGCGTGCAAGATGGCCATCAGTCGTTTTGTAAAAGGAAATACCACCGATAGTTCCTTTCAGTTTAATAATACCAGTTTGTTTTGCCATAATAATTCGTTTTTTGATTAATGAAACCAAATCACGTAATTTTATGGCACGTTGTTAAAAATCAAATACCGTTTTAGGTCATCCATTCCGATACAACCAAAAACGTCATTAAAATATTGATAACCCTAACGGGTTGTCAACATTTTAACAACGCATCATCATCACCATAATCATAAAGCAATGAAGTATGGATGATGTAAGGATAAAGCATAGATAAAGTATTATGAACCCAAAAAGAGCTTGCATATACCCAAAAGATATTCAGCGTATCACAGGACGCAGTGAGCGCTATGGGCGTAAGCTTTTAAATGATATTAGAAACTACTTTGGAAAGGAATCTTACCAATTTGTCACAATAAAAGAATTCGTTGAATACAGCGGAATAGAAGAAGAAATTGTCAACAAATATTTAATAGATTAATCATAATATTTGATGCAAATTGACTGGTTTTAATGGAGTTAAAATTGTAAATTTGTAGTAAGACGTTCAGATAAATAATACTATTTCAAACTAACAGATAGGTCTACAATTCGGTTAACACTGTTTTAGTCTATTTCTGAAAGTATTGATTTTACAGCATAGTGGCAGTTTAGTTATCATCCTGCCACCCCGACTTTAAATCAAAAAAGCTCAGCAATTGCTGAGCTTTTTTTAATACCATTCAAACAATATACCTGCGATAACTACCGCAATTATCAAAATGATCAATGTTATAATGATAAAAGTGGCGCCAACTTTAGTTTTAGCATCTTTCTGTAATATATAATCTTTTCTTTCTTCGTCTTCTTCTTTTACAAATTTCATAATTGTTCTTTTTATTTGTTAATAAATATCGTCTTTTTATTTACAAATTCCAAAATACCTTCTTTGGATAATTCCCTCCCGAATCCCGAAGACTTAGTGCCTCCAAAAGGTAATCTCGGATCAGATTTTACCATTTCGTTGATAAAATAAGCTCCGTCTTCTACATTGAGAACTTTCTTTGAGGCTTTTTTATAGTCTGCCGTAAATAGCATTGTACCTAGCCCAAACCTTGAATTGGATGCCAATTTAATGGCATGATCCAAATCCTTAATCTTTAAAACTGGTGCAACTGGGCCAAAAGTTTCTTCTTTAAACACTGGCATATCCTCAGTGACATCTGTTAAAATGGTTGGTTGAAAATAAGCTTTGTCCCTCGAGTTTCCATAGTGTACTTTGGCTCCCATTGTTATGGATTTAGAAACTTGTTTTTCTAAGGTTTCAGCTAAATCTTCCCTAGCCAGACAAGACATATTGGTGTCTTCATCCAATGGATTACTATACTTTAATGCTTTAACCTTTTCTGTAAATAGCTTTAAAAACTCATCGTAAATTTCTTCTTCAACTAAAAAACGCTTTGCAGCTATACAGCTTTGTCCTGAATTCTGCATACGAGCTTTTACGATGGTGTCCATATGCTTTTCTAAATCTGCATCTTTTAAAATAATACACGCATTGTTTCCACCAAGCTCTAAAACCGTTTTTTTAAGATGCTTACCAGCGGTTGCGGCTATACTTTTTCCTGCTTTTTCGCTTCCTGTTAACGTTACAGCCTTTATAATATCGTTGCCAATTATCTTCTCTATTGTTTCATGGTTTGTCAAAAGGGTTTGTAAGCATCCTTTGGGAAATCCTGATTTAATGAAGAGTTCTTCAATCGCCAATGCGCATCCCGAAACATTTGAAGCATGCTTTAAGAAGGCAACATTGCCAGCGGTAAGCGTTGGTATAGCAAACCTAAAAACCTGCCAGAATGGATAATTCCATGGCATAACAGCTAAGATACAACCCAAGGGATCATAACTGATATAGCTCTCGTGAGCATCCGTATCGATTATGGCATCGGATAAAAATTGCTCAGCGTTAAGTATATAAAAATCGATAAGAAATACACACTTTTCAATTTCAGCACGACTTTCCTTTATGGGTTTTCCCATTTCTTTGGTAATAAGCTTACTGAGTTTGTTTTTATCTGCTAACATTTCGTCAGCAAGGTTTTTCAATAATTCAACACGTTTTTGGATTTCAACAGATTTCCAAGATTCAAAAGTAGATTTTGAAAGCTCTAATTTCTTGTTCAATTGGTCTTCGGAATCTAACTGATACGTATTAAGGCGTTTTCCGTTATAGGGATTGTATGTGTCTATGGTTTTGCTCATAAATCAAAAATAATTTTACTTGTAGATTTATCTTAATTCTAACACTAAAATGTTTAACGCTAAAAGTAATTGGCATTATAGCAAAAATCAATATCAAAAGAGTTAAGCTTACACTTATCTTGATTATATATTAGCAATGAATCGAAATCAAATTATAACAATAAAATATAAAATAATATGAGTAATAACGGAAATACAGTTTTAGGAATTTTAGTAGGTGCAGCAGCAGGTGCGGCTTTAGGAATATTGTTTGCGCCAGATAAAGGTAGTGAAACGAGAAGAAGAATAGCTGAAGAGGCAGAGGCAAGAAGAAACCAACTTGCTGAAAAGGCCACAGAGTTAAAAGACTCTATTGGAAATTCAATCTCTACCCAAAAAGGTAATTTAGACAGTCAGGTAGAATCCATAGTGTCCAACGCAAGTTACAAGGCAGAAGATGTCATTACAACTTTAGAAGCAAAGTTGAAGGACTTGAAGGAAAAGAATAAAAATCTTCAGAAAAACAGTAAATCAACAAAGACAGCAAAAACAGCCTAGTCAATGAGTGTATTTAATGATATTAATAATACAACCGATAAAGCATCAGAAATTGGTGAGCGTTATTTAAAAACGTCTCACCAATATTTTAAGCTAAAGGTATTTCAACAGCTTACACTAACAATGAGCATGCTAGCTAAAGTCTTATTGATTGGAGGCATTGCTTTTATAGGTGTTATTTTTTTAGCTGTTGCATTAGCTATAGAATTAGGTAATGCTTTTGGTAGTTTGGTATTGGGTTATCTATCCGTTGGAATTATTTTTATAGTGATTGCACTGATAATTTATAGCCTGAGAGAAAAGATCAACAGGTTTATTATTAAAACATTTAGTTTAAAATTTTTCGATTGATATGAAGGTATATTCATCATTTAAGGACATTGATAACAACCTTAAACGCTTAAGGTTAGAGCGCGATATTGCTTGGGAAGAACTTAAACTTATGAAAAATGAGTATAAGGAAGACTTAAAGCCATTGAATTGGATTAGTTCTGCATTAAAACTAACCGGAAAATACGGACTTATAGCGTTGATAAGACGATGGATTTTTAAATAGCATCCTCGGACACCTTGCTGACCATTTCTTTTTTAAACTGGTTGGGTGTGACGCCATATTTTTCTTTAAAAATTTTAGAAAAATAACTTCTACTGGTAAAACCAATACTATATACAATTTGTGAAATATTGAGATCTGTTGTTCTCATCAGTTCCCTTGCCGATTCTAATCTTACATGTCTTATGTATTCGGTTACGGTTCTTGTAAACAAAAACTTGAATCCGTCTTGAAGTTTGGCTTGGGATAATCCACATTCTGCCGAGAGATCGTCTAGATTATAATCTCGCGATGGGTCTTTTAAGATTTTATTACCAAGCTGTCTTATTCTCTTCAATTCACTTTTAACAAGGGATGTCGGTAAGGCTACACCTTGGGATTGTTTATTGTAATCTTGAATATGTAATGAAAGAATATCGTAAACCTTAGCTTCCATTTTTAATATTTTTACCATACCCTTGGCTTTTACGTTATGTAGCCTTTTCACAAGATTTGCCATTTTAAGGTTTAACGCTCCATAATGAGCAAACCTGTTTTCGTAATCGGTATCAACAAAAACGTTTTGCAACTTTTTATTAAGCGAGGATACTTTGGTAGTTCGCTTTTTAAGAAAATCTTTTCTTATAATCTGAATAATATTTATATCTAACTCTAAATCCTTTTTGAATTTGAGATAATCAAATCCGTCAATTTTGTTGGTAGTAATCAATGTTTGGAATTGCTCTACCATTTCTTCGTGGCTATTTATACCAAAGCGGTGATAAAATTCACCTTTTAAGTTATATATAAAGCGAACTGGATTAAATTCAGTGGCTTTAATTTTTAAGGTAATCTCATCATAAAAAGTAATATTGAATATCATTAGATTAACGCCCCAGTCAAACGTCACAACCCTGATTGTTCCTTTCGCAACATTATTATTTATCACTAGTCTCGATTTTCCAAAAGAGTCTATAATTTCACCTCCAATGCTCTGTTGAATTTGCTCAATAATTTCCCTAGTGTTTTTGGCACTGATAAATACTTCTTTCATAATAATAACTAATTGTTTATCAAAGGTTTTAAATCAATGTAGGAATATTGAATTTCTCCGATATGTTCGTAATAATCTTTCCCTTGTTTTAGCTGAGCTAAATAGTCATTGGGATTAGCTTCTTTAAGGTCGTACTGTTTTATTAGTTTGTTAGAGAGCAATATGTATTCTTCGCAATCTATTTTGTTCTTAAGTAAACGATGGGCCACTATAACATCTTCACCCACAAGTTTAATATGTTTTCCTATTTGTACGGAATCTACGCCTTCCGCATAGTGAAGCACAATTTTAAGCCCAAGTGTTTCCGATATTGTCTTACCGTCTTTGTTGTTTTTAAAGTCATCATTTAAAGTCGCTAACTGTTTATGAAACTGTTTGTAAAAGAATTGACATTGGGTTATCAAATTTTTTAGGGGCGGTAGTTCTCCGCGCTTAAAAAAAAGGACAGCATCACCTTCAATCTCTGACACCTTTAGCCCAATTTTATTGGAGTAGATGATCTCGTTTAACAACGACGGGACTACCTTAGAGTTTAATTCGTAGTCCGTCTCGCTCATAAACTTAGTAAAACCACTTATATCTGGGATACATATTAACATAATTGTATGTTTAAAAAAATTTATGAACAATTTCTGCTAAGATAATTAATATCTCAAGAAATTAAACTAAAAGGGTTACCTTTTCATGTAAATGAGTGCAGGTTCAAATAAAAGTCCTATTAATTTTATAGTCAATTAATTACAATAATACAGCTATGACAATTTATGAAGCAATAAGAAGAGATCACGACATTCAAAGAGATATGTTGGATAAATTGGTGAATACATCAGGAAAAACTACTGAGAGAAAGCAACTTTTTAAGGCACTTAGAAAAGAATTGACCTTACATGCCAATGCAGAAGAACGCCATTTTTACAAACCCTTAATTCCCAAAGACATGATGCAAGAGCACGCAAGGCACGGCATTGCAGAACACCATGAAATTGATGAGTTAATAGAACAGTTAGAGGAGACGGAAATGGACTCTCCTGGCTGGTTAAAAATAGCCAAAAACCTAAAGGAAAAGGTAGAGCATCATTTAGAAGATGAGGAACATACTTTTTTTCAACTATCAGGTAAAGTTCTAAGTGAAGAACAGAAGAAAGATTTGGCTGATAAATATAACAGTTACATGAAGGATCATAGATAGTCTGTTTTTTAGTTGAAATTTCTATGAAAAGTAATACCGTCGATATAGATTTCGCCAAGCAGTTATTTGCCCAGCCCGAAAACTTTATAGATAGTTTTGATTTGAAATATGCTACAGATAGCATGCTCAATATTAACAGGAAATTAAGTAGAGGTAAGTTTACTTACTTAAAAAAAGGCAAATCAATAACTAATAAAAAGATATTAAAAAGAATAAAAAAGATGGCAATTCCACCAGCATGGAAAAACGTAAAAATTGCCTCAAATAAAAGGGCTCATATACAGGCAACAGGAAGAGATGAGAAAGGGAGAAAGCAGTATATATATCATGACGATTGGAGCCTGTTAAGGAATCAAACAAAATTCTACAAGATGTATGCCTTTGGGAAGCAATTGCCCAAACTAAGAGAAAAAGTAGAGTACGACCTAAAGTCATCTAAATGGAGTAAACAAAAAGTGTTAGCACTTATCATAAGTTTGCTCGAGGAAACGCACATAAGGATTGGTAACGCTTACTATGCTTCGGCTAATAAAACTTATGGATTATCTACACTCAGGACTAGACATGTGGATATATATAAGGGAAAATTAAAATTTGAATTCAAGGGGAAGCGTGGCAAAGAGTATTGCGTAACGATTAGAAACAAAAAACTTATAAAGCTCGTGCAACAATGTGAGGATATTCCTGGTTGGGAATTATTTAAATATTATGATGAGGAAGGCATAAAGCATTGTGTGGACAGTACCATGGTTAATGAATATTTACAGGAAATTTCAGGCGACCTTTTTACAGCAAAAGACTTTAGAACTTGGGGAGCAAGTAAAATATGTTTTGAGACCTTACTGAATCAGGGACTTGCACAAGACAAGCAAATAGCAAATAACAACATTTTAGTTGCCATAGATACCGCTGCTGAAGCACTGGGGAATACCCGTAGTGTTGTGAAACAATATTATGTTCATCCAAAAATTACAGAAAGTTATTTGGATGGTACAATTAAGCCTTATTTTACTATGGAAAAAGGCAAAGATAAAAACAACTTAACTGCTACAGAGAGTGCAATGCTTAAACTCATATACAAATATGAGCCAAAATTATAAATTAAACCATTAGTGTTAACTTCTATAGCATTTGAATTAAGAATAGCTAATACTGTTGCTTAATTTTATGGTAGAGAAAGAAAAAGGGATGTATTAAGCTAAACATCTCGTAAGAACAATAACTTTAATTAAAAAATTATGAGCACATACACAGAAGAAGTCGGAAATAAACTCAATGCATTGTTAGAAAAAACATACGATGCGGAAAAGGGATTTAAAAAAGCTGCAGAAAATGTAGAGAACCCTTCATTAAAGTCCTATTTTAAAAATAAAGCACAGGAACGCTACAACTTTGGCCACGAGTTAAAAAAAGAAATTAGAAGTTTTAACCAAGATGTGGACAAAGGCGGAAGTCTAACAGGAACTGCTCATAGAGCTTGGATGGACGTAAAAAGTCTTTTCTCTAATGATGATGAAGAATCCATGTTAGAAGAGGCTATAAGGGGCGAAAAGGCAGCAGTAAATGAATATGATGAGGTAATTAAAGAAACGAGCCTACCGCTCAGTACAAAATCCATATTACAGTCACAAAAAAATATTATTAATGATGGCCTCAACAGAATAAATAAATTAGAGGACATACATTGATAATTTAGTTAGTAGGTTAGATTAAAGAAGGGCGTTTGTCATAAGTGTCCTTCTTTTTTTTGTGTGTTTAAGTTAGTTTTTGATGCGATGAAGTTAATTCCAGGTCATGTATTATGTTAACTTTATCCAAACAGAATATAATTAAGTAACTAATACAAACACTAAATACCATTTATTATGAAAAAATTAATTTTAGCCTTTATCCTATTATTTACCATGTCAACAGCCTTAACCAGCTGTAGGGAAACAAAAAACGACGTAGCTGACGATGTTGAGGACGTTGTCGATGACGTTGAGGACACTGTAGATTAAACCATTAATTAAATTAAGATTACAAAAAAAAAGACCTTATAATAAGGTCTTTTTTTTATGCTAACGCTTTAAGATTTTTAGGTGACTTTTTCTTTTTAATATTTTTTCTAAATTGGTTAGGAGTTACTCCGAACTTCTGTTTAAAAATTTTACAAAAATAACTTCTACTAACAATGCCTACCATATATACTACTTCTGATACATTGTAATCTGTATTGAGAAATAGATTTTCCGCTTTATCCAACCTCAAATTTCTAATAAAGTCTGAAACTGTCGTTCCATGCATAGATTTGAATCCTTCTTGAAGTTTTGCCGGAGATAAACCAGAGTACTGGCAGAGTAGTTTTATACTATGCTGATTATCGAGATGATCTATAATAAATTCAGAACATTTTCTAATCTGCTGAAGTTCGTAGGTACTTAAATCCGATAATGGCCGTTCCACATATAACTCCCTATAGAATTCATTGAGGTATAGTGATAGAATATGAAGGTAAATGCTTTTTAAATCCAATAACTCCAAGAAGTTATCGGAAGCTTCTAAAGGAAGGATTGATCTCAATGCTTCAGCAAACTTTAAGTTCTTAGCACAGTTGTAAACATAATCGTTGAGATTATCAAGCGCTTTAAAAAGTTCACCTGTTTTTGAGACTTCACGATTCTCAATATTCAATTTAGAGATATATTCTTTAAAAAAAACACTACGATCCATGCATAGTAGGTGCAATTTTATGTCACGACCGGGTTTCAACATTAAAAAAGCATCATGGTTCTTATTGCTACCAACAATAGAAAGGCTAAGTTCGTCTACCCTAGATAGTTTAACGTCGTTCGCAAATTTATGATAAACCAGGCCTTCAGTACAGTATAAGAAATAAATAAACTTTTTGTTTGTATTGTAAAGGTTTAGTTTTAAGTTGTTTGTTGGCACGCAATCAATAACTACAACCCTGAAGCCCAAATCTAATTTTAAAAACCTAACGATACCTTTGCCATGATCAATATTAAGTCTATGATCAAAAATATGGGAGGTTTTCTCCTTGCTGCGCAATTGTGATAACTCTATAGTTTCCATACCTTAATTTGTATATAATTTGGACTTTGATACGTTCGGCCAAACGTGTTCTAAATTTTTATAAAAATATCTCGTAAAAGGTTAAAATTTAATAGAATAGGATATTTGTTTAACTATATTGCGCATTTAAATGAGATAAGAGACTAGTGTTAAAATTTTTTTTGAGGTATTTTTTGGCTTATTAAAGTCAACATATTTGCTTAAAAAACACTTACTTGTAAATAAAAAGAGATGTTTTATAAGTTGTCAAATACAGCCACATTGGTGGACATTGAAAATGAATTTGACTCAAAATTTAAGTTTCCCTCAATTTATCAGCAGTCACATTTAATCAATGGCTTGTCAGAACAATTGTTGCCTGTAATTACTTTGAATGAGCCTAACACAATTAATTATGCCATATGGGGTTTGTTGCCACAAAATTTCAAAGAGGATTGGGGAAGTTTTCAAAATTTAACCAATACGCTCAATTTAGCAATAGAAACCATTGATGATATTGATTGGGTCAATTCATTATTAAATCAACAAAGATGCCTTGTCATTGTCACAGGCTTTTTTACTTCTTATGAATTTGAAGGAGAAATATATCCATTTTACGTTCATGACAAAAACCATAAACCTTTTGCGTTAGCCGGTATTTATTCGCAATTGAGCGATGGTTTTTTATCTGTATCTCTTGTAACTAGTGATGTAAAAAACGAATTGAGTGAAGTTCATAACATTGGAAATTCGTTTCCCATAGCTTTAAGTCCACAAAATTGCAGAGAATGGCTTAGGATGGATAAACTTTTTACCAAACATGTGCTAAGTCAAATAGAACAACCAGAACTCAAAGCGTATACGATATCGAAGGAATTTTACAAAAACGATATTATCTTTGACGATATACTAGAGCCGGTACACTATAAAAATCTACCTACTCTTTCTTTCAAGTAGTTTTATTGCGCCTTACCAACTCTCTATATTCAGTTGGTAATATGTCATAGTTTTCTGAAAAAATCTTAGAGAAATAACTTCTACTTTTATAGCCAATTTGGTAGACAATTTCCGAAATGGAAAATTCTGTTGTTTCGATGAGCTCTCTCGATAGCTCTAGTTTCTTTAACCTAACATATTCATTAACTGATTTGCCATATAATAACTTAAAGCCAGTTTGCATTTTTTTCGGACTTATACCATGAATCGAAGCTAATTCCGCAACGGTAAATGAATCTGTGGCATTAACATCTATATATTGACTAATTTCTTTGGTTTTTGCCAAATCATTGTGAGAGATAGAGTTAGGGAGCGTAAGTTTGTTCTCGTAACTCTTATGCTCTAAAATTTGGAGGGCTAAGATAAGATTCAACTGCCCTTCGATATTAAGTGACCTTATAATACCTTCATTGTTGTTATCATTTAGGCTCTCGATAATGTCTGCCAATTTAAGATTAAAATTCCCCAAATGTTTATAGGGCAAATACTTAATGTGCCCATTTATTATAGATTTTAAGGAATTTTGTAGCGTGTGAATGTAATTGTTTGTTTTGTTTGAATATTCCTCACCTCTTAATTGAATGATGTTTAGTTTAATGTCTTTCCCTTTAGGAAAAACAAATATATTATTAGAGTTAGGTAGATTTGAGAGAATTGTATTCTGGTAGCGTTGTAACTCAACTAAATTACTGTCCTTGCCAGAGCGTTTGGAGGCGTATGATAAGTGGCCTTCGGAGACAAAGAGAAATTCCACGGGGTTGAAATTGGAAATTTTAAAAACAAACTTTATGCCCTCGTTAAAATGCACGTCATAATCGAGTAGAGAAATTCCCCATTCAAAAATAATATTTCTAATGGTACCCTTACCAATAGCGTTATCAAATTTTAATGTGCTTTCGTTATGAGATTTTATAAAATCCCCTTCTATACAGGTGCTAATTTGTTCTATAATTGATGCATTCAGCGCCAAATTAATTTTTATCTCTTTCATTCCGTCTTTTCTCTAAGCAAAAAGACCCATACAAATGAGTCTATTTAAACAAAATTTGTGCTACAAAGAAAACAAATGCTAAAGTGCGGGATTAACAATTTTGAAACAAAGACTAACATTATTCGGTCGTTTTGTTTAAAAAATAAGCTTTTATTATAAACATATAAAGAAAATACTGACAATCAGAAGGTTAAATGCTCATGCAGATCTGTCTTTTCTGACTTGCTTTAGATATTCGTTTGGGGAAAGATTATATTTTTCCTTAAAAAGCTTTGAAAAGTAACTGCGAGAATTAATTCCGATGGAGTAGGTGATTTGAGTTATGTTGAGATCTGAATTCTCTATGAGTTCCTTGGCTCTTGCAATACGCTTCTCTTTTATGTAGTCATTGACAGAACAATTAAAAAGATGCTGAAAGCCAGATTGAAGCGTATTTTGATTTAGGCCTACCTCTTTGGCCAATTGGTTAACACTAAAATTGGTAGCAATATCATTTTTAACGAGTGTGGCAGCTTCTTCAATTTTTTCAATCGTAGATCGCCTTAGTATTTGTCTTTTTTTAGGGTCATTTAAGTCATCAGAATATTGCATAAAATGCAAGGTTAGGATTTCATAGGTCTTGGCCTCAATAAATAGCGATCGTACCAACCCCTCCGTATCACAATTTTTTATGGCATCAATAGCCTCAGATATAGCCAGAGTATAATGACCACTATAACTGAAAAGGTTGACACCGTTTACATCTCTAAATAAAGTTTCTAGGTCATGATTCATATTATCTACATGTTCCTCAAGTTTTTCTTCAAAATCCTTTCTATTAATATAGATTTTTAAAAAACTCGTCGGTTTACCCTTTTGAATTGTAAGCGTATTGTGGTCTTTCATGTCATTAGAAAACATCAAGCTTTCAAAACACTCTATTTTTTTCTTCTTAGCTGTCGAAGAATTTCTGTGAGTAACAGCAGATTCGGTATTAAAAAGCAGAACCAACGGATTGAGTTTATCTTTTTTAAAACGAATTCTGAAGGACTTGTTGAGTAACATATCTGCTTCTATTACAGAAATTCCGTTGTCAAAATTAATGGCTTTTACATGTCCAGAGCCCAACTCTTCCGGTATAGAAACACAATACTCATTGTTTTCCTTTTCTATGTCGGTATCGAGCTTTTCTGATAATAGCTTTATAATTTCGACGCCATTAGAAGCAGTGAGGGAAACAGATTTATACATGCCAATACATTTTTACTAATATAATCTAAAAATCTATCTCCTTTGAAAAATTTTTTAAACCATAATAAAAAATGGATAGAGCAAACAAAGTTTGCTATTGGGCAACTTAGGATTGCCAATATAATTTAATTTTACTTCAGATTTAGTTAGTAGCAATTTAAACTAGTACCTTTTTAGTTTAGTAGGGTTGGTTACCCAAATTAAAAAAGCAAATTTCTTCTTGAAATTTGCTTTTTTGTTTATTCTACTCTTATATAATTCTCTGAGTAAATTCTATTGCCCTCCTCATCGAGTTCAATTTGCTGGAACTTGTTGGGTTGTAAGTTCAACTCAAAAATAAATTGTTTTTTTTCAGCAATTACTTGGTCCATAACTGCAGACCCAAAATCGAGTACTTCGGTTAGTCTATCACCATCATAGTTGTAGGTGCCATAACCAAACCATTCCGAAGAATCAGCAGGTCTGTGCTTACACCACATCACCTTGGTGTCTGTGTACATTTTTAGTTGCCTAAATTCTGGGTTCATCTCAAAAGAATCTACAACAACGTTATCTATATAGTTATAAAACCCAGTAAGTTCCCAAGTGCCTTTAAGGTTGTTGGCATTGTTTTTTTGTTCAGTTTCAACTGCTGTGTTTTTGTCACTTTCTGGCGCTTCCTTGCAAGAAAATGCAAGCACCAAGACAAGACCGAAGATTAAGATTTTAGATGTCATGATTTGCTAGATTTTGCTATTTAACACTTAAAATTTACGAATTTTAGAGGAGAAACAGAAGCAATTTAGAATATTTATAACAGCATAGTTAGTGTTGATAACTTATACGTAAGGATTTATACAAAAATCCTACTTTTGCCCTGTAATAAACTACAAGATATGTCTGATACAATTGAAAAATTAAAATGTTTAATAATAGGATCTGGCCCAGCTGGCTATACAGCAGCCATTTATGCAGCGAGAGCAAACATGGCACCTGTACTATATCAAGGTGAGCAGCCAGGTGGACAATTAACAACAACAAACGATGTTGAGAACTTTCCTGGTTACCCTGACGGAATCACTGGACCGGAAATGATGGTTGAGTTGCAGAAACAAGCCGAGCGGTTTGGCACAGATGTGCGTCATGGTTGGGTGACTAAAGTTGATTTCTCAGGAGATGTACATAAAGTTTGGGTCAATGACGAAAAAGAAATCCATGCCTCTACGGTAATAATATCTACTGGAGCTTCTGCTAAATATTTGGGCTTACCATCAGAACAAAAATATTTGCAACTCGGTGGTGGTGTTTCTGCCTGTGCAGTTTGTGATGGCTTTTTCTACAGAAATCAAGAGGTTGTCATTGTAGGAGCGGGTGACTCGGCATGTGAAGAAGCACACTACTTATCAAAACTTTGTAAAAAAGTAACCATGTTGGTAAGAAGGGATGAATTTAGAGCATCTAAAATCATGGCCAACCGTGTTAAGAATACTGAAAACATCGAAATTCTTTATAATACGGAAACCGATGAGGTTCTAGGTGATGGACAAGTGGTTACTGGTGTGAGAGTGTTCAACAACCAAACTAATGAGAAATTTGAAATACCTGCAACCGGATTTTTTGTAGCTATAGGTCATAAGCCAAACACAGATATTTTTAAGGATTATTTAGATTTAGATGAAACAGGATATATTATTAATGCCGTACCAGGAACAAGTAAAACCAATGTAGATGGTGTATTTGTAAGTGGTGATGCCGCTGATCATGTTTACAGACAAGCCATTACGGCAGCTGGTACTGGTTGCATGGCTGCTTTGGATGCTGAACGTTATTTGGCAGCTAAAGAAGCTGATTTTGAGGTTTCTACATCTACCTACAATTAATTGAATTAAATTATAATTATTGATAAGCCGAAGTTAATAGCTTCGGCTTTTTTGTTTTAAGGAAAATCAGATATACAAATATGTATATGTAAATCTTTAAAAACACCTTCACATGACAAAAGTCATAATTATTACATTTTTTTATGTCAATCTTTGTACCCATAAATGTAATAGTTATGACAAATTTATTGAGAAAAAAGAGCCTATCAACCTATTTAGTTTTTTGCTTGTTTTTAGTTGCAAAAATTTCTGTAGCACAAACTTATAATCTAAATAATGACACCTCATTTTTAGAAGTGCATGGTACATCGTCTTTGCATGATTGGCATGTTGATGCTGAAACACAGAATGGAAAAATTACTGTTTCTAATTTAGATGATTTACAGTTAGATGCCTTGTCCTTTTCTGTCATGTCCGAAAGTCTTAAAAGTGGCAAGTCAGGAATGGATAAAAACACCTACAAGGCATTAAAAACAGATAAACATAAAACAATAACTTTTAAAATGTCATCAGTTAAAAGTATAGAGTTGGTATCAGATAGTAATTATAAAGTTACTGTTATTGGAGATATGACCATTTCTGGTGTCACAAAATCTATTGCTATTGATTTAAAACTGGAATTAAAAGAAAACAAAATATTAATTGAAGGTGAAAAATCAATGAAAATGACAGATTATGGAATTGAACCACCTAAAGCACTATTGGGTACTATTAAGACTGGTGATGACATTAAAATTATTTTTAAAACAGTTTTTCAAAAATAAAAATCAACTATTAAAATTATTATAAACTAAAACAACTAGAAATGAAAAAAGCAATTAAATTAGTAAGCGTTGTCCTCGTTTTAATGATCAGCTACTCTTTGTCTTCCCAAAGCAAGACTAAAAGAGATTTAGACAACTATAGACAACCAGATAAGAGAGGTATAAATGTGTTTGAAGCACCAAAAGATAGCATTACATCCTTTGATGATGTATATGTAAGAATTGGAGGTCAATCTACGTTACAGTATCAAGATTTATCACACGAAAATTCTGGTGCGGTAGAACTAAAGGAAATCGGTGGTAATTTTAACCTTGCGACAGCAAATTTAGACATTGATGTGGTATTGTACGATGGTGTTAGGATGCATTTGAGAACGTATTTATCTTCACGTCACCACCCAGAACCTTATGTTAAGGGAGGCTATCTTCAAATCGATAAATTAGATTTCATAAGTGAAGGCTTTATGGAAGATTTCATGAAGTATACAAGTTTAAAAATCGGGCATATGGAGAACAATTATGGTGATGCACACTTTAGACGTTCAGATAATGCTCAGGCCATTTATAATCCGTTTGCAGGAAACCTTATTATGGATGCTTTTACCACAGAAGTTGGTGCCGAGCTATACTATCAGAGAAATGGATTTTTAGGTATGGTAGGCTTTACCAATGGTAAATTAAACCAAGATGTTGCCAACCCTGATACTGGTGGTGCTTCGTTTTTGGCAAAATTAGGTTATGATAAGCAAATCAATGATGACTTAAGATTGAGATTAACAGGTTCACTATATAATACTGGTGCCGTAAGAAACTCTTATTTGTATTCTGCTGATAGAGCAGGGTCTAGATATTATTTGGTGCTAGAAGATGTGGATGCTTCAGCTAGAGCTAATTTTAGATCAGGCCGTTACAATCCTAGTTTAAGTAATGAGATTACGGCATTTATGTTTAACCCTTTTGTAAAGTATAAAGGATTAGAGTTTTTTGGAACTTATGAATCTGCAACTGGTAAAGCCAACTCTGAAACTGATGATAGAACAGCTACACAACTAGCTGGGGAATTAATTTACCGATTTGGACAAAATGAAAAATTCTATTTAGGCACCAGATACAATAAGGTTGATTCTGAGGATGTTTCTGGAGATGATATTGAAATTACCAGATTCAACGTAGCTGCAGGTTGGTTCTTGACTAAAAATATCATGGCAAAACTTGAGTATGTAACACAAAAGCATGATGGTTACAGTTCAGGTAGTATCTTTGATGAAGGTCAGTTTGACGGTTTTATGTTAGAGACGGTCATCAGCTTCTAATAAAATTAAATAAACAGGAAGGTCTCTTTAATAGGGACCTTCTTTCTATATTCATTTTCTATGAATAATATTAAATATTTTTTGATTCTTATTTTTTGTATAGGCAGTTTTTATGCATTTAAATCCCCAGATTTTAAGACTTTTAAGGCATTTTTGACATCAGAAAGTGAATTGGTAATTAAAGGTCACTCAAACGTAAATAGTTTTCAATGCCAATACGATATTACTGAACTATCTGACCCAATAACAATTAGCTATAAAATGGTAGGCGACAACTTATCCTTTTCAAAGGCTAAATTAGAACTTAATACGTTATCATTTAATTGTGGGCACAAGGGAATAAATAAAGATTTTAAAAAATTATTAAAATCTGACGAATTTCCTAAAATTAGCATAGACCTGATTAGTGCTGAAAATAGGATTAATGATTCTGAATTATTTGTAATGGTAGAAATAACTATATGTGGCATCACTAAGCCTTACAAAGTTCTTATACAAGTTGAAAAACGTAACGACGATTTGCTCGTATGTGGAACTTTGCCATTAGATATTAGTGACTTTCAACTAGAGCCGCCAAAAAAAATGTTAGGACTTGTTAAGGTGTCAAATGAAATAGTGATTGACTTTTCTCTAGTAGTCGTTAAAAATTAATTGTATTACCGTTCTTTCTTTTGAAGTTTGGAAGTATCCTCAAATTTAGTGATGACAATTTCCGGATTACCGTAGAGGTAAATTTCACTATCACCAGAGGAGCTTATTGTAATGCGTTCTGAAGCTGAAATCGTTAGGTCACTATTGTCTTCTAAAGTAGCATCAAGGGTTTTAACATCAAACTGTGGGCTGTTGAAATTGGTAGAATTATCCAATCTAATTACCGATTTATTTGCAGAGCCTTCAATGACGGCATCTGAGCGAAGGTATAAATCAAAATCCGCAACTTTACTATTTATAAGCGCATCCAATTTACTATTATCGCTCAACTCTATTTTTGTCGAATCCGCTGTTAAATTTAAACGTGTTTTAGATTTACCAGAACTTTTGTAAACAAAGTTTTTGGCCCTAATGTTTAAATAGGCTCTAGAATTATCTGAAGTTGTTAAGGTGGCGTCATCTAGCTCCATAGAAGTTAACGATCTTATCTCACCATCACCTTTGGTTTCTATATGTTGAAGCGATTCGCCATAATTAACGGTTATGCTCAGTTGCTTTTTTGATGTTATACGCATTGTTTCTACAAAGGTGAGTACTCCGTTTGCAACATCAAACTGAATAACATCGTGCAAATTGTCATCCGCTTCAACGTTTACCGAAGGTTTGCTGTTATAAACAATTTCAATAGAAAAATCGCCATTAACTACAATCGTATGAAAGTCGTCTATATACGTTTGTTTAATGGTAACATTCCTATCACCCTTAATTTTTTCTTGTGCAATAACGGCTGGTGCAGCGACTATTAATGCGACTAGAATGAGTAGTATTTTTTTCATGTATTCTGTTTATTACACTATAAATATGACACAAATCAACGAGAATGTCACTTTTATAACTGTTAAAACAAAGATATACAAAAACCGTCCCAAACTCCATAAGGAATTCGAAACGGTTGTTAATTGATTGGTTTTTAGATTATTGTATTGTTAAATAAATATATACGTTACTGATTTTTAGTATCTAATTTCCTCTCACACTCCCAGAAGAACTATCGGATTTATCAACTTTTTCAGGACTGCCAGAATATCTTATATCGGCACCACTAGTTGCTCTTGCGGTCAATTCTTTTGAAGTATTAACCGAAATGTCCGCTCCACTCGTGGCTTTTACTTTTGAGACTTCAGCTTTTAATCCTGATGCTTCAATATCACTTCCACTTGTGGCTTCAGCTATTAGAGTCTTTGTTTTACCGGTTATTTTGATGTCGCTTCCGCTTGTGGAATGGCAATTTAAGGTGACGGTATTGACATCTAATTTTATATCTGCACCACTTGTACAGTTTAACTCCAATTCATCAACACTAATGGTATTTGTAGAATACACATCGCTACCACTGGTTGCTTTGATAGCAGAGACATCTGACACTGTTAAATTAATGCGTCTGGAAGCAGCTCTTCTGATATTTTCTGTTGTATAGATGCTCAATACACCATTCTCAACTTCTGTGATAATAAGGTCATGGAGATTTTCGTCGGCTTCAACATCTAACGCAACATTATTGCTTTGGGTAATGTAAAGATCTAAACCTTGACTCACTTTAATAGACTCAAAGTCGCTCGAAATGGTTCTTTCTTTAGTTACTACAGTTCTATTGCCGTCAACCCCTTCTCCAAAACCCATGGAAAAGTTGCAGGAAAGCATTAATATGCTTAAAATACTGGTTACTACTACTCTTACTAATGTATTCATGATTTCTAATTTTTTTTTGATTGATATTTAGTGATTTAATTTTCTATTATTTCTTTTGTGACATGGTTATAGCTCATAACACGTTTCAGTTTCCACTCATCGTCATCAATGATCCATAAATGGGAAAACAATGCATAGTTGTCACTTTTTTCAAAGGTCATGTTTTCATCTGTTGAAAAAAAGTGTTTTCCGTTTTGTAGTGCACCATATAGCTCACCGTTATTGTACATTGGGAAAACCTCTAGGCTTTCATCAACTAGAAATCGATACACTTTTTCGGGATTATTCGCTCTACAAATCCCATTTTTCATTGTTTTGACGAATTCTTCTTTAGAATTTGTAATTCCACTTTTATCGTGATAAAATTCGAGGTCATCAAACATAAGTTCTGCGCTTTTATCAACTTTGCATTTATTGAACCCTATTTTAAATAGTATACTATCTTTTGCTTTTAACGTTTTAAAAAGATCAGAATTTTGGTCCACTTGGGCTGTTGCAATACCGGAACCCAAAAGGAATCCGATACTGCACAGCAAAAGTGATTTTATTGATTGATTTAATTTTAACTGTTTCATTTTTTGATTTTATACTCCGTAGCCTTGGCGAAGGAGTATTGATGATAATTGCACTACAAATTTTAATAATTATACGTTTGTTTTCAATTTAAAACTGACGAACTGTTGAATCTCTGTTCTCAATTGTCATTAACTTCAATATCAACACCATCTTCGTTGATTTGAACATTAACTTCTGGTTTTTCTTCATTAGACGATGAGGAATCGGAAGAGGTTTCAATAAATGGTGATTCTGCATCTGAGTCTATCACTTCGGTTTCATTTTTATCCTCCTCTTTGCAGTCAAGACACTTAACATCGTCAGATATGACTTTGTAATAGTGACCATCTTCAGTCCCTCGAAGTATATTGTCATAGTAATTGGAATAACGCTGGTATCTCCTTAGGTTTTTATCTCTGTAGAGTATAGTGCCTTCGGGTAAATAAATTACAATGCGCACTTGTTGTTCACTGAATTTATTTTTAACATTAGTACTTAAATAGGCATCAAGCTTTAGGTTATTACCAGATAATGCGTAATTGTAATCGATGTTTTCTGCACGCTGTCTAGCGGTATTGTAATTGCTTCCAGAGGCTTCTTTTTCAATGGTAATGGATCCTAAAGAATCTGTTGTAGATTTAACTATAAACCTTACATCTGATGAAACAAGGCTACGACTGTTATCATCTTCAATTATCCTAAATTCACCATTATAGTTGTTGTGGTAGCTGTTGTAATCATCTAGACCTACCATGCTAAGATTCAAAGTATCACCAGACCTAATATTCAACTCGCTTTTTGCAGTTACTTTTGCATCAAAAGCATGCTCAGAAGCTTGCTTAATTCCTGTAATGACCAATCCGATAATTGCCATTAGCCATAAGCCCAATAACGTAAACTTGGCAATGTTGCCTATGGATTTTAAGTTGTTGACCAGAATTTTCAATCCCAAATAGAAAATAAAGAAAAACGGGATGCCAATTGCAAAGAACAAAAGCAATGACATTAACCAAATTGGGATGTTAGCTGCATTGGCAACATCAATAAAATCCATACCTGGAAAATGAATAGCATCTGTAATTCCGATTGAAAACAATGCTACAATCAGAGCTATTAAGGTACTTATGCCCACGATGATTAAAATCACTCCGATGAATTTTGCAACGACTTTAAGAAAGAACATTAAAATATTTCCTATGGTGTCAAAAAACGTTTGGGAACTTGACTTTATGCGATTACCTTGTTTTTTATAATCCACGTTTTTTACAGTATCCGAAATACTTTCGGTAACATTATCAAGCTCTTCTAGTATGCTATTGCCTTTTTCTTTTAAATTGGCATTTTTTACAGTTTCTGCGACCGAATCAATGCCGTCTTTAATTTTTTTTTCAATGTTACTGATGTTCACGGGATCACCAGTCATGGTCAGCTTTTCGGCAGTTGTTTTCGCCTCTGGCACTAATGCCCAGAAGATAAGGTATATAAAGATGAATGTACCACCAGATCCTAATGCCAACAATAACCAGATCAAGCGCATCCAAATGGAATCGATACCAAAATAGTGGCCTAATCCTGCTGCGACACCTCCTATATAAGAGTTGTCCGTGTCTCTGTAGAGTTTCTTTGTTGGTCTATGGTCATACGACTTTTTTGCGCGTGGTTCATCTTCAAAAATCTCGTCATCGACCAAATAGTCTTCAGGTTGCCCCATAATGGTAATCACCTCATCGACTAATTTAATACCAACAACTTGTTTTTCGTTTTGTATGCGCTCTGCAAATAGCTCTGCGATGCGAGCCTCTATATCTGCTATAATTTCTGAACGTCCCTGAGAATCTGTAAATGAACGTTTTATAGCCTCAAGATAGCGCGATAATTTAAGATATGCATCTTCGTCTATATGGAAGAATATACCTGCTAAATTTATATTGACTGTTTTATTCATTTTTTTGGTGTTTTTGTACTGGTTACTAGGTTAACTGCATTTTGTAGTTCACTCCAAGTGGTGTTTAACTCATTGAGAAACAGTTGTCCTGTTTCGGTAAGACCGTAATATTTTCTTGGCGGTCCAGATGTGGATTCTTCCCAGCGATAGCTGAGCAACCCAGCATTCTTTAATCTTGTTAATAGCGGATAAATAGTTCCTTCTACAACAAGCATTTTAGCGTCTTTAAGTGTTTCTAGGATCTCTGCAACATAGGCATCCTCATCTTTTAGGATGGAAAGGATGCAGTACTCCAAAACACCTTTACGCATTTGTGCTTTTGTGTTTTCTATCTTCATATTATTAGTGTCTTAAATTTAAATAAACTGTTCATTTTTTGATTTTATGCTCCATAGCTTTCGCAAAGGAGCGTTGATGAAATTGATTGATTATTGATGAATGTCTTTTGATCTATTTTAAAAAATTAATAGTTAACGGATACTTATAGTTATTGCCGTCCCTTGCGGCTAAACTTGCTCTAACGATAAGGGCCAATTCTATGATAAATGCCAAAATGGCTAGAGCTCCCAATCCACCTCCTATATATAGTAGAGGAGAGGGTTCGCCTATATTGATATGAAAATCATGAAACCCATGAAAATCTATAAAATCCATACCTCTAAAAAGTTTAAAGATGAAAAAAGGGACGCTTATGGTTCCTATAATAATGGCATACAATAAAACACTAATCTGAAAATTAATGGCCTGTTTACCATGCTGATCAATAAATTCTGATTTTTCCTTATTCGCTGCCCATAACACTATAGGACCAATAAAATTCCCAAACGGAATTATAAACCTCGAAAAGGTTGATAAATGGATAAATGTGGCTAAATTTTTATGGTGGTTGTCAATCATTTTTAAAAGTATATAATAGTTTCTTATACAAATATATGTCTTTAAAAAGGTATTATGTTACGCATAGTACTAAAAATTAACAAAAAATTAACATTTGAGTAAATGGGTATTTTAACCTATTTTGAGCTATAAATAGTTGTGATGGATTACAGAAATTATTACAAATCAATTGTGTTTTTTATTTTCTTTCTTTTTACGCTTGTTGTACCCCTAAACCAATACAACATGCTGGGTCAGGGTGTGAATGGCAAAGCCTATGTAGCTTCGGCTAGTTTTGTGATTTGTGTTCTGTTTTTTATTCAGGAATATAAAAAGGCAAAAACTAAAAACTGACATAAGACGAAATCTTAATATCTAATGAAATTATCTCCATCCAAAATCAACAGTTTTCTATTATTTAAACTGCCTGCCGCCTATTTCACGGGTGTAAGGACAAAATCTCTGGATGATACAACCTGTGTAGTAACAGTAAAGCACAGATGGATCAACCAAAATCCATTTAACTCTATGTTCTGGGCTGTGCAAGGGATGGCGGCTGAGTTAACAACAGGTGCATTGGTTATGAAAAAAATCAGGGAAAGCGGCAAAAAAATATCCATGTTGGTAGCAAGTAATAATGGTACGTTCACAAAAAAGGCCAGGGGAAGAATTACTTTTAAATGTGAAGATGGTCATAAAATAGATGAAGCCATTGCAAAAGCCGTTGCAACAGGTGAAGGACAAACGGTTTGGTTGAGTTCTAATGGCATAAATGCAGATGGAGTGGAGGTGTCGTCCTTTAAGTTTGAGTGGACCCTGAAAGTAAAATCCTAATGTCATTGCGAGGACGAGGACGTAGCAATCTGATGATTTGAAAATATTTTGTAACAAATTAATTGTTATCACAACCAATAAACGAATGCACCTACGTTAAAAACTTCGGTGCACAATGTCAACCTTAAAACGAAAAGATATTATGGAAAAATTACCAGACTTTACAGATAGAAACGCACACGAAATAGATTACCGAATCTATGGAGAGGAAATGCAATATGTAGAAATAGAACTCGATCCACAAGAAGCTGTAATAGCCGAATCGGGAAGTTTTATGATGATGGACGATGGTATAAAAATGGACACCATTTTTGGAGATGGCTCACAAAAAGATAAAGGGTTTTTAGGTAAAATACTGGGAGCGGGAAAACGTATCCTTACAGGCGAGAGCTTGTTTATGACCGCCTTTTACAATGACCTTACGGGTAAACGTAACGTGTCGTTTGCCTCGCCATATCCTGGGAAGATAATTCCAATTGACCTTAATGAATATAGAGGGAAGTTTATCTGCCAAAAAGACGCTTTTCTTTGTGCAGCCAAAGGTGTAAGCGTTGGTATAGAGTTTTCAAAGAAATTAGGAAGAGGCCTTTTTGGCGGTGAAGGCTTTATAATGCAAAAATTAGAAGGAGATGGTATGGCATTTGTCCATGCTGGCGGAACTACAGCAGTTAAAACTCTAGCAGCTGGCGAAACCTTACGTGTAGATACAGGTTGCATTATTGGGTTTACCAAGGATATTGATTACGATATTGAGTTTGTAGGCGGCATTAAAAATTCCATTTTTGGAGGCGAAGGTTTGTTTTTTGCAAAGCTGCGCGGACCAGGAAAAGTGTATATCCAATCCTTACCATTTAGCAGATTGGCAGGCCGTATTTTAGCATCTGTGCCAAGAGGAGGAAAGTCTAAAGGAGAAGGTAGTATCCTTGGAGGTCTTGGTGATTTGTTGGATGGCGATAATCGGTTTTAAAATGTAATAAGTAAGAAAATTTGACAAAAGGTTGTGTATTTAACGCAACCTTTTTTGGTTTTTTGTATCTTATAAATAGCAATTAATCAAATCACAAACTATGAAAACCTTTTATCTATCAATCCTTCTACTATGCTTTTTTAAAATAAGTAGTTCTCAGAATGTTAATATACCAGACATAAACTTTAAAAATGCCCTTGTAAATCATGATCCTATTATAGATACAAATGGGGATGGTGAAATACAAGTTTCTGAGGCAGAACTTGCGACGATAATTAATGTTAGTTCAACAAGTATTTCTTCTATTCAAGGTTTGGAGGCTTTTGTTAACCTTATAGAATTAGAACTCAGCAGTCTTAATATTAACGATTTGGTTATCGGTAATTTGCCAAATTTAGAATCATTGCACATCTTTAGTTTTTATGCTTCTAGCTTAGTTTTGAATAACCTGCCAAGTTTAAATGAATTAAACGTTGGATCTAACCAAAATGAATTTTTTAACACAATAGATTTTAACAATTGTAATAATCTTGAAGTTTTGATTTTAAATAATACTTTTTTTATATCTAGTTTGGATTTGAGTCAGCTTGCGAATTTGAAAGAGATTCACTTATATGGTCTAAATTTTTTAGAAAATTTAGATATTTCAAATAATATTTATATCGAAGCATTTAGTTTATCAGCAACAGGAATTACACAATTAGACTTCAGCAACCATCCAAATTTAGAATCATTAAGTGTCTATTGGCAAGGTTTAAATTACTTGGATATTTCTAGTAACCCAAATCTTATTGCTCTTCAAATTGATGGTGGTAATTTTGATAATTTAGATTTAAGTCAGAAGCCTAATTTAAACGTTTTGTATTTAGGAGCAATCACTGCGGAGTGGATTAATTTAAAAAAACGGGTATACACCAAGTCAGTCGTTTAATTTTTCAGCACATATTAATGTGGATTATATTTGCGCAGATGAAAGCGATGTAGAGATATTAGAGAACCTTAATTTCATTTATAACCCTGTTATTAATTCTTACTGTTCATTTACACCTGGTGGTGAATATTACACTATTGAAGGAGAAAGTAGAGTAGATGCCAATACCAATGGTTGTGATGTTGGTGATAATTTCTATCCAAATATCAAGCTAAATATTACCGACGGTACCAACAGCGGAACTTATTTTGCAGATAGTTCTGGTAGCTATAACGTGCCAGTTGTAGAAGGTATACATACCGTAACACCTGTTTTAGAAAACACGGATTATTTTAATGCATCACCGAGTTCAGCAACAATAACGTTTCCAGATGACGGAAACCCTTTTACACAAGATTTTTGCATAACACCAAATGGAGTACATAATGATTTGGATGTGGTTATCGTACCTACCACTGGAGCCATTCCTGGTTTTGATTCGGAATACAGAATCATTTATAAGAATAAAGGTAATACAATTTTAAGCGGCACTATAAGCTTGGATTTTGAAGATGATTTTATGAGTTTTCTATCTGCTACACCAACTGAGGACATTTACGGCATTGGTAATCTGCAATGGAATTATACAGATTTGCAACCTTTTGAAACTAGAGAAATTGTAGTGAGTTTCAACCTTAACACACCAACAGATCCTAACTTTCCACTAAATGATGGTGATTTTCTGGAATTTGATGTCAATATTACACCTTACCTTAACGATGAAACCCAAGGAGATAATAGTTTTGGTCTAAAACAGACCGTTGTAAACTCATACGACCCAAATGATGTCACTTGCTTAGAAGGTGTCGCAATTTTACCGGAACATGTGGGTGAATATGTACATTACAGGATCAGATTTGAAAATCTTGGTACAGCCAACGCTACAAATATTGTGGTAAAGGATGTGATTGATGAAACTAAATATGATGTTTCATCGCTTATACCTCTGTATGGCAGTCATAATTTTACAACAAGGATAAGAGAAGGTAATATCGTAGAGTTCATTTTTGAAGGTATCAATTTACCATTCGATGATGCTAATAATGATGGTTTTCTGGTTTTTAAAATAAAAACATTAGACACATTGGTTTTGGGTGATACATTTGCCAACCAAGCTGAAATTTATTTCGATTTTAACTTTCCTGTTATTACAAATAATTACGCTACTACAGTTGCAGAAGAAAATCTGAGTATTGATGATTATGAAGTGTCAGAGTTTAGTGTGTATCCAAATCCAGCAAAGAATTATATTACTATTTCATCAAACAGTAGTTTAGATTTAGTCCTTATACGAGATATAAATGGAAGGCTTATTAAAACCTTTAATGCAATAAATCAAAACTTTGAAAATCCGTTAGATGTATCCTCCTTAACTTCTGGTTTATATTTTATTGAATTGAAATTTGGTACAACGCATAAGACTTTAAAATTTATTAAAAACTAAGTTTTTGTTAGAAATATTTGATTTTCAACAACTTAAATTGTAAGAATTCCCTTTTATAATTATTTGTACTCAACGTAGTAATCATACCTTTAACATAATAAGCTGTTAAACTTCTTCAAATGTTTCAAAAATTTTATAACTTGAAGTCGTTAATTGAAACAATAGCCTATAGAACAAATTTACTTTTTGTATAACCTAAAACTTAAAATTACCTATGGCGAGAGCAATGTTTGAGTACACCAAAACTGTACTTAAAAAGGTTAGTTTTGATGCGACATTATTCTGTAAGGAAGTGCAAAAAGCAGTAAAAAGACTACTGCCTCACGAACTCGAAGAATTAAGAATTTTTATTCAGTCCCTAATCAATCAAAACCCAGAATTAAATCAATGTTTAATCTATCTAAAAGCATAAAGAAAAGCGACTTACGAGTCGCTTTTTTTATGTTTTGCTCTAATCTTTTGTTGTAGGAGTTTATCTCTTATTGTTAAAAATGTTTAGTTTAGCGATATAAGTCTTTTGTAGGCGTAAATCCTAAAACCTAAATGCTTAATTTCACACTTAGCCTTGTTAATTGTCGTAACTTAATTTTCGGATTAGGATTGTTATCTACTCCTTTTTTGGTTTTTGCTCAAGAGACTTCGAAATATATAAAATACATTGATTCGGCAGAATATAACACACAAGACAATCCTAAACGTAGTTTACAATATCTAGACTCTATCCCAAATCCAGTCGAAAAATATATCGAAGGGCATTTAGCGGAATACTACGATACTAAGGCTATTTTGGATAATAGGCTCGATAATCAAGCGGAAATTTATCAAAATCTTTTACTTGCTTTAAAATACGCCGAAATAGAAGAGAAATACGAGATTGCTGGAAGAACAAATATAGAACTGTTCTACAATGTTTTTATAATAAAAAAGGATTCTTCAGCTTTTGATTACCTAGATAAAGCCAGGCATTATTTTGAGTTGATTGATGATAAGTATGGTCTTGCAGATGTAAGGCAGATGTATGCTTATGCCGAAATGCGTCTTAAGAATTATGAAACAAGTAATGGTCTATTGTTAGAAGATATGAACTATTACAAGTCGTTTAAAGACGATTCTTTTTATCAGCTATACGCCCTATTTTTATTATCAATGAATTATATGTATTTAGATGACTTGGACAATGCGCATAAATACTATAACCAACTTAAAACCTTAAAAAACGATACTACATTAACAGACTATTTGTATAATATCCATGCCGTTACAATAGATCGTATGTTGGCGGAGCAACATTTAAAAAACAACGCACAAGATTCAGCTTTTTATTACTTGGAAAGTGCTTCAGAGGCACGCGATGTCATGGATAATTCAGATGTGAAAAATTATTTTAGAACCTATGCAGATGCTTACACAAGTATTGGGGATTTAAATAAAGCAAATGCCTATATAGATTCATTAAACGGATTTCAAAAAGTATTGTTGGAAAAAACAATTGATGCCAATTATAATGCTAGCAAAATACTGCTCAATACGGAGAATGATTTAGAAACCGAATCCAAAAAGAAGCAGATAAACAAAATACTATGGATTTTACTTTTGGTACTCTTTTTATCTACCATTACCCTTTTTGTTTTTAAATATAAAAAGCTAAAAATTGCCATTAATGGTTTTTTGGATAAACTTAATGATTACAATTATTTAAAGAAAAACCACGAAAAGTTAAAGGTAAAGGTTAAAGGGTTTGAACAGTTTATCGAAGAATCTAAAAAGGATATAAAAAGAATTTCCAATATAGACGATGCCATAATACAGAGAGCAGAAATTAAGAACCTCTATAGAAACCTTCATTTACACTCTTCAACTTTGGTTGGCAATGGTACAGATCACCTTAATTTAATCAACGATCTCAATGTGGATTTCTTTAATGAGTTATCTCAAATGCACCCAGAATTAAATGAATCTGAAATAATTATCTGTTATTATTTATTTGCCGGTTTTAAAAACAAAGAGATTGCAGCTTTTTTAAATACTTCAATAAGATCGGTGGAAAGTCGACGATATCGCATCGGTAAAAAGCTGAAAATTAAGGATAAAGAGCTAAGCTTGGTTGCTTACTTAACAGAGACATTCAAAGGTTTTTCATAAGATTTGGTTGACCAATATAGAAATTTGAGGTGTAAACTGTTAAAATAGCTTTCATTTTATAGACTGCGTAGTTATTGCGTATTAGTTTATGTGTCTTCTTTTGAGTTGGTTAAAGATATTTGTTGTAGCTATTCAATAACAATAAACCAATTTCACTATGAAAAAAATTTACTTTTTAATTTTATGTTTTAGTTGGTCGATAGTTTACGCACAGACTATTGACTATAAAAAGGCTCCTAAAAAAGAAGGGAGTAATTACTTCGAAATTGTTGAAGAAGTAAGACAACAAATCGCCTTAAAAAAACAATCGAGTAATTTTACCAAAGCAGATATCAAAGCAGAAAAGCAATTTGAGCGTTGGGCATACTATTGGAAAGATAGGGTTGATGCTCAAGGTAATTTCCCCAATGAACTTTTAGGTTATTACAATGCAGGTTTGATAAATGCTGATGGGTCCATAAATTCTCAAAATACGGCTGCAAGATCTGGTCAGAGCCAACAACAATGGATGAATGTAGGGCCGCAAACGGTACCGGATGCGAATGGTTATCCAAACTTTCCTCAAATGGGTCGATTGACTAATTTTATGAGATTTACCAAGGTACCATCAGACGAAAACGTCCTTTTCGTAAGTGCCCCAAATGGAGGTATATGGAAATCGACGGATAATGGTAATACTTGGGCACCAAAATTAGACTTTATTGCAGGTATTGGAGTGACAGATATGAGAAGCGCCTCTTCTGACGCCAACAATCCTGGTACTATTTATGTCTCAACTGGCGACTATGACGCAGATCATATAAAATCCATAGGAGTTCTTAAATCTACAGATTTTGGTGAGACTTTTCAATCAACAGGGTTAACCTTCAGTCTTGCTGATAGGGAATCTACATCAAACTTAATTGTGATTGATGATAATACCGTTGTGGTTGGTACCAATCAATACATTAAAAAAACCACTGATGGTGGTGCAACTTGGACCAATGTTTACACACACCCATATAATGACGCGCAAATAGGGAAATTTCATAAGAACGGTACCAATATAATGTGTGCAGATAGTTGGGGAGGCTTGATGTTTTCTAGCGATAACGGAACCACGTGGTCAGCAATTAAACCTGAAGGTGTGAGTTATGAAAGACATTCAGTAACAGCCGATGCAGCTACAGGTATTTTTTATGTTCAGGCTAAATCTGGGCAAATCTCCACTTATAATCCTAATGCGACAACGCCTTCCTTAAACACATTAGGGAACGCGACTACAAATTACAATCCTCAAGGAGCTTATAATATGGCGTTGGTTGTTAAAGATGGTCTAATAATTAGTGGTGGCGTTGATGGTATCAATTCAGATAATAACGGTGGTGTTTGGTATGTCACCTTAAACAATGCCTGGGAAGATAATACCTCCAATGGATCTTATGGACACGCGGACATCCATGAAATGGGATATTTGGATTCTGGTTATTCATTTTGGGCTGTTAATGATGGTGGTTTAATTTATATGGATTATCCAACTAAATCAGAAGAAAAACCAACAGTAGAGTACAAGTCAGATGGTGTGTTGATAACGCAATTATATTCAGTTGCTATATCACCACAAAGCGAAAACCACAAAATAATGGGTAATCAAGACAATGATGGTTATAGTCTGGAGATGAAAGATGGCACATTAAAATGGGTTGCCGCATTGGCAGGTGATGGAACGTGTACGGCAATAGATTATACCAATCCTAATATTAGATACTTAGGGTCTCAAAATGGAGGGCTTATAAGAACCGATACAGGTTTCGCAAATAATTATGACGGTGATGCTTATCCACCTACTTCTGGTTTAGGAGCTCCGTTTGTTTGGACATTAAAAATGAATTCTACCGTTCCTACAACATTGTATGGTGGTTTTGGGGAAGTGTATAAAACAACCAACAAAGGAGATTCATGGTCTAATTTAAACTCTGGTGCAGGGCAGATAGAATATATAGAGACGTTTGGTAATAACTTATTTGTAATTGGTGCCAATGGAGGTAGAAAATCTACAAATGATGGTGTTGCATGGTCCACCTTAAGTGAGCCAGAAGCATCAGCAAAAATGAATTCGGTGACTTTCAATCAAACTACACCAAATACAGTTTATGTAACTGTTAGAGGCTATGTAGATGGATCAAAAGTATTTAAGTCTACTGATGGAGGACAAACTTGGACAAACATTTCTGCCGGTTTGCCAAATATTTTAATGAAACAAGTTGTATTAAAACAGAATCAAAGTGAAGAAATTTTGTTTTTGGGTACTGAACTAGGCGTATATTACAAAGTAGGTTCTGCGGATTGGTTACCATTGGGGCAAGACTTACCTAATGTTATAATCAATGATTTAGAAATTAATTATACTGTTGATAAATTAATTGCTGGGACTTACGGAAGAGGATTATGGGAAATAAGTATCAACAATAGTACTTTAGGAGTAAATGAGGTTGAGTTAAGTGATGATAACGCACCGATAATTTATCCAAACCCAGTTTCTAATGGTGACCTGCACATTAAATTAAATTCTACAATACCTGAATTGAACTATGTGATGTACAATGTTATAGGTGGTATTGTAAAACAAGGACAGCTTATTTCTGGAGATAACATATTAGACGTAACTGATATAGCATCAGGAATTTATGTGTTGAGAATGACCAATGGTAAATATGTATCTACTCAAAAAGTTATTTTAAAGTAAGGTAGATTAATAGCACTTAGTCAACCCTTAATTAAAGCCTAAAAACTCTGTTTTTAGGCTTTTCGTTGTTTAGTTAATTGATTTATTTTGGTAATGGACTTATGATTTCTACATTACTAAAAGCAATAGCACCTCTTATAACGGAAGAGATCAAATCGTGCATGGCGTTAATGATTTGCATTTTCAGTTCACTCTTATGGTAAATGAGACTAACTTCTCTGGCTGGTGAAGGCTCCCTAAAATGCTTTAAATTAGAGCTAAACCTTTCACTTATATCTAAAGTGTGCAAATATGGTAATAGGGTCATGCCCATACCCTCGTTAGATAATTTTATAAGCGTTTCTATACTTCCACTTTCTAACTGAAAATGTTCATCGGTTTGGTTTTTAAAAGCTTTACAAAGATTAATAACTCCTTCTCTAAAACAATGACCATCTTCAAGAAGTAACATGTCTTCAATTTCGAGATCAGAAACTTCCAATTTGGTTTGATTTCTTAATCTATGATTTGTAGGAACATAAGCTACAAACGGCTCGTAATACAAAGGACGTTCTTTAATATTGTCACTTTCTAATGGTGTCGCTGCAATAGCTGCATCTATGTGTCCATCATTGATTCTTGTAATAATTTCTTCGGTAGTGAGCTCTTCAATTTTAAGCTTTACTTTAGGGTATTTTTTAATGAAGTTGTTTAAAAACATTGGTAAAAGTGTTGGCATAATTGTAGGTATGATGCCTAACCTAAATTCACCACCAATAAATCCTTTTTGCTGATCTACAATATCTTGAATACGCTCAGCTTCGTTTACAATATTTCTAGCTTGAAACACAATTTTCCTCCCAACTTCGGTAAGCTCGATGGGTTTTTTTCCTCTATCAAAAATTGTTATATCCAGCTCATCCTCAAGTTTTTGTATTTGTGTGCTTAGTGTTGGTTGCGTAACAAAACACTTTTCAGC
Organism: Leeuwenhoekiella palythoae; assembly: GCA_964221315.1. Lineage (GTDB taxonomy): Bacteria > Bacteroidota > Bacteroidia > Flavobacteriales > Flavobacteriaceae > Winogradskyella > Winogradskyella palythoae_A. The sequence continues at coordinate 94,525 of CAXPYI010000006.1, read as the reverse complement.
AGCTTTTGTGAAGTTTTTATGTTCTGCTATTGCCAATGCATATTTAAGTTGCGTGATTGTCATGACTATTTGTTTAGACTATAAAAATATAAAAACTATTTATAAAAACTATAGCTGTTTGCTTTTTAATTCTATTTAATTTTGAAATACATAAAAGAATATAATTATGACATTAAATAGTATAGGTTTAGATACCAAGAAAACTAAAGAATTGGCTGACGAATTAAATAAGTTGCTGGCTAATTTTCAGCTGTATTGTCAAAACTTAAGAGGTATACATTGGAATATTAAGGGTCGTGCATTTTTCGATTTGCACGTAAAGTTTGAAGAATTATATACAGATGCTAACCTTAAGGTAGATGAAATTGCTGAGCGCATATTAACCTTAGGTGCGACACCGTTGCATACTTTCGAAGATTATACCAAAGCGGCTAAAGTTCCTGTTGGTAAAAACGTTTCTAAAGATGAAAAGGCTGTTAAGCTTATTGTAGATTCTCTAACTGAACTTTTAAAAATTGAACGGAAAATTTTAGAAGCATCCGAGGAAGCCAATGACGAAGGCACAAATGCCATGATGAGCGATTTTATAACAGAACAGGAAAAAACAGTTTGGATGATGAAAGCCTGGTTGGGCGAAACTGTTTAAAAGAAAAAAACCTTTAGAAATAAATCCAAAGGTTTTTATGATTTTTCAACAATTTTATTATCTTGTATTCAAGAACTTTTATCTTAAAAATTCGAGGCTTATCTCACTAATCCTAACACAAGAATTTTAATTTAAATGAAAGTTCAAAGGTGCGAAAAATCTCATTTTATAGATATTAAACATATCATAAAGTACTGTTAAAAATGATTGGACGCAGAAAAAATAAAGGTCGTTAGCGCTTATGCTAACGACCTTGTTTTTGTATGGATTAAAACCTAATGTTGAGTTCTAGATCTTCTCCTATAACTTTAAACTTAGCATCGTCATATTGTGGTGGGCCAAAAGACATAACGTTATTAGACATACCATAAGATTCTAAAGGCATTCCGTTTTCTCTATAGTCCATTCGTTCATTTCCGTTTTCGTCATGAAGCGCCATAATCGCATACTCACCTGGCAAAACATTCTCAAAGGTAATTGTTACTTTTCCGTCTTTGATAACGGATTCAGCATCTACAATTCCTTTACCTTTCATAAAGGTTTCTGAGGTATGCAAGGACATTAAGACTTTACCTTTGTCATTTTTTGCGTTATCGATGGTCACTGTAATGGTGATTCCTTTTTCATCTTCTTGAGAGAAACCGATTGTTGAGCTAAGCACCAAAGCGATAATTAAAATTAAATTTTTCATAACACTATTGTTTTTTAATGGTTAATGTTTTTTTGGTTTGTCCGACGAAACTTTTAGTGAAATCGGATTGATGACTCAAATATCTTACAAACCATTGGGTAATAATAATTGCAATTACTGAACTGTAAGTTTTAAGGGATGGGTTGTTAGTTTAGCTATTAGCCATAAGCCATTAAATCAATCCCCTTGCCTTTATCTCTAAATATTTATTGATAGTATTAATGGTTAAGTCTTCGGGAGCGGTTAAAATAGATTGTATGCCATGTTTTTGTAGCTCGTTTACAATCAATTTTTTCTCGTACATAAATTTTTCAGCAATGGTTTTTTGAAAAATATCAAAAGTGTTTTGCGCTTCAACATTTGTTAATTTTTCGAGCTCTGTGTTTTCAAAAAATATCACGACCAAGAGATGGTTTTTTGCCATGGCTTGCAAATAGGGTAGTTGCCTGTGTAAAGCGTCCAAGGTTTCAAAATTGGTGTACAGGAGAAGCAAACTTCTCTGTGTTATACTTCGTTTAACATCAATATACAATCTTGAAAAATCGGATTCTGAGAAATCCGTATTAACATTATAGAGTGTCTCCAGGATTTTATTCATCTGAGAAGGTCTTCTTTCTGCAACAACTTTGTTCTCAACTTTGCGCGAAAATGTAAACATTCCAGCTTTGTCTTGCTTTTTTAGGGCAACATTGCTTATCACTAAAGTGGCATTGATGGCGTAATCCAATAAGCTCAGACCTTCAAAAGGCATTTTCATGGCTCTACCCTTATCGATAACACTGTATATAGGTTGTGAACGCTCATCCTGAAATTGATTAACCATCAATTGGTTACGCTTTGCGGTAGCTTTCCAATTAATGTTTCTTATGTCATCTCCCGTAACATAATCTTTAATTTGCTCAAATTCCATGGTATGTCCAATACGTCTTATTTTCTTTAAGCCATATTCAAATAACTTGTTGGAAAATGCGATGAGCATATATTTTCTAAGTTGTAAAAACGATGGGTAGTTGGGTACCATGGCATCCTTTGCAAACTGGTACCGACGCGTCACTAGACCTATTGGTGAGTTGGCATAAATATTTAGATTGCCAAAGTAATATTCACCACGTTCTAATGGTCTTAGTGTATAGGTTATTTTCTTTTTGTCGTGTTTGTTGAGTTGGGTATTGATTTCAAAATCACGTTTCTGGTATTGAAACGGCATCTCATCAATTAAGGTTAAATCTGCTTTGAAGTTATAATTGTTCTGTAAAGTTATTTCTATGGGATTATCGTCACCATTGCTTAATTTTTCTGGTAAAATCCTAGAGGCTAAAATCCCTTTTTGTTTAAACAACAAAATAAGGTCGATAACAACCAAGCCTACTGCTACAAAAAATAGAATTGAGACAATGCTTAATAAACCTGGATAAATATATGCCAGAATAAAAAGTGCTACGAAAGCGATAGCAATTATAAAAAACCGAAAGGTTAAATAGGTATGTTTAAATAAGCGTTTCACTATCTCGGAATCTCAATAGTTTCTAGAATTTGATCTACAACTTTATCAACCGTAAAGGCCTCCATCTCTCGCTCTGGTGTTAAGACCAAGCGATGCTTAAGAACGGCTTTTGTGCAACGCTTAATGTCGTCTGGAGTAACAAAATCCCTTCCATTGATGGCAGCATTTGCCTTGGCGGCATTCAAAATGGCTATTGAAGCCCTTGGAGAAGCGCCTAAATATAAATTAGCATTATTTCGCGTATTGTTTACAATGGAAGCGATATAGTTAAGGAGATTATCTTCAACAACAATTTGCTTAATTAAATCCTGATATTTTTTAATTGAATTTGAAGACAACACGGCTTTAATGGTATTAAAATCCATTTTGTCCTGTCTCTTATGGTTGTCTATTAAAATTTGAACCTCGTCCTCAAGTGATGGATAGTTGACTTCAATCTTAAACAAAAATCGGTCTAATTGGGCTTCTGGTAATCGGTATGTACCTTCTTGCTCAATCGGGTTTTGAGTTGCAAACACCAAAAAAGGAGGCTCCATATCGTAGCGAACACCGTCCATTGTAATCTGACGCTCAGCCATAACCTCAAATAAGGCAGCTTGCGTTTTGGCAGGAGCTCTGTTTATTTCGTCAATTAAAACAATATTAGAGAAAACAGGCCCTTTTTTGTACTCAAACTCATTGGATTTTACGTTAAAAATAGAAGTTCCCAAAATATCACTAGGCATTAGGTCTGGTGTAAATTGTATTCTGCTAAAATCCACATCCATTGTTTTTGCCAAAAGCTTCGCGGTAATTGTCTTTGCCACACCAGGCACACCTTCAATTAGTGAATGACCATTAGTAAGTATGGAAATGATTAAGAGTTCAATCATTTCATTTTGCCCGACAATGAATTTTGCAATCTCGTACTTTATCTGCTCAACGCTGTCTTGCAGAGGTTTTAAATCTATACGACTTGTAAAATCTTCTGGAGTCTGCTCGTTAGGTTGGTTATTTGTATTTGTTTCATTATGGTTTGTCTCATCTAGAGGTTCTGATGATGGTACGTTTTGATCTTCCATTATAACTTGTGTTTTGTAAAATGTTCTATTTTTTTATTGAGTTCTATGAGTTCTTGCTCTGTGTGTTGCGCTTTGGATTTTAAAAAGACCAAATAATCCACAAGAGCTTTTGCATCTTCTTTTGTATTACTGGATTTAACTGCCAGTTTTTCGATAAAGCTTTGGTTAAGCTGGTTGGTGTTTAAATAATAATTTGACCTTACGAATTCTAGAAAAAAGCGAATTTTTTTCTGAACGATATTGGTGTAATCTCCATGCTGATAATACAGTTCGCCAATGGTTCTGGTAAAATCCACTGTGGCATTTTCCAACTTGTTGATAACAGGTATTATGCGCTGAGTACGTTTCCCTCTAAAAATCACAAACAATATCAAGCCAAACATACTGATGTAAAATGCCCACTTTAACGCTTTGTTACTAAGAATAAAGCGTAATGGACTTGTAATCACTTTACGACCACTTTTGTAATTGTTGTCCCATATAATTTGTTGCTTTGGCAAATAAGACAAAACAGTTGCGGCATAGTCAGCTTTGTCTAACATAAGGTGGTAATTGGTGAATGCAAAAGGATTAGTGTGCATTACAAATTGACCTCCTTTTTCGCCAACATCTATTTTTATAAAATTTGGATGTGTTTCTTCTATACCGTCATCGTCAGCTAATGTTACAGTACCTAAAATAGTAGTGTTTAGCGTATCGAGAGAACTAAAGTGACTATTTTCAATAACATCCTTAAAGAGACGGTTATTTTTCTTTAGGCTTGGACTTGTAAACTTATGTTCGGACTCTTTTTTAAAGAAGTCGTTATATTGTCTTACAACAGATACGTTTAATGAATCTACGATAGTACCGTAAAAATAGTTACCGCTTATAAAAACGGTATTCCCTTTTTCGGCAAAATCCATCAATGCCTTGGATTCTTCTCTATCAAAACTCAAATAATTATTGATAAGTACCAGAGATTTCGATGTCGTTGTATCTACGTTTTTTAAATATTCATATACCGTGCGTTCCGAGGTTAAGACTTCGCCATCAGAAAACGTTTCCAATTCATTAAAAAGAATGTAGCAGCCCAATGGAATTTTATCGGAGGCAGAGTAGGAGTCGCGCCAATTGAGTGGTTTGGGTTTGGTGACTTCCGCAATCATCATAAAAACGATAACGGCACCAATAACATACAATGCTATTTTAGAACGTTTATCCACGCTTTGTCGTTTTTATAAGTTGATTAAAATCTTCTTTATTTTTATTGAAACTTAGTTCATCTATCGGAAACTCACCATACCAAACATAATCGTAGATGTAAGATACACGCTTGAATAGACTTTTTAATCTTGAATCCTTGATCTCATTAAGATAGTCTGTGTTTGTTTTATCGTAATGCCATTCTATGGTTTTTTTACTAGCTAAAACTTTTAGTGTTTTAAGGTACATGTAGCGTGTTGCCAATCTGTGATTGTTGTTTTTTAATGCTTTTTTAATGAGTTTGTCAAAATCAACTTGTTCTATATGTTCTTCGACATAGGTGAAGCCTTCTATAGCTTTATCTTCAGTTTTAAATACTGAGCTTACAGGGTTCTGTAGTAGAAATTTTATAAGTAGATAAAGTACAATTATGCCTAACAAACCATAAACGATGTATTCTAAGGTTTGATAATCCAGCCAATCAATATCAAACCCAAAAGTATCTCCCAACCATGTGAAAAATGATCTGAGTATACGTTGAATTAAATTAATACCACCTGTGTCGTTTATGGAATAATTAAAATCATTACCACTGTAATTGTCCTTAAAATTGTCTTTAAAATAAGTAACGTCCAGGTTTGTCGAGTCACGTTTTACAACACTATCTTGAGCCCACAAAAAAGAAGAGCAAGACATCGTCAATAACCAAGTGCCAATATTTTTGGGTGTAGATTTACTCATCAGCACCGATTTTATCAATCATTTTTTGTAGAAACACATTGTATTTTACTTCATAAAGATTGTAATACAAAATACCGTAGGATAGTTGTGATAAAGCCTGTGTGTATATAAATGACAATAAAAATGCTGCAAAACCAAAAGTAAATATCAACGTTGCAAACGTGCTTGTGGTAAGGTCGATATTGCTTTCTACAGAAAAATAAGCGTAGATACCAATTATAAAACCAGGAACTGAAATGATAAGCGCTGTTATCATAAGATTCAAGATACCGATGACCAATCCGAATAAAATGACGCGCCAAAAGTTTGAAAATGTAAAATCAAAACCTTCAGATATAGCTTCACCAAAACCTTTATTTGCAGCAAAGATGGACATAAATGTTAATCCAAAGACTGCAGTCATGGTGAAACTTAAACCATACTGAACTATCATCCCTAAAAATGGAATGAAGGACACCATCATTGAAATAATAATATAAACGATATATAAGAGTCCACCTATAAGTATAAAAAGAATAATGGTACCAATATTACTTAGGATACTTCTCCATATATTTTTTGAGACAATACTCCCGTTATTTTTAACATATTCGGCAATGTATGCACTGGAGAAACTGTAGTTTATAAGCGATGTTATAAATACAATTAAAAACAAGATGATTGCTCCGGCAAAAAAATAATTATCAGAAGCGACATTATTACCCATTCCAAATCTAAAATCGCGGCTTACCAATCCCATAAAACCTGTAACCAATAAGTAAGAGCATATTAGCGTAAGGCATATACTTACGGCATTGTATCTTAGGTACAGGTTGGTATAGGTTTTGAAATTATGTTTTAGGAACATAAAGTAAGTGTTGATGATATCTCCAAACGTACTTCGGGTTCTAAGTTCTATATATTTTTCGTTCACGTTAGTTCTGGTTTGGGGATTAATTTAGATTGAACTTCGTTTAGTTCAATATTTGAAGCCTTATGTAATAAAATAGGGTAAATAATATAATAATATACAATTACAAATAATGAAATAAGGATAATACCGTAAGCTATAAACCAAGGCATTTGCTCACCATATCGTGTTATAAAACCTTCTATAAATCCAGCGATAATAAAAAAGGGAATGGTACTTACAACAATCTTTAGTCCATCTTTAGCTCCTTTCATAAACGCAATACGTCTAGAAAATGTTTTTGGGAATAAAAAACTATTACCCATTACCAAGCCAGCGCAACCCGCAATCACGATAACCGAAATTTCAATAGTACCGTGCAACCATACCGTTGAGGTTTTTTCTAAAATCCCATAGTTATAGAAAAAGGTTATAAACGCACCAAGCATTATACCATTACTAAACAATATCCATATGGTACCTACACTAAACAACACACCAAAGGCAAAAGCAATAATGGCAACTCTAATGTTGTTTATGGTAATGCCTAAAAACGAACCAATATTACTGCCGCTTTTATAGACAGCCATTGGCTCTCCATTTTCAATATTTTCTATCGTCATATTCACATAGGCATCACCAAGAATCAATCTAACAAAAGAATCGTCGTTTAAGGTTGAGATGGCTCCAATGATTACTGCCGACATAAAAATTAGAAAAGCATACAAAAGGGTTTTATGGTACTGGTAGAAAAACAATGGAAACTCATCGCGCCAAAACGAAATAATCTTGTTTTTTGATTCTTTTTTGGTGGTATATATCTTTTGATGCGCTTGTGATGCCAACGAATTTAGATATAATAACGTTTTACTGCCAGGATAGTAGGTTTGGGCATAAGACAGATCGTTTGTAAGTTGTATATAGTAAGAAGCTAAGTCGTCTGGATTTATTTTAGCATTATTATCTAATGCGTTTTCAAAACCAATCCATTTTTCCTTATTTTGCTTCACGAAAGACGCTTCGCGCATAAATCATTTCAATTTAAAAACGAATATACATTTCCATGGGCAAATTAGCAATTAACACTGCACAAAATGTCAACCTAGACTACAAGTTAATTGGACTGGGTGAACGTATGGTGGCTTTTTTAATAGATGGTATAATTTTAGTTACCTATATGACCATCATGGAAAACTTGGTAAACTTATCCGAGATTTTTGATGCTGATGGATGGACGAGACGTGGATTTTTAGGGCTTCTTACCTTACCAGCCTTTTTTTATTCGCTATGGTGCCATATCCTTTTTGGAGGGCAAACTGTCGGAAAAATGATTATGAAGATTAAAGTAGTTCGTTTGGATGGCACACCGACACAATGGTACAATTTTATGGTACGCTGGATGCTCAGAATAATAGATATATGGATGTTTTTCTCATCAATAGGTGTGTTGAGCATTCTTCTGTCTGATAAAAAACAACGTGTAGGCGATTCTGCAGCTGGTACTGTAGTTATAAGTGTAAAGAAAAAACATAAGATTAGCAGTACAATCCTTGAAGACATTAGCGACGACTACGTGCCTGTTTTTAGTAATGTGACACAGCTTACAGATAAAGATGTAAGAATTATAAAAGAAGCTTTTGCAATTTCTAAAAAGAACAACGATTTTAGAACTTTAACCTTGCTAAAGAAGAAAATCTGTGACACCCTTGGTATAGAAACAAAGCTGTACGATGTGAAGTTTATCGACACCATCTTAAAGGATTATAACTACTATACCCAAAATATGTAAGCAGAGAACCGCTTTTTTTACAAAAAAGCGTGTGAATCGCTTATCCCGAACTAGTTTCGGGATCTCATAGAACCAAATTCCTGCGAAAGCAGGAATCTTAGCGCTTAAATAAGTGTTTTGTATAGATTATAAATGAATAAATAACAAATCAATAATGAGATTCCTGCCTACGCAGTAAGTAAGATGTTTTTCCAAATCATAGATATACTTGGGACGATAGCCTTTGCCATTTCTGGTGCATTGGTAGCCATGAACAAACGCATGGATCCGTTTGGTGTGCTTATCATAGCTTTTGTTACTGCAGTTGGCGGAGGTACACTAAGAGATGTTATGATTGGTATTGAACCTGTCTCTTGGATGCGCAACATGACCTTTGTCTATGTTATAACGGGTTCAGCGGTATTTGCAGTAATCTTTAGAAAGCGAATTGCATACTTAAGAACATCTCTATTTCTATTTGATACTATTGGTATTGCACTTTATACAGTTGTGGGTATTGAAACAGGATTAGTTGCAGGATTACACCCAATTATTTGTATTGCACTGGGAACTATGACGGCTTGTTTTGGTGGAGTGATAAGAGATATGCTGTGTAATGAAATCCCAGTTATCTTTAGAAAGGAAATTTATGCTACAGCGTGCATATTGGGAGGGTTGACATATTTTTTATTACTTCAATTTTTGGAAGAAAGAAACTACCTATTTATTATAGCAGGTTTGGTGGTAATTACCGTTAGACTTCTTGCGGTGAAGTTTAAAATTAGTTTGCCGAGTCTGTATAAAAAAGATGAATAATCAATTAACCCATTGATGTCTTCTTTTTTTACCAAGAAGATAAATCCCACCAATCAAGAATACTAGGCTAATAAATATTCCTTTGATCCCGAGATGTTCCTGAAGATGGTTTTCCATTAATTCTTTGCCAAAGCGGTCAGCTAGTCCAATAGCTATTCTCATAATAGCCCAAATGATTATTAATATAGCCCAAATCTTAATGAGTGTTTTTAAACTCCTTTTCCTGTTGCGATTAAAATAAAAGAGCATGCATATAACTATAGCTAAAAAGATAGGTATATAACTACCCAGCAAAGCATATTGAATACCTTTCGCCAAAAATAGAACTAGGGACAATACAAGAATTATAGAATAAAGAGTTTTAGATTTATATATCATGTCAATTCTGAGTAATTAAATGGTGAACAACTTCAAAAACCAATTTGGTGCTCGATTCTAAAAAGTCAAAATCAACTGTGTCAAATGTGTCGTTTGGAGTATCCTTAAAAGGTGTTGTATCACCATTGGCAAACTCTTCCGTAATTCCCAAAGCATTGTATCCTAAATCCCTAAAAGATTGATGGTCAGTAGAGTTAACTTTGGTGGTATGTATAGAGATTTGAAGTGCTTTGGCTTTCGCCTTATATATATCCTCGATTTCTTTAGGTGCCAGCTCAATCTCTACGGCCTTGTCTAAATCTTTGTCCCATCCAATTTGGTCAAAAGTATGTACGGAATGAACCTCATAGTCGTTTTTCTTAAGATATTTAGCAAACGCCTTACTGCCGATCAGCTCTTCTTCCTCCTGATCAAAAAATACAATCATCACATTTTTTTGTCTTAATGGTACATTCAGTAATTTTTTGGAAACTCCATAAAGAAGTGCCATTGCAGATGCATTATCGTTGGCACCAGGACAATTTCTCGCAGTATCATAGTGAGCACCTAATATTATATAGTCTTTAGAATTTGTAGTCGAAGGAATAACGGTATAGAAATTGGTGCCTTTAAATGGACTGACTAGCAAATCTATGAGGAAGTTCGCATTTGGTTGTCTATAGTAATGCTCTATAGTATTCAAATTCAGTTGGTTAAAAACCTCAGACAAGTAGTGTCTTGTCAATAGACGTTCCTTCGGTGTGGTTCGGCTGTTTATAACATGGTCAGAATTTAATCTATTATTTCCTGTAAGCACAGAAACCAACTCACGCTGGGCATCAATAGTTTTTTCTGGTAAGTTTTCAATCTTTAAATTGATATCTTTTGGATTATTGCAGCCTAAAAGTAGTGTCAGAATAACAAGTGTGTAAATTAGTTTCATTTTCTCGAAAAGTTGTCTGACCATTATTTTAAACTCTAAGCATAATCAGGAATATTTTTACCAAGTATGATATCGCGTTTCACATGCAAAATTCCATCTTTTAATTTTGGAAGCACTACACCAGGACCTGCTCTGTTGCCTAATCGATTCTTAAAATCTTCAGTTAGGTTTTTATCATCCTCAAACATAATGTCATCTATATAGTAAGCATTTGTACTAGGTTCCTTAACCGTAATGTGAATGTGTTCGGGTGCAGTAGTGTTGGGGTATGAGCCTGGTCTAAACGTATAGAATGTATAGCTGCCGTCAGAAGTCGTTTTTATCCAACCACGAATGTAACCATGGCGTTTTGCCCAACCCTCTTCATCACCTTTGGTTTCGTATATGCCATTTTTATTGGTATGGTAGATATATACAATGACATTCTCAGCAGCAGTTTTACCATCCTTTTGAAATACTGTTCCCGTAACTTTTAATTTAGGCTCAGATACTTCAAATTTTGGCAATGTATCAATATTGGTCAGCCTTGCATCTCCATATTCATGTAGTGCTTCACAACCTTCGCAAGGTCCACCAACAATTTTATTATCTTCAGTTTTTGTTTGCGATTGACACGAAAGAATAGTCAACGCTACAATCGTCATATTAATTAACTTCTTCATTTTTAGGTGTCATTTCATCCTCTTTCATCGTTTGTTCAACAGGAAAATAGTCCTTAGTGTTTTGTTCAATTGCTTTTTTAAGGTTCTCAAGATTGGTTTCCTCTTGTGCCTTAATAGAACTTCCTGCCAATGCCATCATGGATTTAGCTAGTATGCCATTTCCTACGGTAGTTGTATTGGAAGTAATTTTTGTCTTGCCATCCATTTGAGTCATGTTCAATTTGTAATCCATGTCCATAAAATCTGAAGTGAAGGTCATTTCAATAGTCTCATTAGGTACAATTTTGGTAATAGTTTCTCTAATCACCATCTCTTCTCCATCTGTAATAAAATAGACATCAGATACGGCTCCAACTTCACCTGGTGTTCCGCTAACATGTTCAACTTTTTGAAAGCCTGGCAGCCAATCCGCCATCTTAGCTTCATCTTGTGTTACTGCCCAAGCCTCAGTTAAGGGTTTGTTGACTACAATTTCACTATCGTAGGATACTTCTGGTTTTAACAGTCCTAACAATAAAAAGCCAAGGATTAAAATGGCTATAACAATGGCGATGTACTTTAAGATTTTCATGATTAAATATTTAGATGATTAGTTAGTTTTATTTGTTATAAATTTTCTTCTGGCACAGGAAACCCACGATCTCGCATCAAGGCTTCAATCTTGGCATCACGTCCTCTAAACTTTCTATAGGCTTCAGCAGGATCCATAGCATTCCGTGGTGCAAATAGATATTTTACCAATCGCTCCGCAACTTCACTATCGTAAAAACCACCTTCAGCTTCTCTGAAAGCTTCAGATGCATCACTCGTCAACACATCTGCCCACATATAACCGTAATAGGCCGTGGCATAACCTTCACCTGAAAACACATGTCCAAAATGAGGTGTTCTATGTCGCATTGGCAATTCCTTAGGCATACCGAGTTCGTCCAAAGTTTCACGTTCAAATTTATCGATGTCAATATCGGTTGGGTCTGCTAAATGCAACTTCATGTCGATTAATGCTGAAGCCAAATATTCCGTTGTTCCAAAACCTTGATTAAATGTTGAGGCTTTCTTTATCTTCTCAACCAACTCAGTAGGAATTGGTTCACCTGTTTCATGATGCACCAAAAATTGATTGATTACCTTATCTGTAGATAGCCAGCGTTCTAATAATTGCGATTGAAACTCTGTATAATCTCTTACACCTCCTTGTAAGGTTGGATACTTTACGTCTGCTGCAAAAAAGTGTAGGGCATGTCCGAACTCATGGAAAAACGTAGTTGCATCATCCCAAGACACTAAAACAGCCTCACCTGGTGCTGGTTTTACAAAGTTTGAATTGTTAGACGCTAAGACGTTGGTCTCACCTTCAAAAGTTGTGGAACTGCGATAGGTCGTTGCCCAAGCACCAGAACGTTTACCTTCGCGAGCATAAGGGTCTAAATACCAAAGTCCGATATGTTTACCAGAATCCTTATCCGTAACTTCCCAAACCTTAACATCTTCATGAAAAACAGGAACTGAGCCGTCTTCAACAGGCGTAAATTTATAATTGAACAATTCGCCAGCTACAAAAAACATGGCATCTGTTAATTTATCCAACTGTAGATATTGTTTTACTTCATCACTATCTAAATCATATTTTTTCTGTCTTACTTTTTCGGCATAGTAGCGATAATCCCAAGGTTCAATAGTGATGTTGTCACCAAGTTCATCGGCAACAGCTTGCATATCAGCAACCTCTTCTTTAACGCGTGCCGTTGCTGCAGGCCAAACTTTCAGCATTAAGTCCATAGCGTTCTCAGGATTCTTTGCCATGCGGTCTTGTAAACGCCATTCGGCATAATTATCGTAACCCATTAAGCCCACACGTTCTTTTCGAAGTCTTAAGATTTCTGCGATGATTTCATTATTATCATATTCATCTGCATTGTCACCTCTAGAATAATAATTCTCCCAGACTTGTTTACGCAATTCGCGTTCGGTAGAGTAGGTAAGGAAAGGATCCATGGATGAACGTGTATTGGTAATGGCATACATACCTTCTTTACCTTTGTCTGAAGCTATTTTTGCAGCTGACTTTATAAATCCTTCCGATAAACCTCCGAGTTGGTCTTCGGTTAAATAAGTCACATAGTTTTCCTCATCGTGTAAGACATTGTTGGAAAACTTTGTGTATAATATTGATAGCTCTTTGTTGATTTCTGCATAACGTTTTTTCTTTTCAGCATCGAGATTTGCTCCGTTCATTTCAAACTGTTTGTAGATTAAATCTACCACACGTTGCTCCTCAGGTTCAAGCTGATTTTTTTGAGAAGCTTCATAAACGGTTTTAATGCGTTGGAATAACTTTTCGTTTTGCGAAATCTTAGATTGGAATTCGGATAACTTTGGTGCCAATTCTGCTTGAACTTCCCTAAACTCAGGAGAAGACATGTTGCTGCTCATTATGCCATAATATGCAAACACGCGATTCAATGGTTTGCCGGCACTTTCCATAGCGATGATGGTATTTTTAAATGTTGGTTCCTCCTCATTGTTGGCAATGGCATCAATTTCTTTTAGTTGAAGTTCCATGCCTTTTTCCACAGCTTCCTTTACATCGGCTACATTCATTTTATCAAATGCAGGAACACCTTGATATGGCCCTTCCCATTCTTGTAGAAGTATATTGTCGGTCATTAATTGGTCTTGTTTTGGTTCGTCTTTACAACTTGCAAAGAGAATGATACTGCCTAGTGCAGCAATTTTGATTGATTTAGTGAGCATTGTAGTTAGTTTTTAGGAATTACGAAAACAAGGTAATAAAAACTAAAAAAAGGTAGTCTTAATTATTTTATAATTTCCACTTTGCGTATATACACATTTTGTAGTGGCCAGTCCCCTTCGTCAGTTTCTACAGCGTTAATTTTATCTACGACATCCATACCATCGATTACCTCTCCGAAAACTGTATATTCCTTATCAAGATAAGCTGCGCCGCTAGGACGTTGAATAATAAAAAATTGAAATGGTGATGCCAATTTATAGGCGTTTTCTATTTCACTACTTGGCATGGAAACTGCTCCGCGTTTATGCGTATAGCCACGTTTGGTATCTGGTGGAAGTAGATAATGCCCAATTTTTCGACGTCGTTTAGCAATGTTGTAATCATCACTACTACCTCCTTGTATGACGAAATTGTCAACCACTCTGTAAAACTGGGTGCCGTCAAAATAATTGCGCTTGGTAAGATAAATAAAATTTGCGCGATGAAATTTGGTCTTGTCGTAAAGCAGAATATCAATATTGCCAAAATCGGTGTGAATACGTACTGTGTTCTCTTTGTGCTCTTTTTCGTATTCTAAAAAGAACTCCATGGCATTGTCATCCGTAAGAATTGGGAATTTAGCTTCGGGTTTTTTCTTTGGTTTTACTTTTGTTTTTTCAACAATAGTATCTTTTGGAGTTGTGGAGGTTGATTTTTTTGAAGTTTGTTTATCTTCACAACTCCAAATTAGTAAAATTATAATTGCAACCAATCGAAATCTCATAAATGCACTTTAATACGTTTTTAAAATCCGTAGTAAAAATAAGACATCTTCAACTTTTGGGCGAACAATCGCATGCAAAAATGTCTCCACCATACCGATTGGAATTGGCTGAGAAAATGAAAGCCAAGCATAAAAATGCTAAAACTGCTGGTGTAATGTCCCTGTTTTATCCTAATGCAGAAGGTGAAACTTATTTGGTGCTCATTTTGCGTAAAACCTATAAGGGTGTACATTCTGCACAGGTTGGATTTCCTGGCGGAAGGTATGAAGAAGATGATAAGGATATAATGATAACAGCATTACGAGAAACTGAAGAAGAGGTTGGTGTGCCGATTTCCCTTATAAAAGTGATTAAGCCTATGTCGCCGCTGTACATTCCGCCAAGCAACTTTATGGTGTATCCTCATGTGGGTGTTTCTGAAGTCACCTTGGATTTTATAAAGCAAGATGATGAGGTAGAGGATATTATCGAAGTGAATTTAGAAAGTTTTTTAGATGATGCCAATGTTATAACTACAAGAGTGCCTACTTCTTTTAATGTTGAGGTAGATGTCCCAGCATTTCAATTAAACGGTCATATCGTTTGGGGAGCAACCGCCATGATGCTTGGTGAAATAAAAGACTTGTTAAAACAGGTTCTATAGCGTGTCTTATTTGTTATTTTTGTATTTGATTAAAATGGAAACTAATTTATGGGATTATTTAAAAAAAATCCTTTCGGACATATACTTTGGGTAAAAAAATGGTTGATTAGAATCCTTGGACTTTTAACACATAGAAGGTTTAGAGGTTTCAATGAATTACAGATTGACGGTTCAGAGATTATAAAGAACTTGCCAGATACCAATGTGTTGTTCATCTCTAACCATCAAACCTATTTTGCGGATGTTATTGCCATGTTTCATGTGTTTAATGCGAGTTTGAGTGGCAGGTTAGATAGTATTAAGAATGTAGGTTACCTCTGGAATCCTAAGCTAAACATGTACTACGTCGCTGCGAAAGAGACCATGAAATCGGGATTAATACCTAAAATTTTTGCTTACACAGGTTCTATTAGTATTGAGCGTACTTGGCGCTCTAAAGGTCAGAATGTTAATAGACAAGTAAAGATGAGTGATATAAGTAACATTAAAAAAGCTTTGGATGATGGTTGGGTAGTGACGTTTCCTCAAGGGACTACTACACCTTTTAAGCCCATTAGAAAAGGTACAGCCCACATTATAAAACATTATAAACCAATTGTGGTTCCGATTGTAATTGATGGCTTTAGGCGCTCGTTTGATAAAAAAGGGCTGAGAATTAAGAAGAAGAATATCTTTCAAACTTTTGAAATAAAAGAACCGTTGGAAATTGATTACGATAATGAATCGATTGCGGAAATTGTAGAAAAGATAGAATATGCCATTGAGCAACATCCTTCGTTTTTAAAGGTTATCCCACAAGAAGAATTGGAGGAAAAAGAACGACTGAACAAAGAGTTGAGGGATTGGTAGGTTTAAGGAGGCAGTATTCAGTAATTTAGTGTCTGTTTATATAATATTCCTAGGTCTAAAAATCTATCCAATCTAAAAACTCTAATCCTTAAACTTCTAATTTCTTTAACTCGTCGTAGTTTCTATTAAGGCGTTTTAGAAGTATACCGTATAGAAGTCTATAAAATAACCATATTAGACCTATAAATACTGCAGTTATCAATATTGTTACGGCGTATAGAACGGTCATTTGAGAAGAATCAAAAGCAGCTACCTGATCGTGAAATTGTATGTTTTGATTATACTCAAAGTACATAGATAACGGTATGGATATAAAAATCATCACAAGGTTGTATAAGACATAGTATTTAATAACCTTACGGGTTCTCAAAATGCTTTCCATGAGTTTTTTAGCACTATCCGTAGTAGAAATGGATTTGTGTGATTTATATAGCAAGTAAACAAATACTCCAATAACAAGGAAGCCGAAAATGGTGAGTATGACAAAAAGGGGGTTTTCATAACTTTCGTCCAAGCGAGCCTTCATCTTATCCGAAAACAAATAAGGCAAATAACTTACCAAAAGCCAAAACACCAGTTCGGCAACACTAATGTAAAAAAGTGTCTTTACTATAGAAGACGATTTTTTATGTAACATAGGATAGATGTCCGTATCCGAATAGTTTTTGTAATCGGATTTGTCCTTGTTCCAATCCTTCTTTAATAATTCTAACTCATCCATAAGTTTACGGATTTAAAATAGTTCTTAATTTCTTTTTTACACGGTTCATTTTTACGCGTGCGTTAACTTCGGTTATACCTAAAGTCTGACTTATTTCTCTATAGTCCTTGTCCTCCAAATACAGAAATACAAGAGCTTTTTCAATATCGTTAAGTTGGTGTACAGCATTGTATAAAAGCTTTAGTTGTTGTTCTTCAGTATCGTCGTATTCCTCTGCTTTTATTTTAAACTGAACACTATCAAACTCTTGCGTGTTAATCCTTCGTTTCGATTTTCTATATAGCGTTATGGCCGTATTCAAACCAACGCGATACATCCAGGTACTAAACTTTGAGTCGCCTCTAAACTTAGGATACGCTTTCCAGAGTTGTATTGTTATCTCCTGAAATAGATCGTTATGCGCATCTTTATTGTTGGTATACAAACGGCATACCTTATGTACAATGTTTTGATGCTTCTGCAACTGTTCAACAAAACTATGTTCGAGTTCTTTGTTCAATTGATGAATTTGGTTAGTTATCTATTTGTAGTCGTAAACTCAGTATTGTTACAATATTGTTCAAAAATAAAATTTTGGCCTTGCTAATCCTTATCTTTGTAGAAGAAATTAATTCCTACTCATGAATATCCCAACGTCAAACCTGCCAAGAATAGTTATCATTGGTGGCGGTTTTGCAGGTGTCAATTTGTCTAAAAAATTGGCAAACAAAAATGTGCAGGTTGTATTATTAGACAAGCACAATTACCATACGTTTCAACCCTTATTGTATCAAGTATCGAGCTCTGGATTAGAACCTGATTCCATTGCTTACCCTCTGAGAAAAATAATCAAAAAGCACAAAACATCTTTTTTTAGACTTGCTGAGGTCAAAGAGATTGTCGCTGAACGGAACGAAATTATAACTGACATAGGAAGTCTAAGTTATGATTATTTAGTTATTGCAACAGGAACCAAAACAAATTTCTTTGGCAATCAAGCTATCAAAGCCAATGGTATGCCCATGAAAACGGTATCACAAGCTTTGGATATTAGAAGCTTGATTTTACAAAATTTTGAAAAAGCGGCCATTACGAATTCTAAAGAAGAACGTAAGGCTTTTTTAAATTTTGTGATTGTTGGTGGTGGTCCAACAGGAGTAGAATTGGCAGGTGCCATCGCTGAGCTTAAAAATCATATTCTACCAAGGGACTATCATGATCTTAATGCTGACGATATGAGCATTCATCTTATGGAAGGTAATGAGCGTGTACTCAGTGCTATGAGCGAACATGCTTCTAAGAAAGCGGAAGAATTCTTAAGCGCATTGGGTGTAAAAGTACATTGCAAAACTTTTGTTGAAGACTATGATGGCGTAAATGTTACCACAAATTCTGATTTAAAAATGCAATCCGAAACCTTAATTTGGGCAGCAGGAGTAACGGGAGCACCAGTGAAAGGTTTGCACGCTGAAGCTTTAGTCGAAAAGATGAATCGCTATACGGTAAATCATTATAATCAGGTTGAAGGTTATAAAAATATTTTTGCCATCGGAGATATAGCACTCATGAAAACAGAAGGCTATCCTAAAGGCCATCCGCAAGTAGCACAGCCCGCAATTCAGCAAGGTAAATTACTGGGAAATAATTTGATAAAACTCATAAACAACAAAAAAATGAAACCCTTTATATACAAGGACAAGGGTTCTATGGCGACCATAGGAAGGAATAAAGCTGTAGTGGACTTAAAGCATTATAAATTCGGAGGGTTTTTTGCTTGGTTTGTTTGGATGTTCATCCATTTAATGTCGCTTGTAGGTTTTAGAAACCGTGTTATTGTATTATTCAACTGGTCCTACAATTATATTAATTTTGATAAAGCGGCACGTTTGATTATCAGACCTTTTAAAAAGTAATTTCGAATATTATTCTACACATAAGTTTTGTCATGCTGAATTTATTTCAGCACCTTATTTCTAATCAGTTAAATTTAAAAACAAGACTTCGACAGGCTCAGCCTGAAAGTTCAGGTTCATATATTGAATTAAATTTAAGGCCGTGATTATTTTTTCAGCTTTAAAATCCCTAGGACAATTAAATATTGCGCTAGTGAATAGGTAACCATTATACTAATATTGGATAGTGGAATCGGTTGGTAAAACTTGTTCAAAGCTAAAATACTGTCTGAAACCATAAAGAAAATAGCACCAATAAGAATGAGTTTAAAGCTCAAGGGATTAACGTTTCCTTTCCTTAAAAATGCAAAAGTTACCATACCTAAAATTACTAACATATAGACGATAACTGGTACAAGCATTTCTTCCAAACCATCTTTCAATAAATAGAACAGTCCTGAAGCATATATCAATAGAAAAATTACAAATGCTAAGGCAGATTTCTTTCGGTTTCTATGCTTTAAGAATATAAGGATGTACATAATATGGGCTAACAAAAATGCGATTAAACCTGTTGTAAAAAAAAGGGGTGATTTTTCTACAAACATCAATAATATATCGCCCAATAATGAAAATACCAGTGCTAATAATGTTAGATTTTTAATGGATTTTAAAAGTAAACTTGATGTTTTTATAAATAAGAAAATCAGGCTTACAACTATGGCTGGTTTGGCTATATAATGAACTGTTTTTAAATTTTCTGTACTGCCTGTAATCAATTCAAATAGAACGATTATGAAAAACAGAATGGAGAATTGTTTTTCCGTGCTGGTTAGTTTCATAATTGAAATTTAGAACAAAAATTTCAATTCATCCATGAAAATTTACAATTCAGAAAAATAGAATTTTTTGCACTAATGCAATGTTAGATGTTTGTGGTGAAATTAAAAATCAATCAAAAATCATGAACAGGTTAATCATCTTAATTTTCACACTTATTTTTTCCTTTGGAAAAGCCCAAACTACAATATCAGGTAAGGTAGTTGATAATAAAAAGCACCCTATAGTTGGCGCCAATATTTACTTAGAAGGCACTTATGATGGCGCCAACTCAGATGAGAAAGGGCATTTTGTTTTCACCACAGAAGAAAAAGGAACACAGACTTTAATTATTTCTTTCCTGTCTTTTGAGACTAAAACAATTACGGATGATGTTTCAAAATTGTCCAATTTGCAAATTATCCTAAGGGAAAATGTTGAATCTTTGGATGCAGTAGTGCTAAGTGCTGGTACTTTTGAAGCTAATGACAATAGTAAAGTATCTGTTTTAAACGCTTTGGATGTGGTAACTACAGCAAGTGCCTTGGGTGACTTTGTTGGTGCACTACAGACTTTACCAGGCACGACGAACGTCGCTGAAGATGGACGTCTATTTGTACGCGGAGGTAGCGCTGACGAAACACAAATTTTTATTGATGGCATTAAGGTGTTTACACCTTATTCTCCTACGACAAATAATATACCGACGCGTGGTCGCTATTCTCCATTTTTGTTCGATGGCATCACATTTTCAACTGGTGGCTATTCTTCTGAATTTGGCCAGGCCTTATCTAGTGTGTTGCTCTTAAATACCATAGACGAGCCAGATCAGGAAAAAACAGATATTGGTATTATGACCGTTGGTGGTGCGCTCGGTAATACCCAGAAGTGGGAAAAGTCATCTTTAAGTTTTAATGCTACTTACATCAATCTCGCGCCATATTTAGCTGTTTTTAAAGATAGAAATGATTGGGAAACTCCTTATCAGGGTGCACAAGGGGAAACCGTATTTAGACAACGATTAAATAATGGCATGCTAAAGTTTTATGCTGCTTTTGATACTGCAAAATTTGAATTGACCCAAGAAGATATCAACCTTGAGGAAGGATTGAATTTTAAGTTAAACAACAATAACTTTTACCTAAACACATCATATAAGGGTGTTTTTGGAAACGGGTGGACAGTAAATACTGGTTTAAGTTATACTTATGCAAAGAATAATATTGGGGTCATGAGCAGTGATATTAAAAACACAGAAAACTCTGCGCATATAAAGTTGAAATTAAAAAAACGCTTTAATAGCCGCTTTAAACTTAGTTTCGGAGCTGAGCAGTTTTTGACCAATTTCGACGAAAACTTTAAGGAAACACCCATAAATGAAACCTATGGTTTTAAAAATAACATTACTGCAGCATACGCAGAAGCAGATGTTATATTCTCAAAAGATTTGGCTTTAAAGATTGGTGCTAGAGCAGATTACAGTGCAATTTTCAATAGTACAGATTATGCACCTAGAACAGCGCTCGCCTATAAAACATCTAAAAATGGACAGGTTTCATTGGCTTATGGTAATTTTTTTCAAAACCCTAGCAGTTCAATTTTGAAGTTTGAGCAAGATTTAAAAGCTGAAAAAACCTCACACTACATTCTTAACTACCAGTATGTCAATAATGGTAGAATATTTAGGGCTGAAGCCTACCGTAAAGATTATGATAATCTCGTAAAATTTGATACTGAATTAGAAAGTTTTGATAGCAATTATAGCTCTAGCGGAAATGGTTTTGCACAAGGTGTCGATATATTTTGGCGCGATAACACAAGTATTAAAAATCTTGATTACTGGGTCAGCTATTCCTACTTAGACACTAAACGTGATTACAGAAATTTTGAAACGTCAGCACAACCCAGTTTCGCAACAGATCACAACATCTCAATTGTTGGTAAATATTGGATAGATGATTGGAAAAGTCAAATTGGTCTGGCATATGGTTATTCGTCAGGAAGACCTTATACCAATCCAAATACCAATGAATTTCTTGCGGAACGTACCAAGTCTTTCAACAGTTTAAGTTTTAACTGGGCCTATTTATTAGATCAACAGAAGATTCTATATTTTTCTGTTAATAATGTTTTGGGTTTTAAGAATGTAAACGGCTATCAATATTCCAACACACCAGACATGAGTGGACAATTTAATAGAAGAGCCTTAAGGCCTGCAGCGGACCAGTTTTTCTTTGTTGGGTTCTTTTGGACGATAAGTGAAGATGGCAGTGATAATCAGTTGGATAATCTATAGCATGTAATTTGTTGATTATCAATCAAACATGATAAATGTCATATTTTTTGAGTTTTTGTTTGGGTAACTTTAAGGTATAAAATTTCCAAGTTATGCAAGTCAAGAAGAATCCAAAAGCCAATGTAGGTCGAAACAGCAGTTTATATTTTGCTGTTGGCTTAAACGTAATGTTACTCCTAACCTATATAGGATTAGAACATAAGACTTATGTCAAAGAAACCGTTAGTTATGATACCTTAATGTTGACAGAGCAATTAGAGGAAGACATACCTATTACTACAATTAATATTCCACCGCCACCGCCACCTAAACAAATAGTTACTGAATCTATTACTATAGTAGAGGATGTTGAAGAAATAGAAGAAACTTTTGTTGAAAGTACGGAAATAGGTCAGGATGATATCATAGAGGAGCGAGTGATAAATGTTGAAGAGGTTGAAGTAGAAGAAATAGAAGAGGATATAGAAGTGCCATTTGCTGTAATAGAGAAAGTGCCTACGTTTCCTGGTTGTAAAGGAAATAATGCCGAGTTAAAAGCTTGCTTTCAAATTAAAATGAAAGAGCATTTACTAAAACATTTTAAATATCCTCAAGCAGCTTCAGAAATGAATATCCACGGAAAGGTATTTGTGTTTTTCTTAATCAATAAGGATGGCTACGTTACCAATATTGAGTCTAGAGGTCCAGATAAACTTTTAGAGAAAGAAGCAGAACGTATTATCGGGCTACTTCCTCAAATGGAACCAGGAAAGCAAAGAAATGTTCCTGTAGGAGTTCCATATAGTATACCTATAAATTTCACATTACGACAGCAATAAAAGATACTGCTGTATTTAAAATTAAATATTGATAAAACCTCTTTCGGCGAGGTTTTATCGTATTTGGGTATTTTTCAGTATGTACCAGTTGCATAGACTTCCTTCATAACCAAAAGTGCCAGACGGTTGCAGGCCAATTTTATTGAGAATGTGGTTAGAAACAAAATGATTCACGTCCGCAGCTGTACAAATTTCCTTTAATTTTAAATCCTTAAACCCATAGTTCAATGAAGCGATTGCGGATTCAGTAGCATAGCCATGTCCCCAAAATTTTTCTTTTAACCTATAGCCCAAATCATAATAATCAAACTCTTTACGAACCTCACGTTCATATTTTAATCCAGACCATCCTACAAATTCGCCGGTATCTTTCTTTATCATGGCTAACCTGCCAACGCTATAGGTGTTGTATTGCTTTAAAATTTCTTTGATATAAGACTTGGATTGGTCTATGGAGGTAACCGGTTTGTTGCCCAAAAAGCGATGAACCTTTGGGTTAGAGTCCATCTCAAACATATCTTGGGCATCCTCCATAGTAATAGGTCTTAGGATGAGGCGATTGGTTTCTATCCGCATGTCAACTTTAATAATTTAGTAAATAAACGATGATAATGATTAAAGAAAAGTAAAATGCTCTACCATAAATTGTCAATTCATTAGCCTGCTTAATCTTAAGATGAAAACCATATCGTTTAAATCGTTCCAATTGTGATTCATTAAAATCGTTTTTCTTAAACCGATTTGCACCAAAAAAACCAAATGGAATAAAGAAAAAAGTCAACGACTCAGAAGTCGTTATAGGTATTGACTTTCTTTTTTCAATATTTTCTTACTCTTCTGTCAAAAAACTATCTCCACTTAATATTACAGCCCATACTTGGTTTTTGGTCTTTGCTTACAGGTTTGTTATCCACCAGTGCATCCATTGCGACTCTTAAATCTTTTCCCGTTACGGGTATGCCGTTTCCTGGTCTTGAGTCGTCTAATTGGCCTGCATATACCAATTTTAGGTTATCATCAAACAAAAAGAAATCTGGTGTACATGCTGCATCGTATGCCTTGGCCACATCTTGGGTTTGATCGTATAAATAGGGAAAAATGTAATCATTGTCAATAGCATTTTGCTTCATTAGGTGTGGTGCATCTTGTGGATAGTTTTCCACATCGTTACTGCTTATGGCAATGCACTTTATGCCTTTAGATATATAGTCTTTTGCTAATTGTGATATTTCGGCACTCACATGGACCACAAAAGGGCAGTGGTTACAAATGAACATTACCAATGTACCAGTAGTGCCTTTGAGCTTTTCAAGTGATTTTACCTGATCATCTTTTGTGTCTATTAAATTAAATTCTGGTGCTTTAGTACCTAAAGGTAACATGTTAGATTCTGTTCGTGCCATGGCTTTATATCGATAATTTTTCTTATTTTTAATAGTTTAAAATTACAAAATTTAATGGGTGATTCTCTTAACAAAATTATAACTTTCGAAGACTTTACTAAGGTAGATTTGCGCATTGGAACTATACTTGAAGTCAATAACTTCCCAAATGCCCATAAACCCGCTTATCAACTTACCATTGATTTTGGGGATTTAGGTATAATGAGATCATCTGCACAAATTACAACACAATACAAAAAGGAAGACTTATTGAACCGACAAATTATAGCTGTCGTTAACTTCCCCAAAAAACAAATTGCCAATTTTATGAGTGAGTGTTTGGTTGTTGGTGCTGTTAAGGAAGATGATGTTTTTCTTTTACATCCAGAAACTAGAGTTAAAAACGGAATGGTGGTATCTTAGTTTAATGTTTTTTAATTTTCACCAATTACAAATCATTACATCTCATCCCTAAAAAAGATAGCATTCATCAACAATTTATTGGTGCCATACCAAAAGGCTCTAAAGTTTGTATTGTCAGTGAAAGCAACAATATTTCCCCTTCCGATACCACCAATTTTTAAAGGAACAGACGAGCTTAAACTATCTAAATTCTCTTCAGAAATATAACCGCTTAACAGAGGGTTTTTAGTATACTGAATTGGGTTGTTGTAGCTATTTTTATCAGGTTTGATAAACAACGTTGTGTTTCTGAACATGGCAAGTTTTTCATTCTTGTATCCGAAATTAATTGGGTGGGAACGGTCTAATTTTGTCTCAAAAATAGCACCACCAATGACTTGTGCTCCTCTAAAATTACTGCGATCTTCATAGCTTATATTCTTTGCTGTAATACTGTTATTCTTTTTAAAGTCAATCTTCATTAATTCTTTTGAGTTTAACCAACGTAGTGCATTTCTATAGGCTACTAACATGCCACCATCTTGAATCCAGCTTTTTAATTTTTTAGTATTGTTGTCATTTAAACCCGAGTATGAATTCACCATGATTATGGTATTGTATCGACTTAAATCAGCTCTCCCAAAGCTTTTTGTGTCTAGTTTTGTGGTAACAATATCGTACCGCGTATCGAGTAAATGCCAAATTTCTCCTGCATCGTATGAGGTTATACCATCACCGACTAAAAGTGCGATTTTTGGTAATTCCAATGTTCTAAAGTTATTGCTGCCCAAGTCAATGCCATCGCTTAAACCTGTGGATACAGCATCGATATGAACATGACTTTCTTTAGCTAATTTGTCTAAGAACATATAAATTTCAGAGCTAGATAAGTCTTGATTTTTTGCAGGAATCATTATTGTACCATAGTCGTACGACTTACCATTTACCTTGAAAGTTTTCATACTTACCTTAGCTCTCAAACCTTTTTTAAGAATCTTGTTCAATAGTTTTGGTGCGTAATATTCGTGCCATTCAAAGAGGTAGGCATAGTCACTTTTTTGGTTAACACCACCTTCTTGGTGCGCCAAAATTGTAACCTCAGACCCAGCATTTGTGGTTGTAGTTTCTGTGTAGTCTAAATTAAAAGCCAATGGAAACGTCCAAGCAGAAACATCGTAAAATAAGCTATCTTGAAATGTTGTTCGCTTTTCAAATATGGCATTGATAAGCCTTGTGTTCTTTTGATTTTTAGGAACTATGTAACTATAACCTTTTTTGAAGGACTTTCCATTAGTGGAAAAATCAGATTCAACATTATGGAATTTTATATTGTGACGTTTCAATATTTCCGCAAGATGATACGTCTTTGATGCATCCTTTTCATCACCAAATACAATGGCCTTGTTACCTTCTTTTGAAGCTTCGTTACGTGCATTTTTGAAGAAATTGTGCTGATATTCCAAGATCTCTTTTCGCATACCGTTTGCGGCCTCCAGTGTTGACAATGCAGCTGTAAATTGATTTCTAATGGTAAACGGAAACGTTAATAAACCATTATCACTTTCTTGGATATGGCCACGTGAGCTTGCTTGCTCGAACAAAATACCAATACTTCCATTAATATCTGGAAAGGTTGATCCTTTGCCGTAGTAAAAATCATCGAAGCTTTCCTCAGAATAGTACAATGAGCCAATTTTATCAAAAGCTTTGGCATGGTACTCCGCAATACCTTTGGTCAATTCTTGATTCATCTTAGGTGTCAAAGGATGCGTGCGCGATGGAATACCTGGTTGAAAAAAGAAACTACTGTTGGTTCCCATTTCGTGATGATCGGTTAGAATATTAGGAAGCCAATTGTGAAAGGTTTCTATTCGTGCTCTAGATTCTGGTAATTGTACAGGTAACCAATCCCTGTTCATATCAAACCAATAGTGATTTGTACGTCCACCAGGCCATACTTCGCTATATTCTCTGTCGTTTGGATCTGGGTTCAGATTCATACCTCGGTTTGTGTTGGCCCAATAGGCAAATCGTTGTAAACCATCTGGATTGAGAGAAGGGTCGAATAAAACAATAGTATTATTGAGAAGATCTTCAATTTTTGGGCCTTGAGCTGCAGCTAAATAATAAGCTACCGCCAAAGCTGCGTTAGAACCACTTGACTCATTACCATGTATAGAAAACCCTTGATAAACAACAATGGGTCTGTTCTCAACATCTGTTGAGTTGCTTTCTGTTGCATCAGTATGTGCTGTTCGGATGGCTTCGAGATTTTGATGGTTTGTCGGTGAGGTAATTGTTAGTAATAAGAGTGGTCTATCCTCAAAAGTTTCACCTCGATCTTCGATTACAATTCTGTTAGAGGCTTCGGCCAAAACATACATATACTGTACCAACTTATCATGTGTAATATGCCATTCACCAACCTCATGGCCAATGATACTTTTTGGAGTGGGAATGGAAGAATCATAACTAACATCCTGAGGTAAATAATACGATAAATCTGTTTGGGTTTGAGAAAATAGGGTAGTGGTTGCTATAAAAAGCAATAGTGCAATATGTCGCATATTGTATTGTAATTGTTGGTTAAAGCCTAAAAATAAAAAACCCTGACGATAAACGTCAGGGTTTTATTATAATTTAACAAAGTACATTAAATATCGTCAAAACTGATATCAGTAAAACTGTCTGTACCTTTGGTGTCTTCTGGTGTTTTTGCTTCTTGGGCAACGAAATCGTCTTCGCGTTTAAAGTCCTTTTGGTGACGTTCGCTAATGACCTCTTCACCTTTCTCATTGATAATGTAATCTGTCATTTCGGCTAAAATTTCCCTAAACTCTGTAAAGTCTTCTTTGTAAAGGTAGATTTTGTGCTTTTTGTAATGGTAGGATCCATCATCATTTGTAAACTTTTTACTTTCTGTAATGGTTAAGTAGTAATCTCCTGCTTTAGTTGCTCTAACATCAAAGAAATAAGTTCGTCTTCCTGCTCGCAATACTTTAGAATATATTTCTTCCTTGTCCATCATTCCATAATCGCTCATAGCTAATCTTAGTTTTTTAAAAATTCAAACCAAAAATCTAAAAAAAAACCAAACTAACAAACAAATTATTGCATTTCTTTTTCGGAAAGTTGTTTTGTGTAAAGCTCTTTGTAGTAGCCATCTGTATTGATGAGAGTTTCGTGTGTTCCGGTTTGAATAACTTTTCCATCATCCAGTACAATAATCTTGTCGGCATTTTTTGCAGAGGATACGCGGTGGCTTACTATAATAGTGGTTTTATCTTTGGTTAGCTTAACTAAATTTTTGAGAATTTTTTCTTCCGTTTCTGTATCAACAGCCGATAAGCAATCATCAAACAATAAGATTTCTGGTTTCTTAATTATAGCTCTTGCTATAGAAACACGCTGTTTTTGACCGCCAGAGAGCGTAATGCCACGTTCACCCAAAATGGTTTCGTAGCCTTTACTGAATCCCATAATATTCTTATGGACTTTAGCATTTTGTGCGGCTTCAATAACTTCTTCATCAGTGGCATCTTCCTTCCCAAATTTTATATTGTTCTTTATAGTGTCTGAAAACAAAAAAGCATCTTGTGGTACATAACCTATACTTTCCCTTAAACTGTGAAGATTAAGTTCTGAAATAATCTTATTGTCAATTAAAATTTGTCCATTATCAATATCGTACAAACGACCTATTAAATCTAAAATCGTTGATTTTCCAGAGCCTGTTTTGCCTAGAACGGCAAGGGTTTCACCAGAATTTAATTTAAAGCTCACTTCTTTTAAGGCTTCAATATTTGTGTCTGGATATACAAAGGACACATTTTTAAATTCTATGTCTCCCGTAATCGGAGTGAGTTCATTTGCTTTATTCTTAATTTCGGGTTCCGTATTTAAAAACTCATTGATACGTTCTTGGGATGCTTCAGCTTGTTGTACCAAGGACGTCACCCAACCCACTATTGCAACTGGCCATGTGAGCATATTTACGTAGATTAAAAAGGCTGCAATAGTACCAATATCTTCAATGACGCCATTCATGTATTGCATGCCGCCTATATAAATCACTATAAGGTTGCTAACTCCGATTAATAAAATCATCATCGGAAAAAACAATGCCTGTACTTTTGTTAAGTTAATTTGCTTCTGACGATTTTCAGTTGAAAGATTATCAAATTCTAAATTGGTTTGAGGCTCTATACCGTAAGATTTAATGACCGAAATACCACTAAAGGTTTCCTGTGTATAAGTTGAAAGTGTTGATAAGGATTGTTGTACGATTGTACTACGTTTATTAATCAATCTACTCAACTTATATATAGCAAATGAGAGAATTGGTAATGGCAGTAATGTGTATAAAGTTAATTTTGGGGCTGTATTCACCATATATATAATTGCAACTGTAAATAATGTAATGGTATTCATGGTGTACATTAAGGCAGGGCCTACATACATACGCACTTTACCAACATCCTCACTAATTCGGTTCATTAAATCGCCAGTTCTATTAGATTTGTAAAAGTTGAGTGACAAAATTTGGTAATGTTGATAAATTTCATTTTTAAGATCATATTCAATATGACGGGATACATTTATAATGGTCTGACGCATTAAAAATGTAAAAATGCCAGCAATTACAGCAGCTCCGATCAAATAAAGGATATTGGTCATTAATTCCTCACGGAAAACAGCTTCTGTAATCTTTCCATCCAACCGATCAGAAACTACATTGATTGAAGCACCAACAAGTCTTGGGGTAAATAGTGCAAAAACTTTTGCCACAATTGTAATGATGATACCGATGATTAAACTAAATCGATACTTAAAAAAGTATTTATTGAGATGCTTAAGTGCCTTCATGTTGTATTTGGTCAGTCAAAAGTATTACGATAATCTTATTTTGACGTTAATATTTTGCTAATCCTCCAATATATATTTATTTTTGCACGCTGTTTTTAGACAATCTTCAAATAGCCTTAAATCTTAAAATTACATGACATCAGATATAATAAGTCCAAAAGAACTGTCACAAATGGATCCTGTTTTTGGTCAGGCCTCTTTTGACGATCACGAGCAAATCGTTTTTTGCAACGACAAAGATACTGGTTTAAAAGCAATAATTGGTATTCACAATACGGTATTAGGACCAGCGTTGGGTGGTACAAGAATGTGGAAATACGCCAATGAATGGGAAGCGCTCAACGATGTGTTGCGCTTGTCTCGTGGTATGACGTTTAAGTCTGCAATTACAGGCTTAAACTTAGGTGGTGGTAAAGCTGTAATTATTGGTGATGCCAAAACAGATAAAACGCCAGAACTGATGAGTCGTTTTGGTGAATTCGTAAACTCACTTGGCGGTAAATATATTACAGCAGAAGATGTTGGTATGACTACCGAGGATATGGATATCGTAAGAAACGTAACACCATACGTTACAGGTATCTCAGAGAGTAAGGGAGGTGCGGGTAACCCATCTCCAATAACAGCTTATGGAGTATTCATGGGAATGAAAGCAGCGGCTAAATTTCAATACGGGTCAGATGTCCTTGAGGATAAGAATATCTATGTGCAGGGCATTGGTCATGTTGGTGAAGCTTTGGTAGAGCATTTGGTTAATGAAGGTGCTAATGTTACTATTGCAGACATTAACCAAGAGCGATTAGAAGAAGTGCGTTCTAAATATGGAGTAACAATCTATGGTGGTAGTGATATTTACAGTGAGCCTATGGACATTTACGCACCATGTGCTTTGGGCGCAACAATAAACGATAAAACCATCAACAGGCTGAAAGCCAAAATAGTTGCAGGAGCAGCCAATAACCAATTGGAGGAAGAAAATAGGCATGGTAAAATTTTACAGGAACGTGGTATAGTCTATGCACCAGATTTTTTAATCAATGCAGGTGGAATAATTAATGTTTATGCTGAACTTGAAAATTACGATAAGCAAGAAATAATGCGTAAAACAGAGAATATTTACAATACAACCTTGGAGATTTTAGATAATGCCAAAGTGAATAACATCACAACACACACAGCAGCTTTAAATATCGCAAGGGAGCGTATTGAAACTCGTAAAAGAGAAAATTCTAAATAATTTTTTTGCGACTTAAATAATAGTATTTTTGCAAGGTGAATCAAACAAGATTCACCTTTTTTAATAAATGATTTAAAAGTAGTTCTTTACATATGCTAAACAGAAGACATATCCGTATAAAAGTAATGCAGACCATGTATGCTTTTAAAGGCACCGAAAGTGATGATCTTGCTAAAGATGAGAAATTTTTGCTACACAGTATAGACGGTATGTATGATTTGTACCTCTCCATTTTGGCATTGCTTACAGAACTTCATAAAAAGAGTAAGGATTACAACCAAAAACTTCAGAAAAAAATACTGGCTTCTGATTTAGACAGAAATCCAAATACCAAACTGCAAGACAATCAATTGTTACATTTTATTAGTGGTAATAAAATGTTGCAGGAGATCTTGGAAAAGCGAAAGCTTAATTTTTGGGATTTAGACTTTGAATATGTAGACATCCTTTTTAAGGATATTTTAAAGAGTGATTTATATAAGGATTACATCAACGACTCAGATAACTCTTTTAAAAAGGATAAAAAGTTCGTCTTAGAGATTTATTCTGAAGTCATTGCACCAAACGACAAGTTGTACGACTATTTTGAAGATAAGAAACTCACTTGGGTAGATGATCTTCCTGTTGTTAATACTGTTGTTTTGAAAATTTTGAGAAAAGTAAAGTTAACGTCTCCAGAAACCATTCTGCTGCCAAGTCTATACAAGGATGAAGATGACAGGGAATTTGCTAAGGATCTCTTCAAAAAGACTATCTTAAATGACTCAAAGTTTGCTGAAGAAGTGTCGGCTAAAACTACCAATTGGGACAGTGAGCGTTTGGCAAATGTTGATGGAGTATTACTTAAAATGGCGTTGTGCGAATTTCAAAAATTCCCTTCAATACCTTATAAGGTCACTATAAATGAATATCTCGAAATTGCCAAGGAATATTCAACTCCAAAAAGTAGCTTATTTATCAATGGTATTTTAGATAAAATCGTTAAAGAGTATCAGGCAGGCAAACTTCACTTAAAGACAGGCAGAGGATTGATGTAAGTTTGATTAAGCTGGATTTTTTATAAAGGTGTTAACATCTACCTAAAAATTTTAATTGATTGAAATAATTACTACCTTTGCCAGCTGTAAGAAAATAGAATATATTAATTTAAAATATAAATAATGAAAAAGGTAATCTTAGGACTTAGCGCATTATGTATGGTAGCATTCACTTCTTGTAAAGAAGATGCAGCAAGTAAAATTAAATCTGAAAATGTAGCCGTAGCTGCAGAAAGAGATGCAAATGCTGGTGATTTCCCAGTACTTAAAATGGACAAAATGGAGCACGATTTTGGAACCATTATGAACGGAACTCCGGTTGAAACAATTTTTAAATATACCAATACAGGTAACTCTATGTTAGTTGTTAGTAACATTAAGAGTACTTGTGGTTGTACAGTACCTTCTAATTATACTAAAGAAGTTGCACCAGGTGAAACAGGTCAATTTACAGTAAAATTTAATGGTAAGGGTAACGGTAAAGTTTCTAAATCTTTAACAATGACGACTAACACCGAGAAAGGTACAGAGGTTGTTAAGATTACAGCGATGGTTGAAGCAGACCCAAATGCACCACAGAAAACCCCTGCTAAAACGTCTGTAAACCCGTTGTCAACGAGTACTACTAAAACATCTACTCAACCAGGTCACGAAGGTCATAACCACAATTAAGAATTAGTTAATGGAAGGATTAGGATCTTTTTTACCATTTATCGCCATCTTCGCTGTAATGTACTTTTTTATGATTGCACCACAGATGAAGCGAGCTAAGCAAGAGAAGAAATTTGCCAGTGAGCTTAAAAAGGGCGATCGTGTTATTACCAAAAGTGGAATGCATGGTAAGGTTGTAGAGTTGAACGATAAGGACAATAGCTGTGTAATAGAAACCATGGCAGGTAAGATTAAGTTCGATCGTTCTGCAATCTCAATGGAAATGAGTAAAAAACTAAATGCACCAGCTGCTGTAAAGTAAGCTGATTATTAAATAAATTGAAAACGCCGCTCAATGAGCGGCGTTTTTTATGTCCAAAATTTAAGGTATAGGGTAAAAAGGTTGTGAAGTGTCTTAAGTATATAACCCCAAAAACTATAAATAACTAAAAATTGGAATATGAAATTGATAAAGAAAATAACTCTTGTATTTATATGCTTTTTGCCATTGATAAGCTTGTCTCAAGAAACCAACGAAAAAAGCGAAGAGACAACAAAAGCTAAGGCTAAAACTAAAGTTGACAAAACATCCTATTACACTAAAAGAGGAGAAGAAGACGCAAAATTTGAACAGCAATACAAAGCTGAAGCTGAAGAGGGCGAAAAAGAATTTTGGAAGGAACAAAAAGATTATGAAAAGGATTTAAAAAAGAGAGATAAAAAAGCATATAAGGCTTACAAAAAAGGAAAGCAAGATGCTTATGAGGAGCATTACAGCCATTGTGACCATCACTGTCACCATAGTGATTATTACTATTACCACGCATCCTATTATTATCATGGATACCATCAGAACTACAGTAAAACACAACTGCGATATGGGCAAACAAAAGTTAGATTAAGAACTCCTAGAATTAGGATAGGTTTTTAGTTTAAGTTGATTAATTGAGGAACAAGCCGTTCAAACATTTTGAACGGCTTGTTTATTTAGTTGTTTTTTTGAGCTTTTCACCACTATAAAATCAAGTGGTAGAAGTGTTAGCAGTTTTTGTACTTGTCATGCAGGCCAACACCTTTTGTAATCATTGGTGTAATTTTTTCTAATCGTTTTTGCTTTGTAGCATCTCTTTTGGCTTCAGAAATATACTCGCAGTATTCTCTTTGTTTTCCTGTTGTCAATGCTTTAAAGGCGCTATTCATTTCAGAGTTAGATTCCAAAGCAGTTTTTAATTCATTAGGTATAACAACAGATTTTGAAGGTTTTTTAGGTTTTATTTCTTTTCCTGCGTGTTGATTTTCTATAGCTTCTTTTACATAAGCCAAAACGGCAGCTTTGTTAATATCAGCTTTGCTTTCAAAACGCATTTGTCTTAAAGCTTTTGTTTTTCCTTCTTGGGCATTGATTAAAAGATTATGCTCATCTTTTAAAAACACTCCTTGATGAAACCATAGGCAAAAATGATTCTTAAATGCTCCCAGACCCAAAACATTTTTTCCGTTAAGACAATAGGTTGGCATACTCCATTTTAGAGTCTCTTCCAATTCCGTAGAATTGATAATGTCTCGAAGAATTTTGAGCTCCTCAGCATAATGTGGGTTATTTTCTAAATATTCTTCTACGGAATAGACTTTTTTCATTGTTCATCGTTTTTCAAAGCTGTTAACTCTGCAATTTTACAAATAACTTCTACGGCTTTTTGCATACTTTCTACTGGAACATATTCGTAACGACCATGAAAATTATGCCCGCCAGCAAAAATGTTAGGACAAGGCAAACCCATATAGGACAATTGCGAGCCATCAGTTCCACCACGTATAGGTTTAATAAGTGGTGTTATCCCTAATGACTTCATGGCTTCTTCTGCGATGTCTACGATATGTTTTACAGGCTCAACTTTTTCTTTCATGTTGTAGTATTGATCTTTAATCTCTATATCAAAAATCTCAGCTTCAAACTTAGTGTTAAGATCTACAACAATTTTTTCCATTAATGCTTTGCGAGCCTCAAACTTGTCTTTGTCATGGTCTCGTATAATGTAACGCAGATTGGTTTCTTCAACTTTACCTTCAATACTATAAAGATGAAAAAAGCCTTCGTAGCCTTCGGTATGCTCAGGTGTTTCCAATCTTGGTAGCGTATTTATAAACTCGGTAGCATAGTACATGGAATTTACCATTTTGCCTTTGGCATAGCCAGGATGTACAATTTTACCCTTCACTTTTATTTTTGCTTCTGCGGCATTAAAATTTTCGTATTCCAGTTCACCAATTTGGCTTCCGTCCATGGTATAGGCCCAGTCTGCACCAAACTTTTCTACATCAAATTTGTGGGCACCTCTTCCAATTTCTTCATCTGGTGTAAAACCAACTTTTATTTCACCGTGTTTAATGTCAGGGTTGTTGATGAGGTATTCCATTGCAGAAACTATTTCAGCAATTCCTGCCTTGTCATCAGCACCCAAAAGCGTTGTACCATCAGTTACAATAAGTGTTTGGCCAACATAGAGTAGTAAATCTTCAAAATAACTTGGTGATAGAATAATATTTTCTTCCGCATTAAGCGCAATATCCTTTCCATCATAATTTTCTATAACACGTGGCTTAACATTTTTACCTGTAAAATCTGGTGAGGTGTCAAAATGTGATACAAATCCAATGGTTGGTACATCGTAATCGACATTACTAGGCAGTGTTGCCATGATGTAGGCGTTGTTGTCTATAGAAACATCTTTCATGCCAATAGCAATCAATTCTTTGGTCAGTTTATGCGCTAACTCCCATTGTTTCTCTGTACTCGGTGTTGTGTCAGAATTTGGGTCAGACTCAGTATCTATGGTAACATAGCTGATAAAGCGATCTATAATGTGTTGTTTATCTATCATAGTAAAGGATTGTTTTCAAAAATAATCAACGGTAGGTTAAGGCACAAGTCCATATTTAGTTTCTTTTAATTTGATAGGAATTGCCTTATTTTTGCACAGCAAATTTTCTTTCATGTATAAAACCATTATCCGACCGATCCTCTTTTGTTTTGATCCTGAAAAAGTTCATCATTTTACATTTTCCTTAATTAGAAATTTATCGAAAATCCCAGGTGTAAAAGGGCTTTTTAAGAAGATTTACCTCATTGAGAATGAAAATTTGGAACGTGAATTATTTGGATTAAAATTTAAGAACCCAGTTGGCTTGGCTGCAGGATTCGATAAGGATGCTAAACTTTATAACGAACTCGCTAATTTTGGTTTTGGTTTTATTGAAATAGGAACTTTGACTCCAAAACCGCAAAGCGGTAATCCAAAAAAGCGATTGTTTAGATTAAAAGAAGACTCTGCTATAATCAATAGAATGGGTTTTAACAATGGAGGAGTAGTCGAAGCGGTTGAGCGCCTTAAAAAGAACAAGGGTGTTCTAATTGGTGGTAATATTGGCAAAAATAAAATAACACCAAACAACAATGCGGTTAACGATTATGAGATTTGTTTCAACGCTTTATTCGATTATGTGGACTATTTTGTAGTTAACGTTAGTTCTCCAAACACACCCAATTTAAGAGAACTACAAGATAAAGAACCGTTGACACAGTTATTAAAATCTTTGCAAGTTTTGAATTTTAAAAAACCTCAATCTAAACCGATTCTTTTAAAGATTGCACCAGATTTAACGGATGAACAGCTCTTGGATATCATTGATATTGTTAAGACCACAAAAATTGATGGCGTCATTTCTACAAATACCACAATTTCTAGAGAGGGTCTAAAGAGTAGAAATAAAAATGAAGTTGGCGGATTGAGTGGTAAACCGTTGACCAATCGCTCTACAGAAGTGATTAGGTTTTTAGCAGAAAAGAGCAATAAGGCATTTCCAATAATTGGGGTAGGTGGTATACATTCAGCCGAAGATGCTTTGGAAAAATTAGATGCAGGTGCTGACTTAGTACAGCTATATACGGGATTTATTTATGAAGGTCCTCGACTTATTAAGGATATAAACAAAGCTATATTAGAAAAGGCACAGTAAATAAATACTGCACCTTTTTTCTTAAATAAATATTGAATTTAGTTTAGTTCTTTACAAAGGATAATGTTTTAATGGCATTCTCCTTAGTTAATTTAATAAAGTACAACCCATTATTAAGGTTTTCAACATTTATATTAAGATCTCTATTTGATTCTATTGTTGACTTTTTGACGATTTGTCCTAGTGTGTTGTATATACTATAAGAATCTGGTAAAGAACTAGATTTTATAGTTATTGTGCTAGCAGTTGGGTTTGGAAAAACAGAAATATCTTCTGCTTTAAATTTATCAACACTAAGCGTTCCGTTAAAGAAGTTGTCCGTTGTACCGAAGTTAAAGTCTCCGCCAGTAGCCAATACCTGGCTATTTTCGTCCAATAACTCATAATAGCCATTACCAGAAAAACAGCAAATACC
Organism: Leeuwenhoekiella palythoae; assembly: GCA_964221315.1. GTDB lineage: Bacteria > Bacteroidota > Bacteroidia > Flavobacteriales > Flavobacteriaceae > Winogradskyella > Winogradskyella palythoae_A. The sequence continues at coordinate 57,719 of CAXPYI010000006.1, read as the reverse complement.
ATCACCATAACTATCACTAATCACAAAACTGTAGCATTCGTCATTATTTATGGCAAAAACTTCAGAAATGATTGTAAAATCATCGACACCTTCTACATAAGGTCCACCTGAATATAACACATTATCACTACCGTCTAAAAATTGCCATGAGGTTTCGGCTGGCCAATCGTCCAAATTTAAATTCATGGTAATGGTAGAGGTGCTGATTTCGTCTGCACCTACTGCTATGTACTGCGGTTTTACTTTATTAATGGTTTCTGAACCATTTGAGACTGTGAGTGCTACGTCGTAATCGCCAACATTGGTATAGGTATGTGTTGCATTTTGAGTTGTGTAATCTATAACATTGTCACCATCTACGTCCCAAGACCAAGATGTAGCACCAATGCTGTTGTCTGTAAAGTTTACCGTTAAGTTATCTAAACAGCTTTCAGTTTCGTCAGCAACAAAATCAGTACTAAAACTAGGGCAAGCCAAATTACTCCTTGAGATTTGATAAACAGCATTAATTCTGGCATATTGTTGTAGAGAGAATTGGGTTCTACAAAACTTACGTGAGTATGACATGATGTTTAACGGGTCTGCTTGGTAGTATTCGCCGTTGGCATCTAGGGCAAAATCGAAAAACTCGCAGGCTACATTTACATTGTTATTGCCAAGTTTTGGGTCCGCTGGTGTATCACAAATATAATCACCAGTAGTTTCGCAATTAGAACCATCAACTAATTCTTCGGTGGAATTATAGACATTACTATTGCCATGGGTATGGGATAATGCGAAAAAATGACCCATTTCATGCGATAATGTACTACCGTTGGTTGCACAGCTATTAGCCATAAGAATGGTTTCTGGCCCACCTGGAAAATAAGCATAACCACATAAACTACCGCCAGAGTTGTTACTGAAAATTGAGTTTGTGAAATAGATATTAATGACTCCATTTACGTTGTTGCCGCTTGTTAAAGTGCTCTCTTGGTTGGTTTCATAATCATAAAAATCATCATTATTTATATAGTTAATACCTTCACATAGAAAAAATTCCAAACCAGCATTTGCATAATAAGAGTTCATTATATTAATGGCGTCATATAACTCTATTGGAGTCAATCCTCCAGTACCTGCAGTTGTTCTAATGATATGGGCCTTTACGGGAACGGATGTCATCACCGTAGAAGATCTCGAATTGAGACGTTCTTGTATAAAATTGGCTTCTAATACCTTAATGTCCTCCTTAATTGAGTTAAAATAATTTTCAGCTTCTTGAGAATATTGGAAACCGCATTCTTCCGATTGCCCATAGAGGACAGAGTTTAGGCAAAATACAAATGGAAATGCAAACAATAGATGAGTAAATTTTAACATGTCGTTCAATTAGGTTTATAGTAAAAGCGCACTAAAATATAAATTTCAGGTTATTTTCACCATTTTAATCGTTGAATGTGGGAGTTAAATTCTTAATTAAGAATCAGTTTCCTGCTTTCAGAAGTACCAGCATTACCACTAAACCTAACAATATAAACTCCTTTGTTTAAGTTTGAAATATCTATAATTTTCTTGTTTTGAACAGTAGTGGTAATCTCAATTTGCTTTACCCGTTTCCCCAAAACATCATAAATCGAGATTTCATTTAATACATTGACGTTTGAGATAGTCAAGGTACCTGTATTGTTTGGGTTAGGGTACATTCTTACATTTTCGAGATTATTAGTATCCGTAGTGCTTAAAGTTGTACTTTTAAAAGTGATTATTAAAGTTCCTACTTTTTCAGTGCCAAAAGGGTAACTTGGCGTACCGGCTACATTGGTTATAACACTTTGTGGATTGGTAGCTGCATTATTGCCAGAATATCCGTAGCCTTCCTCAGTACCTGCTTCATAAGGAAATAAATCTATTGTAAATGACTCTTTCCATTTGCTATTAGAATCATCCCATAGGTTTAAACCGTTTACTGCAATCATCCAGTCTGGACTTGGTGCAATCATAGAGGCCAATGTAAGTAATGGAAAATCTTCTGACACCACAACATCACTTAATGTTGCAGAGCTTATTGCGTTGTATGGCGAAAAGGATGCTTGTAACCACTGTTCTGCATTGTTGGCATTTACAGCGGATTGCACTTCAGAATTGAAGACACTGTTGGAACCTAATTCAGCAACATTCTCTATACCTTGGGTAGCAGTTTCTCCCATTTCTAAAAATGTGACATTATTGTTATGGTTGGCGCCAACCAAATCAGACCAATGTGCATTGCTTGGTAGGGTACCATGGTCGGTAGAATTCCAAGTACTCTGAAATGTAATATCGTAAGTTGCTGTGGATTGCGATAAGGCAATATTGGATAATAGAGCTAAACACAGCAAGAGTATGCCTAAAGTAGTTTTTTTCATAGTGCTTTTATTTAAGTCTTTAGAATTAGTCGATATTAACCATTAACCCTTACGGCATGTATCTATTTTAACTTATTTTAGTGCAAATTTTATAATGTGAACTACGACATACTTTTTTCGTTTGCATTGGCAACTTCAGTACTGGCAATTTCTCCAGGGCCAGACAATATTTATGTTTTGGTACAAAGTATCACCAATGGTAAATCCTATGGAATTGCTACAGTATGTGGGTTGATTACAGGCTGTATTGTACACACTACGCTTTTAGCTTTTGGTGTGTCAGCAATTATAAAAGCAAATGAAAATGTGTTTTTAGCAATAAAGATTTTAGGGGCATTATACTTGTTGTACTTAGCATACAAGGTATATAAGTCTGATGCGCAATTGAACCTCAATACTGAAGTTACACCAAAAAAGAGCCTAAAAGGGTTATTTGTTCAAGGTTTTTTTATGAATGTGCTCAATCCAAAAGTTACAATATTCTTTCTAGCCTTTTTCCCTGGATTTCTCTTTTCTGAAACTATGAGTACCTTAATGCAGTTTTATATTTTAGGCAGTATATTTATGTTGGTGTCTTTTATTATTTTTTCTTCTATAGCTTTACTTGCAGGACAGATAAAACGTTACATTACGAAACATAGAAACTCTGGACGAGTTTTAAAATGGTTGCAGATAGTAGTCTTTGTTGGGATAGCAGTTTTCATTTTACTGTAGGATAAAAAAACGTAATATTCCCTTATATTTGACCTAATGAATAAAGCGGTAAAACTTATTGAATGTCCACGCGATGCCATGCAAGGCATTAAGGACTTTATTCCTACTGAAAAAAAAGTACAATACATACAATCGCTGTTAAGAGTTGGTTTTGACACTATTGATTTTGGCAGTTTTGTATCTCCAAAAGCCATTCCTCAAATGGTGGATACTGCCGAGGTTTTGTCACATTTGGATTTAAGTAAAACCCAAAGCAAATTATTGGCCATAATTGCTAATACTAGAGGAGCTAATGACGCTTCGGTACATTCTGAAATAAATTATTTAGGATTTCCGTTTTCAATTTCAGAAAACTTTCAGATGCGTAATACCCATAAGACCATAGCGCAATCTGTGGTAACACTTCAAGAAATTTTGAATATTGCAGACAAAAGCGGAAAAGAAGTTGTGGTTTATATCTCAATGGGATTTGGTAATCCTTACGGTGACCCTTGGAATGTAGATATCGTGGGAGAGTGGACAGCGCGTTTGGCAAAAATGGGAGTAAGGATTTTGTCTTTGAGTGATACTATCGGTAGTTCTGACCCTGACAATATTGACTATCTGTTTTCCAATTTAATTCCCGAATATCCCGATATTGAGTTCGGTGCACACCTGCATACAACACCAACAACTTGGTTTGAAAAAATAGATGCTGCCTATAAAGCAGGTTGTCGACGATTTGATGGTGCCATACAGGGATTTGGTGGCTGCCCTATGGCCAAAGATGACCTTACGGGTAATATGCCAACTGAGAAAATGTTGTCTTATTTTACACAAAAAAAAGCCCATGATCTTAATGCTATGAGCTTTGAGAGTGCTTACAATGAGGCTACTAAGATATTTAGTAAGTATAATTAAATTCTTCTTTCTTCAATTACATCTTTAGTTGTTTTAACAAGCAATTGAATACATTAAACGATTAAGTTTTTCTATTTCAAAGGTTTATGCTAAGATTGATATTAGTAAGTGCTAGATTAGAACTTAATTTTCGTCTATGAGCCTGAGAAAAAAAATAGGATTGCTCTTTATTGCTGCTCAATTTATATTGATCGTTTATGCAAAGTTTGTCCCTGAACGATTTTTTTGTTGGGCACCGTTTGATGAGCACACGTTTTTAGATGTTGATGTAGAAGTTAATGGTAAGTCATTATCAAAAAAGGAAATTGAAAAAAGATATCGCTATAAATCATTGGGTTGGGAACCGCGAAGTATAAACAATGTTTTTAATATTATTAGGCAATACGAATCAACGTATGGTAAAAATGACAATGCGAAGGTGACGGTTAAATATTCTACTAATGGTAATGAAGAACGGATATGGTTTCTAGAATAATTAAGCATATTGCATATAATAGATATTTTCCTTTAAATTTTGAGGTGGAGAAAATGCAGCCCAATATTTTATTGATGTGCAAGCTGCTATTTCTGTTGCTTTTAGTCAATGGGTTTTTGGGCTATATAAGCGATCCGTTTATACCTTTTATAAAACCCATCGATGTAGTAATTACTTATCCAAATATTTTTAAGACTGCTATTAAGGGTCTATTCTTAGCTTCTGGCTTATTATTACTTTTTAATGTTAATCCTAGAACGATGGCTATTGTTCTCGGTAGCTCATTAATCGTAATGTTGTTAGCATCCAAACCAATGTTTAGAAACCATCTTTTTATATGCGGATGTGCTTTTTTGTTGGCAGGTCTTTCTAATAAGAAAAACCTACCTTGGTTGTTATATATGCAATTAAGCTTAGTTTATTTTGGTGCTGCTACCAATAAGGTGTTTGAACCTGACTGGTGGAGTGGTCAGTTTATGCACAATTGGCTTGTAAATTCTCAAGAAAACCAATTTTACTTATCAGTTTCAGGTTTACTGCCAGAAATGTGGTTTGCCAAAATTTTATCATGGACTTCTATGTTCATTGAATTTACTATTGCAATTCTGTTGCTAATAAGAAAAAAACACTTATTGGCTGTTTGGGCAATAATATTGTTCCACTCCTTATTGTATTCAATGACCCTATTCAGGTTTGGACACTTTTTTGAAGATATAGTTATTATATTATTGATATTTTTAATTTGGCCAGCTCACAAATCTGAAGTTTGTATCAATAAATCCGCACAACCATTCTTTAGACCCATTGTTAGATTGTTTTTTCTAAACAGTAAAATAGAATTTGGGCAAGACCAATCAACTAGCAGTAATTATTGGCTAAAATTAAAATCGGGTGACAGAATACTCTTTAACAAAGAGGCATTGGCTTTTCTTTTAAAATTTACACCAAATTTTTATGTTTTACTATTCTTTTTGGATCAACTCATAAGATTTTTATTTAACGGTACCTTGATGCATTCCATACAAATTTCTCTAATGTGGTTGTGTATTATTTTCTTTATGCCAATAGAGTTTCATCGCAAAAAATCGAAAAAATTGGTCATTGATGCACAGTAGTTCAGAGGGCAATAAAATAAAGGTTTTAATTCCAGATGGCGAAAGTCATCTTTTGCTTTACGTGGTTAATTGTTTATCACAAGCAGACGATGTTGATATTTACGTGATATCCCAGAAGAAGCATAATCCGATGCGATATTCTCGGCATATCAAAGGATTTTCATTTTGTACCAATACTGATTCAGAATTAGATTGGATTGAAGCTATCAATTCTGAAGTAATGAAACATAGTATTGATGTGATTATGCCAATTTTTGAAACAGGGATTAAAAAGCTTATAAAAAATAAAAAGAAGCTTGTAAATCAAGGAGCACTAGGGCTTTTACCTTCATTAAAAGATTATTGTATTGCTTTTAATAAAAACCAATTGGCGAAACACTTAGAGTTTAACAATTTGCCGTTTTCAAAAAGTGAAGTGGTATCCTCCATTAAGGGGTTGGAAAAAATTGACAATCTCAATTTTCCGATAATAATTAAACCAGTAGAAGGTTTTGGTGGTGGTCAGGGTATTTATAAGTTTAATTCCATAGAGGATCTACAAAGGCACTTTAAAAAAACAGGATGTAACTACGAAACTCTCATACAGGAATATGTTGAAGGTTACGACATAGATTGCAGCGTTTTATGTAAGGATGGTAAAATTTTAGCATATACCATCCAAAAAGGAAATATGATGGGTACTCATCAATTTTCACCTCAGTTTGGTTTAGAGTTTTTATATGATGACAAACTCTATAAAGTAGTTGAGAAACTGATGAAATCACTTAACTGGAATGGAGTGGCGCATATAGACATGCGATACGACAGGTTTACCGACCAATTTAAAGCTATAGAAATTAATACAAGGTTTTGGGTTTCTGTAGAGGCTTCGTTGATTGCTGGTGTTAATTTTCCCTATTTATATGTATTGGCCAGTATGGGCAAATCCTTTGAAAAACCAGATTACAGTTTTATAGATTATGTAAATTATAAGGGATTGATAAAAAAGATAAGTAAAAATATTCTTGATCCTAAAATTTTAGCGCTCAATACCTCACTGAAATTTGCGTTAAATGATCCTTTTCCAATGATATATAAGTTTGTTTGGCGAACAAAAAACATAATTAAATCAAGGTTTAGTAAAATTATTTGATAGGTGACTCTCAAATAATCAGCTTTTGCCATCATTAATAAACTTTTAAAGCTCAACTATTTAAGTTCAAGATAGTCAATTACTTATGTGTCGTTAGATGTTGACTAATTTTATTGAGTTAATAATTTGCCCAAATTCGTTAATTATATAGTTTTATTATCGTATATTAGACATGGTATTTCCAAATCTATAACCTAACTTATATTTCTGAAATACTCCCTTTAATAACATTTTAATCCCTATAAAAATGAAACAATTAGCTCCAAAATTGGTGTTAATAGCTCTGCTGTTTGCATCATGTTCAAGCAGTGACGACGGCAACTCAGACGACAATCAGTTCACAGTTCCTTCATCTTATCAATTTACTAGAAACGGTAACTCTAGTGTAAACTACAGTGATCAAACCACTGCAATTTTAATGGCTGAAGAGTTCATTTCCGCACTTGTAGACAACGGAAAAACCGAGGTGGAATTAGATGGTATGTTTACCAATACTGGTAACCATTTTTCTACCACGACATTAAATCAATCTAATATAGCATTGAGAAATCACATTGCAGATTCTTATGACTTCTTTTCTAGTAATACGACTATATCAGCATCAATTAGGTCTGATTTTGATGCATGGATTACGGCACAGGTGGATGAAGTTTTTCCCAACTGGAATTCCTCAGCATCAGTTGGTGTTTCAGGTGTTTTATTTGAAGCAGACGGATTAACAGAAAGACGTGTTGATGGTAAAGGTCTGCAGGTGCATCAAGCTATAAATAAAGCTTTGTTGGGTGGCTTCTTAGTAGATCAAATTCTTAATAACCACCTAAGTACTGCTATACTGGATGCTGGTACCAATAGAATTGATAATGATAATACTGTATTGGTTAATGGAAAAAACTATACAGCAATGGAGCATATTTGGGATGAAGCTTTCGGCTTTGCTTACGGAAAAGATAATGCACTTAATCCTCAATTGCACACGGATTTATTTATCAACAAGTATATCTCTAGAGTAGAGAATGATGATGATTTTGAAGGTATCGCAGATGATATCTACGATGCGTTTAAGTTAGGTAGGGCAGCAATTGTTGCTAAGGATTATGAAGTAAGAGATCAACAAATTCAAATTATTAGAGAAAAAATCTCTGAGATTATAGCCATAAGGGCGGTTTATTATTTAAGACAAGGAAAAAACAACCTCGTTACAGATAAGGGTAATGCATTTCACGATCTGTCCGAAGGCTATGGATTTATATGTAGTTTACAGTTTACCCGTAAACAAAACTCAAGTGCACCTTATTTTACAAAATCTGAAGTAGATGCGTACATGGCACAGCTTATGGAGGGCAATGGCTTTTGGGATGTTTCTGAAGAAACGCTAAATCAAATTGCTTTCGATATCGCTGCTCGTTTTAATTTTACTGTGGAGCAGGCAGAAAATTAGAAATAAGTAAATAAGATAAAAACAGGCTTCTGTAACACATAGAAGCCTGTTTTTTTGTTTAATTAAACTTTTAATTTTGAATGAAGTAATTATGATGGGGCTTTTATAGGTTAATTATCTTATAAAAAAGCCCTTTCACAATTTCTGTGAAAAGACTTTTTAACTTATTAATTAGGGTTATAGATTTACTAGAAGGTTGTTACACCTTCGTTAGGTTGAAATACATAGTTAAATGTGTAATAAGGTGTAGCATCAGCAAAAGCATCTGGGTTTTCAGGTGCATCTTCGTAGTAGCTTAGAAATTCTACTTTTGCATACTTTCCTTCGTTTGTTTTAAATACAAAAATCTTACCTGCGATTGGTGTAATTAAATGTGTCGGAGGACCAGCATACGTATACCATCCATTTCCACTACCAGTTGTAATAGCGTAGCCTTCAGCTGAATCTTGAGTGAATAAAGTTGTATCAACATCTGCTACCGAAGCCATAGTACCAGAAACTTCATAAACTGCAGCTATTCCAGTTCTTTCAGGTTCGTCAGTTGTACCAGCAGATACACCACCATTAACAATGATTGAAGTTCCTCTAAAAGCAATATCCCATTCAGTTTCGCTTGTTGTTACTAATCCTGTTTCAAAATCAAACTTTGCAAAGTCACCAGATACTGGTTGTCCTTGTCCACCTTCTTGCGGTGCGTATAAATTAGTAACAGTTTCTGTTTCGATGTCTAACAAGTTGCTAGAGACATTATCGTCATCACTACTGCAAGATGTAAATCCAATACATAGTGCTAATAATGCTAAAAGTTGAATTGATTTAAGTGTTCTCATGTTTTTATTATTTATTTGTTATTAAGAATTAAAATTGAATATTTAGTTTTCCGTATATAATGCGACCAGCAATATTGCTGATGTTTTGTGTATCTGTAAAATTGAAAAGGTTATCTACGCCAAACCCAAGTGTATAGTCATTAAAGAATCTTTTGTTTATGGCAAAATCTATAACTGTATAACTATCTACAAAGTCATCATAGTTATCTAAGTAATTATTTCCATTGGTGTCAAACAAACCATATTTACTTCGGTAAGTTCCTCTAACATTAGTATCTAACTTTAGCTTTGTGAAAGCATAAAACACTTTTAAGTTAGCCATATGTCTAGAGCGGTTATAAAGCCCGAAGTAATCTTCTTTTTTTAGCTGAAACGACGGAGAACTTGGGGTTTCTCTTGCATATACTTCACCGTTTTCAAAGGCTCTTTCTGCTTCTTTGTCCTTTGCAAATAGTAGTTGATAACCACCAGATATTTTTAGTTTATGGTTCGGTTTCCAGGTGGAATTAAATTCCAGACCTTGTGTATAGACTTCGTTAATGTTGTAGTAACTAAATACATTTTGTCCGTTGGTTTTGTTGGCAATGACTCTGGTGTCAATTAAATCATCAATAGTATTTCTGAAAGCATTAATGTTAAAGTTGAACTGAGAAGACAATTTAAAATCCATTCCTAAATTGATACTTATAGAATTCTCCGGACTTAGATCCTCTTCAAATTCAGAAAGCGGTACTACAATATTTGAAATCTCTCCTTGCTCTTGTAATTCTGGAATTACTGTTAAAACAGCATTATATCCCAAAACAGTATAACCTACGGTAGCATTAGTAAAATCAAAATATAGTTGTCGAAAATCTGGCGCTTTATAACCATAGCCTATAGAACCTTTTACGGCAATTTTCTCATTGATTTTATAACGAGCTGCAGCTTTAGGACTGAATTGGGATTTGTATTTGTTATGACTGTCAAATCGTGCGCCAACAATTACATTTAAACGTTCTGTAAAGTTGCCATCATATTGCAAATAAGCATAAGGGGAATTAAAGATTGGATTTGCTGTGAAATCCGTTCTATCTAAAGTTTCGTGATTAAAACCAATACCTCCTATAAATGTACTTTCATCTTTTGGTGAGTAAGTAGCTCTTATTTCTGGTCTTACCAATAATTGATTGTAGAAACCGTCACTATATCGGCTTCCATCTTCATTATTTAAATACTCATCTGCCTTGTATCGTGTTGTGTAAAATTCAAAATAACTACTCCATTTTTCACTGTATTTGTGACTTAGTTTTGTATGCAAGTTCCATTCGTTGATAGAACTTTCCCCTCTTAGAGTTGAAGACGCTATATAATCTTGATTTTGGGTATAAAAACGTCCTGAAACAAATAAGTCAGTATTATCTGTAAAATCGTAAGTTAGCTTAGAATTTAAAGTATAGTTGCTAAAAGGCTCAACTGTGTTTAAATCGTCATTTTCATTTAAGTCATAACCGTCACTACTATAGCTATTAATAAAGAGACTTGCACCTATTTTTTCTTTTTTATAACCAATTGTGGCACCAATATCATTGGTGTTAAAGGCACCAGCTCTGTAATTAATTTTGCCTTTTAACCCATATTTGGGCTGTTCGGTAATAATATTAATAACCCCACCTAAGGCGTCATTTCCATATAAGCTAGAAGAAGCGCCTTTTACAACTTCTATCTGTTTTATGTTTCCAACCGTTATTCTACTTATGTCTAAGGTACCAGCAGAACGACCTACAAGAGGTACACCATCAACTAGTATTAGCGTGTATTGTGAGTCTAAACCTTGTAATTGTATGCCTTCACCACCACCAAAATCTGGAATAGTTACTAATCCTGTTTGTTCATTTAGAATATCGTTAAGTCTTATGGAGTTACTTCTCTTAATGTCTTTTTTTGAAATGATTTGAGCAGGTAAAGGGAGGGAAGAAAGCTGTCTAACGGATCTTGTTGCGGTAACAATAACTTCTTCTAAAGCTTCAGTTTTTGTTGAATCTACTTTAATTACTTCATCTTCTTGTGAATAGGATAAGTAGGTTGAAAAAATTAAAAAATAAATATAAATTTTATTTTTATTTAGACTCATTCTTGATTATTTTTGTTGCAAATATAAAATCTTATTTTAATTCAATCTAAATAAGAATAAAAAAATTAAAAATAATTTTAACCCATAATCATGAAACAAATTTTAGCTTTTTCATTAGCATTTTTAGTCACTAACTTAACTGTTGATGCTCAAGACAAAAAACAAAAAGACCAAGCCGCCATCAAGGAAATGTGTGGTTGTTACGAAGTCACTTTTAATTTTACCGAAACATTCTCTTTTAGTGAAGATTCATTGTACAAACCTTCCAAAACTAAAGTTGATAAAGGTTTAGAATGGGCACAATTAGTCGTAGATGAGGATGATAAGATTTCTATTCAGCATTTATTACAAGTAGGAAGACTGGACCAACCACATATTGTTAAGCACTGGAGACAAGACTGGTTATTCGAAAACAAGGATTTCTACATGTACAACGGAGATAACGAATGGTTATTCGAAGAAAAAACAGACAAAGATGTAGAAGGTCAGTGGACTCAAAAAGTATATCAGGTAGACGATAGTCCACGTTACGAAGGTTCTGCTACTTGGGTACACGTCGATGGTAAAAGCTATTGGGAAAACACAACAACAGCACCTTTACCAAGAAGAGAATATACCAAGCGTAGCGATTATAATGTTACCTTAAGAGGTAATAGACACGAAATTACAGATTACGGATGGTTACATGACCAAGATAACGCTAAAGTTATCAGAGAAAAGGGGAAGGAAGATGTAGTATTAGCAAACGAAAAAGGTTATAATACTTATGTAAAAGTAGATGATAGCCGTTGCCAAGCAGCACAAGATTGGTGGAAAGCTAATTTTGATAAATGGGCAACTGTAAGAGCTAAATGGGATGAGGTTTACGGAAGGGATAAAGATTTAGTTTTAGAAGAAAAAGTAGATAACAAAGTTCTTTACAAGCATTTATTTGATGAAGAAATGACTGCAGAGAAAGATATTGATACTACGATTGAATCATTTGTAAAAAAAATAAAATGAAAAAACTTTTAACTTCAATTACTGTTTTGCTCTTAACACTTCAGTTAACAGCACAAAATAACATATTCTTAAAACGCGATTTTTGGGATACAAAACCCAATGTGGAAACAATCAAGGCAAAGATAAAAGAAGGCAATAATCCGTCTGAAGCCAATAGCAATAATTTTGATGGAGTAGTGTATGCTATTCTTCAACAAGCCCCAACCGAGAGTATCGTTTATTTAATGTCACAAAAAGGAAATGATGTTAATAAATTAACTCACGATGGTAGAACTTATATTTTCTGGGCAGCATACAAAGGCAATACAGAAATAATAAAATATCTTTTGGCAAATGGAGCTAAAACTGATTTAACCGACGATAAAGGAAATACCATAATTACGTTTGCTGCTGGTGCAGGTCAACAAAACACCAAAGTCTACGATTTATTAATTGAAGCAGATAAAACTCTGGTTTCAAAAACCAATCCAGATGGTGCAAATGCGCTATTGTTAGCAGCACCTAAAGACGAAGATTTTAAATTGATAAATTATTTTAAGTCTAAAGGATTAAGTCTTAAAAGTACAGACGCTAATGGTAATGGCATATTTAACTATGTAGCTAGAACAGGGAACTTCAAGTTATTAAAAGAACTTGAAGGAATGGGACTTAAGGGCAATGACAAAGCTTTCATATTTACTGCATATGGAGCTCGAGGACACGTCAACAATGTAGAAGCTTATAAATTTTTAAAAGCGCTAGGGTTAAACCCAAATGTTGCTGACAAAGATGGTGTAACACCACTACATATTGTAGCATCTAGAAATGATGATAAAGAAGTTTTTAATTTCTTATTAGAAAACAGTCTTGATGCAAATACAGAAGATGCAGCCGGTAATACAGCCTTTATAAATGCGGCTTCTCGTAATAATCTTGAAGTTGTAAAGTTGTTTGCCTCTGCGGTTAAAGACATAAATAAGTCTAATAAAAAAGGCGAAACAGCATTAGCATTAGCAGTGAAGAATAACTCTAAAGAAGTTGTGTCTTTCTTAATGGAAAAAGGAGCAGATCTTAAGTTTAAGGATCAAAAAGGTAACAACATTGTTTATTATCTGTTAGAAGGTTATTCAACCAGAAATGAAGCAAAGTTTATTGAAAAATTGAATCTTTTAACTAAAAATGATGTTGATTTTTCAGCACCTCAAAAAAATGGAAATACTCTCTTTCATCTGGCTACAGAAAAGCAGAGTTTAAGATTAATAGAATTGGCAGCTAAGGAGGATATCGATATCAACGCTAAAAACAACGAAGGAAATACCGCCTTACATATTGCAGCTATGAAAGCTAAAGATGATAAAATTTTGAAATTTTTAATCGCACAAGGCGCAGATATTAAAGCAACAACAGACTTTGACGAATCAGTTTACGATTTAGCTTCAGAAAACGAATTATTAAAAAAGAATAACATAGATATTAATTTCTTGAACTAAATACTTTTAGTTCTAAAGATTGTCCCCTTGAGGGGACTTTAGGGGTGTTTTTACATCCATTAAACAAAAACAGAATGAAAAATTTTAAAATATTAGCAGTCCTATTTATCACCATTATTGGTTTAATGTCCTTTACCTCAATTGTAGAATCTACCAAATATAAGTGTATGATTCAGATGACCAATTATACAGGGGAAGGTGCATACATTGTTATCTCATTAATTAATCCTGAAGGTGAATATGAGGAAACTTTGCACGTTAAAGGCGAGGATGACGAATGGTACAACACTGTTGAAGAATGGTGGGATTTTTACGGAAAAAAACGTAACGATATCGATGCCATAACAGGAGCAACTATTAGTGGAGGAGAACGCTCAATTAGTGTAATAGAAATCGCAGACAATAAACTAGACAAAGGTTACAAATTACGATTTGAAACTGCAGTAGAAGACCAGGAATATTACACCTCAGACGTTGAGGTGGAGTTAACTTCTGCCAACGTAAAAGGTAAATATGACGGCAAAGGTTTTATTCGTTATGTAAGACTAATGCCTCAATAATATTTAAATTGATTACGTCAGTTCGAGTGTCCCGACGTTTTTAGTCGGGAAGTATCCAGAACTTAATTTTAGGAATAAGTTCTGCTGTCATTTCGAGCGTAGTCGAGAAACCGGAAGGTTCAATGAATTTAAATCTCATTGATATGAATTTATTTCGGGCTTATGTAATAAAAAGTATTTATGACAATTTCAATATGGGGATATAGTCACTTTTTGTTGGCTATATCTTCTGCCATTTTTATACTATTGGCAACCGTTACAGGTATTGTTTTAGCGTTTGAACCCATTTCAAATCAGCTAAAGCCTTATGCTATAACCAATGCAGACGACATAAAGTTGTCTAAGGTTATTATGGTTTTGCAAGATGAATATGATGAAATTGTTAGCATTCAAGTAGATAATAATAACTTTGTAAAAGCTTCTGTTTTTACGTTCGATGGTGATAGCGAAACCTTTTACTTAGACCCAAATACAGGAAAAAAACTCGGAGAATTACAGAAAAAAGCACCAATCTTTGAGTTTGCAACAAACCTGCATCGTTCCTTATTTTTAAAATCTACAGGACGGTTTTTAGTTGGCTTATTTTCATTTTTATTTTTCCTTATTGCTGTAACAGGAATTCAACTCATTATAAAACGCCAAGGCGATTTAAGGAAGTTTTTTAGTAAAGTTGTAAAAGAAAATTTCGAGCAATATTACCACGTGGTTTTAGGACGTTGGTTCTTAATTCCTATAGTTATCATTACACTCACAGGTGTTTATTTATCCTTAGAAAAGTTCGATATGTTGCCTGCCAATCAGATGCAGCATGTTGAAATTGCAAAACAACAATCAAAGGAAAAGCTAGAATTATCTAAATTCAAAATATTTAATGACACACATTTAGATGAGCTTGTGACACTCGACTTTCCGTTTTCCGAGGATGAAGAAGATTACTTTATTTTGCAAACAACATCTGGAGAGTTTTATATTAATCAATACACTGGAAATGTTCTCAGCGAAGCTAAGAAACCACTAGTAAGTCAGCTATCTTATTGGAGTTTAATTTTGCATACAGGACAAGGCACCATCGTTTGGGCAGTAGTATTATTATTGGCTTGTTTTGCGATTCTGTTCTTTATGTATTCAGGTTTTGCAATGAGTTTTAGGCGTTTGGCTAAAGGGTCTAAAGTGAAAAATAAATTCACAAAAGATACTGCAGAATACATCATTCTTATTGGGTCAGAAACAGGGCACACCAACAAGTTTGCGCATCAGTTTTACAATGCTTTGTTAGACGCTGGTAACACGGTTTATTTTTCAACGTTAAACCAATATGATAGTTATAAAGAGGCAAAGCACATCATTATTTTTACATCCACCTATGGTGAAGGTGAAGCGCCTCGCACTGCCAAGAATTTTGAAAAATTGTTGCCTACAATTCAGCAATCCAATTGTATAAAATTTTCGGTAGTTGGTTTTGGGTCGTTAATGTATCCTGACTATTGCAAATACGCGATTGAGGTGAATGAATGGTTACATAATCATCCAAATTTTGAACAGAATTTACCTGTTTTCAAAATAAATAATCAATCTTTCGAAGCTTTTAAAAATTGGGTGATTCAGTGGAATGAAGCTACAAACCAAGATTTAAAAGTCGTATTAACCAAACCATTGGTTAACCGTAAAAAACTGAAAAGTTTTAAGGTAATATCTAATTCTGGTCTTAACATAGATGATACCTTTTTAATAAAATTAAGACCTGAGAAAAAATTAAAGTTTCAGTCAGGAGGTATTGTGTCATTCTATCCTGAAGACGATAATATTGAACGTCAATATTCAATAGCCAAAGTTGATGATAGTATTTTATTGAGTGTAAAAAAACACGAATTTGGTAAATGTTCAACATTATTAAGTCAATTAACAGTTGGTGATACGATTAAAGGTAAAGTCAACAGGAATTTAGATTTTCATTTTCCGAGTTACGCAAAAGAAGTGGTAATGATTGCCAATGGTACCGGAATTGCACCTTTCCTCGGAATGCTCAACGAAACCAATAAAGACATAAAAACGCATCTGTTTTGGGGAGGACGAACCAAAGCATCGCTTCAATTGTATACTTCTCACATAGAAAACGCAACTCAAAAAGGTTATTTAGATAATTTTAATGTAGCCTATTCGCAAGAACAGGAAACTAAGGTTTACGTTCAAGATAGTATTAAAGCAAATGAAACCCTTATCTCTTCTGCACTTAAAAACGATGGTGTCATAATGATTTGTGGCTCTATTGCTATGCAAAATCGTGTGTTAGAAGTTTTAAATACCATAACCACCACAATCTTAAACGAGCCACTAAGCACGTTTGAGAATAATGAGCAAATCTTAATGGATTGTTACTAAAGTTCTATCTAAAAAAAAAGCGCTATCCAAAAAATGGATAACGCTTTTACCAATCAACTAATTTTAAAACTGAATATTTAAAATCTAAATTCAAATCCTAGATTACCACCAAATGGATGACCAGGACGTAGACCTGCAGGAACTCTAGAAACAGCGTAGGTTTCGTCTAGTAGGTTTATAATGTTTCCTGTTAAACTAAGGTTCTTTGTAAAGTGATATTTAGCAGACATATCAATGATAAAGTTAGAATCTACACGCTCAGTATCTGGAATAGATCCTGTACCAGCCATAGTTCTAAATTCACCATTAAATCTTCCGTTGATGTTAAGCTCATATTTAGTGTGTTCTAACGATAAGCCAACATTAAATTGATGTGTTGGAATGTATGGTAATTCATCACCTTCAGTAACTTCTCCCCATAAATCGTTACTACTACCAAAGCTATTTAAAAACTCAGTGTTTGTAAATGTATAAGCAAAGGTTACAGGTAGTTTAAACGATTTATTGTTAGGCAATAACTCGTAGTTTAATAAAACTTCTAGACCACTTACGGCAACTTCACCAGCATTAAACTGATCTAAAGAACCTGTTCCTCCAGTAGCAGCTAAATCACTACCCAATAAGTTGCTATAGTCATTATAGAAACCAACAACTTCACCTCGTAATTGACCAAAAGCAAAACGCGATCCTAATTCGTAATTTATACTTTCTTCAGCTTCTTCACCATCGGAACTTCCAGGAGGTGAGAATCCTTTATGTACACCACCAAACACAGAAACAGCATTTGAAAAAGCATAGTTAACACCAACGCCAGGAATAAAAACATCTACTCTGTTTTCTCTAAACGCAAGGTTACTGCCTGATCTATTAGGATCATTACTACCATAGTCATCACGTTGTAAAATGATGTTTTCATATCTGATTCCAGGTGTTATAGTAAGCTTATCATATTTTAACTTATACATCGCATAAGCAGCAAAAGCCTTTGCACTGCTAATTCTGTTACCTTGCGCTCCACGTACACCATCAGATGTTTTAGACATATTTTGGTTAATGATGCTGTAACCATCTTCCCACTGAAATCGGTCTTCCTCATCATAATGGTAACGTAAACCAATTTCTACATCATGAAACGTGTTTTCACCATACCAGTGGTAGTCAAATTTTGTTTGTACACCTTTTGAATAATACACACGATTATTTGCTTTAACTAATAAAGCATCAGCTGATGAATCTAAATCACCACGAATAATATTCATGTGGTCTGCATATGTTGTTGGGTCTACTAATACAGTGGCAATACCTTGTTTGTCACCATTAAATATAACATCGTCCAGTTTATACCAGTTACGTGAAAATTTATTGTAATAACCATTAGTCGTTAAACGCATATTTTTAGTGAAGTCTAAAGTATGCGTAAGCATTAATTGAATTTGCTCAGCAATCATACGGTCATCTTGCGAAGCTGCATATCTACTGTAAGGATTTGCAATAAAGTCATTTTCTGTTAGTCCTAAATAGGTTTCGTAAGAACGCTCATCGTAATAATGAAATTTGGCTTCTAATGACTGCTGAAGTTTAGCATCAGCATCAGTTTTCACTTTAAATTTAGCCGTTAATTCGTTAATGTCAAATCCAGTGTTGTTACCGTTAGGTAAGTCCTTAAAACCATCAGAACCGTAGTTAAGGAATTCTACCATGTAGCCAATATTCTCTTTTGTATCACCTATACGTGCTAATACCTGCTGTGTATCAAAAGAACCGTAACCAGCTCTAACCTCACCACTAAAGGTGTTTGGTATTTGTGCAGAAATCATATTAATAGCACCATCTGTAGTAAAAGGACCAAATTGTACCTGGCTACTTCCTTTTAAAATTTCTACAGCCTGCATACGACCAACAGAAGGAAAATAATAAGCAGCAGGAGCACTGTAAGGAGCAGGTGCTATAAGCACACCATCTTCCATTAGAGTAATCTTTGCACTACGCTCTGGAGATGTACCTCTCAAACTTATGTTTGGTCGTAATCCAAAGCCGTCTTCTTCGTAAAAGGTAACACCAGGAACTGAACGCAACGCACGATTAATATCTGTAAACCCGAATTTCTTTAATTCTTGTGGAGACAAATAATAAGCAGAACCTGTACGATTACTTGCTACATATTTACTACCAAAAATTTGGTTTGAGTTAATGATTACCTCGTCAAGTTTTTGAATAGAATCTAATTGTTTTTTGTTAGGTTGGTTTTGCGCGGTTAGAACAAATGTGCATATAAAACCAATTGCTGTAAGGGCTAATTTCCGAATCATTTATTTAGACTTGTTAAAAATAATTTTGTTTTCAGCGTGCAAAAGTAATACTGAATTGCGTTTTTTCAAACTTTATTTAGAATAAATAAAAATAAATTAACGGTAAGTATTGATAAACAGTTTCTTATGAAGGAATATTTTTTTATTCGTATTTTATTTAACCGTAAGTTGACATTTGCTCAACGAAAAAAAATGTATCTTTGCGTGCAATTACATCTTAATTGCACTATGACAGCACACGAAAACAAAATCCTAGGTGAAGGTCTTACCTACGATGACGTCCTTTTAGTTCCAGCATTTTCTGAAGTATTGCCACGTGAGGTAAACATTCAAACAAAATTTACGAGAAACATTACCATTAACATTCCTGTGATTTCTGCAGCTATGGATACGGTTACAGAGAGCAGAATGGCAATTGCTATGGCACAAGAAGGTGGTATTGGAGTATTGCACAAAAACATGTCGGTTGATGAACAAGCTCAAAAGGTGAGACGAGTAAAACGTGCTGAGAGTGGTATGATTATAGATCCAGTAACGTTGCCAATGGATGCCATTGTTGCTGATGCAAAAAACGCAATGAAAGAGCATAGTATTGGTGGTATTCCTATAGTAGATAGCAATGGTACTCTTAAAGGAATAGTTACCAACCGTGATTTACGATTTGAGCATGCCAACGACAAACCAATTGTTGATGTAATGACTGCCGATAATTTGGTAACAGCACCAGTGGGTACGTCGTTAAAAGATGCAGAAGCAATTCTACAAGCCAATAAAATTGAAAAATTACTTATCGTTGAAGGAGATAAGCTTGCTGGTTTAATAACCTTTAGAGACATTACTAAAGTAACCCAAAAACCAATTGCGAATAAGGATTCTTACGGGAGACTTAGAGTGGCCGCTGCAATAGGTGTTACAGGTGATGCAGTGGACAGAGCTGAGGCACTGGTAAATGCAGGAGTAGATGCCATTGTTATAGATACAGCTCATGGACACACAAAAGGCGTGGTGTCGGTTTTAAAAGACATAAAAAGTAAATTTCCAAAACTTGAAGTGATTGTTGGAAATATCGCTACAGGTGAAGCTGCCAAATATTTGGTGGAAGCTGGTGCAGATGCGGTTAAAGTCGGTATAGGTCCAGGTTCTATTTGTACCACACGTGTAGTTGCAGGTGTAGGTTTTCCACAATTTTCTGCGGTGTTGGAGGTTTCAGCGGCTATTAAAGGTTCTGGTGTTCCTGTGATTGCCGATGGCGGAATTCGCTATACTGGTGATATACCAAAAGCGATAGCAGCTGGTGCAGATACGGTAATGCTAGGTTCGCTATTGGCAGGAACAAAAGAAAGCCCTGGTGAAACCATTATTTATGAAGGTCGTAAGTTTAAATCCTATCGAGGCATGGGTTCTGTTGAAGCGATGAAACAAGGTAGTAAAGACCGCTATTTCCAAGATGTAGAAGATGACATTAAAAAATTAGTGCCAGAGGGCATTGTTGGTCGTGTTCCATATAAAGGGGAATTGTACGAAAGTATTCATCAATTTGTTGGCGGACTCAGAGCTGGCATGGGGTATTGTGGTGCAAAAGATATAGCGACTTTAAAAGAAACAGGACGATTTGTAAAGATTACTTCAAGTGGCATTCACGAAAGTCATCCACATGATGTGACGATTACCAAGGAAGCGCCTAATTATTCGAGATAATAGCTCGTCTAAAACTTTAGATTTAGCCCTATTAAAAATCCGTCTTTACTAGAAGAGAAGTTTAAGTTATAATTGCTTTGGTCGTAAGGTGTTGTAAAAATATAGGTACTGCCTATGCCAACTGTGGCACCTGCCAAAACATCCCATAGGTCATGCCAGCCATCTGGACCTTCCATTCTACTAACTCCAACTAGAGCTGCAAATACGTATGCCCATTTTCCATAATCCCAACCATAACGCCGTTGTATAAATGAGGCTCCCGAAAAAGCTGAAGTGGTATGACCGGATGGAAATGCGTCAAATAAATGACGACCTTCAGGGCGTTGTTTTTTTATAATTCGTTTGAGTGAATGTGTTATCAAGAAACCTGTACCGTAGGATAGTGTAAACTGCTTGGTACCTTCCCAATCTCCTTTTATAATAGTTGTTAAGCCGGCAGAAATCGGCAATGCAAGTTGGAGTACGTCACCAGTGTCTTCTAAAACAAATTCCCACTTTTCGTGAGTACCACCATCTTCTATTTGCGAATAACAACAATTAGAAAATATGACCATGATAAGTGCTAATAAAAAATACTTTATTGGCGTTGACATTTAATTATTGATTGGATTGTACATAATATAACTCGAAAAATGTGAGAATTATTATTGTACTGTAAATGGAAAATGGATTAGTTTTACATGAAGAAATCAACAAAGATAAATTTGACCAAACACGATTATATTATTTTAGGAGCAGGAGCCTCTGGCTTAATGTTGGCATATCGTATGGCACAAGACTCGTATTTTGATAATAAATCAATTCTAATCTTTGATAAAACCAAAGACAAAGGTAACGATAGGACTTGGTGCTTTTGGGAGGAGGGTAAAGGTGAGTGGGATGACGTAATCACGAAAACCTGGTCTAAAATTTTCTTCGGAAGCCAAGCGTATTCAGAAATCATAGATATTTTGCCATATAAGTATAAAATGATTCGAAGTGAAGATTTTTATAAATCACTTTGGAAAACTATACTTAAAAAACCAAACATCACCTTTATAAATGATACTGTAGATAGCTTTACTGAACTTAAAGATGGAGTACAGGTTATTGCCAAAAAAGGAACTTATTTCGGCTCAAAACTGTTTAATAGTTGGCATAATACTTCAGTGTATCAGTCTCAAGAAAAGTATCCAGTACTGCAACAGCACTTTATTGGTTGGTTCGTAAAAACTAAAGAAGAAAATTTTGATGATTCAATAGCAACCTTCATGGATTTTACAGTGCCACAGAACGGTAATACACGCTTTATGTATGTCTTACCAATGGATAAAAATACAGCACTGTTTGAATACACCTTGTTTTCAAAAGATCTACTAGAACAATCAGAATACGAGGATGCCATTAAAAATTATTTGGAAGAACGAGGAATTAGAGACTACGAAGTCATAGAAAAAGAAAGAGGTGCAATACCGATGACATCATTTAAGTTCCCACAATTAAATTCTAAACATATTTTAAATATTGGGACGGCTGGTGGATGGACTAAAGCAAGTACAGGCTACACCTTTAGAAATACTTCAAAAAAAACAAAAGAACTTATTAAATTTTTAAAGCGGGAAGACAACCTGACTAAATTCCATAAAAAATCAAAATACTGGTTTTATGACTTAATTTTCTTAGATGTATTGGCAAACCATAACCAAGAAGGATCCGCTTTGTTTTCTTCAATGTTCAAGAAGGCCAATATCAAAACTATTTTTAGATTTTTGGATGAGGAATCTACTTTCCTAGAAGATTTGAAAATTATCCTCTCCGTGCCACCAAAACGATTTATACAGGCATTTTTCAAAAGAGTATTTTGATTTTTCAAGGGCTATTGTCTGTCATGTCGAGCGTAGTCGAGATGTTTTAAGGAAAAGCCTGTAAATGGTCTCGACTACGCTCGACCTAACATGACAGTTAAAATAAATTCAACCTAAATAAACCTGCCCTCTGTGAGGTTTTAATGCATCTCTAATGGGTATCATGTCAGATTCATTGACAACTAAATAAGCGATACTGTGCATATCACTAAATGTTTCAACATCGATTATACTGATATCTAAACCATTTATTGTCACGTATTCCTTTAAGTGAACAACATGATGTTCTGCTGTTTTTTTACTCGCAGGACCTCTAAAATCCCAAATCAATTTTAGTTTACGCATTGGTAACCGATGTGCCGTTTTCGGCAAAGTTTTTAAAATTGGTCATGTACTTTTTAGTTTGCTTTTTAAAAGCCCTTGGCATTAAAAACAACATGGCGTTCATGGCGAAAGTTGTAGGTTCAAACTCATTTTTACAGATCCATTTGGTGTGACCTTCTGGAGTGCTTTCAAAAAAATTCTGCTGTATGTTTCGCACACCATTAGTGTTGTATGTAGCGTGAAACTCATTCGGAAAATTTTGTTTGGTAATGGTTTCAACAAGTTCCATTTTTCGTTTACCAAAGTCGTAGTTCAGTTTCATCTTTGCACCAAACTCGCCTGGTGTACCAGAGATATGTTCGGTACTGACAAGGCCTTCCTGCCAATGCTTCATGTTTTCTGTAGAATTCATTTTGTTTGCAACTTCTTGCAGAGGCTTTTTTATTATAATTTCGGTGGTATATTTCATATGAGATATGATAATAAGCTAAAGATAGAGAAAAGCCATGATACTAACTTTAATTTATCGACGTTTCTACCACTTTAGAAGTTGTATTAACAATATTTTTCCCTTAGAATATTAATTGGTATTATGGCTGTTGTACAACTTGTAGAATAAGTGATTTATGTTATTTTTGCTGAACCTCGAAAGTGAGATGTTTTATTGAATATTGTTAAGATTTTAAAGAGAGTATAAAATGAAAATGAAATTTGGATTACTGCTTTTAGTATTTTTTACGCTGAATCTTGCTTTCTCTCAAGAGAAAGATGAGGTATTGCTGAAGGTAGATGGTGAACCTATTATGACTTCAGAATTCCTAAGGGTTTACAATAAAAATTTAGATTTAGTAAAAGACGAAAGCCAAAAGGATGTAGATGGTTACTTAAAGTTGTTTACGGAATATCAATTAAAACTAAAAGAGGCTAGGCGTTTAAAACTGCATGAAGATGCAAAATATCAACGCGAATTTCTAAGATATAAAAACCAACTTACTAAAAATTACCTTTCAGAAAATAAGGTTACTGATGCCTTGGTGAAAGAAGCTTATGACAGAGGTAACTTGGATATCAATGCTTCTCACGTATTGGTTAGATTAGATGAAAATGCCACGGATACCTTAAATGCTTATAATAAGGTTTTAAACTTACGAGAGCGTGTTTTAAATGAAGGTTTTGATGCGGTAAAGAAAGAAGTTCACAATGGAAAAACAATCTTTTTGGAAGATCTTGGTTATTTTTCTGCATTTAAGATGGTTTATGATTTTGAAACCGCAGCTTACAATACTCCAAAAGGTGAAATTTCAATGCCTTTTAGAACCCAGTTCGGCTATCATGTCGTAAAGGTTAACGATAAGCGACCATCTAGAGGTACAATAACTGCTGCACATATAATGATTGCTTTAGAACAAAAGGATACACTTTTAGATCCTGAGCAACGTATTAATGACATCTATAAGAAGATACAGCAAGGAGAGAGTTTTGAGTCCTTGGCAAAACAGTTTTCAGATGACAAGAGCTCTGCGAGAAACGGAGGGAAGTTATCACCTTTTAAAAGTGGTCAATTGAGTTCTACGGAATTTGAGGATCAGGCTTTTGCTTTAAAAAATGATGAAGATGTAAGTAAACCATTCAAAACAGAATATGGTTGGCATATCGTAAAACGAATAGACCTCAAGCCAATTCAGACTTTTGAAGAATTGAAGCCAACCTTAGAATCAAAGGTTAAAAGAGACTCAAGGTCTAAGCTAATAAATGCTGCTATGGTCAACGAATTGAAAAAGCGTTACGATATTTCTTACAATGAAGATGCTAAGGGTTATTTTGAGTCCATTTTATCAAATGCGTATTTTACACGATCTTGGAAATTGCCAGAAGAGTTTGAAAAAGACAACGTTCTTTTTACAATCAACAATAAATCTTTTACTTATAATGATTTTGGAAACCATCTTTTAGCGGCACAACGGTTATATATAAATAAGACCATGCCATTTTCTAGTATTGTGAAGACTGAATTCGAAAGGTTTTTTGAGAGTAATATTTTGCAATACAGAGAGGAAAATCTTGAATTTGAAAACGAAGAATTTGCAAATATTCTTGCAGAATATAGAGATGGATTGTTGTTGTTTGATTTAATGGAGAATGAAATCTGGAATAAAGCTTCAAAAGACTCAACAGGTTTAGAAGAATATTACAAAGCAAACAAGTCTAAGTATCAATGGGGCAAACGTGTTGAGGTTCTTATGGCTTCTTCCGCTAACAAAAACAAACTTCAAGAAGTTTTAAAAATGATGAAAAATGACAAATCCGAAGAAGACATTAAGGCAAAATTAAATACGGATTCTGAAAAACATATCATCTTCACAAAAGGGGTTTATGATCTTAGTGATAGCAGATTACCAATTGATTTTGAGGCAAAGGAAGGCTTGTCTAAAATATACCGTCACAACGATGCGTTTCATGTTATAGACGTAAAAGCTGTATTGCCAGAAGGTGTTAAGACTTTAGAAGAGGCTAGAGGTAATGTTATAAATGATTATCAATCAGAGTTGGAGACCAATTGGATAGATGGTCTTTACAAGCGCTTTAGCGTTGAGGTGAACGAAAAAGTATTGGAGTCGGTAAAAACAAAAATCAAAAATCAATAATTTTTTGAAAAAATCCCTCAATATATTAGTTGTTTGCTTGTTGTTTTTCGCATGTGATTTTTTCAAAAAAACAGATGATCGAAAGCCAATTGCAAGGGTTAACGAATCTTATCTGTATGAAGAAGATGTTGCAGGTATAGTACCAGAAGGAGCGAGTAGGGAAGATAGTCTCGTATTGGTCAATGCTTACATTAATCGTTGGGCAAGACAATTGTTACTAATGGAAGGAGCTTTGCTCAATCTCTCTGAGGACAAACAAAAGGAATTCTCAAAACTTGTTGATCAATATAAAAACGACTTATATACCAAAGCTTATTTAGAGGCATTGGTTAAGAAAAATATAGACACACTTGTTAATAAAAACGATGCTGAAGTATTCTATGAGGCTAATAAAGAGTCTTTTAAGCTAAATGACGACTTATTGCAGTTTAGGTATATCAGTTTGCCAGCTAATCCAATCAATTTAGATACCATTAGAAATAGGTTTAGACGCTTTCAACCTAAGGATAAACGTTATTTGGATTCGATATCGGTTCAATTCAAGTCTTATTCTTTGAATGATTCACTGTGGGTGAAATTTAATCAGGTTGCGGAAAAAGTTGCTGTTGTGGGTCAGGAAAATAAAAATCAACTGTTAAAAAAATCTAATTTCTTACAGCTCAAAGATTCATTAAACCTATATTTGATGCAAGTTAATGACGTGCGCTTGCAGAATGATTATGCACCATTGGAGTACGTTATGCCGTCGATTAGGCAAATTGTTATAAACAAAAGGAAGTTAGAGCTTATTAAGCAACTAGAAAATGATATTACAAAAGATGCAATTAAAAACAATCAATTCCAGATATATAACTAATACAGTAGCATTTTGCTGTATGTTTTTTTTAGGTTTTGTCCATTCTCAAGAGATCATTCCAGATGAACAAACGCCATCAATAAAAGCTAAAGATAGTGTTGTAAATAAATCGCGTATTAAGGCGGATGGAGTTGCGGCAGTGGTAGGTGATTTTATTGTCTTGGAATCTGACCTCGACAGAGAAATAGCACAATTGGAGGCACAGGGAGCGGATTTGTCTGGTATTACACGCTGCGAACTTTTTGGTAGCTTATTAGAGAAAAAGCTTTATGCTCACCAAGCTATACAAGATAGCGTCGTAGTTAATGAGTTGTACATTCAATCTTTGGTCGAGCAACAGATTCAAGGCATTATGGCACAGACTCAAGGTGACATGCAAGGCCTTCTTGATTTTTATAAGAAAGACTCTGAGCAAGCACTTAGGGACGAGATGTACGAAATCAATAAAAACGGTTACCTCGCTAAAGAAATGCAAGATAAAGTCATTAAAGATGTGGAAGTGACTCCAGAAGAAGTTAGAACGTTCTTTAATGAGATTCCAGAAGATGAAAGACCAACATTTGGTACAGAGCTTAAGGTTGCTCAAATCGTGATTATACCAGAAATTACGGAAGAAGCTAAACAAGAGGTTATAGATAAATTGAAGGGTTATAAAAAAGACGTTGAAGAAAACGGAGCAAGCTTTACCACTAAAGTTTTGTTCTATACAGATGACTCTGCATCTAAATCCACAGGTGGTTTATATACCTTAAATCGAAAGCAACCAAGAATGGTAAAAGAATTTAGGGATGTTGCCTTTGCGCTTCAGGAAGGTGAAATTTCTGAGCCTTTCGAAACGGATTTCGGTTACCATATCATTTATTTGGAAAAAATCAGGGGTCAAGAGTATGACGTGAGGCATATTTTATTAAGACCACAATTGACTCAAGAGGCGATACAAAAGGCTAAAGATGAAATTGAAATGGTAAGGGAAAAAATAGTTGATGGAAGTGTCTCTTTTGCTGAAGCCGCTAGAGAATTCAGTGATGAAAAAGAAACAAAATATGAAGGCGGGCAATTAACTAATCCCACAACCCAAGATTTCAATTTTGAACTGACCAAAATGGATACTGAAATGTATACGCAGATTCAAGGTTTAAAGGATGGTGAGATTAGTCCAGTGATACAAGATGAGGACCGAATAAACAGAATTAAGTTTAAAATCATGACCGTTACGGATAGAATAGATGACCATAAAGCAGATTTCTCGAGAGATTACCTAAAGATTAAGGAACTTGCTTTACAGGATAAACAAATTAAGGCTATCGAGAAATGGCAAAAAGAATCTATTGCAGAAACCTATATTAAGATTAATGGTGAGTACAGAGACTGTGATTTTCAAAGTAACTGGTTAAAAAAGTAATTGAGAATATGTCTGATGTTAACGCAATTGAAAACTTCGTAAAAAAATATAAGGCCCTAAAACAAGAAATTGCTAAGGTTATTATTGGTCAAGAAGATGTTGTAGATCAAATTCTAATTTCTATTTTTTCAGGAGGGCACTCACTTTTAATTGGTGTTCCTGGGTTGGCAAAAACACTTATGGTCAACACCATAGCACAAGCACTAGGTTTAGACTTTAAGCGTATTCAGTTTACACCAGATTTAATGCCGAGTGATATTTTGGGAAGTGAAATCCTTGACGAAAATCGTCAATTTAAGTTTCTCAAAGGACCAATATTCGCTAATATTATTTTGGCAGATGAGATTAACAGAACACCTCCCAAAACACAAGCGGCACTATTAGAAGCCATGCAAGAGCGTGCTGTTACAGTTGCAGGCCATCAATACAAATTAAATTTACCTTATTTTGTTTTGGCAACTCAAAACCCAATAGAACAAGAAGGAACTTACCCATTGCCAGAGGCCCAATTAGACCGTTTTATGTTTGCCATAAATTTAGAATATCCTTCATTTAAAGAAGAAGTGGATGTGGTAAAAACAACCACTACAGATGTTCAGCAAACAGTTAATTCATTGTTTACAGCACAAGAGATCATTGATTTTCAGAATGTAATTAGACGGATTCCTGTTGCCGACAATGTTATTGAATATGCAGTTTCATTGGTGGGAAAAACTAGACCAAAGGCAGATACGGCTGCAAATATTGTTAAGGAGTTTGTAGATTGGGGAGCTGGGCCAAGAGCATCACAAAATTTAATTCTTGCAGCAAAAACACATGCGGCAACCCATGGTAAATTTTCACCGGATATTGAAAATATCCAAGCCGTTGCAACCGGAATTCTAAGACATAGAATTATCAAAAACTACAAAGCCGAAGCCGAAGGCATTAGTGATGAGAAGATTATTGAAAGTTTATTTTAGATAAATGAAATCGGGCAAAAGAAAACTTATTCCTGCCATTATAATATTCTTGCTTGGGTTGATTATTACCGTTATAGGAGCACTTTTTAAAATTCAGCATTGGCCATACGGAAATGAAATTTTAATCTTCGGAAATTTGCTCGAAATACTGGGAATTGTTTTGGCTATTATTATTTTGATTAGAATATATAGAACTAAGCGTTAAATTCATAATTATTCTAAATAACAGAATTTATTAAATTTATATATAAATCACTGTTTTGCTGTTAATTATTCATACAATTGTTAGGAATAATCTCATTTTGTGATTTATTTTTAATAAAAATACGATTTCGTTACATATTTTAAAAAACGATAAGGAATTCGTAATTTTGTACTGCTTAAAAATAGAATTATCAACCTTCATAAATACATTATATGGCATTTGACATTGATATGATTAAAAAGGTTTATGCTAACATGACGGAGCGTGTTGATGCTGCGAGAGAAATTGTTGGAAAACCATTAACCCTTTCAGAAAAAATATTATACTCCCACCTTTGGGATGGTAAACCTACTAAAGCTTTTCAGAGAGCTAAGGACTATGTGGATTTTGCACCAGATAGAGTAGCCTGTCAAGATGCAACAGCGCAAATGGCATTACTTCAGTTTATGCAAGCCGGTAAACCAAAGGTTGCTGTGCCTACAACAGTACATTGCGACCATTTAATTCAGGCAAAAGATGGTGCAGCTACGGATTTAAAACACGCTAATAGTACGAGTAGTGAGGTGTTTAATTTCTTGGAGTCTGTATCAAACAAATATGGTATTGGGTTCTGGAAACCCGGAGCAGGTATCATTCACCAAGTAGTGTTAGAAAATTACGCTTTTCCGGGAGGAATGATGATTGGTACGGATTCACATACAGTTAACGCTGGTGGATTGGGAATGGTTGCTATTGGAGTTGGTGGAGCTGATGCTGTAGATGTTATGGCTGGTATGGCTTGGGAACTTAAATTTCCAAAATTAATTGGCGTAAGGTTAACAGGGAAACTTTCTGGTTGGACAGCGCCAAAAGACGTTATTCTTAAAGTAGCTGAAATACTTACTGTAAAAGGTGGTACTGGTGCTATTGTAGAGTATTTTGGTCCAGGTGCACTTTCTATGTCCTGTACAGGAAAAGGTACCATTTGTAATATGGGTGCTGAAATAGGCGCAACAACCTCTACTTTTGGTTATGACGATTCTATGGAACGTTATTTAAAAGCTACAGATAGGGAAGATGTTGCTGCTGAAGCTAACAAAATACGAGAATATTTAACTGCAGATGATGAGGTCTATGCAAACCCTGAGCAATATTTCGACCAGGTTATCGATATCAATCTTTCTGAATTGGGACCTTTATTAAATGGGCCTTTTACTCCAGATTTATCTACTGAAGTAGGTAAGGATATGACCGAAAAAGCTACAGCTAATGATTGGCCAATGCAAGTAGAATGGGGATTGATTGGTTCTTGTACCAATTCTTCTTATGAGGATTTGTCAAGAGCATCTTCAATCGCTCAGCAAGCTTTGGATAAAGGACTTAAAACTAAAGCAGAGTTTGGTATTAATCCAGGTTCTGAACAAGTAAGATATACTGCTGAACGTGATGGTATTCTTCAGGTTTTTGAAAAATTAGATGCTAAAATTTTTACGAATGCTTGCGGTCCTTGTATTGGGCAATGGGCAAGATATAATGATCCAAAAAATGCACCTAAGAACAGTATCGTTCACTCGTTTAACAGAAACTTCGCCAAGCGTGCGGATGGAAACCCAAATACGCATGCCTTTGTTGCTTCTCCGGAAATAACAGCTGCAATAGCTATTGCGGGTCGTTTGGACTTTAACCCGATGACAGATAAACTCATTAATGAGAACGGTGAAGAAGTGATGTTAGATGAACCAACAGGATGGGAATTGCCACCAAAAGGTTTTGACGTAAAGGAAAATGGTTATTTAGAGCCTTTGGAAGATGGTAGTGGAGTAGAAGTAACGGTTAATCCAACTTCTGAAAGATTACAATTACTAGAGCCTTTTACACCTATAGGAGATTCTATTACTGGTGCAAAATTGTTGATTAAAGCATTTGGCAAATGTACGACTGACCATATTTCTATGGCTGGCCCATGGTTACGTTTTAGAGGTCATTTAGATAACATTGCTAACAACACATTAATTGGTGCGGTAAATGCTTTTAATCAGAAAACAAACTTCGTTAAAAACCAATTAACAGGTGATTACGGTGGTGTGCCAGATGTGCAAAGAGAATATAAAAAACAAGGTATTTGGTCGGTTGTGGTTGGAGACCATAACTATGGAGAAGGTTCTTCGAGAGAACATGCGGCAATGCAGCCTAGACATTTAGGAGTGGCTGCTGTAATTGTAAAATCCTTTGCGCGTATCCATGAAACAAACCTTAAAAAACAAGGGATGTTGGGCTTAACCTTTGCTAATGAAGCAGATTACGACTTAATTCAAGAGGATGATACATTTAACTTCTTGGATTTAGACCAGTTTGCTCCAGACAAACCTCTTCATGTTGAAGTGGTTCACAAAGATGGAAGTAAGGATACTATTGAGTTGAACCATACCTATAATGATGCCCAAATTCTATGGTATAAAGAAGGCTCGGCACTTAATTTGATTAAAAAACAAAATGCTTAGCCAACAATAAATATTAAGTTACATATCTCAAAACTCTCAGTGCTCGCTGAGAGTTTTTTTGTGTTCTTTGAAAGGTCTGCTAAGTTTTCCGACTTACTTTAAAACTCAATTAAATCTTTTTTGGTCATGAATTCTTTATGGATTTTTGAAGATGTCAACCTATTTCGTCTATTGTGCCCTCATAAATTTAAAAACTATAAGGCTTGCCACACTTTTGATAGTTATAAAAAAAGCGACTACATTTACTTTGAAGCAGATGCTGCCAATAAAATTTATTTAATAGAAAAAGGAAAAGTAAAGATTGGCTATTATAATGAAGATGGCACAGAAGTCGTTAAGGCCATTTTAAGAAAAGGGGAATTATTTGGAGAAAAGGCAATTTTGGGTGAAGAAAAGCGTGATGAATTTGCACAATCCATAGATAACAACACATCAATTTGCCCTGTTGGTGTTGATACCATGCACAATCTTATGAGGGATAATAAGACCTTTAGCTTAAAAATTTATAAGTTTATAGGGCTGAAGTTTAGAAAATTAGAAAGAAGGTTACAGTTGCTACTTTTTAAAGATTCCAGGACACGTTTAATGGAATTTCTTGAAGAATTATGCAATGATTATGGGTACGATTGCCATAGAACAGGAGATCATATTATAAACCATCCTTATACGCAAAAAGACATAGCTTCGCTTATCGGCGTTTCTCGCCCCACATTAAATATTCTAATGAACGAATTAAAAGAAAATGATATTATAGACTTTAACCGAAAGCAAATAAGAATTTATAAAACACCGGCTTAATTTTTATTATGAAGAAAGGAAAATTCAATAAGCGGAATATCATATTTCTGATTATTATTGCTATAATCTTAATTCCGCAAACAAGACATCCACTTCAAATTTTATTGCATAAAGGGTTGAGCTATATTAATCAATCCTCAATAATAGATAGCGAAGAAAGAATTGAGGTTTCTTATGATGACTGGATTTTGAAATCGGTTAATAACTCAGTCATAAATTTTAAGGACACAAAAGGTAAAGTAGTGTTTGTGAATTTTTGGGCAACTTGGTGTCCTCCATGTATTGTAGAAATGCCGAGCCTTCAGGCATTGTACAGTGATTATAGTGATAAGGTCGAATTTTTATTTGTGACAAATGAAACTGTTGAGGTTATTCAAGGTTTTAAAAACAAGAAAAATTATACATTCCCTGTTTACATCCGAAGGTCTAACTCTCCAAAAGAATTAATTACAAAGTCAATTCCCAGAACCTTCATCATTAATAAACAAGGAGAAATTGTAGTTGACGAATCTGGTGCTGTGAATTGGAACAGTGCTAAGGTTAGGCGCCAATTAGATCAACTGCTCAAAGAATAAGCTACTTAAAGTATTTAAAGGGTACAATTAGCATTCCAAAATTTTCACCATGATCCTTGCCTAAATGTTTGTGATGAATTTTATGTGCTCGTCTTACACCTCTTGCATATTTATTATCAATATTTCTAAGCCATTTAAAGCGCTGATGAATAAAAATATCATGAACAATAAAATAGGCTATACCATAAAATAGGATGCCTAAACCTATCGGTAAAGTGTACCAGAGGCCTTCATAATTCCAAAGATAAAAGCAAGCCATACTAACAACGGCATAGAAGATAAAAAAGGCGTCATTCCGCTCAAACCAACTATCGTGGTCCTTTTGGTGATGATCTTTGTGTAAGCGCCATAAAAAACCATGCATTATGTATTTATGGGTAAACCAAGCGTTGAACTCCATAATGAAAAACGTACCTAAAAAAATTAATATCCAAAAAACAGTTTGCATAATGGTTGTATTTTTAAATTAGAGTAAGTTTAATTGATATTTTACATAACTCCTAGTGAGTAATTCTACTTTTTTATAGTTTGGCACACGTATTCTAGCTGTTTTTATTTCTAATGCTGGTGTGCTTTTGAGTTTTTGTAAAAGCTTATTGTAATAACGATATGCCATAAAGACACCAAATTTTGCATCAAGTGGAAGGTGCCTTATACCTTTTAGACCTTTTTCAAAATCAGATTCAATATCTATTATAATAGCTTCTTTTGAAGCTTCATCGAGTTGATTTAGGTCCGTGTTAGGAAAATATGTTCTGCTTAAATCCTCAAAATCTGCCTTTAAATCTCTGAGGAAATTCACCTTTTGAAAAGCAGAACCAAGGCTCATTGCAGAATCTTTTAATTCTTCATATTTTTCTTTATCTCCTTTTACAAATATTTTAAGGCACATAAGACCAACAACATCTGCAGAGCCATAAATGTAATTTTTGTATTCTTCTTCAGTAAGATAATCCTTTTTATGAAGATCTAATCTCATACTTTTCATAAATGCATCTACTAAATGCTTATCAATACCATAATTGTGATAAGTTTCCTGAAAGGAATTAAGTATAGGGTTGAGACTGATTTTGTCAACTAATGCCTCCTCCAAATCAACTTCAAATTTATTAAACAGCTTTTCCTTATTATAATCGTGAAATGTATCTACAATCTCGTCAGCAAAACGTACAAAACCGTAGATATTATAGATGTCCTGTCTTATAGTGGCAGACAGCATTTTGGTCGCTAAAGAAAACGAAGTGCTGTAAGCATTTGTAACAGTTTTGCTACATTCTTTAGAAACGTTGTCAAAAATAGATTTCATAGTTTTCAGTTGTGTTTTCTTAGCGTTTAACGTTGTTTTTTAATATGAGTTCCGAAACTAATTTTCCCGATATCAGTGCAGGTGGTACACCAGGTCCAGGTACAGTTAATTGCCCTGTAAAGTATAATCCTTCCACTTTTTTGCTTTTTAACTTAGGTCTTAAAAATGCAGTTTGCCTCAATGTGTTTGCCATACCATAAGCATTGCCTTTGTATGAGTTGTATTCACTTATAAAGTCGTTAACACAAAACGATTCTTTAAAAAGAATACCGTCTTTTACCCTTTGTTGTGTTAATTTTTCAAAGCGATTTATAACGATGTCAAAATACTGTTGCCGTAATTGCGGTGTATCTTCTAGTCCTGGGGCAATTGGGATAAGGAAAAATCCTGTCTCGCAACCTTTTGGTGCCATGCTTTCATCTGTTACCGAAGGAAAGTTAACATAAAATAATGGATTATCTGGCCATTTGGGATTATCATAAATCTCTTTTGCATGGTTTTTAAAGTCAGTATCGAAAAATAAATTATGATGCTCAATATTTTTTAGCTTTTTGTCGAAGCCAACATAAAAGAGTAAAGAAGAAGGTGCAAATGTACGTTTTTCCCAGTAAGCTTCAGAATACTGTCTGTATTTTGTATCCAATAATGTTTCAGAGTGATGATAATCTGCACCACTCAAAACAATATCTGAAGCAATAAATTTTCCATTTACTGTGATGCCTATGGCTTTTCCATTTTCAACATTTATTTTTTCAACGTTGCTGTTGGTGTTAATGTTTACTCCTAGGCTCTCAGCAAGACTTTTCATGGCCTTAACAATTTCGTACATACCACCTTTTGGATGCCATGTGCCTAAACCAAAGTCGGCAAAG
This sequence comes from Leeuwenhoekiella palythoae, assembly GCA_964221315.1. Taxonomy (GTDB): domain Bacteria; phylum Bacteroidota; class Bacteroidia; order Flavobacteriales; family Flavobacteriaceae; genus Winogradskyella; species Winogradskyella palythoae_A. The sequence continues at coordinate 22,929 of CAXPYI010000006.1, read as the reverse complement.
TTCATAAAACTGTAAAATGAAGGTGTATCACTTGGTTTAGCTCCCAAAAAAAGGACGGGAAATTCTAAGGTTGAAATGAGTTTAGGATTCTTAAAATTTTTTCTTACCTCAGAACTGATGGTTTTAAAGAAGCGGTCTAATCTTGTTACTGTATCTTTAGTAACCAATTCAAAAGGAGAGATACCTGGTTTAAGAACCACTTTGTTTATGGCAATATCATAATGGTCTTGCGCTTGAGCAATAAATTTGCGCAATGGTGTAGAACTACCGGTTTCAATGCGTTCAAATTCTTCGCAGATTTTGTCCATGTGGTCTCCAATGGTAATCACATCGTCCAAAAAGAAAATTTTATAAGCCGGACTTAATTTGTCTAACTTATAAAAGTCACTTGTCGTTTTTTTAAAGTCGTTAAAGAACTTCTCAAAAATATCTGGCATCCAATACCAACTTGGACCAATATCAAAGGTAAAACCATCTTTTTTTAGTTGTCTAGCTCTACCTCCTACGGTTTCATTTTTTTCAAAAATAGAAACGTCGTAACCAGATTTCGCAAGATAGCAAGCCCCTGATAATGCAGAAAATCCCGATCCTATTATTGAAACTTTTTTATTCATTGGTTAGAGAGAAGAAATTAATGAGGCAATATTTTTAAATGATTTTATTTTTTTTGGTAAATTATGGTTATCTACACCTTCTAGCATTCTACCTAATATCCATAATTTAGAATTATGCTTTTTTAATAGCATATCATCAAATTCTTCTAAATATTTACGGAAATCTTCAGTATTCGGTTTTATGGTGAAATATGAAATAAACACAATGTCATCATAATAGTTTTGTAGGTCTTTTAGATTTGATGCAGGTATACTTTGACCTAAATATATAGCTTGATAGCCTTTTTCTATTAATTGGTAGTTAACAAACATCAATCCCAATTCATGAATTTCATTTTCTGGTAAAAAAAGGACAAAAGTCTGTTTTGAATTATTGTCTTGCTTAGCCTGAATTAGCTCAGTATTAACTAATATTTTTTGTCTTATCAGTCCAGATACAAAATGTTCATGTGCAGGTGTAATAGTGTCTGTTTGCCATAGTAACCCGATTTCTTCGAGTAGGGGAATGAATATATTGTAGAATATATCCTCAAAAGTCTTTTCGGTTTTTAATGAATCATAGGTTTTGTAAAACAGACCTAGATCAAAATTTAGCATGGCTAATTTTAACGAATTGATAGCATGGCTCTCGGTATTGTTTGCTTCAGCAACTTCTCTTACTAGTGATGGAATTTTAGATTCACTAAGCGTAGCAATTTTAGAAATTTTGTAACCATTATCGTTAAGGTAACTAACATTAAGAAGCTTTTGAAAGCTAGAAAGATCGTAATATCTAATGTTGGTTTCCGTTCGTTTTGGTTGAAGTAAATTATAGCGTTTTTCCCATATTCTTATGGTATGGGCTTTTATACCTGTTAAGTTTTCCAGGTCTTTGATGCTAAATGTATTTTTTATATTGTTCACTTTTTTTATAAAATTGTTAAACAAAAATAGTATTTATATGGACATGTATCCCATAAATTAACAAAAAAATAAGTGAAAAAATAGAAAAGTGCACACGAGAAGACTCGAACTTCCACGGACTAATGTCCACCAACCCCTCAAGCTGGCGCGTCTACCAATTCCGCCACGTGTGCAATATGGATAAGTAAAGATAAAAAAAAAGTTAAGCCTTTTTGCTTAACTTTTAGTGACCGGGCTGGGGCTCGAACCCAGGACCCTCTCCTTAAAAGGGAGATGCTCTACCAACTGAGCTACCCGGTCAATAAGTGTTCTCTTTAACGAGGGTGCAAATATAGAATGTTTAATTAATAAAACAATACTTTTTTTATTTAAATTTTTGTTTTTTTGTGATGTATTCATCTAGTGATTTAATATTCAAAATATAAGCCAATGATTGTAGTTTTAATAGGATATATGGGGTCGGGAAAATCTACTATAGGTAAGGAATTGGCTATATTGTTGAGTTACAATTTTTTAGACTTGGATGATTATATATCCGAAAGGGAAGAGACAACAATTACTGATATTTTCAAGGAAAAAGGCGAAATCTATTTTAGAAAGAAAGAAACGGAATATTTAAATGAGATTATAAATTCTTTAGATAACGTGGTTTTGGCATTGGGTGGAGGAACTCCTTGCTATGGGAACAACTTATCAGTTATAAAAAAAAGTGAAAACATCATTTCCGTTTACTTAAAACTCTCAATACCTCTTTTGGCTAAACGCTTATTTCCTGAGCGTGGCAACAGGCCATTGATCAGCCATTTAAAATCTGAAGAAGAACTCATAGAGTTTATTGGCAAACATCTTTTTGAACGTTCCCCATTTTATGCCAAAGCAGATTATATCATCAATACGGATTATAAATCCAAAAAAGATATTTTAGAGGCAATTTTAATGCAACTAATCTAAATAAGCCTCATAGGGTTGTTTTGATAAATTAACATGTACATGTTCAAATAGGGATGTAGATAATGAGATACCTTTAAAGTCAGCCTTAACAGGAAATTTTTTGTGGTTACGATTTACCAAAACAGCAGTCTTAAACTGTTTTAAAGGCACATCTAAAAAATGTTTTATACCATATATAAGTGTACTGCCAGAGTTTAGCACATCATCTATCAGTACAAGAGATTTGTCTGTATATTCTTCTTTATCAATTGAAGTTTTAATAGTGTTGGTTGGCTCTTTTTTATCAATGGTAACTTTACATAAATTAGATTTTATATCAGAAATCTTATCTAGCTGCTGTTTAATTTTTCGAGCTAAAATGTAACCATTACTTTCGATACCTGCAATTACAATATCCGTTTCATCAACATTGCATTCATATATCTGATAAGCTATTCGCTTTATTTTATGTTCAATTTCCTTATGACTTAATATGGTATTTTTAGTTAGTGCCATGTTCAGTTTTTTACAAAGATAAAGAATGGTTTCTATAGATGCCTTCTTTAAGATTGTTATTGTTCGTTATCCAAAAAATCGTCTATATCCCGTCTATCTTTTTTGGTGGGTCTTCCTGTGCCTTTTTTTCGATAGTAGTCTTTACTATACTTAAGAAGTTCCTTGGCTGCAAAAGCATCTTTTGGAGTAGTGTCAGTCCTATATATATCTACAAGCTTTGCACCAACACGGTTGGGAGGCAAGTCATTGACGGTCAGTTGATAGATGATCTGGTCTTTGCGCAATTCAATTTTGTCTGTTGGATAAACTTCTCGCGAAGGCTTTGCAACGGCACCATTAAGCTTAACCTGTCCTTTTTTACAAGCTTGCGTTGCCACACTGCGGGTTTTGTAATACCGCACACACCACAAATATTTATCAATTCGCATATATTTTTAACTAAAATCTACGTTAATCTTATGGTACAAAAATATTATTTTAATGTATCTTGCACCCAATAATTAAGCAATAATGAACCTTGCAAGGGAATTGTGGTAATTCCTTTCATGAAATATTTAAAATATGAAACTGAAATCATTAAAATTCACACTTCTTTTAACAGCACTGATTGTAGCCTTTATTTCTTGTAAAGATGACGATGAACCGAATGTAACTTTCGAAATCCGTGATAGGGCAGAACAGCAAATAGCCGATAAAGATTCCTTGTTGGATTATCTGTCTTCAAATTACTATAATTCCAGTTTGTTTGAAAGTGGCACAAATCATAGAATAGGTGATATCGTCATTACTGAACTTATGGAAGGAGAAACTGTACCAGATGGAAGCACTTTATTGATTGATGCCGTAGAAACACATTTTACGACTTATCTTGAAACGGATTATGAATATTATATCCTGCGACTTAATCAAGGTGGAGGGGAATCACCAAAATTTACAGATCAAGTTCGTGTTCGCTATGAAGGGTTTTTAGAAGATACTGGTAATATTTTTGATGCAATCGCAACACCAGAAGATTTGCCTTTGCAAGGTTTAGGGTTTAGTGGTAGTGCTATAAGAGGTTGGCAATTAATCTTGCCAGAGTTTAACACAGCATCAGATTTTGTTAATGAGCCTGATGGGATTACTAACTACAACGATTACGGTTTAGGCGTAATGTTTGTGCCTTCGGGCTTAGCTTATTTTGCAACAACAAGACCAAATATACCAGCTTATTCCAATTTAATTTTTAAGTTTGAATTATTGCAGTATCAAGAAGAGGATCATGATAATGACGGTATACCAACTTACATGGAAGACTATAATGGAAACTTGGATGTGAATGACGATGATACGGATGAAGACGGTTCACCAGACTATATAGATTTAGATGATGATGGTGATGGTGTATTAACAATGTTTGAAGATATTGATGGTGATGGAGACCCGACTAACGATATTGGAGCCAATGGTATCCCGAAATATTTAGATCCAGAAGAAACGGAATCCAATCAAGAAGATTCTTAGTTTTCTAAACTTCAAAATAAAAAAAGCCGCTGATCAGCGGCTTTTTTTATTTTGAAATTACTTTTTTATAATGCTATAGAAAGACTTAAAATCAATTGATCAGGTCTTGTATCAATTCTACTTGCCGTTCCAGATCCTAAATTGTTGTTTATAAAAGTAGCTTCATTATCGTTAAAGCCTCTTTCGTATCTTAAATCAATTCCAATTTTATTAAAGTTCAAGCCAATACCAAAGTTTAGGCCAACCGAAAAATCATCTTCTACATTATCAATATCAATACCATCAAATTCCGTATCAAGGATATATTGTAATGATGGGCCACCAAAAACACTAACGGGACCTAAAACTTTTAAGCCGACCAATAGTGGAGCATCAAGTTTTTTGATATTAAAATTGTCACTTTCATATTCACTTTTCGTAGCCGTGTAAACCAATTCTGGTCTGAAGTAAAGTTTATTGCCAATTTTACCAAAGAGACCTATATGGTAACCGATGTTACGATCGGGATTTTTGGCATTTTCGCCTATAGACTCAAAATAATCTCCATTGGCACTGTAGTTTAATCCTCCTTTAAAGCCAAAGGCACTACCGTTTTGTGCGCTTAAACTAAAACTAAATAATGCTAAAATTGCAACAAGAAATGCTGACTTTTTCAAATTTTTCATAATGTTCGTTTTTAAGATTAGATATCTAATAACAAAAACGTTGCCAAAATGAAGTTATTTTCTTTTTAAAACTTTTTTTACGGCTTTTTGTATGGCTTCACTATTAAGGCCATACTTATCCATAAGTTCTGCCGGTGTGCCAGATTCACCAAAAGTATCATTGGTTGCAACAAACTCTTGAGGTGTTGGTTTATGCAATGCTAAAACTCTAGCAACACTTTCGCCAAGACCACCTAAATAGTTGTGTTCTTCTGCAGTAACAATGCAGTTTGTTTTAGAAACAGAATCTAAAATAGCTTTATCATCAAGAGGTTTAATGGTATGAATATTAATCACTTCTGCACTAATTCCTTCTTCATTCAAAGTTTTGGCAGCTTCTAGTGCCTCCCATACCAAATGACCTGTAGCCACTATAGTAACATCATTGCCTTCGGTAAGTTTCACGGCTTTTCCTATTTCAAAATCACCATTCTCAGGAGTAAAATTCGGTACTTTAGGACGTCCAAACCTTAGGTAAACTGGTCCATGATGCTTGGCAATTGCCAATGTTGCGGCTTTGGTTTGGTTGTAGTCGCAAGTGTTGATTACGGTCATTCCTGGCAACATTTTCATTAATCCAATATCTTCAAGAATTTGGTGTGTTGCTCCATCTTCACCAAGAGTAACACCAGCATGTGAAGCACATATTTTCACATTCTTATCTGAATAAGCTACACTCTGTCTAATTTGATCATAAACTCTACCAGTTGAAAAATTGGCAAAAGTTCCCGTAAATGGTATTTTGCCTCCAATGGTCATCCCTGCAGCAATACCTATCATATTTGCTTCAGCAATTCCAACTTGAAAAAAGCGTTCAGGGTGATTGGCTTTAAATTCATCCATTTTTAGCGAGCCAGTTAAATCTGCACATAGTGCAACAACATCTTCATTAGTTTTGCCCAATTCGGTTAAACCAGCTCCAAAACCAGAGCGAGTATCTTTATTTCCTGTGTTTGTATATGTTTTCATAAGCCTTCCTAACCCTTCCAAAAGAAGAGCTTTTATGGGTTTTATTTATTGTTTTTGAGTCATGTTTTGTTCTTACCCTTAAGGGAAGTTACAGGGAGCTTTAATAGTCTCCTAAAGTTTCTTCATTTTGGGCCAATCCAATTTCGAGCTGTTCATCATTTGGTGCCTTTCCGTGCCAAGCATGTGTATGCATCATAAAATCCACACCATTACCCATCACTGTTTGTAAGAGTACACAGACTGGCTTTCCTTTTCCGGTCAGGGATTTAGCTTCTGCCATTACCTCAAGTATGGATTCAATATTATTGCCATTTTTTATTTCTAATACGGTCCAGCCAAAGGCTTCAAACTTTGCTCTTAGATTCCCTAATGGTAATACGTTATGTGTTGCTCCGTCAATTTGTTGACCGTTAACATCAATGGTGGAGATTAAGTTGTCAATGTTGTTTCCGGCTGCATACATAATAGCTTCCCAGTTCTGTCCCTCCTGCAATTCACCATCTCCATGAAGGCTGTAAACAATATGCTTGTCGTTATTTAGTTTTTTTGTTTCTGCGGCACCGATTGCCACAGACATACCTTGACCCAATGAGCCAGATGCAACGCGTACTCCTGGTAAGCCTTCGTGTGTTGTTGGATGTCCCTGTAATCGGGAATCTATCAACCTAAATGTATTTAATTCATCAATAGGGAAATATCCAGCTCTGGCTAAAACGCTATAAAAAACTGGAGATATATGCCCATTGGAAAGAAAGAACAAGTCTTCATTAATGCCATCCATGTGAAAATCTTCTTTGGTCTCCAAAATCTCGTTATAGAGTGAAACAAAGAATTCTGCACAGCCAAGTGAACCACCTGGATGACCTGAATTTACTTTATGAACCATTCGTAAAATATCCCTACGGACTTGAGTGGTTAAATCTTCTAATTGCTTAATGTTTGGCATTATTGTGTCGCTTAAATTTGATGGTACAAAAATAGTTTTTTTATGAGACCCTTACAAAAACGGATTGCTGTCACTTATTAACGATTTTGAGGATTTGCTAACAATTTTAAATTTTATTAAGACACCAATGTAATTGAGTTAATTATATTTGCGAGCAGACAAAGATTTTAATGGATTTTAAACGTTTAGCAAAAGATAAGACTACCAAGGCAAGAGCAGGTGAGATTACAACAGATCATGGTAAAATTGAAACCCCAATTTTTATGCCTGTTGGTACTGTGGCTTCGGTTAAAGGCGTGCATCAACGCGAGTTGAAGAATGATATTAACCCTGATATTATTCTAGGTAACACCTACCATTTATATTTAAGACCCCAAATACCAATTTTAGAACAAGCAGGAGGGCTTCACAAGTTCATGAATTGGGACCGAAACATTCTTACCGATTCAGGTGGCTATCAAGTATATTCTTTATCTGCTAACCGTAAAATAAAGGAAGAAGGTGTGAAGTTTAGATCTCACATCGATGGGAGTCACCATGTGTTTACTCCAGAAAATGTTATGGAAGTGCAGCGAAGTATCGGTGCTGATATAATCATGGCATTTGACGAATGTACGCCTTATCCATGCGACTATAATTATGCAAAACGCTCTATGCACATGACACACCGTTGGTTAGAACGTTGTTTAACGCATTTAAAAAAGACACCTTTTAAATATGATTACGAACAGACATTTTTCCCCATAGTGCAAGGAAGCACCTACAAGGATTTAAGGATGCAATCAGCAGAGTATATAGCTAATGTTGGGGCAGAAGGAAATGCTATTGGAGGACTATCTGTAGGTGAGCCAGCTGAAGAAATGTATGCCATGACAGAAGTCGTCTGTGATATTTTACCAAAGGACAAACCAAGGTATCTAATGGGAGTAGGTACACCAATCAATATTTTAGAGAATATTGCGTTAGGTGTAGATATGTTCGATTGTGTAATGCCTACAAGAAATGCCAGAAATGGGATGTTATTTACAGCACACGGTACCATAAATATTAAAAATAAAAAATGGGCAGATGATTTCTCACCAATAGATGAAATGGGTATCACTTTTGTTGATACGGATTACAGTAAAGCCTACCTAAAACATTTATTTACGGTTAACGAATTGTTGGGAAAACAAATAGCAACGATTCATAATCTTGGTTTTTACCTATGGTTGGTAAGGGAAGCCAGAAAGCATATTATTGAAGGTGATTTTGGAGTCTGGAAAGACAAGATGGTAAAACAAATGGATAAAAGATTATAGAACTTGAAAATTCTAGATTGGTACATATTAAAGCGCTACTTATTGACATTTCTTATGATGTTGCTGCTGTTTATTCCTATAGGAATTACGGTAGACCTTGCAGAAAAAGTGGGCAAAATCTTAGAAAACAAAGCGCCTTTTGGTGAAGTAACCGCCTATTATATGGATTTTACGGTTTACTTTGCTAACCTGCTGTTTCCTTTGTTTTTATTTCTATCTGTTATTTGGTTTACGTCTAAGTTGGCCAATAATACTGAGATTGTTGCTTTTTTAAGTTCTGGAGTATCATTTTCTAGATTTTTAAGACCTTATCTTATTGGAGCAACGATTGTAGCTGGATTTGCTTTGGTTTTGGGTATGTATTTAGCACCAATTGCTAGCCAAGGATTTAATGAGTTTAAATTCAAATATTTAAAAAAGAATAAGCAAGTTCAAAAAACAAGAGACGTATATCAACAAATCAATGATTACGATTATATTTATGTAAGCAACTTTATTCCTAAGCAAAACATGGGAATAAACTTTACTTACGAACACCTTGAGGGGAACGAGCTAAAGTATAAAATTTTTGCAGACAATATTAGATTTATTGAAGAAGACACCATTTATAGGTTGACCAATTTTGTAAAAAGATCTTTTGAAAATGGCGTAGAAACCATAGAGAAAGAAAGAAGAAAGGAGATGAAAATGCCTTTTGAACTCGAGGATCTAACACCTGTAGAGTATGCTGCAGAAACAAAATCCTATGGCGAGCTTTTAAAGTTTATTGAAGCGGAGAAGCGAAGAGGTTCTCCCAATATTGGTAGATATGAAGTGGTGTTGTTAAAAAAATGGAGTTTGCCGGTTTCTATTTTTATTCTTACGATTATTGCCGTTGCCGTTTCATCTGTAAAACGTCGAGGCGGAATGGGAGTCAATTTAGCATTTGGTATTGCTATCGCAATGATTTATGTGTTTTTTGATAAGATATTTGGCGTTATGGCAGAGCAATCTAATTTTCCTGCTATAATTGCAGTGTGGTTTCCTAATGTAATATTTGGTATTTTAGCAGTATACCTTCTGCAAAATGCCAAACGCTAAACTAAAGGATTACCTTCATCTACATTTTCTGGTTTTTATTGCTGGTTTCACCGCGATTCTTGGTGAGTTGATTACTATCGGTGCCTTAGCATTAGTTTGGTACAGAATGGCCATTGCAGGTATTTTAATGTTCCTATATATTAAAATCGTTAAACTTAATATTAAAATTACCAAACGGACCTTTTTACAATTTTCGGCTGCTGGTATTATCATAGCCTTACATTGGATTACTTTTTTTGAGGCCATAAACCAAGCAAATATATCTATAGCATTAGCTATGTTTTCTTCTGGTGCTTTTTTCGCTTCGTTTATAGAACCTATATTCTTCAAAAGACGAATTTTAGGCTACGAAATTTTATTCGGAATCATAGTGATTTTGGGCGTGTTCTTAATCACTAGTAGCGAAATGGGTTACGTCAATGGTATTATTTTGGGTTTGTTGTCAGCGTTGTTTTCAACCCTCTTTGCGGTCATTAATGGAAGATTTATTGAGCGTTACAATGCTACGGTAATTTCATTTTATGAGTTTATAAGCGGAGTCCTTTTCTTAACGGTTTTCATTCTATTAACAGGAACTAAATTTAATACCGAGTTCTTTACACTTTCGCAGATGGACTGGATTTACATTTTTATATTGGCATCCGTTTGTACGGCGTATGCATTTATAGGTGCTGTTGAGGTTATGCGATATATCAGCCCTTACACGGTGATTTTAAGTTATAATCTTGAGCCTGTTTATGGCATTGCAATTGCATTGATACTATTTCCTGAAACAGAGAAAATGTCTCCACAATTTTATATTGGTGCTACTTTGGTGATTGCAACTGTTTTAATGGACGCGATATTAAAAAGCTTAAGGAGGCGAAAAAACAAAACAACTACAATTACCAATTAAAGTTTTTATATTTGCAATTACTAACTAAACAAAACAACAACTTCAAATTGTATGGAATATTTAGAGTTTGAATTACCCATAAAGGAACTGGAAGAGCAACTGTCTAAATGCCAAATTATTGGTGAGGAGAGTGATGTGGACGTTACAGAAACGTGCAAGCAAATAGAAAAAAAATTAGCTGAAACAAAAAAAGAAATATATAAGAACCTTACAGCTTGGCAACGCGTTCAGTTGTCACGTCATCCAGATAGACCTTATACCTTAGACCATATTAAAGCGCTCTGTGGTGATACCTTTTTAGAGCTTCATGGAGATAGAAACGTTAAGGACGATAAAGCCATGATCGGTGGTTTGGGGAAAATAGGTGACCAATCCTATATGTTTATTGGTCAGCAAAAAGGTTATAATACCAAAACAAGACAGTACCGTAATTTTGGAATGTCTAATCCAGAAGGTTATCGTAAAGCATTACGTTTAATGAAATCTGCTGAAAAATTTGGTATTCCTGTAGTCACTTTAATTGATACACCAGGTGCATATCCAGGCTTAGAAGCAGAAGAACGTGGGCAAGGAGAAGCTATTGCAAGAAATATTATGGAGATGTCACGTCTTAAGGTACCAATTATTACTATTATCATAGGTGAAGGAGCCTCAGGAGGCGCATTAGGCATAGGTGTAGGTGATAAAGTAATGATGTTGGAAAACACTTGGTATTCTGTAATTTCACCAGAATCATGTTCGTCTATTTTATGGAGAAGTTGGGAATATAAGGAACAAGCTGCTGAAGCTTTAAAGTTGACTGCTAAGGATATGAAACGCATGAAACTGGTAGATCAAATTATTAAAGAACCACTTGGTGGAGCTCATACTGATAGGGAGAAAACGTTCTCTGCAGTAAAAGATGCTATAGTAAAGTCCTACGAAGAGCTCAAAAACTTATCACCAAAAGAATTGGTAAAACAACGTATGGAAAAATACGATGATATGGGAGTCTATAAAGATTAATTCCGCTAAACATGAGCAACCAAATAAAACCGAGGTTTAAACCTTGGTTTTTTTTATCGCTATTAACAATATTCTAGAGTTATTAACAGTTAAATTGTTGAAGACCTGTTGAGATTGAAAATGAAAAAACATGCAGTTCGTCGATAAGATTTAACTACTTTTGTCACTTATGAAACAACCGAAACCAATACCTGGCTACAAAGTCGATAGAAGCACTATCATTAGCTTAGAAAAGGGAAAAATACCACCTCAAGCTATTGATTTAGAGGAAGTTGTGCTTGGGGCAATGATGATTGACAAAAAAGGTGTTGATGAGGTAATTGACATTTTAAGTGCTGAAGCTTTCTATAAAGAAGCGCACAAACATATCTTTGATGCAATTTTCAAATTATTTGAAAACAGCGAACCGGTTGACTTATTAACCGTTTCTAGCCAATTAAAAAAAGATGAAAAATTGGATTTAATTGGAGGTGATTTTTACCTCATTTCCTTAACCCAACGTGTATCATCTTCTGCGCACATTGAGTTTCATGCACGTATCATTCTTCAAAAGTATATTCAACGTAGCCTGATTAAAATTTCAAACGAAATTATTGAAGAAGCTTATGACGAAACCAAGGATGTTTTCGATTTATTGGATAATGCTGAAGCAAAACTTTATGAGGTTACGCAGGGTAACGTAAAAAAATCAACCGAAACAGCACAGAGTCTGGTTATTCAAGCTAAGAAAAAAATTCAAGATATCTCCAATAAGGAAGGGCTTAGTGGAATTCCTACTGGTTTTGATAAAGTTGATAAATTAACCTCTGGCTGGCAACCTTCTGACTTGGTTATCATTGCGGCTAGACCAGGTATGGGTAAAACAGCCTTAACGCTTACCATGGCAAGAAATATTGCAGTGGATTTTAATAAAGCAGTGGCTTTTTTCTCTTTGGAAATGTCATCGGTTCAATTGATTACGCGATTAATTTCTAGTGAAACAGGCTTGTCTTCAGAAAAGTTGAGAACCGGTAAATTGGAAAAACATGAATGGGAGCAACTTAATGTAAAAGTAAAGACTTTAGAAAAAGCACCTTTGTTTATCGATGATACACCGTCACTTTCAATTTTCGATTTGCGTGCAAAAGCTAGGAGATTAAAATCGCAATACGATATACAGGTTATAATGATTGATTACCTGCAATTAATGACCGCTGGAGGAAGCCAAAAAGGAGGGAATCGTGAGCAGGAAATTTCCACAATTTCTCGTAACCTCAAAGCATTGGCAAAGGAACTGAATGTTCCAGTTATTGCACTGTCGCAGTTATCTCGTGCTGTTGAGACACGTGGTGGAAGTAAGCGTCCATTATTGTCTGATCTTCGTGAGTCTGGTGCGATTGAGCAAGATGCTGATATTGTATCCTTTATCTACAGGCCAGAATATTACAAGATTGATGAATGGGACGATGAAGAACGCTCACCAACTGAAGGTCAAGGTGAATTTATTGTTGCTAAGCACAGAAATGGTGGTTTAGACAACATTAGATTGAAATTTATCGGTCACTTAGGTAAGTTTGATAATCTTGATGATTTTGATACTCCTTTCGGAGAATTTCATTCTAAGATGAATGCTGCCGCCAATGATGATACTTTTAAGCCAGATAGTTTCCCAAACCCTTCCGATGCATTTGATGGGCCTGAGGATGATGGGGTGCCTTTTTAACAGCATTTTATAAGTTTCAAAACTCTTTTTTACTGTATCTTTACATTTTTGCTATTTTTAAGAAAATTGCCTCATGTTAGATCAAAGACGTACAACAAATATTCTGTTGTTGATAATTGTAATACCTCTTGTATTTTATCTTCTTAAAATACTTTCATTCATATTTATTCCATTGATTTTTTCAATGTTTATCGCATTATTGTTTTTACCATTGATGCGTTATTTAGGGCGAAGAAAAGTGCCTAAGTTTATAAGTATTATCATAGTTTTGCTATTGGTTGCAGGTGGTCTTAAGTTAGGTATAGAGTTAATACAATTGTCAAGTAAGGAAATTTTGGCAACCAAGTCTGAATTTTTTCCAAAAGCTGAAGAAAAGTTAGCGGATTTAAAAATATACCTTTCAGATAGTTTTGGCATAGAACTCGAACAAGACAAGAATATTTTAGCGCAATTCTTCGAAAAGGAAAATCTGGGTTCAACCATTGGTTTTTTAAGAAATTTTCTCACCACGTTGCTCATGACGGCATTCTTTGTGGTCCTTTGGTTGGGCGAATCCATTAATGTTCATAACCTTTTAAACAGTACTGTGCTTAGACAAAAGCATACTTCCATAAAGGCTTTCATGAAAATTGAGAAAGACCTTATCAAGTTCATTAAAGTTAAGTTTTTAGTTAGCGCTTTAACGGGTTTGTTTACGGGATTGATGTGCGTATTCTTTGATGTTAGCTTTCCTATATTCTGGGGCTTGTTTGCTTTTGCCATTAATTTTGTACAAATGGTGGGTTCGTTTATTTCAGTAATTCTACTATCCATTTTTGCGTTTGTAGAGCTCGATCCTACGAGTACATTATTCTTCTTTATTCTCGCAATTACTTTGGTTCAGGTAACCTTTGGTGCTATTTTAGAACCTGTTTTTATGGGCAAATCTTTTTCCATAAATATTATAGCGGTATTGGTAATGTTGATGTTTTGGGGGTTTTTATGGGGAATTCCGGGATTGATTATGGCAATCCCTATCACGGTTTTTCTTAAGATTATTTTTGAGCAATTTCCAAGCACAAAAATTATAGCCAATTTATTGTCTGGTAATGAAACACCAGTAGAAAAACTTTAATTCAACTATTTTCTAACTACTTATTTTAAGTATCTTTCTACTTAAAAAAGTAGTTTATGGTACACGGTACGCACAACGCCTTAGAAGATTCTAGAAATAATTCTATTCTCATATCTATAAATGATGAGCTTTTCAATAGAAATGATGCTAAAATATCAGTTTTTGACAGTGGCTATTTGGTAGGTGATGGTGTTTGGGAAGCCTTACGGTTACATGATGGTGTTTTGGTTTTTTTAGAAGATCACTTAAACCGCTTATGGCAATCGGCAAAAACCGTTGGGATGGCATTGCCTTTTACCAAAGAAGAGTTGACCAATAAAGTCTGGAAAACATTGAACGCCAATAAAATGACTGATGGTGTGCATGTTAGAATTATGGTGACGCGTGGCATTAAAAAAACACCTTCCCAAGATCCGAGACTTACCATTTCAGCACCGAATGTTGTTATTATTCCTGAATATAAGACAGCTTCAAAAGATTCAAAAGAAAAGGGAATCACCTTATTCACAAGTACAGTAAGAAGAGGGTCACCAGATTATCTAGATCCTAGGTTGAATTGCCACAGCAAGCTTCACGAAGTGCAGGCATTGATACAAGCCATAGAAGCTGGTGCGGATGAAGCTTTAATGCTAGATGTTCATGGTTTTGTTGCTACATGCAATGCGACTAATTTTTTCATGGTTAAAAATAATGAGGTTTGGACATCCACAAGCAAATATTGCATGAACGGCATTACAAGAGCCAAAGTTATAGAAGTTTGTAATGCTAATGATATTATATGTGTTGAAAAAGACTTCTCTTTATTTGATGTTTACGGAGCAGATGAAGCCTTTGTAACCGGAACTTTTGGTGGATTAACACCAGTGATAAAGATTGATGGACGTACTATTGGTGAAGGAAAACTTGGTGTAATGACAAAAAAACTGAGTAACCTCTATGAGAACCTAATCGAAACACAAGTAAAGCATGGCTAAAACAAAACGAATCTGTTTGTGGTCTGGGCCACGAAATATTTCTACTGCGCTAATGTATTCATTTGCTCAACGAAAAGACACCAAAGTATTTGATGAACCACTTTATGCTTACTATTTACGGCATCATCCAGAAGCGCAAAGCTATCATCCTGGAGCAGAAGAAATTTTAAAAACCATGGAGAATGATGGTGATAAAGTAATGGAAATGATGTTGACCAATACAGAAAAACCTGTGCTATTCTTCAAGCACATGACCCATCATTTATTGGATTTGAATCGTGACTTTATGAAAGAAATCGTTAATGTGATTTTAACCAGAAATCCTGTGGATATGTTACCCTCTTTTGATAAGGTTATTAGTAACCCGAACATTGATGATGTAGGTTACGCATTACATGTGGAATTGCTGGAGTATTATAAAAAGCATAATATTCCTTTTGCAGTTTTGGATTCTAGGAAAGTTTTAGAAAACCCAAAAGAGGTGCTTTGGAAATTGTGCAAATTTGCTGAAATTCCATTTGATGAAAACATGTTATCATGGCAACCACAACAACGTACCGAAGATGGTCTATGGGCAAAGTATTGGTATAGTAATGTGCATAGATCCAGCAGTTTTCAAAAATATAAACCAAAAGAAGAACCATTTCCTGAGCATCTTAAAGGCTTATTAAACCAATGTACACCCTATTACAATGAACTGCTCAAATACGCTTTATAGGTCTTAAAAGAATTATAAATCACTTAACATTAGACTAAAATTTGATTATATTTCGTTCTAAATCTATGAACTTGAAAAAAATAGCCTTAATACTGTTTGTACTTTTTTTAAGCATTGATGCATACGCTTCCTACATTCTTATTCCCATGGATGCGGAATCACAGGAAAACCACTTAAAAGCCTATGGTGTAACATATTGGACGCTTGAGCGTGAGCTCAAAGTAAAGTGGTTGCTCAATTATAGAGGTGGTTCATTTTTGTTGCCAGATGCAGAAATCATTCAACGCGAATGCCAAATAAGAGGTGTGACGTTTGAAGTGATATCAGATTCTAAGGCTGCCCAAATCCTAGAAGATATTAACAGTCCTGCCGTTAATCAAGAAGCAGTTGTTTTGGAAAAAGCTCCAAAAATAGCTGTATATACACCTTATGGAAAGCAACCTTGGGACGATGCTGTGACCATGGTATTGACCTATGCAGAAATTCCTTATGAAACAATTTATGATGAAGAAGTTTTGAATGATGAGCTTTTGCTCTACGATTGGTTGCATTTACACCATGAAGATTTTACCGGTCAGTATGGTAAATTTTACAGAACCTATCGTTCTGCTGCTTGGTATATTGAAGAGAAAAAAGCTGCAGAAGAATTGGCTAATAAATTAGGGTACAGTAAAGTTTCTGAAGCAAAACTAGATGTCGCTCTAAAAATTCGAGACTATGTTGTAGGCGGTGGCTTTATGTTTGCAATGTGTTCGGCTACGGACAGTTTTGATATAGCGTTATCTGCTGAGGGTATTGATATCTGTGAGCCTATGTTCGATGGTGACGGTAGCGATCCAGGTTATCAGAATAAAATTGATTATTCAAAAACATTTGCGTTCAAGGACTATATATTAGAGCAAAGCCCAAATGTTTACGAGTTTTCATCCATAGATATGACTCAGAAACGTCAAATACCATTTAAGACAGATTATTTTTCTTTAATGGAATACTCGGCAAAATGGGATCCAATACCAACCATGTTAACTCAAAATCATACATCATTGGTCAAAGGTTTTATGGGACAAACCACTTCATTCACAAGGGATGAAATAAAATCCAATGTGTTGGTAATGGGTGAAAACAGAACCAATGGTGAAGCTAAATATATACATGGAATTAAAGGAAAGGGGTTTTTTACCTTTTACGGTGGTCATGACCCTGAAGATTATACACACAGAGTAGGGGACCCTAAGACCGAATTGGATTTGCACCCAACTTCTCCAGGTTATAGATTAATCCTTAATAATGTGTTATTTCCTGCAGCTAAAAAGAAAAAGCAAAAGACTTGATGATTAAGTTTTTACTTCCTAGATTTAATACAACTTATTAAAATGTTCTTATATGAGTACTAAAGAGCAGATTCTAAATAAAATCCAGATACTGATTACCAATCATTTCAATACACCAGAAGAAGCATTTGCCTTTTTCGATAAAAATGGAGATGGTAAATTAACAAAGGGTGAAATTAAAGATCTACTAAAGCAAGCTGAAATAAGCGGTTTCTTAAGGGGTGTTGTATCTTCTAAACTTATTGAAGGCTACGATAAAGATGGTGATGGACTCATAAATTGGGAAGAATTTAAGTTTGCAATTAACGAGATTGGCAAGAATCCTAATTAAAAAAGGCTAAAGAATTTTGGTGTTTGAAATTAAACAATTTTTCCGCTTATTATTCTATTCGATCATTTTTTGGTCTATAGCTTTTTGCTGTTTTATATTGATTAGATACTTCGCTCGTCATCAGGAGCAGGTAAAAACCGAAAACCTTTCAGAAGTAGTTACGGCATCTCAATATTTAATTTTTGGAATCATACTTGGTATAATGGCTGCTCTAGTCTATAGCATAGTGGAATATATATTTGATACTTTTCTTTCAAAAAAATTATATTTAGGAATTATACTTCTTATTAAGTCTTTTATATATTTAATTTTCTTAATTTTTTCGTTAACATTTATTGCCGCTTTGGCAGAAGCATATATCAATGTAGATTTCCCTAACCATAGAGGCTGGTGGATTACAAATAAAATATTCTGGTTGATTACGGCTTATTTTATAATGTGTTCTGTGATGTTTTCACTTTTCAGAATCGCAAATAATAAATTTGGTAAAGGTGTAATATTAAATATGTTATTAGGCCGCTACAGAAAACCAAGAGAGGTAGAAAGAATCTTAATGTTTGTAGATTTGAAATCTTCTACTTCTATTGCGGAAGAGTTGGGTCATCTCAACTATAGTCGTTTTATTCAAGATTGTTTTTACTATCTTAATAGGGTAGTAGGTAAATATGGTGCCGAAATTTATCAATATGTAGGTGATGAAGCAGTTTTAACCTGGAAACTAAACAAAGGACTTAAAAACTTAAATTGTATAAATTTATTTTTTGAGTATGATAAGAAACTTAAAAAAAATCAAAAATATTTCCGTAAAAAGTATGGATTGTTGCCTCAATTTAAAGCGGGAGTACATTCAGGAAGAATAATTATAACTGAAGTAGGCACTATAAAAAAAGAATTGGCTTACCATGGGGATGTCATAAATACAACATCGCGAATACAAGAACAATGCAATGATTATAATGAATCACTACTGATTTCCGAGGAACTATTTGCACAACTAAGTTTGACTAAGAATTTTAAAACAGTCGCTCTCGGCAATGAAGTTTTAGAAGGTAAAACAGAATCTCTGAAATTGTTTGCCATACATAAGGTTTAAAAAATATCAGCAATAAAGGTGTTAATGCTGTTGATTGCAATAAGCCTAATTATAATTGAATTTAAAACTTTAAGGGGTATTTAATGGAAAATCATTTTTAGTATGAAATTCTTTCAGAAAGAAATTAAGCTCAAAGTACCTTCAAGAGGTTTTCATTTGGTTACTTCTGAAATTCTGTATGCAATACCTGAAATTGATCAGATTAAAATTGGTCAACTTCAGGTGTTCATTAAGCATACTTCCGCAAGTTTAACAATTAATGAAAATGCAGACCCAACTGTAAGAGTGGATTTTGAAAGCCATATTAATAAAATGGTTCCCGAGAACCAACCTTATTATAAGCATACTTTTGAAGGACCTGACGACATGCCTGCCCATATTAAAGCATCCTTAATGGGAAGCTCAATAGTAATCCCAATAACAAATGGTAAACCTAATCTTGGAATTTGGCAAGGAATTTATCTTTGCGAGCACAGAAATAATGCTTCTGAAAGACATTTGGTAATTACAGCCTTTGGTAAATAAAGGTTGGAAACAAAAAATCCGACTCATGGGAATCGGATTTTTCTAAGCGAAATGTTGTTATTAATTTGGCTAAAAGCCTTATTTTACTTTGTTTACTATTGCTTCAAAAGCCTCTGGGTGGTTCATTGCTAAATCTGCTAAAACCTTACGGTTCAAATCAATGTTGTTAGCTTTTAGGCCTCCCATAAACTTAGAATAGCTCATTCCATGTTGTCTTGCACCTGCGTTAATACGCATAATCCATAACGAACGGAATGTTCTCTTTTTGTTTCTGCGGTCTCTGTACGAATATTGCATCGCTTTGTCAACCGCATTTTTTGCTACTGTCCAGACGTTTTTACGTCTTCCCCAGTATCCTTTTGCTTGCTTAAGAACTTTTTTTCTTCTAGCTCTCTTCGCAACTGAATTTACTGATCTTGGCATTTCTTTAATTGTTTTTTGTAGTAGGCGACCAATTTTGGTACTTGCTAAATAATTTTGCCTAACTCCAGGGTTTATAAATTGTTTTAACCGATTAAAACGAGATTACTTTAAACGTAACATCGTTTTAATATTGTCCTCATCTGCTTTGTGTACCAAAGTATCGTGAGTCAATTTAAGCTTACGCTTTTTAGATTTCTTTGTCAATATATGACTCTTAAAAGCGTGCTTTCTTTTAATCTTACCAGTGCCAGTTAGTTTGAAACGTTTCTTAGCACTCGATTTTGTTTTCATTTTAGGCATTTTGTCCTAGTTTTAATTTACGTTTCGCTTATTTTCATCAACTAAGCCGTTGGCTTAGATGGGTTTTACTTATTCTTTTTTGGAGCAATAAACATTATCATTCGCTTACCTTCAAGCTTTGGCATTTGTTCTACTTTGCCGTAATCTTCAAGATCTTGCGCCAATCTCAATAATAGGATTTGGCCTTGCTCTTTAAAAACTATTGATCGTCCTTTAAAGAATACAAATGCTTTTAGCTTTGCACCATCTTTTAAGAACTTAATAGCATGTTTCTTTTTAAATTCGTAATCATGGTCATCTGTTTGAGGACCAAAACGAATTTCTTTCACAACTACTTTAGTTGCTTTAGATTTTAATGCTTTTTCTCGTTTCTTTTGTTCGTAAAGAAACTTTTTATAATCCATGACCTTACAAACAGGAGGGTTCGCGTTTGGCGAAATCTCAACTAGATCCAATCCCTGTTCGTCAGCCATGGATAGCGCTTTCTTTATAGGGTAGACACCTACTTCAACATTGTCTCCTACAACTCTAACTTCTTCAGATCTAATTTTTGAATTAATGCGATGTTTGTCCTCTTGGGCTTCACGTCGATTGTAATTCCTTCTGTTTCTACGTATTGCTATGGCTTATAATTTTAATTAAACTTATTTTATTTGAAAGTTTTTAAACTTTCACTTATTCTATCTTTTACTATTTTCGAGAACTTATCAACACTTATCGTGCCAAGATCTTCACCTCCATGTTGGCGTACAGTAATTGTACTATCCTTTTCCTCTTGCTCTCCGACGATAATCATAAACGGAAACTTTTGCATTTCGGCTTCACGAATTTTCTTACCTACAGTTTCATTTCTGTTGTCTGCGAGGGCGCGAATTTCGTCATTTTCTAGCAAATTTAAAACTTTTTCGGCGTATTTTTCATATTTCTCGCTTACAGATAGTACAATGACTTGCTCTGGCATTAGCCAAAGTGGAAAATTCCCTCCGGTATGTTCGAGCAAAATAGCAATAAAACGCTCCATACTTCCAAATGGTGCTCGATGAATCATTATGGGCCTATGCATCTCATTATCACTCCCTTTGTAAGTGAGATCAAAACGTTCTGGCAGGGTATAATCTACCTGAATTGTCCCTAATTGCCATTGCCTTCCCAAGGCATCCTTAACCATAAAATCTAGTTTTGGTCCGTAAAAAGCAGCTTCACCAGTTTCTACTTTGTAATTAAGGCCTTTGTCAATTGCTGCATTCAATATGGCGTCTTCAGCTTTTTTCCAGTTTTCATCACTACCTATGTATTTTTCTGGATTGTCAGGATCTCTTAAAGATACCTGGGCTGTAAAATCTTCAAAACCTAAAGAACCAAATACATACAGAACTAAATCGATGACCTCTTTAAATTCAGCATCTAATTGGTCTGGTGTACAGAATATGTGTGCGTCATCTTGTGTAAAACCTCTAACACGAGTTAAACCATGTAACTCACCACTTTGCTCATATCTGTAAACTGTACCAAATTCTGCAAATCGTTTAGGAAGTTCTTTATAGGAGTAAGGTTTGGTATTATATATCTCACAATGGTGAGGGCAGTTCATTGGTTTTAATAGAAACTCCTCATCTTCTTTAGGGGTTTTTATAGGCTGAAAGCTATCCTCTCCATATTTCGCGTAATGCCCAGAGGTTACATAGAGTTCCTTTTGCCCAATATGTGGGCTAACCACCATTTCATATCCGGCTTTTTTCTGTGCAGCTTTTAAGAAGTTCTCTAAACGTTCACGCAATGCCGCACCTTTAGGCAGCCATAATGGCAGTCCTTGACCAACCTTCTGGGAAAATGTAAAAAGTTCAAGCTCTTTACCTAACTTTCTATGGTCACGTTTTTTAGCCTCTTCTAATAAATGAAGGTACTCCGTTAGTTCTTTTTGCTTTGGAAAAGAAATACCATAAACCCTTGTGAGTTGCTTTTCGTTTTCATCACCTTTATAATATGCACCGGCAACACTAAGTACTTTAACTGCTTTTATAATACCAGTGTTGGGTATGTGACCTCCACGACAAAGATCTGTAAAGTTTGAATGGTCACAAAAGCTAATGGTGCCATCTTCAAGATTTTCTATTAAATCTACTTTATATTCATTCTTACCTTTATAATAAGAAAGTGCTTCAGATTTAGAAACTTCACGCATTTTAAACTCGTGCTTGCCACGAGCAATTTCCAACATCTTATTTTCAATGGTTTTAAAATCTTTTTCCGAAATAACATCGTCACCCAAATCTACATCGTAATAGAACCCATTCTCAATCGCAGGGCCAACCCAAAGTTTAACACCAGGGTACAATTCTTCTAAAGCATCAGCCAAGACGTGGGCAGAGGAGTGCCAAAATGCTTTTTTACCAGCATCATCCCGCCACGTATATAAGGTAAGGCTACCATCTGCGGTTAATGGAGTGGTGGTTTCAACAACTTTGTCATTGAATTTTGCTGAGATAACATTGCGCGCAAACCCTTCGCTAATATCTACAGCCACTTCATATGGAGTTACACCTTCTTCAAAAGATCTAACAGAACCGTCAGGTAGAGTAATTTTAATCATTATATATGGTATAAATTTTAGCCCACAAAGATATATCTATATATATTAAGGACAAAGTCAAGTTGCAAACAAATAATTATGGCGTTTCGCTTTTGCTTTCATTGAGCAAAATCGTCGGGCTATCCGCTATATCTTTTTTGTTAAGTATAGTTTATGTATAATAAAGTTTGCAGATGGAGTTAATCTACTTGTTATTGGACGAGCCATTTAGAACCACAAAAAAGGATGCCGCTTCTATCCCTAACGCTGCAAATACTATATATTATGTCCCATAGGTTCCTGTCTTACCTTACACAACAGGTTAAAAAAGAAGCTAAACTATTGATAATAACAAGTCTAAAAATTCCCTTAAAAATAATTTGAGGAAGTTCTTGTTTGGAAGGAAAATGGTTATATATTTGCGCCCCGTTAGCGGTTCAAACAAGGTCGTTGGCGCAAGTTCATTTCCGGGGAAGGCTGGTT
>CAXPYI010000005.1:0-305881 GCA_964221315.1 Leeuwenhoekiella palythoae | reverse complement strand
ATTCATAAAAGGACAGGGCAGGGTTTGTAAGCCCTGAAACATCAATTAAAGGACTGGTCAAAGTACTAGGGCCATCATTCCCCGAGGAATCGACCCAGGCAAAGTAATTGTTCGAAGCGGTAGACCCAGTTATGGTACCGTTGTCACCGATGTGGTTACCGGCTCCCGTATCACTGAACTGCCAATCCTCGCCACCGTCCATGGTCCAGCAAAGAGGGATTGTCCCTCCGTTTTCAAAATCTTCACTAAAAGGTGCTGTGAACGTAGCACACTCCGTTGCAAACGCAAAAGGGCCTATCCAATTACTTACATCTCCACCTCCACAATCGGACTGCACATAAAACTCATAATTAGTAGAGGCTGACAGACCAGTTGCAATATAAGGATTTGTTGCTGCCACATCTGTAGGAGTTCCGGTCGGTGCATTGCCAGCTATGACCACTTCTATATTCCATATGGTAGCAGTGCCAGTTTCGGTCCAACTTAGCTCTCCAGAAGAGGCGGTGGAATTTGCTGCGGACAACATTTCCGGGTCAGGACATGTCGGTGGTGCTTGGGACGAAATCGTGGGAGCATCAAAACAAAACCCCCATTCATAACCAGCAGCTCCACCTGGGCCATCATCATAAAAAGCTATTCTGTATTGAAAGCCTGAGAGTTGTGTAGCCGTAAAGCCAGCAATGTTAAGTTGATTACTCGTGAAACTATCACGCGCGCCATTACAAAAATTGTCTGTAGGTTGAACAGCAGTAGCCATGAATTGCTGCCACACTTCCCATGTGTTGGAATCAGCATCCCAATATTCAAGGTTAAGAACGTCGCCTAAATCATTGTATGTATAGTCGACATCGACAAACAACCAAGTTTCACCTGCGGTAAAAGCGGCTGTCAAATCTATTGCGGGAGATTCCGCAGCAATGTCGTCGTCACTTCCAAATCCCGCATCGTCATCGTCAAAAGCGAAATTACTGGTAGCCGTGGGATCCGCTTCAAAAGCCGTGGGATCAGCATTATAAGTTCCTGTAACTGTCCAATCTGTGTTTGGCCATGCCGCAGACTGATTTAAAACTTGAGCGCTCAAGGTCAGTGATAAGCACAAAAGCAATAAAAATAGAGTAATCTTTTTCATTATTAATCGGTTTGTTAGAAATTATTCAAACCCTTGTAATACGCTGATTGCAAGGGATTTGTTTTTTTTAGAATATAATGAGGCTATAACAAGCATTATTTACGTTGGTTAACCGCATTTCTTTGCCTACCCGAAATATATAAAAAATGCCTATTAACATGATGTTAACATTGCTATAATAGACTAACGACATTATTAATCGACAAATGACTCAAGAGTTTTTGAGTTGTATATAAACAGGAAAATGATCACTGTAACCTCCTTTATATTTTTTACCAACATAAGTTCTAAAAGGTTGCCCTTTGTGTTTTCCGTGGTACTGCGTTAAAAATCTATCATTAAACACATTCGCTTTGTCAAATGATAATGTATCGTCTGAGGTTTCAAAAAAGTTTGAAGAAATCAAGATTTGATCAAATAAATTCCATGTAAAATCATGGTTTAAACTGCCTCTATCTAATGATAAAATTGTTTTAAAAGGATTGTATAAGTTACTTTCGTTTTCTAGTAATGAGAGACTTTTACTATCAGGGTTGTCGTTAAAATCACCCATAACAATAATTCTCGAATTCTTGTCCTCCTTTTTTAGCATCTTAATTATGGAATTAACGACATTGGCAGCAGTAATGCGCTTATATTCAGTTTCTTTTTCTCCTTCTCTTCGAGAAGACCAATGATTTACAATGATGTTTAACTTTTCCTTGTTTAATTTGCCTTGGACCAAAAGTATATCTCGGGTAAAATCTTGCATTCCGAATTCATTTTGTAAATAAACGGAAAAGGTCTCTGAGCTTTCAACTTCAAATTCATCATTTCTGTAAAGCAGGGCAACATCTATTCCCCTTTCGTCAGGGGAATCATAATGAATGTAGCTGTAGCTTTTGTCAATAAGATCTTTGCTTCTTACCAAATCAGACAAAACGGTTTTATTTTCTACTTCTGCCAACCCAACAATAACGGGTGCTGTTTGAGTATTTTCTTTGCCAATTTTTGAAATTACAGAACCTAATTTCCTCAATTTGTTTTCGTAACGTTTAGGTGTCCAGCGCTTAACGGAAGTTGGTAAAAAATCATCGTCATTGGTCGAAGGGTCATTCTCTAAATCGAATAGATTTTCGATATTATAAAATGCAATGGTGTAATGCCTTTGGGTTTTATCCATGACGTTAAATATAAGATTTTATTAAGTTAAAAGGGAAATTTGCATTTGCTTAACTTTGCATCCAAATAGTATATATGATAGAGAAAAAAGATATCAATTTAGAAAGTGTTGTTTTAATAGGAATAATTACGCAAGACCAAGACGAAGACATGTCTAAAGAATATTTAGACGAACTCGAATTTTTAACATACACAGCAGGAGGTGATGTAGTAAAGCGCTTTACCCAAAAGATGACTATGCCAAATCCAAAAACTTTTATCGGTACTGGTAAAATGGAAGAGGTTAAGGAATTTGTGAAAGAAAATGAAATAGGCACCGTGATTTTTGATGACGAACTCTCACCTGCACAAGAACGTAACATCAGTAAAATACTTAATTGTAAAATACTCGATAGAACTAATCTCATCTTAGATATTTTTGCACAGCGCGCACAAACAAGTTATGCGAGAACACAAGTAGAATTGGCGCAATGCGAATACTTACTACCCAGATTAAAAGGAATGTGGACTCACCTCGAAAGACAAAAGGGTGGTATTGGGATGCGAGGTCCTGGTGAAACTGAGATTGAAACGGATAGACGTATTGTACGTGACAAAATCTCTTTATTAAAGAAGAAAATAGAAACCATTGATAAGCAAATGGCTGTACAACGTGGTAACCGTGGTCAATTGGTGCGTGTTGCATTGGTTGGATATACTAATGTCGGCAAATCTACTTTGATGAACGTGATTAGTAAAAGCGAAGTGTTTGCAGAAAACAAATTGTTTGCAACATTAGATACGACCGTTAGAAAAGTAGTAATTGGCAATTTACCTTTTTTAGTTAGCGATACAGTTGGTTTTATTAGAAAACTACCTACACAATTAGTTGAATCTTTTAAAAGTACCCTCGATGAAGTTCGAGAAGCGGATTTATTGTTGCACGTGGTAGACATTTCACATTCTAATTTTGAAGAACATATAGAATCCGTAAACCAAATTTTAGATGAAATTGATAGTAAGGACAAGCCAACCATAATGGTCTTTAATAAAATAGATGCTTATGAGGCGGTACCATATGATGAAGATGATTTAATGATTGAGCTTACCAAAGCTCACTATACACTCAAGGACTGGAAAAAAACTTGGATGGCTAAGCTCGGTGACAATGCCTTATTTATTTCAGCCATTAATAAGGAGAATATGGATGAGTTCAGAAAACGGGTTTATAAAGAAGTGCGAGAAATTCATGTCACACGTTTTCCGTACAACAATTTTCTATACCCAGACGTTGAAGACCCAAACCTTTCTATTTAATTGAATGCAGAATTTCTGGAAAAAACTCAAAATTTGGGGTGGCAAAAAATGGCAGAACAAATGGATAAAAGCTGCGCTGATTTCAGCTGCTTCGGTTTTTATTTTTTTTGTTGGACTTTACATGAGTATTTACTTTGGGCTTTTCGGGGAAATTCCAACTCAAGAGGATCTGAGTTCCATAAAGCAGGAAGAAGCCACACAGTTGTTAGATAGAAATGAAAAACTCATAGGGAAATATTACATCTATGATAGACAACCCGTAGAGTTTGAAGATTTTCCACAACATCTTTTGGATGCACTCATAGCAACAGAAGACGTTAGGTTTTATGAGCACGACGGTGTGGATAATGTAAGTTTAATGCGTGTGTTTGTAAAGAATTTATTGCTGGGCAATGAATCCGCAGGTGGAGGTAGTACCATTACTCTGCAATTAGCAAAAAATCTTTATGGTAGAAAAGATTATGCTTTGTTTAGTATGCTCATCAATAAATTCAAGGAATCCATTATTGCCAAACGCATTGAAACGGTATATTCAAAAAAAGAGATATTGACGCTATACTTAAACACGGTTCCATTTTCTGATAACACCTATGGTATAGAAAGTGCTTCAAGAAAATTTTTCAATAAGTCCGTTAATGAACTTTCTAAACTTGAAGCTGCAACACTCGTAGGTACACTTAAGGCTAATAATTATTTTAACCCAAGATTACATTTAGAACGCAGTCAAAATAGAAGAAATGTCGTTTTAGATCAAATGGTTAAGTACAATTATTTGGAAAGTGATAGTCTAGAACATTGGAAGAATATACCTGTTGAATTGGATTATCGTTCATTCAATCACGATTTGGGAATAGCTCCATATTTTAGAGAAGCGGTTAAAAAGCAACTTTCTAAAATTCTGGATTCAATCAAAAACCCAGAAGGCGAAGAATACAACCTTTATAAAGATGGATTAAAAGTTTATACCACCTTGGATTATAAAATGCAGGAATATGCAGAAGATGCCATGAAAGATCACCTTTCAAAATTACAAGTGGCTTTTGAGAAGTCCCATGGCAAAAATGCACCTTGGGAAACTGATGATAAGCTACTGAAATCGGCCATTAAAAACACAATTCAATATAAGTCTTTAAAGGATAAAGGACTAAGTGAAAAACAAATTGAAGACTCACTTAACGTAAGGCGTAATGTAGAATTATTCAATTGGAAAGGTGATACAATCCAAAGTATTTCGGTCCAAGATAGCTTAAAACATTTTTTGAAGTTTTTAAATACAGGCATGTTGTCTATAGACCCAACAGATGGAGCGGTTAGAGCGTATATTGGTGGTATTGATTACCGTTATTTTAAATATGATCACGTGTCGCAAAGCAAGCGCCAAGTAGGGTCTACCTTTAAGCCCTTTGTTTATACGGCAGCCATTGAAGATGGTATGAAACCCTGTGAATATTTTTCACTTTCAAAAGTTACTTATACAAATTACGATGATTGGTCACCCAGTAATTCTGGGGATGAGGAGGAAGATCCCTTTATTAACTATAATCTAGAAAAAGCCTTGAGTCAATCCATAAACACTATTGCAGTAAAGGTGTTCGATAAAGTTGGCATTCCAAAAGTCATTGAGCAAGTTGAAAAACTGGGCGTTAATGAAAAAATGCCCAAAGAGCCATCGTTGGCATTAGGTGTAGCGGAAATCAATTTAATGAATCTTACAAGCGCTTATGCTAGTTATGTAAATGATAGTAAACCTGTTGTGCCATATTCTATCGCTAAAATTGAAGATAAAAAAGGCAATATAATTTATGAGCTCCAACCCGAAAACAAAATTGAAAAAGCCTATTCGGATTATACTAGGCAAGTGATGCTCCATTTTATGAAATCTACTGTAAATACAGGCACAGCATCAAGGTTGCGAAGCACTTATGGTCTTAAAAATGACATTGCGGGCAAAACAGGCACCACTCAAAACAATAAGGACGGTTGGTTTGTTGGTCTCACGCCGAATTTGGTTACTGTGACTTGGGTTGGTAACGACAATCACAGTATTGGTTTTAAATCTACTGGTTTAGGTCAAGGAGCCAATTCAGCACTACCTATATTTGCCAATTTTTATACGAAGTTAAATGCTGACACTGATTTTAGAACGATTACAGATGCTCAGTTTGAAAATCCGTCAAAAGAAGTTCTTAATGATTTGGACTGTGAGCCCGAGAAACGAGATGGTTTTTTTAAAAGAATTTTTAAACGAAAGAACAAGAAAAAGAAATTTGAATAAAAAAAGACCTGCCACAATTATAACAGGTCTTTTTTAAAACAATCTATCTACAATTAGAACTTGTAGCTTAGACCGATTGTATAATAAGATTGTAACTCGTTATCAGCATCTTCTAATGCTACACCTTGAAAGTTGGCAGCTTCTTGCTTGTTGCTTCTTAAGGCAAAATCAAAACCAACACCGATCATTTTCCATAATGTATAGCTAAAAGAGTTTGTCCAAGTCCAGTTAGACAAATCACCATCTTTATAACTCTGGAAAGTAGAGAAGTTGGTTTTAAAAGCAACTGCTCCAATCTGTCTTGTATAATCTGCAACGATTTTAGCACCTGCTGAAGATTCGAAAACTGCATCATTTTCAGCAAATACAAAGTTGTAGTTTAATGGATGGATAACCACAATCAAGTTTTCTATCGGAGTCCATGTAGCTCCAACACCAAGGTCTAAATATCCAGGATCATTAAAGTTGTTCAATAACGTTGTTCTGTATTCCCCTAATGCAGAAACAGCCCACTTTTCACTTAATTTATAGCCATATAAAGATGAAAGGTTAAACACATCGGTAGTTGCTTCAAAATCGTCACTGTCTAAGTCTGTGTCTTTGTTGTCTAATTTTACCCAAGCCAAATTTGTTGTCAATGAGTTTCTCCAGAAATAAGTTTCTTCAATTTTATTGGCAAATGCATTAAATGTAATACCAATATTTCCTGAAGAGTTGTTAGGTACGCCTTGTGCATACCAGTTATTGAAGTTTGAAAGGCTACCACCAATAGTACCAAAAGCCCCAACCCTCCAGCCAGGAAGGGCATCAATTTGAGCTTGCAAAGCGTTTGCTTCAGCTTGAAATTTGTCTGCTTCAGCTTGTTTTTCAGCTTTTTGTGCTTCTAACTCTTCTTTTGTTTGGGAAAAACCAAAAGTTATAGCAAACATTAAGAATGCCGATAAAAGTAATTTTCTGTTCATAATGAATTAAATTTTAAATAATTTAAGTGGTTATAATTTACAAATATACGTGATTACTGACTTTTTAAATGTCATAAAAAAAACAGCCAATCTATATTGATTAGACTATTAAAAGATTAAAAAGTCACTTTATTTTTTTCTTTTATATAAAGGCACTGAAGAACAAGCCTCGCCAAACATAATGGATTTTGCAACTGGCTTTAATTTTTGGGACAATAACACTAAAGCATTTGATGGTACAGGTTTGTTAGCACAGCCCTTAATAATTACGGGTAAATCCTTATAAATAGAAACATCGAGGCCAGAAATTATTGAGGAGTATATTATAGACTCAAGTTGATTTAAGTCACCAATTACTGTTAATTTAGAATAGGTTTCAAGTTCTATTGAAATTAGCATATAGGCCCAGTCTGGCACGATTGCATCGGTTGAGCAGTTCAAAGCAACAAAGCAATTTTGGTATTGTGACCAATCGTGTTCTGCAACATAAGTTCTAAACTCTTTTTCACGAAGCACCAAACCTTCAAGTAACCAATCCTTAATATCAAAAAGAACACGCTTGCCTTCAGGATAAAAATCTTCTAGGTCAATAACTTTAAGTTTGCTGTTTGCTACTCTATTTATAATTTCTTCTGCCATGGCGCAAAGATAATTGTTTTACTGATAGCCTTCGGCCTGTAGCGTGAACAATTCAGAATACAAAGTTTTGTTTTTCATGAGTTCTTCATGGGTTCCAATTTCTAAAACTCTGCCATGCTCTAAGACTAAAATTCTATCCGCTTGTCTTACGGTACTGAATCGATGTGATATAATAATGCTGGTTTTACCTTCGGTTAAGCCTATGAAACGTCCAAAAACTTCACTTTCTGCTTTTGCGTCTAGTGCAGATGTAGGTTCATCAAGAATCATGACTTCGGCATTTTTCATGTAAGCTCTTGCCAAAGCTACTTTTTGCCATTGTCCACCAGATAACTCCTGGCCGTTTACAAAACGTTTTCCTAATTGCTGATTGTATCCGTGTTTTAATTCCGCAACGACATCATCTGCCAAACTGAGTTCGGCGGCGTTTTCAATTTTAGGCTGATTGTTTAGTTCGTCTATGTTTCCGATGGCGATGTTTTCCTTTACCGTAAATTCATATTTAAAGAAATCTTGAAAAATGACACCAAAAAACTCTTGGTATTCTGCAATATTAAAGCGATTGATATTTACTCCATCCAACAGAATTTCACCAGAGGTAGGTTCGTAAAAACGTAATAACAGTTTGATTAATGTGGTTTTTCCGGCGCCATTTTGGCCAACAAAAGCCAGTTTTTCACCAGCCTTAAGTGTAAAGCTTATACCTTTTAATATTTCAACTTCGGAATTTGGATAGGCAAAACGCACATCTTTAAACTCAAAACCTTTCTCTATCTTTTTAGGTAAAGGCATATCTTCTTTTGCTTTTGGAACGATAGAAATGTCTATAAAATCGAAATAGTCCTTGAGGTACAGCGCACTTTCAGAAATACGCGTGAATTTTGAAAAGAAATCCTGAAGATTTCGCATCAGTCGGTTAAATGAGCCTGATAAAAATGTAAGTTCACCAAGTGTTATTACTCCAGAAAGCACACGGTATATGATAAACACATAAGCTCCGTAATAGCTTAAGGATCCTAAAACGTTAAAAACAAAACCTAATGCAGAACGCTTTATGGCAAGGGTTTTATTGAGCTGATAATATTCTTCTGAAAGGTTTCTAAATCTATCAACCACAAAATCGGTTAGTCCAAAAAGTTTAATTTCCTTGGCCGTTTTATCATTTGCCCCAACAAAGCGCAAATAGTCTAGTTCTCTACGTTCAGAGGTCCAGCTTCTTGCTAAGGAATATTGTTGTTGGCTAAAACGAACTTCATTTATAAACGATGGAATAATACTTAGTACGAGCAGAATGATTAGGTAAGGTTCAAAATAAATTAAACCAGCGACAAGTGTAGCGATGGATATTGCGCTTTGCGCTTGTCCCAACACGTTAGACATTAGCCCAACGCGACTTGTAGTTTGAGTTCTGGCACGTTCTAGTTTGTCATAAAACTCTGAATCTTCCAATAGGCTAATATTAATTTGGTTCGTTTTTTTAATAATGGTAACAGAAGTTGCAATATTGTATTCGTCACCAAGCAAACCATCGGTTAGTGAAATGGCCCTGCTTATTAAATCTGAAAGAATTACTAAAGCAAACTCAACAGCGACATAGGTCCAGAGTGTGTAGTAATCTGGATTGTCTAACGAAACCTGTAAAATGATTTCATCAATGATAAATTTACCAACCCATAGAATAATTACGGGAAGCAAAGCGCCTATTAGTCTGCAAAACGCCGACAGCAAGAAGAGTTTTTTGTTAACTCTCCATATTTCTTTAAAAAATCGAGGAATATAAACTAAAGCGTTAAAGGACGACTTTATACTAGTTTTTTTATTCTCTTTTAATGAAGTGGGTTTACGTCTAGGCATTTAATTTAACTAAAGCATCCCGAGCTCTAACTTGGCTTCTTCGCTCATTAGATCTTGAGACCATGGTGGGTCGAAAGTAATTTCTACCTCAGCGTCCTTAACTTCGTTGATGGATTTTACTTTTTCTTCAACCTCTAATGGTAGGGTTTCTGCAACTGGGCAGTTTGGTGTTGTTAATGTCATTAAGATTTTTACATCGTAGTCTTCATTAACAAAAACATCATAAATCAATCCCAATTCATATATGTCAACAGGGATTTCGGGATCGTAAATGGTTTTTAAAACTCTTACGATTTTGTCTCCAAGCACATTCGTATCTATAGTTGTGTCGCTCATCTGAAATTTTTTAGTTCCCATGAAAATGGAAATCTTGTTTATAATAGATTCCTGCCTTCGCAGGAATGACAACTCAACTCAATTAAGCTGAGTTTGGTATGCAATGGCATACATTTTTAATTGTTTTATCATACTTACCAGACCGTTAGCTCTAGTAGGTGATAAGTGTTCTTTTAAACCAATTTTATCAATAAAATCGGTATTGGCCTCTATAATGTCTTTTGGTTTTTGGTCTGAAAAAACGCGAATTAAAATAGCAATGATCCCTTTGGTGATTATAGCGTCACTATCTGCCGTAAACTGTACTTTATCATCATTCATTTCTGCATGGACCCACACCTTACTTTGGCAGCCTTTTATGATATTGTCTTCGGTTTTATATTGTTCTTCAATCAAAGGAAGGGTTTTGCCTAAGTCAATCATATATTGGTAGCGCTCTTCCCAATCCTCGAACATTGAGAACTCGTCAATTATCTCATTCTGAATGTCTTCAATTTGCATTTCTTCTTTACATTTAATTTTAGAATTCAAAGATACGGTATCCCTAATGTTTCTCAAACATAGATTTAATAGATAGTATTTTTTCAATGATATCGTTGATAGCTTTAGGAGGCTTACCATGGTCAAAGCTCGGAGTCATAAAGATCTCATCACCTTTAGTAACCTTTAAAAACGCTGCTGGTGCGGCATCATATTGATGTGTTTTTGACGGTGGCTCTAACTCAGAAAGCTCGCTAATATCCAATTCGCTCAGTAATCTGTTAAATTCTTCTTTTTCTTCTGCCGGAATGGCAAACGTGTTTATCTCTTTAAGATTGTAATCATTAGTAAAGGAAATGGAATCACCTTCAATCTCAATAACCTCAAAAAACCCCCTTGTTGAAGCCCTGTAGGTTACTTTTACCTGATTTTGAGCAACTCTCATTTCTGCAAGTTCAGATGTGGTGTCAGTTGACGTTTCGTCAGACGCTTGTGATTTATTTTCATTGCACTCTTTAGCTGACATTAGCATAAATATTAAGCATAAAAATAGTTTCATAAAATTGTCCTTTAGATTGTTAATAGTAATAATACAAAAAAGAAGCCAAAGTTTACTTATGTCATCCTATTGTATAACCCTATACGAATCGCAGTTTTAAGTTGACCTTAACTAAGATAGCATTAACACTGCTTTCTTAAGAGAAGCGATAAAAGTGTCAATTTCTTCCTTGGTATTGTAAAACATAAATGAGGCTCTTACAGTACCAGGAATTTTATAATAATCCATTATGGGCTGTGCACAGTGATGTCCTGTGCGTACTGCAATGCCCATCTTATCTAAAATGGTACCAATATCATAAGGGTGAATATCGCCAACATTAAAGGAAATCACGGAAGTTTTGTGTTTAGACGTACCATAGATTTTTAAATCCTCTATCTGAAGCAGTTTTTCAGTAGCGTATTCTAAAAGTTCACTTTCATAACTCGCTATATTTTCAAAACCAATAGCATTCATATAGTCAACGGCTGCTCCAAAAGCGATACCACCACAAATATTTGGTGTGCCAGCTTCAAACTTATGAGGTAAGTCTGCATAGGTGGTTTTTTCAAAAGTAACTTCTGAGATCATTTCACCTCCACCTTGGTAAGGTGGTAATTTTTTTAGCCATTCTTCTTTGCCGTATAGCATACCAACACCTGTTGGGCCACACATTTTATGTGCGGAGCATACATAGAAGTCCACATCCAATTTTTGGACATCTGGTTTTATGTGTGGACAAGCCTGTGCTCCATCAACCAATACTGCCGCACCAACATTATGTGCTTTTTCAATGATGGTTTCAATAGGGTTTATAGTTCCTAATGCGTTTGAGATATGGTTTACAAAAACAAGTTTGGTGTTTGTATTTAATAGCGAATCAAATTCAGAAAGTATCAATTCACCGTTTTTATTCATCGGAATTACCTTAAGCGAAGCACCAGTTCTTTCACAGAGCATTTGCCAAGGCACAATGTTGCTATGGTGCTCTAAAGCCGAAACGATAACTTCATCACCTTTTTTTAACAATGAAGAAAACCCATTGGCGACCAAGTTAATACCATGTGTTGTGCCAGAGGTTAAAATAACCTCGTAAGGATTTTTGGCATTAAAGTGTTTTTGAATTTTAAGTCGAGCTTGTTCGTATGCATCAGTTGCTTCTTGGCTTAAGCTGTGTACGCCTCTGTGGATATTGGCGTTGTAATTAGAGTAGTAATCAACAATAACATCAATAACCTGTTGAGGTGTTTGGGATGTTGCGGCGTTGTCAAAATAAATTAAAGGTTTCCCGTTGACCTCGCGTTTGAGGATTGGGAAGTCTTTTCTAATTCTGTTTACGTCTAACCCTATATGTGGATGCGAAACTTTCATTTACAAATCAAACCCAATATTTACACCCAATTTATCAGCAATAATTTTGGTGATTCTGTTTTTAACCTCTGGTATCTTTACGGAGTCCAAAACGTTATTGCTAAATGCAAACATCAACAAGGCTCTTGCTTCTTTTTCAGGAATACCGCGCGAACGTAAATAGAACATGGCGCTTTCGTCCAATTGACCAATAGTGCAGCCGTGAGAGCATTTTACGTCATCCGCAAAAATCTCTAACTGAGGCTTGGTATTGATGCTCGCTTTGTCACTGATTAAAATGTTATTGTTAGCCTGAAAAGCATCGGTTTTTTGTGCTTCTTTTTCAACTAAAACCTTACCGTTAAATACACCTGTAGCATTATCTCCAAAAATACCTTTGTAGTCTTGGTGACTTTCACAATTTGGTTCTATGTGATGTACCAAAGTGTTGTGGTCTACATGTTGCTTGTTGCCAATAATGGTGATGCCCTTCATGGTAGAATCGATGCGTTCACCATTTTGGTAGAAGTTAAGGTTATTTCTCACCAACTTTCCTCCAAAAGAAAAGGTATGCACTTTGGCTATGCTTTCTCGTTTTTGGTTAACAAAAGTATTGTCAATTAAAGATGCAGATTCTCTGTCATTTTGAATTTTATAGTAATCTACAATAGCGCGTTTGTTGGTGTAGATTTCTGTAACACTATTGGTTAACACAGGATTATCTGTTAAACTCTGATGACGCTCTATAATCTGAACATGGGAATTTTCGTCAACGACAACCAGATTTCTTGGTTGAAGCATTAAGGCAGCTTCATTACCGGTTGAAAAATGTATGATTTGAATTGGCTTGTCAACCAATTTGTTTTTAGGAATATGGATATAAGCACCTTCTGCAGAAAATGCGGTATTGAGTGATGATAAGCTATCTTTTGAAGCAATTTTATTGAAATAATTCTCAATCACCAAACGATATTTAGGCTTGCTAAGTGCTGAGGACATTAGGCAGACATCAATGCCATCATGTGTTGTTTGCGATAAATGCGAAGCATATTTGCCATCAATAAAAATGATTTTATAGGCATCAATATCATGGATGAAATACTTCTTAACATCCTTAAATTCTATTTCGTTTTCATGCTTTGGTAAAACACTATAATCGTGTTTTAAAACTGAATTTAACGAGGTGTATTTCCACGCCTCTTGTTTTTTTGTGGGGAAACCCTCAGTTTCAAATGTCTTTATAGCTTCTGTTCGTATATCATGTACGGGAGAGTGGACATCTACTGTGTCCTCAAAAGCCATAAATGACGATACTAATTTTTCTTTTAATTCCATGTCTTAGTTGTTAGTCGTTAGTTGTTAGTCGCTGGTTGCAAGCTGCAAACTGTCACTAACAACTGTTTACTAATTTAAGCGTTTACTTCTTCCTTTATCCAATCGTAACCTTTAGCCTCTAACTCGTGTGCCAACTCCTTGCTGCCAGACTTAACGATTTTTCCATCATGTAAAACATGAACAAAATCCGGTACTATATGGTCTAACAATCTTTGGTAGTGGGTAATGACAATTACCGCATTATCTTTGGATTTTAGCTTGTTCACTCCATTAGCTACAATTCTTAAGGCGTCAATATCCAATCCAGAATCAGTTTCATCTAAGATGGCCAATTTTGGTTCTAACATTGCCATTTGGAAAATCTCATTACGTTTTTTCTCACCACCGGAAAACCCTTCGTTGATTGAACGCGAAAGAAACTTACGGTCAATCTCCAGCAATTCAGATTTTTCACGAATCATCTTAAGCATTTCGTTGGCAGGCATATCTTCCAAACCTTTTGCTTTGCGTGTTTCGTTTATTGCGGTTTTCATAAAGTTAGTAACACTTACTCCAGGAATTTCAACAGGATATTGAAAAGATAAAAACACACCTTTATGGGCACGTTCATCTGGGCCAAGCTCATCAATGTTTTCGTCTTCTAGAAGAATTTCTCCTTCTTCTACCTCATATTCCTCTTTTCCGGCAATAACAGCGGCTAAAGTACTTTTGCCAGAACCATTAGGTCCCATTATAGCGTGTACTTCACCAGCTTTTACATTTAGGTTTATACCTTTTAAAATTGCTTTACCTTCTACACTTGCGTGTAAGTTGTTTATCTTTAACATGTTATTGATTTGATAATTTTATAACGTCTTCTTTATTTGGGTCTGTTGCTTCAACCTTTAAGATTTCCTTTATTTCTAATCTCCATGGCCAACCTTCCTCACCATCTGGCTTTGCAGTTTTTTTAACTCTTGCAGTTACCATGACTCCATCAGTTGCCTCTTTTTTAAATGGCTTTGCCTTTTCGTTTAATTTGTGCATGTTCTCATCTATTACTACACCATAAATTTCGGTCGGTGTTTGAAAAACCGCAGCATCTGCATAATACACAAACTCACCTCTCATAGTGATAAAGCCATCATTGGCACTATAGGATTTTGCTCTATTTTCTTCTAAATTAACTTCAGTTTTAGTCTCGTTCTTACAGCTTGTAACACTCGCTAAGGCTAATAAAATAATTATAAACTTTTTCATATTTCTGTAATTCCTGCGAAAGCAGGAATCTATTTTTATATCACTTTTTTATTATGGATTCCTGCCTTCGCAGGAATGACAACTCTCATTTTTTATCCTACTGATCCTTCTAAACTGATTTCTAATAATTTTTGAGCTTCTACAGCAAACTCCATAGGTAGTTTGTTCAACACTTCCTTGCTAAAGCCGTTAACGATAAGTGCAATGGCCTTTTCGGTATCTATACCACGTTGGTTACAATAAAAAATCTGGTCTTCACCGATTTTACTTGTTGTAGCTTCATGCTCGATCTGAGCAGATTTGTTTTTTGCTTCTATATATGGGAATGTATGTGCGCCACATTCATTACCCATGAGTAAACTATCGCATTGTGAAAAATTTCGAGCATTGTCAGCACGGGAATTGATCTGTACCAAACCTCTATACGAATTTTGAGATTTACCAGCAGAGATACCTTTGGAAATTATGGTTGACTTGGTGTTTTTACCTAAGTGAATCATTTTTGTACCAGTGTCTGCTTGTTGGAAATTGTTTGTTACTGCTATAGAGTAAAACTCACCAACTGAATTATCCCCTTTTAGAACACAGCTTGGGTATTTCCATGTAACAGCAGAACCTGTTTCTACTTGTGTCCATGAGATTTTTGCATTTTTCTCACAAAGTCCTCTTTTGGTTACAAAGTTGAAAACACCACCTTTACCTTCAGCATTTCCTGGATACCAGTTTTGTACTGTAGAGTATTTAATCTCGGCATCATCAAGCGCAATAAGCTCTACAACGGCTGCGTGCAATTGGTTTTCGTCTCGGCTTGGTGCTGTACAACCTTCTAAGTAACTTACGTAACTGCCTTCGTCTGCAATGACAAGGGTTCTTTCAAACTGACCTGTACCTGCTTGGTTTATTCTAAAATAAGTTGATAGTTCCATTGGGCAACGCACACCTTTTGGAATGTAACAGAAAGAACCATCACTAAATACTGCAGAATTTAAAGCAGCATAAAAGTTATCTTTTTGAGGCACAACAGTGCCAATATA
This sequence comes from Leeuwenhoekiella palythoae, assembly GCA_964221315.1. Lineage (GTDB taxonomy): Bacteria > Bacteroidota > Bacteroidia > Flavobacteriales > Flavobacteriaceae > Winogradskyella > Winogradskyella palythoae_A. The sequence continues at coordinate 290,253 of CAXPYI010000005.1, read as the reverse complement.
TTTCTTCACCAATTCGGGATGTTCCTTAATGGCTTCAGAAATACTCATAAAGATGATACCTTTTTCGGCCAAGGTTTCCTTAAAGGTTGTAGTTACCGATACTGAATCCACAACAACATCCATTGCAACTCCTGCTAATTTTTTTTGTTCATCGAGAGAAATTCCCAATTTTTCAAAAGTTGCTAATAGCTCAGGATCAACTTCGTCCAAACTATCATATTTCGGTTTGCTGTTCGGTGCCGAATAATAAGAAATGGCTTGAAAATCTGGTTTTTTGTACTTTACATTTGCCCAATCTGGTTCAGCTATTTCTTTCCAAACCTTAAAAGCCTCGAGCCTCCATTCAGTCATCCATTCTGGCTCTTCCTTTTTCTTGGAAATAGCTCTTACAATATCTTCATTTAGACCAACAGGAAATGTTTCAGACTCAATGTCTGTATAAAAACCATATTCGTACTCCTTGGTTTTTAACTCTTCCCTTAAATCGTCTTCTGTATATTTACTCATTGTTCTATTCTGAGGTTTTAAAAATTTTTAAAGTCTTCCTTCTCGGAAGATTTATATGGGCTTATAGCGAAAATGATTCTCCACAACCACAAGTACGGTTGGCGTTTGGGTTGTTGAATACAAATCCTGTCCCGTTTAATCCACCGGAATATTCTAAGGTTGTACCGATGAGGTATAGAAAGCTTTTTTTGTCAACAATGATTTTTACCCCATTATCCTCAAAAACCTTGTCCTCTTCGGCATGGGTGTTGTCAAACTTTAAATCATATGACAGGCCAGAGCAGCCACCACTTTTAACGCCAACTCTAATAAAATCCTTAGTTGGGTTAAAGCCATCTTCGGTCATAAGTTCTACGACCTTCTTTTTAGCTGATTCAGAAACTTTTATCATATTCTAATATAGATTAAATCTAAATTGAGGGCAAAGATACAATATAAGTCTCTTTTAACCATACAACCTAACATTATATTAGGATATGGTTTTATAGTGTTTTGTTATGGAAGTTTATCCAAAAGACGGTTTGTCTGTGCGAAGTTTTAAATGATATAATTTTCTGAGTGTGGTTTGCAGGTGTTTGTTTATTGAATTTTCTTCTCTAAAATTGCCTTCGGTATCAGTGGTGGTAATATGGTTGCAATGGCAACAAGTAAGTTCTACTGTACGATCAGAATTAGTCTTTGATTTTACGTAATTATGACCAAACACAGCACAGGGCAATGCATTGTTTGAAGTAGGTTTCATAAATATTAGTAGTTTGGGTGACTCAATATATATAAAACAATAAAACCAACGTTTATACGAGATGTATTTTTGATGAAATGTAATTTTTTGAAAGAAAAAACTTTCATTTTGTGTTGTTCATCGATTTTGTTGAAACAGAATTTTTAATTCTGAAACTCTGGATTGTTGATAAATGATGGATCAGAAAGGGTAAGCAAGAATGCTTTTAAATCTGCTTTTTCTTGATCGGTAAGTTGCACGCCTCCTTGATCGATTTGTTTCATTAAGGGATCGATGGTAGGCGAATCTATTAATCCTTCACTGTAATGGTTAATGACATCATCTAGTGTTGCAAATCTACCATCGTGCATATACGGTGCTGTATAGGCTAAATTGCGTAATGATGGAGAGCGAAATTTCCCATTATCGTTAGGGTCTCCTGTTACTACACCTAGACCCAAGTCACTAAGTGTTGCATCCAAACCGTTATTGTGAAACTCATTATCTGTCCAAAGAGGATTATTTGGGTTGCCATGGCAGTGAAAACAATCTCCTTTATCTTCTCTCAGAAAAATATCTAAACCGTTGAGTTCTTGCTGTGTTAGTGTTGCCTGACCTAGAGAGTACCTATCGAATTTTGAATTGGCTGAAATCAGTGTCCGTTCAAACTGTGCAATGGCCTTTGTTGTTAGTTCCTTAGTGATTGTTGAAGTCTTAAATGCACGTCGAAACAATTCGGGATATTCAGGGTGATTTTGCAAACGGTCCACAACATTATCCCAATTACTATGCAATTCTATTGGGTTTTGTACGGGTTCTTCGGCTTGTCGTTCTAGACTTAACTCTTTTCCGTCCCAAGTAAAACGTTCGCCATAATTCCAGGCCAGATTAAATAAAGGCATGGAATTACGAACACCAGCTATACCATCTATACCAATACTTGTAGCCAAATTATCCGTAAATGCACTTTGAGGCGAATGGCAAGATGCACAAGATTTGGTACCATCAGCTGAAAGAATTCTGTCAAAAAAGAGTTGTTTGCCTAAGGCAACCCCTTCAACAGTTTGGGGATTGTCAGTGGGAATTATAGGTGCAATAATGTTATCTGAAAAAATTTGTGGAATTTCCAAGGGCTGTAATGTAGGCTCATAGCCAGTTTCTTCGTTAGAACAGTCTAAACAAATAAAAGCTATAAAAAAAACGAGAATCCTAGTTTTCAACGTATTAAAAATTCATTATAAAAACCCCGCCCAAGCTGAATACATTCTGGCCATTATCATACATCATTATTTGAGCTGTAGAATTTGGCATCAGCATTTGGTTAAAAGTGTTTAAGTCCCATAGGTTAGGGTTTTTAAACCATTCGGCGATATTCATTTTAACTTCAATTTCTACATTATCATTAAAGCTAACTTCGCCAAGATCAACTTCAAAAAAAGTATCTTGAGGAAAGGTAGGATTAGGTCCAGGGTTATCTACAGCTCTAATGGCATGGTAGTTAAACCCTTGCTCTTCCATGTTTGAATTGATAAACTTACCGTCGAATTGCATATAATGGTAACCGCCTCCTAAGTTTTCAGGAACATTGAAAGATGCCGAGTTTAAGTCTAGATAATTTTCTGCATTGTCTTCATTATCTAGCCCAAAGGTAAAAGAGATATTATATGTTCCTACTGGGATTTGAACACCAGGGTTAAACTCCATATTAGTTTCATTTGTAAGGTCTATCAAATTATAAACATCTAATTCGATTTGCTCTCCATTGGCTTTCGTAAAAACAATATCAGAAATTATATAGCGAAGCCTTTCAAAGCCAATAACATCACCATTTGCGTTAGTGTATTGAATAGGGCCAAAATTATAATTTCGTATTAAGGCTCCATCCCAATTATGCGTAAACTTAAAGGTGGTCGAAACCATAGGGGAACTACCATCGTCATTGCTGCTGCAGGATGCTAAGAGCATTACAACGCACAAAAAGACAATAAATTTTTTCATTTTCAATCAATTTTTACAATTAGTAAATCTGTGAAACCTTTATTTTCTATAATATCGGCATCATTGCTGGCCGTATCTCCAACAGCTATAATCGAGCCATTGTTTAATTCTGCTATTCCATACGAAAAGTCGATGTTAGAGCCTCCTACCGTGGTTTCCCATTCTAAATTTCCGTTATCATCCACTTTTAGAATCCACGCATCATTTTGACCTTTATTCTCATCAACATCAAAATCGTTACTACGAGAACTTCCAGAAAGTATAAAACCACCTGTTTGCGATTTTACCATTGCTCTTGCCACATCAAAGCTCGATCCTCCAATAGTTCTTTCCCAAATGAGAACACCAGATGGTGAAATTTTAATAAGCCATAAATCAGCAGCGCCATTATTTGTTGAAATGTCATTATCACTGCTTCTCGTATCACCAGCAATTATAAAATTTCCGTCGTCTGATTCTACAATAGCTCTGGCTTCATCAATTTGATTACCTCCAAAGGACTTTTCCCAAATTAATTCTCCGGTTGCAGAAATTCTAATCATCCAAAAATCGTAAGTGCCGATGTTATTTGAAATATCCGTATCGTCACTATCAGAACTTCCAACTATAATAAACCCATTGTCATTGGTTTGAATCACTCCCTGAGGTGTGTCGGTAAAATTACCTCCAAAATACTGGCTCCACTCAACATCTCCTGAACTATTGAGCTTTAAAGCCCAATAATCACCACCAGCATGTCTATTGGAATTTCTAGAAGTGTTTCCTTGTCCGCCAGATGCTGTGACATCAAGAATACCTGAAACCAAATACCCTTGATCATTGGTTTGAATTATGGAAATACCAGAATCAGCACCTTGATATCCAAAAGATTTTTGCCAACTTATATTTCCATTGGCATCTAATTTAACCAGCCAAAAATCTTGCATACCTGCATTTTCGGTAACATCTTGGTCATCACTAAAACTATAACCTAAAATAGCATAGCCGCCATCTTGAGTTTGGATAACGCTATTGCCTCTATCGTCCGCGCTTCCACCATAGGTTTTTTGCCATTGCAGTTGAGCTTCATGATCAAACTTCAACACCCAATAATCAAAACTTTCATCAAGCTTATCGGTAATGTCACCATCATTGCTTTGGGTATAACCTAAAATAGCATAGCCACCATCATTTGTCGCAACGACAGATTGTGCACTTTCATTCTTTGTCCCTCCGTATGTTGTAACCAATGTAATTTTACCATCTGCTATGGTGTTTGAAGAATCATCGTTACTACATCCAAATAAAATCAACAATGAAAACAAAAAGAGTTCTATAGGGTTTTTTAACCTCATCACTATTGACTACTAGCTCTTATTATAAACAAACCACCGTCAATATCGCTAACGACGATATTACCACTTTCAAAAAAAGGATAGATATTCCATGCGCCATTAAATGCTGTATTGTCATCTGGAATGTAAGTATCCATAAACCCTGTTTCCGTCATTACTCCCGAAGCAATATTTGAGATGTCAATTGCTCTTACACCAGCAGAATAATTTGCAACATAAAACGTATTACCTACCACATAACCATTGTGGTCTATAGCTGCGGTTGGACCTGAGTACTCCATATGAAATACTGGATTATCGAGATCACTAAAATCAAAAACAACAGTTCTTGAGTTAATGCCAAAATTGATTTCATCGACCTCATCACCCAATAAAAAGTATTGCATGTCTTCTGTAAACCAGCCTTGGTGTGTGTAACCAATATTATTGTATCCTATTGTTGAGATTTGTGTTGGATTGTTCTTGTCTGTAACATCTACTATTACAACTACATTCTCATTACTGCCGATAAGAATTTCTCTACCGGTATAGTCGCTATCTGGGCCATTGTAGGTTACGACTTGAGCATCATGTGAATAAGAGTCAGCTGAGTAACCTCCTGCTGCAGTTGGAGTACTTGGATTTTGAATATTTACAAAATGAGGGCCTCCACCAAAGGTGTCAGATCCTACAGCATAGGCGAAGCCACTATCCTCATTAATAACAATGTTGTGTGCACTTCCAAAACCTGTGTAAGTGGCATCTGCGGTAAAAGTCTCTGGAGGATTGGCAACATTTCTTAAGCGTGTTAGATCAAAAACCTGCATGCCATGTCCACCTGCTTCACTAACGATAAAGGCGTGGTTATTATAAGTTTTGATATCTCTCCAAGGACTGTTAGAAGTTGCCGTTGGCAATACACCTAATAAAATTGGGTCCGAAGCATCAGATATGTCCACAAATGCAGCATTGGTTGAGGTGCCGACCAAGGCATATTCTTTTCCGGTTTCTGGATCTGTCCATCCCCAGGAATCATTACCTTCAGCACCAGCTCCACCAAGTACATCAATGGGAATCTGGCTCATTAGATCAAAGCCATTGCAAGGATGGCCATTGGCCAAACCATTGATACATGGAAATTGAGGTACAACCGTAAAATCATCACACACATCACCAATACCATCATTGTCAGCATCCGCCTGATCCGGATTTGGAAACAAAGGGCAATTGTCATTTTCGTCTAAAATACCATCATCATCGTCGTCATCATCGCAAACGTTTCCCGTGCCATCGTTGTCCGTGTCTAGTTGATCGGCATTAGCAACTGACATACAATTATCTAAAGTATTGGCAATGCCATCATTGTCGATATCAGTATTTGCGCTACTATTATCATCACTAGAACAACTAGAAAAAAACAACATTAAACTGCAAAAAACAGTAAGGCACAACGATTTACAAAGGGCGGTAAATTTCATATTCTTTTTTTAGCAATTTACAGTAAATTTCGCATTTCAATAGAAATGCTATGTAATAAACGCTTAGATGTACGTAATTATTTAAAAAAGCATAATATTTTTGCATTATGATAGAAGATAAAAACCCAAAGCGAACACCCTTGAGTGAACTAGGTGAATTTAAACTTATTGAACACCTTACTGAGCATTTTGAGATTAAACAAAAATCGACCATAAAAGGCATTGGAGATGATGCAGCTGTTTTAAATCACTATCAAAAACAAATTGTGGTTTCAACAGATTTATTGGTGGAAGGAGTGCATTTTGATTTGAGTTATGTGCCATTAAAACACTTAGGGTACAAAGCGGTCATGGTAAATCTATCCGACATCTATGCGATGAACGCTATGGCGACACAAATAACGGTTTCTATAGCAGTTTCCAATAGGTTCCCGTTAGAAGCTTTGGAAGAATTGTATGCAGGCATAACCACAGCTGCAAAACTTTACGATATTGATGTTGTTGGTGGAGACACTACATCTTCTACTTCCGGGTTAATAATTTCTATTACCGCAATTGGTGAAGTGGAAAAGGGCAACGAAGTGTTGAGGTCTGGTGCCAAACCAAATGACCTTTTGGTTGTTACTGGTGATATAGGTGGAGCTTATATGGGTTTGCAGGTTTTAGAACGCGAGAAGGAGGTTTTTAAGGTCAATCCAAATTCACAGCCAGATTTATCCATGTACACCTATATTGTAGAACGCCAGTTAAAACCGGAAGCTCGTAAGGATATAGTCGAACTTTTAGACAAACTCGATGTTAAACCCACCAGTATGATTGATATAAGCGATGGCTTATCTTCTGAAGTGATTCATATTTGTAAACAAAGTAAGGTTGGTGTTGATGTGTATGAAAATAAGATTCCTTTGGATCCTCAGGTGATTTCTACTTGTGAGGAATTTAACATAGATAGTACAACGGTTGCATTAAATGGTGGTGAAGATTATGAGTTATTAATGACAATAGCGCAAGACGATTTCCAAAAGATAAAGGGCAATCCTAATCTAACAATCATTGGATATATAACCGAGGAAGAAAGGGGAATGCATTTGGTAACGAGAGCGGAAGAGAAAATTCCGATTATAGCAAAAGGCTGGAATGCGCTTAATGATTAATTGGCCATTAAAAGCCTTTGGCTTTTTTCTAAGCGTTTGTTGTGCACACGGTTTAGAACGGAATTAATTTCCTTGTGTTTTGGTGTCAACGGAATGAACTTTCCGTTACCATTAATCGTCATTTCTGTTTTGCAGTGCTTGCATTGGTACTCTTTGACATGGTAGGTCACATTTTTAGAGACTTTAAAGTCATGTCCAAATAATGAGCAGTAAACATTTTTCATTTAATTAGTAGTCTTATAGAGATTAAGGTCGGTTAGGAGACTTAAATATAAGAAAACTAGTTGTTCACATGTTATTAACAATCAACAAATCGACGAACTGAGTGATTTTTGCTTTAAACGCATCATCCTGTTATTGTATATACGTTCTAGGGCAGAGTTGATCTCTTGGAATTTTGGTGTTAACTCGGTTAGTTTACCGTTGCTGTTAGTCGTCAATTGCTTTTTGCAACATTTGCACGTGTATTCCTTAACGTGGTTGGTTACTTTTTTGGTCACTTCGTAATTATGGCCAAAAAAATCGCAGTACAGTTTAGTAGGCATAATAGTAGGTTTATTAATTGAGTTTTTCCTCTAGGTGGATAAACTTAGAAAAAAAAGATACAAAAAACGTTAAAGAGAATTATTTTTCGATAAAATGTTTTAAAATGTAAGTTAATTCTGATTTATTTTCAATATGACTCATATGTCCCTCAGAAACCTCTTTGTGTTCTATTGAAGTATTTTCAATTTTTGGGATTAGGGTTTTTGGATTAATCAATGAGTCTTTTTTTCCAGTAACAATAAGCTTTTGTCCTTTTATTGCTTTAAAAGCTTTCAATCGATTAGGGCGTTGCTTCATGCCTTCTTGGGCAGCAATATAACCTTGTAATGGTGTTTTTAGTGCCAATTTTAAAGCGGCATCAAATGCATCCTTAAATTTTACTTTACTTTCAGGAGCAAAAAGATTGGCAAAAGACATACGGATTAAATTTTTATAATTGGTCTTCGCCATTTCATTGGCACGTGTTCTTAAAACCTTGCGTTCTTCAGTATCGGCTTCAAATGTTGAATTCATTAAACAAAGTCCTTCAAAAAGTTGAGGTTGCTGATCTGCAAGTGCCAAAGCCACATAACCACCCATGGAATGACCAACAAATTTTGCAGTTTCAATTTTTAGATGTTGCAAAACAGCAAATACAGCTTCTGCCATAACCTCCATTGTGTGTACATAGCCTAAAGATTCTGTTTTTCCATGTCCTAATAAATCAATGCAAATCACTTGGTGATTCTTCGACAGCTCGGGAATTAAATCATTCCACATCTCTAAATTTTCAAGAAAGCCATGCAGAAGGACGATAGCTTCCCCTTCACCTTCAACCGAATAATTTATAGCAATGTTTTTATGTTTCAAGATCATAGCTGCAAAGATAATTTTTGAAATTGGTTCGCAACAAAATCGCTTTCATATTTGTTATATTTACCATTCATTATTTTGAACGATACGTCAGTTCGAGTGATTCCGAATTTATTTGGAATTGTATCGAGAACTATTTGATTGTTGTTCTGGATACTAATTCCAATCAATATTTTGATTGAAATTCACTCAAACTGACGCATAACATATTTACTATGATTTTAAAACGACTTCTAACCCTTTTCCTCTTCATTTCAGCAGTAAGCATTCATGCTCAAATTGAAGACCAACAACTCGACAAACTCATTCAAGAAACCTTAACCACTTTTGAAGTACCTGGCATTTCAGTGGGCATTTTAAAAGATGGTAAAGTGGTCTATGCAAAGGGACATGGAGTACGGTCTTTGACCACCAAAAAAGACATGAATGCAGGAACTTTAGTCGGAGTCGCATCCAACAGTAAAGGCTTTACCTGTTTTGCTTTGGCCATGATGATTGATGAAGGCAAACTCAATTGGGACGACCCAGTTAGAAAACACATTCCGGAGTTTCAATTATACGATCCTTGGGTTACCGAAAATTTTACCGTTAGAGATTTGGTAACGCACCGAAGTGGTATGGGATTGGGAGCAGGAGACCTGATGTTCTTTCCGGAAGGAAATGATTTCAATGTGAACGATGTGATTAATGGAGTTAAATATTTAGAACCAGAAAGTTCTTTCCGAAGCAAGTTCGCCTACAACAATAACATGTTCATTATTGCTGGCGAAGTGTTAAAACGTGTCAGCGGTTTGTCTTGGGAAGAATTCATTGAAACCAAAATCATGAAACCTGTTGGCATGACCAGTTCTAAAGCGTCGTACAACAGAGTTACGGATAAATCGAATATCATTGATGCGCATACCAGAGCAGAAGGTAAGGTCGTTCAAATCCCTCATGATTGGAGCGAAACAGCAAATGCTGCAGGAGGCATTGTAAGTAATGTACCAGATATGCTTACCTGGGCAAAATTTTTAATGAATGATGCGGTCACTGAAAGTGGTGAACGACTGTTGAGCGAAGCTCAATTTCATGAGCTCTGGCAATTACAGACACCACTAACCGTTCGTCCTGGAGACTGGTACGATTCTAACTTCAGAGGCTATGGATTGGGTTGGTTTGTTACCGATGTAAAAGGCGGACATAAACAAGTGTATCATACAGGAGGTTTAATTGGCACGGTAACACAGTTTACCATGATTCCTGATTTAGATTTGGCGATTGTTGTACTGACCAACCAGATGAACGGTAATGCCTTCAATACCATTACCAATACCATTAAAGATTCATATTTGGGCTATGAGGATAGAAATTGGCTAAAGCAGTATGACGAAAGAAACACAAGTTTTCTAAAATATAATGACAGTATAAAAGCTGAAGTGTTTTCGCAAGTTGAAAAAATAAAAGGTAGTCCAAAATTGCCAAAACCAGAACAGATTGTGGGTACCTATTCAGACGACTGGTTTGGTGATATTATCATTTCACATGATGGGAAAGGCTACAGTATAAAATCAGTACGCTCTTCACGTTTATTTGGAGAATTGCTGCCATACAATGCTACCACCTATGTGGCAAAATGGAACGACAGAAGTTACGATGCCGATGTGTTTGTGATGTTTACGTTCAATGAAAAGGGGGAAGCCGTTTCCGCCACTATGAAATACATTGCTCCAATAACCGATTTTAGTTTCGATTTTCACGATTTAAAACTTGTTAAGACCAACTAATGAAAAACACGAAGCAGGTTTTAATATTCGGGTTTGCACTGTTTGCTGGCTTCTTTGGAGCTGGTAACTTAATTCTTCCTCCGCTTTTAGGATTTAATTCCGGACCAGATTGGTGGTTAGTGGCCTTTGGTTTTTTAATTACAACAACTGTTATTCCATTGCTCTCCCTTTTTGGTCACGCCAAATTGCAAGGAACCATGTTAGATTTCGGGAAAAAAGTATCTCCACTATTCAGTTTGATTTACTGTATTATCATGTACCTCATCATTGTTGCATTACCAGCACCACGAACTGCAGCAGTAACACATGAGATGGCCATTGCACCAAATTTTGGAACACCAGCTTTACTGACAAGTGCTGTCTATTTTATTTTGGTCTTAGTCTTTGTACTCAACCGCTCAAAGGCATTAAATTTATTAGGAAAGTATCTTACACCAATAATTGTTGGTATGGTATTACTGATTATTGTATTGGGATTAGTCGAACCACCTGACGCAATGAATGCCACAGTGTTTAATAGTCCTTTTATTGATGGTTTGTTGGAAGGTTACCAAACTTATGATGCCATAGCGGGAATGGTTATGGGAGGAGTAATTATTATTTCGTTAAATAAAAATGGACTCACCTCTTATGCTGAAAAGAAAAAAATCATAGCAAAGTCAGGGTTTGTTGCTATGTTTGGCTTATTTGTTATTTACGCTGGTCTTATCGCTATTGGTGCATTTTATAATGGTGAATTTTCTAGTGATATTACCAGAACCGATTTATTGTTGGGTCTGTCCAAGACCATGTTGGGAAATATTGGCGGTACTTTTGTGAGTGTCTTGGTGGCATTGGCATGTTTCACAACTGCTGTAGCTATAACGGTTTCCATAGCAGATTTTTTTAAAGCACTTTATAAAAATAACAATAAAGTATACACTTATGTGGCTGTGCTGTGCTGTGTTATCGGAGTAATTATGGGTAGTTATAATGTTGGATTTATAATAGACATTGCATTGCCTGCATTACTCTTTATATATCCCATTTCTATTGTTTTAATTATACTAAACATACTTCCCGACAAATGGGCAACACCAATAGTGTTTAGGGCAACGGTTGTTACGGCCTTTGTATTTAGCATTCCAGATGTGCTTGATTATTTTATGCCAAAAGAAAGCCTACAGTCTATTGTTAATGCGATACCTTTGGCGCAATACAGTTTAGGTTGGGTGTTGCCAGCCTTGCTTGTTTTTATCATTACAGCATTAATACAAAATCTTTCAAGGAAATAGTATGAAATACATGGGAAGCAAGGCACGTTTCGCCAAACATTTACTACCTATTATTCTCAAAGATAGACAACCCAACCAACTGTATCTCGAACCCTTCGCTGGTGGTATGAACATGATAGACAAAGTCGATGGTATACGTATCGCCAACGATCAGCATGAGGAATTGATGGCGATGTGGCAAGCCTTGATTTATGAGAATTGGGATCCACCAAAATCCGTTAGTGAAGACGAATATAAACACATTAAATACAACCAAGACCAATACCCGAAACATCTTGTGGCTTATGTTGGTTTTAACTCGTTTGGTGGAAAATGGTTCGCAGGTTACCGGCGCGATAAGCAAGGTAAGCGCGATTACTGGGCTGAGCACTACCGCAACATTACCAAACAAGTCCCTAATCTAGAAGGTGTGATTTTATCCTGTAAATCGTATTTAGATTTGGAAATCCCTGAGAACAGTATCATCTATTGCGATCCTCCCTATGCCGCAACGACCAAATACAGAGACAGTTTCAATCATGAGCAATTCTGGGAGTGGTGCAGAAAACAAAGTAAAGCAGGTCACCAGGTTTTTATTAGTGAATACAATGCACCAGACGATTTTAAATGCATTTGGGAAAAGCCGGCAAAAACAAGTTTCTCATGGCATGCTGATAACTTACCTGCTAAAAAAAGTGTGGAGCGGTTGTTTGTTTTCAAGGATTAATTCTTTTGTCATAAACACCCCTAAAGTCCCCTCAAGGGGACATTCCTCATAAGATTATAAGAGTAAAATAGAAGCTTTAGAAAAATAAAAACAATTATCGTAAACTTAATTCAAAATTCAAAGGCAAATATTGTCCCCTTGAGGGGACTTTAGGGGTGTAAAGTACAGGCTCTATTATAATATTGTTATATAATTAACAATCTGTAAAAATTTGAACTGATTTTTTCAAATGTTATGCTAATCGAGTCCTTGATTCTACATTTGCGCTCTTAAAATGATAGCTTATGTTAGTTTACAAGTTTGGTGGCACTTCGGTAGGTTCAGTAGTGAACATGAACCACGTTAAGGATATTATAAACACTGGCAAACAGAAAATAGTGGTACTCTCTGCCATGTCTGGCACGACGAATGCCTTGGTCGACATTTCACAATTAATTGAAGCAGGTGATCTTAAAACTGCCAAAGCCAACATCAATGCTTTAAACGAAACCTATAACAGCGTGGTTTACGATTTGTTACAAAACGAAACGCTACGTAAAGAGGTCAGCGATTATGTTAATGAGCGGTTTCAATTACTATTGAAAAGCATCAACCAACCCTATTCCCAATTACTGCATAACACCATTGTAGCTACTGGCGAATTACTGTCCACCTTTATGTTTAGTCGCTTGTTACAGCAAGAAGGATTAAATGCAAGGCTATTACCAGCTTTAGATTTTATGCGTATAGATGCGTCTAACGAACCTGATAATTTTTATATCAAGCAAAATCTAACCCGACTTATTGAATCCGTTGAACCGGCAGATATTTATATTACTCAAGGCTTTATTTGTCTTGATGCTGAAGGGCAAATCACCAACCTACAACGTGGAGGCAGCGATTACACAGCCACTATTATTGGTGCAGCTTTAGAAGCCGATGAGGTACAAATCTGGACCGATATTGACGGGTTCCACAACAACGATCCGCGTTATGTTAACGATACCAAAGCGCTGTCGCACTTATCTTATGATGAAGCTGCGGAGCTCGCCTATTTTGGTGCCAAGATATTGCATCCACAAACCGTAATGCCAGTGCGTCAACTCGATATTCCGTTACGTTTAAAAAACACCATGGCACCACAAGCGCACGGCACATTAATCACTAACCAAATTCATGGAGAAGGCATTAAAGCCATAGCCGCAAAAGATGGGATTACGGCTATAAAAATAAAGTCTGTACGTATGTTGTTGGCGCATGGCTTTTTAAAACAAGTGTTTGAAGTTTTTGAGCGTTACGAAACCTCCATAGATATGGTCACCACCTCAGAAGTTGCTGTGTCACTCACTATAGACAATACCACACATTTAGTAGCCATCACTGAAGCGCTTGAAAAATTTGCCACGGTAGAAATCGATGATTATATGAGTATTGTATGCCTTGTTGGTAACCAGATTATTTACCATCCAGATACTCCAGAGCTCTTCCAGGTGTTACAAGATGTGACTATACGTATGATTGCTTATGGTGGTAGTAACAACAATATTTCACTATTGGTCAATACCAGCGATAAGTTAGAAACGTTGCAGAAGTTACAGCGTTATGTTTTTGAGGGTAAGGCTGTGGGAGTATAATTGATACTTTTTGTATGTTGACTAGAGTACATAATAAAGGTAATTTTGATAAAAAATTATTTCATTATGAGACCAACTAGACGAGGACAAGTAGTAAAATTTCATACACCTTATGAAGATGAAGATCCAGACCAATTATATGTTATTTTGGAATATATAGAAGATGGAAAAAAATCTAGAGCAAAAATAATGGCATCAAATCCAGAATCATCTTTCAAATCTGTTAGTACTGTATTAGTTGAAGATTTGGAAGTTGATGAAGGGCTTACCTTTGAATTGGATTATTATCTTAAATATGGCCAGCACGATTTATTTTAATCATCATCATCCGGAATAGGTTCATCATTCATAAAAGCTTCAAATGCCCCTATAGGTGCAAAATCAATATTAATTATACTATAATCATTTTTCTTTCTCCAAAGCCTTACGGAATCCGTCCCCTTTTTATGAAGCCACTCACGGGTAACTTTTTTTCTTTCTTTTAAACCAAGTACATCAATAAGTAACCATTGCCCTAAAGCCGATTGACCATATCTTTTACCGTTCTCGTCATATTCCGTATTACTACCTGACTGTAGTCCTTTCATTCTGTCTTGGGTAACTAAAGAAGGTATTTTTTTTCCATTTGGAAGTTGTAAATAAAATCTAACTTCAGGCTTATAATTTCTTTTCCCAGAAAATGCCTTTTTCACTTTTTCAAATTCAAAGATATCTCTAGTGAAAAAGTCTGGATGTTTTTTGTGAAAATCTCTAGGAATTGGAATGTAAACTTCATTTAAAGGTCTAGGAGTATCACTATTTTTTGTTTTTGGTGCTGCGCGCCAAGCATTCAAACCTGATTTTTCTTCAACCTCTTTAGATCTATAAGAATATAACGGCAAATAAACTTCAACGAATTCCTCTTTAACTTCTTCTTGTTTTTCAATTATATCTAAATATGCTTTAAGCAAAAATGAAAAAGGATCATCTATTATTTTAACATCAAACTTTTTTAATAGTAATGTTTTGTATTTTTCTACATCAAATTTTTGCCATATTTGAGAATCGCCGAATGTATATTTGTAATCTTTATTGCCATCTGACCACGTGAAAGCAGTTTTTGTGTTGCAAAAATCTTTTAGATTATTTAAATCAATTAATGGATAAGCACATTCGTTTATAGTGAAATGTCCTTTGTCGCGAGTTACATAGTGGTAAATATTCTTATCATTTGACAAGCCAAGGCGTTCATGGTCACTTATAATTCTCTCATTGCGGATTTCTGATATTTTGTAAGCTAAATCTTCAAAATTGTCACGATAGTCATTTATTTCTTGTTGATAACGCTTGAGTTGCATTACTTTTTGAAATGAAGGTTTGCTATTCATCCAGGTTTTTAAACCAATCCCTATTCTTTCGTTACCAAAAACTGATAAAATGTCGTGAGGAGTATTTCCTATATCTACATTTTGACCGTTAAATGCTCTAGCATAGACCGTTTCTTGAAATTTTGAATCGAGATAGGGGACTAAGTCACCTTTTTTTTGACGAAAAAGATTCGTGAGAGCACCATAAACTTGCAAGAATTTAATATACTCTTCTCTTTGTTCAGGTAAATATCTTTCCCAAACACTCACTTTTAAAGAATTTTAAGTATTTCATTAGCAATTCTCTCAACCAAAGTTGTTGTTACAGAGTTGCCAGCTTGTTTATAAAGTTTACTATTGGCAAGATTCGGTAAAATATAATTTTTAGGATATCCTTGAAATGAAAAACATTCTCTAGGTGTTAATTTTCGTATTCCATAATCATCTTTTATCAACGGAACATTATGGCCACCTGTACCCATATTTGCTGTTAGAGTTGGGCATACATTACTTTTATTTTCTCTAACATATACTCTTCTCCACTGATAAACAGTGTCTTTCGAAGTCATAGTTTTATTGAGTTCAGGATAATATTTATGGTCTTCAGAATAATAATATTTTTCCTCTTGCTTTCCTTTTTCTAGAATATCATGAATAGTTTTTGTTAAATCAATTTCTTTAGGAAATTTGAATTCAAAGTGGTTTTTAACTTTTCCTGGGTCAAAAGCGACTATGAATATGCGCTCTCTATTTTGAGGAATGTTAGCATGTGTCATGGAGTTCAAAACAGAACAATAAGTTTTGTAACCAAGTTTCTCCTCTAAAACTTCAATTATTGTTTTAAAAGTTTTGCCATTGTCATGCGAAACTAAGTTCTTTACGTTTTCTAGAAACACAACTTTTGGTCTATGTTTTTCTACTATTTGTTCTACATCAAAAAATAAAGTCCCCCTTGTATCTGCAAATCCTTTTCTGTAACCTGCAATTGAAAATGCTTGACAAGGGAAGCCAGCACACAGAATGTCAAATTTTTCTGGCACATAATTTTTTACAGTATTTTTCGTAATATCACCAAATGGTACTTCACCAAAATTTTGTCGATAAGTCTTTTTTGCAGCATTATCCCATTCGCTTGTAAATATGCATTTTCCACCAATATTTTGTAAGGCTAATCTAAAACCTCCAATGCCAGCAAATAAGTCAACAAATTTAAAAGTATAATTTTCTGGAGTAGGGAATGGCACGTTTTCAACTTCAAAAAGTAATTGTTGAAGAGCTTCTTCTTCAACTTTATTTGAAGTGTCATCAAATTTATATTCAATTAAATTTTTTAGCGCACTTAAAGCCCCTTTTTTGTAATGTTTGGAAACTCCATTATCTGCATTATGCAAGTAGTGAGTCAAAATTGCCTTATCTTCAGGCTCAACTAATTTGATTTGATAGTTTTTACCCTCAAATTCTTCAATGCTTATATTGATTTTTTCTTTAACCAAAAGAATTTTAAAGTTTTAAGTTTAAAAATAATAATTTTCATATAAATGACATTTGTTTTAGACAATGTCATCAATAGAATTAAGAGCTTTGAAACCAATAAACTTTTTTAAATTCACAGAGTTTACTGTTTCATTACTTGAATCAACAAGATTATCTAAAATTAATTGCTTGCTTCCATAACCACAAATACTGAACGTAGATTTATCCTTTTGTATTACAAATATTATAGGATTTTTTACTGATTTTAATTCTAAATCAGGCAATTGACCAAAATCGAAGACCTTGATATCGTAAACTGAATCTTTCCCTATAATTTGAGGTTTAAAATCCTTAATATTTAATTCGTTTATTGTGGTGACTTCTATACCTAAATGCTTTTGACACGCAACTAAACCTCCGTAATTTTTCAATGTTTTATCCCAAAATGCTTGACCTTCATATCTATCTCTGAGTTGGTTAATATTGTTAAGGCCAAGAAAACTTAAAACAGAATCTCTAATAGCAAATTCTTCATTCATTGTAAGGCGAACTTGAGGATATTTCCTCAAAAATTCACCTGTATGTTTTAAAAATTCAGTAATCAATTAATATTTATTCTTTTTTATGAAGTTGCTAAGATAATGAAGTTACCTATTAAAAATTAAAAAAATCTAATAACGCCAATTTTAAATTAAATAGGTATCTTATGAATTCATAATCTCCTCAATCTCCTCAACTTCAATTGGGATATTGCGCATTAAATTAAAAGGCTCACCATTGTCTTGTATCACCACATCATCCTCTAAGCGAATCCCAAAACCTTCGTCTGGGAGATAGATGCCAGGCTCTACGGTAAAGACATTGTTGGCTTGCATCGGTTCGTGTAGCAACCCATAATCGTGCGTGTCTAAACCAATATGGTGACTGGTGCCATGCATAAAGTATTTTTTGTAGGCTGGCCAGTCTGGGTTTTCGTTTTGTACATCGGCTTTATCCAAAAGTCCTAAACCTAACAATTCTGAGGTCATCAGTTTACCCACTTCGACGTGGTACTCTTCCCAAAGTGTACCAGGTACCAGCATTTTAGTCGCTTCATTTTTAACACGGTTAACCGCATTATAAACGTCTTTTTGGCGGTCGGTAAACTTACCAGACACTGGGATGGTGCGACTCATGTCACTAGAATAATTAGCATATTCTGCACCAGCATCAATCAAAATTAAATCGCCAGCTTTACACTGTTGGTTGTTCTCAATATAATGCAACACGTTGGCATTGTTTCCTGAGGCAATAATGGGAGTATAGGCAAACCCTTTAGAACGGTTGTTAAGGAACTCGTGCATAAATTCGGCCTCGAGATTGTATTCCCAAACACCAGGCTTAGTAAATTCTAAAATGCGTCTAAACCCTTTTTCGGTAATATCGCAAGCGGTTTGCATCAGCTCGAGCTCTATAGGATCTTTTACCGCACGAAGACGTTGTAAAATCGGATTGCTTTTAGCCACGCTATGCGCAGGATATCGATCCTTTAGCCATTTGGCAAAACGCGCATCTCGCGTTTCCATTTCTACATTGGCTCTGTAATGCTCATTGGTATTAAGGTATACGGTATCGCACTGTGTCATCACTTCAAACAAGACTTTATCCATATCCTTAAGCCAATACACGGTTTTAATACCTGAGGTTTCAAACGCCTTGTCTTTATCTAACTTTTCACCTTCCCAAACAGCGATATGCGCATTGGTTTCGGTAAGAAATAAGATTTCGCGATGCTTTTCTTTTGGAGCATCAGGAAACAAGACCAATACACTAGCGTCCTGATCTACTCCGCTGAGATAAAAAATATCTCTGTTTTGCGTAAATGGTAGTGTACTATCCGCTCCGGTTGAAAATATATCGTTGCTATTGAATATCGCTAAACTGTTGGGCTTCATCTGCGCCATAAAGTTTTTGCGGTTTTTTATAAAGAGTTGCTTGTCTATTTTATCGTATTTCATTTGGTCGTATTTATTGTTATAATTTGGTCAAATGTTATGCTTCATTTAAGTTTTTCGAATTCATAATACTTAAAGAATTCAGCATTTCATCGAAAAATTTAATTTTTCAGTTTCCGTGAAAACGGAAATCTCATTTGAATTCTTTTTTTCGTTCCCGAGACATCGGAAACCTTATTAATAAATTTAAAATGTCACACTGAGCTTGTCGAACTGAAAGTGGAAATCTCATTAATTTAATTCAGACTGTCAGTCTGAGCGCAGTCGAAGACCAATGAAATAAAAATTTCAAAAACACTTCGACAAGCTCAGTGTGACACTCGGCTTGTCATTTCCCAAAAATAAACAAACAAACGGCAAGCCCAAAGAAGTTGTGATAATCTGTTAAACTTTGTTAGTAAATTTTGAAGCTGCTATAAGATTGGTTAATTTTCGTTCACTTAAAAACTAACCAACATGTCAAACACAAAATTCCTATCCCTTGTATTTTCTATGAGTTCACTTTTTGTAAGTGCTCAGCAACCGTCCACCTCTGCCGAAACCGTAAAACAAGCTTTAGCGCAAAAGCAGAAGATGACCCAATCGTCATTGGTAAAAAACGTCCCTTTTGAAAACATTGGACCTACCATAATGAGTGGTCGTGTGGTCGATGTGGATGTAAATCCAGACAGACCTTCTGAATTTTACGTGGGTTATGCATCGGGTGGAGTTTGGCATACTGTAAATAACGGTACAACATTCACACCGATTTTAGATAATGCCGCTACTCAAAACGTAGGAGACATTGCTGTGGATTGGAACAACCGAACCATTTGGGTAGGTACAGGAGAAAACAACAGTTCACGATCTAGCTACGCGGGTATTGGTATTTTAAAATCGTCGGATAACGGCAAAACATGGGATCATCTTGGATTGGAGGATTCGCATCATATTGGTCGCATTCTTATCAACCCAAATAATCCAGAGGAAGTGGTTATTGGTGTTACAGGTCATCTTTATTCACCGAACGAAGAACGTGGTATATACAAAACGACTGACGGCGGACAAACTTGGAACAAAACCTTGTTTGTAGATAATATGAGTGGGATTATTGACGTACAACACGCACCAGGTAATTTTAATGTGATGTTTACAGCCTCTTGGACAAGAGATCGCAAAGCATGGAATTTTACAGGAAGCGGAAATAATTCAGCCATTTATAAAAGTACAGATGGTGGTGATACTTGGGAGAAAATTTCAACAAAAGATAGTGGATTTCCAACAGGTGAAGGTGTGGGTAGAATCGGACTTGCCGTATTTGATGAAAACACCGTATATGCTGTGCACGATAGTCAATTCCATAGAGAAGATGATACTGAAAAAAGTGAAACCTCTGGACTTACGAAAGAGGATTTTAAAACCATGTCCACTAAGGATTTTTTGGCCTTAGAGGACAAGAAATTAGATCAGTTTTTAAAGACCAACGGGTTTCAGGAGAAATACAGAGCAGCTAACGTAAAACAGATGGTGCGTTCGGGTAATGTAAAACCAATTGATTTGGCCAAGTATTTAGAGGATGCCAATGCCATGTTGTTTGATACTCCTGTTATTGGAGCTGAGGTTTATAAAAGTACAGATGGTGGCACATCATGGAAAAAAACGCATGAGGATTATATCGATGGGCTCTACTATAGTTATGGCTATTATTTTGGTGAAATTAGAGTAGATCCACAAGATAAGGACGGAATTTACATTATGGGAGTGCCTATTTTAAAATCCAAGGATGGGGGAAAAAGTTTTACATCCATAGGCCGTGAAAATGTCCATGCAGATCATCAGGCCCTTTGGGTTAACCCTAAAATGCAAGGTCATTTGATCAATGGAAATGATGGTGGCCTTAACATGAGTTATGATGATGGTGAAAGTTGGATAAAGCTGAATTCGCCATCCGTTGGACAATTTTATGCGATTAATGTGGATAATGAACAGCCATACAATGTCTATGGTGGCTTACAGGATAATGGTGTTTGGGTAGGAGCTCACAATGCACGGGAAGATAAGAGCTGGCATCAGCAAGGGCAATACCCTTGGGAATCCATCATGGGAGGGGATGGTATGCAAGTTCAAATAGACAACAGAAATTCAGATATTGTTTATACGGGTTTTCAGTTCGGGAATTATTTTAGGTTGAATCTGGAAACCGAGGGGCAAACTTACATCCAGCCAAAGCATACCTTAGGTGAGAATCCGTATCGCTTTAATTGGCAAACACCAATTTTATTGTCACCTCACAATCAGGATATCTTATACTTAGGAGGCAATAAATTAATGCGCTCTATGAATCAAGGTAACGATTGGGAAGCCATTAGTGAGGACTTAACCAACGGTGGGAAAAAAGGAAACGTGGCTTATGGCACCTTGACAACAATTTCAGAAAGTCCATTTCAATTCGGGTTGATTTATGCCGGAAGTGACGATGGGGTTTTAAGTGTCACCAAAAATGCAGGAGGAAGTTGGAAAAATATTTCAAACAATCTTCCTATCGAAAAAATATATACTACTTCTGATAAGGAGATGACTGTAAAAGGCATTGAATTATGGGTAAGTAGAGTGGTTGCGTCACAACACAAAAAGGAACGTGTTTACGCGACCTTGAATGGTTACCGATGGGACGATTTTAAGGTCTATGCTTATATGAGCGATGATTACGGACAAACCTGGAAAGACATCAGTGGTAACATTCCAGCTTCACCAGTAAACGTGATTAAGGAAGATCCTAAGAACCCCAACATATTGTATTTAGGAACCGATAATGGTGCCTATGTGTCGTTCAATATGGGTGAATCTTGGGAAATATTTTCAGAAGGTTTACCAAATGTAGCGGTACATGATATCGTTATACAGCCAGAGGCCAATGATTTATTGTTAGGTACGCATGGCAGAAGTATTTACAAAGCTGATATTTCAACGTTACAGCAAATGGATGCAGATATGCAGTCAAAGGAGATTACTGTTTTTGATGTAAGTCCTGTTCGTGGTTCAAGCCGTTGGGGAAGTGCATTCAGTCAATGGTCAGATGCTTATGAACCAGAGAAAACCATTCAGTTTTACAGTAATGCTTCAGGTAAAAAAACCATTACAATTCTGTCTGAAAAAGGCACGGAACTCAATAGCATGACGGTTGATGCAGACAATGGGTTCAACTATGTGGATTACAATCTGGAGATCACGGAAAAAGGTAAAAAAGCCTTGATGAAAGAAAATACCAGTGTGGATATTTCTAAGGCTGATAATGGGAAATATTATTTGCCAAAAGGCGTTTATACTGTACAAATAGATAATGCAAAAACCCAATTGGAAATAAAATAAAATCCTAACGCTATTTATTGCTGTCACATCGAGCGTAGTCGAGATGCCTTTAAAATTATTACTAGAGATTTCTCGACTACGCTCGAAATGACAGTTTGATTTAGGATTGTAAAATTTTTAAAGATGAAAAAACTTGTCCTTTTACTATTATTTGTAATCATTTGCCTTGCATGCAGCGAAGACCAAGATGACAATCCGCAACCGAACTTAATCATTAAGCTCAACTTTGATCCCA
The DNA here is from genome assembly GCA_964221315.1 of Leeuwenhoekiella palythoae. Taxonomy (GTDB): domain Bacteria; phylum Bacteroidota; class Bacteroidia; order Flavobacteriales; family Flavobacteriaceae; genus Winogradskyella; species Winogradskyella palythoae_A. The sequence goes on along the minus strand of CAXPYI010000005.1, from coordinate 267,929 downwards.
ACCAACAACGTTTGGATAATTTAGGACAACCTGCTACGGTTCCAGATGGTAATGCAGCACAGACTCCAGTGGTTCAAAAAATGAGTGCCAATTACATTGAATTTGCACCAACAGCAACTACATTATTGGGTCAAGGGGAAATTATCTACGAAGGAGCCGAGACCAATGCAGGTGGAACTATGGCAATTGATTTTCAACAATCCATTTTTGCAGGTGACGATGAGGTCTTTTTGAGCATTCCTCTTAACCAAGTAGCAGCAGGAAGTTACGAATGGGTACGCGTATCATTAGCCTATCAAGAAGGTGATATCCAGGTGTTAACAGAAAATATTGGCGAAGTCACAGGTCGTTTAGCAAGTTTTGTAGGTTATAATAATTACATCACGGAGTTTGATTTAAATGGAAGCACCATCACAGTAAATGATGATGTGTTGCAAGGTTTTTGGGCGTTCGAGGCTTTGGGTTTTACAACACAAGGTCAGGCACCAGAAGGAGCAACTACGGTTCCTAATCCATTGTTTGATACTTCGCCTGTACCTCAAGGCTCATGTGTAGTCACTGGTGAATTTACAACTCCTTTTACATTAACAGGCAATGAAACCCAAGATGTTACGGTAACCTTATCTTTTTCAATCAACAACAGTTTTGAGTGGACAGAAGTCAACGCAGACGGCAAGTACGAACCAACAGCGGGCGAGCAGGTGGTTGATATGGGATTGCGAGGGTTGGTGCCGAGTGTTTCTAATTAAAACCATTCTAAATAATTAATTATAATAAAGCGCAGTTGGCTATGAGCTGATTGCGCTTTATCTTTGTTATAAATAATCAACTGTATATATAATGAGCGGAATTCTGAATTCTACGATAGGAAGAAAATTTGCCATGGCACTTTCGGCGCTCTTCCTAATGATTTTTTTACTTCAACACTTTGCAATTAATATTCTGTCGGTCTTTAGTGAAGATTTGTTTAACGAAGCCTCTCATTTTATGGGTACGTTTTGGGCAGTACAATTTATTTTGCAGCCCATTTTAATTTTTGGGGTGATTTTTCACTTCGCTATGGGCTTTGTGCTGGAAATAAAGAATAATAGAGCGAGACAAATTAGTTATGCGAAAAATAATGGATCAGCCAACTCAACTTGGATGAGCCGAAACATGATATGGAGTGGATTGGCCATTCTAGCATTTTTGGTACTGCATTTTATAGATTTCTGGGCACCAGAGATGAACATAAAATATTTTAAAGGAGATATGAGCGGCCTTATTGATCCTGATAACGTCAACAGTGGCTTTAGATATTATGAAGAATTGGTGCACAAGTTTGAAAACCCTTTGCGTGTCGGTGCTTATGTCATTGCCTTTGTTTTCTTGGCTTTACACTTATTGCACGGTTTTATGTCAGCATTTCAATCTATTGGAGCTAACAATAAATACACAAAAGGTTTAAAAGGCTTTGCAAAAGTCTATGCAATTGGGCTTCCGCTGGGATTCATTTTTATCGCATTGTTCCATCATTTTACAGCACACTAAAAAAACACATCTAAATATGGCTTTAGATTCTAAAATACCAAAAGGACCACTTGCAGATAAGTGGACCAATCATAAAAATACAATCAATCTGGTTAACCCAGCCAACAAGCGTCTTATAGATGTCATTGTTGTTGGTACAGGTTTGGCTGGAGGTTCTGCTGCTGCAACTTTAGCAGAATTGGGTTATAATGTAAAAGCATTTTGTTTTCAAGATTCCCCAAGACGTGCGCACTCTATTGCAGCGCAAGGAGGTATCAATGCAGCAAAAAATTATCAAGGTGATGGCGATTCTACTTATAGATTGTTTTACGATACTGTAAAAGGTGGTGATTATCGCTCTCGCGAAGCTAATGTATATCGACTGGCTGAGGTTTCAGCAAATATTATTGACCAATGTGTGGCGCAAGGTGTGCCTTTTGCTCGCGAATATGGTGGGCTTTTGGACAACCGTTCGTTTGGTGGTGTATTGGTTTCGAGAACATTTTACGCAGCAGGACAAACAGGTCAGCAATTGTTATTGGGAGCCTATTCTGCAATGAACCGACAAATAGGTCGTGGCAAGATAAAGATGTATAACCGCCATGAAATGTTGGATGTTGTAATCGTGGATGGTAAGGCCAGAGGAATTATTGTCCGTAATTTGGTTACAGGTGAAATAGAGAGACATTCAGCACACGCTGTTGTTTTAGGAACTGGTGGTTACGGTAATGTGTTTTTCTTATCAACTAACGCGATGGGAAGCAATGTTACTGCAGCTTGGAAAGCGCATAAACGTGGTGCTTACTTTGCCAATCCTTGTTATACACAAATCCACCCAACATGTATTCCGGTTTCTGGAGATCATCAATCTAAATTGACCTTGATGTCTGAATCTTTAAGAAATGATGGGCGTATTTGGGTGCCAAAGAAAATAGAAGACGTGGAAGCCATTAGAGCAGGAAAATTAAAACCAACTCAAATTGCTGAAGAAGACAGAGATTATTATTTAGAGCGTCGTTATCCAGCCTTTGGTAACTTGGTACCACGTGATGTAGCATCGCGAGCAGCTAAAGAACGCTGTGATGCTGGTTATGGAGTCAACGCAACAGGTGAAGCGGTTTATCTAGATTTTGCTTCAGCTTTTATGAGATATGGAAAGGAGCAAGCACACGTTAGAGGATTAGATGAAAATGATGATGCTCTGGTCAAAAAATTAGGACAGGAAGTCGTAAAAACGAAATATGGAAACCTATTTCAGATGTACGAGAAGATTGTGGATCAAAATCCTTACGAAACACCAATGATGATTTATCCAGCGGTACATTATACCATGGGAGGTGTTTGGGTAGATTACAACCTGCAAACTACAGTGCCGGGTTTGTACTGTATCGGTGAGGCCAACTTTTCTGATCACGGTGCAAACAGACTTGGGGCTTCAGCCTTAATGCAAGGATTGGCAGATGGGTATTTTGTGTTGCCATATACGATTGGTGATTATTTAGCGGATGATATTAGAACGGGACCAATATCAACTGATTCAAAAGAATTTGAAGACGCAGAGAAAAGCGTACGGGAAAATATCGAGCATTTAATTAACAATAACGGAACACATCCTGTTGACTACTTCCACAAGCGATTGGGAAAAATTATGTGGAACAAATGTGGTATGGCAAGAAATGCAGAAGGTTTAAAAGAAGCCATTAACGAGATTGCTGAATTGCGTGCTGAGTTTTGGAAAGATGTTAGAGTGCCTGGTACCAATGAAGAATTTAATGAAGAATTAGCTAAAGCACTACGTGTTGCAGACTTTTTGGAATTAGGTGAACTCTTTGCTAAGGATGCATTGCAACGCGAAGAATCGGCAGGCGGACACTTTAGGGAAGAGTATCAGACCGAAGAAGGAGAAGCTATGCGTAGAAAAGAATTCCAGTATGTGTCTGCATGGGAATATAAAGGTGAGCCAAAAGATGCCGTATTGCACAAAGAAAATTTGGTTTACGAAAATATAGAAGTAAAAGAAAGAAGTTATAAATAGATATAAGTATTGAGATATGAGATGTTAGACAATACTGTAAACGCTCAATACTCAATATTCAATACTAAAATCTAAACACATGAATTTAACGTTAAAGATATGGCGTCAGAAAAACGCTAGCGATAAAGGAAAAATGGTTGATTATCCTATAAGTGATATCTCACCAGATATGTCTTTCCTCGAAATGTTAGATGTTTTAAACAATGAGCTTATAGAAAAAGGTGAGCAACCTGTTGCTTTTGATCACGATTGTAGAGAAGGTATTTGTGGCTCTTGTTCTTTATACATAAATGGCGAAGCACACGGTCCAGATAGAGGTGTCACAACCTGTCAGTTACACATGCGAATGTTTAATGATGGAGATACAATTACAATCGAACCATTTAGAGCAACCGCTTTTCCTGTAATAAAGGATTTAGTAGTAGATAGATCTTCATTTGATAGAATTCAACACGCTGGCGGATTTATCTCTGTTAATACTTCTGGAAATACAATTGATGCCAATGCAATTCCGGTAAATAAGCACGATGCTGACGAAGCTTTTGCCGCTGCAACATGCATTGGTTGTGGAGCTTGTGTAGCAAGTTGTAAAAACTCATCAGCAATGCTATTTGTTGGTGCAAAAGTGTCGCAGTTTGCACTATTGCCTCAAGGACAAGTTGAAGCTACGGATCGTGTTTTAAACATGGTAAAGCAAATGGACGAAGAAGGTTTTGGTAACTGTACCAATACAGGAGCTTGCGAAGTAGAATGTCCTAAAGGTATTTCACTAGAAAATATAGCACGTATGAATCGTGAGTATTTAAAGGCTTCGTTAAAAGGATAAAACTGAAGATATCAGACTGAGCTTGTCAAAGTCTGTAAACCCATATAATATTTAAAAAATCCCAAGGTAAAATCTTAACTTGGGATTTTTAGTTTTCATATCTTATTAATTATTTGTCATGCTGAACTTGGTTCAGTATCTCACAAAAACTGTTGAATTAAATAAGATTAAAGACCCTGAAATAAATTCAGGATGACAACCAATTATTATTATTTATTTAGTCTAAACATGCAAGACCTAAACAAATTTTATAAAACCCAACTAAAAAAACATAAAGCAGAATCCAAACGCATTTATAAACAAATGGGTTTGTTTAGCACGCTTAGACTTTTGGTTTTTGGGTTGACATTGTTTGGCATTTACATGTTATTTGGGCAATGGCAATTGGCTTTGTTGGTAGGAATTGTTGGAGCAGCTACTTTTTTATTTCTACTGTCGCGATATACAGATTTAAAATCGCTGCGAGCACTACATAAACGACTCGCGATCATTAATGAAAATGAACTTGAAATTGCTTCAGGTAAATTTCATCATAGACCTGATGGAAGACAGTTTCAAAACCCAAAGCATTTTTACAGTTTGGATATCGACTTGTTTGGAAGAGGCTCTTTCTTTCAATTTATAAATAGAACAACTATAAAGGAAGGCACACAAAGCCTTGTGAATTCATTATTGGCTAATGATATTTTAAATATCGAAGCTAGGCAAGACTCCATAAATGAATTAGCAAGCAAGCCAGAATGGAGACAACTTTACTCAGGAATTGCACAAGGTGTGGAAGTCGAATATTCCGCGCAATCCATCATAAAATGGTTAAAGGGTTACAAGCCATTTTTAAATAGGACGATATATTGGCTCACTATTGGGTTTAGTATTGCTTCACTTTTAATTTTGGTTTTAGGAATTATTGAAATGATTCCTTTAAAATATTTGGGTTATTGGTTGCTGTTTGGATTGGCAATTACAGGCAAATATCTTAAGCAAATCAATAAACTGGCTCAAAATACAGAAAGAGCCAAGGATACTTTTAGACAATATGCACTTTTGTTAGAGCAGGTTGAAAAGCAAGAATTTAAATCTCAATTATTAAAAGAAAAACAACAAAAAATCCAACTCAAAGATGTAAAAGCTTCACAGATATTCTCTAAATTTTCGAAGGCTTTGGATGCTTTGGATAACCGAAATAACTTCATTTCTGCCATTTTTGGAAATGGATATTTGCTTTGGGACATAAGACAGAGCTACCATGTAGAACAATGGATTACCCAATATGCAGATAAAGTTGAAGATTGGTTTGAAGTGGTCACATTTTTTGATGCTTTCAATAGCTTTGGAAACTACGCGTTTAATCACCAAGAGTTTATCTACCCAAAAGTTATAACTGAAAACACCACGATTGCCGCCAAGGATTTAGGACATCCGCTATTAAATCCCGAAAAACGAATTGATAGTGATTTAGAGTTATTACGAGAGCAGTTTTTTATTATTACTGGTGCAAATATGGCAGGTAAAAGCACATTTCTTAGAACAGTGGCGCTTCATATTGTAATGGCAAATATTGGCTTACCGGTTTGCGCAAAAGAAAGCAAATACAAACCTATTAAACTCGTTACAAGCATGCGCACTACGGATTCACTAACCGATGACAGTTCGTATTTCTTCAGCGAGCTCACGAGATTAAAGTTTATTGTTGACACCATTGCAAGTGATGAAAACTACTTTGTGATATTGGATGAAATCTTAAAAGGCACGAATAGTACAGATAAAGCTATAGGTTCTCGTAAGTTTGTAGAGAAACTTGTAAAATTAAATGCCACAGGAATTATAGCTACGCACGATTTAAGTCTTACTGAAATTGAATCTCAATTAGAGGCAGTAAAAAACTACTACTTTGATGCCGAAATTAAAAACGACGAACTCTTTTTTGATTACAAACTAAAAAAAGGCGTTTGCCAAAATATGAATGCCAGCTTCTTGTTGAAGAAGATGGAAATAGTTTAGTATGTCATTCTGAGCTTGTCGAAGAATCTCACAGTTTTATAAATTTAGATTCTTCACTTCGTTTAATATAACAACAAAAAACCCTCTCTGAAAAACAGAAAGGGTTTTTAATACATTTAAGAAAAGTTTCCTAAGCCTCAAATGGTGCTACAGAAACATAAGACTTGTTGTCTTTTTTCTTAGTAAATTGTACGACACCATCAACTTTAGCGTGTAAAGTGTGGTCTTTTCCTTGGTAAACGTTTTCACCTGGATGGTGTGTATTACCTCTTTGTCTTACGATGATGTTCCCAGCAACAGCAGCTTGTCCACCAAAAATCTTAACACCTAAGCGTTTCGATTCTGATTCTCTACCGTTTTTAGAACTACCAACTCCTTTTTTATGAGCCATTGTCTTAAGGTTTTAATATTATACTTAAATGGAATTATTTTTCAATTCCACCATCTAATCTATCTTGTAATTCTTTTAGTTCGTCCCACTTACCATCTGCAGCTAATTTAGCTTGCTTTGGCCAAGTGTCTGTAACTAAGTGTGCTAATCTAGAGCTTGCCTCAGAAAGAATTTCACTTAATTTTTCTGGTTTAGTCTCAGCGATTTTAGCAAAAGTGTCTAAACCTGCATTAACAAATGCTTCAGCGGCCTTAGGCCCAACACCTTCAATTTTCTTTAAATCATCAGCTTTACCTGTTGCTTTTTTTGCAGCTGGCTTAGCTTTTGGTGCTGCCTTGGTAGCTTCTGTCTTAGCAGCAGCTTTAGGTTCAGCTTTCTTTGGAGCTGCTTTCTCAGCTTTTTTAGCTGGTTTTGCTCCCTCGTTTTCAACTTTGGTCGCTTTTTTAGCGCCCGAAGCAACGATGCTTTCAATTACAATTTCAGTTAAGGCTTGTCTGTGACCGTTCTTAACTCGGTAACCTTTACGTCTTTTCTTTTTGAAAACGATTACTTTGTCACCTTTAAGGTGCTTAAGGACTTTTGCACTAACTTGTGCTCCGTCTATAGCTGGGGCGCCTAAAGTAACATTGCTACCATCACCTATTAAAAGAACGTTATCGAAATCAACTTTCTTACCTTCTTCAGTAGACAAACGGTTAACAAAAACTTTTTGGTCTTTTGCAACTTTAAATTGCTGCCCTGCTATCTCTACAATTGCGTACATAGCGTAACGTTTTTATTAATTTGTTTATTAATTAAAATATGCTTTTCTCAGAAAGCGGATGCAAATATACTCCTAAATTCGTAATCTACAAACGTTTCTGGGCTTTTTGGGTGCTTTTTAAGTTTAGGATTGGGTACCGACTTAAATGAATTGAAATTTTATTATGATTATACAGAGTTTTCACACTTTATTATGTTAAAAAGTGGAATCATTCCTTATTTTTGTAGGACTTTATGTAACAATGTAAACCTCACATAGACAAACACTAAAACAATTTAAACACTAAAACAATTTTTAATAATGAAAAAAAGCTTATTTACTCTAGCGCTCTTGTTGTTGGTTGGATTTTATGCCAATGCACAACAAGTAGAATTTGAAGAGTACGATTTAGATAATGGAATGCACGTTATCTTGCACCAAGACAATTCAGCTCCAGTTGTTACAGTATCTGTAATGTATCATGTTGGTGCAAAGGACGAAGACCCAGAACGTACAGGATTTGCACACTTTTTTGAACATCTTTTGTTTGAAGGAACAGAGAACATCCCACGAGGAGAGTGGTTTAATATTGTAACCTCTAATGGAGGAAGCAATAATGCAAACACTACAGATGATAGAACCTATTATTACGAAGTTTTTCCTTCTAATAGTGTAGAGCTCGGTCTTTGGATGGAGTCTGAACGTTTATTGCACCCAGTAATCAATCAGATTGGTGTTGACACGCAAAATGAAGTTGTAAAAGAAGAAAAACGCCTTCGTGTAGATAATCAGCCTTATGGTAACATATTGGCTGAAATTAAAAAACGCATGTTTAAGGTGCATCCTTATAAAGGAACAACCATTGGTGAGATGGAGCATTTAGATGCTGCAACCTTGGAAGAATTTAAAGCATTCAATGAAAAATTCTATGTGCCAAACAACGCTGTGTTAGTGGTTGCAGGAGATATTGATAAAGCTGAGGTGAAGAAAATGATTCAAGATTACTTTGGCCCAATTCCAAAAGGAGATGATATTGTAAGAAACTTTCCAAAGGAAGAGCCGATTACTGAATCTATGAGAGACAAGGCTTACGATCCTAATATTCAAATTCCAGCTGTTATTGCAGCGTACAGAACACCTTCTTTTAAAGACAGGGATGCTTATGTATTAGACATGATTTCTCAATATCTAAGTGGTGGAAAAAGTTCGGTGCTTTACAAAAAAATGGTTGACGAGCAAAAACAAGCATTACAAGTTGCTGCCGTAAACATTAGCCAAGAAGATTATGGCATCTATGCTCTTTTTGCATTGCCATTAGGTGACGTATCATTAGATACCTTGATTACGGAAATGGATGAGGAAGTCGCTAAAATACAGACAGAATTGATTTCTGAGCGCGATTATCAAAAGCTTCAAAATCAGTTTGAGAATCAATTTGTAAATTCTAACTCCAGTGTTGCGGGTATTGCAAATTCTCTTGCACGTTACTATATGTTATATGACAATGTCAATTTAATCAATGACGAAATTGATATCTACCGTTCTATCACTAGAGAAGAAATGAGGGACGTTGCCAAGAAGTATTTAAACCCTAACCAGCGTTTAATACTAGAGTATTTACCAAAGAAAGATGATCAATAAAATAAAAATGAATAGTAATATGAAAACTAAAATATCAGCATTTATTGTATTGTTTTTAATGGCAGTAGGTGTAAATGCACAAATAGATAGATCTAAACAACCAGAACCAGGACCTGCACCCAAAATTACTTTAGAAAAGCCAGGGGAGTTCAAGTTGGATAATGGGATTGAAGTACTGGTAGTAGAGAACCACAAGCTACCTAGAGTATCTTACTCTCTAACAATCGATAACAAACCAATAAGAGAGGGTGAAAAAGCAGGTGTTTCGAGCATTCTTGCTGCAATGTTGGGTAATGGAACCACTAATATTCCTAAAGATGAATTTAATGAGGAAATCGATTTTTTAGGGGCAAACTTAGGGTTTGGTGCTCAAGGAGCTTTTGCCAGTTCTCTTTCAAAATATTCTGATAGAATTATAGAATTAATGGCAGATGCAGCTATCAATCCATTATTGACTAAAGAAGAATTTGATAAGGAGAAAGAGAAACTTATTGAAAATTTAAAGTCTCAAGAAAAAAGTGTAGATGCTGTAGCTGGTAGAGTTGGACCGGCTTTATCTTATGGGAAAAATCACCCGAGAGGAGAGTTTGTTACCGAAGAAACCGTTAACAATATTGAATTTGGAGATGTGTTAGCGTTTTACGAAAAATACTTCAACCCTAACAATGCTTATTTGGTAGTTGTTGGTGATGTTGAGATAGGTAATGTAGAAAGACAAATAAAGCAACATTTTGGAAAATGGGAGGAGTCAGCAGGTGTTGATATCACAATCCCTGAGCCAAATCCAAATGTTCAGTACACTCAGGTGAATTTCATTGATATGCCAAATGCGGTTCAATCTAACATTTCGTTGACAAACAATGTCGATTTTAAGATGAACGACGAAGATTACCATTCCGTTTTAATTGCCAATAAGATTTTAGGTGGTGGATTTGGCAGTTACCTAAACATGAACCTTAGAGAAGAGCATGGCTATACATATGGAGCACGTTCTAATATTAGTACGAGTAGATGGAATGCATCGCGTTTTACAGCCGGTGCTGCGGTAAGAAATGCAGTAACCGATAGTGCAGTTGTTGAAACTTTGAAAGAGATAAACCGCATTAAAACAGAACCTGTAGACTCAAAAGACTTAGCAAATGCCAAAGCTAAATATGTTGGTGATTTTGTATTGGCATTAGAGCAACCACAGACTATTGCTAATTATGCTTTAAACATTAAGTTAAACGACTTACCTGAGGATTTCTATGCTACTTATTTAGAAAAAATAAATGCAGTGACCAAGGATGACGTTATGCGTGTGGCAAACAAGCATTTTAAAACAGAGAATGCTCGTATTGTTGTAGTAGGTAAGGGAAGCGAAGTATTAGAGAACCTTGAAAAAACAGGAATTCCGATCATGTACTACGATACTTATGCTAATGCTACAGATAAGCCTGTATATTCAAAACCATTGCCAGAAGGCTTAACAGCAGAAACTGTTATCAAGAACTATGTGAAAGCTGTTGGTGGAGAAGAAAACTTAAGAAAAGTTAATTCTACACTCATGACGGCAGATGTAACCATTCCTGGTGCGCCATTTAAGCCTAAAGCAATTATAAAGCAGATGTCACCTAATAAATTCTCTATGGAGATAATGGCAGAAGGCATAGGTACCTTAATGAAGCAAAATTTTGATGGTGAAAGCGGATACATGGAGCAACAAGGGCGTAAAATACCAATGGATGACGATACGGTTTCTTCTAGAAAATCTACTAAAGGTTTATTCGAGGAATTATTTATGGAGCCGTCAACTATTGACCTAGATAGTAAAACAACTATTGACGGTGCAGATGTCTACAAGATAAAGCTTACTCAAAATGGTAAAGATTCGTTTAGGTATTACGACGTTGAATCAGGCTACTTAGTAAGAACTGAAGAAACAAATGATGTTCAAGGACAGTCTGTGACTACGGTAACGGATTATTCCAATTACAAAGAAGTTGATGGAGTGATGATGCCTTATACCATGAAAGTAACCACAGGACCTCAAGCATTTGTTTTTGAGACAACTGAAGTAAAAATAAATGAAGGTGTAACAGCAGAAGATTTTAATTAAAATTTTTAACTGCAATCCACAAATTAAAACCGGAGCTTTCGCTTCGGTTTTTTTTATGTCTTTCGTCTATGAGATAGGTATACGCCAACTAAAATTAATAATGCTGCCAAAGCTTGAGTAAAGCTAAAGGATTCACCATCCAAAACGCCCCATAGTAAGGCAATTATTGGCATTATATATGTAACGGATGAAGCGAAAACAGGTGTAGAGATTTGGACTAGTTTATTAAAAACAACTTTGGCAAGAGCTGTACCAAAAACCGAAAGAATAATTACAAATAATAAAGAACTTGGTAAGTCTGGGCTATTAAGACGGTCTGATGTAAAGAAATCGGTCAGAAGCAGTACAACTAATGCAGGTATAACAATAAAAACATAGTTGCCGGTTGCAATGGCCAAAGGTTTTACATCTTGCAAATAGCGTTTTATAATATTTACATTGGCAGCGTACATCAAAGTTGAAGCAATTACAAAACCGGCATATAAATAATCTTGATTAGGATTAAGTTCTGAACCTTTGAGAATTAGAATTGCAGTTCCAATAAAACCAATAATAACGCCCAAAACCTGTCGTCTTGTAGAGGTTATTTTAAAGACAGCAAAACCTAATATTATGGTATTCAGTGGTACAAGCGAATTTAAGATTGAAGCCACAGCACTGTCAATTTCAGTTTCTGCGATGGCAAAAAAGAATGCCGGAAAAAAAGACCCTAATAGCCCAGAAAGGCACAACCATTTCCATTTAGATTTTGGTATGCCCTTTAATTTTGGGTGACCAAAAGCGAAAAGGATTATACCGGTAATAATCGTTCTCAGCGCACCAAGTTGATAAGGAGTAAGCCCTAACAAGGATTTCTTGATTAGTATGAATGAACTTCCCCATATTATGGAAAGAACTATAAGATAAATCCACTTTATGTTAATGTTCTTCATGCTAAGACTATGTAAAAGAATCACAAAATTCGTTAATTCTTTCGCAAGAAACACCAATATTTATTAGTTTTAGCCAAAATTTAAGAGTTAATACTTATGAAGTTATTTAAAAATGTAATTATTGCTTCTGCGATACTTTTAGCTTTTTCATCCTGTAAGGATAAGGTTGAGCCAGAGGTTAAAACTGTAGGTGTAGAAGTAACTAGCAAAGACGTTTCTAAAGCTCTAGATCCAGATGCAACTTATGCTAAAGTTGAGTTTAGTATAGATGGTATGACATGTGCTATGGGCTGCGCTAAAACCATTGAGAAAAAGATGGCGAAAATGGATGGTGTTAAGTCTGCTAAAGTAGATTTTGACAAACGTTTGGCTATGGTAGAGTTTGACGAGGCTAAAGTAACGCCAAAATCACTTGAAGAAGCTGTTACCGATGTTGCGGAAATTTACAAGGTAAAGGATGTGAAAATTGTTGAAGACTTTGGAGGTACAACAAAGAAAACATGTAAAGCTGATTGTAAGATGGAATGTTGTACGGGTGATGCAAAAAAAGATAAAGAAGCTTGCATGAAAGATTGTAAAAAAGCTTGTTGCTCTCAAGAGAAGAAAGTAGAGTAAGTCTTTAGATTATTATAATAAAGAAACGCTATCTGAAATGATGGCGTTTTTTATTGTACCTGTAATAATATAAACGCAATTATAAAGCATCCTATTGGTAGAAACCACAATAAATAAATGGAAATATCCTTAGATTTTAAATTAGCGTTAAGGACGTTTCTTTTCTTTCCATTATACCGCATCCAGTTCTTAAAGATTACAAAAAGAGCTACAATACCAAAAAGCACCCAAAACTTAACAGAAGGGAGAGTTACAAGTCTCATCTGCTTTGCAAATGCCATAAAAAAAGCACCCAATGCTAATAAGATAGATAGCTCCAACAAGTTAATATAGAATAGTGCCACCGTGAGGCTGCGTTTACCTATAGACTTTTTGTAATAATTAAAGATAGAAATATAGTAATTATCTAACATAAGGTTTTAATAAAGTAAAAGCCACATCTTTAATTAAAGATGTGGCTTTAATATATAATAATTTAATCTTAGTTGCCTGTAACTATGACATTATCTAAATGATATCTTGTTGTAGCACTAGGATCAGAGCCTTCATAGAAGAACCCTATTACAGCAGTACCATCCACACAAGAAATGTTGATTGGCCCAACTGATTCAAAGCCTCCGAAACCACTAGATGGACCTACAGGGACATCAGCATCTAATATTTGCCATGTAGCCGTTGTTGGATCTCCGGTATAGTCAGTAGAAATGTACACAGATAATATTGTACCAGTATCAAAAGCAGATTCTATATCAAAAGATAATTCCTCACCAGTAGTAGAGTCCAAATCTATAGCTGGTGTCACCAACCATACATCTGCTTCATCATTATCTGAGTTAAATGCTGAGATACGAGAATAAAAATTCCCGCTAAAGCTACTTACAAACCAATCTGTATCCGTACCACTGATGTTGATGTTATCCCAACCTTCAGAAGCATAAGTGCCAAAACCTTCAAAATCTTCTTCAAAGATTACTGAACCTCCTCCAGAAGGACCAGTACATTCTAAAAAGTCAGGATCGCAACGGTCAGCACTGTCAAAATTGATATCTTCTGGTGAGTTTACACTAATATTAAATGTATCTCCGAAGAAGTTCTTTGTAAAAACGGCATTGATACTACCTCTACCTGAAGGCAAAGTCAAACCTTTAAAGTCTGCAAAAGTACTAGTACTGAAAACTACAGAAGCAGCAGCGGCACAACTTTCTAATGTGCGTTCACCATCAAATTGGTCAGACTCCTCTGAAGCAAATGTTTGAGGGTTATCTCCAGTAGCTTGATTTCTGTTAAACTGTACATCTTGTAGCTGAACAAATAAGTTGGTTTTGTCATCTCCAAAATCTTCAAAAGCAAGAGGAAGAGGAACGATGTCAACTTTTTCAGCAGATCTTAAGATAAAATCGTTTTCAGAAGCAGAAGGTATTTTATCAACTTCATTTCCGTTAAGAGTTCCTAAGGTGAGTACGCCATTAGTAATACCAACAGAAAGTCCATTTAATTTAATATAAACTTTTCTTCCTGGTTCATAACGAATGAATAGAGGATTTACATCAATTAATAATTTGATACCTATTGTAGGATTTTCAAAATTATCCTGAATGATTATTTCTTCGAAGAAATTTCCACCTTCGTCAGAAGATATTACATAACCTTCTACGTATAAAGGATTCTCATTGAAAGTATAAGAGTAAGTTGTGCTTTCATCTGAATAATCCAAGGAAGAATTTCCTTGAGCCTGAGCTAACTCTCCTGCCAATGCACTGATCTGTACAGTAGCGTTATCTGGAATGTTTGGCTCATTGATTGTAGTGTCAGGTGTGCTGAATTCATCATCTTGTACACAGCCGTTAAATACCACTAAACCTATAAGAAGTAGTATTAATTTGTTAATTTTCAAAGTTTTCATTTTTTGTGTTTTATTTTGTTCTAACATAGCTTTTTTTAAAATCTTACATATACGTTTAAGTAGTAGGTAGTACCATTACCAAAGAAATATCTAGGGCCAAATATTGGGCCGTTTTCTCTTGATTGGTCTTCACTCATACGTCTGAAGTTCGCTAGACGTGATTGCTCAAAACCACCGGTTCTATACTCTTCATTAAAGACGTTGTTAATGGTCGCAAAGAAACCAACGAAATAGTCGTTTATTTTCCACGATTTACCACCAATAATGTTTACCAGCATATAATCATCAAACTGCTCTTGCTTTAATAGCTCTTTGGCAAGAACCGGATCATAATCGTTAAATGTGTTCCCATCATAATCTGTGGTAAAGTTAGCAGACCTCGCTAAATTACTTACATCTAAGTATGCATTCGAAAAGAAGTTGCTTGTAACTCCAATATTCCAGAAATCTGGATCTCTATATTCAAAACCTACTTGGAAAGCACGTTCTGGACCACCAGCGACATGGTAACCATCTAAATTGGTTGTACCGTCACCAAAGGTTACTTGTGGGTCTATATCACTTCTGTTGAGAAAATCAACACTTGTTAAGTATAAATTTGGATTGTTTTGAAACGTATATTGACCTACTGAAGCAGCACCCTTAAGTTTGATTGTTGGTGTTACCTGAGCTTCTATACCCAACTCTACACCAACATGTCTTCTTTCTATATTGGTAAGAATCTCTTGTACAAAAGCATCTCCAGTATCCACACCTAAACCAGCTAAATCTTCAGTAAAGTAGAACCCTATATCAGACCCATCTTGAAAACCAGAATAAAAACCAGTAACTCTAGCTTTTACAATTGGTGATCTAAAGATATAACTTGCATCGATAGACTGTATTTTTTCACTTTCTAGGCCTATTACTTTCGCATTGGATTGTCTCGCATTGCTAAAAGAGTTTCTAATACTAGGCGCTTTTGTAAAATAGCTCGCATTAACATCAATTAAGTGCTTACCTGTAACTTTGTAAGTAAAGCCACCTTTAACCCCAAAATTAGAGAAGTCTAATTTATCACTTTCTCCAAATGAGCCATCGTTACCTCCACCTTGGAAGAAACCATTTTCATAAAGACCAACTCTTTGGTAATTAGTCTGTGATACATTTGCCCCAACGTAGAAGTCAACTTTGTTATACTTAAACTGTGCTTGAGCAAAGGCTGAGATGACATCAGCATTCATCTCATAGTTGTACTTGTATCGATCACCCTCAGTAGCAATTCTATTAGGATTTCTAACATCACTTTGTGCAAGATTTGCAGCTACTTCATCACTAATTGTAGAGTTGTCGTCTTCTTCAGCAAAGAAGTCAATATCAAGGTAGCCTGTGCCACCAAGTAAGTCATCTATACGAGCAAAATTTTCACTTTTCAAGTTTCTATAACTGAGTGTAGCATTTAACCTAATGTTATCCGCCAACTCAGCATCCAAGATAGAATTTAAAGTGAGTTGTTGGTCCTTTACTACATCAGATTGTACGGCATATAATGAGTTGCCTCCTTCAGCCCTTAGTGCTGCGTTTGCCTCGTACATTCTATACCAATCCAATTGGCCATCATTTACAAAAGCTTGTTGCGCCAAGTATGCTTGTTGGTAATCGTAAGCTGTAGGGTTAGGGTCTTGTAAGTGATAACTTGGTAGGTTTTGGTAATATTCTGGTGTAGGGTTTCTTGCTCCACCTAAGTATGCGGTTTCACCATTAAACTCTACCAACCGGGTTCCACCATTATCTATTCTACTGTTAGCTATTTCTCCAAACTGATAAGCCACATTATTGTTCAATCGGATTTTATCCGAAATTTTCCAATAATGGTTTAGCATCAAAATAGGCTCATTGGTCTCTCGCATTCTTGCATTACGTTGCTCACCATTGAGCTCTCCCCAAAAAGGATTGTAGCGTCTTCCTTTTAGGTCGTACACTTCTTGGGTTATTGCAGTAGAACGACCACGTCTATTCTGTGCATAGATACCTGTGAAGTTTAAGCTGTGATTTTCATTTAATTGTTTTTCTACGGCAACGAAAAAAGAATTTGCATCGTAAAGGGTTCCGTCAATATAGCCTTCTTCTCCAAAGCGTCTAGAGCCTAATACGGAATACGACCAGCCTCCTTCTAAAAGACCAGAACTGTAACTAGCCATAACTCGGCCTGTATAACTTCTATTTGCTGATGCATAAGATACACGTCCGCCTCTTCTATATTTTGAAGCGCGCATTACAATATTATTTGTACCAGCTAAATCACCAAAAGTGTAATCGTTTGCTGACATTCCCATAGAGAATTCTTGATTACGCTGAACGTCATTTAATCCACCCCAATTTGCCCATTGAGGTCTTCCGTTAAATTGTTTGTTCATTTCAACACCATTGATAAGTACTTTACCATTGGCATTGTCTAAACCTCTCGGTCTAAAAAATGTCGCACTAAAATCGAATGCGGCAGCGTTGAGAAAAACATCCCTAGAAGCTTGCAATAGACCAGAAACATTGTCTGTAAGACCATCATCTTCACTGTTCAAATTGTCGTCAGAAATTGAAATAATAAAAAGGTCTTTTTTGTCACTCGTATCAAAATCCAATGTCATACCACTTATATCAACGGTCTGACCTTCGTTTACAATAATAGGGTAACGTTTTGTAACATAGCCTACTTTTTCAACTTTTAAGACCTGCTCGCCAAGCGGGACATTGACGGTAAAACTAAATTCACCTTTTCCATCCGTTTTTTTGGTTTGTCCAGTTTCTTCAATAGTAATTGTTACATCAGGAATTGGTTCTCCTGTAGTTCCGTCTAAAACACTTCCTTTAACAACGGTTTGCTGAGCAAAACTTGATAAAGAAAAAGCGATTGAAAACAGAAAGAGTAAAAAACTTTTTTTCATGCTTAATTTTTAATATTGATTGTTATGTAGGTTAAAAAATGGTTATTTAAGCCGTGCAAATGTACGTTATTTATAATAATTACATACTTTTGGCAAGCAATTTGCTTAGGATATAACGATTACATAATATAACCATGATGAAATTTTTAAAATCCCTTCTAGTTTTAATTGCTGTCGTAAGTTTTACAAGTGTTTTTGCTCAAAAGGAAAAACGTTTTAAAATCCATACGGTAGCGTTTTACAATTTAGAAAATCTATTTGATACTATCAATGATCCGTTAAAGTTTGACGAGGCAAGTCCAATTATGGAAATGAAAGCCAACCGTTCTGAAGTCTACAAACAAAAGATTAAGAATATGGCTAGGGTTATTGCCAATATCGGCACAGACAAAGCTCAAAATTCACCAGCAGTAATTGGAGTCTGTGAAATAGAAAACAGAAAAGTTCTTGAAGATCTTGTTAACGATCCTTTATTATTGGGAAAGGATTATGGAATAATCCATTACGATGGACCAGATGCTAGAAGTATAGATGTTGCTCTATTGTATCAAAAAGCTTTATTCAAGCCTATTGACTCTAGTTCGCATGAGTTGTTTATTTACGATACAGATACCAGAAAGCGCGTTTATACAAGAGATCAGTTATTGGTTAAAGGTGAGTTAGATGGAGACCTTATCCATATCTTGGTTAACCATTGGCCATCACGAAGTGGTGGGGAAGCGCGTAGTAGATTTAAAAGAGTTGCTGCTGCAAAGTTGAATAAACGACTTATTGATTCTATTCAATCCGTTGATCCGTACGCTAAAATTTTTACTATGGGTGATTTGAACGATGACCCAACAAATGAAAGTGTAAAGGATATTTTGCAGGCAAAAAAGGAAAAGCAAGATGTGCCATTAAAGGGAATTTATAACCCTTATGAAAAGATGTTTACTGAAAAAGGTTGGGGAACTACCGCTTATAGAGATGCATTGAGTCTGTTCGATCAAATTCTGATGACTCAACCCTTAATTGAAGAGGATTATTCATCCTTTAGGTTTTGGAAAGCAGGTATTTACAATCCTTCTTATATGTTCAACAAAAGAGGGAGATACAAAGGTTATCCGCTTAGAAGTTTTGCAGATGGTGGCTTTACCAATGGATTTAGCGATCACTTCCCAGTTTACGTATATCTAATTAAGGAAGTAGAAGAAGACTCAGAGGAAAATAATAATTGACATTAATTCCTAACTAAAAACAAAAAAGGCGCAAATTTTAATTTGCGCCTTTTTTGTTTAATTAAACCATAAGTTCCAAGGAATCTTGGCTAATACCAGCACTAAAGCTAGTGTGTAAAAAATAGACAGAAGCTTAAATTTTGGTTTAGAAACTAATTTCTTTTTATGTTTTGAGTAGCCAATAGTCACTAATGCTACAGCAATAATCATTGTTAAAGGGTGCTCAACAATTAAATTTCTTAAAGCTGAGTTTTTCATCACTTCGCCCATTCCACCAACTTCTTCTATTGTCGAGAAATAATCTTTAAATAAAAATAAAATAATTCCAATCAATAGCTGAATATGCATTGTAATTAGAGCAAATAAAGAAAATCTAAAGTCTATAGGACTATATTCTTTGCCGCTAAAAAACTTAATTAAAGCATTAAACGTTGCAATGACTAATACAAGTAGAACAATGTATGCCCAGCCAGAATGTATAAATTGAATAGTTTCCATCTCAAAAAATTTAGGATACAAAAATACATATTTGCCAATTAAGAATACATCTTAATTAGCTACAGTTATTTTATGCTTTATTTCATTTCCAAGTTCATCGACTACAGTGATGGTATGCTTACCTTGCTGAGGCAAAACAGCCATATCGTGTATGTCTTTGGTTTGGCCAATAAAAGCATCGTCTATGTACCAATATAGCGTTAACTCGGGTTTAGAGTGAGCTACTTTCAAGATTAAATCGTTGGTGTTACCATTAAAATCTTTGGGTAAGAAAATAGTGTTTTGCTGATTAGGATAAATAAATTCCATATGAATTACTGAAGTTTCTACACAATCATTTCTAAAAGGTGGCAACGGTTTGTAAAACGGATTTTTAGTTTTGAAATAATATTCCTGAAGTGGTGGTAAAACAAACCAAGATGTTGTTTTTAAGTTTGAAACATTTTCACAGGAAGAGTTTACCTGAAACTGCTCAGAAGCATCCAAATGTACCAATTTATGAAACGGACAAGGTGCTGTTTTTTGTCCAGAATTTTGAATAAATCTAAATTCCGCATCATCACAAACAGTTGAAGCTCTGTAACCACTTTTTTTGCAAATGCTCACTTCAATCATTTCGTCATAAGGCTTTGCAAACCATTCGCTTTTTGGTAGAATATCAAAAACATCAAACAAAATTGGCGCAGCCGTTTGTACACCAACCAAACCAGGACGGCCTTCGCCATCAGCATTACCAACCCAAACACCAACCACATAATCTTTGGTGGTGCCAATAGCCCAAGCATCTCTAAACCCAAAACTGGTGCCTGTTTTCCAGGCAATGTCTTGAGAAGAATCGTAAAATTCCCAACTCTCATCACTTTCAGGTCTGTTCACTTGTTTCATACTTTCAAATGTGAGATAGATGGACGCAGCATCAAAAACCAACTTTTCAGAAACCAGAGTTCCGAAGTCGACTTCAGATTTAAAATTATAAATAGGTTCAACAAATTCGTTGGAAAAATATTCGCTGGAATGGTCATTAAAATGATTTAAGGTCGAAGCCATTGCCGCATAACTTTTGCACAAATCCCAAAGGTTACTTTCGGCACCACCAAGTGCTAAAGACAAACCATAATGATTGGCGTTGTATCTTAAATCTTTCAGCTTTAATTGCTTCAAATAATGGTAAAAACGGTCTAACCCAAAATCTTGAAGCATTCTTACGGCAGGTACATTCAATGAGCGTGATAAGGCTTCGTTAGCGTGTACTGCACCATCGTAAGACTTGTCGTAATTTTCGGGTTGGTAACTACCAAATTGTGTGGGAACATCAGCGACCAAAGTATGTGGTAACAAATCGCCAGCATCGAGCATAGCAGCATATAAAAGCGGTTTTAAAATACTACCTGTACTTCTGGGTTTATCAATGATATCCACACTTTTTTGATGTGCATTATCTGTTGGCGAATTGCCAATATAAGTCAAGACCTTTCTGGTTTTAACGTCTAAAACCAGTACCGAAATGTTATAGATCTCATTTTGTTTCAAGCTGTTGTAGTGTTGTTTTACAATATGGTTGGCTTGGGTTTGTAAGGTAATATCAAGGGTGGTTTTTAAACGTTTCCCTTTATTTTGTTTGGCAACTTTTTGCAACAAATGAGGTGCAATTTGAGGTAAAGGATACGGTTTTTGTGGTAAAGTTTCAGCGATGGAAAGTTCGTAAGTGAGCTCATCAATAGTGCCATTGTCCAACAATTTTTTTAATAAGCGATTGCGTTTATCAAGTAATCGTTGTTGGTTTTTCCCTGGATAAATCAGACTTGGTGCATTTGGTAAAACGGCAAGGGTAGCACTTTCTGACCAAGATAAATTAGAGGCTTCTCTATTGAAATAGCGCCAAGCTGCAGCATCGATGCCAACCACGTTGCCACCAAATGGTGCGTGACTTGCATACAGTTTTAAAATGTCATCTTTTGAATGTCTTAATTCTAGTCGTGTTGCCAGAATAAGTTCTTTCAGTTTTTCGAGATAGGTTCTAGATTGTCCTTTTCGAGATAAGCGAATCACTTGCTGTGTGAGTGTGCTTCCACCACGTTTTACCGAACCAGAACTTAGGTTTTCTTTTAAAGCTTTTAATATTGAAATAGGATTAAAACCAGGATGTTTATAGAAATATTCGTCTTCAAAGAGTAGAAGACAGGTTTTAAATTTTTCAGGTACACTATCGGTTTCAGGAAATCTCCACTGGCCGTCATCTGCAATTTTAGCACCTAACAATTCATTATTATTGCTGGTAATTACAGTAGCAGTTGGGTCTTTAAAGAGGTTTTTTGGTAATGAGAAATAATAAACTACAAGAAGTACAGCTAGGATTGCTGACTTTATTTTGTGGCGTTTTATGTAGTTTATTAGTTTCATCTTGTTTTTGTCATTCTGAACTTGATTCAGAATCTAACTGTGGAATTTATAATGGATTACGTGTCAAGCACGGAATGACAGTATAGACTATTATAGTTTCTGTTTATGAGATTCCTGCTTTACGCTTCCGCTAAAGCTTCAGCGAACGCGGACGCAGGAATTCGTATTCACGCTCAACTTTACAAATTTTTACATTGTACCAATTGTACCACTGCTCGCGACCTTTTTGTTGTGCGAATAAATGTTCAGTGTTGGCTTTCCAGTTTTTTATGGCGTCTAAACTTTCCCAATAACTTATAGTGATGCCAATTGTATTACGAGCACTTTCAATTCCAATAAAACCTTCTTGTTGTCTGGCTAGGGTTTCCATTTTCTCAGCTATTTTTGAGTAGCCTTCGGTGTCATCGGTTTGGGTTGATGTGAATATGACTGCGTAGTAAGGAATTTTGTCCTTCATTAGTATTTAATTTTTTGTCAGGTTGAGCGCAGTCGAAACCTCATACAATTTCGAAATTATTCGACTACACTCAAATTGACAAATTTACATTTCAAGATCCTTTTGGCATTTCAAACTCAATAATTTTTTCAGTAACATTATCTTCAAAATCGGTTAAAATCATTTTGATAAATACACGATTTGTCGATACACTCACAGGAAAATCTTTAACGTTATCAATGGTTTTTACATAATTCAACCAATCTTCACCACACTTGTCTACCACATCATCTTTTAAGTCTTTTGTTGCTGTTTCTATAAATGTAATCCAATCCTTTTCAGTGTATGTCAAAGTCTCATAAGTATTAGAATTCAATTGCTTTAATGGCTTCCATTCCGTATCAAATTGTGTCCATTCGTTAGTGTTGCATTTTGAATCAGCACTCATAAATGAGAAACTATTTTCATAACGTTGAAACAAGCTTACGTGCTTATAGTCGCTGTCCACTAGTACGATGTTTTTGCCTTCTGGTGTTGCGTCTGCGTCAACATTGATAGTTGCCGTTTCGCTATTGTTTAAATCGTGCGAACGTTTGTAATCACTCGTTGCTAAATTTTTAATTTCAACGTTTAAATCTTTTAATTTCAAACGAATGGTTTTAGCAATCTTTTCTGATGATAAATAGCCATCAAATACATAGCCAATATGGTTTCTGGTTTCCACCTTAACCCATTCGCCACTTACTTTTTCGCCAGCATCGAGTACAACCAATTGTTTGTTGGTTTTTTCTAACACACCAATGGCTTCGCCATAGGCTAATTTTGTTAGCATTTTGCCGCTAACATCAGGCTGATCTCTCAATGATAATCCACTTTCTGCCGATACATAAGCGTTTTGTTGCGCTGTTACTACTAGGATGTTGAATACAAATCCAATCGCTAAAATCATTTTTAAATTTTTCATAATTACTTGTTTTTAAGTTTAACGTTTTAGCGGTTTACGTTCTAGGATGCTTGTCTTCCGGACGACAAGTAGTTTAGTTTATGCTGAATTAAATTCAGTATCTTTTTTGTCATTCTGAACTTGATTCAGAATCTATTTTCTTTCATTAATGTATTTTAATAAATCTGGAAATTCATCTTTTATAAAGGTTTCATCCATTTTTCCATCATAATCATTATCACCATATTCCAAACCGACATTTATCATACCTTGAAGAAGATTCAAGTCTCGACTATCATAATTTTTTATGAGTTCAATAGTTTCCCTTTCACCTATTCGATAAATAATCTGTGTAATCACATAACCAAGATTATATGAACTTTCACCGCCACCTGTTGGAAAATTAATCAGTTGCTTGAAAGCTTCAGAATCGTCATTTAATGTCAGTTTAATCAATGATGTCATTCTTTTATTTTCAGAATAGTCTTGATGTACAACTAATGTGTTTTCAAGAATAATTCCTTCAACATTATCCGTTTTGCAACTTGTTAAAAGTCCCGAGCAGATAATAATTACACTATTTAAAATTCTTTTTTTCATAGTTATGAGATTCCTGCTTTCGCAGGAATTTTACTTCTCAACAGTAACCCATTGCCCTTTGTTGCGTACTAAATAATCGTCATTGTCGTACATTGCTTCGGCTTGCGCACCTGGTAAATAGTAGGTGCCTAAATACGAAGCGTTGAGCATTACTGTAAAGGTTTTTGTGCCACGTGTGCCGCTTCTGTCCATATCAAAGAAGAAGTTCACACGGTCGTCTCTAATGTCTGTGTATCTGGCTTGGCTTACCGTTGTGTCGCCAAAATCAGTAAAACGTGTGTTAACGATATCCCAACCTGATGGGAAAATCTGTGTCAGCGCCACATCGTTTACATAATCACTCGTAAGGTTAGAAATGCTTACCGTTGCTACAAAATCTTGACCTTGCTGTAATTTGGTCACGTCAATGCTGTTGCCTTGTAAATCTTTATAGACTGTTGAAATTGAAAAACCACGCTGAACAGGCAGTTCTTCGCCTAATTTCAGTTTTCCAGAGTTTAAAATTCTAACATAAACCACATTGTCCCTGCTATTATTCACTGTAATTTGATTAGCACCTTCATTCACAGGAATATTACGTTGCGCAATGCCATTTTTAGTATCAATGGTTTCCGATTTACCGTTTATGGAATAGCTTAGTTTTAAATCTTTTCCGCCATTTTCAACAATAAGTTTACCCATTGCCAATAAGCTGTAGGCTGTGGTTTGCGTGCTCATCCATCTGTCACTAGACAATGATTTTGCAATGCTTTTAGCCAATTCTACTTTTTTAGAATCGTTGGTAAGCAGCATAGCTTCCAGAGCCATTGCTCTGTTTCTGTGTAACGAACCATAGGTGTAATTATCAGAATTGATAGGTTGAAAATCGATATTTGCTGTTTTTGCTATGGCTTGGCTTGCTTCCCTTTGCCCTGCCAAAGCATAAGCTGCAGCCAATCGCCATTTAGCATCATTCGAAATCTCATCAAACTCACGTAATCGGTTCATACTTGCTAAATCTGGACTTCCTGCCAATGCCAAGGTATACAATCTGTAGGCTTGCGTTAAGTCACTATGATAATGCCTGTAACTTGGTCGCCAGTTGCGAGCCGCTTGACGTTGATAAGCAATCCAGTTGCTCTTAAAACTTAGAGGTAAAACAAATCCTTTCTTTTCGGCTTCAATCATAAAATGACCTGCATAGCTCGTTCCCCAATCACTTGCAGTGCGCTCGCCTCGCCAATACCCTAATCCACCATCAGGATTTTGGAATGTGCCCAAACGACGAATACCATTTTCAATATTCTGCTGAACTTCTTTTTTCTTTTTGTCAGTTAGGTCAAAAATATCCGTTAAGTACAATTGCGGAAATACACTAGACGTTGTTTGCTCAACACAACCATAAGGATAACGAATAAGGTAAGCCATACGCTTAGAGAAATCCATTGGTGGTAAAGTTGAAAATTCTACCATTGCATAGTTGGTGCCTGGTTCGCCAAAGGTTGAAAAATCAATGGTTTGATTGCCTTTGGCAGCCAATTCCTTATCAATAACACGAGAGGTCATTGGGTTAGGATTTTCAACATCAATCTCTACTTTGTAGTTGGACTTTTCACCATTTCCTGTAGCGATGACTTCGATGGTATTGATACCTTTTGCTTTAGAAACATCCAATTCAAAATATACCATTTTTTCATCTGGTTGATCAAATTGAAGCGCTTGCGTTTGCTGCCCTTTAACTGTGATTCCATCACTCAATTTTAAAGATAGGTTGACGTTCTTCACTTTGTTTTCCATTGCAAAAACAGTAACAGGAAGTGTTACTTTTTCGCCAGGACTCAACTTACGCGGTAAAGTAGCCAAAACCATCAAAGGCTTTTTAACCTGAACAGATTTTTCAGCACTTCCATAAGCTTCTTTGTTATTGTTTCCTGCTACAACCATTGTGCGCACAGCACCAATATAATTTGGCATTTTTAATTGATGCGTTTGCGTTTTTCCTGCATCTAAAAGGAAAGGTCCTAAATACGTTACTACAGGTTTAAAGCGATTAGCTTTTTTGTTCTTGCCTTTAGCAGCAGAACCATCACCACCAATAGCAAACACTTGGTCTATGCTACCAGAATATGCGCCAATAACATCATCAAAAACATCCCAGGTTTTAACACCCAAAGCTTCACGAGCGTAAAAACTATCCCAAGCATTTGGTGTTTTAAATCGGGTTAAATCGAGTAAACCTTCCTCAACAACAGCAATGGTGTAGGTCATTGGTTTGTTGTTCTTTTCAGATACTTTTATCTCGTAAGATTGCTCAGGTCTAATAACATCTGGCATCTTAATCTGTGGTTCTAGTTTGGTAGCAGGATTTTCTACCATCATAGGAATAACACCATACAAACGAATCGGTAAATCGTTAGAGGTTATAGCGTGAGGTTGTAACAACGAAATATTGATAAATACGTTTGGTGCCATTTCTGGCGTTACAGAAATATCTACTGTAGTCTCGCCAGGTTGTGTTTTTACCCATTGGT
This sequence comes from Leeuwenhoekiella palythoae, assembly GCA_964221315.1. Lineage (GTDB taxonomy): Bacteria > Bacteroidota > Bacteroidia > Flavobacteriales > Flavobacteriaceae > Winogradskyella > Winogradskyella palythoae_A. The sequence goes on along the minus strand of CAXPYI010000005.1, from coordinate 241,711 downwards.
GTTTTAAGACTTCCGTACCATTTTCTATGCTGATTAAGGCTCTACCTTCACTACCAGACGGAAAAGTAAGTTTTGCCGTTTCGCCAACATTATAGTTGTCTTTGTCTGTTGAAAAGACTAACATTTTAGCAGCATCCTTGTCGCCAGATGGCGAGTTAGACCACCAGTTTTTATAGAAATATGCCGTACGACCAGTAGCGTGACCACTCACTGGGTCAACAATTCTTATGAGGTAACGTCCACGGTCTTTTTCAGGAATATTGATTTTGAAGCTTGCTTTACCTGAAGCATCTGTATCAATTTCATACTGCTGCATTGGTCTATGGTAATTGCTAGATACGTAACTCGATAGGTTATCGTAAGAGGAATTCCACCACCAACGCCATTGAACTTTATAGATTTTCACTTCTAGTTTTTTGCGCTGAATAGGTTTTCCGTTGGCATCAACTGTAGCAATATCAAACGTGTGATTTTCATCTGTAAAGAATGAACCGTAACGATTCCCTTCAGGCGAACGTAGACCAACAAAACTTTCGTAAGGTGCATACGGAACCGTGAATGCATCGAGTGAAAAATCGCCACCATTTTCAAAAGCACGAACTAGGAATTGTGCGTTTAACATTCCAGGTGCGTTTTTCCCAATGTTTAATGTTGAATTGACTTTTGCATTACCTTCAGCATCGAGATTACCTTCAAACACATTAGTTTCTTCGGTACTGAAATTGCGTGTTGGGTCGTTGAATTCATAATTTTTATAACCATCAAAACTGGTATATTTTGTTGTGAATTTAGCTTTAATTTCAGCTTTTAAATTTTTTGCAGGTGCACCGTGAAGCCAGGACACATTCAAATCGCCTTGAAGCGGTTTGTTGTTGGTCAACACCTTGTCTTCAAAATCTATTTTGATTTTTAAACGGTTCGGTTTTACCGTTTCAATCTTCAAACTTTTGGTAAAATTGGCACCACCAACCGAAACTTTAGCATTGTAATTTCCGGTTTTGTAATCTGCCGAAGTTGGTACTTTAAAATCGTAGAAATTATTGATGTTATCTACCGAAACTTTGCGATACACCAACTTACCAACTGGGTCTGTGATTTCTAATTTTACAGGATGACGTTTTGGTAATTTGTTCGCTTTGTCATTAAGCATAAAGGTTAAAAACAGACTGTCGCCAGGTCGCCAAACACCACGTTCGCCATAAATGTAGCCTTTGAGTCCGCGTTGCAATCTGCTTCCAGATACATCGAATTTACTCAATGAAAGCGAGTTGCCATCAAACAATTTTACATAGCTCACATTATTGTCTTTTTCAGCAACCGCAAAAGCTGCACGTTTTTTGGCGTCAATTTCCACAATACCATCTTGATTGGTTATACCATCCGCTAAAGGCTGTTGTTGGTAGTTGTATAATGTGATTTTTGTGCCACGTTCTGGATTGGTGTTCAAAATATTAGTAACCGCAAAAAAGTAGTTGTTGTCGTTGCCTTGCTTGGCAATAACACCAAGGTTAGAGCCAATTAAGTTGGCAGCAATACCTTTGTTACCGTAGTTAAAATAAGATTCTGTACACGGATTATTTCTTTCACGATAATTGTAATTTCTGTTCTTATAGCTATAAGTAAGATTGTCCCAATAGCGCTCTTCTCTTAAGTCTTGCTCTTCTTCAGAGATGTCTTCGGAAGCATAAACATCATCCTCATAATAGTCGTCATAATAATCATCGTAGTAATCGTCTTCATCAACATCTGAAGTTTCAACATTTGACGAACAATCGTATAGGGAATAGTCTTTTTTGAAGTCGATTTCTACACGATAAATAGCACCAGCATCTGCTTGTAAATATTTAGATAAATCGATGCTGTAGGCTTTCCATTTTCCTGTGTTTTGAGATGGATTTTGAATAAGTGTTATGGTCTCTTTGGCAATGCGACGACCAACATTTCTAATGGCATAACTGTTATCGCTATTGAGGTTATTGTCTTGTAAAAACTGAAGCACATTATCTTCAAAAAGTTTGATGATTCTCACATCCACTTTGCTCAAATTAACCGCTTCAAAATTGAATTTTAAGTCTTTTGAATTTGGAAGAATAGAGCCACTACTTATTAAACGTACCTGAGGTTTTAATTCTTCAAAGGTTAGGGTTTGGGTATACTGATTTTTGAGTTTGAAGCCATCTGTATTTTTAATTCCAGTAAACACATCAACTTTAATGTTGCCAACCAACTTAGTATCAGGATATACTTTCAGCACATTACCATCGACAATGTATTTAGGATTTTTTACATTTTGAAGTGTTACCAAACCAGTAAAATTCTGTTGCTTTTGTAATGGGTCTGAAAAGTTGATGGTAAGATGTTGCTCAGGATTTTGAATCACACTAGTTTCTATAATGGTAAAGTTGTTTTTACCAGGAATGTTGAGGTAGTTTTCTCCTTTATTATCTGCGTTAATAGCTTTACCATCCCAAGAGACAAGTACTTTGCTATCCTCAATCTCTCGCTTAATGCTATCGATTTTAAATTCGAAATATCGAGACGTTTCGTTACCTTCCAACCATACAATGTTGAGGTCTTTGTTGTTTTGAGAAGCTTCGACCAGTTTTTTAGCATCCTCTAGAGCAATAACATCAGCCGATTGCAACGTTCCTAAAACATACTGCCATTCCTTACTGTACGATTGCAGATTGTTAGTAATAAGATTGAAACTTGGTCTTATGGTTTTAAACTGAAAGATGTAATATTCAAAGTCTTTAGGAATGTTTTTGTAGATGTCAGCTAAGTTTACCGTCACCGTGTATTCGGTGTCTGGCTCTAGGTTTTCGTCTGGTGTAAATAAAAGGGTGTGCTTATTTAGAGCTTTTAATTTTCCTTGTGTATAAGGATGTGTTTTTACGATTTTGGCATCAATGCTTTGCTCTGATTCCCAGCCGCTAACTTCTTCTGCTAAGCTTATTTTTATAGGATCGGTTACAGATACAAGACCCGAAGTGGTGTAGCTTATATAATCCCGATACTTAAAGATGTTGTCGGTTTCTGCAGGCTTTTTTTTACAAGAAAATACGATTATGAAAGTTAGGAGTAGGACGAGGTGATTTTTTATACGCATAGTAATGACGGGTTTAATGTGAAACTTCGATTAAAAAGGAAGGGTAGGTACTTTCTTGTTAATTAAGTACGCTCACATTTTTGGTTTTAGACGTAGGCCAATTGTTAAAATAGTCTTAAAGTTAAGAATTTCGCTACTCGGTTTGAGAAAGCCTTACAATTTCTTCTAAATGATGTTCTAAACCATGACTGCCTTTTATAGCTTGCACTATGTTTTTCTGAAAAAATTGCTTCCTAACCAGCATATTTACAAAAACAGTATCCGTCAGTAACTTTTTGTTTTTTGGACTGGCTAGAGTTAAAAAATCGCCATATTTTATAACATAAGGTTCTATATGATTGGTCCAAACATTTCTGTCGAAAACCACCTCTTCAGCGTAATCATTCAACACATCTTTCCAAGATACTAATAAACGCCTAAGGGTGTCATTTCTGATTAAATTAACTTCACCAGAACTAATTAACGATTCTACTACACCATTTGAAGGATGATAAGGATAACCGCCAAACATGTTAACGACATTTCTAAAAACTGAATCTCTGGAAGTAGGACTGTGTAATTTTTTAATGTTTCTAAAAACAATTTCACCACTTTCTAAAGTGTTTATTTGGTTTTGTTTTACGGGATAGAAATCATGTAAATTTTTAGAGAAATCGCTATGTATTTCTTTTAAAATAGTTTGTTCTTTTGCTCTGTCTTTTCTGTTTTCATTCCAATTATTGATTTGAAGTGCAATTAAAATCCCAATAACGACTAACAATATTTCTCCAATAGCGTATTTAAAGTATTTACCCATTTTATTTTCTTGGATTAATGATTGGCGGATATGTCTGAAGAATTTAATCATAATCTGTCATTCCTGCATAGGCAGAAATCCATTTTTAAGGTTAGTACTTTGTTGTAGATTCCTGCCTACGCAGGAATGACAAAACGTTTGTTTTTGATTAATTAGTGAGCGACGGGTATGGTGGAAGAATTTAATCATTGGTTAACTCTTTTTTTAATGAGGTTTATAATTTTTCGCCCTTTTGATTTTAGGCTATCATAGACAAAAAAGTATTTTTCAGAAGCTACACGTTGCATTATACCATGCATTTTAGAGTTTTTATAAATTTGGTGTAATGCTTTTTGCTGATCTTCTATAGAAAACGCATTTGGTGGTTTTGAGTTAGAAAATACTTTGTAAACAATAGCTACATCCTCATACTTTTCGTTGTAAAGTCCTGCTTCCATATTTTCTATAAAATTGTTTAGGCTTATCTCACTTTCGTGTATTTCGTCGTAGTATGAGTAATAATCATAAATAGCATCTTCTAGTTCTGTGCCTTGAAGATTTGCGATGTATCCAGAATTTTTAAGGGCGTCAAAACCTGTTTGATTTACATTTAAGTATTGCTCACCTAGTATGCGACCAATTTCAGGAACTAATTGCATTGGCATCGTATCTGTGTAAGTGTATTTTACATAGTCTATTGCAGCAAGGTTGTGGCGCTTTCTTAAACTTTTAATTTGATTAATTTCAATAGTATCTTTTTGTATGTTTTTACTGATACTATTTAAATAACCTTGTAATTGGTTGGTTGTTTTTCTTCTTTCATTCCAATTGTTAATCTGTAACGCTATTAAAATACCAATTACCACCAAGATTATTTCGCCAATAGCGTAAATCAGGTACTTTGAAAACTTGTTTTCAGACAGAAGAGATTGACGAATTCGCCTAAAAAATTTAATCATTTGCCAGGGTAAACAAGCAAATTAGGTTGATGGTGTAGTTGAGGTTGGTTAACTATTTGTGCTTGAAGATAGTGATTTGTTACAAAAGTAATTTTGCCATTTCCAACTTAAGTGAGAAACGTAAGTTCGGCGAAGCCAAATTTCATTATGAGATTCCTCGCCGCATTACTATGTCGGAATGACACATAATTATTGCTCATAAATCCCAATCGTCAACTCGCCTTTGTCGTTCATTGTAGCTCTGTACATACCAGCGGTATTGAAATCGGCAACCATATTTCCATTTTTATCTACAGCCACAATACCACCATCCCCGCCTAAGTCTTTAACTTTATCTAAAACTTGTTTTGCGGCTTCTTTTAGACTTAACCCTTTATATTCCATAAGAGCAGAAATATCGTGAGCCACTTGTGCTCTAATAAAATATTCGCCCCAACCAGTACTTGATACAGCACATGTTGCATTATTAGCATAAGTGCCAGAGCCTATAATTGGTGCATCGCCAATTCTGCCATAGCGTTTGTTGGTCATACCACCTGTTGAAGTGCCAGCGGCGAGGTTTCCGTTTTTGTCTAGTGCAGCACAACCAACCGTCCCGAATTTAGCATTTTTAATCTCAGTATCGTAAAAATCGAGGTAAGCAGATTCGGTATCTATTTTACCTGCTTTCTCAGCTTCTCGCTCTTTAACACGTTTTAGGGATTCTAACCGGTTTTCGGTATGGAAATACGATGGATCAACGAGAGCTAATCCCTGTTCTTCGGCAAAGATTTCGGCACCTTTACCAGAAAGCATGACGTGTTTTGATTTTTCCATTACAGCTCTTGCTAAGTTAATTGGATTTCGAACCGTAGTTGTGCCAGCAGAAGCACCAGCATTTAGGGTTTTACCATCCATAATGGAGGCATCAAGTTCGTTAGTTTCGGCATTGGTAAAAACAGCACCTTTACCAGCATTAAAAAGTGGTGAGTCTTCCATTACGTTTATGGTTTTTTCAACGGCATCAAGACTGCTTCCTCCATTTTTAAGAATGTTATAGCCAACTCTAATGGCTTCTTCGAGTTTTGCTTTGTAAGCGGCTTCTTTTTCTGGTGTCATGTTCTTTTTGAGTATGGTACCGGCACCACCGTGAATGATAATGGCAAACTCTGGTTTTTCAGAATTAGTTTCGGTTGTGGTTTCTGCTTGTACAGTCTCACTTGATGAGCTTTCATTTTTGCAGGCAAGGACTAGTAAGAATACGATAACAAATGGAATGATTTTCTTCATGATAGGATAGACTTTATAAGCCTTAAAGTTACATATTTTAAAGAAGTCGAGCTTCGACTAACTGACAAATTATTAGTAACTTCGCAGCAAAATTCAATAATTCATAAAAAATAGACATATATGGAAGCAGTTGCTACCGATTTCGGAATAAAAGAAGCACTTCAACAATTGGGTGTAAAAGATATAAATGAAGGATCTTCAACAGGGTCTAATAATTTTTCCAACGGAGATATTATTGAAAGTTATTCACCAGTAGATGGTCAATTGATTGGAAAAGTAAAAACGACAACTAGAGCAGATTACGACAAAGTATTGGATGCTGCGACCAAAGCTTTCAAATCTTGGAGAGATATTCCTGCACCACAGCGTGGAGAAATTGTCCGTCAGTTCGGTAATAAATTAAGAGAACTGAAAGAACCTTTAGGAAAATTGGTGTCTTACGAAATGGGAAAATCCTTGCAAGAAGGTTATGGTGAAGTGCAGGAAATGATAGATATCTGTGACTTTGCAGTCGGACTGTCTAGACAATTAAACGGACAAACCATCCCATCAGAAAGACCTGGCCATGTAATGCGTGAGCAATGGCACCCACTAGGTGTTGTTGGTATAATCTCGGCATTTAACTTTCCTGTGGCCGTTTGGGCATGGAATACAGCATTGGCTTGGGTTTGTGGCGATGTTTGTGTGTGGAAAGCTTCAGAAAAAACACCGTTGTGTGCTGTGGCCTGTCAAAATATTATAGCAGGTATATTAAAAGAAAACAATATGCCAGAAGGAATTTCTTGTATCATTACGGGAGACTATAAAGTTGGTGAATATATGACAACAGACGCCAGGATTCCTTTAGTATCAGCAACAGGTTCTACAAGGATGGGACGTATAGTCGGAAAAACCGTAGCAGAACGCTTTGGTAAATCATTGTTGGAGTTAGGCGGAAACAATGCCATTATCATCACACCTTCGGCAGATTTAAAAGTAGTAGTTCCTGGTGCAGTATTTGGTGCTGTTGGTACTTGTGGACAACGCTGTACATCTACGCGTCGATTGATTATTCATGAATCGGTTTACGATAAAGTGAAAGATGCTATTGTAGGTGCATATAAGCAAATAAAGATTGGTAACCCATTAGATGAAAATAATCATGTTGGTCCGTTAATCGATAAGGATGCAGTAGATACTTATTTGGCTGCAATAGAAAAAGCAAAGGCTGAAGGAGGCAATGTTTTAGTTGAAGGTGGAGTTTTAGAAGCTGAAGGTTACGAAAGTGGATGCTACGTAAAACCAGCGATTATCGAAGCCGAAAACCATTTTGAAATTGTTCAGCATGAAACTTTTGCGCCAATTTTATATTTAATGAAATATTCAGGGAACGTTGAAAACGCCATTGAAAAGCAAAATGGTGTTGCACAAGGTTTATCCTCGGCAATAATGACCAACGAAATGAAGGAAGCGGAGAAATTCCTCTCCTACGCAGGTTCTGATTGTGGTATTGCCAATGTAAACATCGGGACTTCTGGTGCAGAAATTGGTGGTGCCTTTGGTGGAGAAAAAGAAACAGGAGGAGGACGTGAGTCTGGTTCGGATGCCTGGAAAGTCTATATGCGTCGCCAAACCAATACGATTAATTATTCTGACGAGTTACCTTTAGCTCAAGGAATTAAGTTTGATTTGTAAATACAAATTACTTTCAATCTAAAAAAAACCGTTTCTAGTTTAAGAAGCGGTTTTTTTGTTACATTTAAAACATATAGTGTGAAATAATCCGTGCTTGAATTAAACCAAACCTTGAAAACTTAGTCTAAATAGCATGAACCAAAAAGAACTTCAACATTTGTACTGGCGAGCAGGTTTTGGAATACAGCCTGTGAAACTACTTTCAGTACCCAAGGGTAGAAAGCAAATAGTTGATACTCTTTTTGCAAACTCCAAAAGTGTTTCTCCTTTAGACATAGATATATCCTATTTTAAAGGTGTAGATCCGTTAGATCTAAAAAAATTCCCTTCGTTAGCTAAAGAATTCAATGAAAAAAGTAGGGAAAAAATGCTAGAGCTGAACTATGCCTGGATCGAGCAATTAGTTCACCCAAAAGAATTATTGAGAGAGCGAATGACCATGTTTTGGGCCAATCATTTTGTATGTAGAGACCAAAATCCGGTGCATGCCCAGCAGTACAATAATACACTTAGAAAATTCGCTTTAGGGGATTTTAGAGCTTTTGTAAAGGCTATCTCCAAGGAAGCTTCAATGTTAAAATACTTAAATGGAAAACAAAACAGAAAAGGTAAACCCAATGAGAATTTTGCAAGGGAACTCATGGAGTTGTTTACTCTAGGTGAAGGGCAGTATTCTGAAACGGATATAAAAGAAAGTGCAAGAGCTTTTACGGGCTATAATAATAATTTTCAAGGAGACTTTAAGTTTAGAAAATTTCAGCACGATTATGGATCCAAGACTTTTTTTGGGCACATAGGTAAATTTGACGGTGACGATATAATCGATATTATATTAGAAAATAGGCAATGCGCACAATTCATCTCAGATAAAATCTATCGCTACTTTGTAAATCCAGTACCCAACAAAACACATATCGAAGCGATGACTGAGGTATTTTATAAAGACTACAATATCGAAAATCTAATGCGCTTTATATTTATTTCAGATTGGTTTTATGATGAAGTAAACATGGGAGCGAAAATAAAATCGCCTATTGAGTTTTTAGTGGGTATGGCAAATACCATTCCTGTTGAGTTTGAAAGAAAAAAAGATCTCATAAAAATCCAAAAACTGCTCGGGCAAACCTTATTGGATCCGCCAAACGTAGCCGGGTGGAAGGGTGACAAAGCTTGGATAGATGCCAATACCATAATGATAAGGTTAAAACTTCCATCGTTATTGTTTAACAATGCTATTATTTCGTTAAAGCGACATGGTGATTTTAATGATAGTTTTAGAGAGAAATATTTTAAGCGAAATAAAGATAAGTTGCCATTTAAGACTTTGCCAAATTGGGAGGCCTTTTTAGATAATTTCAAACCTGTTGAAACAGAAGACCTTTCAGAATATATCATTCAAGGGAACATCAATAAAGGTACGGCTGAATATTTAGCATCGTTGAGCAAAAAATCAAAAAAAGATTATTGTGTGCAGTTAATGTCATTGCCAGAATATCAAATGTGTTAGTTATGGATAGACGAAAATTTATTAAAGATTCGGCATTAGCAAGCAGCTTATTTTTTGTGCCAAGTTTTGTAAAGGCTTTTGAGTCTGTAGCTACAGAGAAATTAGGTTACAAACGCTTGGTAATAGTTCAATTGGCTGGTGGTAACGATGGTTTAAATACCATAATCCCCTACAATAATGATATCTATTATAACTCCAGGCCACGTTTGGCTATAACCAAGGACATTATAAAACTGAATGATGATTTAGGGTTTCATCCCAGTTTATCACCTTTAAGAGCGCTTTATGACAATGGAGAACTCTCCATTTTAAATAATGTAGGTTATCCAAATCCTGTACGTTCGCATTTTAGGTCTATGGATATTTGGCATACCGCAAGTGACTCTGACCAATATTTGCAAAGTGGTTGGTTGGGTCGTTATTTAGACAGGCATGGTAAAAAACCGTATAATGCCATAGAGATGGATGAGCAATTGAGTTTAGCCATGAAAGGGGAACATTTTAATGGCATAGCCACAAACGATTATAAAGTATTGTACAGAACAGCTAAAGACCCATACTTTAAAAACGTACTTGATCATTATAACGATGCCCATTTAAGTGAACATAATTTAGGCTACCTCTACCAGACCATGATAGAGGCCAAGTCTTCTGCTAAATATATTTATGACACTACTAAAGTAAAACAAACCCAACAAGAGTACCCTCAAAATAGATTTGCCAAACAGCTTAAAACTGTAGCACAATTTATTGGTTCTGGTTTAGATACAAAAGTATTTTACACATCCTTAGGCGGTTTTGATACGCATGCCAATCAGCAAAACAAACAGGCTAGACTTTTAAAGCAATATGCAGATAGCGTCTCAGCTTTTGTAAAAGACTTAAAACAAAACGGAACCTTTGAGGACACTTTAATTTTGACTTTTTCAGAATTTGGAAGGAGAATTAAGCAAAATGCGGCAAACGGTACGGATCACGGAGCTGCTAACAATGTGTTTGTCATTGGCGAAAATTTGAAGAATGCTGGCTTCTACAATGATTTGGCAAGTTTAAGCGATTTGGATGGTAATGGGGATTTAAAGTATGAAATTGATTTTAGATCAGTTTATGCTACCATACTATCTAAATGGATGAATGTCTCTGCGGAAGGAATTATCAATTCGAAACAAAAGACGCTAGACTTTATATAAATAAAAAAACCTTGTTTCAGTTTTTACCTTCGTATCTGTGAAACAAGGTTATATAATTGATTAATAGCATATCAAAGATGCAAGATATTTCGTTTAGTATTTAAATTTTTTGATGAATGGTCGAAAAAAATGTATAATCTGTAGTGTTTTTGTAGGCGGTTCGATAAAATGCAAAAATTAAAGATTAAATATTCTTTAAATCCGACGAACCTAATTGTACTTCACTTTTCTAAGAATTCTAATGGTTTCTTTATAAGACTTATAGAGTTCAGAATCATAATTTTTAATATAGGTTTTGGCATAATCCAATTTGGGTAAGGCGTCTTCAAAACCATTGAGGTAACAAATTAAATAGCTGGCAGCTAAATTTTCGAGATCAACAATTTCGTGATTGGCGAGCTTTACTCCTTTTTCAAGTTTGCTAAGAATAACATTATTGGTATTGTAAATATGATGCAGTACTTTTTTGTCAAATTGTGGCGGTTCAAAGATTAAATCCGCTTCAATGGAATAGTTGGCATTATCATCAAAGTAAATGGTTTTCTCTTCAAGCTTATAATATTTGTAGGACTGTTGAAGCCCAAGCCGAACATATTCTACAATTTTAAAGGAACTTTCGTCATAGGAAATAGAAACTTCATCTAATGCCGAATAGAACAACCTAACCTGTTCGTTTATCAATTCAATATCAACTCGTGAATAAAACACCTCTTCCTTTACGTGCTTTTTTTGTCCAGACCAACAGAGCACAAAATACTCTTTAAAGACTTTGTACTGCGGATTAAAATCCTTGCGTTTGTTTAAAAAGTCAAATACACCATCTAGTGTCAGTTCAATATTATTTTGAGCATGATTTTCAATTGCAGAGACGATTTCTGAATTGACGTCCTTTATCTCAATGTCAAATACCTTGGGCATGCTCATACTGCCATCCCTAAAGAATACTGAGCCACCATAATATTTCCAGATGTTTTTTCTAAGAGAGGTAATTTTGTTAATGGGTCTTATGGTTACAAGTCCAACTACTTTATCATCTGGCAAATGGGGAAACGGGATATTCTCATACTGTACAATTGGCGGATTGGTTAAATAGGCATTGATAAGGTTTTGTATTTTGCTATCATCAAAAAAATCGACACCTACAATTTTGTTGTCTTCGTCTTCTACACCAATAACTATGTAAGAATTATTCTTGGGATTACTATTGGAAAGTGCGCATATATGTTTTAGAAATTTGGCCTTACCCTCTTTATGGCTAATATCAACTTTTCGTTTTTTGTCATAGAAACTGTTCTCATCATTGTGAGCAAGTAGGTTTTTTATGAGAAGACGTTTGTTTATCATACAACTTCTTGCAAAGGCAGGAATTTTATTTTAAAATTCAAGGGGAATGAAAAATTGATCTTTTGACTTTTTCTCTTTGAAATCTATAACGTGTGTTATTCTTCCCGGTATTTTTACATTTGCATTCGGAAAAAACCCCTCAACCTTTTCTTTTATAGTTTCAGAATTGTAAGGATCTTGAATATACACCTTACTTAAATTTTTCATCGAACCTAAGATAAATTTATCCGTTTTTCTATTGAAAAATGGGAATGAATAACCTATCACAACCAATATATCTGTATTTCTAATTGATTCTCTTAATTTTGATTTATAAATAGGTTCTTCTTTAGATGTTTCCCATGCAAAGGACATAGTAGGTTCATGCTCTTCCCAATGTTTATTGCTACTGTATATTTCTAAAAAATGAGAAATTAAGGATACAGGTTTGATATTAAAATCAGGTATAATGTCATAAAATCCATCTATCATGTGTGATACACTTGTAGTACCATTAACCTTAAAAATACTAAACTCATTTGGGTTAAAATCATCAAAAGTGTTATTCCCTTTTGAAATTATATTTAAATCTTTTCTTGTTTTTTCAATAGTAGTATTTGAAAAATTACTATGTGCGATTTCTATTTGAGAATCATAATTCCAAGATATAATTCTCAAATTATTTGGTAACTTTGAAAGATTATCCAAAATAGAAGCAAAGAAACTATCGTACCTTTTGTCGAAGTTAAAAACTTGTTCAGACAAGAAAAAACAAGATAGAATATATTTTAGTTTTTTTAAATTAGAATTTTCCTGAAGATATAATTTCTTAGCAAAAGTGTCAATACTAGAGTGTTTTTCCGATTCATCTTTTAACCATAAAATGTCTTTATGAAACCTCTGAAGCTTTTCATATTCTCTCTTTTGAACTGTTAAATCTTTGATATCTAATATATACCTTTCAGAAATTCTAGACTTTTGTTGTTTGTCTAACAACCATTCTAAAGGATGGAGTTTAAATTGATCAGCAAAATAACCTAAGCGTTCAGGAATGTTATTAACTATGGGTAAAGCTTCACAACTAGCTCCTGCTCCTAATATATATGTAATATTCATATTAAAATTCTTTATTCCTTTTTAACTACTGTTGAACTCGCCTGAGCCGTACAAAACATCAACACATCAGCAATATTTACATGAGCAGGTCGTGACACAGCAAAGTAAATCACTTCGGCAACATCTTCTGCTTGCAAGGCTTTATAACCTTTATAAACACCATTGGCTTCCTTTCCACCTTTAAAACGAACTTCGGAAAATTCAGTTTCTACCAAACCGGGATTTATGGCACTGACTTTAATCCCAAACGGGTTCAAATCAATTCGCATACCTTCGGTAATCGCCAAAACGGCATGCTTACTGCCACAATACACGTTGCCTTTAGGGTACACTTCTTTTCCTGCTGATGAACCTATGTTGATAATGTGTCCAGATTGGCGTTCCGTCATTCCTGGAATTATCGCTTTACTGACATAGAGCAAGCCTTTTACGTTAATATCCATCATGGCATCCCAATCGTCTAGATTTCCTGTTTGTATTGGATCTAATCCATGAGCATTACCGGCGTTGTTGATGAGTATATCTATAGTTTGAAACTGTTCTGGTAATGACGCAATGGCTTCAAGCGTTTTTTCTCTGTCACGCACATCAAAGTTTAGGGTAAAGACTTCGGTTTGTTTGGATAAAGCCTTTTGAACACTCTCTAAGCGTTCTTGTCTGCGGCCACAAAGCACAAGGTTGATGCCGTGCTTGGCAAATTCCTCTGCTGTGGCCCTACCTATGCCGCTTGTTGCACCTGTTATTAATGCTGTTTTACTCATATCTTCATTCTTTCACTTAATTATAACTGCTTACTGCTACTGAACACTGCGGATTAAATCAAGGTACTTTATGACCTTGGCTTGCAACCAAAATTAAAAACCAATCCTCGAGTTCTAGTTCAATTTTTAATGCCTCCACTGCTTGAGTTAATCTCGTTTTGTTTGTTGTACCAACTACTGGATGAATACCAGCAGGATGTTTCATTATCCATGCCAATAGTAACTGGTCTTCTGTAGCGTTATACTTATCCATCAATACACCAAGTTGCTTATGGATGCGTCGAGTCTGCTCATTGTCTTCCCTGAAAACAGATCCCAAAGGAGACCAAGCCATGGGTTTGATGCCGCATGTTTTCATATAATCCAACGTGCCGTCGTGCATTGCTGTGTGTTGGGTTAATGAAAATTCAATTTGGTTAACGTCAACATCCATACGCAAACCGATCATTTCCATTTGAGAAGAAGTAAAATTTGAAACCCCAAAATCTTTAATTTTTCCATCTTTTTTTAGAATGGTAATCGCTTCGGCAATGTCCTCGGCAACCATCAGTGGACTTGGTCTGTGCAATAGCAACAGATCCAGGTATTCGGTTTGCAGATTTTTCAGGGATTCCTCAACGGACCAAATAATATAGTCCTTACTGTAATTGTAATGTTTTACTTTGTTATCTCGCTTATCGCAGAGGTATTGAATGCCACATTTTGAAATTAGTTGAATGTCCTCACGTTTAACGCCAGAATCTATAAAAGCGTTTCCAAAATCAGCTTCGGTGGTGTAGCCACCGTATATATCGGCATGGTCAAAGGTTGTAATGTTGTTAGAAATACAATGGTGAATTAATGCGTCCATGTCGCGTTTTGAGAGTTGTTTGCCCCAACTTCCCCAGGTCATAGTACCTGCAATTAATCGAGAATATGTCACTTTTTTTTCAGTTTATATTGGTTTTTTTGCAATTGGTGTATAAAAATACTCAAAACCATAAGATTACGGTATTCTTGTTATGTAATTATTCCATTCCTCAAATCATGAAACATTTACAAGCTATTAACCCATTGTTTTTTTCGATACTAATTTTACTGTGTTTTACTAACTGCTCTACGGATGATGTGGGCGATAATGAGAATGTCACCAGTATTGCCGTAAAACTAAAGAGTACTGTTGGAGAACTTGAGAATGTTTACATGCAAATTGAAGATGTTCAGTTTAAGGTAAAGGAAGACGATAATGCACACAATGCGTGGATGAGCCTTAATACCATTAATCAAGGAACTTTTAATGTATGTAATTTAAATGAGGATGTCGCTTTATTGCTGGTTGACCATATAGAAATTGAATCAACTTTTATACATGAAATAAGACTGGTGTTAGGCGATAATAATTTTATAGATGCCAATGGTTTATTGATGAGTTTGGAAGTGTCTGATTTAGGAAATTCTAGACCTTCTAACCTTGTTAAAACAGATCTTGTTTCTAATAGGAGCTACGAGTTTGTTATTGATTTGGATATTGATAAATCCATAAGTTTTAATGAAGAAGAAAATATGATGGTTTTGAATCCAAAAATATATACAGCCATACGGCAATTTGAATATTAATTATACTAATCCATAATTAATGGAGATAAAAGAGTTGCGCCCAGCGCAACTCTTTCTTTTTAACGTCAGTTTAACGGTGATTTTCATGAAAAAAATTAGTTTTTAACATCTAATGGAACGTTTTAGTACGTACATTAATTAACTAAAAACCCAAAAAATATGAACTTTTTAAAAAAAATAATTACAATACTAGCAATTGTATTTGCTTTCTCATGTAACAATTCAGATGACACTAAATCTAGCGAAGCAGCCAGCCTATCCATAAAATTAGTTGACGAACCTGGAGATTATGAACACGTGTATGTAGAGGTTGTTGATGTAAGGGTTAAATACGATAGTGATGACTTTGATGAAGATGATGATGAAAACGGATGGCAATCTATAGGCATTATAAATCCTGGCACTTATGATCTTTTAGAACTTACTGCTGGTGTTAGTTTGCAGTTGGTAGAAGATGAAGAAATAGAAACAGGAACTATTAAGCAAATCCGATTAATTTTAGGCAATAACAACAGCGTGGTGCTAGAAGGAGAAACAGAACCTAGACCTTTAAACACACCAAGCGCGCAGCAATCTGGTCTAAAAATAATGGTCAATCAAGAGATTGTGGGTGGATTTAACTATGATTTTATACTAGATTTTGATGCTGACGAATCTATTGTAATGGCAGGAAACTCAGGTAATATTAATTTAAAGCCTGTCCTAAGAGCTAGTTTAGAAGTGAATTCTGGAGCAATAGCAGGAAACATTTTACCTGCAGATATTGCTGTAGAGGTTGAGGCAACAAATGGTGCAATTACAGCCTCAACACTTACTAACGATCTAGGTGATTTTGAGATCGTTGGCCTTCCCGAAGGTATTTATACAGTTACTATTACACCAGATGACGATTCAATGTTAAATACGGTTATTATAAATGACGTTGAAGTTGTAATTGGGCAAACCACAACTATAGACCCTGTTATTTTGGAATAAAGATTTAGAATATATAAAAGACTTACAAAGCGCAATATCATTAGAATATTGCGCTTTTTTTTTAACCAATTGTTAACAGCAACTCCCGAAAAATTTTAACACTTTGCACTCTTGAAAAAATCAATATAATAGTTGAGCTCTTAAATAGAATAAACATGGAAGAAACGAGTACAGTTGACATTAAGTCAATTAATGAAAAGATTGAAAAAGAGAGTGCATTTGTTGACCTACTTAACCTAGAGATGAATAAGGTTATTGTTGGGCAAAAGCATATGGTTGAGCGTTTGTTGATAGGCTTGCTCGGTCAAGGACATATCTTGTTAGAAGGTGTGCCTGGTCTGGCAAAAACCTTAGCGATAAACACCTTGTCCAAAGCTATAGACGCAAGTTTTAGTAGAATTCAGTTTACGCCAGACCTTTTGCCAGCGGATGTTATAGGTACTTTAATATACAACATCAAAGAGAACGATTTCTCTATAAAGAAAGGGCCAATCTTTGCCAACTTTGTATTGGCAGATGAGATCAATAGAGCACCCGCAAAAGTGCAATCTGCTTTACTGGAGGCCATGCAAGAAAAGCAAGTCACCATTGGAGATGAAACTTTTATTTTGGATAAACCATTCTTGGTAATGGCAACTCAAAACCCTGTAGAACAAGAGGGTACTTACCCTTTACCAGAGGCACAGGTGGATCGTTTTATGCTCAAGACCGTGATTGATTATCCAAAACTAGACGAAGAGCAACTTATTGTAAGAGCAAATCTAAAAGGTACTTATGACAAGGTAAACCCTGTAGTTTCAACTGCACAGATTTTAAGTGCGCAAGAAGCTGTTAGGGAAGTTTATATGGACGAAAAAATTGAAAAATATATTTTGGACATAGTTTTTGCAACACGTTATCCTGAAAAATATAAATTACCAAGCCTAAAACCATTAATTTCCTTTGGTGCATCACCTCGTGGGAGTATTAATTTAGCGACTGCTGCTAAATGCTATGCCTTTATAAAACGTAGAGGTTATGTAATTCCTGAGGATGTTCGTGCGGTTGTGCATGATGTTCTGCGTCACAGGATAGGCATAACTTACGAAGCAGAAGCTGAGAACGTAACTTCAGAAGACATCATTAACAAGATTGTTAATGAAATCGAAGTTCCTTAAACTTGTCATTCCTGCGAAGGCAGGAATCTCATAGTTAATTTCTAAAAAATTTAATTGACAGATTCCGCATCAAGTGCGGAATGACAAATTGAAAAATGGACACCAAAGAACTTCTAAAAAAAGTACGAAAAATAGAGATTAAGACACGTCGTTTGTCTGATCATATTTTTGGAGGAGAATACCACTCCACCTTCAAAGGTCGTGGTATGACTTTTTCAGAAGTTCGCCAATATCAGTATGGTGATGATGTAAGAAATATAGATTGGAATGTAACAGCACGCTATAACGAACCTTTTATAAAGGTTTTTGAGGAAGAACGAGAGCTAACCATGATGCTAATGGCAGATGTTTCGGGTAGTAAGCTTTTCGGAACCCAAAACCAATTTAAAGATGAAATCGTTACTGAGATTGCCGCAACCCTGGCGTTTTCAGCAACTCAGAACAACGATAAGATTGGATTGATTTTATTTTCAGATAAGATCGAACTTTATATTCCGCCAAAAAAAGGACGCTCTCACGTATTGAGAATCATTAGGGAGTTATTGGAATTTCAACCAAAAAGTAAAAACACCAATATAGCTGAAGCCTTTAAGTTTTTGTCCAATGTAATGAAGAAGAAAGCGATTGTATTTATGCTTTCGGATTTCATTGCAGACGATTATAAACAAACGCTTAAGATTGCCGCTGGGCGACACGATATCACAGGGATAAGGATTTATGATAAACACGAAGAATCCATCCCAAATATAGGAATGGTTCAGATGGAAGATGAAGAAACTGGGGAACTTCTGCTGGTAAATACAGCTTCAAAAAAAGTCCGCCTGAACTACGGAAAATTTAATAATGATAAGGTTAATTATTTCAAGGATAGTTTCACAAAATCTGGATCGGGAACTATCGATTGCCGTGTTGACGAAAGCTACGTGAAAAAATTATTAGGATACTTTAAACGAAGAGGGTAAACGGAGGATGAATTACGAATCACGAAATACAAATAGTAAAACTGGCAAGATCAGAACCTTGACGTTGTCTTTTCTCTTTGTACTTTGTGCCTTGCTTTCTTTTTCTCAAGTAAAATCTGAAGTTGACACCACCAAAATCCGAATAGGAGAACAAATCAACTATAAAATTAATGTTGAGGCTGATTCTACTGCTCTAGTGGTATTTCCAGAGGGACAGACCTTTATGCCTTTAGAAGCTGTTGAGGCTTCAAAAATAGATACCACAAAGAAAAACGCTCAGTTTTTATTATCGAGAATTTACAAGCTTACACAATTTGATTCGGGCTCATATACCATACCAAGGCAAAAAGTACTTATTGGTGATAAAACGTTTTTTACAGATTCTTTAAAAGTCGATGTAGGCACAGTAGAGGTTGATACCACAAAACAAAAACTTTATGATATTAAGCCCATCATCGAAGTTGAGAAAAGTGGCAGCAATTGGTGGAAATGGCTATTGGGCATTATAGTTGCTATAGCCTTAGTGGCATTTTTGTTATGGTGGTTTGTCTGGAGGCAAAAACCCTTGACCGAAGAAGAGGAAATCGCCTTATTACCACCTTACGACAGGGCAAAATTAGCATTAAAGAAACTAGACGAAAGTCAATACTTAATGCGGTCTGAGGTTAAAGAGTATTATTCGGAGTTGACCTTAGTCATCAGAAAATATCTAGATGAAAAAGTATATGACCGTTCTCTGGAAAGCACAACGGATGAGCTGATATCAAGACTTCAATTACTAAAGGAAGGTAACCAATTCGATTTTTCAAAAGAAACTTTAAACAATCTCCAAACCATTCTTAAGCGTGCTGATTTAGTGAAATTTGCAAAATCTGCACCAGATGCTGCACTTATTGAGATGGACAGAGCAACTATTGAAAAAGAGATTGATAGTGTAAAAGCTGTACTGCCAGAACCAACAGAAGAAGAAAAACTTTTAGACCAACAATACAAAGAAGAACAAGAGCGCAAAAAGAAGCGTAAAAAAGTATTAATTACGGTTGCTATTTCCTTATTCTTGCTTATCGCTACATTCGTTGGGTTTGGTATTAAATATGGTTTCGAATATGTAAAGGATACTATCATTGGTCATGAAAGTAAAGAATTGTTAGAAGGTGAATGGGTTGAGAGTGCCTATGGTTTCCCACCGGTTTGGATTGAAACACCTAGGGTACTAAAGCGAGTAGATATAGACTCTGCACTAACTGAGGAAGCACAGCAAAACGTAAAGTTGACCACATTTATGTACGGTACTTTGTTGGATGTATTTAGTGTTACAGTTAACAATACAACGATTAATATTCCACAACAACAAGGACAACCGCAAGGTGAAGATGATAAGCCAATGTTCGACTTGCTTCAAATCTCAGAAGCCAACATCAAAGGTTTTGAAGAAAAAGGTGCGACCGATATTATTGTAAAACGCGATCAGTTTATCACTCCAAATGCGGCAGAAGGACTTAAAACCTTTGGAACTTTTGGACTTAAAATGCCAAATAGGGAACGCACGGTGGATGCGGAATATATAATGCTATTGTTCTCTAACCAGAAAAATGTATTACAGCAGGTTGTTATTACTTGGCCACAAGATGATAAATACGCTGATGAAGTTGTAGAACGTATAATAAATTCCATTGAGCTAAACCCAGACGAACCAATTGAAGAGGAAGAAGACTAATGTTTGAGAATATAGAATTTTTAAATAAAGAACTGTTTTGGTTTCTATTGCTTTTGCCAATAGCCATAGTTTGGTATGTCTTTAAAAGAAATCAACAAACCGCTGAACTAAAAATATCAAGCATTAAAGGGTTTAAAAGTTCATCTTCTTTTTGGTCAAAGTTTAGACATGTGCTTTTTGCACTCAGACTGATTGCTTTAGGGCTTTTAATCACAGCTTTAGCAAGACCAAGAACAGTCGATGTTTCAACAAAAACAAAAACCACTCGAGGTATAGATATTGTTATGTCCATTGATGTATCTGCAAGTATGCTGGCAAAAGATTTAAGGCCAAACCGATTGGAAGCCTTAAAAGAAGTTGCTGCAGATTTTATTGATGGTAGACCAAATGACCGTATTGGCTTGGTGGAATATGCTGGTGAAGCCTATACAAAAACTCCTATAACTAGCGATAAATCCATTGTGCAACGATCCTTGCGGGATATTAAATACAATACAATTATTGAAGGAGGTACAGCCATAGGAATGGGTTTGGCAACTTCCGTCAATCGCCTAAAGGACAGCAGAGCCAAGAGCAAGGTCATTATTTTATTGACGGATGGTGTGAACAATTCAGGATTTATAGACCCTAAAATCGCAAGTGAATTGGCTGTGGAATATAGTATTAAAGTTTACACTATCGGTTTAGGCACTAATGGCATGGCATTGTCTCCAGTAGCTATTAATCCTAATGGCACATTTAGATATGGTCGCCAGCAGGTTGAAATCGATGAAGACTTGTTAAAGGAAATTGCTGAGGTTACTGGAGGAAAATATTTTAGGGCCACTAACAATAAGAAATTGGCAGAGATTTATAACGAAATCAATAAGCTTGAAAAAACTGAAATAGAAGAAAAAAAATATTACAATTACGAAGAAAAGTATAGGCCTCTGGTATTATTGGCTGGGTTATTGCTTTTAATTGAACTATTACTAAGAAACACAATATTTAGAAGCTTTGTTTAGACTAGACGAAAAAATATGGTTTTGGACTTTGCTGGTTATTCCGGTAATAATTCTCTTGTTTGTATTGTTGCAAATTTGGAGACGCTCGGCACAAAAAAAGTTTGCTGATAATAAATTGCTGAAACGCTTAAGTCCTAATCAATCCATATTTAAAAGTATTTTGAAAGTTTTGGTGTTATGTGGAGCATTCGCCTGTTTGTCTTTAGCGCTGGTAAATCCAAAAATTGGTACAAAACTTGAAACCGTTAGAAGCCAAGGCGTAGACATTGTATTTGCTGTGGATGTATCAAAAAGCATGTTGGCTGAAGATATTGCTCCAAACCGTTTAGAGAAGTCAAAACAATTAGTGCGAGAGATTATCAATAGTTTGGCGAGTGACCGTGTTGGTATTATTGCCTATGCTGGTAAAGCGTTTCCACAGTTGCCGATTACAACGGATTATGCTTCGGCAAAAATGTTCCTTCAAAACATGAATACGGACATGCTATCCTCACAAGGTACAGCAATACATGAGGCCATTCAATTGGCAAAAACCTATTATGATGATGAAGAGCAAACCAACCGTATTTTAATTATCATTTCAGATGGTGAAGATCACGGAGGTGAAGCTACGGATATTGCAGAGGAAGCTAGCGAAGAAGGTATTAAAATTTTAACCGTTGGTGTTGGTAGCGAAAAAGGCGGTCCAATACCCATAAAAAGAAACGACGTTGTACTTAATTATAAAAAGGACAATAACGGTGAAACAGTTATAACCCGATTAGATGAGACAACGCTAAGGGAAATAGCCGAAGAAACCAATGGTGTTTACATCAATGGCAGTAATACGGCAGAAGTGGTTGAGGCCATTAAGGGTGTATTGGATCAAACGGACAAAAAAGAGTTTGAATCAAAGCAGATTGCAGATTTTAAAGACCAATTTCAATGGTTTTTAGGGTTGGGAATTTTATTGTTGTTTATAGATATTTTCTTTTTAGAACGAAAAACAGCTTGGTTGAAGAAGCTCAACCTATTTAATGAGAACTTTTAAGTTTTAGATTTTCTTTAACTGTATGTCATAATGTGGTTTGCTAACTTTAATACAATTAAATTAAAAAATGGGTAAGATGAAATTTTACATATTCACATTAAGTCTTGCGATATGCTTTTCAGGCTTTGCTCAGGAAGATAAGGCACAGCTAAAAGCAGAAAGAAATGCGACAAACTTTGTCTATAAGGCAAATGAGTTGCTAGAAGAAGACAAT
Organism: Leeuwenhoekiella palythoae; assembly: GCA_964221315.1. Taxonomy (GTDB): domain Bacteria; phylum Bacteroidota; class Bacteroidia; order Flavobacteriales; family Flavobacteriaceae; genus Winogradskyella; species Winogradskyella palythoae_A. Next base: position 219,373 of record CAXPYI010000005.1, on the reverse strand, counting down.
TATGTTGAAGCAGAAATGGAATACAGAAAGGCCATTTCTAAAGCACCTAGTAAAGCTGTAGGCGCCTATAATTTGGCACATTCTTATTTTAGAAAAGGAAGCTATGGAGAGGCTCTGTTTAGAAGTCAGGAAGCTGCAAACAACGCAAAAACGAAAGACGAAAAACACAGAGCATACCACAATATTGGTAATATTCTAATGCAAGAAAAACAATGTAAAGACGCTGTAGAAGCTTTTAAGAATGCCTTACGAAATAATCCGACGGACGAAGAAACACGTTACAATTTGGCATTAGCAAAAGACTGCGCCAATCAACAAGAAGAAGATGGTGGAGGTGAAGATGAAAAAAAGGACGAGGACAAAGAAGAAGAAAAGGATAAAGAGAACGAGGAAAAGAAACAAGACGATAAAAAGGAAGATCAAGACAAGAAGGACGAGGGCGACAAGGACAAAAAAGATGGAGATAAAGAAGAGGATGAAAACGGAAAGCCAAAGGATGATAAAAAGGATGGAGAGGGAGATGATGAAAACAAGAAAGATCAAAAACCGAAACCAAAACCTGGCCAGATGTCGCCACAGCAAATAAAGAATATTTTAGAGGCTATGCAGAATCAAGAGCAAAAGGTTCAAGAAAAGATAAATGCAGAAAAGCAAAAAGGCGCCAAAGTAAGAACTGAAAAAGATTGGTAATTAGTTATTCAATTTGCAATCGTATTGTTCGGCATCAGCCTCCTACAGGTTTTAACAAATAATGACGTATAATATAAAATACATATCGATTTTGGTGTTCTCGCTAGCATCTACTTTAGTATTTGCTCAAGTAAAGTTCGAGGCTAAGGTCAGTAAGGAGAAACTTGGTGTTAATGAGCGTTTACGCATTGATTTTGAGATGAACCAAGATGGTGACAATTTTGTGCCACCAAGTTTTGAGGATTTTACCGTTGTAGGTGGTCCAAATACTTCTGTAAGTAATTCTTGGGTCAACGGTAAACGATCTTACACTAAAACCTATAGTTATTTTTTAGCTCCAAAAGGGCGTGGTAAGTTTACAATTAAACAAGCTACTATAGAAATAGATGGGGAAATCTATAAAACCTTTCCGGTTACGGTAACCGTTACCGCTGCAGTAGAAAGGCCTAATGCACCACCAGAAGCGTCTGATATAGCATCAGAGAATATTCATTTGGTGGCAGAAGTATCTAAAACCAACCCTTATTTAAACGAAGGTTTTACAGTTGTCTATAAATTATATGTTTCTCCTGAAACAGGTGTTAGTAATTGGCGCGAAAAAGACAATCCAAGGTATAATGATTTTTGGAGCCAAAATATAGAAATTAAAGGGTTGAACATTCAGAAAGGACTATACAAAGGTGAGGAGTACCGTTATGTAGTGCTAAGAAAAACTGTGCTTTATCCTCAGAAAACAGGGAAATTAAAACTAGAACCTTTGGTTTTGGATATTACGGTAGAAGTACCTTCAGGCAGAGCGGATATTTTTGGACGTCAAATAATGACCAAAGTACCAAAAACAGTTACTGCTGGGAGCAGAACAATTAATGTTAAGGCTTTGCCAGAACAAGGAAAACCATCAGATTTTAAAGGTGCGGTTGGCGATTTTCAGTTTAGTGTTACAACGTCAAAAAATCAACTTAATGCTACAGAATCGCTTCAAGCTAAAATAGAAGTTTCGGGTAATGGTAATTTAAAACTTTTTGAGTTGCCAAAGTTAACGACACCAAGTTCTTTAGAGGTTTATGAACCAGAACATAGCGAAAATGTAAATACCAACCTCAATGGCATGCGCGGGCGTATTTCAGACACTTATACTATTGTGCCACAGTACAGAGGAAAATACCCTATTCCTCCAGTTTCATTTTCTTATTTCGATTTAAAGACAGAAAGCTACAAACGCATCACGTCCGAAGAGATTGTAATAGATGTTCTAGAAGGGCCGATGGCCTCAACCAATAACAACGACAATTCTAAAGTGTCAACTAAGCAAACGGTAAGACCAAACACAAGCACCTTTGCGTTTATAAAAACTTCATCTGATTGGTCTAACATTGAAAGTGAATCATTTTTTAAATCAACAGAGTTTTGGGGCATGTTGTTATTACCGTTTTTAGTTATTCCGTTGGCAATTATTATTAGAAGGAAAAAAGATGAACGTGACGCAGATGTACAAGGTAATCGCATAAGAAAAGCCGACCGTTTGGCAAGAAAATATTTGAGTGAGGCGAAGAAAAACTTAGGGCAAAAAGAGGTATTCTATGAGTCATTGGAACGAGCGCTTCATAATTACCTCAAAGCAAAACTGAATATTGAAACAAGCGACTTCAATAAGGAAAAAATTGAAAACCTGCTCAAACAGAGAGATGTAGACGAAAATGTGGTTTCAGACTTTATTTCAATATTGGAAAGTTGTGAACTGGCAAGATATACACCAATCACACAGGTAACCATGCAGAATGACTATGACAAAGCAGCAAAAACGATTTCACAAATTGATAAACAACTAAGATAGTATGAGAGGGATATTATGTCTTTTGGCCTTTTGTTTTAGTTGCTTTGGATTTGCCCAAAACGATCAACGTTTTGAAGAAGCAAATGCTCTGTATAATGATGGTAAATATGCAGAAGCCATTGACAAATATGAAGCCATCTTAGAAACAGGGCAACATTCTGCAGAACTATACTATAACTTGGGTAATGCCAATTATAAATTGAACAATATAGCACCAAGTGTTTATTACTTTGAAAAAGCACTTATGTTAAATCCCAACGATAAGGATATAATTAATAATCTGGCTTACGCCCAAAAAATGACTGTTGATGCTATAGACGAAGTGCCTCAAGTTGGTTTTTCTAGAATTATAAATAACGTAGTTAATACTTTCAATACTGATACGTGGGCAAAAATGGCAATTGCAGGTATATTTCTGTTTGCGCTGTTGTTCTTAATGTACCATTTCTCTTATGCAACTTCAAAAAAACGCATAGCATTTGTAATCAGTATTTTGGGTTTATTGTTTGCTTGCTTTTCTATTGCTATGGCTTTTCAAAAAGAGGCATTGAACAAGAGATATAATCCTGCTATCGTATTTGCCCAAGAAAGTAGGGTAAAGGCTGAAGCAAACAAAAGCTCCGAGGAAGTGTTTAGACTACACGAAGGTACAAAAGTGCAAGTATTGGAAACCTATGAAGATTGGCATAAAATTCAACTTTCAGATAATTCACAAGGATGGATCCCTGTTGCGGATATAAAACTGTTAAAGACGTTTTAAATATTATTTAACAAACGTAAAATTTACAATTAGTATATTTGCGTTTCTATGATAGAAAAATTGAGATACAACATATCAATACTCTTAACCATAATATTTATGGCATTGATATCCGCACCAACTGTTATTCTCTCGATTGACAATTCTGCGGATGTGTCTATTTTCTATAGTATTACCGAAGAGGAAGAAAACGAAAAGCTAAATCTTGTTATCGAAGATTTTTCTTCAGGAAATGAAGAGTTGTTCTTAGATGAAAGCCAGTCTAAAATTGATGGTTACACATACAAGATTTACACCAAGCCCCATCTTAATTTAATATCTCCACCTCCCGAATTCATTTCATAGTTTTCTCGTATCAGAACAGATAAACACTGTTCAACCAACAAATGTTAAAAATTAGCCTTTGGGAAACACCTTATTGGCACAAAATGAATTCATATATGTTTAAAACATTAAAAAATGACATACCAGCGAGTATTGTCGTATTCTTTGTTGCACTACCGTTATGTTTAGGTATTGCGTTGGCGAGTGGAGCGCCATTATTTTCAGGTTTAATTGCAGGTATCGTCGGAGGTATCATAGTTGGGTTTTTGAGTGGTTCTCAAATAGGAGTTAGTGGTCCTGCCGCTGGTTTGGCAGCCATTGTATTAACGGCAATTACGGCATTAGGTGGTTGGGAAAATTTCCTTGTAGCTGTAGTGTTAGGAGGGGTAATACAGTTACTTTTCGGAGTTTTGCGATTTGGAATTATCGCTTATTACTTTCCTTCATCTGTAATCAAGGGAATGCTTACGGGAATCGGAATTATTATTATTCTTAAACAAATCCCGTACTTTTTTGGCATTGATAAAAACCCTGAAGGAGATTTTGCATTTTTACAGGTAGATGGTGAAAATACGCTTACCGAACTATTAAAGACTTTAAATGCTCTCTTAAGTGGAAACTTTGATAAAGGTGCTACGATAATTGCAATTGTAGCAATAGCAATTTTGATACTTTGGAGTAATGTGTTGAGCAATAAAGGTAAGTTCTTTCAACTCGTACAAGGACCTCTCGTAGCGGTTGTGGCTGGTATCGTATATTTTTTACTTACTAGGGATTCTAGTTTAGCATTGAGTTCAGAACACTTGGTGTCAGTGCCAGTACCAGAAAGTTTTTCCGATTTGAAGGCTCAACTTGCATTTCCAAACTTCAGCGTAATAACAAGAACCGATGTAATCATTACTGGATTTACCATTGCACTAGTAGCATCACTTGAAACGCTCTTGTGTGTAGAGGCAACCGATAAGTTAGACCCTCAAAAAAGAGTAACACCTACCAATCGTGAATTGTTAGCGCAAGGGACAGGTAATATTGTATCTGGTTTAATAGGAGGTTTGCCTATTACGCAAGTAATTGTTCGTAGTTCTGCTAATATTCAATCAGGTGGACGCTCAAAAGCAAGTGCTATTATTCACGGATTTTTACTTTTGATTTCGGTAATGACTATTCCTCATATACTCAATTATATTCCACTTTCAGTTTTAGCAGCAGTTCTATTTATTGTAGGTTATAAATTGGCAAAGCCAAAATTATTTAAGCAGATGTATGAGTTAGGATGGAAACAGTTTATTCCATTTGTGGTTACCGTTGCAGGAATAGTTTTTACAGACTTATTAACAGGAATAGGTATGGGACTGGCAGTTGGTATTGTTGTAATTTTAATAAAAAGCTACCAAAATTCACACTTCCTTCATATTGAAGATAAAAGTAACGGGAAACACAAAATTAAAATGACCTTGGCAGAAGAAGTTACCTTTTTTAACAAAGGTGCTATCCTTAAGGAACTGGACAGTTTACCTAGAGACACTTATTTAGAGCTTGATGTTAGGGATACGAGATATTTAGATAATGATATCATTGAAATCCTTGACGATTTTGCTTTTAAGGCCAAGGAGCGTAATATAGATATAAAACTAATTTCAGAAAGGGGAATAGTGGAAAATCCAGAAAGCTTCATTGAGTTCTTTAGGTTAAGGCCAAAAAATCCTTAGAAATTATGGAAAATAAAACTTATAAAATCTTGGTCCTTTCTGATTTAAAGGATGCAGCCCATTCTACTATTAAGAGTACTATAGGGTTAGCAAAAATGATTGGAGGCGAGATTGAATTTTTTCATGTTACTAGGCCAACAGAAGTTGTCGATAGGGAGAGCCAACTTTCAGCCATGCGTAACATAAGCGAACGCGTTATGGCAAATGAAAAAAAAATGAAGGAGCTATTGGAACCCATGTTACTAGATAATGATATTAACATTAGCTATAACTATGCGATAGGAAATGTAAAGAATGAAATTAAAAAAAGGATTAAAGCATCTCAACCAGATGTTATTGTTTTGGGAAAAAGAAGACCTAAAACCATAAACTTAATGGGAGATAAATTAACCGAATTCATTCTTAAGCATCACGAAGGTGCTGTTTTGATATTGTCTAAGAAAAGGGTCATTGATATGGATTCTCAATTGTCAATAGGATCTCTAAACAATTTTAATGAGGCTCTGACGAGTAACTTTGTAAAAAGTTTGATTAGTAAAACCAAGGTTCCGTTAAAATCTTTCATGATTGGGGATTCATCAGCTTTGTCTGAAGATCAATCAACTACTATTGACAAAAAAGTAGTAAAATATGTATTTCAAGATGGTCCAAATGCAATAAACACACTAACAGGTTACGTTACCAAAAACAACATCAGCTTGTTTTATGTTGGTCGCAAAAACGAAAATCAGAAGCAAACAATTTACACAAAAAACCTTATTGACAAAGTCGGAGTTTCACTTTTAATTGGTTAAGGAAATATGGATTTTAGTATTAAAAAAAGGTAGAAATGCAATTTTTTAATGTTTGAAATTTAGACTAACTTAGAAGAAGCTAAAAACAAATAAATGAAGAACTTGTTTTCCAATATTAGAGGTGATGCTTTTGGTGGCATTACAGCTGGTATTGTGGCATTACCTTTAGCGCTGGCTTTTGGTGTATCGTCTGGTCTAGGACCTAGTGCAGGTCTGTATGGCGCAATATTCATTAGTTTTTTTGCAGCACTTTTTGGTGGTACTAATACACAGATTTCTGGCCCAACAGCACCAATGACAGCTGTTAGTATGGTTGTTATTGCTGGTATCGTTGCTGCCAATGATGGTGATGTTAACAAAGCGCTTCCTGCAATTTTAACTGTATTCTTACTAGCAGGATTGATGCAGATAAGTCTTGGAGTCATAGGCTTGGGAAAGTACATTAGGTATATACCCTATCCCGTGGTTTCTGGTTTTATGACGGCAATTGGTGTAATTATTATAGTGACTCAAATATTACCTTCCATCGGGTATTATCCTAAGGAAGATATGGAATATGTGGAGAAATTTAAGCCACAAGCGGAAGAAGTAATTTTGGAGAATATTTTAAAAGAAGAAGCTGCAGAAGAAATTTTAGTATTAGAGGACTTTAAGGAAACAATTTCTAGGGCTGAGAAAGTTACCGAAGCTGACATTTTAAAAGAATCCCAAACACTTGCAGCAAAGAATGCTTCAGGGGTTTTAGGATCGCTTAAGGTGTTGCCGAGAGCACTAAATAATATTAATTGGCTTGAGGTAATACTGGCATTAAGTACAATATTTATAATTTATGGATTTAAGAGAATTACTACTAAAGTACCCAGTACTTTAGTAGCACTGATAGCGATGTCAGCTATAGCGATATTAGCAAATTTAGATTATAGACCGATTCCACAAATTCCACAAGGACTACCAGAATTTAAGTCCGAGATTTTTTCCAATTTTAGTTTGGCAAGTATTAAACCTTACATATTTACAGCTTTAGCATTGTCACTTTTAGGAGCTATAGATTCGCTGCTGACGAGTATTGTAGCTGATAATATGACTAAGACCAAGCACAAACCAAATAAAGAACTAGTTGGTCAGGGAATTGGGAATAGTATTGCAGCATTATTTGGTGGTATTCCTGGTGCTGGTGCTACCATTCGTACGGTAGTCAATATTAATTCTGGTGGTAAAACCAAGCTTTCTGGTATGATTGCAGGTGTTTTACTATTTATAATTCTATTGGCAATAGCACCATTAGCTTCAAAAATTCCAGCAGCAGTATTGGCTGGCATATTGATTACAGTTGGTATAGGAGTTATGGATTATAAAGGTCTAAAAGCAATTCCTGCACTACCAAAAGACATTTCTATCTCTATCTTTAAACTTTTTAAACTAAGGTTGAGCTCAGAAGTATTGATAATGCTGGTAGTATTGATCCTTTCATCCTTTTGGGATTTAGTTTACGCCGTTGGAATTGGACTTGTAATAGCGTCATTAATGTTTATGAAAAAAATTGGTGACTTAACCGCAGAACGATCCGATGTTAAATCCCTAAAAGAAGAGGCCTGGGATGATGAAGGCGATTTTCCTGAAAGGTTTAAGGAAGAAGTATTTGTTAAACACATAAAAGGGCCATTGTTTTTTGGCTCAACAAGTGATTTTCAAGCCTTGGCACTACAAATCCCAAGTACAGCATCGACTGTTATTATGCGATTAGACCGTATGCAGTACATGGACCAATCGGGTTTGTACGCTATGGAAGATATGCTGCAAGACCTTAAACAGAAAGATGTGAGGGTTCTGTTTGTAGGCTTATTAAAACAACCAAGGTATATGATGGAACGCATCGACATTATACCAGATTTTATACCAAACGAGCATATTTTTAAAAGCTTTAAGAAATGTTTAGTTTGGGTAAGACAAAATGTAGAAGACAAATATTAATTATAAAGTAAAATAATAGTAAAATGAAAAATACAGCAATAACAAAAGAAGTACAAAGTACATTAACCCCAAATAGCGTGTTACAAGACTTGCTCAATGGTAACAACCGTTTTGTAAGCGGAAATCTTGAAGGAGCTGATAACGCAGCTTTAGTGCAGCAAACTAAAGGAGGTCAATTTCCAAAAGCAGTTGTTTTATCTTGCATAGATTCGCGTGTGCCAGTAGAAACTGTTTTAGACCAAGCCATTGGTGATGTTTTTGTGGCTAGGGTTGCAGGTAATTTTGAGAATACCGATATTTTAGGAAGCTTGGAGTATTCTTGTAAAGTCGCTGGTAGTAAGCTAGTATTAGTACTGGGACACGAGGCTTGCGGTGCAGTAAAAGCTGCTTGCGATGGTGTGGAATTAGGAAATATTACTCATTTGTTGAGTAATATAGAACCAGCTGTAAGAAAATCTGCTGATGAAGTAGAGGGTGAAGCTAATTCTTCAAATTCAGAATTTGTTGCTAAAACAGTTGAAAACAATGTAAAGTTAACCATGGATAGGATCCGTGAAAAGAGCCCAATCTTAAAAGAGATGGAAGATAATGGTGAAATTAAGATTGTCGGTGGTGTTTACAGTTTACAGACTGGTAAAGTAGAGATGCTATAATGTCATTAAGCGCGTAAGCGAAACATCTTAAATATATTTTAAAAGCCATTCAAACGAGTGGCTTTTTTATGCGTCACTTTCTGTAGTTTCTTCTTCGTCTTCTAATTCACTTTTTATAATATTAGGAAATAGCATCGGTGCCAATGACTTAACGGGTTCATAGAGAACGCTTTCCTCAAGGTCTTCTTCCTCCATAAAGGGTAAAGTATTGTTCAGTTTATTGAATACAATCAATAACACACTGAGAATCAACCCAATTTTAAGCCCTCCAAAAACACCACCTAAAAGCTTATTCAATATGCCCAAAGCAGCAAAATCTGCTAGTTTTGTGAGTGCTTTTCCTGCTAAACTAATGGCCAAGACTATAATGACAAACGTTATGGCAAACGCAACTATATTGATGGTTTTTTCATTCCAATCGACCTTAGAGTCTAATAAATCAGCAGCGAAATAACTAAAATGAATGGCGCCGTAAATACCAAGTACTAGTGCCAATAAAGAGGCAATTTCAACAAAAAGCCCTTTAAAAAGACCTCTAATAAACCCAAAAAGAAGAAGTGCAGCCAGGATAATATCAATAATACTCATAGTTAGTAGCGGTTTAGACAAAAATAACGGATTTTTGTCATTTTGAAGTTATAACGTAAATCAAGACCGTTTTAGTTTATTAACTTTGAACCCTGAATTTTGAACTGAATATGGCAAGAGACGAGCAATTAAAGGAACGCTGGGATTTGGTAGTAGAAAAACTATCGAATCAATTTGCTGATGGAGATACTTTGGATATTGATTCTATTATATATTTGATTGGAGTTCAGGAACTTGGTCAGATACATCGCGAGTATAAAAAAGATCACAAACTCGATTTAATGCACATTGCCATTTGCAAGCTTTTAGAACCTTACGGTTTTTACGAATTTGACTATGTAGATGATGAGGGTTGGCCACACTATAAGGTGAAAGAGCAATTACCTTTTCTAAAGGCAGGCGAGCAAAGTGTTTTGATGAAAGAAGCCATTGTTAACTATTTTGTGGAAACTGAGTATATCGACTAAGATTTTTTAAATTTGCGGTTTGGATAAATTCATAAGGAGTTTCTGAAATTTATTCAACAAGTATAAATTCAGCATAATAATGATAGATAAGCTAAAGGAACTTATAGCAGAAGCCGAAGCATTTTCAGCCCAATCAAAAGAAGAGGTTGAACAATTTCGTATTAAATATTTAGGCTCAAAAGGGTTGTTGAAACAATACTTCGCAGAGTTTAAGAATGTAGCTAATGAGCAGAAAAAAGAGTTCGGGCAAACTATCAACCAGCTCAAGAAAACAGCTGAAGATAAAGTCAATGCCTTAAAGGAAGAGCTTGAAGGTAAGGAAGAGGACAAAGGCATTTACGGTGACTTATCACGTCCAGGTGAGCCAATAACTATCGGTGCACGCCATCCAATATCTATCGTAAAAAATCAGATTATCGATATCTTTTCGCGTATTGGTTTTAATGTGAGCGAAGGTCCTGAGATCGAAGACGACTGGCATAATTTTACGGCACTGAATTTACCTGAATATCACCCTGCGCGCGACATGCAGGACACCTTTTTTATCCAGACCAATCCAGACATTTTACTCAGAACGCACACCAGTTCTGTGCAGGTGCGTTATATGGAAAACAATAAACCACCTATCAGAACCATTTCGCCAGGACGTGTGTATAGAAACGAAGCCATTTCAGCACGCTCGCATTGTTTCTTTCACCAAGTAGAAGGTTTGTATATTGATAAGGACGTAAGTTTTGCAGATTTAAAACAAACATTGCAATACTTTACAACCGAGATGTTTGGGAAATCTAAAATTAGATTGCGTCCTTCGTACTTTCCGTTTACAGAGCCAAGTGCTGAGGTAGATGTGTATTGGGGACTTGAAACCGAAACCGATTATAAGATTACCAAAGGCACAGGTTGGTTAGAGATTATGGGTTGTGGTATGGTAGATCCAAATGTTTTGGAAAACTGCGGTATCGACTCAAAGAAGTACTCAGGTTTTGCTTTTGGAATGGGTATTGACCGTATCGCAATGCTACTGAACCAAATTAGTGATATACGTTTGTTGAGTGAAAATGATGTTCGATTTTTAGAGCAGTTTAAGAGCGCGCTTTAAAAATGGATGTAATCAAAATGTTATTCGGATATTTTGATTTAGCATTAATAATCGTTTTAATCTTTTTGAATTATCGTTTCTCGAAGCTTTCAATTTTTAATAATAGTTTACCTGCGGCCATCTTTTTTGCTTCTTTTGGCTTAGTATTACCCATTATTTCAATGATTGTTGAAATTCAATTATATTCTAATCAAGGAGATGATGCTTACAATTTGCTATACACCTATTTTAGGTTCCCGGTTTATTGGGCAATTGGTTTAATTCAATTGATAGTTATTGGAATCAGAGTCAATAAAAAATAATTTTACTCTAAATGCCTAGCGCCCTCAACTGCAAAAACAGATGTTCTGAATTCTGAAGGCTCTTTATCGTTTAATAATTTTAAGCGACCTTTTGCTTTGATGAGCTCTTGAAAGTGCGCTTCTCTTTTATCATATTGAGCCTTATCAGAATACGTGGTGATTAACAATAAATGAAAAGGGGTTTCCTTACTATATGATGTTTTTAAGAATTGAAATGATTCAATATAACCCTTTTCAACAGCATTTATTCGCAACTGTTTCCAATTATTCTGAAAGTAGTAAATCGCCTCGTCATCATTGCCATTTAAAATTTCTACCGTTTCGATGGTTGTGATTTTTTCATTGGTTTGCCCGAAGGATAAAAAGCAAAAAAGTAATGCTAGAAAAAGAAATTTTAGTTTCATAATTTGTAGTTTTTGATGATGAGATTCTAATTTAAGGATTTTGGTTTTTATACTTTTGTTTTTAAATGTTTATTAACATTAAGCATTACTGCCTTAGAAAGTGTAGATACTGAAACAAGTTTAGGATAAAATGAAAAAAGACATAAACATCCCAGAAGTAAAAGATGTACATATCGCTGTTGTACAAGAAGAACATCTTGAATATAAAACCCAAGATTGGAATGCCTATATCATCAATAACAGCGATGCCGATTTAGAGATGGTTCTAATTGTTTCTCAAGGGAAATCAGAAAGTAAAATGACACCTCCAATGCGACATACTATTGCAAAATTGCCTGCAAGAAGTTATGCCAAGGTTGAATATCTACAAGAAAAAGTGTTAGAACTCAACAACTCGTTTAAGGTTACCTTTTTCAAGGGCAACCAAATGTTTGATAAAACGTATCTCTTTAGAAAAAACACGATTAACGAACAGGCTTTGCAAGAGCTTCCATTGATGCAGTTGAAGGGTGTTTTAGTGAAATAAAATAACCTGAAGGCGTTATTTTAGATGTTTGAATTCTTTAAGTGGAAATTCATGATTTATCCACTTTTCTTTGTAACCTACAATACCAATAGAGTCATAAATTTCAATTAATATATTTCTTACTTCATTTATATATCTTGTGATTTTTGTTTTACCTAAAAGAAGACTCTTATATTTTTTATCTTCAATAGCGTTCCAGTCAATCCAATCTTCATACCATTTCAATTCATATTCTATCTCAGTTTCAGAAATTTTGTTTAAGATTAAATGGTGTTCGCCAGGTTCATCCATAAACACGATTCTTTTAGCTTTTTTTTCTTTTATGTAAATAGCTGATTTAGCAAGATCTTTAAGGGTGTCGTGTAAGTAGGAGACTGTTAGTACAACAGTTTTTTCACCATTTCCAATTTTTGCAATCGCCCACCCTGCTTCTTCTAAATTATAATCTAAACTAATCATGAAAACTTCTTAATCCAACTTCTCAGTCAATTTTTGAAATACTTTCTTTGGATTTTTGTTTTCATAAAGAATGCCATAAACGGCATTTACAATTGGTAATCTCGTTTTCTTTTTGTTCTTTTTATTTAGCTCAAAGGCACTTTTTGCAGCATAATAACCCTCTGCAACCATATTCATTTCCATTTGTGCCGATTTAACGGTGTAGCCTTTGCCAATCATATTACCAAACATTCTATTTCTCGAAAAAGTTGAATAACCAGTCACCAATAAATCGCCCAAATAAGCCGAATTGTTGATATTGCGTTTCATCTTGTGCATTTTTTTAATAAAACGCTTCATTTCTCTTATGGCATTGCTCATCAACACACTCTGAAAATTGTCTCCATAACCCAAACCATGGGCAATTCCAGCAGCAATGGCGTAGATGTTCTTTAGCATCACAGCATATTCTACACCGATAATATCGTCGCTGGTTTTGGTGTTAATGTAGTCGCTTGATAAGTTATTGGCAATGGCTTGTGCCTTAACAGGGTCAGCACACGAGATGGTAAGATAAGACAAGCGCTCTAAGGCCACCTCTTCTGCATGGCAAGGACCAGCAATGACAGCAATATTTTCGAATGGAATATGGTATATGTCATGAAAATGCTCACCAACCAATAATCCAGATTCTGGGATGATACCTTTCACCGCAGACACTACAACTTTATCCTTTATATCTGTCTTTAATTTTTCGAGTTCAGAATGCATAAAAGCCGATGGAATAGCAAAAATGAGCACATCTGCCCAAGCGGCAATTTCGTTAATATCATTGCTTAGTTTTAATTGCTCTAGATGAAACTCAACAGAGCTTAAGTAACTTGGGTTGTGCTGTTCTTTTAAAAGATGCTCTTTGGTGTAAACACTGCGCATATACCATCCGACTTCGTCCAGGTTTTCGCAAAGCATTTTTACAATCGCGGTTGCCCAGCTTCCAGCACCAAAAACAGCATACTTTTTTGTTTCGCCCATAGGTTGTGTTTCGTTTTAAGTCTTTCAAAAATAAGGAATCTTTTATGGAATGGCTAATGTAATTGAGTACTTTGAATAACGGTTTTAGTACGTTTTTTAGATTCTGAAACAAGTTCACAATGACAAGCTTTCAAAATCTTGGCACACGTTTTGAAATACATTAAACGATAACCCTAAAACCGTTGGATTATGAGAACATTGAAATTACTATTGGGATTTGCGCTAAGTGCAACATTGCTGACCTCTTGTTATACGGAGGATGTACACATAAATAATAATGGGCCGGCAATTTCGCTGAACCAATTGCTGCAATCATACGATTTATGGTATGTAGATATTAATGCCACGCAGGGTTTTGGTGAAACACCATTTATAGAAATAGCGTTTACTATGACGTTTAACAACGGCCGTGTATATGCCAATAATAATTTGGTAGGTATAGGCAGCCAAGGTGGTGGGTACGGAGTGCAGATAGGAAATTATGCTGCTTACGACATGATCTTGGATATAGACCACGTGATTGATGGGTTCAACAGTTTTGATGTGTACCAAATAGACAACAATACAATAGAATTGTACAATCCTTTTAATGACACATCATACTTTCTGGATGGCTATCAGAGATCTAATTTCGATTACGACTTTGTGTTCTATGATAACATTCATTATTTCTTGCAAGAGTATGAGGCTTGGGAAAAAATTCATACCAGTGACTATGGTGCTATAAATGAGTTTGATTACGAAAACTATTTACAGTTCTTATCTGGTGGAAACGACTCTACCTTTAGAAGCTCGCAAGATGAAAACATAAACAACCCTAATAATATCTATTGGGACTATACAGGTGTTTACGGAGTTGGAGACGTATCGGGTAATATGTACCTAAAAACTTTAACGTTAGATTATGATTTCTTCGACAATGAATTCTTTGAACTCAGCGTTATAGATGATGGAACGATAGAATTATACCATGCCAATTCAGGAACGGCTTATGAGTTTGCAGGTAGAGGTTATATCGCTTACTATAGAAGTTCTGACGCGCAAGGTCGTGTGACCAAGCATGAAGATAAACCGAAAAAGCGTAAACAAAAAACACCTAAGGTAGATAACCCTAGGGAAAATACAAGAAACACACAAGCATAAGTTTGAAGGTTATTGAAAAAATACAAATTTGAGTGTTCCGTGTGACCTCAATAAAAAATAAAAGATACACACGAAACTAAATTTTGGTTGGTTATTTAGTTTCAAAACGCTCAGTTAAAGCGCTTGCTTTGCTGGGCGTTTTTCTATTTTTTTATAGCTTCTTTACTACCATTTCCAAATCCTCATAAGCATAAGGTTTCGCCATTATAATTTTAGAGCTGCTCAATAAAAAGTACATTGGTGTCGCAGCGATACCGTAAGTTTTAACAGTTGGGTTGTCCCACTTGCCCAAACCAACGGTATGTATAAATTCAGGGTATTTTTTAATCTCCTCTGTCCATTTGGTTGGCTCATCCTCCAGACCGAATGCTACAACTTTTAGGTTGGTTTTATCCGCTACTAATTCCTTTACTTTTGGTAATTCGTTTAAACAGTGTCCACAACCACTGCTCCAAAAAATAAGCAAGTAGTAGTCTGAGCCTTCCAAATTGTGAAGGCTTGTAGTGTTTTGGGTTGAAGCAATTTCAAAATTCGGTGCTTTAGTGCCAACGGAAGTCTTTTTGTAAGAGGTAATGGTTTCTGCTAAAACCTTATTCTCTGATTTGTTTGCTAAATCCAATAAATAGGTGTCGGTTATATAATTTGCCAATTCGTGATTTTCCATGGTTACAAAGCGTTGCCATAAAATTTCCACAAGTGTGGTCTTAATCTTTAGATGATCATTGCTAATAGCCTTGGAGACATCATCAACAAGCACTTTATAGGTGTAATTACTTGGATTTTCCACTAAGTTAAATACATAACCAGTAACACGATCTACTAAAAACGAAGAGCTCTGTAACAAATAATTGCTAAAGTCTATCTGGCTCAAAAAATGTTGTTTCAGGTTTTTTGAGTAGGTTGTAATGTCTTCATATTGAGTTGGGATATAAGGTCGGTTTGCTACAATAAAAGCGGATACCAGTTTGCCATTTGCAGATTCTTCATAAGCCGATTGGGTATCTTTCAATACCTTAAAAATAGATTTGAAGCCCGCTTTGTCCTTACCATCTTTGGTGTAATAGTTGCTAATGGTCTGGTTGACCATGTCCATGCTTTTCAAATAAGAATTCCAGAGTTTATTTTCTTCGGACTCTGTAAACTCAACACCTTGGTCTATACTAAAATTAAATGCAACAGTTTCCTTGCCATCATATATAAAATCAAAGTTGTTTTCTTCTGGTGGAACGGCATATACAATTTTATAAATACCTGGAGCAACAGTAGAATCTAAAGGAATTTCAAAATTACCCTTATCATCCAGTTCGCCGTGATTTACATAATTAGCACCTTCTGGAGTAGCCTGATATAAAAAAGCATGAGTGAAATCTTCTGAAGGTGAAAATGTGCCTTTTATGCTTTGGCTAAAAGCAATAAGGGGCAGTGTAAAAAGTAAGAGGGTGAATTTTTTCATTTCAATAGTGGGTTTGTCTACTTATTTCTTCAATAATTAAGCCATTATTTGTTTTTAGACCTTATACTTTCAATGACTACAGTGGCTAAAATCAGAGAACCTCCAACAAATGTATGTATTGTTGGTATTTCATTCAAGAAAAAAAATGCAAATATGATTCCAAAAACGGGTTGTGTACTTCCGATGATGCTTGCTGTACTGGCTTTAAAATATTTAAGGCTATTCACAAATAGCGTATGGCCGATAGCTGTAGTTAATAACGCCAATAAAATGACATAAGGGTATTGTGTCTTAATATTTTCAGTATCCATAAATAATAATGCGGGAACTAGAATGATCGCTAATAAAGCAACTTGATAAAACATAAGCATAGTACCATTGTATTGGTTTACATGAGCTTTAAGAATCAAAATGCGAAGTGAATAACAAATTGCCGATAATAGCCCAAAAAGCACTCCTTGCAAATGACTGTTTTCTAAGCTAAACTCTGGTGCTAATATATAAATACCCAAAAGCACCAAGAGCCCAAGTAAAATATGAATAGGATCAAATTTTACCTTTGAAAATAAGGGCTCCAAAATTGCCGTTATAACCGGAAACGTAAATAATGACAACATTCCTATGGCAACGTTGGATAATTTTAAAGCATAGAAATAGGTTATCCAATGCGCTCCCATAAAAACGGCAGCGAGAAGGAAAGTCCAACGGTCTTTACGACCATATATTTTCAAGTTTATTTTTTTATAAACACAGAATATAAACAGAAAAATTGCAGCTAAAGCAGAACGCCACCAAATAATTACTGGTGTTGGCATATCAATAAATTTCCCCAAAGCACCAGAAGTACTGATTAATATTGTGGCAATGGTGAGCCACAATAAATGGTTTGCATGAGAATTTGCTTTCATATATTTTTTGTCATGTCGAGCATAGTCGAGACATCTTAAGACACAAATTTAAAAAGACCTCTCGACTACGCTCGAGGTGACAGTTATATTTTAGAAAGTGCCTCCAATGCTTGTTTTGTGGATTTAATTTTTTCAAATGTAATGAGAAGTCGCAGGCCATTTCGCGTTTGTTTTTCTTTCATTTTACATGTGCCTGCATTCATTTGCACGAACTGAAGCACCTTGGTAAAGGCTTCACTTTGATAGAATTTACTTTGCTGATCTTGGATAAAATAGCCAATCATCTTCCCTTTTTTCATCACTAGTTTTTCAATACCCATTTTAGTGGCTATCCATTTCAGTCGTACACTATCAAATAAATCCTCAACTTGTGTTGGCAATTCTCCAAAGCGGTCAATGATTTCAGATTCAAATTTATCTAGTGCTTCTTCAGACTTAATGTCGTTGAGCTTGGTATAAAGGTTTAGGCGCTCTGTAATATTGTTGACATAGTCATCTGGAAAAAGCAATTCAAAATCTGTGTCTATCGTGATGTCTTTAACATACTGTTTTGGCTTACCATCGTCCTTATACAAATCGGCAAATTCAGATTCTTTTAGTTCTTCAATGGCTTCGTTCAATATTTTTTGATACGTGTCAAAACCAATGTCGTTAATGAAGCCACTTTGCTCACCACCCAATAAATCACCAGCACCACGTATTTCCAAATCTTTCATGGCAATATTAAAACCACTGCCTAGTTCCGTAAATTGTTCTAAAGCGGTTATACGTTTACGAGCATCAGTAGTCATGGCAGAATACTCTGGCGTGATGAAATAACAAAAGGCTTTTTTGTTGCTACGACCAACACGTCCTCGCATTTGGTGTAGATCACTCAAACCAAAATTATTAGCGTTATTAATGAAGATAGTATTGGCATTAGGGACGTCCAATCCACTCTCAACAATGGTTGTGCTGACTAATACATCAAACTCACCATTCATAAAAGCGAGCATTAATTGCTCCAGCTTTTTACCATCTAGTTGACCGTGGCCAATCCCTATTTTAGCATCAGGTACCAATCGTTGAATCATGCCAGCTACTTCTTTTATGTTTTCAATTCTGTTATGAATAAAAAACACTTGTCCACCACGTTGAATTTCATAACTAACGGCATCTCTTATGGTTTCTTCATTAAAACGAATGACATGACTTTCTATAGGATATCGGTTTGGCGGAGGAGTTGTAATAACCGACAAATCCCGTGCTGCCATTAAACTAAATTGAAGTGTTCTCGGAATTGGAGTTGCAGTTAACGTCAATACATCCACATTTTCTTTAATGGTCTTAAGCTTTTCCTTTACGGCAACACCAAATTTCTGTTCCTCATCAACTATTAATAAACCTAAATCCTTAAATTTTACGGTTTTATTAGCGAGTTGATGTGTGCCAATAATGATGTCAACGCTTCCTTTTTCCAGACCTTCTAAAGTTTCGCGTTTCTCCTTGGCGGTTCTAAAGCGGTTGACGTAATCTACAGTCACCGGAAAATCCTTTAAACGCTCTGTAAATGTACGATAATGTTGATATGCCAAAATCGTTGTCGGTACTAAAACAGCGACTTGTTTGCCATTGTCAACTGCCTTAAAAGCGGCTCTAATGGCAACTTCGGTTTTGCCAAAACCAACATCACCACATACCAAACGGTCCATTGGTCGCTCACTTTCCATATCGGCTTTTATATCTGCTGTTGAAGTAATTTGGTCTGGTGTGTCTTCATAGATAAAAGAGGCTTCCAACTCATGTTGCATATAGCTATCTGGCGCGTACTGAAATCCTTTTTTAAGTTTGCGCTTGGCGTAAAGTTTGATAAGGTTAAAGGCAATTTCTTTGACACGTGATTTTGTCTTTTGCTTGAGATTCTTCCATGCTTTGCTACCTAGTTTATAGATTTTTGGTGGCTTACCATCCTTACCATTAAACTTGGTGATTTTATGTAAAGAATGTATACTTAGATAAAGAATATCACGCTCACCATAAACCAATTTAATGGCTTCCTGTTTTTTACCTTCAACATCTATTTTTTGAAGTCCTCCAAATTTACCAATCCCGTGGTCTATATGTGTGACATAATCACCAATTTCGAGATTATTGAGCTCTTTTAGGGTAATAGCTTGCTTTTTGGCGTAGCCATTCTTAAGATGGAATTTATGATAACGGTCAAAAATTTGATGGTCGGTATACACCGCAATGTTATGTTCGGCATCAATAAAGCCTTGATAAAGTGAAAGCACAACTGTTGTATATGGTGCCACTTTAAGTTGGGAATCATCAAAAATATCGTGAAAACGCTTCGCTTGTTGCTCACTTACACAAGCTATATAATTGGTAATGCCTTTAGAATGATTCTCATTCAAGTCTTCAATTAATAAGTTAAATTGCTTATTAAATGACGGCTGTGGCTTGGTGTTGAAACTTATTGTCTTACTGTCACCTCGAGCGTAGTCGAGAGGTCTTTTTAAATCCATATACTGAGATGTCTCGACTTCGCTCGACATGACAGTGAAATACGCAGTTGCACCAAACTCAACCAAATTATAATCTAAAAATTGACGTTTCAATAAACTCGAATTACAGAATAGTTCTTCTGGCTTTGTATGCTTTACCTCAGAAGACAAATTTTTATATGTTTCTTCAGCCTTAGCAAAAAACTCGTCAATTCTAGAGAATATAAGGGAAGCATTTTTTGAAAACACTACCGTTTTATTAGAAATGTACTTTAAAAAGCTTTCGCGTTGCTCAGCAATTTGTTTATTGGCAACGTTAGGGATGATACTGACTTTTTTGATGCGGTCCGTGGACAATTGTGTTTCAACATCAAAGGTTCTAATGCTATCGACCTCATCACCAAAAAATTCGATGCGATAGGGTTCATCGTGCGAAAACGAAAACACATCTATAATACCACCTCTAACCGAAAACTCACCAGGTTCAGTCACAAAGTCAACACGTTTAAACTTGTATTCAAACAACACTTCGTTTACAAAATCGATGCTTAATTCATTCCCAACGGAAATCTTCAAAGTGTTTTTTTCGAGTTCTTTTTTGGTGACTACTTTTTCGAATAAAGCATCAGGATAGGTGACGATGATGCAAGGTTTTTTACGCGAATTGATGCGGTTGAGTACTTCTGCACGTAAAAGTACATTGGCATTATTGGTTTCGTCTATCTGATAGGGTCTTCTATAACTGCCAGGATAGAATAGTACATCCTTATCATTGATGAGTTGTTCTAAATCGTTAAGGTAATACGCTGCTTCTTCCTTATCATCAAAAATCAAAAGAAATGGTTTTTCAGCCGTTTTAAAAACTTCAGAAACCACTATTGAAAAAGATGAACCCACTAGGCCTTTTAAATGAGTGGAATTTTGTGGTTTGGCAATAGCAGTCTGCAGATTTTGCAGTTGCAAAGTCTGTAAATAGGTTTGGGTAATCTGTGCTTTACTCAAGTTCCTTGATTTGAGTTAGCAAATATAAAATATTTTGAAGCTTTGTTTATGGTTAAAAGTATGAATAGATTTATATTTGCTTACTCAATTAATAAATAAGATTTTAAAACCATAAATATGTCATTTTTAGATTTATTCGATAGCGGATTTAAAAAGCGAAACGAGGATCATTTTGCAGCAATAGTAAGGGTTGCAATGAGCGATGGTGTTATTACGGACTCGGAGAAAGCTTTTTTAGACCGTTTGGCAACACGCTTGGATATTACAGAGATTGAGTACAAGCAAATATTAAGAGATTATAAAACCCATCCAATAAATCCACCTACGTCGTATGATGTGCGGCTGGAGCGCCTTTACGACTTGGCTCGTATGGTATGGGCAGATGATATTGAGGGACCAAACCAACACTGGTTATTGGAAAAATTATGCGTAGGCCTAGGATTTAATTCTGATAACGTAAAGTATATTGCTGACAAAGCATTGGTCTTGGCACATGATAAAGTGGACTTAGATACTTTTATAGATGGTATTAAATCCATGAACGAGTAGTAGTAATAATTAGAATATTAAAAAGGCGAACAGAAATGTTCGCTTTTTTTTATTCTGCGTTGCGCATAAATTCTTCAGCCTTTTCAACCATATTTTTACTACCACAAATAAAAGGCACGCGCTCATGGAGTTCAGTTGGCTCAATATCCAAAATACGCGTAAATCCGTCGCTGGCTTTACCATTGGCTTGTTCAGCTAAAAACGCCATAGGATTGCATTCATAGAGCAGTCTTAATTTTCCTTTAGCATTCAAGGAGCTTTTAGGATACATATAGATTCCTCCTTTAATCATGTTTCTATGAAAGTCAGAAACTAAAGAGCCGATATATCGAGAGGTGTATGGTCTGTCTCCTTCTTCCATTTGGCAATACTTTATATAATTCTTTATACCTTGTGGAAAGTGGATATAGTTTCCTTCGTTAACAGAATAGATATTGCCATCTTCAGGAAATTGCATATTGGGATGCGATAAGTAAAACGTACCAATTGCAGGGTTTAAGGTGAACCCATTTACTCCATGACCAGTAGTATAGACAATCATCGTAGAAGTGCCATAAACAACATAACCAGCAGCCACTTGTTTATTGCCAGCTTGTAAAAAATCTTCTAACTGAACAGGAGTACCGACAGGAGTAACACGCCTAAAAATTGAAAAAATAGTACCAACAGACACATTAACATCAATATTGGATGAGCCGTCCAAAGGATCTATCAATACAACATACTTGTTCTGGTGGTTTTCATCCTGACTGTTAATGGCAATAAAATCATCTTCTTCTTCACTGGCAATACCACAAACAATATTGCGTTTGGTCATGGTCTGTATAAACTTCTCATTGGCATAAACGTCTAGTTTTTGCTGATCTTCACCTTGTACATTGGTGTCTCCTGCAGCACCGATGATATCCACCAAGCCGGCTTTATTTACTTCATGGTTTACAACTTTGGCAGCTAAGCGAATGGAATTGATTAATCTCGAAAGTTCACCCGAAGTATATTTAAAAGAGGCTTGGTTTTCTATGATAAATTCACCTAAGGTTTGGTTGAGTTTAGAATTGGCCATGAAGTACTTTTATTGTTTTTGATGAAGCAAATATCGTATTTTTTAATAAACTATAACGTTTTCGTAGGGTAAACTGTAATACGTTAGGTTTAATTGAGGATTTTCCTAATATATATCTGTGTTGTATAAAATCCTTAATGTCATAAAATCCCAATTACCAAACAAATTAATTTTAGACTAAAGCGAGTTTTGGGTTATATTTGAACTTCTTTTTAAAAACGAAAAATGAACCAACCTAGACTTGCCAAAAAAGAAGACATGCCAAGAGTTTTAGAACTCATTAAAGAATTGGCAGTTTTTGAAAAAGAACCAGGTGCCGTTGAGGTAACGCTCGATATGCTTGAGTCTGACGGTTTTGGTAGTCAACCTAAATTCACTTGTTTTGTTGTAGAAGTTGATGGCAAGGTTGAGGGTATGGCATTGGTGTATATGAGATATTCTACATGGAAAGGTGAGGTTTTACATCTTGAAGATTTAATAGTAAGCCAATCGCAAAGAGGTAAAAATATAGGAACCCAACTTTTGGACGAAGTCGTTAAATACGGGAAAGATTTGGGTGTAAAGCGAATAAGTTGGGAAGTCTTGGACTGGAACGAATCCGCTATAAAATTCTACGAGAAAAAAGGAGCAAACGTAATGAGGGATTGGGATGTGGTACAGCTCAATGAGAAAGGAATTGAAAACTATCTAAACAATTTATAATGCGTGTTTTTAAATTTGGTGGTGCTTCGGTAAAGGATGCCAAAGGTGTAAAAAACTTAGTTTCTGTACTAAAAGCAACAGGTCATGACAAAACATTGGTTGTTGTGTCGGCAATGGGCAAAACCACCAATGCTATGGAAGTAGTCATTAAAAACTATTTCGAGAATAAAGCTGAGTTGCAGAGTTCTATCCATGATGTTATCAAGTTTCATAATGAAATTTTATTGGATTTATTCCCTAATGAGAGGCATCAAGTGTTCTCAGATGTTAAATCGTTTTTCGATGAATTGACCTTATTTTTTAAAAGCAATAAATCACCAGATTATAATTATGTTTACGATCAGACCATTGGTTTTGGGGAATTAATTTCCACAATTATAGTGAGTCACTACCTTAATGAGGTCGGTTTAAAAAATAATTGGCTGGATGTAAGAGAGTATATTAAAACCGATAACTATTACAGAAGGGCAAATGTAGAGTGGGAACAAACGCAAGACAATATTTCTTCAAAATTCAATAAATCTCTATTGAATATTACACAAGGCTTTTTGGGTAGTGACGCCAATAATTTTACCACAACATTGGGTAGAGAAGGTAGTGATTATACAGCTGCAATTTTTGCTTATTGCCTCAATGCCAATAGCGTAACGATATGGAAAGATGTACCTGGTGTCTTAAATGCAGATCCGAGATATTTCGAAAATGCTCAGTTACTACATCAAATATCTTACAGAGAAGCTATAGAGCTGGCTTTTTATGGAGCTTCCGTCATACATCCAAAAACGCTTCAACCGCTTCAACGTAAAGAAATACCGTTATATGTAAAATCGTTTTTAAATCCTAAAGAAGATGGTACATGCGTGAGTAAGGGCAAGGCCATTGACCCAGAGATTCCTTGTTTCATAGTTAAGAAGAACCAAATTTTAATCTCACTATCATCTTTAGATTTTTCATACATAGTAGAAGAGAACATAAGTGATATTTTTAGCTTGTTGCATTTATATAAGATGAAGGTTGATGTCATTCAGAATTCAGCGATTAGCTTTTCGGTTTGTATAGATAATATCTACAACAACCATGAGAAATTGTTGCAACATCTAAAGGCAAAGTTTAATGTAACATACCACGACAACGTGAGTCTTTACACTATTAGGCATTATACCGATGCGGCAATAAAATCGCTCGAAAAAGATAAAACCGTACTTTTGAAACAGTTAACTCAAGAAACAGTACAAATCGTAACTAAATAACATTTACTACATTTGTTACATGGGGAAATCATCTGACACAGGTTTGGTCACTGCAAAAGAAGTCGCTAGAGCTATAAATGCTGATAAGTATGGCTTTTTGGGTACTTTTTTTGGTTGGATAATGATGAAAGTCCTTAAAATCTCTACGTTAAACAGAATCTATAACCGAAACAAACATCTCAGTGAGCTGGAATTTTTGGATGGTATTTTAGATGAGTTTCAGATTAAGTTCGAAATTCCTGAAGAAGACCTAAAACGATTACCAAAGGATGGCTCTTATATTACCATATCCAATCACCCTTTAGGCGGCATTGACGGAATTCTGCTTTTAAAGCTAATGTTAGAACAACGGCACGATTTTAAAATCATCGCCAATTTTTTATTACATCGCATAGAACCCTTAAAGCCTTATATAATGCCTGTGAATCCTTTTGAAGACCGAAAGGATGTAAAAAGCAGCCTTACAGGGTTTAAAAATGCCATAATGCATTTAAGGGAGGGTCATCCGCTTGGGGTGTTCCCGGCAGGTGAAGTGTCTACTTACAGAGACGGCAAATTGGTTGTGGACAGACCTTGGGAAGAGGCTGCAATGAAACTCATAAAAAAAGCCGAAGTACCTGTGGTGCCTATTTATTTTCACGCCAAGAATAGCCGCTTGTTTTACAGACTTTCTAAAATCAGTGATACCTTAAGAACAGCAAAGTTACCATCGGAACTTTTAACCCAAAAGCGCAGAACGATTAAAGTTAGAATAGGCAGGCCAATTTCTGTTTCAGATCAAAAAGAGCATGAAACACTGCCTGATTTTTCAGATTTTTTGAGACGAAAAACCTATATGTTGTCCAAAACTTTTGAAGACAAACCTAAGATATTGGATAACATACAGGCTCAGCTCAAAGTTCATAAACCACCAAAGCGCATTGTTACTCCAATAGCAACTGAGATCATGGTTTCTGAAGTGGAACATCTAAGGGAAAAAGATTGCAGGCTCTTGGTAAGTAAAAATTATGAGGTGTTCTTGGCGGAAGCTAAAGAGATGCCTAATATATTAAGAGAACTGGGTAGATTACGAGAAATCACCTTTAGGGAAGTTGGAGAAGGTACCAATGAGGCGACCGATTTAGATACTTTTGATACGTATTATCATCATATGTTTTTATGGGATAACGAAAAAAATGTAGTGGCTGGTGCCTATAGGATGGGCTTGGGTTCACATATTTTTGAACGTTTTGGTATAGACGGTTTCTACTTACAGGATTTGTTCCGTTTTGAACCTGAACTTTACAAAATGATGAGCCAATCCATAGAAATGGGCCGTGCTTTCATTATAAAGGAGTATCAACAAAAACCAATGCCGTTATTCTTACTTTGGAAAGGCATTGTACATACTACATTGCGTTATCCAGAGCACAAATATCTAATTGGTGGAGTTAGCATTAGTAATCAATTCTCTAACTTTTCAAAAAGCTTGATGATTGAGTTTATGAAGTCACATTATTACGATCCTTACGTAGCGCAATATGTACATCCTAAAAAAGAGTTCAAGGTGAAGCTCAAGGATGCCGACAAGGAATTTGTTTTTGATGAAGCTGAAGCTGATTTAAATAAACTTGATAAACTAATAGACGAGGTAGAACCAGGAGCATTGCGATTACCTGTTCTGCTCAAAAAATACATTAAACAAAATGCCAAGATTGTGGCATTTAATGTAGATCCGTTATTCAATAATGCGGTTGATGGACTAATGTACATTAAGATTGCAGATTTACCAGAAAGTACGGTGAGACCGGTAATGGAAGAGTTTCAGGCTGAGTTGGAACGTAAGTTTATGAATGGTAACGGAGATGATGAGAAATAAAAAACCCAGAATTTCAATTCTGGGTTATGTTAATTATAAATATAATTTTTTAAAACCAAGGCTTCTTACCCACTTGATAGGTGTTGTAAAATTCCGCATCTGATTTTGTTAAGTAAATAATACCTTCAATAAGTCCGATTAAACTCATAATCCACACCAGAAAAACACCAACACCAACACAGGACAAAATGATACCAACCACAGTAATACCTAACATTATACCACCTTCCTTATTGTAGCCTAGAATGAACTTGTGTACTCCAAGGCACCCAACTATAATTCCTAGTATTCCAGCTAATATTTTTTTGTTTTCACCAGTGGATTTCTCGAATACCTCTTTGGCACCGTCTGAAAATTCTTGTGCACTCTCTTTAGCCTCGTTTGAAAATTCTTTTGCTTTTTGACTAATTTTATCTCCCGTTTTTTTAGCCCCTTCTTTAGCGTCGTCTAACATATCATTAAGATCGTCGCCCAAATCTTTATTATCGTCTGACATAATTTTAAATGGTTTTATTGATTAATAGTGTTGGCTAAAATTAAGAAAAAAACAAATGCAATTATTGAAAAGCAGCATCAATAGGTTCCCAAAGTTCAATTTTATTGCCATCATTATCTAAGATCCAACCAAATTTACCATAATCATACTCTTCCATTTCTCCGACTATGGTGACTCCTTCTTCCTTTAAAACCTTTAGTAGCTCTACTAAGTTTTCAACTCTATAATTGAACATAAAGTCTTTTTTGGAAGGCTCATAGTACTTAGTATCCTCAGCAAAGGGACTCCATTGCGTGGAGCAATCGTTTCCTTCTTTGTCTTTCCACCAAAAGGTACAACCATAGGCATCTGTATCAAAGCCCAAATGTTTTTTATACCAATCTTTTGAGGCTTTTGGGTCTTTAGATTTGAAGAATAAACCTCCAATTCCTGTTACTCTTTTTTTCATCTTATTTTTTCTTTAAAGCGGTTTCATAGATATCTATCCACTCATCACAACTCATTTTTTGGGTGAGTTCACCAATAAGTTCAAAAGGAATATCATCCATTTTTTTAAATCTTATGCAGCTTTTACCCATATCCAATTTACGACTACAATGCTTTGGGTACTCATTCACAAACCAGTCGTGCAGTTCTTTGTTGGCATATATACCACTGTGATATAAGTTTACGGAGTTTTTTTGTGAAGCAAAACTCATAAATGGTAACGGTGTTTTAGGGTCGCAATGATAGCCATCTGGATACACAGAATGTGGCACATAGTAACCGATCATTTTATATTGTATACCTTCTTCAAACCCTTTTGGTAAATTGTCTTTTATAACTTTTCTTAGTTTTTTTAAAGTGTTTTGTCGTTCTTCTGGAACCTGACTTATATAATCTTCAGGTGATGTTGCATCGTATTGCATAATGTTATATTTAGTTTTTTCGTTGTAGAATTAGTCCAGATATTAAAGATATAATAAATCCTAGAATCACTACCGTAGCAAACATCATAAGCGCCATAAGACTTGGGCTACCATAATCTTTCATTTGTTGCGTTAATTTGGCACTTTCGGTTTTAAACTCTTCTGGGGATAAGTTGGCTTCCATCTTCTTTAGTGAGTATTCGAGATAGTCGCTTGCAAAATCCGGATTGATTTGGGTTGTATATATATAATCGAAAATAGCCACACCAACTGCGGAAAATAAAGCGATTAACATACCAATTCCTATGGCTTTTCCTAAGGATACTTTACCATTGTTTACCTTATCACGATAATGCTTTATACCAAAATATACAAACAATAAAGAGATGATCATAGAGGAATAACCTATGAGTTCACCATAATCATAATTAGTACCCATTCCTAATAAAAATGGCAATCCGAATAAAACGAATCCGCTCAATAAAGCATAAAGTCCATATTTAATTACTGTGTTTTTCATTTTTGTTTTATGTATTGATTAGTTGACCAAAAGTAGGAATAACAATAAGTTTAAGGCTCGTACTAAAGTACCAATTGAATCATACTTTAGTTGTAAACCTAAGGAATTAAATAATATTCAAACTTTTTGATATTTGTATGGCTTGTGTTCTCCGTTTTGCATCGAGTTTTACCAAAAGGTTAGACACGTGTGTTTTTATAGTACTTTCTGAAACGAACAATTTCTCAGCTATCTCTTGATTTGATAGGCCAAGTGCCACTTCCTTTAAAACTTCGTATTCTCGTTTACTGAGACCTAATTCTTCAATCTTTTTTATATCGATTTTGTGATTGTCTGCGGGTAATTGTTTTTGGGTTTTTCTATTCAAGAATAGTCCAATTCCCAAGAAAGCAATGGCGATAAAAACCATTATATATTCAATCTGTAAATCGCCACTGAATATGGTGTATTTACTGAACTGAAACAATAACAATAATGCCAAAATGAGCAATCCAAAAACAAGTATGGTTTTCTTCATGGCTTAAAATTAGAAAAATTTTGCTTTAATCTTATCGACAATTGTCTGAGCTAATTTTTCCTTACTTTCCACTGTCCAACCTGCCACGTGAGGTGTCAATAGCACGTTATCTGCATTGATGAGGTATTGAAAAGCTTCTGGCACTTTGGTCTTTCTTTTTCTCATCCACCTGAATTTAGGTTCTTCAATTTTGAATAAATCCTCAAACGAAGATTTCTCATATTCTAAAACGTCTAATGCGGCTCCTAAAATTTTTCCATTCTCTAGAGCCAAAACTAAATCTTCGGTCACTACACTTTTACCTCGCGCTGTATTAATCAGCCAAAACGGTTTTTTGAACCTATTGATAAATTCGGTATTAACCATATTCAATGTCAAATGTGTTTGTGGTGTATGTAAACTTAGCACATCTGCTTTTTCTTGAAGTTCTTCTAAGGAGACTTGCTTACAATTTCCGTCACCAACATTGGCTTTAATATCGTAACATAGTACCTCCACATCAAAGCCTTTAAGTTTTTTTGTAAAGGCTTTGCCCATGTTGCCATAGCCTATAAGCCCAACTGTTTTACCATCGAGTTCTAGACCTCTGTTGGCTTCTCTTTGCCATTTTCCTTGTTTAACTTCGTTATCCGCTTTATTTAATTTGTTGAAAAGAGAAAGCAACATGCCTAATGCATGTTCGCCAACGGCATTTCTGTTGCCTTCTGGTGCTGAGATAAGATAGATGCCCTTTTGTTCTGCGTAATCACAATCTATATTTTCCAATCCTGCACCAACTCGTCCAATGAATTTTAAATTTTTTGCGGCATTTAAGAATTGCTGGTCAATGGTAAACCGACTGCGGATAATAATACCATCGTAATCTGAAATTTTAGACTCAACTTCAACTTTGGAAGACGTGTAATCTATATCATTGGTAAAGCCTAAATCATTAAGTTGATTTATGAGTAGAGGATGATTTTTATCTAAGTGTAGTATTTTCATATTCACTTCCTGCGAAGGCAGGAATATTTTATGACATCTCGACTGCCTGTCCGCCGAACTAGTCTTTGGAAGGCGAGGCGCTCGATGTGACAGGTTAATTTAATTTATATCCAAGGATATTCAGTTTGTGTCATTTCATCTTTTACATTACCAGTGTGGGCTGTGCTCAATTTTTCAAAAAGCAAGACATGCACTTCTTCATCATTTTTTGTACAAGGATTGTGCTCTACGCCTTTAGGAACCACAATTAACTCCCCTTCCTTAACAACTTCTGTTCGGATTCCGCCTTCGCTTCCAGCTTCTTCGGACGAAGCTCTGAATTGCATGTATAGTGTGCCTTTTACCACTTGAAACAGTTCGTCTTCATCTTCATGGCTGTGCCAGACAAACTCACCTTTTAGTTTCGCCAAAAGCACTTGCATATCGTCCACTACCGCAATACGATGTGGATGCCAGTTTTTACTGAACTTGGTAAATTTTTCTTCAATGTTTATTGCTTTCATATATATGCCTGCGAAAGCAGGTGTCTTATTAATTAAAGTTCAACCTTAAAATCTCCCTCTATTTCTATATCACCTTTACAACCAGATTCACAAAAACCTTTAAAATAAAATCTTCCGTAAATTGAATCATCTAATTTTGTAGGCAATGATTTAAGCATGAGCTTCTGCTTAAGTGGTTTTATTTTGGGGTTTATTGGTGGTCCTGATGTACCATATTTAAATTCAGTATTAAATTTATCACCAATAATTGTAATTGTAAAATTTTGACTGTATATCGGATTAGTTTCATGTATTCTTATCTTAAGAGTATCAGATTTAAATTGCTTAATCTCTGCAAATCTCATTAATCTAGAACTATCTTTATTTACGATAGCGTTTGACTTTACAAGATACTTTGTCGAATCTGGAACATTGTCATACCCGTATTCTGTTTTTAAAGTTAGTGGATTAAGAATTAGCTCTTGGGAATCAAATAGTTTGCTACTTAGATTTTTATCAATTATTATATTTTCAAATTGTGAATTTTCTGTTCTGATAGCACAAGAAATCAAAAAGACAAAAAATATTAATGTAAGTGAAAATTTTAAGTCAAAAATGTTTTTTAGACTTTTCATAGGTGCTTGTCTTTGATGTTTATTGCTTTCATGTTATAAAAGTATCAATAATGAGATGCTAACCCAACACTTCGGCAAGCTCCGTGTGACAGCTCAGTTTGACAAAGGGATAAGCAAAATCTATAATTTAAATTCCCAAAATCATTTTAGCAATCCAGAAGTAGATCAATATCCCAAAGATATCATTACTTGTGGTAATAAATGGTCCTGTGGCAATTGCTGGGTCAATACCTCGTTTATCTAAAAACAATGGGACGAATGTGCCAATTAAACCTGCTACAATGATAACGGCAATCAATGATGCGGAAATAGCGAGTGCTGTATTAAAATCTCCTTTGGTTGCCCAGACAAATAAAAACAAGAATAAAGCTAAAATGGTTCCATTAAGAGCGGCCAATAGCATTTCTTTAATCAACCTGCTGTTAACACTACCTTTTACATCGTCGTTTGCCAAACCTTGTACAATAATAGCGCTGGATTGTACACCGACATTACCAGCCATAGCCGCAATCAAAGGTGTAAAGAAGAATAAAACAGCATACTTATTAAAAGCCTCTTGAAATCCTTCCATAATCAAAAAGGCACCGACACCACCAACAAGCCCTAAGAATAACCAAGGTAAACGTGCCCTTGTCAACTGAAGGATGCTATCATCCGCTTCTACATCTTGGGTAATACCTGCTGCTAATTGGTAATCTTTGTCAGCTTCTTCTTTAAGGACATCTACAATATCATCAATGGTAATTCTACCCAATAAGGTTTGGTTGTCATCAACCACAGGAATGGCCTCCAAATCGTACTTCGCCATTACTTTAGCCACATCTTCTGCATCATCTTTTACATTGACATAGTCCACATTGTCTTTGGCTATGTCAGCGATTTTCTGTTCGCTTTTGGCAACGATTAAATCTTTTAACGATAAACGGCCAATCAGCTTCTCTTGCTTATCAACGACATAGATGGAGTGTACACGTGTTACGTCCTTAGCTTGTCCTCTTATACGACGCAAACAGCCAGCAACGGTCCATGTTTCATAAACTTTTACGAGCTCTTTTGCCATTAATCCACCAGCAACGTCCTCATCATAAGCTAAAAGTTCTTGGATTTCTGCTCGGTGTTCCTCGTCTTCTATTTGGGAAATAACTGCGCCTTGGCGTTCTTCAGGAAGTTCTGCAATAATATCTGCAGCATCATCGGTGTCAAGCTCTTCAACTTCTTCCGCGATTTCCTTTGCAGATAGATTTTGAAGAATTTTTTCCCGATTGTCCTCATCGAGCTCCATAAGAATATCTGAGGTCGTTTCGGAATCGAGAAGTTTTATGAGGTAAATGGCATCTTCAAGATCGAGTTCGTCAAGGATCTCGGCAATATCCGCATGGTGATACTCATTTAAAAGTGATTTGAGTTCTTTGTCGTTTTGGTCCTCGACAAGGATCTCTACCTTTTCAATAAGCTCGTCCGTTAGCTGAAATTGTATGTTGTCTTGAGTTTCTTCCACGTGTTTTTTTTGTTTCTCGATACAATTTCAAAATTTATATTTTGAAATCACTCGAAATGACGTAAAACTTAATTTTGGTCGTTTTCAATTAGCGACGTCAGCTCAATAAATTGTGAAACACTTAATTGCTCTGGTCGTTGCCCAAAGATAGTATTTGCTTTTAAATTATCGGAAAGATTGAATGTTTTTAAACTGTTACGTAATGTTTTTCTACGTTGTTGAAAACCGGTTTTTACCACTTTAAAGAATAGGGCTTCGTCGCAAGGCAATGTGTAATTTTCTTTTCGCTTTAGCAACAACACGCCAGAATCTACTTTTGGTGGTGGATTGAATACTGAAGGAGGCACGGTGAAGAGATACTCGGCATCATAAAATGCCTGTGTTAGGACGGATAGTATACCGTAAATTTTAGAGCCTTCTTTAGAACAGATGCGTTTTGCGACTTCCTTTTGAAACATCCCAGAAAACTCAGGAATTTGATCTCGCATCTCCAAAGTCTTAAATACAATCTGAGAGGAAATATTATAAGGGAAATTTCCAATGATTGCGAAACGGCGGTCGCTAAATACCTCAGTTAAATCATACTTTAAAAAATCCTTTTCATAGATTCTGTCCGCAAGGTTGAGGTAGTTGTTTTTTAGATAGTCAACAGATTCGGTATCGATTTCTATAACGTGGGTGGTAATGTCTTTTTTAAGCAAATATTTGGTCAACACTCCCATGCCAGGACCAATTTCCAAGACATCTTTATAACCATTTAAGGATAAGGTGTCGGCTATTTTTTGGGCAATGTTTTCGTCTTTTAGAAAATGTTGTCCTAGGTGTTTTTTTGCTTTAACTTGGTCTTGGTTTGGCACAGATTAAGAAATATCAATTTATGGATTCCTGCCTGCGCAGGAATGACAAACTTAGTTGAAATTTACAGAATACTCGTCAATAACCTCCAATTCTGTTCTAAAGGCCAACATTTTATCAGCAAAACGTTTTAGTCCATCACCTCTTAAGCGTTCTGCATCTTCTGCATAATAGGCATCCAAGGCTTCTCTCGAGTGTGCTTTGTATTGCACAGAGTAAGTAGTGCCTCCCATGTCTTCCTTAACCAACACTTTGGTGAGTTTGGCATCTACAAATTTACCTGTTGCCAAGACTTGTGGAATATGTTCTTTTATCCATGTAAGCCATTCGTCATGAACGGAATCATCTATGTTTATGGTGACGTTGTAAATTATCATGATTTGATATTTAGCAAAATGTTTATTTGAATTATTATAGCATTAATAGTATAAGTGATTATTCATTAATAAAAGAAATGCCAATAGAAATAAAGCACATTCCACTCATTATTGACATTGCAAACCCATTATAACTAGGGTGAAACTCTAAAAAAACGCTTAATAAACCTGTTATAAGTGCAACTAGTAGTGCTACTGATCTGAAAGTAGTTTTAGCTTTATTGTTCATTATTGGTCCTTTTTCTAATTAATACTATCACCCCTCAACATCCTAAACTTTTTACGGGCTTCAATAAAGTAAATGCTGTCTTCAAAGTCAAAAATAATTTTCTCGTAGAGTTGTTTGGCCTCTTCTGGTTTGGCCAAATGGGTGTTGTAAAGTTCAGCTAGGTAATAATGCGCATCGTCTGCTAAGATGTCTTCTTTCCAATCGTTAATAATGAGTAGATAATTGGCTTCAGCCTTATCGTATTGCTTTTTCTTTTCAAACAGTTTAGCTTGCTGAAACAAGGTTTGGTCTGTAATGCTTTCACCTTTATGCTCTTCCAAAATCTTGTCTAAAAGCGAAATGGCCTCATCGGTTTTGTTTTGAAACGCCAACAAATCGGCTTTAGCAAAATGTTTTAAGGCGGTTTGCGTGCTATCTTCATATTTATTGTCCGAAATCAGCAATTTCAAATCCAACGCGTCATTGGCTATAAGTTGTGAGGTCGATGATTTTAAGATTTTCAATTGCGATTCTGCCCAATCAAAATCACCTTTGTAGTAGCTGGTTTTGGCTACTTTAAATCTGGCTTCTTGGGAAATGGTGCTGTTCTTTAGACTTAGTTGAATTTGGGAATAGAAAATCAAAGCTTCATTGAATCGTTCTTGCAGTACCAAAATATCGGCCAACAGCAATTTTACTTTTGCTTCTTGAAATTCGGATATATTCAACTTTAAACTCTGGCGTAAAAAGGCCGTGGCACTTTCGGTATCCTTTTGATGAAATGCTAAAAATTCACCGTACGCGAGCTGTAAAGATAAAGTGAGCTCTGATTTTCCGTAATCTTTAAACAAGGTATTGAAAGCTTCGTCGATACGTTCAAGTTCTTTTTCAGAGGTTGCATTTTTGGTGTCAATTTCCAAAATATACTGATGCGCAGTCAAAGCAGTACTTGGATCTTGCGTGGTTTCTAAAATATAGTTGAAAATATCCTTTGCCGTTTCGTCGTCGTTATCATCTAAAGCCGTAATTGCTAGTTCTATTATACGATCAAGACTTTCAGGATTGCGTTTGTAAAGTGCCTTTTCTTGAATAAAAGATTTATTATAAGCTTTTTCCTGTACATAGAGCCAACTTAACAAATCGTACCAATATGGGCTTGGCTCTTGCTGAATTTTTTTCAAAAGTAACCGTCTAAGAAAGACGTTGTTTTCGTTATCCTTGTTTTCGGATATAAAATCGCTAACGGCTCGTTTTATATTGTTAAGGTAATTGGGTCTGTAGGCTACATATTCGATATAGTTTTCAAACATTTTTTCAATCTTGCCCTGGTCACCATAAATACGAGCTAGTTGAATGCTGTAGTTTTTGTCTGGTGTCAATAGTTTACTCTTGTCATAAACTTGTATAGCTTCATCTAAAAGCGAACGATCTTCAAATTTTTTGGCAATACTATAAATGTAGTTTGGGTTTTCATCTACATACGCAATGGCTTCATTGTATAGTTGTTTAGCTCTTTCTAAGCTATCTTGAAGCTGGTAATTATAACCCAACTCTACAATTAAGGTCGGGTTTCTACGCTTCGCTAAACGCTGTACCAAAATGTTTTGGGCTTCGCTAAACTCTTCTAGTTGTTGATGGGTTTCAATAAGTTTGTATGTATACTTATAGCTGTATGGATTTTCTTTATTGAGATTTTGATAGATAACCAGTGCTTTTTTAAACTCTCCTTTCTTAAAATAATTATCTGCAAGGACTTCGCTGTTTTGGGAGAAGCCAAAGCAAAAACCAAGCAATAGAAAAGGTATGAAGAGTGACTTTTTCATAAAAGCATTTTTGTAAATATAACAAATGCCTTGGGCAGATATTGTAAATGTTATTATAAAAAAATGCCTAAACTTAACGTTTAGGCATTTTGACCAGCAAAATAAATGTGCTATTAACCATTATTCGTTATAAATATGATTCAATTACTTTGTCTTGGTGTTTTTACTATTCTTAATATTATTACTAATTATAGTTAAAACAAAACTTTGCTTACCACAACAACTAATGCAACGAGTAATACAATGCGTTTTATGTTTTTCATAATTAGGTTAGGTCTCGATTTGGACTGCTAACATAGGCGAAAATAATGAAAATTAACGAAGAAATACACGAAAATTCGATAAAAAACACTTTTTTTTAACAATTTAATTCAAAGCCGTTGAGGCTTAGCAGCTATGAAATCGTGTCAAAACCAGTGTAAGGCACTAAAACTTCTGGGATTTTAATTCCATTTTCAGTTTGGCAGTTTTCTAATATTCCTGCTAAAACTCTTGGCAGAGCCAATGAACTTCCATTGAGTGTATGGCAAAGTTCTTTTTTACCCTCGCTATTGTTAAAACGTAATTTTAAACGATTGGCTTGGAAGGTTTCAAAATTTGAAACTGAAGAAATTTCCAACCAACGATCTTGAGCTGTTGAGAACACTTCAAAATCGTAAGTCAATGCAGAAGTGAAACCTAAATCACCACCACATAATCTTAATATTCTATAAGGTAATTTCAATTCCTTTAAAATCCCTTTCACATGTTCTACCATACCATCTAGAGCTTGGTAAGAATTATCAGGATGTTCAACTCTTAGAATTTCAACCTTATCAAATTGGTGTAAACGATTCAATCCCCTAACATGTGCGCCATAGCTACCAGCCTCACGTCTAAAACAAGGTGTGTAGCCTGTGATACTCTTAGGAAGTTCGCTTTCATTTAGAATGGTATCTCTAAAAATATTAGTTGCAGGAACTTCGGCAGTAGGAATAAGATACAAATTATCTGCAGTGACATGGTACATTTGTCCTTCCTTGTCAGGCAATTGACCAGTGCCAAAACCAGAGGCTTCATTCACCAGGTGTGGTACTTGCATTTCGGTGTACCCAGCTTCTGTATTTTTATCTAAAAAGTAGGTGATAAGCGCACGTTGTAATTTTGCGCCTTTTCCTTTGTAAACAGGGAAACCGGCACCTGTGATTTTGTTACCCAACTCAAAATCAATGATGTCGTATTTTTTGGCGAGTTCCCAATGCGGTAAGGCACCATCAAACAACTTAGGTATGTCTCCTTCTCCGTAAACTTCTTCATTATCGTCATCATTATTACCCGCAGGAACAATATCGTTGGGAACATTAGGAATTGTATATAATAACTGAGAAAGTGCTTCAGTTTTATCATTGAGCTCTTGCTCTAGGATTTTTGTGCTTTCTTTTAGTTGAGTGGTTTTTTCCTTTAATAGATTTGCTTTTTGTGCTTCACCAGACTTAAACAAATTACCAATTTCCTTTGATAAGGTGTTTGATTCTGCTTTTGTGTTATCTAATTTGGTCTGAAGCTCCCTGCGTTCTTCATCCAAAGTAATAGCATCGTTTATCATTTGAGTGGCATCAATATTTCGTTTAGCCAAACGATTAATGACATCTTCTTTATTCTCTCTTATAAAAGCAACTTGTAACATATCTGCAATTTTAGGCTTACGCCAATTAGCGTGGGTAAAACAGGGCACAAAAGTAATAAGAATTTGAGCAGATAAAAACTATTTTGAAGGCAATATCCAATCGTGATGTTTAAAATGGTGCCATTCTTCGTTGGCCAAATCAACATTTGGATCAATGAGTTGTTTTGAAGGCTTACCATTTACACTAACATGAGACCTTACATATACTTTAACCGATTTTCCTTTTTTCGCAAAATCTTTTTTAAGGTGTTGGGCAAACTGCCAAATAATATCTGGTTTAGTACTGGCTCCTCGTTGTTGCTTCTTAGTAAGGTAATC
This sequence comes from Leeuwenhoekiella palythoae, assembly GCA_964221315.1. Taxonomy (GTDB): domain Bacteria; phylum Bacteroidota; class Bacteroidia; order Flavobacteriales; family Flavobacteriaceae; genus Winogradskyella; species Winogradskyella palythoae_A. The sequence goes on along the minus strand of CAXPYI010000005.1, from coordinate 182,081 downwards.
GTCTAATTTTATGGGTATTTGTTGATTGGTCGCTTCATCAATAACCCTATACCTTGTATTGCCACTCTTGGCCCTTAACATCATTCTCCAAGACAATCTGTGACCTTCTTCTGTCCATAAAACGTCATCCTTAAAAAAGTGATGGCGAAGCGGAAGTGCTATGTGTACTAAAAAATAGACTGTAAAGAAATAAACCAAAATATTCCCATACTTTGGAATAATGACTTCGTCGGAATTGTAATAAGGTTTCTTTTTCAAGAATATATCCCTAATTGTTTTTGGCTCAAAAAAGAACAAACTAAAAGCTAAAGATAGATAAGGGAAAATACCAATTTGAAATACTATGGAATTAAACAAGTGAAAAAAGATAGAGGCAAAGAAAGCATACTTTCGGGTAGGCTTAAAAAGCAACAAGGGTATGATAAGTCCATCGAACAAAATACCGCCATAGGCTATACCATAATGAATCCAGTTTTGTTGTAAAAGTCCACCAATAATAGGATAATCTGCTTTGCTTCGCATTAAAAGGGCAGGTACGGAAGCATCTAACCAATCTGGATATAATTTTGCGATTGACGCATAGGTATAAAGTATAAATAGCTGAACTACAAAGACCCATTTACACCAACTTGGCATAGAAATTCGTTTTAGCGATGGGTTAAGCTTAACGTCTAATGACGCATACCTATTTGCTGGCAAGAATACCATTAAATAACTAAGGATAAATAACAAGTAGTAGTGATTGTTATAAGATGATTTTTGCATTAGGTAGGTGGCTGTCCACATGGTGGCAAACATAAACATGCTAAAACGGTATTTGTAGCCTACCATGATAAGCAAACCAAAAATGCCCATAACTATATAATAAGCATACATCCAATTGCCAGGTAACGGTTGAAGCCATTCAAAACCAATAAAGGAAAACGTGAAATCAGGTTCTATTAGCGTACGTCTAATCCAACCGGTGAAAACAGCACCAATAGCTTCTAGGGCGCAGAGCATTCCGAAAATTATTCTAAATACTATTAGACCTGAATTGTCGATATGTTTAAATAGAAAATTAGTCATGTCGCTTTTCTATATAATCCAAAGCGTTTCGCATATCCTCTCTTAACTGAATTTTTAGGTCATCGAGGCTATTGAATTTTTGTTCGCTTCGTAAGCGCTTAAGAAATTCAATTCTTAATTTGTGATTATATATATTATTATTGAAATTAAAAAAGTGAACTTCAATAGATCGTGTCTTGCCATCAACAGTAGGATTGGTGCCAATATTCATCATACCATATATAGTATAACCTTTAAAAACAGATTTGACCACATAGACACCATCTTGTGGTATAAGCTTGTAGGTTTCTTTAATGTGAATATTTGCGGTCGGAAAATCCAAAGTCCGTCCTAAGCCTTTTCCTTTTATCACAGAGCCATTAATAAAGTAATTATAACCTAAAAATGAATTTGCCAAACCTACATTACCTATATCTAAAGCTTTTCTGATTTTAGTTGAGCTTACCGTTACCTCTTCAATGTCTTGTGCTGAAATTTCCTCTACTTTAAAATTGTATTTTTTAGAAAATGCTTTTAAGTCAGTAATATTGGCACTTCTATTTTTACCAAAGCGATGGTCATAACCTATAACAATTTGCTTAATATTCAGTTCGTCGACTAAAACAGTTTCCACGTAATCTTTGGCTGAGAGATTGGCAAATGCTTCTGTAAATTCTTTTACAACGACCTCTTTTATTCCGAATGACTTTAGTAATTCTATACGCTCATCTATAGTATTGAGGAGTTTAATAGCGTCATCTTTTTTAAGCACCATTCTTGGATGTGGGAACAAAGTTAAAACTACCGGAATGCAATCATTTGTCTTAGCAAAATTTACAACGCGCTTTAATATTTTTTGATGTCCGATATGGACGCCGTCAAAGGTTCCTACAGTGGCGATTTTTGCTGAATTCACAGTTAAAAGTTAAAAAATGAAGAGTTTTTTATTTTTTTAAGTAATGCATTAAGTCTTTGTTAAAAAAATCATAAATTCGGGGAATTTTAAATTTCTACACAAAACTTATGAAAACAAAGCTACATTTTGTTTTGTCATTAACCATGTTTTTATCAGTATTTTCTGCTTTGGCTCAACAGGGCTATTGGCACAAAACTAATAGAACAGATTTAAGTGGTAATGATGAAAAAACGACTCTCAATCAAAAATTTTATCAGACTTATCAATTAAATCTGGATGCGTTTAAGGCTCAACTTGTAAACGCTCCTCTGCGTTCTAATGCGACAACATATTCTAACGTAAGAATTTCTCTTCCTAACGTTAAGGGGGAGCTTGAACAATTTATGGTTGTTGAAGCACCTGTGCTATCTGAAGAATTATCAGAACTCTATCCTGAAATTAAAACATATTTAGGGTATAGTATGGATAATCCAGGGACTAGAGCACGTTTTAGTGTTACGCCACAAGGGTTGCAGACACTAATTTCTTACCCTAACGAGCCAATGAATTTTACTGTTCCATTAAGTAGAACAGATAATACTTCATATATAGTTTATAGTAGAGAAGTAAGATCGGAAGGTTTAAAGGATTTTGAATGTTTAACAGAAGATGAATTCTTCCCAATTGAAACCAATGGCTTAACCAATCGTGATGCTGATGATCAAACCTTAAGAACATTTAGAATTGCTATATCAACTACAGGTGAGTATACCAATTTTTGGGACGATGGTGATAATACCAATGGTGATGCTCAGGCCGACGCACTTGCTCAGGTAGTCTCTACTTTAAATAGGAGTAATGAAGTGTTTGAAGTAGATATGGCTGTTACCTTTACATTGGTTACAGGTACGGAGATTATTTACCCAAGTGCTGCAACAGATCCTTATGGTGGAGCTCTCAATGGTGAACTACAAGCGACATTGACTGCAAATGTTGGAGAGGCCAATTACGATATTGGACATTTGTTTACTTTTGCTGGTAATAATGGTAATGCAGGTTGTATAGGGTGTGTTTGTGTTGACGGACAAAAAGGAAGTGGTTTTTCTGCTCATTCATTTACAGACAATGATGGTGGGCCTTATATGTCAGATTTCTTTGATATAGATTATGTGCCACATGAAATAGGCCACCAAATGGGTGCAAACCATACTTGGTCTTTCGGTAGTGAAGGCACTGGGGTAAATGCAGAACCTGGTAGTGGTACAACGATTATGGGTTATGCAGGTATTACCGGAGCAGATGATGTTCAAGATCATTCAGATCCTTATTTTCATTATTACAGTATTCTACAAATTTTAGGTAATCTAGAAACCAGAACATGTTGGGTGGGTACAGCAATTTCAAATAACCCACCAGTAGCAGATGCTGGTTCAGATTATACAATCCCAACAGGAACAGCATTTGTTCTTAGAGGTGCTGCTACGGATGCTGATGGAGGTGATATACTAACTTATACCTGGGAGCAAATCGATGATGGTGTTACAGGTTCAAGTACTTTTGGCCCAGATAAGACTACAGGTGCAGTCTGGAGATCTCGACCACCAAGTACGTCACCAGATCGTTATATGCCAATTATTGAGCGTGTCGTTATTGGGCAATTAACGGAAACGAACCCAGTAGAAACCATTGATAATTCTTCATGGGAAACAGTGTCTAATGTTGGCAGAGCTTTAAACTTTGCTTTAACCGTAAGAGACAGAAGTGAAGCCAATGGTGTTGGACAAACTCCACAGAGCGATTATGACACCATGACGGTTAACGTAGAAGGAACTGCAGGACCATTTGTGGTGACATCACAAACTACAAATGAAACTTGGGATGCTGGTTCAATCCAAACGGTAACTTGGGATGTTGCTGGTACTGATGGTGGTGCGGTCAACACACCTACTGTAAATATTTTATTATCCATTGATGGCGGGTTTACTTACCCCTTCGTAATGGCTACAGATGTCCCAAATGATGGATCTCATAATGTTACTGTACCAATTACAGGAGGAGATTCTTCAACGGCTAGGGTCAAAGTAGAAGGAAATAACAATATTTTTTATGCTATCAATTCAACAAATTTTTCATTACAAGAATCAGAATTTGTTCTAAGTGTTGCGGATAGCTCAATAGATGTATGCTCTCCAGATGATGTTGTGTATAATTTTACCTATAACACGTTTTTAGGGTTTACCGATGAAACAACCTTTAGTGCAACAGGTTTACCAGCAGGCGCTACGGCTACTTTTTCGCCAACATCAGCAACTGCAGATGGGACAGCAGTTACGGTTACGGTTACTGGTGTTGGAAGTTTAGCTGTTGGCAACTATCCATTTACTTTAGTGGGAACTTCAGGTGCATTAACCAATACAGCTGACGTAGAATTTAATGTTTACGATACTAATCTAGCAGCATTAAATATTATAACACCTGCTGACGGAGCAATAGATGTAGATGCGTCAAACGGAGTAGTTTTCACTTGGGATGCTGATGTAAATGCAACTGCTTATGAAATTGATATTGCAACTGATGCTGCGTTTACAAATATAGTAGCTGGTACAGTTGTTAACGACCCAACATTTACGGCAACAACTTTAGATATTGTAACAGAATATTTCTGGAGAGTCAGAGGTGTTAACGATTGCGGTACTGGTGCTTACTCAGAAGCTAGTTTTACTACGGCCAATATTATATGTGGTTCGTATGGTAGTTCTGATACTCCTATAGATATACCAGACGCAAATACCTTTGGTGTCAATTCTGTTATCAATGTACCGACAACAGCTATAATTTCTGATATCAATGTAACCGTTAATATTACACATACTTGGACGGAAGATATCACGCTGAAGCTAATTGCGCCAGATGGAACCGAAATTTTACTTTCTGCGGGCAATGGAGCTGATGGCGATAACTATACTAATACAGTTTTTGATAGTGAAGCAAGCACATCCATAACTGCAGGAACGGCTCCTTTTACAGGAAGTTTCCAACCAGAGGAAGATTTATCTACATATAACGGTAGTTTCTCTGGAGGTGATTGGACGTTGAACGCTTCAGATACTTTGGCCTTTATTACTGGAACACTAGATAGCTGGTCAATGGATATATGCGGTATCCCTCAGTTAGACAATGATGATGATGGTATTCCAAATGGTTCAGACAACTGTCCTAATGTGGCAAACTTCGATCAAGAAGATTTAGATGGTGACGGCGTCGGAGATGTTTGTGATGATGATATAGATGGTGATGGAGTACTGAATGACGATGACAACTGTCCTTTAATTGCAAATGCGGATCAAGCAGACGAAAACGGCAATGGTATCGGAGATCTTTGTGATACCTTATGTGGAACATTTGATTCTGCGGATACACCACTTAATATACCAGATAATACTGCAGCCGGTGTAGATTCAGATATTGATTTTGCTGGTGCTTACGAAATCACCGATGTTAATGTTACCGTAAACATTACTCATACTTGGGCAGGTGACTTAACATTGGTTTTAACAAGTCCATCGGGTACTTCAGTAATTTTATCAGACCAAAACGGTGGTGGCGGTGACAATTATACAGCTACAGTATTTGATGATGATGCAGGCACAGCTATTCAAGCTGGTGCACCACCTTTCACAGGGTCTTTTGTACCAGAAGAAGCTTTATCTGCTTTTAATGGTGAACCTTCGGGCGGTGTTTGGACACTGAATGTTGCTGATGGAGCTGGAGCTGATATAGGCACAATAGACAGTTGGACTTTAGAGGTTTGTGGATTTGAGCAAGATGATAATGATAGTGATGGTATTCCAAACGATGAAGATAATTGCCCTGACACTGCTAATACAGATCAGGCTGATATAGATGGTGATGGCATCGGAGATGTTTGTGATGATGATATTGATGGTGATGGTATTTTGAATGGTGACGATAACTGTCCGGTGAACGCTAACCCAGATCAAACTGATTTTGACGGTGATGGTATCGGTGATGAATGTGATGTGGAGTGTACTGACGGAACTTCATTAGATACTCCAATTGATATTGCAGACTCAGGTGATGATGCAGATTATATAGCAACAATCAATATCGTAGAAGGCTTAATAATTACAGACGTAAATGTTACTGTTAATATTGAACACGACTGGGTATCGGATTTAGATATTTCAATTACTAGCCCAGATGGTGTAACTGTTGATTTAACCTCTGGCAATGGAGGTGGAGGTGATGATTATATCGACACGGTCTTTGATGATGATGCAGTTTCTCCTATTACTGCTGGTGCACCACCATTTACAGGTTCATTCCAGCCAGAAGGTGATTTAAATTCATTTAATGGAGACTTCTCAAATGGAATTTGGACTATTACCGTTTCTGACACATTTGGCGCGCTAGATGGAGGGGTCATCAATTCATTATCAATCGAGGTTTGTGGAACAAGGGATCCTAATGATTTTGATGGTGATACGATCTTAAATGATGACGATAACTGCCCATTAGTTGCTAATACGGATCAATCAGATATTGATGGCGATGGATTAGGTGATGTATGTGATGATGATATGGATGGTGACGGCATCTTAAATGATGACGATAATTGCGCTATGGTTGCCAATCCAGATCAATCAGATAATGACTTAGATGGATTAGGTGATGCTTGTGATAGTGATGATGATAATGATAACGTGTTAGACGAAGATGATAATTGTCCATTAGAACCTAACCCAAGCCAGTCAGATTTAGATGGTAACGGTATTGGCGATGTTTGTGACGACATGATTGCTAATGATGTACTTTCACCAAATGGAGACAACATCAATGATACATGGATAGTCATAAACTCTGAAAGATTCCCTGGAGCCTTGGTTAAGGTTTATAACAGATGGGGTAAAGAAGTCTATAGTACCAAAGGTTACAATAATAATTGGGATGGTACTTATAACGGTGAAACTTTACCAACAGGATCTTACTACTATCATATAGATCAAAATGGGGATGGTACGGTTATCATTACAGGATGGATATACTTAACTCTTTAATAGCATATAACTTAAATAAAATGAAAACAATGAATTTTTATAGAAACACATTAATAATAATTGCAATTCTTTTGTTTGGGTCTATATATGCTCAACAAGAACCTAATTATTCATTATATAGATATACAATGAACGTTATAAATCCCGCTTATGCTGGTGCTGACGGTAACACAAGCCTTACATCAAACTTTAGAAGTCAATGGATAAGTGTAGAAGGTGCACCTGAAACACAGAGCTTCTTTTACTCCCAACCTATTGGAGATAAAATTGGTGTAGGCATATCTTTAGTTGGGGATCAGGTATTTATTGAAAGACAAACCAGTTTTAATATAGATTTCTCTTATCGTTTACAAATCTCAGAAGCTACAAACCTATTTTTAGGTTTAAAAGCTGGAGGAAATACTTATAATATTGATAGGGATAATTTGGCAAACTTAGGATTTCAACCAGATCCTGCCTTAAGTAACCTGGATACTGGCTTTAGACCAAACTTCGGTGCTGGTGCATACTTAAAGCACGAAGACTATTTTGTATCCCTTTCTGTGCCTAGTATACTTTCAAGTGAAAGAATCGATGAATCAGAAGGTCGAATAACTCAAGCTACTGAAGAGGCACATGTTTATTTGTCTGGTGGCTATAACTTTGCTTTAGGAGCAAACACAGAATTTAGACCTTCCACGATTGTTAGGTATGTAAGCGGAACACCTTTATCTGCGGATATTACTGCAGCATTCAGATTTTACAAACGATTTGAAGTAGGAGCGGCATACAGAACCGATGAGGCTTTTGCTGGATTAATGATGATCAATATAGCCGATTGGATGGACATTGGTTACGCTTACGAAAGTTCTACAAGAAATGAGCTTTCTAACGTAAGCAATGGAACCCACGAAGTTTTGGTTAGATTTAATTTCAAGAAAAAATCTGATTAAAAAATTAGATTGCTAATATTAAAAAAGACCGTATTTACGGTCTTTTTTTATTTTCCATTATACTGGTTCATGGTTATGTTAGCTCCAGCGAGAGCAAATGATTTAATGAGTTCAATGGATGTTTTCATACGCTCATTTAGCTTAGAGCTTTCCTCATCGCTCCATTCGCCTAAGACATAATCAACTTGCCTTCCTTTACTAAAGGTATCGCTGATACCAAATCTAAAACGATTGTACGTTGTGGTTTGCAATTTGTCTTGTATGTCCTTTAACCCATTATGGCCTCCATCGCTACCTTTAGTTTTCAATCTCAGTGTCCCAAAAGGAAGGTTAAGATCGTCAGTGATTACCAACAGATTTTCCAGAGGAACCTTTTCTTTTTCTAACCAATATTTTACCGATTTACCACTAAGATTCATGTACGTACTAGGCTTTAGAAGAATTAAGGTTCTGCCTTTTATTTTTAGAGTAGCAATATCACCTAGCTTTAAAGTCTCAAAAGTAATAGCTTCTTTTTCAGCTAAATAGTCTAAAACCTTAAAACCAATATTATGTCTGGTATTAGTGTATTTTTCGCCAATATTGCCCAAACCGACAATTAAGAATTTTTTCATGTTGTCTTCTTCATTTTGCTCAGCATTAATACCAAAACCAAGCCATTGTTTTAAAAACCTAAACATTTTTTTTGATTTGAGTAAAAATAAAAAAAGCATTCTGATTCAGAATGCTTTTTAAATATTAGAGAGAATATTGATTTATTCTTTTGCCTCTTCCGCAGCAGGTGCATCTGCTCCTGCTTCTGCAGTTGCAGCTCCTTCTTCTCCTTCAACTCCTTCTTCATCTTCTTCTTCGTCATCCACTGCATCAACAATAGCCAATCTACTACGTCTTACTTGACATACAACGGTATTGTCTGGGTGAATTAAATCGTAATCATCGTTCTGTAGGTCACTAATATAGACCTTGTCACCAATCTTTAAAGGTGTAATATCTACCTCAATAAAATCTGGTAATTTTGAAGGAATGGCTTTTACTCTTAATCTTCTGTAAGGCATTCTTAAGTTTCCTCCATTTAACACTCCTTTTGATACACCTTCCGTTTTAACCGGAATTTCCATAGTGATGGTCTTGTTTTCATAGATTTCATAAAAATCTATGTGAAGGATTCTGTCCGTTACAGGGTGAAACTGAATGTCTTGCATTACTGCATTGTAGCTGTCACCATTATCTAGTTTAATCACAACCGTATGCGCATTTGGTGTGTATACGAGTTTTGAAAACGCTAGCTCTGGCGCTGTAAAATGCACTGGCTTTGCTTCTCCTCCGTATAATACGCAAGGAACCTGACCAGCATTACGTAAGGCTTTTGTTGACGTTTTGCCCACGCTTTCTCTTTGAGATCCATTGATTGTAATTGATTTCATTTTAGAAATTTTAAATTTATAATATTAATTACCTCATTTTGAGGGCTGCAAATTTAAAAATATAATACTGAAATACTACACTTTCTTTATTATTTTTTACATTACAGAAAAAAATAAGTGTAAAATGAAGAATGAATGATAAGTAACCGCTAAAACCTGTTTTACATTACAAACTTATTGCTAATGGATTCATTGTGATGCACATTGTACATAACTTCAGCAAATAAATTTGCACAACCTAAAACCCTAAGTTTTTTGCTTTCTTGTTTTAGTGGAATTGAATCTGTAACAATTAGCTCTTCGAGTTTAGAGTTTTCTAATCGCTCATAAGCACTACCAGATAGAATAGGATGTGTGCATATTGCCCTTACACTTTTGGCACCACGTTCCATCATTAAATCTGCAGCTTTAGTAAGTGTGCCAGCAGTATCTACCATGTCGTCAACCAAAACAACATTTTTATCGGTAACATCGCCAATAAGTTCCATGTGGGAAATAACATTGGCCTTAGCACGTTGTTTGTAACATATAACAACGTCGCTTTTTAAAGCTTTGGAATAAGCATAGGCACGTTTAGAGCCTCCCATATCAGGCGATGCAACTGTAAGATTATCTAAGTTAAGACTTTTTAAATACGGCAAAAATATAGTCGAGGCGAACAAGTGATCTACAGGCTTTTCAAAAAAGCCTTGAATTTGATCTGCGTGCAAGTCCATAGTTATAATACGTGTTGCGCCAGCAGCCTCTAGCATTTTAGCTACCAGTTTTGCAGCAATAGGCACCCTTGGTTTATCTTTTCGGTCTTGTCTTGCCCATCCAAAATAAGGCATTACAGCCGTTATGTGCCTAGCTGATGCACGTTTTGCAGCATCTATCATCAAGAGCATTTCCATTAAATTTTTTGGGCCAGGATGTGTAGAGCCAATAATAAAAATACGCGTGCCTCTAATAGATTCTTCATAAGAAGGTTGAAACTCGCCATCACTATACGTGGATGTAATTACCTTGCCTAACTTTACTCCATAAGCATCTGCTATTTGCTGTGCTAATTCATTACTTTGGGTACATGGGAAAATCTTGGCTTCTATCGTATTTTTAGGCATTTGAATGAGTAATTAAAAAAGAGTTGTTTGTTGCGTATTTTGATAGGCTCAAATTTAGGAAAATTATTTGCTAGGTAAAGTATAAAACCTACTATTTTTAGTTGTTTGGCGAAAAATAATTACTATTTTTGCAGTCCAATAATTAGCTCAAGTGGCGGAATTGGTAGACGCGCTGGATTCAAAATCCAGTTTCTTCGGAAGTGTGGGTTCGATTCCCACCTTGAGTACTAACCACCCTATTAACTATTTGATTAATAGGGTTTTATATTTTAAAAATCTTGTTTTTGGTCAGTGATTAGTCAAAAATTAAATGAAAAGGTGCATTCTATTGTAATAAAATCAATAAATTAATCTTGTTGATCAATAAAGCTATCAATAATATCACTTGGCTTTTTATCGCCTGTAAGGTTATAAAGTTTTGAATAAAGGCTATAGTTCTCTTATTTAAAGTGAACTTTGAGTTTGGATCCACTATGCTCTTAAGAAGTCTGTTGGTTTCATTAATTCTCGTTTCTAGTATTATAATATTGAATGTCTTCTGGTACTGACTGACGGTTAAAGCTGGTATTCCCTTTGATTTTAAAAGACTTGAATAATAACAGGTAAAAATCATGCTACAAAATCATATACTATTTAGCCTTAATTTTGCTACAGTCTTTAGCAAAATAAAATAAAAATTGATCAAATAGAATCTGTAGGATTTAAAAACTTATATATTCAAAAAGGGTAAAGAACCTCTTTCACTCACTATTTAAGTGTTATAACCACATAGGTTATACTACGCTTCAATTTTTTTCTACAAATTCTTTTTTATCCGATTAATTTACACATAATCAGGTTAATTGGTTTCGTTAGTTATCTATTGGCTATATTGAATTACTCGTAATTGTAACTTTCTTTTACTATGAAAAAGCATATCTGCTTCCCTTTGATTTTATTAATTTTAATATCACTATTTTCATGCTCATCGGATTCCAATAATAATGCAGATGAAACGACACAAGAAGAGTTAAATCTGGGATACTTTCCAAATACAACGATACCTTTTATTTTTTCAGACCTAAACGACTATACTGTTTTTGCTTATGATAGTAATATTGATTCAACGATAGATGGTATAATATTAAAAAAGGGTGATGATGAAGCCTTAACAATGATAGATACAGAAACCTATCTACCTAGTGCCATTTCTGTTAGTGACGGTAGTTTGGTTTTATTTAATTACAATGATGAGTTGACAGCCGTAGATGTTGTTTTTCAGTATGAGGATGGTAGTCAAGTATTTGTAATAGTAAATACTGATTCTGAGCAATTAAATTTTAATAACCAAAATGGAACAGATAAAAACGGAATGAACAGTGTTCTTGAGGCTGGGATTTTATTTTTTGATGTAGCCTCTTTTGTTACAAGTACGGTCACATGTATCGTTAGTACTGCTGCGACAGTTTCTGGGGTTGTTGTTACTGGACCTTTAGCGGCTGCAATAGGCGTACCAACTGCAATTATTAGTTGTACGAGTGCTGTTGCCAGTTTTTTAGATTTATTAAACACTGCTAACCCAAACGATCCAATACTTCCAAATACCGTAACCACGTTTCAAGGTGCGGGATTAGCTGTAGATGTTTTGGAATGTGGTACAGGAAATCCTGTGGGTTGTTTTGCGGCAGGAACTCAAGCAAGTGCTCTATTTCTTGAAGGACTTGAGAATGTATTTGATGAATTTGGTTCGACTATAATTCTTTATACATATGATTGGCGATTTGGAAGTAATTTTAATATACAGGGTGGTTCCACAGATAGTTTTAACGCAAGTTTGTGTAAATTTAAATTTGGATCCAACAATTCAGTAAGCAGGGCAGGTTCTTGTGTGACCACTTATGGCGGTTCATATTCTCATATTGGTGATGCACTGAATTTATCCATATCATATGAACTCTATGGTTTGTCATTGACTTTCAATGGTGTATTTAATGAAATGACAGGAAACTTTGATGGTGTCGGAACAATTCTTGGAAATGATCTTGGTTGGTCTGGAGTTCCTACAGTTATGAGTATTGAAAGGAATTGATATTTTATTTTGGTTATCTATATGAAATTTACCATAAACTTTCTAAGTAATTTCATGTTAGCGAGATTTCTTTTTTTAGAAGTAAGCAATTCGTTTAACCGTCATTCCCCTGCCACTAATTCAGTGATTCGAGCGTGAGCATCCTGTCGACCATCCAAGGTCTAATTAAACTTCGGATCCTGATCATGACCCTTATGGTGCTAAACTGGAACGAAGAGCCATTCAGCTAGGTATAAGAAATGAAGCTATTGAGAAATATGCAAAAGATGATATTTTAGAGATTGAGGACATATCAGATTTTGTAAAAGAACAGCATCAATATGTTCTCAATAATCAGTTAGAAAACCTTATAATTCCAGAAGAGAAACCCTATATTCCTAAAAGTGAAATTACTACTTCTAGATTAAAAATAGTGGTTTAGTTTTAGAACAACGCACCAGCAATAGCCCTAATGTTATCACTTTTTCCCATAGAGTAATAGTGCAATACTGGTATGCCAGCTTTTTGAAGTTCTTTGGATTGTTGTATGCACCACTCTATACCAACCTGTCTTACGGCTTTGTTGTCCTTGCATTTTACAACCGCTATGATGAGATCTTCTGGCAAGTCCACATGAAAACGATGAGGAATTAGGTTAAGCTGCTTTTTTGTGCTAATGGGTTTTAAACCTGGTATAATTGGGACAGTAATGCCTTCATTTCTACATTTTTTTACAAAATCAAAATACTTTTTGTTGTCAAAAAACATTTGAGTGACAATATAAGTGGCACCGTTTTTTATTTTCTTTTTCAAAAAATGAATATCACTATCTAAACTAGGTGCTTCCATATGCTTTTCTGGGTAGGCTGCTACACCAATACAAAAATCGGTTTTTGAGCTATTTAATAATTCCTCGTCTAAATAAATACCTTTATTAAGATCTTCGATTTGAGCGACCAATTCGTTGGCATAATTATGGCCTTCTGTTTCGGGTTTAAAATACGTTTCGCTTTTTACCGCGTCACCACGTAATGCCATAACATTATCAATGTCTAAAAAGTCCAAATCAATTAGAAAATTTTCCGTGTCCTCCTTGGTAAAGCCACCACACAAAATATGCGGAATGGCATCCACACCATATTTATTTTGAATTGCCGCACAAATACCAACAGTTCCAGGTCGTTTCTTTACAACCTGCTTTTTTAGCAATCCGTTTTCAACTTCCTTAAATACGTATTCTTCGCGGTGATAGGTGACATCGATAAATGGTGGTTTAAATTCCATTAATGGGTCGATGTTATCAAAAATAGATTGAATATGTTGTCCTTTTAATGGTGGTAAAATCTCAAATGTAAATTGTGTTTTACCGTTGGCGTTTTCTATGTGTTCTGTTACTTTCATAATAATGCCTGCGAAGGCAGGTATCTCTTTAAATAATAATTTTTAATATAGATTCCTGCCTACGCAGGAATGACAATCAATCTGCCATATTAGGACTCAACCATTTCGTAGCTTCATCTAAACTGATGTTTCTACGTTTGGCATAGTCTTTAATTTGGTCTTCTTTAATTTTCCCCAAACCAAAATATTTGGCTTCGGGATTTCCAAAATAATAGCCACTCACACTAGCCGCTGGCCACATGGCCAAACTGTCCGTTAGCTCAACTCCAATAGTTTCTTTAACCTTTAAAATTTTCCAAATGGTCTTTTTTTCTAGGTGGTCTGGACAGGCTGGATAACCTGGTGCTGGACGAATACCTTTGTAGCTTTCTTTTATCAATTCTTCGTTGGTGAGATTTTCGTTTTTAGTGTAATTCCAATATTTTGTACGAACTTCTTTGTGTAAATACTCAGCAAAAGCTTCAGCTAATCTATCCGCCAGAGCCTTTATCATTATGGCGTTATAATCATCATTGTCTTTTTCAAATTGAGCTGCTAATTCTTGGGTGCCAAACCCTGTTGAAACACAAAAACAACCCATATAATCTTGTTTTCCACATGATTTTGGAGCTATAAAATCCGCTAAAGCAAGGTTTGGTTTGCCTTTTGCCTTTTTGGATTGTTGACGAAGGGTTAGGAATTTTGTTGTGTCAAGTTGAGCTCGGTTACTGAGTGAAGTCGAAGTGGAGTCGAGACTTTTTTGAGATTCTTCGATAAGCTCAGAATGACAATCTATAATAGAGATCTCAATATCATCATCATTAACAGTATTGGCTTCAAATAGTCCGAAAATGGCTTTTCCTTTTAAAAGCTTTTCATCAAAAATCCGTTTTAGCAGTTGCTGTGCATCACCGAATAATTCCGTTGCTTGTTTTCCGACCACATCATCCTCTAAAATATCTGGATATTTACCGTGTAAATCCCAACTTCTAAAAAAGGGTGTCCAATCGATGTAATCTTCAAGCTTGGTAATGTCAAAATCTTCTATGACTTTAACTCCCAATTGTTCAGGTTTTACAATCTCAGTCTTTGACCAATCAATTTTAAACTTGTTTTTTCGAGCATCTTCAATAGAGAGGTATTCTTTTTTCTTCCCGCGTTTTAGAAATTGCTCACGAAATTTATCATACTCTTCACGAATCTGATTTTTATAAATTTTACTGTCCTTTTGAAGTAGGTTACCAACAACAGTTACCGCTCGTGAAGCATCATTAATATGAACAACGGTATTGCTGTAATGTGGTGCAATTTTTACTGCTGAATGTGCTCTGGAAGTTGTGGCGCCACCAATGATAAGTGGAATATTCAACTGTTCCTTTTCCATAGCTTTGGAAACATATACCATCTCATCTAGCGATGGTGTAATCAAGCCGCTTAAACCAATGATATCTACGTTTTCTTTTTTTGCAGTTTCTATGATTTTTTCTGGCGGAACCATAACACCAAGGTCAACAATTTCGTAATTATTACAACCCAAAACAACGCTTACAATATTTTTACCAATATCATGTACATCACCTTTGACGGTTGCCATTAATATTTTTCCGGCCGACTCTACCTTACCATCTTTCTCTGCCTCAATGAAAGGTTGTAAGTATGCAACCGCTTTTTTCATTACACGAGCCGATTTTACCACTTGTGGCAAAAACATTTTTCCGCTTCCGAATAAATCTCCAACCACATTCATACCTATCATTAGATGACCTTCTATGACATCAATCGGCTTTTCGGAAGCTAAACGTGCTTCTTCAACATCTTCAATAATAAAGGTGTCAATTCCTTTAACTAGTGCATGTGTAATTCTGTCTTGAAGCGTATCACTTCTCCATTCCTGAACTTCGGTTTTTTGTTCTTTTTTCTGGTCTTTGATGGTTTCTGCAAAATCCAATAAACGTTCGGTTGCATCATCGCGTCTATCGAATAGTACATCTTCAACAAGTTCTAATAACTCTTTGTCTATTTCGTCATAAATTTCAAGCATCGTTGGATTAACGATACCTAAATTCATTCCGTTTTTAATGGCATGGTACAAAAAGGAGGAATGCATTGCTTCACGAACGACGTTGTTTCCTCTAAACGAAAATGAAACATTGCTCACTCCGCCAGAAACATTGGCATAAGGTAGATTTTCACGAATCCATTTGGTGGCTTCAAAAAAATCGATGGCATTTCTGCGATGTTCTTCCATACCAGTTGCCACAGGAAAGATATTTGGGTCGAAAATGATATCTTGAGGTGGAAAATTGACTTCGTTTACCAAAATATTGTAAGAGCGTTCGCAGATTTCAATTCGTCTTTCGTAAGTGTCTGCTTGTCCATCTTCATCAAAGGCCATCACAATGACAGCAGCGCCATAACGTTTTACCAATTTTGCTTGGCGTTTAAATTCGGCTTCGCCTTCTTTGAGACTGATGGAATTCACGACACATTTTCCTTGTGCGACTTGCAAACCAGCCTCGATAATTTCCCATTTAGAACTATCAATCATAATTGGGATTCTGGAAATATCTGGTTCTGAAGCAATAAGATTTAAGAAAGTCGTCATGGCATGAACACCATCTAACATGCCTTCATCCATGTTAACGTCCAGGATTTGTGCTCCGCCTTCAACCTGATCTCTGGCAACGTCCAAAGCTTCGGTATAATTTTCTTCCTTTATTAATCGTAAAAACTTTCGGGAACCAGTTACGTTTGTTCGCTCTCCTACATTTATAAAATTACTTTCCGGAGTAACCACGAGTGGTTCTAAACCTGAAAGCGTTAAGTATTTCTTACAGTCAGATTCTGCCATTATGCGAATTCTTGAATTAATCTTGGTTTATAATTTTGAGCAACTTCTGCAATTGCTTTAATATGAGCAGGGCTTGTACCACAACAACCGCCAATAATATTAATAAGCCCTTCTTTTAGGTATTCCTCAATAAGCTTTTGCATTTCTTTAGGCGATTGATCATACTCGCCGAATGCGTTTGGTAAACCTGCATTAGGGTGCGCTGAAGTGTAAAATTCTGTTTCATTAGACAAGCGCTGTAAATAAGGCTGTAATTGTTCTGCTCCCAATGCACAGTTAAAACCAACACTTAATAATGGAACATGAGACACTGATGTTAAAAAAGCTTCAACGGTTTGTCCGGATAAGGTTCTACCCGAAGCATCGGTAATGGTGCCAGACACCATGATAGGAATATCAATATTTCGTTCTTCTTTTACTTCTTCGATTGCAAATAATGCTGCCTTTGCATTGAGTGTGTCAAAAATAGTTTCAACTAAGAGGATATCAACTCCACCGTCAATCAGTGCTTCAACTTGTTGCTTGTAAGCAACTCTTAATTCATTGAAGGTGATTGCTCTGTATTCCGGGCGGTTAACATCTGGTGACAAACTTGCTGTTTTGTTGGTTGGTCCAATACTGCCAGCAACAAAACGAGGTTTTTCAGGGTTTTCTTTGGTGAATTTATCCGCAACTTCTTTTGCGATTTTAGCAGACTCAAAATTGAGTTCGTAAACTAAATCTTCCATGTCGTAATCAGCCATTGCTATGGTTGTGCCTGAAAACGTGTTGGTTTCTACAATGTCTGCACCTGCTTCAAAATATTTGGCATGTACATCTGCAATAGCTTTGGGTTGCGTTAATGATAGTAAATCATTGTTGCCCTTTAAAGGTGATGGATAATCTTTAAAACGCTCACCTCTAAAATCTTCTTCAGTAAAGTTATATTGCTGAAGCATGGTTCCCATGGCTCCATCGAGAACTAAGATTCGTTTTTGTATTTCTTGCTTTATTCTACTCATAATTGTTATTTGTTCTCGATACAATTTTATTCCGATGTCATAAAATCACTCGAACTGACGTTAATTTTTTTCCAGTGCTTGTTTTAAATCATTGATAATATCTTCAGGATGTTCCAATCCGACAGAAACTCTAATTAATCCTGCTGTTATTCCGGTTTCTAAACGTACATCTTCTGGTATTTTAGCGTGTGTTGTCGATGCTGGATGCGTAACTATGGTGCGTGTATCTCCCAAGTTTGCCGATAGTGATAAAAACTGTAATGAATTTAGAAATTTCCTTCCAGCTTCAATACCTCCTTTAACTTCAAAAGCGACAATAGTTCCTCCAAGTTTCATTTGTTTTTTCGCTAATTCACACTGAGGATGTGATTTTAAAAAAGGATATTTCACAAAATTGACTTTATCGTGAGATTCTAAAAATGTAGCAATTTTTAGCGCATTAGCACAATGTCTATCTACCCTAACAGGCAAGGTTTCCAAACTTTTTGAAAGAATCCATGCATTAAAAGGAGATAGTGAAGGTCCTGTATTTCTTGAAAACAAATAAATGTTTTGGATTAAGTCTGCATTTCCAACAGTAACACCTCCCAAAACTCTACCTTGACCATCAATTAATTTTGTGGCCGAGTGAATCACCAAATCTGCTCCAAATTTTATGGGTTGTTGCAAATATGGTGTTGCAAAACAATTATCGACTATAAATAAGAGATCATGTTTTTTGGCAATGTCTCCCAAGCGTTGTAAATCTAAAATATCTACTGCTGGATTGGTTGGGCTTTCGGCATAAATTATTTTGGTGTTGGATTGAATTAAACTTTCAACCTTATCCATTTCGTCAACTTTGAAATAATTGGTTGAAATATTCCATTTGGGCAATATATTGTTGAAAAATGTTTGCGTTGAACCAAAAATACTTCGGCATGAAACAATATGATCGCCAGAAGCTAATAAAGCAGCAAATGTTGAAAACACAGCAGACATGCCTGAAGCGAAAGCATAACCACGTTCCGCACCTTCCATTAAACAGATTTTTTCTACAAATTCTGATGTATTTGGGTTGGAATAGCGGCTGTAAATGTTGCGTTCTTTTTCATCAGCAAAGGAAGCACGCATATCCTCTGCATCATCAAACACATAACTCGATGTTAAGTACAAGGGATTAGAATGCTCTAAAAATTGGGTGCGCTCTATCTGAGTTCTTATGGCTTGTGTCTCAATATGTTTTGAATTCATTTTCTAAGTGTATCATAAGTTGATGCAAAAGCCCAAGCCATTATTGGCTTTACTACTTGAAAATGTTATTAAGAATCTAAACTACAAAAGGTAATTGTGTAGCGTTATCTATCTAAATTACTCGATAAATGAATCGAAAAATTAAGTAGAATTTAGCACCTTCTTAATAAGCTTAAGGGTTGCTAAGGTTTCATAGGGTCTAATCCCTCCACCTTTCTTGATAACATTTCAATAAGATTGTTGAACTTTGAGAGACAATATTCCGAAAGAAAATATGAATTTCCAAGTTTTATTCACTTTATTTTAACTATAACGTTTTCCTTTTTAATCGTAACTTTGGCCTATCCCAAATGAATAAATTATGCTAGACAATTTTTGGTTTAATGTTAAAATAGGTATTGACCATATTCTGGATATTAACGGCTATGACCATGTATTGTTTTTAATGGTGCTTGCTGTGCCCTATGTTTTTAAAGATTGGAAACGTGTCTTGGTCCTAGTGTCCTTATTTACAATCGGTCATACCATTTCATTATTTTTGGGGGCTTATGATATTGTTAGGGTCAATAGCAAGTTGGTGGAGTTCTTAATACCAATAACGATATTAATAACCGCAGTTTATAATGTGTTTACAGCTGGTAAAAAGGAAAGAAACAATAAAATAGGTGTCCTTTTTATAACAACGCTTTTCTTTGGTCTAATACATGGGCTAGGTTTTGCAAGAGAAGCAAAAATGTTGGGTGATGAGGGTTCGATAGCTTTTCTTTTAGAATTTGCAATAGGTATAGAAATAGCGCAAATTATTGTAGTTTTTATAATCTTATTTCTAGGGTTTTTGTTTCAGACTATCTTTAGGTTTTCAAGAAGAGACTGGGTTATGGTGCTTTCCGCGATAGTTATTGGATTAGTAATACCAATGATAATAGGGAGTGATTTGTTAAACGCTTCATAATTGATAAAACTTTAACGGCAAGTAAATTGCTTATACAATTCTATCCTTATATATTCGTTACTTACAATGTATTATAAATAGTTAATGCCTAAAAAGAAACAATTACGTTACGATAAAGCTTATTTGCGTATAGCTCAAGAATGGGGAAAACTATCGCATTGTAAACGTAAGCAAGTTGGTGCGCTTATTGTAAAGGATCGCATGATTATTTCAGATGGTTATAATGGAACGCCAACAGGTTTTGAAAACCATTGTGAAGACGAGGATGGTTATACAAAGTGGTATGTGTTGCATGCAGAAGCGAATGCCATTCTTAAGGTAGCATCATCAACGCAATCATGTAATGGTGCAACATTGTACATTACATTATCACCTTGCAAGGAATGTAGTAAGTTGATTCACCAAGCTGGCATAATTCGTGTAGTATATCAACATGGTTACAAAGATGATTCTGGACTTCAATTTTTAGAAAAAGCCGGAATAGAACTAGTTCATATTGAAGATTTAAAAGCCTAATGGCAACAAAAAATAAATACATACCATTAATTACAGGGATTGCAATCGCTGCAGGTGTTGTTATTGGTGGGAAATTAAATTTTACAGATACTTCAGATAACCTGTTCACCACTAACAGTAAAAAGGATAAGCTCAATAGATTAATAGATTATATTGATTACGAATATGTAGATGAAGTTGATACCGATAGTATAGTTGATGTTACGGTAAATGGAATCTTAGATAATTTAGACCCACACTCCACCTACATTCCAAAAGAAGATTTAGCACGAATCACTGAAAACATGAAAGGTGATTTTGTTGGCATAGGAATTAACTATTATCCTTATAAAGACACAATTGCAGTTGTAAAACCCACTGAAGGAGGCCCTAGCGAACGTGCTGGAATTATGAGTGGTGATAGAATTCTATTAGCTGATGGTGACACTATCTATGGAAAGCACGTCACTAGTGATTTTATTTCAAAAAAGCTAAAAGGAGATAAAAACACTAAGGTAAAACTTACGGTTTACAGAAAAAGTGAAGATAAATTACTTGAGTTTATTGTAAGAAGAAAAGATATTCCGATTAAAAGTATTGAAGCGGCTTACATGCTGACTGATGAATTGGGATATATAAAAATGAATCGCTTTGCAGAATCTAGTTTTAAGGAATTTAAGGAGGCTTTAGAAGAATTGAAAGACCAAGGTGCTACGAAGTTAGCATTGGACTTAAGGGATAATCCTGGAGGGTTTTTGGGCATTGCTGAGCAAATTGCGGATGAGTTTTTAGAAGACGACAAACTTATTCTGTTTACCCGAGATAAAAAAGGCAGAGAAGAACGGACTTATGCTACACGAAGAGGCGATTTTGAGGATGGTGAAATTTATATTTTAATCAATGAAAACTCAGCTTCTGCAAGTGAGGTAATTGCTGGCGCGTTACAAGATAATGACAAAGGTATTATTGTTGGGAGACGCTCTTATGGTAAAGGTTTAGTGCAACGCGAAATGGCTCTGGGAGATGGCAGTGCCGTACGTTTAACGGTGTCGAGATACTATACTCCAACTGGCAGGTCTATACAGCGCCCATACACCAATGGAGACAATAGGTCTTATTACAATGATTATTACAAACGGTTACGGACAGGGGAATTGGCAGATGAAGAAAGTATAAAGGTTGATGATTCCCTAAAATTTACCACTCCAAAAGGTAAAATTGTCTATGGAGGGGGAGGTATTATACCAGATGTTTTTGTGCCTATTGATCGTTCGTTTGATAATGAAACCATAAATTATTTACGTAGAAGAGGACACTTTGGCTACTTTGTTTTTGAAGAACTAGATAAGGATAGAAGTGCTTATAACCATGTTACAAAATACGATTTCATAAATAATTTTGAAGTTAGCGATGATATTGTTGTGCGATTTCAGGAATTTGTCAACCTAAGAGAAGGTACAAACCTCACTTTTGTCGCCTACAATAATGAAATCAAACGACTCATTAAAGCAACTTTGGCTAGACAGTTGTTCGATGATAATGCTTTTGAGGAAATCCTTAATAAAGAAGATGTGATGGTGCAGGAAGTAATTCTTTTAAGTGCAGAATACCCAAATTTTAAACAGTAGCCTTGTCGTGTACCTTTGTGTGGTTTCCTCCATTCCAAAGGGTTAGAATGTCAGTAGCCACATGCGATCCACTACCGCAGGCTATTGAGAACTGACTTCTCCAACCAGCTAGAGTCCCTGCAACATATAGGTTCTCTTCAATTAAATGGTCTGTGTTTTTTAACCAGATTCTTTCTTTTTCGGGTTTTGTTCTGGGATGAGGTGCTATGAAGCCTTCTAGACCTTTTATGGTCATAAAACTAGTATAGCCTACCGCTACAACAACAATGGCCGATTGGTACTCACCTTTGTTAGTGATTACTTTAAAGCCTTCAGAATGCCTTTCTATGCGTTTTACTTTTTCCTTTTCAATTTGGGTGACGTGCGGATATAAAGCTTTAAGTTGTTGCTTACCACTTTCTAAAATATCTTTTCCTAAAGTGCCAGGACGCAATCCCAGTACGTTATTAAATAGGGCGTCTTGGAGATGTGATGTTTTTTGATGGGCAATAATGGCAATGGATTTGTCCTTGGCATAAGCCTTTTCTTTGGCCGAGCCTAAAACCAATGCGCAAGATAACCCTGCGGCACCACCACCTATGATTAAAGCATCAAATGTCATTTGCGTCTTTTGTTAAGGAGTTCTATTTTTTTAGAAATTCTAAGTATTTGAAGCAAGATAACGGCACATAAGGCTGCGATAATAGTTAGAACTGCCGTGTAACTTTCACCTTCAAAAAGGGCGTCGAAATTTAACTTTGTGGCATTGAATACAGCAAGACCTAAAGCCATAATGGTTAAAACCCAAGTGAATATTTTCATAGTTAATGTTTTTTAGACAAACAGCGCCTTAATATTTGCTGCAAATAATTTTACTGCTATGGCAAGTAACACTACACCAAAAACTTTCCTTATAATTTTAATTCCGTTTGGCCCAAGGACACGTTCTATTTTTGCAGAAGTTTTGAGCACAACGTAAATTAAAATAACATTACAAATTATGGCAACAATAATGTTTTCTGTTGCGAATTCTGCACGTAAAGATAATAATGTTGTTAGACTTCCTGGGCCAGCAATGAGTGGAAAAGCCAATGGAAAGACAGAAGCGGTGATGGCGTTACTGTCTTCTTGCTTATAAAGTGTTATGCCTAAAATCATTTCTAAGGCAATAAAAAACAGGATAAAAGCACCCGCCACAGCAAAAGAATTAACATCAATGCCAATAAGGTTGAGCAGACTTTTACCCAAAAACAAAAACATAATCATAATAACACCAGCGATAAGCGATGCCTTTTCACTTTGTATATGACCAACTTTTTTACGTAAATCTATAATAATTGGGATGTTACCAATAATGTCAATTACAGCAAAAAGCACCATAAAAGCCGTAAAGATTTCCTTAAAAACTAATTTCATAATATTCGCTTTTGAAATTCGCCGCAAAGTTGCGATTTAATTACTGATTTTCAATATTAAATTACAATTAAGTTTATCGATTGTACTTAGAACTTAAAGCGTTATTTTTGCGGCATGTTTCAACTCGGAAAAACAATAGTTTCAGAAGATATTATAGAAAAGGACTTTGTATGCAATTTGTCTGCATGCAAAGGTGCCTGCTGTGTTGATGGAGATGCTGGAGCACCGCTTGACGAAGAAGAGGTGCAAATATTAGACGACATTTATCCAAAGATTAAACCTTTTCTTAGAAAAGAAGGAATTGAGGTTATAGAGGCACAAGGAACTTCAGTAAAAACAGTTTCTGGAGAGCTCGAAACACCTTTGATAAACGGAGCAGAATGCGCTTATGTGATTTTTGATGACAACAACACAGCACTTTGCGCTATAGAAGAAGCCTACAATCAAGGTGAAATTAATTGGAAAAAACCTGTGTCATGCCATTTGTATCCGATAAGGGTCAAGGATTATTCTGAATTCTCTGGTGTGAATTATGAACGTTGGGAAATCTGTGATGACGCTTGCACTCTTGGTAAAGAGTTACAAGTTCCTGTATATAAATTTGTAAAGGAAGCACTTATAAGAAAGTTTGGTGAAGATTGGTATGCGGAGCTGGAAAAAGTGGCTGAAAAAAACTTTGGTAAGTAATTCTCAAACAGGGATGTTAAGGGTCACTCGTGTGCCTGTAGGAGCATTATTTTCGTAGAGGTCATCAATATCTAGGGTATATGAATGTTGAAACGATTTTGAGAAATTTGAAAGCCGTGCTTTGGTAATATCAATCCCAACAGACTTTCGTTTTAGCTTTTTATTGTCCTTAATTTTCTTTGAAGCAATTCTTCCAATACCGTTATCAATAATTTCAACAGTGATATAATCTGATGAAGTTTTAAACACATTTAAGTCAATTCTTTTGTTATCTGGTTTAGAGGATAAGCCATGCCATAGTGCATTTTCTAAAAATGGTTGAAGAATTAAGGAAGGTACTTTGGTAACTTCGGTGTTAATGGACTCATCGACATTGACGTTAAAATCTATTTCGTTGTCAAACCTTATGTTTTCTATATTCATATAGAGCTTCATCGTTTCTAACTCGTCATTAAGAGTTGTTTCTTTCTCTTTTGAAGCAATTAGGATTTTACGGATGAGCTTTGAGAACTTATTAAGATAATATACCGCATTTTCTTTTTCGTTATTTATGATATAAAGCTTGATTGAGTTTAGGGAATTAAAGATAAAGTGCGGGTTCATCTGGCTTCTCAACATATCTTGTTCTAAAGTTAAAATATGTTTGTCTTGCTCCAAACTTCTGTTTCTATTGATGATGAACAAAGCAATACCCAATATGGTCAATGCCAATATAGAGTACCAAAAAATTCTTTTGTTGCGCTCTAAACGTAAGCGCATGGCTTCTTTTTCTGAAGCTAAAGCTTTAATTTGGTTGTTTTTGTTTTCGTTTTCGTATTCAATAACAATGTCGTTGACGTACTGTAGGTTTTTCTCAGTTAAAATGGTGTTTTCTATATCTACGGCATTTTGATAATAATCTAAGGCAGTTTTGTAATTGCCGGTTTTCTGGTTGACTTCAGAGAGAAGTTTGCTCGAAGAGGCAATTGAAGATTTTAAATTGTAGTCACTGGCGACTTCAAGCCCTTTTTTTAAGTTTTTTTTCGCTTCAGGAATCCGATTGAGGGCAATTTCTAATTGGCCAAGATTAATGTAAGATGATGCAATGTAAAATTGATCTTTTAGTGCCAGCGCTTTATTAAGTGCATCTCTTATAATGGGTTCTGCCTTGCCATAATCTTCTTTTTTTAAGTAGATGCCGCCAATACTGTTAAAGCATATCATACGGCCAACTTCAGAATTAATAGCTTCGTTGTAATACAGTGATTTTTCATAGTTTGCCAAAGCGGTATCTAGATTTCCTTTTGCTTCTTCAGCATAACCAATATTATGATAGTTAATGGCAAGACCTAATTTGTTGTCAGCCTTTTTTTCAATTTCCAAAGATTTTTTAAACTGGGTTAAAGCAACATCGTATTGTTGAAGTGCCAGGTAAATGTTACCAATGCTATTTTGGGATACAGCAATATTATAGCTCACGGTTGACGAGGGATCCTTGACAGAATAAGCAATTTTTAGAGCTTCTGTGTGGTAATCTAGTGCAGGTTTAATAACATCCATTCGTCTATAGGCAACACCAGCCATGTTAAGACTTATAATTCTCAGTTCATTGCTGTTGGCTTTATCGGCAAACGATTTGGCTTCTTCATGCAGTTTTATTGACCTATCGTAATTGGAGATGTTTCTGTTAATAACACCAAGTGCATTTAGTGCGTAACTGGCACCTTCGTTGTAATTGCTTAGTTTAAAGGTTTCGATAGCAAGCTTCATTTTTAAACTATCCTTTTCGAAGGGCTTCAATAAGGAATCAAGAGCTTTGTAGTTTTTGGGCTTCGCTTTTTTTAGTTTGTTTATCGATGTTTCAAAATCTATATCCTGAGCATACATGATCAAACTGCCTAAGACAGATACCAGAAGAAAAATTAAAATTCTATATGTAATGCTATTCTTCAAGGGCTTTGAGCTGTTCAATTAAAGTTTTTCAAGAAAATCAGACTTTCGTTGTCTTGCCACGGGGATTTTATGGTTACTGTCCATAACAACATAACCTTCGTTTTTTATAAAGGCTTTTATTTTATTAAGGTTAATAATATATGAGTTGTGAATTCTAAAAAAATAGTGCTCTGGTAATATGGCATCTACTTCTTTTAGCTTTTTGGTAACCACTAGCTTTTTTTGGTCTTGCAGAAAAAGCGTACTGTAATTGCCATCGGATTCTACATAGATAATATCATCAACATCTAAAAACAAAAGTTTGCCGTCCGTGTTTATGGTAATCCTTTTTTTATCGTATTTTGAATTAAAATTTAATAGCATATTTTCAAGCTTGGAGGCGCTTAAAAACCGATCACTGTGCTTTTTTATTTTGGTTATGGTTTCTTTAAGGTCGTCAGAATCTATGGGTTTTAAGAGGTAGTCAATCGCTTCATGCTTTAGCGCCTTTATTGCATATTCATCATATGCGGTTGTAATTACAACAGCAAAATTTATCTGATCTAATTGTTCTAAAAACTGAAAGCCACCTATGGTTGGCATTTGTACGTCCAAGAACAAACAGTCAGGTGTGTTTGATGCTAAGAACTCAAGCGCTTCTTCGGGATCTGTAAAGGACTGCATCACCTCAATTTCATCCTTGAAGTTGCTCAATTCCCAAATTAAGCTCTGTATAGCTTTAGGTTCATCGTCAATAATTACGGCTTTTAACATAACTGAAATTCTATACCATAAATATATACATATATTAAACGGTATGGTTCTTTTATGTATATCATGTATGGTTTTATGTATAATATGCTTAAAAACCGAAAACTCAAATTTCTACAATCCAGTTATACATTTTTTTTTACCAGTTATACAATGCGATAAAAAAAACAAACAATTTATAGTGATATTTGAGTAACGAAACTGACCAAGTTTAAGTGTGAATTGGGGGTTTACTCTTAAAAGGTTAAACGCTATTAATCAAAGAAGTCAGGATTATGACTAGTCCTGACTTTTATTTTCAGTGTTAATTTGTTATAAGCAATTTTAGGGGATTGCTTTTCATTACTTTAGTTAGTTATTAGGTGAAAAAGAGCGTTTAAAAAACGCTCTTTTTTTATTAAACGCTTTTCAAAAATCGAATTGCAAAACCATCAATAAATACGCCTAATGGCCTTTATTTTTATACGATAAAACTTACAAAAATTTTAATTTATAATTATATAAATGCCTGAAAATCAGTATAGTGTGTTAAAATTTAACAAACCATTAGGTTTTATGGGCGATACATTGGTTTGTTAAAAACTTGTTGACAACGTTTATTATTTTGTCTTTTAATTTTAATGACAATTACCAATCTTTGTTCAGGGCAAAATAAAATGGTTTTTGAGTACTGAGATCAAATTTATTTCAAAAACAGAGTTTATAAAATTCACGCCTTTTTATTCCTGTTAAAGGAAGAATAATAACAAATTTTACAGCATTTGCTATAGGATTAGGAATGATAACTAACCATTCTGCTAACCGTTTAGCGTCTAAATTTAAGATTAACTATGGAAACCAAACAACTAGAGATCACGGAAATTATTAAGAGGGACTACGAAACAAGCCCATTTGTGTTAAATAAAATTTCAAATGCTGTTGAAAAGGCAATGATGTCTGTTGGTAACGGAACCAAGGAAGATGCTAAAGAAATTGCAGCAAAAGTTTTTAAGACTTTACTTGAGCGCAAAGCAGATGATCAAAATTACGTGCCGACTGTAGAAGAGGTACAGGATTTGGTTGAGATTAAATTGATGGACAGCCAATTTTTGGATGTTGCAAAAGCTTATATTTTATACAGAGATGAGCAAGCCAGAAATAGAAAGACTAACATTTTCGAAAAGCGCATTAATCTAAAGCCTTACGAGTATCCAGCATTATATGAGTATGTAGATGCTATAAGACATTCTTATTGGATTCACTCAGAGTTCAACTTTACAAGCGATATTCAAGATTTTAAAACCAGACTTACTATTGTTGAGCAGAATGCCATAAAAAATACAATGCTTGCCATTTCGCAAATAGAAGTTGCCGTAAAATCGTTTTGGGGAGACATCTACCACAAAATGCCAAAGCCAGAAATAGGCTCTGTAGGCGCAACATTTGCGGAAAGTGAAGTGCGCCACCACGATGCGTATTCACATTTATTAGAGATTTTAGGCCTTAACAACGAGTTTAAGAGACTGAAGAAAAACCCTGTAATAATGCGACGTGTGCATTATTTGGAAACGGCTTTGAAAAATGCAAAGAGCGAAGATAATAAGGAGTACGCAGAGTCTATTTTGCTCTTCTCCCTCTTTATAGAACATGTGTCCTTGTTTTCACAGTTTTTAATCATCATGGCTTTCAACAAGTATAAGAATATGCTTAAAGGCATATCTAATGTTGTTGAAGCGACCTCTAAAGAAGAGCAAATCCATGGGGATTTTGGTATTGATATTATCAGGATCATAAAAGACGAAAATCCAAGCTGGTTCGGTGAAGAATACAAAACTATTGTTAAGGTAATGTGTGAAGAGGCTTTTGAATCTGAAAGTAAGATTATCGATTGGATTTTTGAAGCGGGCGAATTGGATTTTCTTCCTAAGGATGTCATCAATGAATTTATAAAAAACAGATTCAATAATTCCCTTGAAAGTATAGGCATCGATAAAATATTTGATATTGACGATAGCCTATTAGAGCAGACCGAATGGTTTGACGATGAAATTATTGGTACTAAACACGGCGATTTCTTTGTGAAACGCTCAATTAACTATGCTAAAAGAACTAAAAGTGTAACTCCTGACGACTTATTTTAAACCATGAACGAAAAAACTAACTTAGACCTTGAAAACAAAGTAGCAGACCCTCAAACTACTAAAACTTCAACCCACGACGAATTAATTAAAGCCAGAAAAGAAGCCATAAAAGAGGCTAAAACCGAGCCAGAAATAAAATGGCTTACGGATCATAGCCGTAAATTTTTATCTTCTGGTTATCTTACAGAGGGTGTAACACCCGAAGCGAGAATTAGGGAAATTGCAAACAGAGCAGAAGAGATTTTAAAGATCGATGGATTTGCAGATAAGTTCTACGGCTATATGGCAGAGGGCTTTTACTCATTAGCATCACCTGTATGGTCTAATTTTGGGAAAAAGCGTGGTTTGCCAATTAGTTGTTTCGGTTCGCACATTTCTGATGATATGGGAGATATTCTCTTCACACAATCAGAAGTGGGAATGATGTCTAAGTTAGGTGGTGGTACTTCCGGATACTTTGGTAAGCTTCGCCACAGAGGTGCGCCAGTAAAAAACAATGGTGAATCCTCTGGTGCCGTACACATTATGCAACTGTTTGAAAAAATGGTTGATGTTGTAAGCCAAGGTTCCGTAAGACGTGGTCGTTTTTCCCCATATCTACCAATTGAACATAATGATATAAACGAGTTTTTAGAGATCGGTACAGAAGGTAATCCAATACAAGAGCTGACACATGGTGTTACTGTTGGTAATCAGTGGATGCAAGAAATGATCGATGGAGACGCAGAGAAAAGAGCCATTTGGGCAAAAATTTTACAAAGAAGAGGCGAAATAGGGTATCCTTATATTTTCTTCAGAGACAATGCCAACAATAATGCACCAGAAGTTTACCAAAAAAATAAACATGAAATCTACGCAAGTAACTTATGCTCAGAGATTATGTTGCCAACAAACGACAGATGGTCTTTTGTGTGCGTGTTATCTTCAATAAACCTGTTGCACTACGACAAGTGGAAAAATACTGATGCTGTTGAAACCATGATTTATTTCTTGGATGCGGTTTTAGAAGAGTTTGTTACTAAACTTGAAGTTTACAGGGACTCACCAGATCGTGATGATCAACAGACCTTCATGTTTATGGAGAAAGCCTATAATTTTGCTAAGGAAAACAGAGCCTTAGGAATGGGAGCATTAGGCTGGCACTCTTTACTACAGTCAAAAATGTTGCCTTTTGATAGTGCAGAAGCTTTTAACCTTAACAGTGAAATCTTTAAGACCATAAAAGAAAAATCGGTTAAAGCCTCTGAGGAATTGGCTGAAAAATTTGGAGAGCCAGAAGTATTAAAAGGCTACGGAAGACGTAATACCACCTTAAATGCAGTAGCACCGACTACATCATCGGCATTTATTTTAGGGCAGGTGTCACAAGGTATTGAGCCAATTTGGTCTAACAGTTATGTCAAGGATATTGCCAAAATCAAAACAACGATAAAGAATCCTTATTTGGTGAAACTTTTGGAAGAAAAAGGCATGAACACGCCAGACGTTTGGAGAAGTATCCGCGATTACGATGGTTCAGTTCAGCATTTAGAAGGACTTACCGAACTTGAGAAAGATGTGTTTAAGACCTATTCCGAAATCGACCAGATGACGATTATATATCAAGCGGCAAACCGTCAAAACCACATCGACCAAGGTCAGTCATTGAATATTATGGTACATCCAGACATGCCAGTTAAGGATATCAATAAAATTTATGTTACTGCATGGCAGTTAGGTGTAAAATCCTTGTACTACCAACACAGTATGAACGCAGCACAGAAGTTTAAGCAAAAGAAGGAATGTGCTAGTTGCGAAGGGTAATTAAATTCCTATGAAAGAGGAATCTTAATTTAAGTGTTATATAAAAGCACCTCAGAAATGAGGTGCTTTTTATTTCGGTATAAATTAAACGAAAAGCACCCAATGCCGAACTTTACGGGAGGGTGCTTTCTTATAAGTTTAAAAAACCTATGTCTTATTTTGCTTCCATTAAAGCAAAGAACTTATCAATATTTGGCATTAATATAATGCGTGTTCTTCTGTTTTTAGAACGGTTTTCTCTAGTATCATTATCCACTAAAGGTTGGTAACTACTACGACCAGAAGCAATCATTTTTTCTGGTGCAACACCATACTTGTCTTGTAGCTTTCTTACTACTGAAGTTGCTCTCAATACACTTAAATCCCAGTTGTCAGCAATCTTCTCAGTGCTAATGGTTCTAGAATCAGTATGGCCTTCTACCATAACATCAATACTCTCTTCAGAATTGATGACATCTGCTAATTTTTGAAGGATGTCATTGGCTTTGTTGCTAATTCTGTAGCTACCTGTATTAAATAGCATTTTATCCGAAATCGAGATCATAACCACAGTCTCATTAATGTTAACTGCGATGTCCTCATCTTCATTTAAGTCTGACGTATCCATTGTTTTAGAAAGATTGTATTGAACCGCTAGATTCATGGAATCTTTCAATGTTTTCGCTTCAGCTAATTTTTCTTGGTCAACATTCTCTAAGGTTGCTAACATTTTTCGTCTGCTTTCATTGGATATTACAGTTCCGTCTTCATTGACGTCCAATTTTACATCATTTTCTATTTTAAGACCCTCTACGTCTTCATTTAATGAGCTAATCTTCTCATTGTATCTATCAACACGCTCTTGAATTTTAGCGAATTTGTTTTCTAGGTCTTCTTTCTCTACTCTTGTCTTGGCCAGTTCACTTTTAATTTCACCATTTTCTTGCTCTAATGCCATATATTTCTTTTTTGAAACACAAGAGCTTAAAAGAATTGTTGTTACTAAAAGAATTGAAATTTTTTTCATGTTTATGTTTTAAAATTAGTTCGTTACAAAATGATATACGTTAAAATTAGAGTAATGGATGTTTTGAATGTGATTTATTCGAAGTTTTGTTTAACTCAAAAGATGATTTCGGTAGAATTTTAAAAAGCTCTCATTGATTATTCATTTTTTAAGTTAAATTAGGCCTAATGCTATATTATAGCCAAATATTTTTGTTAAAGGTTTGAATTTTGAGCTTTAATGGTGAATTCTAAATTAAAAGAAGTTGCCTTAGTATTTTTTAAACTTGGATGCTTTGCTTTTGGTGGTCCGGCTGCACATATCGCTATGATGGAAGACGAGATTGTCGAAAAACGCAAATGGATGACTAGGGATTATTTTTTGGACTTAATAGGAGCGACAAACTTGATTCCTGGACCGAACTCAACAGAAATGACTATGCATTGTGGATATGAAAGGGCTGGTAGGGCGGGATTGTTTGTTGCTGGAATGGCTTTTATATTTCCTGCCGTAGTAATAACTGCTTTTTTAGCCTATTTATACGTAGAATACGGTCAATTACCACAAGTTGAAATATTTATTTATGGAATAAAACCAGCGGTTTTGGCCATTATTACGAGTGCAATTATAAAACTTGGAAAAAAAGCAGTTAAGGGTATTGAACTCGTTATAATTGGTATATTGGTTTTGGTTGTAAGCTTGCTTGGAGTAAATGAAATTATTGCGTTATTGGCTGATGGTGTTTTGGGGATGTTATACTTTTATCTGAAATCGAAGACATTATCAAGCCTAAACTCAATGTCGCCTCTGCTTTTGTTCCTTGGAATTGATACAGCAATAGTTAAGGTTTCAACATTAAAGTTGTTTTTAATTTTTCTTAAAGTTGGAGCTATTTTATATGGTAGTGGTTATGTACTTTTTGCATACTTAGATGCAGAATTGGTGACATCTGGTCTATTGACAAGGGCGGAATTAATAGATGCAATTGCCATTGGGCAATTTACACCAGGTCCTGTATTATCTACATCAACCTTTATTGGCTACCAACTTTCAGGATTTACTGGAGCATTGGTTGCAACAACAGGTATATTTTTACCATCGTTTTTATTTGTTTTAATTCTTAACCCTTTTGTATCAAAAATGCAAAAGTCCAAGATTTTGAGATACTTTTTAGATTCTGTGAACATTGCTGCTGTAGCGGTAATGTTATCTGTGCTAGTTGTCATGACTAAAGATACTTTAGTGGAATGGCAAAGCATTTCTATTGCATTGTGTGCAGCTTATTTAACCTTTAAAACTAAGATAAGCACAATATGGACGATATTGATTGGTGCAATTCTAGGTTTTCTCTTAATGACCATTACGAAATAAAAAAAAGCCAACATTACATATATGTTGGCTTTTTTTAATTATCAAGTGCTATGTGTTTAGATTACAGCATGTTATTCTTTATTTGACAATCCATTATCTTCTATAATTTCGTCTACAACAGTAATTGTTGCAGGTTCAATTGAACTGTCAAAAGAATCGTAATACTCCTGTAACAGATTCATAGTGGCATTTAGCAAGTCTTTTGTCTCTAATAAAAAACCGAAATATAATGTTGTGTTTTTTGGGCTCGATTCTTCTGTGCGAGTACGTGCAACTTGTTTTACAATTTTATCAGTAACTAAATCCAGAACCTCTTTTTTACGATGTATTATAGAGCCAATTTGCTCAAAAGATTTAGAATCAAACGCAGCCTTAGTATCATTTAAAAGCGCCTCAAGAGCATCATCCACCTCTTTAAGTTCTTTTATTTGACTGAATTTTAGTTTTTTGTGATTGTTATTGATGTGTTTGTGGCTTACCTTGGAAATGTATTCAAGAGACTGTGTCATATCTTCCAAATAGCCTAAAATATTAATGTAGAAACTGCTTGCTCTTAAACTTGTTTCGTCTAAATTTTTAATAAAATAGAAAATATTATCACGCAGACTATCTACCTCCTTAGACAATTTAGCAATTTGTTTTTTATTCTTTTTCAGTAATGCAAGATCTTGTTTTGCCAAACCACTAACAGCATTACTATAGATTTTATTTCCACGTTTTACAACATTGGAGATATTATCTGCACTTTCTAGAATAACACCTTGTACAGATCTGCTTCCTGCTGCCTTAAGGCTATCTTCTTCAATAATTTTATTAGAACTTTTTTTATGTGTTTTGTAGTTTCTATATAATAAAATTGCTGTAAGCAATAATAAAATAGGTATCATTACAGAAGGGTTCCAATTAATTAAAAATACTACCGTACCAGCTGCAACAAATGCTCCTAAAGCTGTACCGAACCAACCACCGATAACATTCAATACACCAGCAACTCTATATACAGCACTTTCCCTGCCCCAAGCTCTATCTGCCAAGGATGTACCCATGGCAACCATAAAAGTCACATAAGTTGTAGATAAAGGTAATTTCATTGAAGTGGCAATAGCAATTAAAACACCCGCGACCATTAAATTAACAGAAGCCCTGATCATATCAAATGCAGGAGCATCAATGCTTTGATCTTTAGTCATTATAACCTCTGGCTTATTAAAACTTTTGGAAATCTTTTGATGGATTGAATCTGGTAAAATAGCACCAAAATATCCAGATAGTTGGGTTGTGCCTTTTACAATCGACCTAGAGAGCTGATTCGGCTCAAATTTTTCGTGTGTCTCACTTTGTCGTGAAAGACTGATTTCTGTTTCGGCTACAGTTTTCGCTTTTTTGGAAAACCATAATGTTAACACCATAACGGCACCGGCAATAAAAAGCAACAACGGTTCGGCAGGTACTTTTTTATCTAATCCTTCCATAGTCATAGTAACATCCATGCCACCTGCAACCCAAGCTTCATAAGAATGATAAGCTGCCATAGGTACACCGATAAAATTTACTAAGTCATTACCGGAAAAAGCTAGTGCCAAACCAAACGTACCAACAGCGATTACAACTAACAGTACGGTTTTTTTTGTTAATTTTTCGAATATAAATGAGAACAATGTCCAGAATACAAAACTGCCTAAAATAATATAAAGTTCATTGCCTTCTACAAGGCCTTTTAAGTCACTATAATAAGGTGTTCCTTTTAAACCTTTTAAGAAAATAAAATAGGTTATTGCTGTTAGGGCAATACCACCGAAAATAATACCAAAACTCTTTAGTTTATTCTCGTAATTGAAGGTGAAAATAAGTCTCGACAACCACTGTGCAAGTGCGCCAATAGAAAAAGCAATCACTACAGATAACAAAATACCAGAGATGATTTCTATAGCTTTTTCAGTATTTATATAAGTTGCTAAATCCGAGAAAGTTTCAGATTCGGAATTACTGATTTTTATTAAAGACATTACTACCGCAGCTCCCAACAAGTTAAAAACAATAGAAACAGTTGTGGATGTAGGCAGGCCAAGAGTATTAAAGAAGTCCAGTAGTAAAATATCAGTAATCATTACTGCCATGAAAATGAGCATAATCTCTCCAAACTGAAATTCGGCCGGAACAAATATTCCTTTTCTGGCCACTTCCATCATGCCACTAGAAAATACAGCACCAATAAATATTCCTAAACTGGCTACTATCATAATAGTTCTCATAGAAATGGCTTTAGAGCCAATCGCAGAGTTTAAGAAATTAATGGCATCGTTACTCACACCAACTATGATATCGAACACAGCTAACGTAGTAATGGCAATAAGCATTAATAAATAAATATTATCCATAATTTTTAATTAAAATAAGTTTGCAAATATCTTTATAGAATTTAAGTACAACGTTACCTAAATGTTATTTTTATATTGATTAAAAATGAATATCAAATCCTAGCCTAAATCTAATACCGTCTTCATTGCCATCTGTAGTGGTATAGCTGATATCAGATTGCACTTTTAACTTATGACCTACAATAAACTTATTAACGCCTAAAGTATATTGTTTAGATGGTAATGCACCAGTAATATCTTCGTATGCCACTGTTGTGTATCTTGCTGCAACTTCGTAATTGCTTTTGAATAAATATCCGGCTTGCAAATTTAAGGCATTTCCTGTTAAGACTATATCTCCTGTAGGAGTAACTCCGTCTGCTTCTGTTGCGATTTCATCATCCGCGGTACGTTTGGCGTACTCGCCCATAAAAGAAAATCCATCGTATTTAAACATAGCATCAGCAAAAATAGTAGTTTGGTCAGTTGCATAAATGGTACCGTCGGTTCTTATCATGTAGTCACCTGCAAACCCTCTTTCTCTGACGGCATCTTCATTAAAGTTATAAGTAAAACCAACCATTAGTTTTGGTTTTAATTCTCGTTTTAAATCTGATTGGCTATAGTCTCCTTTAGACACAAATGTACCAAATGGTAAAAATTCCACACGAGCTGTATATTGGAGGCCTCCTTCATTACCTTCGGTAACGTTACGTCCTTCACCTTGCGAAAGCGATACTTTTTCACGCATTACAAAATTGCCGCCTAAATTTGATTTGTGTCTAAGCTGAATACCTAAATCACGGTCAATATTAAATCTACTGTTTAATAATGAGCGATCTATAAGTTGAAGATTTCCAGAAGATACCACACGCTCTACGTTACCAGGCAGCTTGGTTTGTCCTGCCCAAAGTTCCCAGTTTTTTGCAAAGCTCCATTTTATTACGGCATCTAAAATATATCGTGGTGTATTTCTATTAAATTGATTGGCGCCAGCAATATCCCTATTAGAAAGCCCTAACTCTATTTTGTATTTAAGTTTAGGGCTATAAGCAAAACCGTCGAATTTTAAACGTGCTCTTCTTACAATAAAATTATGTTCGGGACTAACGTACTGATTTCCATCGTGGTCCCAAGCAGATATTGACCTAACTTGAAAACGAGGAGCAAATTTTACACTAAAAGAGCTGTCTTTTGCAACAAAATTAATTAAACCTTTACCAAAGGAAGTATCACTGATTTCTTGAGCAGAAGTATAGTTAAGAGCAAACATTAAAATTGCTCCTAGAAGAATTTTAAATTTCATTTATTTATTAGTTTTTGTCGCTGCAAAGAACTAATTCTTATGTTAAGTGAATGTTTCCTAATCATTAATTTAATCACATCTTTTTAAGAAAAAAGGCTGCCTTAAAAATAAAGCAGCCTCAATAGAATTCATAAATTTAGTCGACAAAAACTAATAATTCTTTATGAAATACTAAAATGTTGTAAAACAACCTTACAAATATGGTTACCGTAAATGACTCTATTGTAAAGTAAATATTATGTAATCATTAAGATTAACTTAGCTATAATGTGTTGTTGTAAACCTATTAAAATCAACTAATTAATCTTTTAATGTTAATTTAATGTTATGTAAATGTTGCTTAAATGTAAATTATAAAGTATATTTGAGTAACATATTATAACAACATAACCCAAGTGACATGAAAAAGATAGTAATTGTATTAGTAATGCTGTGTGTAGGATTTACATACGCTCAAGATAAAAAGGAACCAAAATTAGAAAAGAAAGGTGATGTTACCTTAGTTACCTATTACCATGATAATGGTGAGATCAGCCAAAAAGGGATGTTTAATGCCGAAGGGAAAGTACATGGAGAGTGGAAAATGTATGATGTAAATGGTAACAAAATTGCATTAGGAAACTATGAAAACGGAAAAAAGGTAGGAAAATGGTTTTTTTGGCAAGACGAATCTCTTAAAGAAGTTGACTATATCGACTCTAAAGTGATTACCGTAAACAAATGGAGCAACAAGACCAAAGTTGCCACTAATTAATAGATAATATTACAATCTCATATACGAAAAAGGCTTTCTAATTTTAGAAAGCCTTTTTTGTTTAATGTACCAGAATCTTTTTTTACTAGAAACTAAAAGTGTAGCCTAAGGATATCTCTGTGCCAGGTTCTCTTAATGAAAAAATCTGATTGCTGGTTCCAAAAGACTCATACTCACTTAGTCTTTCATCACCTAGTATATTGGATACTTTTAGGTCAATAGTAGAACGTTTGTTTTCACCAAAAGCTTTATTTAGTGTAAAGTTTAAGCTATTAAAAGGTTGCGTATAAACATCAGGAACTTCGCGTATACCAACAACTTCTAGTGTCTCGCCTTGCACATTGTAAAACAAACCGGTTCTTAGGCCTATGTCATCATTGTCATAATTTAAACCAACGTTTACCAAGTAAGGTGCTTGACCTTGCAAATCTCTTTCTCTTTCAATGGTTTCTCCATCCCTTGCTGATGCAACTCTACCGTTAAACTCATCATCAGACATGGTTAGCTCTGATTTTATTAATGAGAAATTGGCTATCAGCTTTAAATTATTTAAGCCTTCAGAAATAAAACCTAGATGCTGTCTAGTTTCAAATTCCGCTCCGTAAACTATAGCATCTCCTAAGTTTGCAACTGTAAGTTGTGTTGGTGCAGATACAAAAAATGACTGTTCTATAGGATCAGTAAAGTCCTTGTAAAAACCACTTAACGCAAACATTTGTCCTTCTTCACCAAAGAATTCGTAACGCAGATCAAAGTTGTTAACATAAGTTGGCACTAAATTAATATCACCGATAAATAACCTACTGGTAATTGGATCGAAGATTTGTGCTACAGAGGCTTCTTTAAAAGATGGTCTTGCAGTTGTTCTAGAATAAGATGCTCTTAAATTAGATTTGTCATTTAAGGAGTAAATTAAATTTGCAGAAGGGAAAAAATCCAATTCATCTAAAATTAATTCTCTATTAAAAACTGTACTATTATCCTGTCCTGTATAGAATGAATTAAAAAACTCTGTTCTTAATCCCAAAACCGTTTTAAATTTCTCCGTTAAATTAAATTCCGTTGAAAAATAAGTGGCTGCTATTTGTTGTTCACCCTCATAGGCATCGTTCGGATTAAAATTATCCGTAAAGACAACATAAGTACCAGCATCGGTTTCTGGTGTCCAGATATTTTGGGTCAATAAAAGATTATCAGCATTACCGTTGGCAATAAAAGATTGACTGCCACGAATATTAAACGTAAAGTCATCGATACTAAAATCTCTAAACTTATAGGTGAAAGCACCACCGAATTTTAATTTGGCAGGCCTTCCGAATAGTTCAACCGTTTTGTCAAAATCTACTTTACCAGCCCAAGATTCCTCCAAAAGATGTCTCCATAACTGTATTGGTAACGTAGATGCTGAAGGACTTAAAAATGAACTGCCATCATCTGATTGTTGAAACGGAGTAATTCTATGTCCTTTGTCCATGACTTTTGAAAATGTCGGTGCTAGTTTCCACTCTAAGTTAAGCGGTCGGTCATCTTCAATACTGTTCAATCTATGCTTACCGGTTAATAACAGGTTTGTAATAGAGCGTTCTGTATAAGTTATAGAATTTTTAGTTAAAGGTTCTAAACCGCCACCAGTTCCATCTTGTGAAATCACTTGATTAAAAAAACCTGCAGTTGACTCACCATTTTGAATATGCAATAAGTTAACTCTAAATTTAGACTGTTCTGTTTTGTACGCTAAACCTAGCATACCATTTAAGATAACATTATTGATACCTTCAGACCCTTTAGAATCTAAAACAGGAATAAGCATATTGTCTGAGGTGTCTTGTGGGTTTTTTATAAATGCTCCGTCAAATCTGTTTTCATAGAAAGTCGTTTCATTTTTATAGGAAAAAGAGGCTTGATACCCTAATTTATCATCTCCAATATCATATTGGTTGCCCAAGGTGAAACCAAAATCAAAATTCATTCCGCTCATTTCCTGCTTTGCAGCCAGTTCTTTTTCAAACCTATCGGTAAGCGTGGTCAATGTTGAGGTATTAATTCCATTACCCAATACCCCTTCTTCAAATTGATACCTGTTTACAGGAACATTACGTGTTCCATCATCAAACCCAAGAAAATCAGTGTCGCTTCCTTCAGAGGTGAGGTATTTGTCATTGAAGTGCATATCTGGATTATAACCGCTACCTAGAGAGATAGAATATTCCGCTCTGCTAGGAAAGTCTCTTGTTTCAATATCAACAATACCACCCGTAAAGTCTGCTGGATGTTCAGCCGATGCCGATTTTAGGACTATAACATTATCTAAAATGTTTGTTGGAAATAAATCCATCTGAATTGTATTTCTGTCAGGATCTAAACCAGGAATATCAATGCCATTTAGAATGGATTTGGTATAACGATCACCAAGACCTCTAACAAAAACATATTTACCGCCCTGGATAGAAACACCAGGAACAGCTTTTACGGCACTAGCAACATTACTGGCACCAGAGCCTTTAATAGCTTGTGCTGATAACCCATCTAGTACAACGACCGATTTTTTCTGAATATTTAAGATTGCATTTTCCGTGTTGCGTTTTGTAGATGTTGTAATTACAACTGTGTCTAAGGAATTGGTTTCTAAAACGGCATCCAAAGTGACTACCTCACCTTCTTTTACAACGACGTCTGTGATTTCCTTAGTTACATAGCCAACAAATGAAAATACGATGGTATAGGTTCCTGCTTCAATTTCTAGTTCATATTTCCCATCAAAATCTGCACTAGCACCTTTACTTGTGCCTTTTACAACAATATTAGCAAAGGCCAAAGGCTCATTAAACTCACCATCAATTACTGTTCCTGCCACTTTTCCTTGAGAAAAAGCCGTAGATGCATTTGTGATAAATATAATAAGAGCTAAGACTTTTAATATATGTTTCATATAATGTTTTATTAATCCAATGCCTACCTCGTAGGCATTGGATTTATTTATGAATGAAAAGTGTTTTTTAGAATCCTAAGCTACCCGCTATATTAGCATAGGTCCAGCTAAGATTAGATGTATTAGCACCGACAGTTTGGTTACCTTCGGTTACAGCCGTTGCAAAATTCCCAAAACCAGTTACGGTTACGGTTTCAGCGTTGTTCTTAAAGATGTCTCCTACATTAGTAACACCAGTTGGCAATACAATTTCCCAAGGACCGAATGTTAGGTCTCCATTATTGTAGTTTGTTGCAACACCATCATTGTCTAACTCTACATCCGAGGAAGCTTTGAATCCAAGAGCGTAAACATTTTCAGTAAGACCTTGTGCATTGCTTCTGTAATCTGCGTACTCACCGTTGGCAGTGATTGCATTACCAATAATTGTAGCGTTTCTTAGGGTGAACAAACCAGATCCAGTTCCTTCTGGACCATCAATTTCAAAGGCGTGGTCAGAAATATCACCTAATACTACAACTACGTTGTCTATGATACCAGAATAGGCTTGGTCAATATCTATGGCGTCATCACCTTGAGCCCATACTAACAAGTTTGAAGCATCACAAGTGCCACCAAAGAACTCTACACCGTCATCTACGTTTGCTACAACTTCAATATTATCGATGATTGTACCATTACCAACACCTCCTAAGGTAAGACCGTTGATCTCATTACCTTCACCAATTAAAGCGCCTCCGTGACGAATTGAGATATATCTCATACTACCAGAGCTATCGTCAGCATCTGTTCCACCATAAAGGCCAAATGTGTCATCAGCAGGAATTCCTTCAATTTGAGCTTCAGTAATATCACCAGAGAAAGAACAAGGTGCATTACCTAATACAATTAGACCTCCCCAAAGACCTCTGTCGTTTTCGTCTAAATTAGTTCCTGCAGTTTGCCCACAAGTAATATTGTCTTGTGTAGATGTAAAGATTATTGGTTCGTCTGCAGTACCATTTGCATTTAGTGTTCCGCCTCTTGCTACGATTAATGCAGAAGCTAATGAACCTGTACCAGAGGATCCCTTGACAATTGTACCTGGATTAATTGTTAAAGTTGCTCCCGCAGGTATAACAACTTTTTGGTTTAATTGGTAAATGTTTTCCTTTGTCCAAACGGTTCCATCTGCAACTTCACCGGTAACAGCTATCACAGGACAATCTTCACCAGTTCCTCCAGAACCCTCATTAATAATTGTGGTAGAAGTTTCAATAATTAATGGAGCATCATCATCTTTAAAACAACTAGTTAAGACTAGTGTTGAAGTTATTAACG
Source organism: Leeuwenhoekiella palythoae (assembly GCA_964221315.1). GTDB lineage: Bacteria > Bacteroidota > Bacteroidia > Flavobacteriales > Flavobacteriaceae > Winogradskyella > Winogradskyella palythoae_A. Next base: position 140,306 of record CAXPYI010000005.1, on the reverse strand, counting down.
TGATTAAAAGTAATTTTTTCATTGAGTTAAATTTTAATAAACAATTTTAGTTTTCATTGTGCTGCAAAGAAACTGTGATATGATGGTTTTTAGGTTAATCAAAAATTAAACATTTGTAATCTTAAGGTTAGTTTAGTGTTAGCCTTATATTAAGAGAGTTTATATTATAGAAACAATTTGGTAACATTGGTAGTTGCCTTATCTAACTAAGTTTTTTACAATCGATTCTCTTGCAATTTATATATCTTGCATGTTTTAATTTTTGAGCTTATGAACTGGGAGCAACTACTATCCTTAAAACGTTTTGGTGACACTAATAAAAGATTGAGAAAAGAGCAAGATGAAACGCGCTTGGGCTTTGAGGTAGATTATGACCGTATTATTTTTTCTTCTGAGTTTAGGGGATTGCAAGACAAAACACAAGTGGTTCCTTTATCAAAAACAGACTTTGTCCATACACGTTTAACGCATAGCTTGGAGGTAAGCGTTGTAGGAAGGTCTCTCGGGCGCAAAGTTGGTAAACTTCTTTTGGAAAAACATCCGCACTTACATAGTATTCATGGTTATAAGATGAACGATTTTGGCGCAATTGTCGCTGCAGCAGCATTGGCACATGATATTGGTAATCCTCCATTTGGGCATTCTGGGGAAAAAGCAATTGGATCTTATTTTAAAAATGGTGATGGTGCCCAGTTTAAAAATGCTCTATCAGTTAAGGAATATCAAGACTTATGTGATTTTGAAGGTAATGCCAACGGATTTAAGATTTTAACCGAAAGTAGGGCAGGACGGTCTGGTGGGTTGAGATTAAGCTATGCGACATTAGGAGCATTTATAAAATACCCAAAAGAATCCTTGCCCAAAAAACCGACTAACCATATTGTAGATAAAAAATTTGGTTTCTTTCAAAGTGAGAAAGCTATGTTTAAAGATGTGGCTTCAGAGTTAGGGCTTATTGAAAGAAGTACCGAAGACCTTAATTATAATAGACATCCATTAGCTTATTTGGTTGAAGCAGCTGATGATATTTGCTACACGATAATAGATTTTGAAGATGGTATCAACCTTGGTCTTATTGAGGAGGATTACGCTTTGGAGTATTTAATAAAGCTCGTAAAAGGCAAAATTATAACCCAAAATTACAATGCGCTTTTAACCACTGAAGACCGAGTAAGTTATCTAAGGGCCTTGGCAATCAATACACTTATTGACGAAGCTGTATCCATCTTTATGAAAAATGAAGAAAACATTTTAGCCGGCAAATTTGAGACTGCACTTTTAGATGTAAGTCAATACAAAGCACAAATAGAGGATATAATTGAATTAAGTATAAAAAACGTATATCGATCCAAAGAAGTCATCAATAAGGAAATAGCAGGATATGAAATTTTGAATCAATTACTAAATGTTTACGGAAAGCTTGCTTTCAATTATTATGAAGGTCGCTTATCTAACTATGATAAGCTGTTGTTGAACCTCCTTCCAGATACTGTTAATTTGGGAGAGGAATCACTTTACAATAACCTTTTAAATATATGTTTGTACATTTCGAAACTTTCTGACACCAATGCTATGTTATTGCATCAAAAATTGAAAGGTAATATTTTATAATATGTATTTCATCGAATAAATTTGTTTTTTAACGGCAAAATATTTTTATTTACTACATAATCAGCCCTCGCCAAATTACCTACTTATGAGAAATAATATACTTGGAGGCTTGGTCATTTTCTTAGTTGTAGTGACATGCCTATTGATGCTAGACGATATTTCCAACACTCAAAAAGAACCTATGTTGGAAGAAACAGCTCAAATAGAGCAAACGGAAGATCATACAGATTTAGCTATCGTTGAGGAGGAATAGTAAATCAGAAATTTTCTTTTTTACGGACTCTTCATCCAATTCCTGTATTTTGTGCAATTGGGTTACCGAGCCATGCTCAACAAATTTATCTTCAATGCCTAATACGGTTATCGGTTGCTTATATCCATTGGTGTTTGCAAATGCCAAAACTGAACTGCCAAACCCACCGACTATAGTGCCATCTTCAATGGTTACTATTAATTCGTAATGTTTAAAAATTTCGTGTAATAAATCTTCGTCTAGAGGTTTAATAAATTGCATATCGTAATGCGAAACGTCTTGTGACACAGTAGCATCTTCAACAACCTTTGCCATTGTCCCAATAGAAAGAACAGCTAATTTATTTCCTTTCTTAAGACAAATCCCTTTGCCTACTTCCAGGGCTTTAAATGGTTTTTTCCAATCTAAAAGATGACCTTGTCCTCTAGGATATCTAATGGCTAAAGGAAAATCAATACCCAATTGTGCGGTGTAAAGGATATTTCTCAAAGCGATAGCATCTCTAGGTGCAAAAATCACCAGATTTGGGATACAATTTAAGTAAGCCAAATCAAAAACGCCATGATGCGTTGCTCCATCTTCTCCTACTAAACCTGCTCTATCCAAACAAAAAATAACAGGAAGCTTCTGTAAGGCCACATCATGAATCACCTGATCGTATGCACGTTGCAAAAATGTTGAATAGATATTACAAAAAGGTATCATACCTTGAGTGGCCATGCCAGCAGCTAGTGTCACTGCATGTTGTTCGGCAATACCAACATCAAAAGCACGTTCTGGAATTTTATCCATCATATATTTTAATGAGCTCCCTGTTGGCATAGCTGGTGTAATACCAATAATTTTTTCGTTTTTTAGGGCGAGTTCAACAATAGTTTCACCAAACACATCTTGGTACTTTGGTGGCTGCTGATTGTTAGAGGATTTAGGGTGAAGCTCACCAGTTTTCGCATTAAACTTACCAGGTGCATGGTATTTCACCTGATCCTCTTCAGCCTGTTTTAGACCTCTGCCTTTAGTTGTTATAACATGCAAAAACTTTGGGCCCTTTACAGATTTCAATCGTTCTAATTCTGAAATTAGCAAAGGCAAATCATGTCCATCGATAGGGCCTGAATATTCGAAATTCAAAGCTTCAAAAATATTGTCTTGTTTCTCTGTACCTTTTTTTACGTTGGTTAAGTATTGTTTTAGAGCACCTACACTCGGGTCTATGCCAATGGCATTATCATTTAAAATCACCAATAAGTTTGCATCAGTTACTCCTGCATGGTTGAGACCTTCAAAAGCCATTCCGCTTGCAATGGAAGCATCTCCGATCACTGCAATATGATGTCTATTTTCCCCTTTGAGTTGTGAAGCTATTGCCATACCCAAAGTTGCTGAAATTGATGTGGAAGAATGACCAACTCCATAAGCATCATATTCACTTTCACTCCGTTTTGGGAATCCACTGATACCGTTTAATTGTCTGTTGGTATCAAAAATAGCTTTTCTTCCTGTTAATATTTTATGACCATAAGCTTGGTGACCTACATCCCAGACCAACAAGTCTTCGGGAGTATTAAAGACATAGTGCAGTGCAATAGTTAACTCAACGACTCCTAAACTTGCTCCCAAATGTCCTTCTTTTGTAGCCACAACATTAATGATAAACTCACGTAATTCTTTAGCTACTTGGGATAAATCCTCAGCTTTGAGTTGACGTAAGTCTTCAGGTAAGTTGATATGTTTTAAAAGTGGCTTTTGCACTTAGCAAAAATACGAGATTTTCTAGTCTTCAATTACAAAAGTTATAGGCAGATTATAGACCATAGAAATTGCCTTGCCTCTTTGATTTCCTGGTTTAAATTTTGGTAATAAACTTATAACGCGTTTGGCTTCTGCTTCAAAAAGAGGATGAGGAGCTCTTACTTTTATGTTTTCTACTTCTCCAGTTTCGTTAATTTTAAATTGTGTAAAAATTCTTTGTTTACCTTTTAAACCAGTACTGTCTCCAATATTTTGATTAAAGTTTTCCTTTACGATTTCTTGTATGCGTTCTGTGAGATACGCTTTCTTTTCTTTATTAGTTAATTGTTTAGGCGTATCTAAGAATTCTGGTGGTTGCTCAATGACAATAAGTCCAAAAACGACATTGTCATTTTCATTGAAATTATTGCATTGAATTGATAATTCACCTTCCAAAGATTCAATGTCATTTGGGTCAACATCAATTGTGTCACTTGGTTTTACCACAATATCTCCTACAGTTTCAATAATCATCATACCTTCAACTTGAGGATCCTTTATTTCAGTTTTTGAAGATTTGTCTTTTTTGATAAGAGAATCTTGCTGTATCTCTTTTTTCTCATTGTCGTTGAGTAACGTATCAATAACTTTTGTCTTAGTTTCTAGAACTTCTATGCTTTCAATTTCCTTTTTTTGTCCATTTTCATCTTCACAACTAAACAATGTCATTCCCATAGAAATTAAAAGAGCCAACAGAAACAAACGATGAAAACTCTGATTTTGATGAATTAAAGCTTCAGGAATTCTTAAGTTGATGCTATCGAGTTGACTTTGCTTTATATGACCACAAATGCGTTGGTCTTTGTTGTTATGTAAGTAATCTTGAATATCGTCTGGATTCATCTTTGTAAAATCCACAACGGTTTTAGAGCAAGATTGACAAAATCGACCCTTTTCATTTCGGGTCATTTTAGACCAATCTTCATGACAGGGCTTTGGAATAGAAATTGAATAGTTAGGTTTCATAATTAATGGCTTTCCATTAAAACCTCAAATTTCTTGCCGAATTTTTTCGTTATTTATAAAAGTTTTTAATTATCCTTAACGATTCCTTATTTTTGGCCCACAAGAATAATTTGTATGTAAAAAGGATTTTTTCCGACTTACAGCTTAACCATCACATAATTGCTATGATAAAAAAATACCTGTCCTTAGGACTTTTTTGTTTTATAATGTCTGTTTCGTTTGTATTCGGACAAAACAACCTAACAACCTCTAACCAGGAAAATTTAATTACCGATTACCTAAAAAATAACAAGGCCAGATTTGGTTTACAAAGCGATGATTTTGCTGACTTAGCAATCAATAATGCGTATTATTCTGAAAGTACTGAAATCACACACGTTTATATAAACCAGACCTATCAAAATATCAGGATCTATAATGCTATATCGAGTGTTGCGATAAAAAATAGTGAGGTGTTTTATTTTTCAAATAGATTCCATAAAGCTATTTCGAGCATGATTAACACTAGTATGGCTTCCCAAACACCTACCGCTGCAATAGAGAGTCTGGCTAATCATTTTCAGTTAGGGACTCCACAAAACCTTATTCAGCTATCAAAGGAGGGACATGTTTACAAATTTTCGAATGGAAATATTTCTACCAGAGAAATCTCGGCAGAGTTAGTATATGTTAGCGTTGGGGATCAGTTAAAACTAGCTTGGGATGTAGTTGTTTATGCAAATGACAATACCCATTGGTACAGTGCCAGAATTGATGCCAATACCAATGAGATAATTGAGGTAGATAACCTTGTGCTTAACTGTAATTTTGAAAGACCGCATACTCACAATAAGGTATCCGAATCATTTGATTTTTTCAATAAGGTCAATGTTTCTTCTCCATCGGTTTTAGTTGATGGCTCTAGATATAATGTTTTTGCACTTCCTGTAGAAAGCCCAAATCATGGACCTAGACAAATAGTAACAAATCCCGCAAGTATATTGGCTTCACCACTTGGTTGGCATGATGACGATGGAATTTTAGGTGCTGACCATACGATAACAAGAGGGAATAATGTTTGGGCACAAGAAGATAGAGATGGGCTCCCTTTTACAGTAGGTTTTTCACCTGATGGGACAACAGCTTTAAATTTCGATTTCCCGCTAGATATCAATCAACCACCAGAGAATTATGAAGATGTGTCTATTACTAATCTGTTCTATACAAACAATATGATGCACGATATATGGTATCATTATGGTTTTGATGAAGCGGCTGGTAATTTTCAGGAAACAAACTATACAACTTTAGGAGTAGGAAGTGATAGCGTCAATGCAGATGCTCAAGACGGAAGTGGGCAAAACAATGCAACTTTCGGTACACCACCAGATGGACAAAATCCGAGCATGACAATGTTTTTATGGACTCCTGCTGGACCTCTCAACGAACCTTTAACCGTAAACAACGGAACTGTGGCTGGTGATTATGACGGAAGCGAAGCAGGGTTTGGGGAATCACTTTCCACAACACCAATAACCGCTAATTTATCATTAGCCACTGATGGTACACCAGATACAAATGATGCTTGTGATCCTCTAATAAATACGGCCGGATTAAATGGCAACATAGCAGTTATAAGAAGAGGTACGTGCGAGTTTGGTTTCAAGGTTCGTGCTGTAGAAAATGCAGGCGCAATTGCTGCAATAGTAGTTAATAATGAACCTGGAGGGACAATAACAATGGGTGCAGGTGCCGTTGGTAATCAAGTAACCATTCCTTCTATTATGGTCGGCCAAGCAGATGGTGAGGCTATTATTTCTGCTTTATCAGGAGGTCAAACTTTGTCGGCGACTTTGGTTAATAATGGACCGTATTTTGTCGATGGTGATTTTGATAATGGAATCGTAGCACATGAATACGGTCACGGTATTTCTACAAGATTAACCGGTGGACCATCAGCTGCAGGTTGTCTATTTAACGAAGAGCAAATGGGTGAAGGCTGGTCAGACTGGTTTGGTCTTATGGTTACCATGAAAGCTACTGACACAGAAGACGATGCTAGAGGCGTGGGTACTTTTGCGGTAAGCCAACCGACAACTGGAGGAGGTATAAGACCTGCACGTTACAGCCCAGATTTTGCAATAAATGGTTTTACTTATGGTATCACCAACAATACAGGTTTATCTGTGCCACATGGAGTAGGATTTGTTTGGGCGACAGTACTTTGGGATCTGACATGGGCTTATGTAGATAAGTATGGTTTTGATCCAGATTTATACAATGGTAACGGCGGAAATAATAAAGTAATGCAACTGGTCTTGGACGGTCTAAAACTTCAACCTTGCCAACCTGGATTTGTGGATGGAAGAGATGCGTTACTAGCTGCAGATACTGCTATGGGAGGACAGGATCAATGTCTTATTTGGGAAGTTTTTGCCAGAAGAGGACTAGGTGTTAACGCTTCACAAGGGCTCTCAACATCGAGAACAGATCAGATAGAAGATTTTAGTGTGCCTCCAAGTTCAGACCCTTCTTTAGCTAATTGTACAAGTTTAAGTGTTGATGAGTTTGCTGTAAACACCTTGCAAGTATTCCCTAATCCTACAAAAGATAAATTGACTATTTCTACTAAAGTTAGTTTAGGTAACGTTAAAATTAAACTTACGGATTTAAACGGAAGAGTGGTTTTAAATGTTGAAAGAGAACTTTTTGAGACGCTTTCTGTATCTACGGCTAACCTTCAAGATGGTATGTATATCTTATCGATTACAAGCGATAACTTTAATTTTGTGGAAAAAATTATAAAGAACTAATGTCGAGGTAATAATGATAAATCCTTTTGACGACACTTATTTTATGCGCAAAGCACTTCAGGAAGCTGAAGTTGCTTATGAAAAAGGAGAGATCCCTGTAGGTGCGATAATTGTTGTAAAGGATAGAATTATTGCAAGAACACATAATCTTACGGAGTTGCTCAATGATGTTACGGCACATGCCGAAATGCAGGCCATAACATCTGCTGCTAATTTTTTAGGTGGAAAATACCTAACGGAGTGTACACTTTATGTCACCTTAGAGCCATGCCAAATGTGTGCTGGTGCATTGTACTGGAGCCAAATTTCAAAAATAGTTTACGGAGCTTCTGATGTAGAACGAGGCTTTAAGACTTTAGGAACTAAGTTACATCCCAAGACTAAGGTTGTTAGTGGTGTTCTTGCTGATGATGCTTCAGAATTATTAAAGCGATTTTTTATTGAAAAGCGTAATTTGAATTGAAGGCAAAAAAAACGCCCAACCAAAGGTTGAGCGTTGAAACTTGTAAGATATATACTTATTATAGTACCTGTACGTTTGCAGCTACCATACCTTTTCTTCCTTCTTCTTCTGTGTACTCTACTTGATCACCTTCACGTAATTCTACACCATTAAGGTTTGATACGTGTACAAAGATGTCTTTTCCTGTTTCTTCGTTGGTAATGAATCCAAATCCTTTTGAATCATTGAAAAATTTAACTGTTCCAGTCATAAAAAATAAATAAAAATTAAAGTGCAAAGGTAATGCATTAACCAATGCGCAAGGTTAATAAATCGTTTTATTTTGTATTGAAGCTATTGTGCTGAAGATTAACCAGTTAATTAATTGGTCTGTTTGTTGCTTTAAAATACCGTCAGTAAAGGGTTTGTTAAATTTTTTAAATCAGATTTATTCAGAAAATCAAATCTTATTTTTCTTTTGATTTTCTCTCATTTTATCTAGATTTTCCTTTGTAAGCATATAATCTTTAACGTCTTTTCCCTTCCATCGGTAGTAAGAAAATAGAGGGAAAACCACTAAAAACAATCCCAGAACACCAAATCCAATTAGTTTTTGAGCGTAGTCCACATCTAAGAAAAAGCCACAAATAATACTGGCTATGGAACCGATAAAGGCAATTAGTGTAATGATGTGTATAAGTTTCATAATATAGGGCTTATTATGATGTAAAGTTAATCAATTCGCTTCGATAGGCCGTAAGCAGTTTAGATTTTGAAACAAATCCGTAATATTTATTGTCTTTTATTACTGGCAAGTTCCATGCTCGAGAATCTTGAAACTTCTGCATAACATCTTGCATAGAATCTTGTTCGTATATGATATACTCTGGTGCTTGGTGCATAAAGGTTTCAACCGTTGTAGATTGATATAGCGATTGGTCAAACATTACAGATCTAATATCGTCCAACAATATAATACCCACAAAGCCACCATTAGAATCCGTGACGGGAAATAAATTTCTACTGGATTTTGAAACGCCGTTTTTCAACATTTCTCCCAAAGTCATTTCAGGGTGCAATTGAACAAAATCTTGTTCAATAACAGAATCTAGCTTCATTAAAATGAGCACATTCTTGTCCTTATCTTGTGTCAACAAAGCTCCTTTTTCAATAAGCTCTTTGGTGTAAATAGTATGATCCAATCCATTCTTGTTAATAATAAAAGACATTGACGCTGTAATCATTAAAGGTACAAACAACTCATACCCACCGGTAATTTCTGCAATTAAAAATATTGCGGTCAATGGAGCATGCAGTACACCAGCGATTAGACCAGCCATACCAATTAATGTGAAATTAGCTTCGGACACAGAGAAACCGAGTCCACAGTTATTGATAACTTTCGCTACTACATTTCCTAGAGCACTTCCCATTACTAACGTTGGGATTATAATTCCACCTGTACCACCTGCAGCAAAAGTTGTTGTCATAGCAATTGCTTTAAAAAGTGTGATTCCAAATAGTAATCCGATGACAATCCAGATGTTATCCAAATGCTTGTCAAATGGTGTGTTACCCAAAGCTTTAATATCATTGCCAAGCATAAGGTCGTTTATAAACCCGAAACCTTCACCATAGAGCGGAGGAATAAAAAATAGCATAACACCAATAGCCAAACCTCCAAATATCAGCTTTTGTTTCGCGGATTTAAAACGGTTAAAAAAAGAAGTAATCCCAAAATAAATTTTAGAAAAATAAATGGAAGCAATTCCAGTTCCTATACCAAGGATAATATAAAATAGAGTGTCTTTGATCAAAAACTTTTCAGATACATTAAAGTTGAAAAGCACACTGTCACCCAGAAAAAAATATGAGGTTATTACTGATGAAACAGAAGCAATTAAAAGTGGTAATAACGATGCAAAGGTTAAGTCTAAACTAAATACCTCAATAGCAAAAATAATCGCAGCTATGGGCGACTTAAAAATGGATGCAATAGCTCCTGCAGCAGCACAGCCTATTAAAAGACTTCGTGTTTTTCTATTGATATGAAGAAACCTTCCTAAGTTAGAGCTAATAGCAGAAGCAGATAGTATGGCTGGGCCTAACAAACCTACTGAACCACCAAAACCAGCTGTCAGTGGTGCCGTAATAAGTGGAAAATAGATGTTCTTTTTCTCAAGTATCCCATCTCTTTTTGAAAGGGAGTACAAGATTGAAGGAATAGCATGTCCGCTTGGTTTTTTTGAAACATATTTTACAAAAAGATATACTAAGAAAAGGCCGATAATTGGCAGGATAAAATAGATGCTGTTCTGTGATAGAATTATACCTTTTTCTAAAATAGCTTCTATGGTAAATGTAATATTCTTTATGGTAACCGAGACAATGCCAGAAAGTAAACCGATGACCAAACTTAAAAGAAAAATAAAATTCTTTTCTGAGATAAATTTATATCTAAGAATCAGTAATCGTTTAAGAAGTTTTGATTTATTTGGCATATTTATGGCCTCTTAGGGTTTTATGCATATGTAAATTTAACCGTTTGAAAGTTGCCGTTCTTCACGAATTTCTCCAATATGATAATAACTCACAATAGCATCAATTAAATCATCCTTAAAATAAAACCATTCACTTACATCCAAAGAGAAACCGTCATTTTGCTTGGTTGTATAACGTACACAAGCATGTTCTGTATTGTAAAGTTTATCGTGAATTTCAAATTGATGACCAAGAAATTTGTCTTTATTGGCATTAACAAGATTTAGATATTTTTGCTTTCCTTTAATAGTGCCAAACGGACTGGTATGGGTGAAATTATCTGTCAAAGGTAAATTTAGAAAATCTCCTTTTTCCCATTTATTAAACCAGTCTTGTATAAGCTCTTTTTGTTTCAAATTGATGCTTGATTTCGTTGGCATAGTTTAAAGCTAATAAAAATAACTGTCATTCCTGCGAAGGCAGGAATCTATACTAATTATCTTTTTCACTTTTATGTGGATTCCTGCCTTCGCAGGAATGACAAAGCATCTATAATCTATAAATTCAATTTTAAATTGAGTTCCTGCAATTGTTCATCATCAATTGGTGCAGGTGCATCAATCATTACATCTCTACCTGAATTGTTTTTTGGGAAGGCAATAAAATCCCTTATGGTTTCTTGTCCACCTAAAATGGCAACCAATCTATCCAATCCAAAAGCAATACCTCCGTGTGGTGGTGCACCATATTCAAAAGCATCCATTAAGAAGCCAAACTGTGCTCTGGCTTCTTTGTCAGAGAAACCAAGATGCTTTAACATTATGGCTTGTGTAGCTTTATCATGGATACGAATTGAACCTCCTCCAATTTCATTTCCATTCAATACCAAGTCGTAAGCATTGGCCTTAACTTCGCCCGGTTTAGAATCCAATAATTCTAGTTGTCCTGGTTTTGGAGATGTAAACGGATGGTGCATGGCGTGGTAACGCTCAGTCTCTTCGTCCCATTCCAACAGCGGGAAGTCCATGACCCAAAGTGGTGCAAATTCGTCTGGTTTACGTAAGCCTAAACGTTCTGCCAATTCCATACGTAAAGCACTTAATTGCGCTCTTACCTTATTAGTTTCTCCAGAAAGGACACAGATTAAATCACCTGGTTCAGCATTTGTAACTTCAGCCCATTTTGCCAAATCGTCTTGATCGTAGAATTTATCTACTGAAGATTTAAAAGTGCCATCTTCGTTACAACGACAATACACCATGCCTAAAGCACCAACTTGTGGACGCTTTACCCAATCAATAAGTTTATCTATTTCTTTTCTGGTGTATGCATTTCCGTCTGGTACGGCAATACCAACTACCAATTCGGAAGAATTGAACACATTGAAATCTTTGTGCTGTGCTACCTCGTTTAACTCGCCAAACTCCATTCCAAATCTAATGTCTGGTTTGTCGTTTCCATACAAACGCATAGCATCATCGTATAGCATTCTGGGGAATTTCTCAACGTCAACACCATTTATTTCTTTTAGCAAGTGACGTGTTAAGCCTTCAAACGTATTTAAAATATCTTCTTGTTCTACAAACGCCATTTCACAATCTATTTGTGTGAATTCAGGTTGTCTATCGGCACGCAAATCTTCATCCCTAAAACACTTTACAATCTGAAAGTACTTATCCATGCCACCAACCATAAGCAATTGCTTAAAGGTTTGAGGTGATTGTGGTAGGGCGTAGAATTGCCCTTCGTTCATACGTGAAGGTACAACAAAATCACGAGCACCTTCAGGTGTAGATTTAATTAAATAGGGTGTTTCAACTTCAATAAAGCCATCGTTAGACAAATAATTTCTTACGGCTTGGGTTACTTTGTGCCTAAAGATTAAATTTTCCCTTACAGGTTTGCGTCGAATATCCAAATAGCGATATTTCATGCGTAAGTCATCGCCACCATCGGTCTTGTCTTCAATAGTAAAAGGGGGAAGTAATGCTTTGTTTAATATGGTTATTTCTGAAACCAAGACCTCAATATCACCAGTTGGTATGTTTGGGTTTTTTGATGCGCGTTCTTGAACTTTACCCTTAACTTGAATTACAAATTCGCGTCCTAATTTCTGGGCTTTTTCCATTAAATCTTTAGAAGATTGCTTCTCATCAAAATAGAGTTGGGTAATACCATATCGATCTCGCAAATCTACATAGACCATAAACCCTTTGTCCCTTACTCCTTGTACCCAACCAGAAAGTGTAACTTCTGTATTACTATGCGCAGCTCTTAACTCACCACAATTATGACTTCTATACATACTGAAATTTTAATCGTGCAAATTTAAGCAACTTATAGAATAATTATATAAAAAAGCCTCAACAATTGTTGAGGCTTGTGGCTATTAACCAAACCTTTACTAATTCTCTAAAAGGTTTTATCGTTTTTTTTGACGTTTTACATCAATTATTAAAATTGCTCTTCAATTCTTTTATCCATATTAAAAACTTCTTGAGGCTGAAGTTGTTCTGTTGTCCTAGCCACTCTGTCTTTATTCATCCACATTTTTAGCCTAACACTTAAATAAAAGAGAATAGGTACAACAATTAAGGTCAAGAATGTAGCGATTAAAAGGCCATAGATAACGGTCCAGGCTAATGGTCCCCAAAACACAACGTTGTCACCACCCATGTAGATGTTGGCATCGAATTCTGAAGCCAAGGTGAAGAAGTTGATGTTAAGACCAATTGCCAATGGAATTAAGCCTAGAATAGTTGTAATAGCAGTTAATATTACGGGTCTTAAACGTGCTTTACCCGCTTTAACGATACTTTCAAAGAGATCTTCTTTTGTTAGGTATTCGTCATCATCTACATTTAGCTCATTTTTCTTACGGTCTATTAAAAGCTGTGCATAATCTAGAAGCACTACTCCATTGTTCACTACAATTCCAGCAAGAGAAATAATACCTACCATGGTCATCATAATTACAAACGCACTTCCAGAAATTACGATACCACCAAATACACCAATAAAACTCAAAAATATCGCTAGCATAATAATGGTAGGTTTAGACACGGAATTGAATTGAAATATGAGGATAAAAAAGATTAAACCAAGTCCCGTAAAGAATGCTCCCATAAGAAAAGCCATCTGTTTGTTCTGTTCTTCTATTTGACCCGTGTAATCAATCTTAATGTTATCTGGCAAACCTTCAAAGCTTTTCATTTCATTCTGAATTTGCGCTACAATAGCTCCGGCATCAGTATATCCAGGTGCTAATGCAGAATACACGGTAACCACACGTTTTGTTTCTTTGTGCTTTATGGCGCTGAAACCAGAGTTGTTTTTTTGCTTTGCAACGGCAGATAAAGGTATTTCCTTAATTTGTCCTGTATTATCCCTAAAAGTTATGTTTTGATTAAACAAGGCACTAGTATTATATCTGTTTGCTTCATTAAACCTTACATAGATGTCGAAATCGTCACCATCTTCTTTGTAAATGCCAGCTTTTGACCCAAAGATTGAGTTGCGCAATTGGTCACCAATTTGTTTAGCGCTTACACCTAATTCGCCAGCTTTTTCCCTGTCAATTTCAACCAACATGGTTGGTTTGTCTTTGTTTACATCTATCTTGAGCTCATCAATACCAGCAACATTTCTTGAGTTGATAAACTCGCGCATATTTTCTGCGGTAGCAATGAGTTCGTTATAATCATCACCTTCAATTTCAATATTAATTGGTGCGCCAGCAGGCGGTCCATTGGCGTCCTTTTCTACGGAAATAAGAACTCCAGGATAAATACCTACTAAAGCTTCTTGCACTTTTTGTCGTAAAAGCTCACTGTCTTCTCCACGACGGTATTTGTACTCTCTCATTGAGGCTGTTATCTTGGCTTTATGCGGCATTTCTGCTGTAGAACCACCTTCGGTTTGAGGATTTCCGGCACCTTCACCTACTTGGGAAACAGCACTTTCTACCAAGAAGTTTCTACCATCGTCCATGTATTTATCTTGGTTAATAACATCAAATACACGTTTTTCAATTTTTTTGGTAATGGCATTTGTTTTCTCAATGGCCGTACCTTCTGGGTATTCTATGTAAACAATAATTTGGTTTGGCTTGTTGTCGGGAAAAAACTCAACCTTTGTGCGTTGTGTACCAAGCGAAATACCAAAAGCCACAAAAGCAGCAATTAGTAGCAAAAATGTACCAATACTTAAAATGTATGGCTTTCTTTTAGATAGTGCTTTACGCAGTTGGCGCTCATACCAATTTTCAAGCTTTACTAAAGACTTGTTTTGAAAATTATTTGCCCATTTCCTAATAAACCAGCGGTAAGCCCACATCATTATAGCTGTAAAAATCATAATGGTACCCAAACCTCTATATTCTCCACCAAATAATAAGATGAGTAAACCTATTGCCGCTACAATTGAAGTGGTCTTAATAATTTGCTTTAAAGGCATATCCTTGTCTTCGATTGTCATGTAACGAGATACCAAAACGGAGTTGAAGAATATAGCAACAAACAATGAAGAGCCAAGCACAATTGATAATGTTATAGGTAGAATTTTCATAAATTCCCCCATAATTCCGGGCCAAAGCCCCAATGGAACAAAGGCAGCAACTGTTGTTAATGTTGAAATAATAATTGGGAATGCAATTTCTCCGATACCTCTTTTTGCAGCTTCGATTCTACTCATGCCCTCTTCTTCCATAAGTCTATAGACGTTTTCAACAACCACAATGCCGTTATCCACGAGCATACCGAGTCCCATAATTAAGGCGAAGAGCACCATAGTGTTTAAGCTATAACCAATTATGCTCAAAATCATTAGTGACATAAACATGGACATTGGTATGGCAAAACCAACGAACAAGGCGTTTTTAAAGCCTAAAAAGAACATTAAAACGGTAACAACCAAGATAACACCAAAGATGATATTATTTACCAAATCATCAACCTGACCTATGGTTACCGAAGATTGATCGTTAGTGATAGACACTTCAAGATCTTGAGGAAACACATTGTCAATCGCGTCTTTAACAATAACTTGAATTTGCTCAGCTGCCGCAACCATATTTTTTCCTGCGCGCTTTTTTACATCCAACATGACTACAGGTTCACCAGACTTTCTGGCGAAAGTAGTTTTGTCCTCTTCCTTAAACGAAACCGAAGCAACATCTTTAAGGTAAATGGCATTGCCGTTTTCTGATTTTACGACAAAGTTCTCTAATTCTGAAGGTGACTCAATTTCACCAATAATCCTGATGGTACGACGTTGCCCACTGGCTTTTAAGTTACCCGCAGACTGCGTTACGTTTCCTTGGCTAATTGCACCAAGAATATCACTGAATGTAACTTTTGCAGCCATCATTTTATAAATATCTACTGCGACTTCGACCTCTTTTTCTTGAGCACCTCTGATATCAGCTTTTTTGATCTCTTGCAAATCTTCAATTTCATCTTGAAGGTATTCTGCATAATCCTTAAGCTTTTCAACAGGGTAATCACCAGAGATATTAATGTTTAGTATTGGCATTTCCTCCGAAAGACTCAATTCGAAAACATCTGGTTCTACCTTGGCACCATTAAAAGTTGGCCAATCTTCACTTGAGGTTTCGCTGTCAATTTCGTCTTTAACTTTCTGTTTAGCTTGCTCAACAGTTATGTTTTCATCAAACTCAACAATTATCATTGAGTAGTCTTCTTGAGATGTTGATGTAATTTCTACTTTATTACTTACAATATTGAGCTTGTCCTCTAAAGGATCTGTGATTAACTTCTCTATATCTTCAGCAGTGTTTCCTGGGAAAACTGTACTCACATAGATTTTGGTTTCATTTACTTCTGGAAAGTTCTCTCTAGGCATACTAAAAAAAGCAGTAACCCCTAAGTAGAAAAAGACAGCAATAAGAACATACATCGTGGTTTTATTATTAATAGCCCACGATGAGAACCCAAATTCTTTTTCGGTATTTTTCTTTTTCTTATTAGCCATTATTTTCTTCTTTATAGTTGATTACTTCAACGGATTGTCCATCTTTTACGCTACGAGCACCTTCCTTTACAATTTCCGCACCTTTTTCGAGGTTTTTTGTCACTTCTATAACATCACCTTGAGTTCTTCCTGTTTCAATAATTAGGCGTTTTACCGTACCTATACCTTCTTCATTTTTATCAGTTACGATATATACATATTGTTCGCCTTCGGCATTTTCTGAAATAACACTCTGAGGAATTAATATGGCATTTTCATTGGTGTAATCATTAATTTTTAAGCGAGCGGTAAGGTTTGGTTTAATGTTTTTGTCTTTATTAGGGACATCAATCTCTGCTTTAAAAGTTCTATTTGCAGGATTGATAAAGTCACTAGCTTGTCGAATTTTTGTGTTAATTGTCTCACCTAACACAGGTATATCGACCTCTACTTTTTTACCCTTTACAACATTAGAGACATAACTTTCTGGTACTTCAACCTCTATGTACATGTTGTCTAGATTAACAATGCGCATTAAAGGAGATGTGCCTGCGGCAACCACACTTCCTTCTTCAGTAATAACGTCATCTATTGTACCCGAAAATGGTGCCCTAACTGAAGTTTTAGCGATTTGTTGCTGTAACTGATTTACAGCTTCTTGTTGAGACTCGTAGTTTGATTTAGCTTGTAAAAACTGAATTTCACTACCTATGTTCTGGTCCCACAATCGCTTTTGACGTTCGTAGGTTGTCTTTGCTAAATCTGCTTGTATTTGAAGTTGTGCAACCTGTTGGCTCAATCCTCCATCATCAATTTTAGCAAGTAACTGCCCTTTGCTAACTTTTTGCCCTTCTTTTACATACACATTTGTTAAGATACCATTGTACTCTGGTGTAATAACCAAAAGATCTTTTGTGGTTACGTTACCTTGAAGCTCTAGTACATGCTCGAATTTTTCCGTTTTGGCGGTAAATGTGGTGATAAGTGGAACGTGTTTTACCGTATCAATAGATTTTAACTTTTCATCGAGAAGCTTTATTTTTTCGTTTATGGCTTGTTGCTCGCTAACGAGTTCACCACGCTTTTTTCTGATGGTTTCAATATTATTGCTCTCTAATACATTCTCAACAGAATTTTTCTTTTGTTCTCCACCACACGCTGTTAAGAGAAAAGCGATGATTATAATGGAAGTAATATGTTTCATGTTATCGTGTTTTTGGATTGATTAGTTATCTGATATGTTGTTTGTAATCGTTTCTAGTTCGGCTTTGGTATTGACTACATCTAGCATAGCCTGTAATAATTCTTGCTGTGCGGAATACAGTTGTGTTTGTGCTTGTCTTAGCTCAAAACTCGAAGCGATCCCTTCGAAGAACTTTGTTTGATTTTTATTTTCAATACGTTCAGCCAATTCTAGGTTTTGCTTTTTGTTGTAATAGTCTTCAGTTGCGAATTTGTAGTTACTCTTTGCGGTCTGAATCTCAAGGTTTAGACGTTGTTCCGTTTCCGTGAGATCGTCCTCGGCTTTTTCTAAGTTAATCTCAGCGCGTTGAGTAGCAGCACTTCGTTTTCCTGAACTGAAAATAGGGATGTTGAGATTAAACCCTAAAGTTGAAAACCCAGCCCAGTTTTGGTCGTTATCTAAAAATGTAAACTCATCACTAAAGCCAAGATATCCGCCATTTAAATAGGCGCTAAGTGTTGGTAATGCTTTAGATTTCTCTAATTTAAGCAGCAATTCTTTTGATTTTTTGTCATTTTCGGCAATGCGGTAGTCTACAGTTGAGGTAACATCATTTTCTAGGGTTAACATGTCCAATGATATGTTTTTCAAAGCCAAATCCTCTAGGGAATCTTCAAGTGATGTGTTGGCATTGTAATCGATACCTAATGTTATATTGAATAACTGAAGCGCTATATCTCTTAATCTAACAGCGTTATTAAGATTGCTTTTAAGGTTGGATAATGTAATTTGAAGTTGCTCAACACTTTCTTGTTCTTCCAACCCGTTTTCATAAATTTTAGTGGTTTCATCTAGGTTCTTTTGAAGTATAGCAACGTTGTTCTCAAGTATTTTTGCACTTTCTTCAGAAAGTAATACGTTACCATAGGCATTAATCACGGCTTTTCGGATTTCGAGATCAGTTTTTGTTTTAGCATTTTTAGATATTTCTAAAAACACCTTTGCAGACTGCAACCCAACAAGGTATGAGCCATCAAATAAAAGTTGGTTTAAAGTTGCAGTGGCATTAACATTGTGCTGAACACCAAAAATGACTTCTTGAAATTCACCTGGTTGGCCTCCGAAAAATTCAGCCGGTACTAAGGATATTTGCTGTTTTAAGTTATTTTGATAGCTAATATTTGCATCTAACTGTGGCAAACCCGTTGCTGTGGTTTCCCATTTTTGCTGTTTTGCTGCTTCGATATCTCGAGCCGCATTCTTTGCTTGTCTATTATTTTCTAGAGCATAATCAATGGCTTCCTGTAGTGTAAAACTTGTAGGTACATCTTGCGAAAACCCTAAATTAAAGTATATGAATAATAGAAAAATTGAAAGTTTTTTCATTGATGTTATGATTGGTTTTTTGATATAAATTGGTTGAGAACTTTAACCCCTTCTGAGGTACAAATACCTCTTAAATGATATTCTAAATAATATTCCATTAATGTGTTCATGGAGAACGTTTTTAGAGGGAATAATTCTTGATCTTTTAAAGTTACCATACCGCTAAAGTAGATTCTAGAGATAAAATCAATATTTAAGTTTTCCCTGTATAGTCCTTGTTCTAATCCACGCTTTAGGTTGTCAGCAACACATTCTTGCATCACTTCAAATTGTTTGGATTTTAGTGTAGCAAAAATTTTGGGGTAATATTTTTTTAATTGATATTGAGGTGAAGACTTTTCGTTTTTTAGATGCTCCATTACAAATTGCTTAATGTCAAAAATTTCCTCAATAGGGTTTTTTTGAAGTTCACAAATACTGTCAATGCCACAAGAAATGGTTTCGAACAAATGTAGGGTCGTTGCCTCTACCAATTTTGTTTTATTTGGGAAATGCACGTAAATTGTTTTTTTCGATATTCCCATTTCATTGGCAATATCGTCCATGGTTACACTCTTAAAACCAAGTGTAAGAAACAATTCGGATGACTTTTGAATAATTTTTTCTCTCATAATAGGGTGCAAATCTACGATAGGAAACTTTAAAAACAAAAAAAGTTTCCAAAGTTTTAATGTTTTTTTAACAATGATAACATTAGTTTAAAATATCTATAAAGCATTATTTTTGCCCTATGCAACAGATAGAACAGTATCAGAAATCTTTCTTGGCCTATTTAGAGGGTTTCTCAACAGTTAAAGAGCCAAATAACCTATATCAACCTATCAATTACATCCTGAAGTTGGGTGGTAAAAGGCTAAGGCCTGTTTTAACTCTAATGACTACAGAGGTTTTTGGAGGTGAAGCTAAAAAAGCCATGGATGCTGCACTTTCCGTAGAAGTGTTTCATAATTTTTCTTTGGTACACGATGATATCATGGACGATGCTCCACTTAGAAGAGGTAAAAAAACGGTTCACGAAAAATGGGACTTAAACACAGGCATTCTCTCAGGAGATGCCATGCTGATATTGGCGTATCAATTGTTTGAGAATTATGACCCTGAAACTTTTCAAGCTTTAGCCAAGCTATTTAGCAAAACAGCTTTAGAAGTTTGCGAAGGGCAACAATATGATATTGATTTTGAAACAAGAAACGATGTCACCATACCACAATACCTTAAAATGATAGAGTACAAAACCGCTGTTTTAGTAGGAGCCGCTATGAAAATGGGAGCCATTGTTGCTAAAGCCTCAGTAAAAGACCAAAATGCAATCTATGATTTTGGGCGGAATTTAGGTATCGCTTTTCAGCTTCAAGATGATTATTTAGATGCCTTTGGTAATCCTGAAACGTTTGGCAAACAAGTTGGAGGTGATATTCTAGAGCATAAAAAGACCTATCTCTATCTAAAGACATTAGAACTTGGCTCAGAGACAGATAAAGCAAGGTTATTCGATTTTATAAATAACAACGCTTTGTCTAATGACGTTAAAGTTAATGAGGTTAAGACTGTATTTAAAGCTTCAGGTGCTGCTGAAGCCACTCAAATTGCCGTAGAAGATTATACAGAAAAGGCCTTTGGGATTTTAAATACCCTGGATATTTCAGAAGAGAAAAAGCAATTGCTTAGACTATTTGGTGAGCAACTAATGAACAGAAACACATAATGGTGCTACCGACAAATTTTGATGATTTAATAGCTGAATCCAATAAGCTAACGCTTTATAAAAAGTTAGTGGTACAATTAAATAAAGACTTGCTCTTGGCCAATGTAGATTTAGAATTTGATGAAGAAACACTGCCAACAAGTTTAAAGTTGGTCTTGCAGGAAAAGGTTTATTATCTTATTCAAAATAAATTTTCAGATTATCTCAACTTGCTTTATCAAATTGATGTTTCAGAAAATAAGATACGTACGCTTGATGGTGAGGACTTGGTAAAACTCTCAGAAGATGTTACGTTTTTAATTTTACAACGCGAGTGGCAAAAGGTGTGGTATAAATTTAAGTTTTCTTGAAAGGTATATTCTAGTACTTCGGACTCTAGCGATTATCTATTTTTTTGGTGGCTGAGCTTGTTGAAGTCAAAACCAAAACCTCACAAATGGCATCCAGGCCTGATTTTGTATGCTTTTTTCTTTGTCATAAAGCACATCGTATCTAATGCCGAATGTTATATTACCACTTCGGTAACCAGCACCTATAAACAGCGCAGGATACCAATAGCTATCGTCAGCATAAGCAACAAACTGTTCGTCAAAATCTCGGTTTACATAAAGCTGCTCGAATTCTGTTGAGAGTTGAAGTTCTCGGTAAGGGTTAAACAACCCAATGATACTACCACCAACAACGGTAGATTTAAATACATCGCGTTGAGAGCTGTATTGAAAATTAAGTCCAATACCTGTAGAAACATAGGTGTTGTGCCTGTACAAGGCCGCTGGAGCTAATGCACCACTAAAAAAACCATCTCCAAAGTTGAGTCCAACACCTCCACCAAATTGTACATTTTTCCAAAAACTATTATTATCATTATTGTTTTGAGCATTTGCACAAAAGACAAAAAAATACATTGAGGCACTACAAATAATTGCTTTTTTATTAATGATTATTCTAATTTTTGCCATCTTCATAATTCTAAAATCTAAATTGTTATAAATATAATAAAACCGTTAGTATATCTACTAAAAATTGTATTTTTGAAGAAATTTTGTTGAAACGACAACGTCTCGTAAAAATAATGGATAAATATTCCTTTCTCAACGCAGCACATACGGCTTATTTTGCTGATTTGTATGACCAATACCTAAAAAATCCTGATTCTGTAGAACCTAGTTGGCGTGCCTTTTTTCAGGGCTACGATTTTGGTTCTGAAAACTACGGAATGGATGGTGAAATTGTAGAAGGTGTTTCTACTCAGATACCAGAGCAACTTCAAAAAGAATTTCAAGTTGTTAAGCTAATTGATGGTTACAGAAGCAGAGGGCATTTGTTTACTAAAACTAATCCGGTTAGGGCAAGACGCAAATATGCACCAACCTTAGAGATTGAAAACTTTGGTTTGTCAAAGTCCGACTTACAAACGGTGTTTTCCGCTGGTGAAATCATTGGGCTAGAAACAGCTTCGCTACAAAACATTATAGACCATTTAGAACGTATCTACTGCGATTCTATAGGTGTGGAATACATGTACATTAGAAAGCCAGAGGAGATTGAATGGATTCAGAATAAGCTCAACGTAAACGACAACCACAGTAATTTTACTGCGGATGAGAAAAAATACATTCTAAAAAAATTAAATCAAGCCGTAACGTTCGAATCGTTTCTTCATACAAAATATGTTGGTCAAAAACGTTTTTCGCTCGAAGGTAATGAGTCACTTATTCCTGCAGTGGACGCGATTATTGAAAAAGCTGCAGATGAAGGAGTAAAAGAGTTTGTTATGGGTATGGCACATCGCGGTCGACTGAGTACCCTTACAAATATTTTTGGCAAATCAGCTAAGGATATATTCAGTGAGTTTGATGGAAAGGATTATGAAGATGAAATTTTTGATGGAGATGTAAAGTACCACTTAGGGTGGACCAGTAATCGAGAAACCTATAATGAGAAAAAAATAAACTTAAATATTGCACCAAACCCTTCACATTTAGAAACAGTAGGTGCAGTAGTGCAAGGTATAGCGAGAGCCAAACAAGATAAAAACGAAATTGAGGATGCTTCGCAAGTGCTTCCTATAGTTGTACATGGAGATGCTGCAATTGCAGGACAAGGGTTGGTTTACGAAGTGGTACAAATGGCTAAGCTAGATGGCTACAAAACCAACGGTACAATCCATATTGTGGTTAACAACCAAATAGGATTTACAACTAATTATTTAGACGGACGTTCAAGTACATATTGTACGGACGTTGGTAAAGTTACTTTGTCACCTGTCCTTCATGTCAATGCAGACGATGCTGAAGCTGTGGTACATGCTGCTCTTTTTGCGTTGCACTTTAGAATGAAGTTTAAGCGCGATGTCTTCATCGACCTATTGGGTTATAGAAAATATGGACACAATGAGGGTGATGAACCTAAATTTACTCAACCATTATTATACAAAGCTATAGCCAAGCATAAAAACCCGAAAGACATTTATGCAGCTAAACTTATTGAAGAAGGTGTTGTGGATGAAGGTTATGTAAAATATATAGAAGAGAGGTACAAAAAACAGTTAGAAGAAAATCTTGAAGATTCTCGAAAAGAAGACAAGACAGAAATCACCGCTTTTATGCAAGAAGAGTGGAAAGGTTTTGTTCGTGTGGACGAAATTGAAATGATGAAACCTGTAGATACTACGGTTTCTAAAAAGCTGTTAGCTGACGTCACAAAAGTGATTTCTAATCTACCTGATGACAAAAAATTCATTAGGAAGATTCAGCGACTTCTGGAATCTAGACAAACTATGTTTGACGAAGATAAACTAGATTGGGCAATGGCAGAACATCTAGCTTATGGCTCACTACTAACTGAAGGGTTTAATGTTAGGATTTCGGGTCAGGATGTAGAGCGTGGTACTTTTTCACACCGTCATGCCGTAGTTAAAGTTGAAGATAGTGAAGAAGAAATAATTTTATTAAAGAACGTTTCAGAAGATCAAGGACAATTCAATATTTACAACTCATTATTGTCCGAGTACGGTGTTGTAGGTTTCGATTATGGTTATGCTATGGCAAGTCCCAATACATTGACCATTTGGGAAGCACAGTTTGGGGATTTCAGTAATGGAGCCCAAATAATGATAGACCAATATATTTCTTCGGGCGAAGATAAATGGAAGACACCAAATGGATTGGTGTTGTTACTGCCACATGGATACGAAGGACAAGGAGCAGAGCATTCTTCTGCACGTATGGAACGCTATTTACAATTATGCGCTAAAGACAATATGTTTGTTGCAGACTGCACAACTCCGGCAAATATGTTTCATTTGCTGCGCAGACAGATGAAAGCTAATTTTAGAAAACCTTTAATTGTATTCACACCAAAAAGTCTGTTGCGTCACCCTAAAGTGGTTTCTACAGTTGATGAATTTGCAAATGGAAGTTTTCAATTGTTAATTGACGATGAAGGCGTTAAAACAGATAAGGTTAAAACACTGGTTTTTGTTACAGGTAAGTTCTATTATGATTTGCTGGAGAAAAGAGAGGAGTTGAATAGAGAAGATGTTGCTTTAGTGAGAATTGAACAACTATTCCCACTTCCAAGTAAAGCTATAGAAGACACATTAAAAAAATACAAAAATGCCGATGATATTGTTTGGGCTCAGGAAGAACCTAGGAACATGGGTGCTTACAGCCATATGTTAATGCATTTTGAAGATGCCAAAAACTGGAGGGCAGCGACAAGAAGACCTTATGGAGCACCAGCTGCAGGTAGTTCTGTGCGATCAAAGATTAGGCATCAACAAGTTATAGATTATGTTTTTGACAAGAACAAAAACAACCAAAGAACAAAGAATTAATACAACTCAAATTAGAGCTTAAAATAATAGAGCATGATTTTAGAAATGAAAGTGCCTTCACCAGGCGAATCGATTACCGAAGTAGAAATAGCGGAATGGTTAGTTGAAGATGGGGATTATGTAGAGAAAGACCAAGCCATAGCTGAGGTAGATAGTGACAAAGCAACCTTGGAGCTTCCTGCCGAAGCGAGCGGGACAATTACCCTAAAGGCAGAAGAGGGTGATGCTGTTGCAGTAGGAGCAGTAGTGTGTCTAATAGATACCAGTGCAGAACCTAAAGCTGATGCTACAACAACCTATAAAGGTGGTGATGAAGGAGGTAACGATGAAAATGTAGCAGAAGAACTTAAAAAGGAGCAAGAGCAAACACCAGATACAGGCGAAAAAGCACCTAACCCTGCTAACAAAACATATGCATCTGGCACTCCAAGTCCTGCTGCTAAGAAAATTTTAGATGAAAAGGGAATAGATGCTAAATCAGTTTCTGGTACAGGGAAAGACGGACGCATTACTAAAGATGATGCTGTTAAGGCAACACCTTCAATGGGAACACCTTCTGGTGGAAGTAGAGGGTCGTCACGTAGTAAAATGTCAATGTTGCGACGCAAGGTTGCAGAACGTTTAGTAGAAGCTAAGAATACTACGGCTATGTTAACCACTTTTAATGAGGTCGACATGTCACCGATTTTTGATTTGCGGAAACAATACAAGGAAGACTTTAAGGCAAAACACGGCGTGAGTCTTGGGTTTATGAGTTTCTTTACCTTAGCTGTAGTTAGAGCACTAAAGATGTATCCGGCAGTTAATTCTATGATTGATGCTAAGGAAATGATTTCGTATGATTTCTGTGACATAAGTATTGCAGTTTCGGGACCTAAAGGATTGATGGTGCCTGTAATTAGAAATGCAGAAAACTTAACATTTAGAGGTGTAGAATCTGAAGTTAAGCGATTAGCAATACGAGCAAGAGACGGACAAATAACAGTAGATGAAATGACAGGAGGCACATTCACCATCTCCAATGGTGGCGTATTTGGAAGTATGCTGTCCACACCAATTATCAATCCACCTCAAAGTGGTATTTTAGGAATGCATAATATTGTTGAGCGTCCTGTAGCTATAGACGGGAAGGTTGAGATTAGACCAATTATGTATGTAGCATTATCTTATGACCATAGAATTATTGATGGAAAAGAGTCCGTTGGCTTTTTAGTTGCTGTGAAGGAAGCTTTGGAAAACCCTACGGAATTATTAATGAATAATGACGTAAAAAAGGCATTAGAGATGTAGATTGAAAAGTACTACAAAGACAAAAAGCGCAATTTTATTGAAACTGCGCTTTTTTTTACCCCTAACTAACAAGAGCAACTAACTAAAATTAACTAAAAAAATTAACAGCTACATTGGCTGAGATTACTATAATAGAACTTATGATAAGTAGTATCATAAATATCCTGTCCCTTTTTGTTGTATTATCTTTCATGACTTCCATAGTGTTCTGTTTTTTTAAAAAGCTCTGAACCAAAAACTAATTCAGAGCCTTTTGTAATTTAAAATCTGAGGCATTGATTAATAGCTGATGTAAAATTGCAAATAATTATAAAACAATACTATACGTAACTTTACGTATTTTTTAATATTGGGATTATTTAAAGAAAAAAGCCTTGAACCTACGTCCAAGGCTTAAAATAATCCCCTAAGAACTAATTAATAGCTCGTTATTAACCCTTATTAATAACAATGTAAAGGTCCCAATTTTTATAATACAATACTATACGTAACTTTACGTATTTTTCAAAAAAATTTAGAGATACTCAGAGTTTTCCTTTGCCCAAATAAGAAGACTATTTTGTTTACTAGGTAGTTTTAATTTCTTTATGATATTACTTTTGTGCTTTTCTACAGTCCTTGCAGATACAAAAAGTGTATCGGCTATTTCTACTCCTGTCATATTCTGAGCAATGAGCCTAACAATTTTAATTTCGGTTTTTGTTAAGATTTTTAATTCTTCTGGAGTTCTATTGACCTCAATATAGTCAATAAGCTCTGGGCTAAAATAAGGCTTGTCGTTTGTTACGGAGGTAATACAGTTTTCAATTTCTTCTAAAGCAAATTCTTTTAAAACATAACCATATATGCCTAGTGCCTTTGCCTTGTTATAAATTTTTTCATCTTTTTCAAAGGTTATTAGTACAATTTTGGTATCCAGTTCACCTTCTTTACATTTCTCCGCAATTTGTAGGCCAGAGTAAAAGGGCATTTTAATATCTAATATGGCAATATCTGGCGAATGCGCTTTTATGAGGGTAAGGGCTTCTTTACCGTTTTTGGCACTGGCAAGTACATTGTATTCTTTTTCAAACAAGTATTCTTTTAACCCTTTTAACACTAAAGGGTGGTCATCTGCAATTATGATGGTTGGGCTCATTTTGCTATTATTCAACTACAAAAACTTAAAGATACTAAGAATCTTTAGGCTTTGAAATTTCTTTCAATTTTAAATACAGGTACTTTTTTTCATAATCTATAATTGCTTTGCCCTTTTTAAGTACATCAGCTCCTATAATACCATCAACGGGGTCTGCATTATGGTTTATCAATCCATTATTTACATGTGATAAGTTGAATAGAATAAGAGCAACTCTAGATTTTTTCCATTTTCCTATTTTAAGGTTATTGGATTTAGAAATTTGGGTTAGCATATCAGATGCACCAGCTCCCACAGCTTTTATTTCAGAATCCTTGACTTTTAAATTGAAGCGCTCAATGGCTTCAAAACCAACACAGCTACTTGAAGCGCCTGTGTCTAGAATAAAACGACCTTTTACTCCATTGATTGAAGCCTTCATTTCAAAATGATTGGTTTTAGTGAGTTTTAGCTTTATTCTTGAATAGCCTTTTTGTAACAGAAAATCCTTTAGCGTCTCCATTTTTAGATTTTTGGTAAATATAATACACTTAAACAATTATTTTTGCCAAATGATTATAACAGATACACACACGCACTTATATAGTGAAGCCTTTGATGAGGATAGAATAGAAATGATTCAGCGGGCTATTGACATGGGCGTAGAACGGTTTTTTATTCCAGCAATAGATTCCACTTATACAGATGCTATGTTGCAATTGGAAAAGGATTTTCTTGAAAACATATTTTTGATGATGGGTTTGCATCCAACCCATGTAAAAGATAACTTTAGGGAAGAGTTGAAACATGTTGAGGAAATGCTTTCGAAAAGGAAATTTTATGCCGTTGGTGAAATAGGGATTGATCTCTATTGGGACAAGACAACTCTAGATATTCAGATAGAAGCGTTTAGGCATCAGATTAATTTGGCAAAACATTATAAACTTCCTATAGTCATACATTGCAGAGAATCATTTGATGAAATCTTTAAAGTATTGGAAGAGGAGAAAGCCGAAGATTTATTTGGGATCTTTCATTGTTTCACGGGTACCAAAGAACAAGCGGAGCAGGCCATCTCGTATAATATGAAATTGGGTATAGGAGGAGTGGTAACATTTAAGAACGGAAAAATAGACCAATTTAT
This sequence comes from Leeuwenhoekiella palythoae, assembly GCA_964221315.1. GTDB lineage: Bacteria > Bacteroidota > Bacteroidia > Flavobacteriales > Flavobacteriaceae > Winogradskyella > Winogradskyella palythoae_A. The sequence goes on along the minus strand of CAXPYI010000005.1, from coordinate 112,337 downwards.
AAGTGAAATAGATCTAAAACATATTGTTCTAGAAACGGACTCCCCTTATCTAGCACCGAAGCCCTATAGAGGAAAACGAAACGAAAGTTCTTATATAAATAAGGTATTGGAAAAATTATCCGAACTTTACGGCATAAGCAAGGAAGAGATTGCAAAGATCACAACAGAAAATTCTAAACACGTATTTGGTATTTAACCCATGAAAAAACCAAAAATTCTTTTAATATACACAGGTGGCACAATCGGGATGATTAAAGATGCTGATACTGGTGCATTGAGAGCTTTCGATTTTAATAATATCCTTACAAGGATACCTGAACTTCGTTTATTGGACTGTGAGATTGAGACTACTTCTTTTAGAGAGCCCATAGATTCCTCTAATATGAATCCAAAGTACTGGGCTGATATTGCACAAATAATCGAGTCAAATTATCATGACTTTGATGGCTTTGTAGTGCTTCACGGAAGTGATACCATGAGCTATTCGGCTTCGGCATTGAGCTTTATGTTAGAAAACCTGTCTAAACCAGTAATTTTTACAGGATCGCAATTGCCCATTGGTGATTTAAGAACAGACGCAAAGGAAAACTTAATTACTTCTATACAGATAGCATCATTACAAATAAAAGGTTTGCCAGCGATTAGAGAAGTTGGTCTTTATTTTGAGTACAAATTATACAGAGGTAACAGAACAACTAAAATAAATGCAGAACATTTTGAGGCCTTTGAGTCTCTAAATTATCCACACCTGGCAGAATCTGGAGTACACCTTAACATTAACGAAGAGTTCTTGTGGCGATCACAATCTAACGAGGATTTGGTAGTGCGGACAAAAATGAATACTAACGTAGCGATTCTCAAATTGTTTCCGGGAATTTCTAGACCAATATTAGAAGCTGTGCTAACAAGTAATCTAATAGAGGGGCTAGTTCTTGAAACATACGGCTCTGGCAATGCAACCACAGAGCCTTGGTTTATTGACTTACTTAAAAAAGCGATATCAAAAGGGTTACATATTATTAATGTAACACAATGCGCTGGTGGAAGTGTGACCATGGGACAATACGAAACCAGCTCGCAATTAAAATCAATAGGAGTGATCTCTGGAAAAGATATAACCACAGAAGCTGCGATCACCAAGTTAATGTACCTTTTGGGTGAGAATATTGGGCAATCAGAATTTCAAAAAACATTTGAAACACCTTTAAGAGGTGAAATGACCTAAAATTAACGGCTCAAATTTTAGTGTCTAGTTTTTTTTTTGTTATTTGGCACACCGTAACTATAACAAAATATATATAGAGAGGTGGCCGAGTGGTCGAAGGCGCACGCCTGGAAAGTGTGTATACCCCAAAAGGGTATCGAGGGTTCGAATCCCTTCCTCTCTGCATAGATTTTAAGCAATTGTTACATTATTTTTTTTATCTTTAACACTTTAACTAATAAAATTAAGAATTAAGAACAATGAAAAGATTATTTTCTATCCTTGCCATTACATGTTTAATGGCTGTCGGAACTGTTAGCGCTAATGCAACGACGTTAGCTACTACAACAGCAACTGTAACAAGCGTAACTCAAGACGTAACTGAAACTGCGGATGAAAACTTGAGTTTCCATCAAGAATTAAAGAAGCGTTTTATTGAAGGTGGCCCAGGGTTTATGGGTATTGTACTATTATGTTTAATTCTTGGATTAGCGATTGCTATTGAGAGAATTATCTTTTTAAACCTTTCTACAACAAATACTAAGAAATTAACCCAAAACGTAGAGGATGCATTAGAGTCTGGTGGTATTGAAGCTGCCAAGGAAGTTTGCAGAAATACAAAAGGACCTGTTGCCTCTATCTTCTATCAAGGTTTGGATAGAGCGGACGAGGATCTTGATGCTGCTGAAAAAGCTGTTGTTGCCTATGGTGGTGTACAGATGGGACAGTTAGAAAAGAATGTATCTTGGATTTCATTATTTATCGCATTAGCGCCAATGCTTGGTTTCATGGGTACTGTAATAGGTATGATTCAAGCATTTGATAAAATTGAAGCAGCTGGTGATATGCAACCGTCCTTAGTTGCTGGTGGTATTAAAGTAGCACTTTTAACAACGGTATTCGGTCTTATTGTAGCAATTATTCTTCAGATTTTCTATAACTACATTATTGCAAAAATTGATAGTATAGTAAACGATATGGAAGATGCATCAATTACGTTGATGGATATGTTAGTAAGACACAAAAAATAAAAAATTATTATGCACAAAATATTAAAAATAATTGCTGCACTATTGAGTTTGGCTGGGATAGTATTCCTGGTTAGAATCATTGCTGCAGGTGATGATGCAATAAAATCTGGTGAAGAGGCAGCTCTTGTAGATCCTATGGCCTATGTTGCCTATATCATATTGGTTCTGGTTTTAGTTTTTGTAGTGGTTTTTGTATTGAAAAACCTTTTTACAAATACTTCAGGATTAAAAAATACGTTAATAGGAGTAGGAGCCTTTGCTGCGATATTGATTATAGCTTATATTTCAGCTGGAGGTGATACTAGAGAGTATGCTTTGCAAGATGGAGTAGCAACTAGCGCACAATCACAAATGGTAGGAGCTGGTTTAACAGCATTTTATATATTGATTGTTATTGCTGCATTGGCAATGATTTTCTCTGGAGTTAAAAAAATAATCAGTAAATAATATAGTATGGCAAAGAGATCGGCACCAGAAGTAAACGCAGGCTCAATGGCTGACATTGCCTTCTTACTACTTATCTTTTTCTTGGTAACAACAACTATCGAAAAAGACAAAGGACTATTAAGAAGTTTGCCACCTATTGATGATACGGAAGTAGAGCCACCAATTATTAAGCAGAAGAATTTGTTTACCGTACTTGTTAACCGTCAAAACCAATTGCTTGTAGAAGATGAGCTAATGGAATTAAAAGACCTAAGACAAGCGGCAATAGATTTTTTAGATAATGGTGGAGGAACGAATGCGGCAGGAGAAAGTTGTACTTATTGTAAAGGGAAAAGAGACGAAGCATCTTCTGACCATCCCGACAAGGCGATTATCTCTATGAAGCATGACAGGGAAACTTCTTATGAGAAATACATTGAAGTACAGAACGAGCTTGTAGCCGCATACAATTTCCTAAGGGAAAGAGAAGCGCAACGTTTGTACAATAGAAGTTTTCAGTCTATGTTGGAGGAAAAGGAGAAAAATCAATTCAGTAAGGACGAAAAGCTTAATGAGCAAATTGAAACTATTAAAAAGTTATTCCCTCTTAAGTTGTCTGAAGCAGAACCAGATCAAAGTTAAAAAGTAACAATTATGTCAAAATTTAAAAAAGGAAAACAAGGTGATTTGCCGGCAATTTCAACGGCTTCCCTACCTGATATTGTATTTATGTTGCTTTTCTTTTTCATGGTAGCAACAGTAATGAGAGACAGTAGCTTAATGATACAAAATATCTTACCAAGTGCTGACCAGGTAGAGAAACTTAAGAAAGATAGAACAGCTTTTATCTACGCAGGTAAACCTAGTCCTCAGTTCAAGCAATTTGGTGAAGAGCCACGTATTCAGTTTAATGATGCCTTTATAGACGTAGATCAAGTTAAACCTAGTGTTTTGCAAGCTCAAGCAGAATTAGTTGAAGAACTACAACCTAAATTTGTGGTTGGGCTAAAGGTTGATAAAGATACACATGCAGGTTTGGTATCTGACATTAAGCAAGAACTTAGAAAAGCTAATACGCTTAAGGTAATGTACATTACAAATGTAGAAACCCAAGAATAATAAATCTTAATTTTATATGGAAACGCTCTGAGTAATCAGGGCGTTTTTTATTTTAAGTCATTTAAAGATTTTGTAGTTTTAACTTATGAAACATATCCTACTGCTTTTAACAGTTTTATTGAGTTGTTTTGGTATCGGCCAAAACAAAGAAGATACATCAGACAAATTTGAACTCTATAAAAATTACAGAGAAGATCAGTTTTATGTTTCTGTAACCTATAATCTTTTAAACCTTAAACCTGACGGTGCGAGTCAAAACGGCTTTTCTTCAGGTTTTCATTTGGGTTTTATTAGAGATATGCCAATTAATGAGAGAAGGAACGTTGCCATTGGGTTAGGCTTGGGACTGTCCTCTAATTCATACAATCAAAATATTGCCATATTAGAATCAGCCGATGATATCACTTATAATATCATTAACGAAAGTGAGGTCAATGTCTCAAAGAATAAATTTACCACCTATTTGTTGGAAGTACCACTAGAGTTTAGATGGCGAACCTCAACACCAACTGAATATAGTTTTTGGCGAATATATTCGGGTTTTAAGGTGGGTTATTTGTTTTATAATTCCACTAAATACAAGAGTGATAACGGTAACGAACAATTATCAAACCTCGATGACTTCAATAAACTTCAGTATGGCTTAACATTGAGTGTGGGTTATGGTACGTGGAATTTTCATGTGTACTATGGTCTTAACTCAATTTTTGATGACTCAGCAAAGATAGATGGGCAATCCATAGACATGAAATCCTTAAAAATAGGATTGATGTTCTACATACTATAGCCAATAATTCATAAAAACTAATTGAGGAAACAGTCCTGTGAACAAACCTATAAGCAACTCTTGGTTATCATGGGCTTTTGCATGCAAACGAGATGTGGCGATAGCGCCTAGTATAATCATCATCAAGGCAATGGTACCATTAATATTAATTTGGTAATGGATGCCAATAGCAATTGCGAACATAAAAAATCCTGAAGCAGCAATCATGTGTATGCTTGCCTTTACTTTAAAAAAAGCCATAATCAAGCAAGCCATCGTAGAGCATAAAATACCTAAAAAAAAGTAGTAGAGCTCAATAATCTCATTAGAGGTTAACACTCGCATTAAAATAAGCGCAATGATTATACAATTAATAAACAAGGGTATTATGCGTTCTTTAGTGCTTTTAAGGTATATGGTATCTACCTTGTTAATAGTTTTCAGCAAAAAGAAAAGCAGAATGGGAAGAATAATTGTAAGAATGACAATTGAAAAAATCTTGGCATTTCTTAAGGGTTCTGGGATATAACGTGGTGTTTTGTGAAAATAAAACATAACTCCCAGAAGTGGCATTATCAATGGATGAAAAACAAACGAGATACTTTTTAGAATAAAATCTTTCATCCAAATACTGAGTTTCTATAATTCTTTTCTAAGTCGTGCCACAGGAATATCTAACTGTTCTCTATACTTAGCCACTGTACGCCTAGCAATAGGATACCCTTTTTCTTTGAGTATTTTGGATAAAGCTTCGTCGGTAAGCGGCTTCTTTTTGTTCTCTTTTTCTATAACCGTTTCGAGTATTTTTTTGATTTCACGTGTTGAAACTTCTTCACCATCAGCATTGGTCATGGATTCGGAAAAGAATTCTTTAATAAGTTTAGTGCCATACGGTGTATCTACATATTTACTGTTTGCCACTCTAGAAATGGTCGAAACATCCATTTCTATCTCATCAGCAATATCTTTTAGAATCATAGGACGAAGCTTGCGCTCATCACCAGTTAAAAAATATTCTTTTTGGTAATTCATAATGGCACTCATGGTTACAAAAAGTGTCTGTTGACGTTGTCTTACAGCTTCAATAAACCATTTTGCTGCGTCGAGCTTTTGCTTAATGAACATTACGGCATCTTTTTGCGCCTTGGATTTTTCCTTGCTATCCTTGTATCCTTTGAGCATATTGTTGTATTCTCGAGATACATGCAGTTCAGGTGCATTCCTTCCATTTAAGGTCAATTCGAGTTCTCCGTCAACAATCTTAATGGCAAAATCTGGTACAATGTGCTCAACAATTTTATTATTACCTGCATAAGAACCGCCTGGTTTAGGATTAAGTCGTTCAATTTCTTCGATGGCATCCTTTAGCTGTTCTTCGTTAATGCTGAATTTTTGCATCAACTTTTTATAGTGCTTTTTGGTAAACTGTTCAAAGGCTTTATCAATTATTGCCGAAGCTAATTCAACATCTGGATGTTGTTCCTTTCTACTCAATTGAATACTTAAACATTCTTGAAGGTTTCTCGCACCAACACCTGCTGGGTCTAATCGATGTACAATCTTAAGAACCTTTTCAATTTCTTCCTCGGATGTATAAATATTTTGCGTAAAGGCTAAATCATCCGTGATGTCGGATAATGAACGACGTATATAACCGCTTTCGTCCACACTACCTACCAAAAAATAAGCAATTTCCTCTTCTTGTTCTGATAACCTAAAGGTATTCAGTTGATTTATTAAATGCTGTGTAAAAGAAGTCCCAGCTGCATAAGGAACACTTTTTTCTTCGTCATCAGAGCTGTAGTTATTGGCTTGTGTGCGATAGTCGGGTATTTCATCATCACTTAAATATTCATCTACATTAATATCCTCTGCTTCAATAGTGTCGTTGTCGTTATAATCATCAGTATTATCAAATTCATCAAAAGTGTCTTCAGAAGTATCAGACTCCTTGCCTGTGTCTAAAGCAGGGTTTTCTTCCAACTCTTGTTTTAAGCGCTGCTCAAAAGCTTGCGTAGGTAACTGAATCAACTTCATCAGTTGAATCTGCTGTGGCGACAGCTTTTGTGAAAGTTTAAATTGTAAATATTGCTTTAGGGCCATAGTGTTTTATTGATGTATATAAAAATAAGAAAAACCTATTAGGATTCTACTCCAAAGAAATTTAAACTTCTGCCTTAGGTATATTTCTTAAAATTCAGCATTTTGAGGCGTGCGTGGATATGGAATAACATCCCTAATATTGCCCATACCAGTAGCAAACATAACTAAGCGTTCAAAGCCTAACCCAAATCCTGAATGTACAGCAGTGCCATATTTACGTAAATCTAAATACCACCACAACTCTTCTTCAGGGATGTCTAACGCTTTCATTTTTTCCTTTAAAACTTCTAATCGTTCCTCACGTTGCGATCCACCGACCATTTCACCAATACCTGGGAATAAAATATCCATGGCTCTAACCGTTTTTCCATCTTCATTCAAACGCATATAAAATGCCTTTATATTGGCAGGGTAATCGAATAATATTACAGGACACTTAAAATGTTTCTCCACTAAGAAACGCTCGTGCTCGGATTGTAAATCCGCTCCCCATTCTTCAATGATGTATTTAAATTTCTTTTTCTTGTTGGGCTTACTGTTTCTGAGTATATCGATAGCCTCAGTATAACTTACGCGCTTAAAATTGTTATCTACTACAAACTTAATTTTGTCGATTAAATCCATAGGACTACGCTCTGCTTGTGGCAGTTTCTTTTCTTCGTCTTTCAAACGCTTATCTAAAAATTCTAAATCTTCTTTATTGTGCTCAAGGACATAGCTTAAAACGTATTTCATAAAGTCCTCAGCCAAATCCATATTGCCAGCTAAATCCATAAAAGCAACTTCTGGCTCAATCATCCAGAATTCTGCTAAATGTCGGGATGTATTTGAGTTTTCGGCTCTAAATGTAGGTCCAAATGTATACACTTTACCTAAGGACATGGCATAAGTTTCAGCTTCTAATTGACCAGAAACCGTAAGGTTGGTTTCCTTACCAAAAAAATCTTCTTTGTAATCAACTTCACCTTCTTCTGTTAGTGGTGGATTTTTTGGGTCTAAATTTGTAACCCTAAACATTTCTCCAGCACCTTCTGCATCACTACCCGTAATTATTGGTGTGTGCATATAGTAGAAACCATTTTCATTAAAATACTTGTGTATAGCAAACGACAATGATGAACGCAATCGCATTACCGCACTAAATGTATTGGTCCTAGTACGTAGGTGCGCATTTTTTCTTAAGAACTCAAAAGTGTGTTTTTTTGGTTGGATAGGGTAATCCTCAGGATGAGAATCCCCCAAGACTTCAAGCTCTTTAACTTGTATTTCAACGGATTGCCCTTTCCCTTGGCTTTCTACCAGCTCACCTGTAATATGTAAAGCGGCACCTGTCGTCACTCGTTTTAATAACGCTTCTTCAAAATTTTCAAAATCTACAACACACTGAATATTATTTAAGGTAGAACCGTCATTAAGAGCAATAAAACGATTGGCTCTAAATGTTCTAACCCATCCCTTTACGCTAACATCTTGCAATGTCACTTCTTGTGATAATAATTCTGCTACTGTTTTTGTTGTCATTTTTAATTATTTTGAAATGCTAAGATAATTGTTCTTGTTGATTTTCTTGTTGATCCTCGTCTTCGTCCTCCGAAGGGATAATATCAATCGCAGGCTTACGCAGTACTTCTTTATTAGCAATGTTGCGTTCTAATGATAAAAGAAGCGAAGGCAACAGCAATAAATTAGAAAGCATAGCAAACAATAAAGTTATAGATACCAAGGCTCCCAAGGCCACTGTACCACCAAAACTTGAGATTGTGAATACCGAGAATCCGAAGAATAAAACAATGGACGTGTAGAACATACTTACTCCCGTTTCTCTTAATGCTGCATAGACCGATTTTCTAATTTTCCAGTGATTAGCTTGCAACTCTTGTCTGTATTTTGCCAAGAAGTGAATGGTATCATCCACAGAAATACCAAATGCAATACTAAACACCAAGATTGTTGAAGGTTTAATTGGCACACCGACAAAACCCATTAAACCAGCAGTAACCAATAGCGGTAATAAATTAGGAATAAGTGATACGATAATCATCCTAAATGAACGGAATAGATAAGCCATAAATAATGAAATTAAAAATATGGCCAAGGACAAAGAGATAACAAGATTTCTTACCAAATACTTGGTCCCTTTCTGAAAAACCAATGCCTTACCAGTCATAGTGACTTCGTAACGTTCTTCTGGGAAAAGCTTATCAATCTTATTTTGAAGGTTCTCTTGAATTCGTTCCATCTTATCTGTGCCAATATCCTTCATAAATGTTGTGATACGTGCATATTGACCTGTGCTGTCCACAAAGTTTTTAAGCAAATCCACATCAGAGGATGAGTTCTTTGCATAAGACAGGATAAAACTGTTCTCTTGGCTGGTTGGCAATTGATAATACTTAGGATTACCGTTATAATAAGCTTGTTTACTATATTTTACTAAGCTAACTACTGAAATAGGTTTTGATAACTCTGGAGTCTCTTCAATGAGTTCTTCGAGCTCATTAATACGTTTTAGGGTCGCTAGTTTCATAACCCCTTTTTTACGTTTAGTATCTACCATTATCTCTAGTGGCATAATACCGTTAAACTCTTCTTCAAAAAAACGAATATCCTTAAAGAACTGTTTATTCTTAGGCATATCTTCAATTAAACTGCCAGAAATACGTATTTGGTTCATACCGATCATGCTTCCAATAATGAGTATGAGCGCAGTTACATATATGGTAATTTTTTTATGCTTTACCATGCGTTCCATCCAATCTACAAAACCACCAATCCAGCGTTTATTGAGATGCTCTAGATGTCTCGCTTTAGGATAAGGTAAAAACGTGTAGATTATTGGGATCACGAGTAAGCATAATATAAATATGGCAAGGATACTCAATGAGGCTACAATACCAAATTCCTTTAGCAATTTACTTTCCGTTAATATGAATGTTGCAAATCCAGAAGCAGTGGTAACATTGGTCATTAATGTTGCATTACCGACTTTGGTTATAACACGCTGAAGCGATTTTACCTTATTACCATGCGATCTTACCTCGTGCTGATACTTATTGATTAAGAAAATACAGTTCGGAATACCGATGACGATAATTAATGGAGGAATTAGTGCCGTGAGTACGGTAATTTCGTAGCCAAGCAAACCCAATATCCCAAAGGTCCACATTACACCAACACAGACCACTATTAGCGAAATAAATGTGGCCCTAAACGACCTGAAAAACAAAAAGAAAATCAGAGAGGTGATAAAAAGTGCAGCACCAATGAAAATAGGAATTTCATCAATGATATTCTGGGAGTTTAAAGTACGTATATAAGGCATGCCAGAAACCCTAACATCCAATTGCGTATTGCTTCTAAAAGCCTCTATTTTTGGTTCTAGAACCTTTAATATAAAATCTTTTCTTGCCGAAGTGTTAACAATGTCTTTGTTTAAATAAACCGCAGTGCGGATCGTTTTGGTTTCGGCATTAAATAGAAAGTTGTCGTAAAACGGATATTTCTTGAACAATTCCTCTTGGAGCGTATTTATTTGTTCTATGCTTGTGATAGAATCTTTGATAAATGGCTCTAAATCGAACTGTTCTTTTTCAGTATTTTTTACTAGTTTTTGGAGATCTTTTATTGATATTACAGTTTCAACTTCATCATAAGGCTTTAAGGATTCTGCAAGCTCATTCCAAGCATTAAGTTGGTGAACGGAAAACAAGGTAGAATCCTTAACACCAAGAACAATAAGATTGCCTTCCTCTCCAAAAACTTCCAGAAAATCATTGTAGACAAGATTTACCTCATGGTCGTCTGGCAACATATTAGCTTCAGTATTAGTAAAGCGCATATGTTTCCATTGCATGCTAAAGAACACGGTCGCTACTATAACGGTAATGAGAATAAAGATTTTGTTGCGAAGAATTAACCTTGCAACAGCTTCCCAAAACCCTATGGTTAATAGTTTAAACATACAATAGCAACTAGTTTGGTACTAGTTCTAAAACATTAAGTTGAAATAAAAAATCAATAAAATCCCGATTAGCGAGAAACGAGCCGCAAAGGTAGAAAAAACCCAAGGAATTGCTAAGGAATTAACAGTAATATAATTTGGGTTAAAGTGAAATATTGAAGGTGAATTTAAAAGCTATATTGTCCTCAAAATTAGGAAGATGATACCCTCCATACCGATAGGCAAAACTCAGCCCAAAACCAAATAGTAGTTTATTGATTTCAAAACCAGATTCAGAGTAAAGATGTTCTAAAGTGTTGAATGTTATGCCTTGGTGCCTGTTTATACTTTTCATATCACCTAAGGCATATCTCGAGATAAGTACTAGTTGAGGTTTAAAACGATCAGAAATTCTAAAAGGTCTCAAGTAATGCTTTATTTGTAATGTCGAAAACTTATCACTAAAAAACTCATTGAAATACATGGTTTCAAAACTATTGAGACCAGCTACCGAAAAACGTTGAAGGATGGTCTCTTTGGTAATATTGTTTGGGTAGGCATGGTAGAGGTGTGTTAACGGAGTTTCGCCTCCGGCAATGGCTGCGACCAGTGTTATGTTGGTAATTGCATCATTTTTGTGATGAAACTGCTCAACAGTTCTAAAGTCTATCTTAGAAAAGTTAAAATCACTACCAAAAACAGATTTAAACCCTTGTGTAACTTGCAATGTAAATTTTGGATAGCCATTTCTAATCTCCAGCACTTTGTTTTTAACTAGTTCAAATCTGCTAAATGGGCTCCATTGCAAACTAATTTTAGCAGTGCTTAAATCAAAAGTGTTATAACTTCTGTTATCTAAATTAAAGCTGTAATTGTAAGTTGGATTTATTTTACTGGTCTCAAATTGCGTTTCTGATAAAAGATGATTAGATATTTTATGCTGAAGGCCAATCGACTTTGTAATGTGCCTATGGAATAAATCTATATTGAGCAGTCGTGGTTCAAAAAAAGTAAAAAAGCGCTTATCAGTTAAAAATGTTGAACTTCCTGTCTCCTGTAAATCATCAGTATAAGCAAGATTAATCCAAGTATCGGAATCTTCATTAACTCTAAAACCACCTCCAATACTATACTTGTAACGCTTATCCTTAAAGCCGTAAACTAAGTAGCCATTGACACGATAACTTTCAGAAAAGCTTTTGTTGGTAATACCTCCCAAGCCAGTTCTAAAACCTTCAAATTGATTGAACTTTATTAAGTAGCGCAGGTCTAAATCAAAAAAACCAATCGGTAAATAGCCATTACCGATATTCTTTAAAAATTCGGCTTTTTTAATGGAGTCCCGAGCTATTTGTGCAGAATCCCTTTCTTTTTTAATAGGGTTTTGAGCAAAACTATTTGTTGCTAGGCTAAGAAAGAAAACAACAAATAACCGCTTTAACATTTAGCTTGTATTAATTAAAAAGAAGCCAAATAGTTGGCTTCAGTATCAGAAAAATAAGGATTGTCAGTTTGTATAATATCAATAAGATTCTAAAAAGTGAATTCAGGATAACAAAGAAACCATTTTAAACTGTCATAATCTCATTTTCCTTAACATCAAGAATTTTATCTATTCTCTTAACGTAAGAATCGGTAAGTTCTTGCACGTCTATTTCTGCATTATTCTGTACATCCTCAGAAACATCAACTTTTTTAATGTCGTTCATGGCATCCTTACGTGCATTTCTTACACCAATTTTTGCATCTTCAGCTTCAGCTTTAGCTTGTTTTGCTAAATCTTTTCTACGCTCTTCAGTTAGCGGAGGCACATTGATTATAATCATTTCACCATTGTTCATTGGATTGAAACCCAAATTGGCCAACATAATACCACGTTCTATTTCTTGAAGCATACTTTTTTCCCATGGTTGTACTGAAATAGTTCTACCGTCTGGTGTGTTTACATTGGCAACCTGATTAAGTGGTGTTTGAGAGCCGTAGTAATCCACCATTACACTTCCTAACATGGCAGGACTTGCCTTACCAGCTCTTATATTAACGAGTTGCTTTTCTAAATGCTTTATAGCAGCATCCATAGCTTCTTTTGCAGTGTCTATTATAAATTTAATTTCTTCGTTCATAATGCTATAATTTTTTATTGAGAGCTATCAAAAGTTAAGCCAAATTTTTATAAGTTGACAACAGTTCCTATGGTTTCACCAGAAACGACTTTTAAAAGATTACCTTTTTTGTTCATATCAAAAACAATAATAGGCAATTTATTTTCTTGACTAAGTGTAAAAGCTGTTGTGTCCATTACCTTTAAGCCTTTTCTTAAGACATCGTCAAAAGTAATATAGTCGAATTTAGTAGCTGTGTTATCTTTTTCGGGATCTGCATTGTAAATACCATCTACTCTGGTACCTTTTAAAATAACATCTGCTTCAATTTCAATTGCTCTTAGTACTGCTGCAGAATCTGTTGTGAAATAAGGATTTCCTGTTCCACCACCAAAAATTACAACACGACCTTTCTCTAAATGGCGAAGCGCTTTTCGTCTTATAAAAGGTTCAGCAACTTCATTTATTTTTATAGCAGATTGAAGCCTTGTAGGAATACCAGTATCTTCAAGAGCACTTTGTAAGGCCAATCCGTTTATTACTGTAGCCAACATACCCATGTGGTCTCCTTGCACACGATCCATGCCATTACTGGCTCCAGCGACACCTCTAAAAATGTTTCCGCCGCCAATTACTATAGCAACTTCTACACCTAAGTCGGTAATTTCCTTTATGTCTTTTGCGTATTCAGCTAAACGCTCTGGGTCTATACCATATTGACGGTTTCCCATCAAGGCTTCACCGGATAATTTTAGAAGTATTCTTTTATATTTCATGATAGAATTTAAAAGTTGAACAAAGCTACATAATTATTAGCATCTGTAAAAGCAAAAAAAATAGCCTTTCTAATTAGAAAGGCTATTAATATAATTGAAGTGAAAATTATAATTATCCTACAGTTGCACGTTTAAACCCAATAACTTCTACGTCGCCATAAGACTTAACATATTCTGCAACAGTTTGCTTTTCATCTTTGATGAATTTCTGATCCAATAAACATTGTTCTTGATCTAACGTTGTATTATCAGAAATGTAACGCTCCATTTTACCTGGCAAAATTCTATCCCAGATTTGCTCTGGCTTGCCTTCTGCCTTTAATTCAGCCTTCATAGCTTCTTCAGCTTTAGCTAAAGCGTCATCTGTCAATTGAGCTCTAGAGATGTATTCTGGTACGTTCTTTAAAGTTTTACCAAGACGTCCTAATTCCTCATTGTCTTTTTTAATGGCTGCGATACGCGCTTCAGTTTCTGATGCGACATAAGCTGGATCAAAATCTTTATAAGATAAAGTAGTTGCTCCCATTGAAGCTACCTGCATTGCAACATCTTTCACTAAGGTTTCAGCATTATCCACTTTTGCGGATAGACCTACTAGAGCAGCAATTTTGTTGATGTGAACGTATTGACCAACATAAGGAGCCTCTAACTTTTCAAATGCTGTGATGTCTAATTTTTCACCGATTACACCAGTTTGTTCAGTTAGTTTTTCTTCGACTGTCATTCCACCGAAATCAGCAGCTAAGAATTCTTCCTTTGTATTATAGTTTATAGCCGCTTCTGCTAAATCGTTAGCTAACTTCACGAAGTTTTCGTTTTTACCAACGAAATCAGTTTCGCAACCTAAAACGATAGCTACACCAGAGGTGTTGTCTGCATTGATTTTTGCAACAGCAGCACCTTCAGAAGAATCTCTGTCCGCTCTTTTTTCAGCTACTTTTTGCCCTTTTTTACGTAATACTTCAATGGCTTTATCAAAATCGCCACCAGCCTCGACTAAAGCTTTCTTACAATCCATCATACCAGCACCAGTTGCTTGTCTTAGCTTGTTTACTTCTGCTGCTGTTACTTTTACAGTGTTTTCCATAGTTTTTAAATTTAAAAAGTCGATTAATTAATTTTCACCAAAGAAAAGAATTAAACGACTTTTAGATATTTTCTTAATGTTATTTTATTCTTCTTCTTCCTTTACAGCTGCTTTCTTAGCTTTTTTTCCTTCAGGCTTTGCCTTAGCTTCTTTATCAGCTGCTTTTTCTGCTTTTCTTTCGTTTAATCCGTCCTCTATGGCAGATGAAACAATAGATAAAATCTTGTTTATTGATTTTGAAGCATCATCATTAGATGGTATAACGTAATCTACCTGACGAGGGTCAGAATTAGTATCAACCATCGCAAAGATTGGAATGTTCAACTTTTGAGCTTCTTTTATGGCGATATGCTCTCTTAAGATATCAACCACAAATAAAGCACCTGGTAAACGTGTCATATCAGAGATTGAACCTAAGTTCTTTTCTAATTTTGCACGTTGACGGTCTATTTGTAATTTTTCTCTTTTTGATAATGACTCAAAAGTACCGTCTTTTTTCATACGATCAATTGAAGACATTTTCTTAACAGCTTTACGGATTGTAACAAAGTTTGTTAGCATTCCACCTGGCCAACGCTCAGTAATATAAGGTTGGTTTACTGCACCTGCTTTTTCAGCAACGATGTCTTTAGCTTGTTTTTTTGTGGCAACAAATAAAATTTTCTTACCTGATGCTGCAATTTTACTCAGTGCAGAACAAGTTTCGTCAATTTTAGCTGCTGTTTTGTAAAGGTTGATAATGTGGATTCCGTTGCGCTCCATATAGATGTATGGTGCCATGTTTGGATTCCACTTACGTGTTAGGTGACCGAAGTGTACACCTGCGTCAAGTAAATCTTTTACTTCTACTTTTTCCATTTTTGTAATAGTTTACGTTCTGTTGAATTAGCAATGATTGAGTGGTTCTCACAGTATGTGATTCGCCTTAACCATTTAGATGCTAAACTAAACCCAGATTTTTACGTCTTGGGCAACAATAACTGGTTTTTTAACCTGAACTCGTTTCAGGTTGTTTTCAATAAATAATTAATGTCAATTGAGCGCAATAGAAATTTAAATAGATGCTTCGACTGCGCTCAGCATGACATTGTTTGTGTTGGATATTAACGTTTAGAGAACTGGAATTTCTTACGCGCTTTCTTCTGACCGAATTTCTTACGCTCTACCATTCTTGGATCTCTTGTTAATAGACCTTCTGGCTTTAATATTGCTCTGTTTTCAGGATCCAACTCGCACATTGCACGAGATAATCCTAAACGTATCGCTTCCGCCTGGCCGGTGATACCACCTCCATATACGTTTACAGTAATATCAAAGTTGCCATCATTGTTAGTCATGGCAATTGGTTGGTTTACTTTGTACTGAAGTGTTCCAGTAGTAAAGTATTCCGCCATGTCTTTTTTGTTCACCGTGATGTTACCTTTTCCTTTGGCAACGTACACACGGGCAACAGCCGTCTTTCTACGGCCGATTTTGTGAATTACTTCCATTAGTTAATGTCTTTTAAATTAATTGTCTTTGGTTTTTGAGCTTCGTGAGCGTGCTCTGCACCAGCAACAACCGTTAGGTTACGGAATAATTGTGATCCTAACTTGTTTTTAGGCAACATTCCTTTTACTGACTTTTCTACCAATCTGGTTGGGTCTTTCTCAAACATCTCAGTAGCAGTCAGGCTTCTTTGACCACCTGGATAACCTGTGTGACGGATATAACTTTTTTCCGTCCACTTGTTTCCTGTTAAGTTGATTTTTTCTGCGTTTACAACAATAACATTGTCACCGCAATCAACGTGTGGCGTAAAGTTAGGTTTGTGCTTTCCTCTTAAAAGTATTGCTACCCTAGAAGCTAAGCGACCTAAAGTTTGTCCTTCAGCGTCAACTAAAACCCACTCCTTATTAACGGTAGCTTTGTTAGCAGAAACTGTTTTGTAGCTTAATGTATCCACACTAATTTGATTTATGATTGCGCTTCACAGCGCAAAAGATTAAACATTCCTCTTCAAAAAAGAGTTTGCAAATTTACGATAACTTATTGGATTACCAAACGTTGGGTAAGATATTTTTAAGCTGAAAATCAAGTGATTTCAAAATTATGATTTTTAGGCTCATTTTGTGGCGCGAAGAAGCCTATCGTTTATGGATTTACCCAAACCAAAGTCTGGAAATTTTTCGGCAATAATTATATCTAATTGCATCTTATCGAGTTGGTGCAGTGCATCGTAAAGTTTTGAAGCTGACTCTGCTAAATCACCAGATTTAGAAAGTACAACCTGTTCTTTTATATTGGCGTTTTCGATTTTAGATCGATAAGTGATAACACCGATACGCTTGTCCATATGCTCATTTACAACATTTATAATATTATCGGTAAGCAAGGTTTTGGTTTTTGGCGCATAATGACGCTCTAACATACCTGGAGCATCAGGTGCGATTTCCTTGCTGTTCTTTATTTCGATTTTTCCAACGATGACCTCAATATCTTCAATGGCTGTTGAACCCAGGCGGTAAATGATAGGTTCATCATTTTCAAAACCTACGATAGTGGACTCTATACCACTTGCACAAGCACCTCCATCTAATACCATTTTAATCTTGTCCTTAAAATAAGTTTCAACATGCTCAGCGGTTGTTGGACTAATACTACTAAATGGATTGGCGCTTGGTGCGGCCAAAGGAAAATCTAACTGGCGTAAAAGCTTTAAGGTTGTTGGATGATTGGGTACACGCACAGCAACGGTATCTTTACCAGCTGTAATTAATAATGGAATGGTGTTTTTCTTTTTTAAAACGAGGGTAAGTGGTCCTGGCCAAAAAGTTTCTGCTAATAATTTTGCTTTTTCAGGAATATAGTCAACGATTTCTCCTAAATTATCTACTGATGGAATATGAACAATCAACGGATTAAAAAAGGGACGCTGTTTAGTTTCAAAAATAGACGTTATAGCTTTCTCACTATAAATATTGCCAGCTAAACCATAAACCGTTTCGGTTGGTATGGCAACGATTTCCTCAGCATTTAGTAAAGCCACAGCCTTTGATATGTCTTTTGAAAGAATGCTCATAGTCTTAACATGACTGCAATATTACTTCAAAATTGAATAAGTTTACGAATTCAGCCGCTTATTTTCCTTTTCTTTCCTTTGTTGATGAAGTGCATAGGCCATAATGCCAATTTCAATAGCGAGAATTGCTATTTTGGCTTTTTTGCTTTTTGTGAGTGCGCTGGTAAGTCCTAATACTTTTGTTATGACCATAAGACTGTTGATTTTTATTCTTCAGAATCCGTATCAGATTTGTCTATGTCTCCTTCCATTGTCTTTTCGATAATTTTAGTTTCAATAAGTTTATCTTTATTTTCTGATTCTGTGGATTTATGCATGATTTTTAAATTAATTTAGGCGTTATCTCTAGGTTGATGAATTTCTCTACGGTCTTTTCGTTGATGGTTAAGGTCGCGACCATCGACTTCTTTTTTATTTATAGCCGTCTCTGCTATACTTGTTTCGTTCTTTTCTCCCTTATCGTTTGTCTTGTCATTTGTTCCCATAATATTACTATTTTAAATGATAGCTTAAATTACGTAATAGACCAGATTTGTATTTGCTTTAAAAGAAAAATGGTTGACTTATATGAAATCAACCATCGAAAAGATTCTAATAATCAGTAAAAATTAATGCGCCTCCAGCCAATTATCACCAATATCGAGATCAACATCCAACGGAACTTCTAGTTTGTAGGCGTTTTCCATTTCGGTTTTGATAAGGGATTTCATGGTTTCTAGCTCAGCCTTGTAGATATCAAAAACCAATTCATCATGAACCTGTAACAACATTTTTGATTTGTAATCGGATGCCTTAAGTTTTTTATGGATATTAATCATGGCAATTTTAATAATATCGGCTGCACTACCTTGTATCGGTGCATTTACGGCGTTACGTTCTGCAGCACCACGCACCACAGCATTACGGGAATTAATGTCCTTTAGGTAACGACGTCGACCTAAAACTGTCTGAACATAACCATTATCCCTTGCAAAATCTACTTGCTTGCCGATATAAGCTTTTAATTTTGGATAGGTTTCGTAATAGGTGTCAATTAAATCTTTGGATTCACTTCGAGATAAATCGGTTTGATTGCTCAATCCAAAGGCGGAAACACCATAAATTATTCCAAAATTGACTGTTTTGGCATTGCTACGCTGCTCACGAGTAACTTCACCTATCGGTACATTAAAAACCTTAGAAGCTGTTGAGGCATGGATATCCTCTCCATTTTTAAAAGCTTCAATCATGGTTTCTTCATTACTTAATGCCGCTATAATCCGCAACTCAATCTGAGAATAATCCGCTGCTAGTAAGGTGTAATCTTCGTTTCTTGGTACAAATGCCTTACGCACTTGGCGACCACGCTCTGTCCGGATTGGAATATTCTGTAAATTAGGATTGTTGCTACTCAAGCGCCCAGTTGCAGCGACAGTTTGCATATAATCGGTGTGCACTCTGCCAGTTGATTCTTCAACCTGCAGCGGAAGTGCATCAACATAAGTGCTTTTTAGTTTTGATAAGCCTCTATAGTCTAGAATATCTTGAATTATCTGATGGTCTTTAGCCAAATAACTCAGTACATCTTCAGCAGTTGAATATTGACCGGTTTTGGTTTTTTTAGGCTTGTCTACTAATTTCATTTTTTCAAACAAAATAACACCCAACTGTTTTGGTGATGCTATATTGAATTCTTCTCCTGCGGCTTCATAAATTTGCTTTTCTAGGTTGGCAATGTCCTTATCGAGCTGTTCAGATAATGACTTTAAAAAATCCTTGTCTAGATTAATGCCTTCCAATTCCATATCGGCAAGTACACGTAAAAGAGGCACTTCAATCTCGTCGAATAATTTTTGAGTGTTGGCTTCCCCTAATTCCTTTTCAAAATGTTCCTTAAGTTGAAGTGTAATATCAGCATCTTCTACCGCATATTCTGTTTGTTTTTCTAGAGGCACTTCTCGCATGGAGAGCTGATTCTTACCTTTTTTACCGATAAGCTCTGTGATGGAAATAGGTGTATAGTTCAGATAAGTTTCTGCCAACACATCCATGTTGTGTCGCATATCAGGGTTGATAAGATAATGCGCTAACATGGTGTCGAAGAGTTTGCCTTTAACTTCAACATTATACTTTGCAAGCACCTTGATGTCGTACTTTAAATTCTGACCGATTTTTTCGATGTTTTCATTTTCAAAAAAAGGTCTAAGTTCTTCAATTAATTCCTGGGCGTCGTTTTTATCTTCCGGGAAAGGTACATAAAACCCTTTTCCTGCTTCCCAAGAAAAGGCGATTCCCACTAATTCTGCTTGTAGTGGATTGATGCTTGTGGTTTCTGTATCAAAACATACTGAAGTTTGATTCATTAGGTTTTTTACGAACAATTTTGTCGCCATACCAGAAGCTACACTTTGGTAAAAATGTGAAGTTGTTGCAGAGGTGCTTCTCGTATATTCTGAATTGGCTTCGGTACTATCCGAATCATCACCACCAAACAACGAAAACTGCCCAGCACCAGCTGATTTTTTTACGGTTTGAGTAGAGGTTGATTGCGTTTTTTCTGTTGTCGAAGAGGCACTCGAACTAGAATCTGAAACTTCTTGAGGTGTAAACGTTTTTAAGAAGTTATCGGTAAGTCTTCTAAATTCCAAATCTTGAAAAATCTGTTTTACCTTTTCAATGTCAGGGTGATCGAGTTCAAAATCCTTGGCATTAAACTCAACAGGTACATCTAGCATAATACGTGCCAGTTCTTTAGAAAGCCTGCCCAGTTCTGCATTAGCTTCAACCTTTTCTTTCATTTTACCTTTGAGTTGGTCTGTGTTTGCCAACAACCCTTCCATACTGCCAAATTGGTTGATAAACTTTTTTGCTGTTTTTTCACCCACTCCAGGTAAACCAGGAATATTATCACTAGAATCTCCCATCATGCCCAAAAAGTCAATGACCTGTAACGGTGACTCCACTTCAAATTTTTTCTTAACCTCAGGAATTCCCCAAGTTTCGTAACCTCCACCAAAAACAGGTCGGTACATAAATATATTGTCTGTCACCAACTGCGCAAAATCCTTGTCTGGTGTTACCATAAAGACTTTGTAACCTTCTTTTTCAGCTTGGCGAGACAGTGTGCCAATGACATCGTCCGCTTCAAAGCCTTCCTTGACCATGATTGGAATGTGCATGGCTTCGAGAATATTACAAATATGCGGAATGGCTGTTCTGATGCCTTCGGGTGTTTCATCCCTGTTCGCTTTATATTCCTCAAACATTTCAACACGATCTACGCTGCCTCCTTTATCAAAACAAACGGCTAAATGATCTGGTCGCTCACGTTTTATAACATCCAAAAGCGAATTCATAAAGCCCATAATGGCTGAGGTGTCCTCACCTTTGGAATTGATTCTTGGATTTTTTATAAAGGCATAATACCCACGGAAAATCAACGCATAGGCATCGACTAAAAAGAGACGTTTTTGGTCTGACATGAAATATAAATTTAGTAGTCTATAAAACTACAAAACTTAAACTTTGAAATGAAAGATAGCGCAATGAAATTAAGGTTGGTATTTTGAGATTCTGAAACAAGTTCAGAAAAAAAAAGAAAGCCGATCTCTACTTCGGCTTTCTCGGTTGAAAGATATAAGTGCATGTGCATTTATTACCCAAATGATATACCATATCTTCCGCAAATTTTTGTTACTTTTTCAAAATCTGGTGGTCCAGGTGGTAAGCTTGCTAGCTCTCTAAACATTAATTCTATTCCTGAAGGGAAAGCACTGGTAATCATCTTTGCTTTTTCTGTACCCACGACTTTCCATGAGTGTGGAATGTTTTTAGGCGCAAAGGCTGTGTCGCCAGCTTCTAGAACTATGGTTTTTCCATCGATTATAAATTCGACATGCCCTTTGATGACTCTAAAGATTTCATCTTCCTTGGTATGAATGTGTGGCGGAATTCCGGTTCCCGGTTCCACATTGTCTTCCCATTCTACAATTTGGTTATCGGTGTCACTACCGACCAATTTATGGGTTTGGATATCTCCAATGACGTTAAGAATGTCACCTTCATGGCTTTTAACCACTTTGGCTTTAAGTTTATTAATAGGCTTTGCTAAGTTGTTGGCAAAGCTAGATTTTGGGAGGAGTGCTAAAACTCCCAACCCACTTAACGATGTTAAAAATTGTGTTCTTTTCATAATATAAATATTTAGTGATGTTTTAAAAAGAAAGCCGATCCCTACTTCGGCTTTCTTTGTTTATACAACTTTGCAATTGCGAAGCTGCGCTCAAAAAATAATTGAAGACAATCAATTATGTTTTTATCTTATTTGTTCTATTTCAAATGACGATGCAATATCAATTGAAGATATAGTAAATCCAGATGGCGAGCTTAAGTATATTTCTACTGTATCACCTGCATTTAAATCCATTACTCTATTGATAGATCTAATGATTAGTCCGCTTCCAGTATGGTCGTATGATTTAGCTCTCTGTATTGCTCCATTCACATAAATGGCAATTCCAAATTGTGATGTTAAGGTTGACGATGAACCGCTTCTCCATGAAGCATTTATACGATAGTATCCAGTGTTTGGTACATCAAAAGTATCAGTTGAGGTATTAAAATCTCCACCAAGATCAAAATCCGCTATGTCATAATTTATCTTTTGCCATCCAGCAACGGTCGTCGTTTGGTTTGTACCCATTATGATTCTTGCAAGGGATTTATCTGGATTGAGACTCGATAAATCTACAGTCTGTGCTGCTTGTCCATCGTCTTCCATTTCAAGAGTAAGTACATTGGTTGTAGTGTTAAAGCTGAAATTATCGATTTGCTGGTTGTCGGTATTTATGGACGCCAAATCTACTGTCACAGGTGCAACACCGTCATTCTGTAACGATACACCAAGTGTTGTGCCGGATAACGCTAAATTATCGATCTGCTGATTGTCCGTATTTACAGATGCCAAATCTACTGATACAGGGACAACACCATCATTTTGTAACGAAATACCAAGTATTGTACCCGATAGAGCTAAATCGTCTATTTGTTGGTTATCCGTATTTACTGCAGCATTTTGAAATGTTAAAGTGCCAGCGCCATCAGTGGTTATCACTTGTCCGTCGGTACCATCTGTTGTTGGAAACACATAACCCGTCGTTGCTGGGTTTCCTATTTGCAATTCGTCATCAACCCTTACATCACCATCTATATGTAATTCGGTTTGCGGTAAACTATTGCCAATACCGATTTTATTATTGCCACCATCAACAAATAACATATGCGGATCAGCATTACTTTCTACCCTAAAATCGGAAATAGGAGAGCCGTTTTCGTTAATTATAACATTACCTTCGGCCCTAAAGCCATTAGCTGCATACAATTGCCCGCCATGAAAATAACCAGATAATCCAGTGCCGTATGCCCAACCTTCTATGGCCGTTCCCGAACCTTGACTTTGACCAACAAGTGCCTCACCATTATCGTATGAGGTAAAAAATCCACCAATAGCATTAGTGCCATATGCAATGCCATGTACAGCGACATTAGAGGAAAGATAACCACTAAAACCAGCGTTTCCTGTTTGAAATCGAGCTGCGCGACCTACGGGATTCAAAACACTTAAAGTGAAGTTACTTGTTAATCCTGATCCTGTTAAGTAAGTCCCTGGGTCACTACCGGAGTCTATATATAATTTATGTGCATAGGAAGTTGTCCGACCTATACTAACGTTACCTAACGTATAAATGTCATCGTTGATATCACTGGCAGTTGAACTTCCTGTTTGAACATACCAATCGCTATCATTAGTAGACAAAGCAGATAAATCAACACTTGTCGTGCTGCCTGCTTCCGTGATTTGTAAGTCTGTGCCATTAAGTGTAGCTGCTGTAATGACCTCATTTCCGATTACTGTATCGGCATCATTGGTTACATGATTATTTATGGCTGTGGTATTAGCTGTAACTGCGGCAGATTGGTCTAATGAAGAAAGGTCTACAGTATCAGAATCACCATTCTCAATATCTATCGTTAAAATATTACTCATATTAAGACTTAGGTTCTGTATGTTTTGGTCGTCTGTATCGGTGTAGGTTGGTAAATCTTCAAAGGTTATATTACCAGCACCATCAGTAGTCATTACTTGGCCAGTAGTGCCGTCCGTAGTTGGTAAGGCATAACCAGTACCTGAAGGGTTTCCAATTTGAAACTCTCCATTAGTTCTAAGTAAATTATTGTCAAATTCACCATAGATGAGTGCATTGTTTTCATCTGCATTGGAGTTTTCTATATATAGCCGATTATTATTAGTTTCACTACTTCCCGCAAAATAACCGATGAAAATTGAGCCTGACCTACTCCCGACAGGCACTTTATATCCTGAGTGATTGCCAATAAAAATGTTATTACTGCTATTTCCGTTAACTCCAAAACCTGCATTATTGCCAATTGCTGTGTTGCCATTTCCATCCACCGTGGAACTTAATGCTGACCAACCAACTGCAGTATTACTATCTCCACTAATGTTGCTATTAATAGCATATGTACCAATTGCAGTATTGAAATCACCATTATTATCCAATAACGATTGCGTACCAACGGCTGTATTATTAACACCAGTACTATTAAAAAGCAAAGATTGAAAGCCAATGCCAACATTGTAATTTCCTGAGGTATTACTATTCATTGCGGCTTTCCCTAATCCTACGTTATTATTGTTGGACTGATCGTCGTTGGAGCCAGCATTTTCGCCTATATAAATTGATGACCCATCGTCACTACCATCGTTATCACTTTTAGCATCCTCTAAATCATTGATTTTTCTTACTCCTAGAACATTTACCCAAGTACCACTTCCATTATCCCAATAATAAAAACCTTTGGTTGGTGTACCGTTACCAGTAACAAAAACCATCATACCGTCTTGATCTGCTGCTGGATTAGTAGATGGAAAGTTATCTATTCGAGGAATTAAGATGCCATCTGTATTCGCTGGGCTTGCCAAATTGGAACTTGTGATATCTAAACTGGCTTTTGGGTCTGTATTACCAATACCAACTTGTGCAAAACTTGCTAAAGAGCAGAGTAGAAATAGTAGGGTAATTTTAATTGTCTTCATAATAATTAATTTTTGAGCCATTAATAGATTAGAGTTTTACATCCACATCAAAAGCGCTTCTTATATCTCTGATTACAGTGTGGATGTAATATGTAAATCCAAGAAAAAGTTCACTTCCGCCAAGAATAAATGGGTTAAGGTTTCCCATGAGTTGAATGGAGACTTGGCCTGCCAAAAAACTAGAATTGATAATTAGTAGGGAGATGAGAAATGTTGACGTTTTCATCTGAACGCGAATTATGATTAATAGCATTACGAAGCTATCACAAAGCCCTTATAATGGTCTTGATTATTTTTTCAAAAGCAAGGAGTATTTTTTCAAAATGAAGAAAAATGACTAGGATTAATTAGTCAAAACAAATTTAAAAAATTATAAATCAATCAGTTACGATATTCGGTCGGACTTTGCCTAAATTCCTCCTTGAAGCTCTTTGAAAACCAATTAGGATCATTAAATCCGACGGCATAGGCAATTTCAGAAACCGATAAGTCAGTGTTTTTAAGCATGGCTTTACCTTTTTCGAGACGTACTTTACGGATAAAAACAGCCGTACTTGTATTAGAAATCGCCTTGAGCTTTCTGTAGAGTTGTGAATCGCTCATCGCTAAAAAAATGGCCAATTCGTTAGCACCAAAATTTGAATCTTCAATATGTTGGTGAATGGCATCAATTACCGAATTTAAAAACAGGATATTTTTATCTTCTGGCTTCGGTTGCTCTACTTTTTGCTCAATAACAGCATTTACAGCATAACGTTCTTGCAATTGTTTTCGCTTGGTAATAAGCATTTGCATACGTAGTTGTAATTCTTCTTTTTGAAATGGTTTTGTTAAATACGCATCAGCACCGCTAGAAATTCCTTCAAGTCTATCCTCTTGCATTGCCTTAGAAGTCAACATAATGATTGGAATGTGATTGGTATTTGTATTTGCCTGAAGTTTTTGAGTTAACTCAAAACCATCCATTATAGGCATCATGACATCGGTAATAACAATATCGGGAATTTGATTTTTTGCTATTACTAAGCCTTCACTACCATCTTTGGCAAAGGTGACTTTGTAATCGGGCTTTAAGCATGAGGCTATATAGCGTGCCATGTCACTATTATCCTCCACAATGAGAACAGAATTGGCATCCTCATTAGAAATGATATCATCCGTTTGAGGGACCACTGTGCCAATGCTCATTTGGCGATCGTTGTCTGATATGGATTTAGTTTTGGCCGTATTGGTTATTGGTAACGTTATTGTGAAGCTGGTACCTTTGTTTACTTCTGAATCCACTTCTATAGTACCATTAAACAGTTCTACCAATTCTTTAGTCAATGCTAAACCGACTCCTGTACCTTGAGAGACTTTGTGCTCAGCATTTTCAACCTGATAAAAACGGTCAAAAATAAAAGGCAATTCGGCTGCTGGGATACCAAACCCTTGATCAGCAACTTTAATTTGAAGTACTGGTGAATTCAACTTTTGAAGATTTATCTGTAATTCAGAATTTTGAGGTGAAAATTTAAGTGCATTAGAAATCAAATTGGTTAAAATCTGACGGATTTTTTCAGTATCAAAATCCATGATTATTTCATTGGGCTGTGCATCAAACTTAAGATTGACACCTCTATCTGTGGCAATACTCTTAAAACTATCAACAATATGCGATGAGAACGAAACGACATCATTCTGAATAAGATTAATTTTGAGTTGTCCTTTTTCGAGCTTTGCCAAATCTAGCATTTGATTAACCAAATTCAATAAACTATTACTGTTCTGTTCAATGGTATTCAAGGATGTTTCAATTTCATCCTTTCCGGTAAAACGCTCTTTTAAGTCTCCTAAATAACCTAGGATAATAGTTAACGGTGTACGGAACTCGTGCGTAATATTGGTTATAAATCGCGATTTTAAATCATCTAAATCTTGTAAACGTTTTGATTCCTGGCCAGCAATTTGCCGTTGTAAACTTATTTTGTAAAAGGCATATACAACAGCTAAAAATAATAATAGATAGGAGAGATAGGCTAAGTTGCTTTTATACCAAGGAGGTGTAACATTTATTCTTAGTTCTAGTGGTGGTTTTTGCCATAAATCATTTCGTGATTTTCCCTGTATTTGAAGCCTGTAAGTCTTAGACGATAAATTTAAAAGCTGAATGGTGTTTTTACTATCTAGTGTATTCCATTCTGAGTCGTCTGGTAATAATTTGTAAACGTATTTAATATTGCTATTTGGTCTGTAATCTTGAGACGCAAAGTTGAGGTTTACCGGAAAATCATCGTAATTAAGATTGATGGTTTTAGCATTGCTAATGGCAGTTGACAATACCTCAGAGGTTTGAGGCAATACATAATTGTCTTTAATTTTTAAACTTGTAAACTTTAAATCACCTTCTTCATCCAATTCATCTATACGTTTAGGGTCGAAATGATTTAAACCATTGATACCTCCAAAATATAAATGACCATTGTTAGGACTTTTAAAGGTTGCGCCTAAATTAAACTCGGTACTTTGCAATCCATCTTTAGGATTGTAATTGGTAAATTCTTCAGTTGATTTATTAAATCGAAATAGGCCACCGTTTGTAGATAACCACAAATTACCCAAATTATCTTCGTTAATGTTATATACAAAAGTGTTGCTTAAAGCTTCACGTTTACCATAACTTTTAAAAGTATCTTTCTCTGAAAGGTATTTATTAAGTCCTTTTCGGCTTGCCACCCAAAGGGTATTTTCAGAATCTACGAAAGCACTCAATACGCCACGTGTTGCTAAGCCTGAAGACTCATCATAGTTTTTAACTGATAAGAGGCTGCCATCCTTAAAATTTAACTTGCTCAGACCTTTCTGAGTGCTCATCCAATAATTCTCATTGGCATCTTCAACCATAGACAAGGTGAACGCAGATGCCAACTGATCTGAAGGATAGGAGATAAATCTAAAATCCTTATTTGCAATATTTCCTGTAAATTTTGAAAAGCCTGCATTAAAAGTGGTAATCCAAATGGTTCCAGATCTATCTTTATAAACGCTTCGCATATTCTCGGCAGGAAGTTTGGCGTCATCATTAGGATCAATAGGCATTTTTAGAACCGTCGGATTTTCAAGATTTAAAGTGTTTAATGGAATCACAAAAACACCTTTATTAGTTACAAACCAGATGTTATTAAAATTGTCCTTTGTGATGCCTCTAACTCGTTTATATTCGCTAAGTACATTAAATTTTGAATCATCATTATTACTGGAAATTACTAATCCACTCGATGAGCCTGTAAACAAATAGTCTTCAGTGTCATAAATCGCAAACACCGATGGATTATCAAGATTAAAATTTTCGGTAGGCTGTAAAAAAACATCCTGTGCTTTAACTGTGGTAATATCGAGATTAATATTCCCAATAAATAAGAGATTATCAGAAATAAATAGCTCGTTAATACCATCAGAATTTATTGTTGATGCATCATATTTTTTATCAGCTTTAAGGTGTTGGGTAACTGTTAGTTGGTCATTTTTAAAATCTGCAAGTAATAAGCCGTCGGACGTAGTGCCTATGTAATAAATTCCATTGTTAAATGCCAATGTATTGGTGTTGTAGTCTAAGGGTTGATTACTCTTAAAAATTGAAATTCTCTCAATGTTGTTATGTGCTTCAGAATATTTAAACACACCAGTGTCCGTGGTTAGCCAAAGTTGGTCATCTAACGTTTGAAGGTTATTAATCGGAGTTTTTAAATTAGAGATTTGCTCGTAGATAAAACTATAGCCCGAATCGTTTAATTCATCTAGTCGAGCCTTGTAAACTAGGCCTTCATCAGTGCCGATAAAGATCATCTGTTTATACACAGAAACTCCAGTAATTTTCTTGGGAAATTCGTTTAAAAAATTATCAGAATGAAAGTCTTGAAACTCATCAACAAGTGCTAAGCCATTATTATAAAAGGCAGTAATGATTTTGTCATTATAGTGAATTAATCGTGTGCAATTTGTATTGGTTTCGCCTAGTTGTACGATGGTTTCGTTACTGGTATTGTATTGAATGAGGCCATTTTGACCTGTACCTATATAAATGTTGTCATCTTTTGCTAGAATATCACCAATTCGGTAACCTGCAATATCTAAATTGGAATTAGGGTCGGGATGTGGTACAAAGAAGTCATGCCCATCATAGCGTACAACACCATCTGAGGTACCCAGCCAAATAAATCCATATTGGTCTTTATCGATACAATGAATCGTCTCCTGAGGCAAACCCTCATCTAATCCGTAGTGTGCAAACCGAAGTTTTTGCGCACTAGAAATTAAGCTGACTAAACAGAAAAGTATGGAGAGGTTAGTGTTACTTAATCTAATGCAATAAAAAGAAATTAAACTTGTCATTATAGATTAATAGTCTGTACTAAAAATACAAATTCTTTTAAATTATTCGATATATGCAGAATAAATGTGATGCATTATGCAACAGAGATATGTCTCTGGGACTTATGTAAGAAAAAAGCCGAAACAAACGTTTCGGCTTTTAGGTAGTTAATAGCATATAAATTAGCAAAGCTTAACAGTCTTAACTTTAATTTGAAGACTTTTTCTATAAGCTTTAATACTGATAATCTCGTTACTTTTTTTATGGTTCATTTTTAAAACCTTAGCTTTGGTTCTGGCAGAAATACTTGCTTTCTTAGCTTCAGGCTTTTCAGCTTTAACAGTCTCAATAAGTTCGGTCTCAAAACTACTTGTAACATCTTGCTGAGCAAATCCTGCTAGAGACATTGTTAAGAATAATATGATGACTAAAACTTTTTTCATGATTGTTAAATCGTTTTTTGTTTTTAACTTCGGTTCAAAGAAAAGGCAGATATTTAGTATGAGTAAAATTTTTGGACGAAACAAGGCGATAATTAGATAACTGACAATCGTTAGTAAAAAACATCGATGAAATACACAAAATGCGCTTGTAGCCCTTTAAAACTGCTGTTTTTCAGGATGATAAATGATATTTTTTAGATAAAATACCGTAGCCTACGCAAAATATCGATGAAATGCACAATTACAAATTACTTTGACTGAAAATAAGTAAAATGAAAGATTATAAAGACAATCCATATTTTCAATTGTTCTCAGCACAAAAGAACAATCACTTTAAGGTCTCGCAAAGCACCTCAAAAGCGCGGAAGAAAAAGTTAAGCGTGCTTCAGAAGGCAATAGAGTCTACATATAGAGAGGAGATAGTGGATGCGTTACAAAAGGATTTGGGCAAACCTAAAGTAGAAACCGAACTGACCGAAATCTATCAAATCATAGCTGAGATTAAGTTTGCTAAGCGCAACCTTAACCAGTGGATGAAAAAGCAAAGCGTTAGTACTCCAATGTCCATGTTGGGAGCCAGCAGCTATTACATACATGAAGCAAAAGGAGTTTGCCTAATAATTTCACCTTGGAACTTTCCTTTTAATCTTACTTTCGGGCCTTTGGTTTCTGCAATTGCTGCTGGCAATACGGTTATTATAAAACCATCTGAAATGACTCCACATTCATCAGCATTAATGGCGAAAATAGTTGCTGATATTTTTGATGAAAGTGAAGTTGCTTTGGTCGAAGGGGAAGTTGAAGCTTCAACAAAATTGCTAGAATTACCTTTTAACCATATCTTTTTTACGGGTTCGCCAAAGGTTGGGAAAATTGTTATGGAAGCTGCCTCAAAGCATTTAACTTCGGTGACATTAGAACTGGGTGGAAAGTCGCCAACTATAATTGATAAGACAGCAAATATAGATAAAGCGGCGAAAAAAATTGTTTGGGGAAAATTTCTTAATGCAGGACAAATATGTATCTGTCCTGATTATATTCTTGTTGACGAATCGGTAAAGTCCAAGTTTATTAAAGCCTGTAAAAAGTGGTTAGATCATTATTTTTCTAAAAATCCTAAAGCATCCAATTCCTATGGACGGATTGTCACTGATAATCATTTTGAGCGACTCAACTCATATCTAAAAAATGCAAAGCAACTCAACGCAATATTTGAGGTAGGTGGAAAAACCGATGCAGATTCAAAATATATTGAACCAACCATAATTTCAGATATAAAACCAGAGGCTAAACTTTTAGAGGAAGAGATTTTTGGGCCAATTTTACCTGTTCTTAGCTATAATGCCTTAGATGAGGCAATTGCGTATGTCAATTCAAAAGAGAGACCATTAGCCTTGTATATTTTTAGTAAGAATAAAGCTAATGTGAATAAGATTATTAATAATACCAAGGCAGGTGGAACATGTATCAACAACTCCATTATTCACTATGCCAATCATAATTTACCGTTTGGAGGTATAAATAATAGTGGTATTGGTAAAAGTCATGGCTATTATGGCTTTGAAGCTTTTAGTAATAAGCGTGCAATAGTAAAACAGCATACTTTCGGAATTACAGAATTGTTATTTCCGCCATACACTAACTTGAAAGAGAAATTGGCAAAATTTACGGTAAAGTGGTTTTAAAGAAAATGAAAAAGCCGCTCCCTACTGCGGCTTTTTCTTATATGACCTAGCTCTGACGAAGTCGGTCTCAAAACATAATTATTTTTTCAAATAATTATTTATCGTTTATTCATCTGTTGAAACAGATATAGTATTAGTAGTATCATTGTTATTAATATATTTTTCTACAGCTGCAAGTCTGGCTTCTAGTTGTTCCATTTTGCTGAGTTTTTCTTTAAGAGCTGCGTTTTCGGCTTCAAGATTTTCAATTTTAATATTAAGTTCTTGGATGGCTTTTACCGTTACAGGAATAATTTTATCATAGTTTATAGACCAAAGAGATTTAGTTTCATCTTCTGGTTTTTGGACAGCTTCAGGTAAGACTTCATAAAGTTCTTGGGCTATAAAACCAAGAGTATTTTCACCATCATTAGATAAATTCAATATTCCATTTTCAAAATTTCCACTATGATGAAAATAAGTTTTAGGAGTCATCTGATTTACAAGAGATAATCCATTTTTTAAACTTTGTTGATTGCTTTTCACACGATTATCACTATACGTTGTCCATGCATTGGCACGACCTCTGCCTAGTGCATCAGTAGGGCTGTTTGGTAGATGTACTGCGAAGGTTGGATTGTTTACATTGACACCCAATTGACCAGTAATCTCCACGGTTTCATCACCATAGATTTCTATAATGTTGCCAGTTCCTGAATAAAAAATATTTAATCGGCTGTCAGCATTTGTATCATCAGCCCTACCGTAAAAGGTCCATGAGTTTGTTGTTTCTGCCGTATTTGAGAAGATTAGTCTTGCCCCATCATTGGCAGCATCTTCTTTTAACTCAATATGCTTTACTCCAGTTCCGCCAGAACTATTTACATTAATACTTAATTTAGCACTGGCATTATTCGTTTCCCCTATACTTAATCTGTCTGAAATGTAATTTCTTCCTAAGAAATAACCTGCCCACCCATCAGCAACTGACACAGAGTTGTAAGTGCCGTAATGTGTTCCGCCTGCTGATGCGCTAATTAAATTGTATGTGCCGTATTTACTGCCTGAGCCTGTTGATCCTGCACTAAATTCGTTTCTTGTACCGTAATATGTGCCATTTGCTGTGAGGTCGAAGTCTGTGTAAACTCCTGAAAAACCATCACCTCCCGGAATACCATTTGTAAATCTGTTTCTAACTCCCGCCATAAGAGTTGAGGTATTATTTGCTGTTAAAAATTCATTGTATACTCCATACATGTTAGATGCATTGGTGACACGCATACCGTTGTAAACTCCATAAATATCAGCAGTATTGGCATTATCCATGTTGTTAAAAACTCCAAATTGATTGCTTCCGGATTCACCTCTAACCCAGTTTCTTACCGCATATTGACTGCCAGTTGTATTGGAATCTACCTCATTAAAAATACCATATTTTTGCCCGGTACCAGTTCCATTAACATCAGTATATATACCATATCTATTGCCGTTTCCAGTTCCATTTACATTTGCGTAGTATCCATGATTTCTACCTGTGCCATTAGATGTTTTATCTACATAGACCCCCTCAGTTGAAGCTGTTGTATTATCGTCTTTATCGATATAGACAGCACGTGTTTCTGTAGCTGTATTCTCTGTAATATGTAATTGATATCCAGGGTTTGAGTTTCCTATCCCAATGTCACCAGAATCTTCTACAAAGAATACATCTGTACCTGCGTCTTGTATAGCAAAGTCTCCTGTTGAGTTTAAATTAATGTCAAAACTCCTAACTCCTTGTATTATGGTTGTATTTTGTGTAAGTGTTCCGCCTAATTGAATGTCATTTGCTGTTTCGGTTAAGCCGTTGCTAGCTGTCGTACTTGAGAGTGTGGTCCAACTTAAATTACCTACACCATCTGTCTGTATAACCTGTCCATTTGTTCCATCTGCAGCTGGCATTAGATATCTGTTGCTTAAAGTAGATCCTAAAGATGTTCTCCCAATCAAATATGCAGCATAGCTGTTAGATTTTTGAACATTAGTATAAACACCATAATGTGTTCCCCCAGCAGAAGTTGAAATGGTATTGTAGGTTCCGTATTTTGTTCCTCCACCCGTCCCGGTAAGACTTGTGTAAGAACCATAGTGATCACCACCACCTGTTGCCGAAAATGTATTATACATGCCATATACATCGCCTGAAACAATTCCGTAAGAATAATTTTGTAGGCCTCTGTAAGTACCGCTTCCATTACCAATCATTAGGTTGTACAAACCTGTTCTATTACCAGTTCCTGTTGCCGCAATATTATTATAGATCATTGTTTTGTCATCAGAAATAGAAGAACCAGCTAAAAAATTGTATAATAGATAATCAATAGAACCATCATTTGAAGTGTTGTGATATACATTTAAGTCGCCATTATTTAATGTACCTCCGATAGAAACTTTGCCTTGTGTATAAATATCATCTGAATTATTTGTAGGTATTGCGTTTGTAGGATTCACAAGCCAATCTGAATCAGAAGTTGATAATGATGACAAATTCACCGTTTGTGAAGAGCCATTTTCAATGCCAACGGTTAGAACATTTGTAGAGCTATTAAATGATAGATTTTGTATGTTCTGGTCATCCGTATCTGTAAAAAGCGCTGAAACATTTGCGAAGTTAATTTGCCCACTTCCATCCGTAGTCATAATTTGGTTAGCTGTACCATCAACTGTTGGGAAGGCATATCCTGTGCCAGTTGGTATACCAACTTGTAATTCGCCATTAATTCTTAAGATGTCATTATCAAATTCACCATATACTAGAGGTGTATTAGAATTTGAATTTTCTATGTATAGCATATCACTTCCTGCTGGAGCATTATAACCAGACCTATAACCCAAGAAAATATTTCCATTTCCATCAGCATTATAACCAGAACCAAAACCTAAATACAAATTATATGAGCCATCAGAGACATTGCCTGCACTATATCCTAAAACTGTGTTTTCTGTACCGCTACCAAGGTTTCTAAGTGCATATGTTCCAATAGCTACATTACTATTAGAATTAAAGTTTATATTCTCCATAGCACCTATACCTATTGCAGTATTTA
This sequence comes from Leeuwenhoekiella palythoae, assembly GCA_964221315.1. Lineage (GTDB taxonomy): Bacteria > Bacteroidota > Bacteroidia > Flavobacteriales > Flavobacteriaceae > Winogradskyella > Winogradskyella palythoae_A. The sequence continues at coordinate 78,082 of CAXPYI010000005.1, read as the reverse complement.
GTGATCCATCAATCATATCATCCATTGAGAAATGGCCAATACTTACATTGTTTCCTGGTACGGTATTGCCTATATAACTGCTTAATGCACTCTGTCCAATAGCTATATTTATACCATTGGTAGTAACAGAATTTAATGAGCTATTGCCAATTCCATAATTATAAAGACCCGTAGTATTTGATGATCCTGCTGATGATCCAATAAAAATGTTAGAAGAACTGGTATTGTTTAAACCAGAATTAATCCCAATCTTAATACCATCGTAGGGTTCAATGCCACCATCTTTTCTTAGCCCTAAACGTTGCGATCCATTTTCTACAAGAAAAATTTTATTACTAAGAGGGTTATACATTAACCCAAAGTCTGTATCACCTTCAAAATATAGACTAGGGTCAGTCAGACCACCATCATCCAATTCAATCTCATTTATTTTGTTATCCCCATCTGGATTTATAATATAAGAAGTATTGTCCCAATCAATAATTTGATCACTTATGTATAAATCATTATTTGTGCTAGGAATATCACCAATGTAAACATCACCAGTCTGACGTTCGATATTGGCACCAACTTCTGTCCAATCATTGTCACCTGTTGTACCAGCTGCGATCTTTATCCAATCACTTGCTGTATCGTCCCAATAGTAAAAGCCTTTACCATCTTCACCAGTATTATCATAAAATACCAACATACCATCTTGGTTTGCTGTCATAGAAACATCAGCCGGTAAATTAGCAACGCGAGGTATCAGTATACCATCTAGATTTGTTGGCGAAGTTGTATTGGAAGCACTAATATCTAATTGTGCTTGTGGATTAGTATTGCCCACTCCCACCTGCGCAAATAGACTATGGCCAAGTAAAAAAACAAGTATGACCAAAAGGCCTATTACAAAATTTTTAACCGGATTTTTACTTAATGTATCTTTTGAATCATTTGGGTTAGTTGTATTCATAACGTAGAGAATTGAATAATAGCATGGTGTAAAATTCTGATAATTAATGAATTATTTTTTCATCCCTTTGGGTGATTTTTGTAAAAATCAGGTTTCTTACATTTGTACTCTAACACAAAAATTCATGAAGCAGCATTTGGTTTATATATGCTTTTGTTTGATTTTCGGCAATCTAGGTTTCGGGCAAGATGCTGCGCCAGACGCTTATCAAGATAGTCTTCAATTGGTCATAGACTCTGCGAAAAGTATTGAGGATAAAAAGGAGGCCTATTTTCTTTTGGGAGAATATTTAGTTCAACGCGACCCAGACAAAGCTGAACTGATTGCCAAAGATTTAGAGGCTAATTACATTAAAAATGATAGTAACGAGATACGTCGAAACAACTACATTTTTGCAGCTAGCCATAGATGGCACGGAGACTATAAGACAGCTCTCGATTATTACAATACTATTTACGACTATTCTAAAAGACAAAATGATTCTTCTGATATTGCTAAAAGTGCTCATTTTATCGGAACCATAAGCATGTTCTTGGGCAATAACGTAGCATCACAAAATATGCTCCTTGAAGCTGCAAAGATTTACGATAACATTGGTAGTGCTAAACAAAAAGCCAGAATCAATAAAACCTTAGCGAGTTTTTATCTCAATGTCGATCAGCTCGAAAAAGGTAAAGAGCAATACCTTAAAGCGCTAGATCAATTCGAAAAACTAAAAGATAGTGCTGGCTTGGCTAGCGTCAATGCCAATTTGGGAATGGTCTATACTGATTTGGGTGATTATGAAAAGGCAGAGTATCACCTAATGAAACAAAAGGAGTACAATGTTGTTTTTCCTACACTTAGGGAAATGGGATTTCACCATGATTTTCTTGGGCTGTTGAGGCAAGAACAAAATCGATTAGATGAAGCTTACGACGAGCACCTCAAAGCTTTGCGGATACGAGAAAATCTAAGCAGTACATATAACTTGTGTGAATCTAAAATACACATGGGAGAAATCTTAATTAAACTGAATCGCTATAATGAAGCAATTTCACATCTAGAAGATGTTTTTTCATTTGAAGAGCACGAATCACTTTATCAGGAACTCCGTGCTTACGATTTACTTTCCCAAGCCTACGAGAGAAAAGGCAATTACAAAGAAGCCCTCACTAACTTTAAAGCATACAAAAGGATTAACGATTCCATTTATTCCAATGAATCAATTGAGATTATAGCCGAAAAGGACGCACGTTACAACCAACAGAAAAAAGATGCCGAAATTGCTATTTTAAATAAGGAAAAAGAACTTTCAGATGCAAAATTATCCCGTTCGAGGGCAATCATGTTAATTTCTTTAATAGGTTTGATTTTACTAGCTGTTGCTGCGATTGTACTATTACAGTTTAACAAAAAAATAAAGAAGAAAAATGCAACCATAACAAAAGCGCTTAAAGACCGGGAATTGTTATTGCACGAGACACATCATCGAGTTAAGAACAACCTTCAGATGGTATCGAGTCTTTTGAATCTTCAATCAAAATATGTTGAGGACAAGGATGTTTATGAGGTGCTTCAAAAAGGAAGGAATCGTGTACAATCTATGGCATTGTTGCACAAAAATCTTTACGTAGGAGAAGATTTGACCAAAGTAGATATACAAGATTATTTTGAAGGTCTTGTAAAAAGTATCCTTAATTCCTATAATAAATCTGAAGATGATGTGATCTTCAATATAGATGCCAATAACTTAAAAATGGATGTAGAATCCGTAATACCAATAGGACTTATAGTCAATGAGTTGGTCACTAACTCCTTAAAACATGGCTTCCCGAAAGATTGGTCTGGCAAACCAAGCATCGATGTAAAAATGGAAGAGAGCGATAGTGATTATACTCTAAAAATTAAGGATAATGGCATAGGGATAGATGATGATTTAAAACAAGCAGATAATAAAACCTCTTTTGGTCAACGCCTTATAAAATCATTATCCCAAAAACTAAAAGCTTCAATAAATATAGCCAACCATAACGGTACAGAAGTATCCATAGTTATGCCCAAGTAACACTAGCTTAAGAGTGAATTTACTTGAGCTATAGTTTCTGAACGTGTATGGGTATTCATCTTTTCGTAGATATTTTTAATATGTGTCTTGATTGTGTTGACACTTACAAACTGACTTTCTGCTAATTGTTGATTGTTCTTCCCTTGAAATAAACCTTCGAGTATTTCAAATTCCTTTTGTGTTAAGGGCGTGAGTATTTTTGCGTTTATAACGTCCTTTGATAAGGGTACAGGGATGACAAATTTTGAAAAGTTATAAAGTGCCACTTCTATGGTTGTAAAAAGTTCCTTTTCATTAAATGGTTTAACGATATAACCCATTGGCATTGTAGGTTTGGCACGATCAATAATTTCTTTGCCAGAATAAGAGGTGATGTAAATAAATGGAAGTTTGCGTGTTCTGTTAATATATTCTGCGACTTCAAAACCTTCATAATCGCCGTCTAAATTTATGTCTAGCAACACAAGGTCGAGTTTTTCATTATCAATAACCTTAATAGCATCTTCCTTAGAATAAGCCACATCAACAGCTTCATAATTTACGCTCGTAAGCATATCTCGTATATCCTCTCCAATAATGGGATCATCTTCTACAATAAGTACGCGGATGGCAGACATTGGTCTCTAGGGGTTAATTCTGGGTTTGGCTTTAAACATTTTATTGCAAACTAAGAAAGCAATTTTAAGATTATAAAAAGAATGGATGAATGAAATGATTTTTAAGGTAAAATATAAAATTAACTGGATTTATGATAAAAATCAGACATCAATTGTTCATTGTTTCCATCTTGAAATTTGGTCATACTAAACCCTTCATGTATAGAGTAGTGTCCAGTTTCCCCTTTTTTATTTATTGCAATATAACCTACTTGAAAATCCTTGTAATTACTGTTTGGTTTTGAGACAATTCTGTTTATAGCCTCTTCACAAGCTTCTTGAGGAGATTTGCCCTGACGCATCAATTCTACTACCAAAAAGCTACCGACGGTTTTTACAACCTCTTCTCCTAAACCTGTAGCGACACATGCTCCAACTTCATTATCTACAAACAACCCAGAACCAATAATTGGTGAATCACCAACACGACCACCCATTTTATAGGCTAAGCCACTAGTTGTACAGGCACCAGAAATATCTCCATTTTTATCCATGGCCAACATACCAATAGTATCGTGGTTTTCAATATTAATTATGGGTTTGTATTTCGCTTCAACTTTCCATTTTTCCCAAGCTTTTTTTGAAGCCTCAGTTAATAAGTTTTCTGGTTGAAACCCTTTTGAAATAGCAAATTGCTTAGCGCCTTCACCAGCGAGCATTACGTGAGGTGTGTCTTCCATCACCTTTCTGGCGACTGAAACTGCATGTGTTATATTTTGAAGATAAACAACTGAACCGCAATTACCATTTTTATCCATAATACAGGCGTCTAGCGTTACGTTTCCATCTCTATCGGGTAAACCACCTTTGCCGACGGACTGTCCTTTTTCGTTGGCTTCTTCAACTCTACAACCTTGCTCAACGGCATCAAGTGCATTGCCACCAGATTGCAAGACTTCCATGGCTTTTGCTGTGGCTTCCTTTACATGCCATGTGGCAATCACTAAAGGTAAACCCTGTAAGTTTGCTATTGCTTCTTTATTTTCTTTAGTGCCAGCTTTTGAATTTTTATCTTCGCATGAGGTTATAGTTGCTCCAACAGCCAACCCTACACCTGTTAAAGAGGCATTTTTAATAAATTTTCTTCTTTTCATGACAAACTTTTTTTGTCATTCCCGCGAAAGCGGGAATCTAAATTTACTTTCAACTTAATTTTAATTAGTATTCCACACTCTGTTTATCCAAAACAGTTTTTGTTCTAAAGGCATAAAACAACAAATAGATAAAACAAGCTACAGCAATCCAGTATGAGGATTGAATACTAAATACATCTGCCAATTTTCCTTGTACAGGTGGAATTATAGCACCGCCCAAAATCATCATAATCAAAAAAGCCGAACCTTGAGAGGTGTATTTGCCCAAGCCTGCGATACTTAAGGTAAAGATGCAAGGCCACATTATAGAGCAGAATAAACCACCTGATAGAAATGCAAAAAGAGCGACCTTGCCTGTGGCAAACAAACCTATTAGCATAGCAATAATACCCAATAAACTGAATATTTTAAGTGTTTGCACGGGATTGTCCTTTGCAATAAAGAAACCAGCGATCTGTACTGCAATACAAATGGCGAAGAATAGAATTTCTTTAGTTGAGAATTCATTGCCAGCGATGTAGTTTACTGTGAGGATAACACCAAATGCAATGTATGGTACAATAACCAACAATACTTTTTTGAGCCCTTCGGTTGGATTAAAAACCGTTATGGCACCTACCCAACGACCAATCATTAATCCGCCCCAATACATGGAAATGTAAATGCCTAATTGCGAATCGTTCAATACCGGTAATCCCAATGAGTTTGAACCTGTACCATCAATATCCTGTTTTAGAAGTTCTCCAAGGTTACTTCCAATGGTGACTTCTACGCCAACGTATACAAATATGGCGAGCATCCCTAAAACAAGCTGTGGATATTTCATTGCTCCCCAACCAACAACATTTTTGTTGGCGCTACTATTGGCAATAAAAACTGCGATTACAACAGCGAATAATGCAATAAATAATATAATCAATCTCCTGTTTTCCAGAGCTTCTGAACCAGTAATGTCGCCAGAATAGGTGCTGAATATATAGCCAAAACAACCTACAATCACTATGGTAAGTAGAATCAGTAAATTTCGCGCTTTGTTCGCAGGCTCAAAAATTGTTTCCGATTTCAATGCAGGCAATTTTTTTGAAAAATAGAATAACGCTGCTGCAATTAAAAATAAAGCACCAACACCCAAATATAGAGTCTGTACGGTAACCAATGTAATCTCATTATTGGATATCATTTGTGCTAATTCGTCTGTACTCCAGGATGCAGCACCAAAGATCACAAGGCTAACGACAATTGGTCCAATGGTTGTTCCAAAAGAGTTGATACCTCCTGCCAAATTTAAACGATGCGAACCTGTCTTAGGGTCGCCAAGCGCAATGGCGAAGGGATTGGCCGCGGTTTGTTGCAAGGAGAAACCCAATGCCACAATGAAATAGGCTATTAACACTAAATAGAAGACATTTGTTTGGCCTTGCTCGGCACCTGCAGTTGCCGGATACATAACAAAAGCACCAATGGCTGATAATAATAGCCCATAAATAATTCCATTCTTGTAGCCCCAACTATTCATGATGTCTTTTTTGATAGACCCTGATATAATGAAAAGCAATAAAGCTCCTATGTAGTATGCGCCATAAAAAGCAAAATCCACCAATTGCGACTGAAATTGATCAATATTGAAATAGGTTTTGCAAAAAGGAATAAAAACTCCATTAGAGGCTGCTATAAATCCCCAGAAAAAAAATACTGTTACTAAGGTAGCTAAGGCAGATTTGTTGTTTTGGTTGCTCATGTTATTTTAATTGTTAGTTAGTTTCTAGCTCTTGACCAAACTGTATGCGATAACCATTATTATCGTAAATGGCGAATTCTCGCATGCCGTATTCAAAGTTTTCAATCGGGTAACAAATTTTGACTTTTTCCTTTAAAATTTGCCAAATGACATCGATATCGTCAACATAGATATACAACCCGCCAGTAAAAACAGGTTTGGGGATCTTGTCTTCAGAAAAACGTGAAGACAACATAATCTCTACATCGTCTTTCTTTATAAATGCCCAGTGATTTTCCTCACGACTTACGCATTTAAAGTCGAGATGCGATTCATAAAACTGAATCGTTTCATCCATGTTTTCAACTTCTAATGTTGGTACTAATACGTTAAATGCCATAATTATCTAATCGAAATTTCATCCGCAAAAATCCAGCTTCTTCCATCCATTGGGTAACCCAAATGCCACTCAGGTAGTTCACCAAGTTTTTTGGCAATGATTTTTACGTATCTATACTCGGTCTTTGGTATTTTAAACTCAACCGTTTTTATTTCTAGCTCACTATCGCGTTTTGAAGCATCAATTTTATGTGTTTTTAAAGCCTTGAAATTTTTATTGTCTTTTGAAACGAAACATTGCACTTCTGTCGGATAAAATATCCAAGCGCCTTGATCTTGTAAAAAGTTAACATTAACCGTAGAAATTACTTTTTGAGAACCTAAATCTACAGTAGCCACCAGATCTCTATTGTGATAACCTTGCCAGCTTCCAGTTCTATAATTCTTCGTACTTCTAATGCCATCTATCAGTGCATCATTTCCACCAGCCGAATACTGATTAGCATATTCACTTTCTAATGTTATACTTAGGTTGGGGTCAATTTTATAAAATGGTGTGGTTAAAACAGGACTCTTTAACTCTCCTTTTTCAGAATACAGCTTTACATTTGCATCTTCTGTAATTGTAAACGGAGCTTCGTATAATTTAAAATCATTTTCATCTAGAGCATAATAGATTTTAGCGTTCTTCTCTGAAGTATTTAAAACGACTTCGGTCTGTGCTCTAAATGTAATATCTCCCTTTTCAATATAAGGTGAAGGCAAAATGATATGATCTTTAATTTCAGTTTTTGGTTCTTGGCCTTCTCGGCTTCCCCAAACTGCTGGGTTATCCGTCATATGAAATTCCAATGCTCCGCCATTCATTATTTCCTCATGCATAAGATAGGTTCTATCTAGCTTCTTACCATTCAAATATACATATTCAATGTATTTGTTTATGTCGCTCACATTTTTAGCAGTAATGTTGAATTGTTTCCCGCTCTCAAGATTAATCGTTGCTTTTTCAAAAAGTGGTGTTCCAATAATATACGCATTACTACCTGGTGCAACGGAATAAAAGCCCATGGAACTCAACACATACCAAGCGCTCATTTGCCCACAGTCCTCATTTCCTGAAACTCCATCGGGTTCATTTTTATAGAGTTCGGTTAAAATTTGATGCACTTTTTCTTGTGTTTTATGCGGTTTGTTTACAAAATTATAGAGATAAGCCATGTGATGACTTGGTTCATTGCCATGTGCGTATTGCCCAATCAATCCCGTAATGTCCGATTGATCGCGACCAGAAGTTTCTGTTTTAGCGGAAAATAATTCATCCAATTGCGCTTCAAGTTTATTCTTTCCTCCTAATAAATTTATAAACCCTGAAACGTCCTGAGGCACATAGAAACTATATTGCCAAGAATTGGCTTCGGTGTAATTAAAATTCACTTCATAAGGATCAAAAGGTGAAAACCATGTATTTCTAAAGCGACCGCGCATAAACTTCGTTTCTGGATCAAACACATTTTTGTAATACTGCGCACGTTGAATGTAGGTTTTATAGTCTTCTTCCTTGCCCATGGCTTTTGCCATTTGTGCTATGGTCCAGTCATCATAGGCATATTCCAGTGTTTTGGAAACGGATTCGCTTTCCTCATCCACAGGAATAAAGCCATATTTTTTATAAGCTTCCAACCCGAATTTGTCACGTGTCGCAGAATGTTTCATCGCTTCAAAAGCTTTTTCAACATCGTAATCTCTGATGCCTTTTAAATACGCATCTGCAATTACGGGTACAGCATGGTAACCAATCATACAATCGGTATAATTACCAGCTAAATCCCACATGGGCATTATGCCACCTTCGTCATATTTTGCTAAAAAAGTATTGATAAAGTCATTGGTTTTTTCTTGCTCGATAATAGTGTAAAGAGGATGCGCAGCTCTATACGTGTCCCAAAGTGAAAACACCGTATAATAATCAAAATCGGCATGATGAATTTCTAAATCCATACCTCTATAACGACCGTCCACATCTTGATAACGGTTAGGTGCTAACATCGTGTGGTATAATGCCGTGTAGAAATTGGTTTTCTTGTCTAAATCATTCGACTCAATTACAATTTTTTCAAGTTGGGTTTCCCAATAATCTTGTGCTTCTTTTTTAACAGTTTCAAAATCCTTGTTGCCTATTTCGGCTTCTAAATTTTTACGTGCACCTTCTACGTCAACTGCTGAAATTCCTGTTTTTACAAGAATGGGCTCGTTATTAGGATTATCAAAAAGCAGTACGGCCTTTTTACTTTCAAACTTATAATTTTTTGAAATCGCTGTACCTTCTCCATCATCATAAACAATGTCTTTTATTGGGTGAGAAAACTTTAAGTGATAAAATAAACGCTGGTCTTTTGCCCAAGCTGAAGAATGTCTGAGGCCATTGATTTCGTAATCATTCAACTTATTGATTTTATGGTCCAAAACTTTATCACGATGTTCTAAATCTAAAACCAAATATTGGTTTTCGGCATCAGGATATTGGTATTTATGAATTCCGCTCCGCAAAGAAACGGTTAATTCCACATCAATATTTGTCGAATCTAAAAGCACTTTATAATAACCAGGTTCGGCAGTTTCATTATCATGTGAAAAATGCGCACGATAACCAGATTTACCATTAGCACCATTATTAAAGTTTATTTTGTTGGTTGGCATCAAAAGCACATCGCCATAATCGCTAATTCCCGTTCCGCTTAAATGGGTATGCGAAAAACCGTAAATATATTCGTCTGTATAGTGGTAACCAGAACAGCCATCCCAGCCTTCCAATCGTGTGTCTGGACTCAACTGCATCATCCCAAAGGGTAGCGTTGCACCAGGATACGTATGGCCGTGACCACCTGTTCCGATAAAGGTATTGACATAATTGATGAGCGGTTGGTCTTTTTCGGCAGATACGATGTCTGTTTTGTCGTTACAGCTAAAACATAGAATTATTGCAACGAAAGCCGAAATAAATTTAGGATTCTTCAAAAGATTGCTAATTTTAATGCATCTAATATACTAAAATGAATTTCAGGATAAACACCTTCATTTTACTTTTGTCAATGTTAGTTTTTGGATGTGCTGAAAAGAAAATTGAGACAGCCAAAGCACAGATTATTCCCATGCCAGTGAATCAAGAATTTAGGGATGGTCATTTTGTGTTGTCTTCGGAAACTGAAATTAATTTTGAAGAAGAGTTTAATGTAGCAGGAAATTTTCTGAAAGCTTTTTTGGAGCCAACCTTAAAAAAGAAAAAAGGAGTTGAAAACAAGATCAACTTTGTAAAGGACACAAGCATTTTAAATCCTGAGGGCTACCGTATTGAGGTTAATCCAATTCATATAAAAATAAGTGCAACAACTGCACAAGGTGCTTTTTATGCAGTGCAAACTTTGAGACAATTGTTGCCAGCTGAATTAGAAACAGGAAAATTGAAAAGAAAGGATATTGCTATTGCTGCAACTAAAATTAGTGACCAACCGCAATTTTCTTACAGAGGCATGCACCTTGATGTCGCAAGGCACATGTTCTCGGTAAAATTCATTAAAAAGTATATAGATGCCTTGGCCATGTTAAAAATGAATACTTTTCATTGGCATCTTACAGACGACCAAGGCTGGCGCATTGAGATTAAACAATATCCAAAATTACAGGAAGTAGCTGCATTTAGAGATGAAACTTTGATTGGCCACTACAGCGACCAACCACATCGGTTTGATGGTAAACGTTATGGCGGTTACTACACGCAGGAAGAGATTAAAGACATTGTTGCTTATGCACAAGAACGTTTTGTCACTATAATTCCTGAAATTGAAATGCCGGGGCACGCACAAGCTGCCATTGCCGCTTATCCTGAGTTAGGCTGTGCTTCGACCCTTCGACACAGCTCAGGGCAGGAAGCCTCAGCAACCGACGAGCCAGTTGAGGTTGCCAAAGAATGGGGAGTTTTTGAAGAAATTTATTGTCCGAACAAAAAAACCTTTGCCTTTTTAGAGGGTGTTTTGGATGAGGTTCTGGAACTGTTTCCTAGCAAATACATCCACATCGGTGGAGATGAAGCACCAAAAACACGTTGGGAAAATTGTGCGCATTGTCAAGCTTTAATAAAGAAAGAAGGCTTAAAAGATGAGCATGAACTACAAAGTTATTTCATCACTAAAATGGAAAAATATTTGAATTCCAAAGGGAGACAAATCATAGGTTGGGATGAAATATTGGAAGGTGGCTTAGCACCAAATGCCACAGTAATGTCATGGAGAGGCACTAGTGGAGCGGTTGAAGCAGCAAAAGCTGGGCACAATGTTGTCATGACACCAACATCGCATTGCTATTTTGATTATTACCAATCTGAAAACGAGGATGAACCTTTGGCGATTGGTGGCTTTTTACCATTAGAAAAAGTGTATGGCTTTAATCCGATTCCTGAAGAATTAACAACAGAAGAATCAACATATGTATTGGGAGCGCAAGGCAATATCTGGACAGAGTATATACCAACTGAGGACCAGTTGGAGTATATGGCTTTCCCGAGAATGCTCGCGATGAGCGAAGTCGTTTGGTCAAAACCTGAAAATAAAAACCACGAGGATTTTGTATTGCGATTAGAGCAATTCCATAAACGATTGGACGTCTTGAATGTTAATTATGCCAATCATTTATATGAGATTGACGGTAATGTAGTTTCCCAAAATGACACTACGTATTACAAGCTCGAGACTTTAACTAAAGGTAAGACCATTCGTTATACTTTAGATGGTAGTGAACCCGATTTAAATTCAAAAATTTATCAATCCCAAATTCCAATTTCTCAAAGCACAACGATTAAAGCAGCAGTCTTTAAGGATAAAAAACAACTCGGAAAAACATTCACTCAAAACATTAACTTTCATAAAGCCGTTGGAGCCAAAATTACCATTAATAAAACACCACACAAAGCGTATTCAGGTAGTGGTGCAAAAGGATTGATAAATGGCATTAGTGGAAGTGATTCCAGATATGGTGATAAGGAATGGTTGGGGTTTTGGGGAGAAGATATTGAGGTTACAATTTATTTTGAAAAGCCAATAATAATTAATTCAATAGAAACTAGGTTTTATGACGGTAATGGGCAGTGGATATATGCTCCAAAACATATAGCAATGAGGGTCATTTTTGATAATGATGAAATTATAGCAAATAAATTTTTGCCAGAGAGTTCTGAGAACCCAAACTTAAAACAAGTGTTTTGTGAGCAACCTATTTTATCAAACAGACCAGTTAAAACAATAAAATTACTTGTTCCAAATTATGGTACAATCCCAGAAGGCAAACAAGGTGCTGGCAACAAGGCTTGGACGTTTATTGATGAGATTATTGTGAATTGATTTAATAGAAAACACCCCTAAAGTCCCCTCAAGGGGACAATCCAAAAAAGTTAATTAGGACTATTGTCCCCTTGAGGGGGCTTTAGGGGTGTAAAACAAAAGAACAAGTATAAATTAAAAAGATTCCTGCTTTCGCAGGAAATACTATGAAACTAGAAATCTGCGCCAACTCATACCAATCCGCAAAAAATGCCCAAGACGCAGGAGCACATCGCATAGAATTATGTCAAGAATTGAGTGTTGGCGGTATTACACCATCTTATGGCTTATTGAAAAAAGTGATTGAGGAATTGGATATTCCGGTTTTTGTATTGATAAGACCGAGAAGTGGCAATTTTGTGTATTCTAATGATGAATTTGTGATTATGAAAACTGATATTCAACTCTGTAAAGATTTGGGCTGTCATGGCATCGTCTCAGGTGTTTTAAAAGAAGATAAAGCCATTGATATAGAACGCACAAAAGAATTGGTTGAACTATCTAAACCATTAGAATTCACATTTCATCGTGCTTTTGACGAGGTTAAAAATCCAAATGAAGCATTAGAGCAGTTAATTGATTTGGGAATAGAACGTGTTTTAACCTCTGGACAAAAAAGTTCTGCAGAAAAAGGCCTTGAGGTATTACAAGAATTACATAAAATGTCAAAGAATAGAATTACAATTCTTGCTGGTGGTGGAATAACTTCTGAAAATGCAGGGCTGTTTAAGGAATTGGGTTTAAAGGAAATTCATGCATCCGCTTCAACAAAACTAGAGGAAAAAGAATCCATATTCTCAATGCCAATAACAGTTTCTGATCCTCAAAAAATTAAAGCCATTTTAGATGTTATATCAAAATAACTCTGACATTTTGAGTTCTTGGGTTAGGCACTTCGACAAGCTCAGTGTGACACTCAGTAGAGGATTAGTTGTAGTGATTATACTAATCTGTTTCAGCTGCCAACCAAAATACGATGTGCCTGTAACTATTGAATTGAATGATAATTGGCAATTCAAAAACGTTTCAGATTCGGTATGGCATTCGGCAACAGTTCCTGGAAATGTGTTTTCAGATTTATTAGATCACGATTTAATTGAAGACCCTTTTATTGGTAATAATGAAGAAAAAGTACAATGGGTTTCAAAAACTGATTGGGAGTACAAAACCAATTTCTCATTAAGTGAAGACTTGCTCGAAAAGAAACATTTTGAGCTCAATTTTGAAGGTTTAGATACTTACACTTCGGTCTATTTGAATGACAGTCTCATTTTAAAAGCCAACAATGCATTCAGAAATTGGGAAGTGGATGTAAAGCCGCTTTTGAAAGTTGAAAATGAATTGCGATTAGTTTTTGAAAGCACCTCTAAACACGAAGCGAAAGCAAAAGAAAAATTACCGTATGAGTTACCCGAAGGAAATCGCATTTTTACCAGAAAAGCACAGTTTCAATACGGTTGGGATTGGGGACCAAAATTGAATACAAGTGGCATTTGGAGACCGATAAAATTGGTGGCTTGGAATGATTATAAAATTGATGATGTAGCTATAAATCATGAGTTTGTTAATGACTCAATTTGTATGCTGAATATAGATTTAAAGAAATTGTCAACTGTTGAATTAGATAAAAAATTGTATTACGAAATTTATGTAAATGATTCGCTTAACAAATCATCAAACGAAATTCAAAAGGGTTATCGGTGGGTTACCGATTTTCAAATCAAAAACCCAAAACGCTGGTGGCCACACAATCTAGGAGAACCTTATTTGTATGATATAAAAATTCTGGTAAAAGACGGTGAAAAAAATCTCGATAGTATTTCAGTAAGAAAAGGTCTAAGAACTGTTGAGTTGGTTACAGAGAAAGACAGTATGGGTGAATCCTTTTATTTTAAAGTCAACAATGTGCCAATTTATGCCAAAGGTGCCAATTATATTCCACAGCAAAGTTTTCAAAATGAGGTTTCAAGTGAAGATTATGAAAAACTATTAAGTGATGTCGTTGCTGCCAATATGAATATGCTCAGGGTTTGGGGAGGTGGTATTTATGAGGATGACAAGTTCTATGACTTGTGTGACGAAAAAGGCATTTTGGTTTGGCAAGATTTTATGTTTGCTTGCGCCATGTACCCTGGAGATGAGGTTTTTTTGGAAAACGTAACAGAAGAAGCCATTCAAAATGTAGTTAGGTTAAGAAATCATGCATCACTTGCTTTGTGGTGTGGTAATAACGAAAGTTCTGAAGGTTGGTATCGTTGGGGTTGGCAAGCAGACAGAAGTGAAGAAGAAAAAGATGAGATTTGGAATAATTATTTAAAAGTATTTGATTCTATTCTGCCAAAAACCGTTGCCACATATTCTGATACAGATTACTGGGAGTCGTCGCCAAAATATGGAAGAGGTAATCCTCTGTATAAGTCAGAAGGCGATGCACACGATTGGTGGATTTGGCACGATGGCTATTCGTTTGAGCATCTGGAAAAGAATGTGCCACGTTTTATGAGCGAGTTTGGCTTTCAGTCCTTTCCGAGTTATGAAACGATTCGTTATATCAATCAGAATGACAGCATAGAAATTTCTTCAGATAGCTTTAAAAACCATCAAAAACACTCAAGAGGTTTTCAAATTATAGAAGACTATATGAAACGGGATTTTCCTTTTCCTGAGGTTTACGCTGAGCGCAGTCGAAGTGCAGAGGATTACGTATATCTGAGTCAGTTGTTACAAGCATACGGCATCACCAAAGGTATCGAGGCTCAGAGAAGAGCCAAGCCCTATAATATGGGCACGTTATACTGGCAACTCAATGATTGCTGGCCTGTGGTTTCGTGGAGTAGTATCGATTATTCTGGGAATTGGAAAGCCTTGCATTATAAAGCCAAAAGTAGTTTTGAAAATGTTTTGGTTTCTTCAAAAGTTGCAAATAATTTTTTAAAAACTTGGGTAGTTAATGATGATTTAGATGAAATATCAGGTCAGTTGAGTTTGAAGTTAATGGATTTTTCAGGTGAAGTTATTTGGTCTAATGAAGAGGAAATAAAGGTTGAACCACTTTCAAGCAAAGTGAAATTTGAATTAGACTTAAAAACTATAAACTTTAATAAAAATGAAACTGTTTTAGTTTCGAACTTCAATGGTAAATCTTCATATTTCTACTTTGTAAAACCCAAAGACTTAGAGTTACAACAAGCTGAAATTCAAAAAACGATTACTAAAACTAATGACGGTTTTTCCATAGAACTGTCTTCATCAACACTCCAGAAAGACGTGTTTTTGTTTACAAAATCTAAAGGTCATTTCTCTGATAATTTTTTCGATTTAATGCCAAACCAAACAAAAACTCTTGAATTCTTTACAGAAACAAAGGAAACAGTCAATTTCGATATGAAATGCATTAACAATTTTATAAGATAGTTTGTAGTTTCATTACTTAAATTTGCTGTAAAAATTACTTATGCTACGTTGGATATTACTTTTTATCCTCATTTTTCTATTTGACTATTACGCGTTTCAGGTCGTCCGTACATTAACAAGGAGTCCTTGGGTTTATCTGGTGTACTGGGTTATCTCGTTGTTGGTGGTTGGTAATTTTACGTATTACTATTACAATTTTGTCCGTGGCGAGAGTTTTACCCACGGTCATGGCTATGCGGTGGCATTTTTATTCATGCTTTTTTTGCCCAAAGTTCTTTTGTTGCTATTTATGTTTGGTGAGGACTTGGTAAGAGGTGTGTCTTATGGTATTCAGAAACTATCTGGTAACGAGGCCCATTTTAAGGGTAGGAGGGAATTTGTTTCAAAGCTTGCTCTTGGAGTAGCGGCAATACCGTTTGCTTCTTTTCTCTATGGCATCACTAGAGGGAAATATAATTTTCAGGTTATTAAGCATCAACTTTTTTTTGAAGATTTGCCTGATGCTTTCGATGGTTATAAAATAACTCAGATTAGTGACATTCATTCTGGTAGTTTAGAAAGTAAAAGTGAAATTGCAGAAGGTGTTGAATTGGTAAATCAGCAAAACAGTGACCTTATTTTGTTTACTGGTGATATAGTAAATAGCAAAGCCGAGGAAATGACAGGTTGGCTGTCGGTTTTTGATAAATTTGAAGCTAGGGACGGTAAGTTTTCGGTGTTAGGAAACCACGATTATGGTTATTATGCCTATGGCGGAGATATTGAGCTCAACAGACATAACCAAATGAAAATGGAAGAGGTTCATAAACGTATAGGGTTCGATCTGCTATTAAATGATAGTCGCCGCATTGAAAAAGATGGACAGCACATCAACATTCTAGGTGTTGAGAATTGGGGTGCATCGCGTCATTTCCCTAAACGTGGTAGTTTAAAGGAAGCAACCAAAAATATTGGTGAGAATGAATTCAATATCTTGATGAGTCATGATCCTTCGCACTTTGATTTTGAAGAGATGGAACTGAATACAGAGGATATCAATAATCATGACATTGTTATTGACGAGACCAATGTCATAAAATTTGAGAAAAACATTCAGTTAACACTTGCAGGCCACACGCACGGAATGCAATTTGGTATAGAATTACCGAGATTGGGTATAAAATGGAGTCCTGTAAAGTACCGTTATCCAAAGTGGGCTGGTTTGTACGAGGTAGCCGGCAAATATTTAAACGTTAACAGAGGCTTTGGGTATCTTGCTTTTCCCGGTAGAGTGGGAATCTGGCCAGAAATAACCGTAATAGAGCTTAAAAAAGGGAAAAAAGAGGCATAATTGTTAACAATTGTTTATTTTTATGTAACTCATTACGAACTTACTGAGTTATACTAATAAAAAATTATGTAGGTTTGTGATACACGTTTGACTAAAATAATAACTTATGTCAAAATTTGGGGAATTAATAGATGTTGATATTCCGGTACTATTAGACTTCTATACTGAAAGGGATAATCAGTCCATTGCCATGCACCCAATTCTTAGGGATGTAGCTGCCGCACTAGGAGATAAGGCAAAAGTCATTAAAATAGATGTAGATAAGAATAAAGAACTAGCAGAAGCACTACGTGTTAAAAGCTTGCCAACATTGATTATCTACAAAAATGGCGAAATGAAATGGAGACATAGCGGTGAACAAGATGCCGATACGTTGATTGGTGTTATTCAAGAATACGTTTAGTTAAAGATTTAAATTCATATCCTTGTTTATTATAATGCTCCAAAACTTTGGGTAAGGTGTATTTTAGATTTCTTGACGCTTTCACACTATCATGAAAAACGATAATACTTCCTCTTTTTGCAGCTGAAATTACATTATTAAAACACGTCTCCTCACTTACTGAGTTATCCCAATCATAAGAAAGCACGTCCCAAAGTATTACACGATATCCTAAGGTTAGCAATGCTTTACTCTGTTTGTTTTTAAACTTACCATATGGCGGCCTAAAAAGGTTGATGATTTGCGATTGGTGATTGACGAATTTGGAATTTATTAGAGTCTGAGTTTTCTCAACATCTTCAACATAGACATTGGTTTTGTGCTTCCAACCTTTAAGGTGATTATAAGTGTGGTTGCCTATTGTATGGCCTTGAGACAATACATTTAGAAAAATATCGGGATGCTTTTCAATATTATTACCTATGCAAAAGAAGGTTACTTTTGCATTGTATTCTTCTAAGGTTTGAAGCACCCAATCTGTAATTTCCGGTGTTGGGCCATCATCAAAAGTAAGATAGAGTTCTTTATTTTCAGTATTTATATTCCAGACAAAATTCGGAAATAATGTTTTAACAAAATCTGGAGTTTTTGCTGGAATGATCTGCATGGCTTTCTACTCTTCTGGAGCTAAAGAATCTGGTATAGTATCATTTAAAATAGAATTGATATCTAGATCTTCCCTAGGCTCTGGTTCTTCTTCAGACGGTCCCATAAATTTATCCAATAAGCTTAAATAGCTATTGAAGGTCTTGGTTTCTTCCATGGCAAATTCCTTGTCGTCGTAAATTATCAAAAGGTCCACCAAAGCTCTATAACGTTGGATGTCTGTATAGATATGCTCCTCTAACAAGCGTAGTTGGTCATCTTCATCCAACCCATCATAATACACAAGGTTTTCCTGATAAATTTTGGCAACATCCTTATAAAGTGCTCTGGCTTTTTCTGTATTACCTACTTCATAGTAAGCACTGATATAGGGCTCTAATAGCGAGTGGAAACCAAATTTATCCACGGGCATTTTTTCCATCGCCAAATCGGCAATTTCTTCAGCCTTATCCAATTTATCTTCATTAATTAAGGCTTCCATTAAACGCGCTAAATTACCTCTGTAAGTAATACCGTTACGTCTGGTTTCAATATCGTGATAGATATCTTCACCACTTCCTCCCCAATTCCATTCTGTCACCATGTCGTACATTAAATCAGCGTCTACGCGTCCCATATCATATGGGTTCGCTCTGTCCACAGGTGTTTTAATCGGTACGAGTTTATAGCACATCCCATCTAATTGTAAATAGTCCTTAAGCCATACATAATCATCTGCACCAAAAGCTCCACCTGTAAAATAGATTGGCCGTTCCCAGTTGTTGTTGGCAATAATGTCTAGCATTAATAGTCTATTTTTATAAATGTAGCTACCTTCAATTTCGGCATATAGATTATCTTCAATTTTATCTGCATCCTTAGGTTTAACAATACCATTTTTTAATACCTCTTCTTTATTAACTGGAATACTAATATGTCTAGTCGGAAAATAATTAGTATTCAGCAGGTGCTTTGGATATTGTCTTGGGTCTTCACCTTGTCGCTCAACGACAAACTTAAATTTTGTGCTTTCTTTTTCACTTGACACAAAATCCATAAAATCCTTTATCGGCAAAGTGTCCTTTGTGATTTCTCGCCTAATAATAACATCCCTATTACTTCCTCGGTATTGATTATGGGTTAACTGGGAAGGTATTGGATCACTTTCATAAGCTTGGCGTTTCATCTGGTCGATATACCAATCCGTTTGGAATAAACTTGTATTCACCACTCTAACATCGGTACGAACACCTTCAATTTCTTGAAGGTACCACAAAGGGAAAGAGTCATTATCTCCTATGGTAAAGAGGATGGCATTTGGAGCACAGGACTCTAAATATTTACGTGCCATGGCATTAGCAGTATATTTACCCGAACGGTCATGGTCGTCCCAATTGTTGGCTGCTAAAACACCAGGTACTATAATAATGCAGAGCACAGTAATTACTGGTGCCAATAATTTTGATTTAATACTCGATTTAAGCAAGTCATAGATGGCATAAACACCAAAACCAATCCATATAGCAAAGACATAAAATGAACCTACAACGGAATAGTCGCGCTCGCGCGGCTCAAAAGGTCTTACATTGGTGTAAAACTGAATGGCAATACCAGTTAAAAGGAAGAATACCAATAGCACCCAAAAGCGTTTGGCATCAGTGAACATTAAAAAGAAAAACCCAACAAGGCCTAATAACAGTGGTAGAAAATAGTAGGTGTTTCTCGCCTTGTTTTCTAAAACTTCTGTTGGTAAATTGTCTTGAGAGACACCTAAATGAAGTTCGTCAATGGGTTTAATGCCAGAAATCCAGTTGCCATTAAAATCACCAAGTTTTCCTTGAACATCGTTTTGCCTTCCTGTGAAATTCCACATAAAATAACGCCAATACATGTAACCGAATTGATACTGGAACATATAAAATACGTTATCTGCAAATGAAGGTTTTTCAACGATTAAATACTGTTGTCCGTAATTTCTAAGGAACTTATCATAATCTTCATAAGTAACTTCACCATTTGCAACACGCATTCTAAAGTCTCTTACAACTTGGTCGAAACGTCTTTTTTCCTGCACGGAATATTGTCCGGCTTCTTCTTCTGTTAGCCCATAACTGAGGGCCTCATTATAAGCACGTGTTTGTAGGTTTGGATCTACCTTAAAGTCAATTTCACCTGTAAACCTCATGTAATTGTCAGCATGTTCGCTGCTCCACATTCTAGGTAATATTGAAGCATGCTCATGATTGTAATTTTGTTTTGTGCCTTCCCATTCGTTAATGATCACGTACTTGCCAAGCTCTTCATCACGTTCGTAATTCTTCTTGTCATCTACAAACGGTGCGTCTGCATCAGCTCCGGAATAAATTTCCGTAAACTGTGGACCATAGAACAAATGCGTTTCAGGATATTGTTCTAGGTTATAGTAAGCCAAAAGTTCTCTAGCATCCGAAGGATCATTTTCATTTATGATTACATTGGCATTGGCACGTATGGGCAACATCATCCAAGACGAAAAACCAATAAATATGAACATTAAGCAAAGCACCAGTGTATTGGCATGTATCATGCCTTTTTTGCGTGTATAATTCAACCCAAAGTAGAATAGAGCTACAACCATTAAACCAGTAATAATGGTTCCGGAGTTAAAAGGTAAACCAATGGTGTTAACAAAGAATACTTCTAAGTATCCAAATAGCTTCAATGTTGAAGGCAATAACAATTTAAATATAAAAAGTAGAATTGCAGCAGAGACCACATTGGCAATAATGAAATTCTTAACTGTTATGGTTTTGTAATTCTTAAAATAGTAAATAAGCCCAATAGCTGGGATGGTCAATAAACCCATAAAGTGAACACCAAAGGATAAACCGATGACAAAAGCAATTAAGATCAACCAGCGATTACCTCTGGGTGTGTGCATCTCTTGTTCCCATCGCAGTGCCAGATAAAACATAATGGCCATTATTAGTGTAGCCATAGCGTAAACTTCAGTTTCAACCGCATTGAACCAAAACGAATCCGTAAATGTAAACGCCAGACTACCAACTAAAGCACTCCCTAAAATTGCCATGCCTTTACTGCTGCTGGAGTCTTTTTTGTACTTTACCAATTTTACAAGTAGCATGCTAATAGTCCAGAACATAAACAAAATAGTGAATGCACTGGCCGTGGCACTCATCATATTCATTATCATACCAATTTGCGAAGGTTCTAAAGCAAACATGGAGAAAAACGCTCCCATCATTTGAAAAAGTGGTGCTCCTGGTGGATGCCCAACTTGTAGTTTAGAGGACGTTAAAATATACTCTCCTGCATCCCAAAAACTTACCGTTGGTTCTATGGTTAAAGCATAAGTAACAAATGCTACTGCAAATACAAACCAGGCTAATATGGTATTCCACCTTTTAAAGTTAAAATCTGTCATTGAAAAACTTTGCTTATTGATGCTGGCGAATTTACTAATTATTATAGTAATGCCTACGTTTTTAAGTTAACGTTAAGTAATTTCAATTATTTTTCTTTATTTTTTTTGTCCAAGACAAACTTTGTTTTAAATTTGCACCCTCAATTTAAGAGATTGGCCTATGGTGTAACTGGCAACACGTCTGGTTTTGGTCCAGAAGAGTCTAGGTTCGAGCCCTAGTAGGCCAACAAAAATTAAGTCCTAATTACAATAGTAGTTGGGACTTTTGCTTTTAACGCAAATCCTAAGGGCGAGAAGTTTATGCTGAGCGTAGTCGAAGTGAGCCCTAGTAGGCCAACAAAATAAAAATCCTAATCGTAATCGATTAGGATTTTTTGTTTAAGGGACTAATAAGAGATTATATTTTAAAAGTGATCACAGGTCTTTTGGCATGGTTAACCAAATCCTCACTTATACTGCTATTAAAGAAATGCGCTATACCTTGTCTGCCGTGAGTGCTAATACCTATGAGGTCAGCGTCGATTTCAGCAGAAAAATTCAAAATACCTTGTTCTACACTGGTGTCGTTATGTACGTTAATGGTATAATTTTCAAAAGTTTGACCAGAGATAAAATCATTGATTCTGGTTCTGGATTCGTATGTTGTGATAAAGTTATTAGCTGTATTCACTAAAAGCAGATGTATCTTGGAGCCAAATAGTTTGGCAAATTTAACCGCCTGCTCGTATGTTTTTTTATTGTCGTTATTAAAGTCTGAAGCGAACACAAAATCCCTGATATTAAAACTCGCATGATGGTTTTTAATAACCAGTACTGGCACATCAGAAGACCGTACAACTTTCTCGGCGTTAGAGCCAATAAACATTTCCTTAAGCCCTGACGCTCCATGTGAGCCCATTACAATTAAGTCTATGTCAAATTCTTTGCAGGCTTCTTTAATTTCATTAAATGTAATATCTGCTTTAACAGTTTCATGAACAGTAATGCCCTCTAAAAAATCACTTTCCATTAAGTCCTCAAATTGCTTGTGGGCCAGTTTCATAAAGAACAATGCCTCAGGGATATCACTTCTTACGGCACCAGGATCTATGTGCTGCATCGGTATTTCCATCATATGCAATAAATAAATGTCTGCATTGTACTTTCGAGCTAACATGGCAGCTACTTTCAGAGCATTTTCGGCTTGCTCAGAAAAATCGGTAGGGACTAGTATTCTGTTCATATATTTTAAAAGTTTTGTTGGTAACTGAAATTTACGAAAAATAATTCGATTTAAGTAACCTTTGAAAAATCAATATAAATATTGTATATTTGCATCGTTATTTACCGAAATAAATACGCGAGAGGACGAAAAGTCCTCTCTTTTTATATCAAAAAATGTTTAAGAGTAGAGTTGAAGACTTATTGCATAAAGCCCTGAACGAAAGACAGGATCTGTTTTTAATAGATTTTAGTGTGTCTAGTGACAATGCAATTAAGATTATAATAGATGGTGATAAAGGAGTACTCGTTGAAGATTGCATATTTGTTAGTAGGGCAATAGAGCACAATCTAGATAGAGAAGAACATGATTTTTCTTTGGAGGTTTTGTCATCAGGTGCAACATCGCCTTTGGTTTTGCCAAGACAATATGGTAAGCATGTCGGAAGACACCTTGAGGTTAAGACCAACGAGGGAGAAAAAATTGAAGGCCAGTTAACCGAGGTTAGCGATGACAGTGTGGTCTTAAAGTGGAAAGCTAGAGAGCCAAAGCCTATTGGCAAAGGAAAAGTAACAGTGACCAAAGAGGCTAGCATTGGCTTTGGTGATATTAAAGAAGCAAAAGTTAAAATAAAATTTTAATTCATATCAATTATGGAGAATGTAGCATTAATTGAATCGTTTTCAGAGTTTAAAGACGACAAGTTAATTGACAGAGTTACGCTGATGGCGATTCTTGAGGATGTGTTGCGCAATGCATTGAAGAAGAAGTATGGAGATGACGATAATTTTGACATTATTATAAATCCGGATAAAGGTGATTTAGAAATATGGCGAAATCGTATAGTTGTAGCTGACGGTGAAGTTGAAGATCCAAATCAAGAAATAGCACTTTCCGAAGCACAGAAAATTGAACCAGATTTTGAAGTTGGTGAAGATGTCGCTGAGGAGGTAAAACTTATTGACTTAGGAAGACGTTCAATTTTGGCATTAAGACAAAACTTAATTTCCAAAATTCACGAGCACGATAACACTAATATTTACAAGCACTTTAAGGAGTTAGAAGGTGAGATTTACACCGCAGAAGTGCATCACATCCGTCATAGAGCAATCATTCTTTTAGATGATGACGGTAATGAAATCATCCTTCCTAAAGACAGACAAATACCTTCAGATTTCTTCAGGAAAGGAGAAAACGTAAGAGGAATCATCGAAAGTGTAGAACTAAAAGGAAGTAAACCAGCCATTATAATGTCTAGAACATCACCATTGTTCCTAGAGAAATTATTTGAGCAGGAAATTCCAGAAGTATTTGATGGATTGATTACCGTTAAAAAAGTGGTTCGTATTCCTGGTGAAAAGGCAAAGGTAGCTGTAGATTCTTACGATGATAGAATTGACCCTGTTGGTGCTTGTGTTGGTATGAAGGGATCTCGTATTCACGGAATTGTTCGCGAATTGGGGAACGAAAATATTGATGTTATCAATTACACCAATAATATCCAACTTTTTGTAACAAGAGCACTAAGTCCAGCACGTGTAACATCTCTAAAATTAGATGAGGAAAACATGAGAGCTGAGGTGTTACTAAAACCAGAGGAAGTATCTAAGGCCATTGGTAGAGGAGGTCACAATATCCGTTTGGCAGGTCAATTAACAGGTTACGAAATAGACGTATTTAGAGAAGGTGCGGAAGAGGATGTGGAGCTAAAAGAATTTTCCGATGAAATCGATGAGTGGATTATTGAAGAATTTAGCAAAGCTGGTTTAGACACTGCAAAAAGTATTCTAGAACAAGATGTTGAAGATTTAGTAAAGCGTACCGATCTAGAAGAAGAAACAATATTAGATGTCATTAGAATTCTTAAGGAAGAATTTGAAGACTAATGCCAGTTTAACTTTAAAACAACAGGAAGTTAGATTGATATAGAACAGATTTAAGTATATTACAGCAATTTATGGCTCAAATTAGAATAAATAAAGTATTAAGGGAATTGAATATCTCATTAGATCGTGCCGTGGATTTCTTGGAGTCCAAGGGTATCGAGATTGAGGCAAAGCCCAATACAAAAATTTCGCAAGAGGTTTACGACACGCTGTCTGATGAATTCCAGACTGATGCATCAAAGCGTGAAAAAGCCCAAGAAGTTAGTGAAGCTAAACTCAAGGAGAAAGAGCAGCTTCGTGAACAGCGCGAACGCGAAATTGAAGAAAAGGAAAAAGAGGAAGCCGCAAAAGAAACTGTAGTAAAGGCCAAAGCTGATTTAAGTGGCCCAAAGCAAGTCGGTAAAATAGATTTAGATAAAAAACCGGAAGCCAAAAAAGAGAAAAAAGAAGAAGAGAAAGCTAAAGAAAAACTAGCTCCTAAGTCTGAGAAGCCTAAGAAGGAGGCTGACAAGCCTAAAAAGGAAGAGAAGAAGGAGGAAACCAAAAAAGAAAAGCTGAAAAAAGAGGATGAGTCTGGTCAACCAGCTGAAGAAACCTTAAAAACCCAATATCAAAAATTATCTGGACCTACTACTACAGGTAAAAAAATTGATCTTTCTCAATTTAATAAGCCAAAAAAGAAGAAAGAGGAAAAACCATCATCGTCTGGTGATGGCAACAAACGTAAGAGACGCCGAATCAGTAAAGGTGGCAATGATGGAGGTGGAAGACCAAATTTCGATAACCGTAAAGGAGGAAAAGGAAGAGGTTCTAGATCTAAAGTTGTTAAGGAAGAGCCTAGTGATGAGGAAGTGCAAAAACAAATCCGTGAAACTTTAGAAAAGCTTCAGGGGAAATCCAATAAAGGCAAAGGTGCCAAATACCGTAGAGAAAAGAGAGATCAGCATAGAGAGCAATCTGAAAAAGAATTGCAAGCTGAAGCGGCAGAAAGCAAAACGCTTAAGGTAACTGAGTTTGTTACCGTAAGTGAAGTTGCCACGATGATGGATGTTGGTGTTACAGAAGTGATTTCAGCATGTATGTCATTGGGCATGATGGTAACAATGAACCAAAGGTTGGATGCGGAAACACTAACTATCGTAGCTGAAGAATTTGGTTATGACGTTGAGTTTGTAACTGCGGACATTGAAGAATCCATAGTCGTCGAAGAAGACAATCCTGAAGATTTAAAAGCACGTGCACCAATCGTAACGGTAATGGGTCACGTTGACCACGGTAAGACCTCGCTATTGGATTATATCCGTGAAGAAAATGTAATCGCAGGTGAGTCAGGAGGAATTACACAGCACATTGGTGCTTATGGAGTAGAGCTCGAAAATGGTCAAAAGATAGCATTCTTGGATACACCAGGTCACGAGGCTTTTACGGCCATGCGTGCTCGTGGTGCTCAAGTAACCGATATTGCAATTATCGTAGTTGCAGCCGATGATGCTATAATGCCACAAACCAAGGAGGCAATTTCGCATGCGCAAGCTGCAGGTGTTCCTATTGTATTTGCAATAAATAAGATTGATAAACCCGATGCTAATCCTGATAAAGTAAAAGAGGGCTTAGCCAATATGAATTTATTGGTCGAAGATTGGGGAGGAAAAATACAATCGCACGATATTTCTGCAAAATTTGGTACAGGTGTTAAGGAATTGCTTGAAAAAGTATTGCTTGAAGCCGAATTATTAGAATTAAAAGCAAATCCAAATAAACCAGCAAACGGAACAGTTGTCGAAGCTTACTTAGATAAAGGAAGAGGTTACGTATCAACGATTTTAGTACAAGCAGGTACCTTAAAAGTTGGGGATTACGTATTAGCTGGGAAAAATAGTGGTAAAGTAAAAGCTATGCACGATGAGCGTGGTAATGATATTGCTGAAGCTGGACCATCAACACCAGTATCTATTTTAGGATTGGATGGTGCTCCACAGGCAGGTGATAAGTTCAACGTGTTTGAAGACGAACGAGAAGCAAAACAAATTGCGGCCAAACGTACGCAATTACAACGCGAGCAATCGGTAAGAACACAGCGTCATATCACATTGGATGAAATAGGAAGACGTATAGCACTTGGTGATTTCCAAGAGTTGAATATCATCCTTAAAGGTGATGTGGACGGTTCTGTTGAAGCATTAACGGATTCCTTCCAGAAATTATCTACCGAAGAAATTCAAGTTAATATTATCCACAAAGGAGTTGGAGCCATTACGGAAAGTGATGTGTTGCTAGCATCTGCTTCTGATGCTATAATTGTAGGATTCAACGTTCGTCCTGTTGGAAATGCTAGAATGATTGCTGATAAAGAAGAAATCGATATCAGAACATATTCAATTATCTATGCAGCCATCAACGATCTTAAGGATGCTATGGAAGGCATGTTGTCTCCAGAGGTTAAAGAAGAAGTTACGGGTACTGCAGAAATTAGGGAAACATTTAAGATTTCTAAGATTGGTACCATTGCAGGATGTATGGTGACCAGTGGAAAAATCTTTAGAAACTCTGGAGTCCGTCTGATTAGGGATGGTGTGGTAATCCATACAGGTGAGTTGGCATCACTAAAACGATTTAAGGATGATGTTAAGGAGGTATCTAAAGGATACGATTGCGGTATGCAACTTAAAGGCTACAACGATATTAAGGAAGGTGATATTATTGAGGCATTCCAAGAAGTTGAAGTTAAAAAGAAATTAAAATAAATTCTTTTCAATCTATAGAAAGCGACTAATTTTAGGTCGCTTTTTTTTATTTATGGATTCAACAAAAAGATATTTATACTACAAACCAAGACTTAAGTATGGTGAGGGCCTTATGGATAGGCGATCGTGCTTAATGATTCAATTGGCTGAAGCCAAGCTTAGCAATCGGGTTGCTGTAATCTCAAAATTTAAGTTAGGAGGGCATCACAATAATGGCAAGTCTTTTGAAAGTTACCTTATCGACGATTACTTTAATATCGATAGGTTAAATGTCGAATATATTTTTGAAGAAGACTTTTTTCAAATAGAAGAATCTATAAATCCCGAAAATGTAATACAGATACAAGACGAGAAATTTGATTTTGAGACTAATCATAAGTTAGTAATCAGAAATTTAAAAGATGATAATTACTGGAGTTTAAAACTATACGATGTGTTTGCGTTGGCAAAGCTCTACCATGGTGTTGGTGTAAAGTTTGTAATCCCAGAAGTCACACCGACCCAAAAAATAAAGGATATTGGTAATGTTATACTAAACACATTAGAAAAACCCACAATAGGATTGCACCTAAGAAGAGGAGACCGACTAAATAAAAAATTGAATGACAGTATGGGTGAAAATACCATACTACAAAAACTTAAAGATTTTAAATTTAACTCTGCTTATTACGGCACTAACGACAGAAATTATAACATCAGCGACAGTAGGTTTTTCTCTAGTAAAGATTACAGGGATGTCTTTGATGGAATTACGGATAATTATCTTTTGTTTGCTATTGAAATGTACATTATCGATAACTGTGATATTTCAATAAGAACCTTTAATGATTCCTCACCATTTTACTATATAGAGAACCAAACCAATAAAAATTATGCTATTTGCAATTATAGCATGCATGGTTCTAACAACAGTTTTAGAAAAATACCAAGTCATTTGGTGGAGTGTAATTATGAAGATAAAACCAAAAATAATAGAAAAGCCTTTGTAAAATCTAGACCGTTTATACCAAGATTGATTATGGCAATTCGAAGAAAGCTAAAAATGGTTTAGGCAATTATTTCTTCTCCTGCTTCGGCTGCAATATTATAGCGTCTATATACTTCTTTTTGATTTTTACCAGAGCTCTGTCTGCTTCCAATCTCGTGGCAAAATTACCTACCCAAACTTTATAGTTGGGTGTATTCCAAACGATATCTGCTGGCCATTCAGAATAAGCATTTGAGAAGTTGTCTTTTTCACGCTCAGCCTTGTCGGGATCTAGCGAGCTGTATATTTGAATCGTATATATTTTAGTGGTTTTAATATCTTTCTTGTACTCCAATAGCTTGTCAATATCACTATCTTGGTCTACATTAACCTCGCCTTGTTGTGCGCTAACAGTAAAAGATAGCGTTATCATTAGTAGTACTAGTCCAAAATATTTAGTGAAAGATCCCATAGTTTTTTTATTTAAATACAAAGGTATATTATTCAACGTAAATGCTTAAAAAATCTTATTTAGAATTGGTATAAATTAGATATTAACACTTCTCTAAGATTTCTAAAATCGACTTTATATCTTACTTTTGCAAGAGTTTTTACAAACATGTTTTTTCTCTATTAAATGAAAAAATCATACCAAAGTTTAGAAGATAATTCAACTCATAATATGAAACAGGTGATCTACCGTAATTTAACCTCAAAGATTCTTCATTTAGGTTTTATTTTATTACTCACGTTTTCAACCTCAATTACAGCTCAAGATGGAGATCCTGCAAATGGAAAAAAGCTTTTTAATACCAATTGTGCCTCTTGTCATAAGTTAGATAATCCAATGACTGGTCCTGCATTAAGAAATGTAGAGGCGAGATTGGTAGAAGAGCAAGGTTTGGATAGAGCGTGGATAAATGCATGGATTCGTAACAGTGCTGCTCTGATTAAGTCTGGGGATCCGTATGCAACTAAAATATTTGCCGAATGGAATAATGTGGCGATGACGGCATTTCCACAATTAAGTGACCAAGATATTTCAGATATTTTAGCTTACACAGCTGAGCCACCAACAGTTATTGTTGATCCTTGTGTGGAAAACCCAGGTGGGCCTGGTTGTGACCAGCCTAAAACTGAAGGTGGTGCTTCAAATAATTTGATTTTAGGTGCCTTAGCGGTATTGTTTGGGTTGTTGGCTGTAGCGTTGGTGTTAGTAAAGCGTACCTTAAACCGTTTTGCTGATGCTAAAGGTATTGAGGTTGCAACAAAGGATAAAGGTTTGCCATTATGGAAAGCATTTGTGCAGAATCAGTTTTTGGTTTTGGTTACTGCAATATTCTTGTTGTTGGCTAGTGGTTATTTTGTGTACGGGTATTTGATGCAGGTAGGTGTGGATCAAGGCTACGAGCCTGTACAGCCAATCCATTATTCACACAGAATACATGCTGGTGATAATGGTATTGATTGTAAGTACTGTCATTCTTCTGCGAGAGTAAGTAAGCATTCAGGTATTCCTTCTCTTAACGTATGTATGAATTGTCATAAATCCATTTCAAATGTAGCGGCAGAGACATTAGCTGAAGGAAAACAATACGGAGTAGATTACGATGCTGAAATACAGAAATTATACGAAGCTGTAGGTTGGGATGGTACTGCATACACTGGTGAATCAAAACCAGTAAAGTGGATACGCATCCACAATTTACCAGACTTTGCTTATTTTAATCACTCACAGCACGTCTCTGTAGCTGGTATTGAGTGTCAGACATGTCACGGTCCGGTGGAAGAAATGGAGATAATGTCTCAACATTCTCCACTAACAATGGGTTGGTGTATTAACTGTCACAGAGAAACAAATGTTAGGGTGCAGGATAACGGGTACTATACCAAAATTCATGAAGAATTATCCAAAAAGTACGGTGTAGAGCAGTTAACTGCGGCACAGATGGGTGGATTGGAATGTGGTAAGTGCCACTATTAAAAAATTAAAGAATTACGATTGACGAATTACGACTCTTAGCACAATAAAAATCGTAAATAGTAAATCAAAAATCATAAATTAACACTATGTCATCAAACAAGAAATACTGGAAAAGTGTTGAAGAGCTAAACGAAAATAGCTCAATTGTTGAGACGCTTAAACAAAATGAATTTGTTGAGGAAATTCCAACAGACGAATTTTTGGGTGATAAAGAATCTTTAGAGTCTTCATCAACATCGCGTCGTGATTTCTTAAAATATGTTGGTTTCAGCACAGCGGCCGCTTCTTTGGCAGCTTGTGAAGGTCCAGTAATTAAGTCAATTCCTTATGTGGTACAGCCAACGGAAATTATTCCGGGTGTGGCTAATTACTACGCTACAACAATAGCAGATGGTTTTGATTTTGCTAGTGTTTTAGTAAAGACTAGAGAAGGACGACCAATAAAAATAGAGAACAATACTGATGCTGCCACAAATGGAATTGCAAATGCTAGAGTTCATGCTTCGGTATTGGGATTGTATGACAACTTAAGAGTTAAGACACCTATGAAAGGTGATGCCAAGATATCTTGGGATGCCTTCGTGTCTGAAACAACTTCAAAATTAAATGGGCTTAGCGATGACAAGCAAATCGTTTTCTTAACGGCGACAATGCCAAGTCCATCTACAGATAATCTAATTTCAGAATTTGCAGCCAAATATGGTAATGTAAAGCATGTCATTTATGATGCAGTTTCTGAATCCGCAACTTTAGATGCTTACGAAGCTAAGTACGGCACTAGAGGAATGGCAAATTATGACTTTTCAAAAGCCAAAACTATTGTTTCTATCGGAGCCGATTTCTTGGGAGATTGGCAAGGCGGCGGTTTTGAATCTGGTTATGCAAAAAAACGTATTCCAGATCATGGTCAAATGTCAAGACATATTCAGTTTGAATCTAACATGTCACTTACTGGTGCTAATGCGGATAAGCGTGTACCTTTAACACCAAGTGAGCAGAGAATGGCTTTGGCAAAATTATATAGTTATATAACAGGTGTTGCATTGCCTGGTACTTTGCCAGAAGGATTGGATGCTGCAGTAAAGGCTGCTGCTAAAGAATTGAGTGCTGCTGGTAGTAACGGTGTTGTGGTTTCTGGTATACAGGATGTGAATGCTCAAACTACCGTATTGGAAATCAATGAAGAATTGGGTAGTAAGGCTTTTGATCCTGATACTACGATAAAAACGAGACAAGGTAGTGACAAGGCAGTGAAGCAATTGGTTGCTGATATGAAAGCGGGTAGAGTTGGTGCGCTTATTATGAACGGCGTTAACCCTATGTACACATTACCAAATTCAGATGAATTTGCTGAAGGCTTGAAAAAAACGGAATTGTCAATTGCATTTTCGATGAAGCAAGATGAAACAGCTACTAACTGTAATTATATTGCTGCTGCACCTCATAACCTAGAATCTTGGGGCGATTTTGAGTTAAAATCGGGTCATTATTCTATGATGCAACCAACGATTCGTCCTCTGTTCGATACGAAGCAATTTCAGGAAGTATTATTAGCTTGGAACGAAAACGATTCATCATACAGAGATTATATTAAATCTTACTGGACAAGCAATATTTTAGGTGGAGCTTCTTTTAACAAAGCTATTCAAGATGGTATTTTTGTATCTGCTACTTCATCAAATACAACAGAACCACAATTAGATGAACTATCTGTAGAAGAAACAGAAACCTCTGAAGAAACCACAGTCTTAACTGGTGGTACTGCAGCCAGAGCATTAGCTAATTCTGCGAAATCCAATGGTATGGAATTGTCATTCTATACTAAAGTAGGTATGGGAGATGGGCAACAAGCTAACAACCCTTGGTTACAAGAATTTCCAGATCCAATAACAAGAACAACTTGGGATAATTACTTAACGGTATCTCAAGCTGATGCTGATAAATTAGAATTAAAGAATTGGAATGTTGCTAATGGCGGATTAAATGGTAGCTATGCTAATGTTACCGTTAATGGTGTTACGTTGGAAAATGTTCCGGTTATCATTCAACCAGGTCAAGCTAATGGCTCTGTAGGTTTATCATTTGGTTATGGTAGAAAGGCTGGTTTAAAAGAGGAAATGCAAACTGGTGTTAATGCATACAAATTATATCAAAACTTCAATAGCGTACAGGATGTAAAAATCAGCAAGACATCTGGTGAGCATGAGTTTGCTTGTGTGCAACTGCACAATACTTTAATGGGTCGTGGAGACATAATTAAAGAGACAAGCTTGGAGATTTTTAATACTAAAGATAAGGATGTCTGGAATGCTATTCCTGTAGTTTCATTAAATCACGAACCTGTTAAGGTAACAGAACCTGAAGTAGATTTATGGGAGTCTTTTGATCGCTCTATTGGGCATCATTTCAACTTGTCTATAGACTTAAATGCCTGTACAGGATGCGGAGCATGTGTTATTGCATGTCATTCAGAAAATAATGTTCCTGTTGTAGGTAAAACTGAAATGAGACGTAGTAGAGATATGCATTGGTTGCGTATTGATAGATATTACTCATCTGAAGATTCATTTGAAAGCGATAACGAAAAGAAAGAAAATATATCTGGTTTAGGTAGCTCATTGAGCGAATTTGGAGAAATGGAAAGTCCTGCGGCTAATCCGCAAGTAGCCTTCCAACCAGTAATGTGTCAACATTGTAATCACGCACCTTGTGAAACGGTTTGTCCGGTAGCGGCAACATCTCATGGTCGTCAGGGTCAAAATCACATGGCATATAACCGTTGTGTAGGTACAAGATATTGTGCAAACAACTGTCCTTATAAAGTACGTCGCTTTAACTGGTTCTTGTATAATAAAAATGAAGAGTTTGATTATTACATGAATGACGATCTAGGACGTATGGTATTAAACCCAGATGTTGTAGTGCGCTCACGCGGTGTTATGGAAAAATGTTCAATGTGTATTCAAAAAACACAAAAGACAATTCTTGATGCTAAGCGCGAAGGACGCCCTGTAAAGGATGGAGAGTTCCAAACGGCTTGTTCAGCAGCATGTGGAAATGGAGCAATGGTATTTGGGGATATCAATGATAAAGACAGTAAGATTGCTGAATTAAAAGAAGATAAAAGAGCTTATCACTTGTTGGAGCACGTTGGTACAAAACCAAATGTGGTATATCAAACAAAAGTGAGAAATACAGCTAAAGCATAAATAAATTAAAGAAACACGTATATAATTATGGCGTCTCATTACGAAGCACCTATTAGAAGACCTTTAGTTACTGGCGAGAAATCGTATCACGATGTTACTGTTGATGTAGCAAAACCGGTTGAAGGCAGAGCCAATAAAGCCTGGTGGATTGTTTTTGGAATCTCACTAGCGGCATTCCTTTGGGGAATAGGTTGTATCCTTTATACCATTACTGAAGGTATTGGTGTTTGGGGATTAAATAGAACTGTAAATTGGGCTTGGGATATTACTAACTTCGTTTGGTGGGTTGGTATTGGTCACGCAGGAACACTGATTTCTGCTGTACTATTACTGTTCCGTCAAAAATGGAGAATGGCAATTAACCGCTCTGCAGAGGCGATGACAATATTCTCGGTAGTACAAGCAGGTCTTTTCCCTATCATTCACATGGGTCGTCCATGGTTAGCGTATTGGGTATTGCCTATTCCAAATCAATTTGGATCATTGTGGGTAAACTTTAACTCACCATTACTCTGGGACGTATTTGCGATTTCAACATATTTATCAGTTTCATTGGTATTCTGGTGGACAGGTTTGCTACCAGATTTCGCAATGATTAGAGATAGAGCTGTAAGACCTTTCCAAAAGAAAATCTATTCATTATTGAGTTTCGGATGGTCTGGTAGAGCGAAAGATTGGCAACGTTTTGAAGAAGTGTCATTGGTACTTGCAGGTTTAGCTACACCTTTAGTACTTTCTGTACATACCATTGTATCGTTTGACTTCGCAACGTCTGTAATCCCAGGTTGGCATACTACCATTTTTCCACCTTACTTCGTTGCAGGTGCGATTTTCTCAGGATTTGCCATGGTAAACACGCTTCTTATCATTATGAGAAAGGTGTGTAACCTAGAAGATTATATTACTGTACAGCACATAGAGCTAATGAACATTGTAATCATGATTACGGGTTCTATAGTTGGTGTGGCTTATATTACGGAGTTGTTTATTGCTTGGTATTCTGGTGTAGAATATGAACAATATGCATTCCTAAACAGAGCAACTGGACCTTACTGGTGGGCTTATTGGGCGATGATGACTTGTAACGTATTCTCACCACAGTTCATGTGGTTCAAAAAATTACGTACCAGTATTATGTTCTCGTTCTTTATCTCAATAGTTGTAAACATAGGTATGTGGTTTGAGCGTTTCGTAATTATCGTAACCTCATTACATAGAGACTATTTACCGTCTTCTTGGACCATGTTTTCCCCAACCTTTGTAGATATAGGAATCTTTATCGGTACCATAGGTTTTTTCTTTGTATTGTTCTTATTGTATTCGCGTACATTCCCGGTAATAGCACAAGCTGAGGTTAAGACCATCTTAAAATCTTCTGGTGAACGTTATAAGCGCATTAGAGAAAGTGGTGATAGCTTAGTTGGTACTGGTTCTGACGAAAGAACATCTAACTTTAAATTACCTGAAGAAACAACAGCTTCAAAACCACAACAAGATGATGTTGAGAAATTAGGTAGCCTATTGGAAGGTGTAGGGCGTTTTGATGCAGAACTCCAAACACCAGATGACCTTAAGGTAATAAGTGGTATCGGTCCAAAAATGGAAAAAACATTAAACAATATAGGAATTTATACTTACGCACAGGTAAGTAAAATGACCAAAAGAGAATATGACTTGTTAGACTCTATTACAGGTTCTTTCCCAGGAAGAGCTGAGCGAGATGATTGGGCAGGACAAGCAAAGAAATTATTAAATAACTAATATAGTTTATGGAAGCTTCAAAAGTAATTCATGCTATTTATACTGATGATGACGTATTAATGTCCGCCGTTAAAAAGGTAAAGGCAGAGAAACATCACATCGAAGAAATATACACACCATTTCCAGTTCATGGATTGGACAAAGCAATGGGATTAGCTCCTACACGTATTGCCATAACCTCATTTTTATATGGTTGTGTTGGTCTTACGGTTGCCATTGTAATGATGAATTTTATAATGATTAAAGATTGGCCGCAAGATATAGGTGGTAAGCCTAGTTTTAGTTATATAGAAAATATGCCAGCTTTTGTACCTATTATGTTTGAGCTTACCGTATTTTTTGCTGCTCACTTAATGGTAATTACATTTTATCTAAGAAGTAGAATGTGGCCGTTTAAAAAAGCTGAAAACCCAGATCCTAGAACAACAGATGACCATTTCTTAATGGAAGTTGCTGTTCACAATAATGAAAATGATTTAATGTCATTATTAAAAGACACGGGAGCTGTTGAAATAAATATTGTAGATAAAGATGAAGATGCACATTAATATGAAGACATCCTTAAAATATATCGTAGTATTAGTATTATTGGTAAGTTTTGTGTCCTGTAAAAAAGACTCTAGACCGAATTATCAGTATATGCCAAATATGTATGAACCGGTTGGTTACGAAACCTACCAAGAATCTGATGCTTTTGCAAATGGCGTTGAAGCCCAACTACCGGCCGAAGGTACCATCCCAAGAGGCGATTTTATGCCTTATGAGATAGAAAACACTAATGAAGGTTACGAACTGGCAAAGGCAACCTTACAGAATCCTCTTGCTGATCCTATTCCTTTGGTAATGGCAGATTCGATCGAAGTAGATCCAAATGTTCCAAGAGTTGATTATGCGGTTGGTGGACCTCTCTATACTATTTATTGTGGTGTTTGCCACGGATCTAAAGGTGATGGGCAAGGCAAATTAGTACAACGTGAAAAGATTTTGGGTGTACCGAGCTACGATGATCCAGGTAGAGCGATTACTACAGGAAGCATTTACCATGTTATTTATTATGGTAGAAACACTATGGGTTCATATGCTAATCAATTGAACGAAAATGAACGTTGGCAAGTTGTTGCATATGTTGAAAAGCTAAAAGCAGATTTAGAAAAGTAAGATTTAGATAAAGATTATATAATGGAATATAAAATTTCAAATCGATTGAGAATAGCTGCCATCATTATGGTGATTTTAGGAGCAATTGGTGTTGCTGTTGGATTTTACCAATCACATGAGGTTAATGAAGGCAATATAACAGAACATCTTGCAAGTGAGCATCACGGACATGGTGATGCACATGCTGCTGATGGTCACGGAGATGAGCATGCAGAAGAAGCTCATGATACTCATGGAGAATCTGCATCTCATGTTGAAGATAATAACCATGGTGAGGAAGCCCATGGTGGAATGACAAAGCATGAAGAACATGCTTTACACCAAATTCACAATAGACCTTATTCTGCACTTTATGTTGCTGCGTTCTTTTTCTTTATGATTGCTTTGGGTGTACTTGCGTTTTATGCGATTCAATATGCAGCTCAAGCGGGTTGGTCACCAGTTCTATTTAGGGTTATGGAAGGTATTACGTCTTATGTGTTACCTGGTGGTCTAATTGTATTGGCAATTGCATTTGTTGCAGATGACCATTTATTTGTATGGTTAAAGGAAGGCGTAACTGAATTAGGGCACGAGAACTACGACAAATTAGTTGCTGGTAAATCTGGATGGTTAAATAAAGCAGGATTCTTTATCAGAGGCTTAATTTTCTTAGGTGGTTGGTCGTTATATAGACATTTCTCTAGAAAATTCTCAATTGCTCAAGATAGCGCGGATGATAATAGAAACTTTAAAAAGAACTTTAGAATCTCAGCAGCTTTCTTAGTATTCTATATATACACAGAATCTATGATGGCTTGGGATTGGATAATGAGTGTTGATCCTCACTGGTTCAGTACATTATTTGGCTGGTATGTGTTCGCTAGTATGTTTGTAAGTGGTATTACCGTTATTGCAATGATAACCATTTACTTAAAGTCTAAAGGTCTATTGGAGTTTGTAAACGATAGCCATATACACGATTTAGCTAAGTTCATGTTTGCGATTAGTATTTTCTGGACGTACTTGTGGTTCTCTCAATTTATGTTAATCTGGTATTCAAATATACCAGAAGAGGTAACTTATTTCGTAACACGTATTGAAGATTACAAATTACCTTTCTTCGGGATGGTAGCAATGAATTTTGTATTTCCACTTTTATTGTTGATGAATAGCGATTACAAGCGTATTAACTGGTTTGTTATTATGACCGGAATTGTAATTCTTTGCGGACATTATATAGATGTCTTCAATATGATAATGCCAGCTACGGTTGGTCCAAGATGGTCTATTGGAGTTCCAGAAATAGGCGCTATATTACTTTTTGGAGGACTTTTCTTATTTATTGTGTTTACAGCTTTAGGAAAAGCACCATTACTTGCTAAGCGAAACCCTTTTATGAAGGAAAGTGAACATTTCCATTATTAATTATTAAAAAAGAACAGAAACGATAATGACTGCTTTATTAACGATTATAATTGTACTCTTTGTAGCTGTTGCCATTTGGCAATTGATAAAGATTTTTGATTTAGCTCAAGCTGGTTCAGAAAACTCACTAGTTGCAACTGATAAGGATAATAAGATAAATGGTTACTTAATGATGGGCTTTTTAGCATTTATCTATATCATTACCATTTTAAGTTTTTGGTATTTAGGTGATTTGCCATTAATGTCCAACGCTGCATCAGAACATGGTCCTGGTTTAGATAATCTGATGATTATTTCTATGATAATCATATTCATTGTGCAAACCGTAACGCAATTTATATTGCACTACTTTGCTTTTAAGTATAGAGGTGAAAAAGGTAAAAAAGCCTTATTCTATGCAGATAATAACACATTAGAGTTTATCTGGACAATTATTCCTACGATAGTTTTGGCAGGTTTAATTATCTATGGTCTATTTACGTGGAATGATATTATGAATATTGATGAAGATGAAGATGCTCTAGTGGTAGAACTTTACGCACAACAATTCAACTGGAAGGCTAGATATGGTGGTGAGGACAATGTTTTAGGTAAAGCAAACGTAAGATTGATAGATTTGGACAAAGCCAATATTTTGGGTGTCGATGAAGATGACCCAAATGCACAAGACGATGTCATTGTTACAGAATTGCACCTGCCTGTAGGCAGACCAGTATTGTTCAAAATGCGTTCTCAAGACGTATTACACTCAGCTTACATGCCACACTTTAGAGCTCAGATGAACTGTGTACCAGGTATGGTCACGCAATTTGCATTTACACCTACAATAACAACTGAGGAAATGCGCCAGAACCCAGATATTATTGATAAAGTTAAAAACATCAATGATCTTAGGGTAGAAAGACGAGCAGAAATCGAGGAAGCAGGTCAGGAGTTGAACTATGAATTCGATTACTTGTTAATTTGTAATAAAATATGTGGTAAATCGCATTACAATATGCAGATGAAGATCATTGTAGAAACACAAGAAGAATATGACGCTTGGATGAAGGAGCAAACCACTTTTGCAAATTCATTAAACTAAATTTAAAATCATTTTAAGCAATAGATAAAGAGATTATGTCAGCAACAGTAGATACACACGGTCACGACGATCACGACGTACATCATCATAAAGAAACTTTTGTAACTAAATATATATTTAGTCAAGATCATAAAATGATTGCTAAGCAATACCTTATTACAGGTACAATCATGGGAGTTATTGGTGTTTTAATGTCATTAATGTTCCGTATGCAAATAGCTTGGCCAGAAAAACCAAATGTATTATTTGAAGCCTTATTGGGTAAATGGGCTCCAGATGGAGTTATGGATGCTGATATTTATTTGGCATTGGTAACCATACATGGTACCATTATGGTATTCTTTGTATTAACAGCTGGTTTAAGTGGTACGTTTAGTAACCTATTAATTCCATTACAGCTTGGTGCAAGAGATATGGCGTCAGGATTCCTTAACATGGTGTCTTATTGGTTATTTTTCTTATCAAGTGTTATCATGGTAATTTCACTTTTTGTAGAAGCAGGTCCTGCAGCAGCAGGTTGGACCATATACCCACCGTTATCCGCATTGCCAATGGCACAAGGTGGTTCTGGTATGGGTATGACCTTGTGGTTGGTGTCTATGGCTATTTTCATCGCATCATCATTGTTAGGTTCACTTAATTATATTGTTACCATAATTAACTTACGTACCAAAGGAATGTCTTTTACAAGAATGCCATTAACAATATGGACATTTTTTGTGACGGCTATATTAGGTGTAGTTTCATTCCCTGTTTTATTATCTGCAGCCTTATTGTTGATTATGGATAGAAGTTTTGGAACATCTTTTTTCCTTTCAGATATATTCATTCAAGGTGAAGTGTTGCACTATCAAGGTGGCTCACCAGTATTGTTTGAACACTTATTTTGGTTCTTAGGACATCCAGAAGTTTACATTGTTATTTTACCAGCAATGGGATTGGTGTCAGAAATAATGGCATCCAACTCACGTAAGCCTATTTTTGGTTATAGAGCTATGATCATGTCGATTTTAGCTATTGGATTTTTATCAACGATAGTTTGGGGTCACCACATGTTTATTTCAGGTATGAATCCATTCTTGGGATCGGTATTTACATTTACTACTTTATTGATTGCCATTCCATCTGCGGTGAAAGCCTTTAACTGGATAACAACAATATGGAAAGGTAATCTTCAAATGAACCCTGCGATGTTGTTCTCCATAGGATTTGTTTCAACATTTATTACTGGTGGTTTAACTGGTATCATACTTGGTGACAGTGCCTTAGATATCAATGTACACGATACATACTTTGTTGTAGCACATTTCCATTTGGTAATGGGTATATCGGCATTATACGGAATGTTTGCAGGTATTTACCATTGGTTCCCTAAGATGTTTGGTCGCATGCTAAACAAAAACTTAGGTTATCTGCATTTCTGGGTAACAGCAATTTGTGCCTATGGTGTATTCTTCCCGATGCACTTTATAGGTATGGCAGGTTTACCGAGACGTTATTATACAAACTCTAACTTCCCGTTGTTTGATGATACAGCTAATGCTAATGTTATTATTACAATGTTTGCGATAATAGGTGGTATTTTCCAATTGGTATATTTATGGAACTTCTTCTATTCAATTTTCTACGGAAAGAAAACAGTTCAAAATCCGTGGAAATCTACAACTTTAGAATGGACAGCTCCTATTAAACATATCCACGGAAACTGGGAAGGAGCCATTCCTCACGTTTACCGTTGGCCTTATGATTACAGTAAGCCAGGGCACGAAGAAGATTTTGTTCCTCAGAATGTGCCATTATACGATGGTGAAGAGGAATTACAACATTAGATTAAATGTCACCCTGTGAGTGTAAATCAAGGGTTATAATAATATCAAAGCCTTTCAGAATTCTGAAAGGCTTTTTCTTTATATTTGCTATGAGTTGAACTTGTTTCAGCCTCTCATTTTGATTTGTCATTCTGAATTTATTTCAGAATCTTTAATCTAAATTAATAACATTCCTGGTTTAGCAGGAAATAACCATGAACGAAAACCTCAATCCACATAACGATAATTTCAGTCCAGAAGAGCTTGATGTAGAAAGAAAATTAAGACCCTTAACATTTGAGGATTTTACGGGCCAGGATCAAGTATTGGAAAATTTACTCGTTTTTGTTCAAGCGGCAAATCTTAGAGATGAGGCTTTAGACCATACCTTATTTCATGGGCCTCCAGGATTAGGAAAAACAACCTTGGCACACATATTAGCTAACGAATTGGACGTTGGCATAAAAGTCACCTCTGGACCTGTTTTGGATAAACCAGGTGACTTAGCTGGACTTTTAACAAATCTTGAAGATAGGGATGTGCTCTTTATAGATGAAATTCATCGTTTGAGTCCCATTGTAGAAGAATATTTATACTCTGCAATGGAAGATTACAAAATTGATATTATGATAGAGTCTGGACCAAATGCCAGAACCGTGCAAATCAATTTAAATCCATTTACCTTGGTTGGTGCCACGACGCGATCAGGTTTGTTGACTGCACCGATGCGTGCTCGCTTTGGCATTAGTAGTCGATTACAGTATTATAAAACTGATTTATTGACCACTATAGTACAGCGCAGCGCTTCAATCTTAAGTGTACCTATAACAATGGAAGCAGCTGTTGAAATCGCAGGTCGAAGTAGAGGAACACCTAGAATCGCAAATGCACTTTTAAGACGGGTAAGGGATTTTGCCCAAATAAAAGGAGACGGTAAAATTGATATTAAAATCGCAAAATTTGCTCTAGAGGCCCTGAACGTCGATGCCCATGGTTTAGATGAGATGGATAATAAAATTTTATCTACAATTATCGAAAAATTTAAAGGAGGCCCAGTTGGCATTACGACTTTGGCAACAGCAGTTAGTGAAAGTGCAGAAACTATAGAAGAGGTTTATGAGCCATTTTTGATTCAGCAAGGCTTTATAATGCGTACACCTAGAGGGCGTGAAGTTACTGAACAAGCATATCGACATTTAGGCAAGATAAAAGGACCTTCTCAAGGAGGATTATTTTAGTACGCATTGTCATTCTGGACTTGTTTCAGAATCTTAGGTTATGATAAACAACACAACCAAATACACAAACCTCATTAAATCCGAAGCCAAACGCCTCGGATTTTTGTCTTGTGGTATTAGTAAAGCCGAGTTCTTAGAAGAAGAAGCACCAAGACTTGAAAAATGGTTAAATAAGAACATGCATGGAGCGATGCGTTATATGGAGAATCATTTCGATAAGCGTTTAGATCCAACGTTATTGGTTGAAGGCTCTAAAAGTGTAGTGTCCTTACTGTTAAATTACTATCCAAGCCAAGAACAAACGGTTAACAGCTATAAGCTATCCAAGTATGCTTACGGAACAGACTATCATTTTGTGATTAAGAATAAATTAAAATCCTTACTTCAATTTATTCAAGATGAAATTGGTGAAGTCAACGGAAGAGCTTTTGTGGATTCGGCTCCAGTTTTGGATAAGGCTTGGGCGGCAAAATCTGGTTTAGGATGGATTGGTAAACATTCTAATTTGTTGACGCAACAAGTAGGCTCTTTTTATTTTATAGCAGAACTAATTATTGATTTAGAGCTAGATTACGATACTCCCGTCACCGATCACTGTGGCACGTGTACTGCTTGTATTGACGCTTGCCCTACAGAAGCCATTACCGAACCTTATGTGGTGGATGGCAGTAAATGTATTTCGTATTTCACTATAGAGCTTAAGGATAATATACCAACAGAATTTAAAGGGCAATTTGATGGTTGGATGTTTGGCTGTGATATCTGCCAAGACGTGTGTCCATGGAACCGATTTAGTAAACCGCATAGCGAGCCACTATTTAACCCACATCCAGAATTGTTATCCATGACCAAAAAGGATTGGGAAGAGATTACAGAGGAAACGTTTAGAAAGGTGTTTAAAAAGTCAGCTGTTAAGCGTACTAGATTTTCTGGGCTTAAAAGGAATATTGAGTTTTTAAAAGATTAAGATACTTTAATAATCTCACGTCTCTCTTAACACTATTTTAACCTTCAAATGGTGTAAGCGTCAAGAAATTCTTCTATACCGAACACATTTCACATATAAAATGTATAGTTTCTAAGTGCATGAAAAAAGAGCAAATAATGAAAATAATGAAATACATATGGTTGCTTTTAGTAGCTACATTATTTACATGTGGACCAAGAGTAACGACAGAAAAATTAAGTAAGACAGATTTAAGAGATTATAACACTTTTGCTTACTTGCCCAACAGTAATTTTGACGATTTTGAAAAATTTGAAAATGACAATAGTGTAGGTTTGGCAGTAATTGAAAGCGTGAATGAAAATATGAAAAATCAAGGATACACGATAGACAGGGACAACCCAGACTTATTGGTGTTGTTAAGCACAAGTACTGATGTTGAAAAGACAGTTACTAACGAACCTGTTTATGCAACCTATCCAAGATATTATAATAGGAGATATGCCGTAAGTCCTTATTATGCAAATTACTACTATAATAATTATTATGGCTACACCCGACTCGTTGGGTATGAAAAAGAAGTAAATAAATACAAGGAAGG
Source organism: Leeuwenhoekiella palythoae (assembly GCA_964221315.1). Classification (GTDB taxonomy): domain Bacteria; phylum Bacteroidota; class Bacteroidia; order Flavobacteriales; family Flavobacteriaceae; genus Winogradskyella; species Winogradskyella palythoae_A. The sequence continues at coordinate 34,716 of CAXPYI010000005.1, read as the reverse complement.
GATGTTAATCCTTAGTCTTGTAGATACGAATAGTAAAAGGGTAGTATGGGAAGGTAAAGCATCAGATCTTATTTTTCAACAAAATGAATCTGCTGCAATATCAGAATTTGTTGACGATATGTTTGACGAATTTCCAGCTGCCAAGTAAAACAAATTATTAATTATAAAACACAAATATTATGAAGATGAGTATGATGAAAAATTTAGTATTAGGACTATCACTATTGCTTGTAAGTTCAATAGGATTTAGTCAAGAAAATATGAGCAAACCTCTAACGGGAGTAGAAAACACAAAAGCCTATAAAACCATAGACTTAATTTACATGGATAAGGATTTGTCTATTTTCGCAAACTTATTAACCTTGTCTGGTTTAGATGCATCATTAAAAATGACGGATAGAGACCATACATTGTTCATTCCTACAAATGAAGCGTTTGAGGAAATGTCAATTGAGAAGTTTGCGGAATTAACCAATCCTGAAAATAGAGCAATGTTAGTTGATTTTGTTAACCGCCATTTTACAGGTATGAAAATTGATAGTGGTCAACTTACCGCATCAAAGATCTTAGATTTAGATAATAATGAAAGAATTGAAATCTCTGAAGTCGGTAACACCGTCTATATTGGTGGAGCTACTGTTGTAGCATCAGATATTGAAACAGCCAATGGAGTTGTTCATGTTGTGAATGACGTTATAAAAATTTCAAAATAATTTAAACTTTTAAAATGATTAATCGCTTTAGGTTTTTAACCTAAGGCGATTTTTCTATGCGCAAAGTATTATCTATGTAAATTGTTAACAAGTAATTGATTTCTGTGATTTGGGTACATGGAATTCTCAGAACAACTTTCATTACTTATCTTTGCGTCTTAATCCAATTGATTATGAGTAAACAGAGTAAGCGTATAGAAGCGTTGGTTTATCATGCCAAGCCAACTCCAGGAAAAATAAAAGTAGTCCCTACCAAAAAATACGCATCCCAACGCGACCTATCGTTGGCATATTCACCTGGTGTTGCAGAACCTTGCTTAGAGATTGAAAAAAATGTAGAAAACGTCTATAAATATACAGCCAAAGGAAATTTGGTTGCCGTCATTTCCAATGGAACTGCAGTTTTAGGACTGGGTAATATTGGGCCAGAAGCTTCCAAACCAGTTATGGAAGGTAAAGGCTTGCTCTTTAAAATATTTGCAGATATCGATGTGTTTGATATTGAAGTGAACACTGAAAATGTAGAAGAATTTATTGCAACGGTTAAGAACATTGCACCTACGTTTGGAGGGATAAATCTCGAGGACATCAAAGCTCCCGAAGCTTTTGAAATTGAACGTCGCCTTAAGGAAGAATTGGATATTCCTGTAATGCACGACGACCAACATGGTACAGCAATCATCTCGGCAGCTGCATTGTTAAACGCACTAGAGCTTGCCGAAAAAACCATTGAGGATGTAAAAATTGTGGTAAGCGGAGCTGGTGCAGCAGCAATTTCTTGTACACGCTTGTATAAGGCATGTGGTGCCAAAGGTGAAAATATTGTGATGTTAGACAGTAAAGGCGTAATAAGAAAAGATCGAGAAAACCTAACATCGCAAAAAGCAGAATTTGCCACACACAGAAAAATAGATAATCTAGACGAGGCGATGAAAGATGCTGATGTATTCATAGGCCTTTCTATGGCAGATATTGTCTCTCCAGAAATGTTGAAATCCATGGCAAAGAATCCGATTGTCTTCGCAATGGCAAACCCAAACCCAGAAATAAGTTATCAGTTAGCTGTAGACACAAGGGATGATATCATTATGGCAACAGGTCGAAGTGATCATCCAAACCAGGTAAATAATGTGCTAGGTTTTCCTTTTATATTCAGAGGGGCATTAGATGTTAGGGCAACCAAAATTAACGAAGCCATGAAGATGGCTGCCGTAAAAGCCTTGTCTAGATTAGCAAAAGAGCCTGTGCCAGAACAGGTCAACTTGGCTTATAATGAAACCCGTTTAACTTTTGGCAGGGATTATATCATCCCAAAACCTTTTGATCCGAGATTGATTGCAGAGGTGCCTCCAGCAGTAGCAAAAGCAGCAATGGAAAGTGGTGTTGCAAAAGAACCAATTGAGGATTGGGAACGTTATAAAAATTCTCTTTTAGAGCGTTTAGGTTCTGATAATAAACTGGTTAGGTTGTTATTGAATAGAGCTCGAACCAATCCAAAGCGTGTTGTATTTGCAGAAGCGGATCAGTTAGACGTTCTCAAAGCTGCCCAAATAGCCTATGATGAAGGCATAGCAATACCAATACTTTTGGGGAGAAAGGATACGATATCTGCATTAATGAATGAAATAGAGTTTGATGCTGAAGTTGAAATCATCGACCCTAAGTCCGATGAGGAGCTACAGCGAAAAAATAAATACGCAGAAGCCTATTGGAAACAAAAAAACCGCAAAGGTGTAACTAAGTACTCAGCTCAAAAAATAATGAGGGAGCGTAATTACTTTGCTGCAATGATGGTAAACGAAGGAGATGCTGATGCTTTAATTTCAGGATATTCTGCAAGTTACCCAAAAGTGTTGAAGCCAATGTTAGAACTCATTGGTAAAGCAAAAGGAGTAACAAGGGTTGCAACGACCAATATTATGATGACACAAAGAGGACCTATGTTTTTAAGCGATACGGCAATTAATATAGACCCAAGTGCAGAAGATTTAGCAAAAATAGCTTACATGACTTCAAGAGTTGCAAAGATGTTAGGTATAGAACCAATAATAGCAATGACTTCTTATTCTAATTTTGGATCTTCTGATAATCCTGATGCCAAAAAAGTGAGGGAAGCGGTAGACTATCTGCATAAAACCTATCCAAATATGGTAGTTGATGGTGAGGTACAAATGGATTTTGCCTTAAATCCAAAAATGCTTCAGGATATTTTCCCATTCTCAAGATTGGCCGGAAGAAAAGTAAATACTTTAATATTTCCGAATTTAGACTCAGCTAACATTACTTATAAACTATTAAAAGAATTAAATAAAGCTGAGTCCATAGGTCCAATAATGATTGGTATGGGGAAGCCAGTACACATTCTTCAACTCGATGCCAGTGTAGATGAAATTGTTAATATGGTTACTATAGCTGTAGTCGATGCACAAGAGCGAGAAAAAAAGCTATTAAGAGAGCAACTTTCTTAGTCCTTAATCATACCTATAAAATGTAAATAATTTTATTACATTTGGGACATTAACCGATAGAACAGATTTATCAAGTTTCAATGGCAATAAAATAGGCTTGCCATATATTTTGATAAGTTTTGATTAGCGTTGGTCTAAGCAGATAGCTAAATTTTTATGATTACGCACTTAGAGGGCAAACTTGTCGAAAAAAATCCTACAGATGTTGTGATAGATTGCAATGGTGTAGGGTATTTTATTAATATATCACTTCATACGTTTTCTCAAATTCCAGATAGGGAACATCTACGATTATACACTTATTTACAAGTAAGGGAAGATGCTCATAGTCTCTATGGATTTTCATCCAAGGCAGAACGAGAAATATTCAAATTATTGATTTCGGTCAGTGGTATTGGTGCTAACACGGCACGTACCATGTTATCGTCCTTAACTCCAGAACAGGTAAAAGAAGGCATTGCAAGTGAAGACGTTGCATTAATACAGAGTGTTAAAGGTATAGGTGCAAAAACGGCACAGCGCGTTATTATAGATTTAAAGGACAAAGTGTTAAAAGTATATGGCATTGACGAACTTTCGTTAGTACCAAACAATACTAACAAAGATGAAGCGTTATCTGCTTTAGATGTTTTAGGATTTAACAAAAAACAGTCTGAAAAAGTAGTAGATAAAATTTTAAAGTCCCAACCAGAAGCCGGAGTAGAGCAAATTATTAAAGAAGCTCTTAAAAACTTGTAATGCAATTGGATAAAACTAACTATACGCAACTAAAATCAATCCGTTTTTGTCTTTCGTTAGCACTTATGATGTTGATGACCGTGTCTGTTGTCGCACAAGAAGACGAAACAGAGCAAGACACTACCAAAACCACCTTTGCATTAGGGAAATTAAAAATGCCAAACCCTAGCAGCATTGTTTCCAAATATACTTACGATCCTATTTTAGACCGTTATATTTATACTGAAAAAATAGGCAGCTTCAATATTAATTATCCCCTAATTCTCACACCAGAGGAGTTTCAAAGATTGGTGCTCGAAGAAAAATTAAAGGAATATTACAAGCGCATGGCAGATGCTGCTGCAGGTCAAAAAGAAGGAACTGAAGAAGATCAAAAGAATTTATTACCTGAGTTTTATGTCAATTCAGGGTTGTTCGAAACCATTTTTGGTGGCAATACCATTAATGTTATTCCGAGTGGTTATGCAGAAGTTGATTTAGGAGTGTTGTTTTCTAAGCAAGACAATCCAGCGTTTTCACCAAGAAACAGAACCAATTTCACATTCGACTTTGACCAGAGAATAGGTTTGAGTTTGTTGGGTAAAGTCGGTACAAGACTTCAGGTTACTGCAAACTATGATACCGAAGCCACTTTCGATTTTCAGCAATTGGTTAAGTTGGAATATACTCCAACAGAAGATGATATTGTTAGAAAAATAGAAGTTGGTAACGTCAACATGCCTTTAAATAGCTCATTAATAACTGGTGCTCAAAGTCTGTTTGGTGTTAAAACGGAATTACAATTCGGAAAAACAAGAGTTACTGCCGTTTTCTCTGAACAACAATCACAATCAAGATCTGTTACTGCGCAAGGTGGTGGTACACTTGAGGAATTTGAATTCTTTGCTAGAGATTATGATGAAAACAGACACTATTTCTTATCCCATTATTTTAGAGATAACTATGATAAGGCCTTATTGCAATATCCTTTTATAGATAACCAAGGACTACAGATTACAAGGGTTGAAGTATGGGTAACTAACAGAAACAATCAAACTGAGAACGTTAGAAACGTAGTTGCTTTTCAAGATTTAGGAGAGTCTGAACCAGAAAATATTGGACTTGAACCTTTACCAGCAGGCTTTGTCAATAATCCTGGCGCGTTACCCGATAATGAAAATAATGATTTTGATCCAACCAATATTGGAGGTCCAGGTTCTCTGTTAACCGAAGCTGTAAGGGATATTACAAACGTTGAGGCTGGAGTTCAGGTTCCAGTTAATGAAGGATTTGATTACGGTAAACTTGAAGCCGCAAGAAAGCTTCGAGAAGGACAGGATTATGTACTGCATTCAGAACTGGGATATATTTCATTGAATCAGCGTCTTTTAAATGATGAAGTTTTAGCCGTCGCATTTCAATATACAAGAGGTGGTGAAGTGTTTCAGGTTGGTGAATTTGCCAATGATGGTGTCGATGCCACAGAAGTGAGCGATGGTACCAACGGTAACCAAATAATTAATAACCAAAGTCTCGTTTTAAAAATGCTTAAGAGTGCTGTGACTTCGGTCGAGCAGCCAATTTGGGATTTAATGATGAAAAACATCTACGACACAGGTGCTTTTCAATTAAGCCCAGAAGATTTTAGATTAAATATCTTTTATACGGAAGCATCTCCGGTCAATTATATAAGACCAGTTGAAGGGACATCCTTTCCACCATTTGATAACAACACGCCTTTTACAGGTGATGATACCGAAATAAGTGAAACACCTTTATTACGAATTTTTCATTTAGACCGTTTAAATTTTAATAATGACCCACAGGAGCGTGGTGATGGTTTCTTTGATTATGTGCAAGGAATTACAGTATTATCCCAAAATGGAAAAATAATTTTCACCAAAGCAGAGCCTTTTGGTCGCTATTTGTTTGATGTGTTGGATGATGACGGTAACCCAAACAATAACGACGCAGATTATGAACAAGATACTTACTCCAATGCCAATCAAGAGAAGTATGTTTATGATTTGTTATATAAATCCACAAAAACCCAAGCTTTAGACGAAGCTGAGAAGAATAAATTCCAAATTAAAGGTCGCTTTAAAAGTAGTGGTGGTGATGGAGGTATTCCTATAGGTGCATTTAATGTTCCTAGAGGTTCTGTTAGGGTAACTGCTGGTGGCCGATTGCTTGTAGAAGGTATTGATTATACCGTAAACTATCAATTGGGACGTGTTGAAATTTTAGATGAGGCCTTAAAAGCGTCAAATACACCAATTAATGTTTCTGTAGAAAACAATGCAGTATTCGGACAGCAAACCAGACGTTTTACAGGTATAAATGTAGAGCATCAGTTCAATGAAAATTTTGTCCTCGGAGGAACAATTTTAAACCTTAACGAACGACCAATTACACAAAAGGCAAATTTTAATTCTGAACCCATTAATAACACCATTTTTGGTTTTAATGGTAATTACTCTACCGAAGTACCTTTTCTAACACGGTTGGTCAATAAGTTGCCAAATATAGATACCGATGTACCATCAAATCTTTCCGTTAGAGGTGAATTTGCATATTTATTGCCAGGTGCTCCAAACGGAACTGATTTCAATGGTGAAGCCACGGCATATATTGATGATTTTGAAGGTACCCAAGGAGCTATTGATTTACTAAGTCCGCTATCTTGGTTTTTATCGAGTAGACCAAGGGAATTACCCGGAACAATACCAGGAAGTGATGACAATGGTATTGAGAATGGTTTTGGTAGAGCATTTTTAAACTGGTATACCATCGACCCTATTTTTTATAGCAACCAAAGACCAGGTGGTATAACGGATGATGATGTGTCTAACTTATATACCAGACGTGTTTTTATAGAAGAGATTTTCCCTGAAGTGGATATTGTACAAGGGCAGACTTCAGTAATCAATACTTTAGATTTGGCTTATTATCCCACTGAAAGAGGGCCATATAACTTCGACCCTAACGAAACCGACGATACGCTAAATCCAAATCAAAGTTGGGCAGGTATTACAAGACAGATTACTTCAACAGATTTTGAGCAAGCCAATGTTGAGTATATTGAATTTTGGGTGCAGGACCCATTTTTGGATAATCCAGCAAGTCAAGGGGGAAAGCTATACGTCAATTTAGGTAATATTTCAGAAGATATTTTAAAGGATGGTAAAAAGCAGTACGAAAATGGACTTCCAGAAGATGGTAATATCGAATTTTTACAACCAGACCCACTACTACCAGAAGCACCTTATGTAGTACCTCAAAGTCAATCGTTAATCTATACGTTTGCGACTACTGGTCAAGAACGAGCCAATCAAGATGTGGGTTACGATGGTTACGATGACGTTGAGGAAAGCCAAATGCTAACTGAGATTTATGGAGCAAACAACTTTGGTGAAGATCCTTCAAAAGACAATTATACCTATTACCTAAATACAGACGGTAATATTTTTGAACGTTATAAACAATACAACGGACAAGAAGGAAACACACCTGATGTTTTTACGGATACCAATAGAGGCTCAACAACACAACCGGATGTTGAGGATATTAATCGGGATAACACAATGAACACCATTGACAGTTATTATGAATATGAGGTTGATATGAATCCTACAAATCTCAATATCAACAACCCACAAATCAATGATGTCAAGGTAAGAACAGTAACATTGCCAAATGGTGATGAAAGACAGGTATCTTGGTATCAATTTAGATTACCAATAAATGAACCAACAAATGCGATTGGTGGTATTTCAGATATAAGGTCAGTACGTTTTGCACGTTTATATTTAAGAGAGTTTCAAGAGAATACAGTTTTGCGTTTCGCTACGCTGGATTTAGTACGTAGTGATTGGAGACGTTATACGTTGGATTTGGATAATGACCCAACAAACAATAGTGCTGATGCAGAGTTTAATGTAGCTATAGTTGGTGTGCAAGAAAACGATGGTGATTATGTAATTCCACCAGGCGTAAGACGTGAGGAGCTGAATAATAACAATAATATCATTAGGCAAAACGAGCAATCCTTGGTGTTGCAAGCTTGTGAGTTAGAGCCAGAAGATTCACGCGGTGTATTTAAGAATATCAATGTAGATATGCGTCAGTACAAAAACTTACGTATGTTTTTACACGCGGAGGCGCAAGAAGGACAAACATTGGATGAAGGCGAGATGATTGCTTTTATTAGAATGGGTAACGACTTTACCCAGAATTTTTACCAAATAGAAGTACCGCTTTTACCAACGGATTTGGCTGATAGTAATTTACCTATTGAAGAACGTGTATGGCCTTCAGTTAATGAAATTAATATACCATTGGAAATTCTACAGCAAATAAAATCTAAAGGTATTTTTGATCAATCATTATCTAACGAAGACCCTACGTTCTATGATGTTGTTGATGGTCAATTGAACGAAACTCCTGTTGCTGAATTTTCGCCTTTGCCTACTGGTCAGCAACGTGTTGCCATAAAAGGCAATCCTAATTTTGGCGATATTAGGGTACTAATGGTTGGGGTGAAAAATTCCGGTACTACTGGTCTAAATTCCTGTGGTGAAGTTTGGTTCAATGAATTAAGAATGTCCGAACTGGACAATGAAGGTGGCTGGGCAGCTGTAGTGAGCATGGACTCCAACATCGCAGATTTTGCCGATATCAGCGCAACAGGAAGAAGAAGCACTATTGGTTTTGGTGGTATTGAGCAGTCACCTAACGAGCGAAGCCGAGAAGATGTGAAGCAATACGATGTTGTAACTAATGTACAGTTAGGTCAGTTGTTACCAAAAAAATGGGGTATGCAGATTCCGTTTAATTATGCGCAAAGTGAAGAAGTTATTACACCTCAGTTTGATGAATACTATCGCGATATAGAGTTGCAAACACAATTAGACAATACTACAAATCAAGATTCTATACTTAAGGTAAACGAGAACTATACCAAAAGAAAAAGCATCAACTTTATCGGTGTAAGAAAACAAAGAACTACGGATAAGGAAAAGCGTTTTTATGATGTAGAGAATTTAACGCTAAACTATTCATACAATAAAGTAGAACATCGGGATTTTGAGATTGAAAATTCATTAGACCAAAACGTTAGGGCAGGTGTTAATTATAACTATGCCTTTAATCCTGTGAAAATTGAACCATTTAAGAAGAACGATTCATTATTTACGGGCAAATACTGGAAAATATTAAAAGACTTTAACCTCAACTTATTGCCTACGAGCTTTTCTGTAAATACAGATATCAATAGACAATTCAGTAAGCAAAAATTTAGGGAAGTAGAATTAGGTGGAGATAATATTGGTATTGAAGAATTATTTAGAAGAAATTACACATTTGATTTTCAATACGTCATTAACTATAATCTCACTGACGCATTAAGCTTAAACTTTACGGCCGCTAATAGCAATATTGTCCGTAATTATTTTATTGACGATCGCATTAATGGACGACAAGATCCAGAACTGAACGTATGGGATGGTTTCTTTGATTTTGGTGATCCAAACTTCCAGACCCAACAACTACAGGTTAATTATGAATTACCGCTTTACAAGATACCAGCATTGAGTTTCTTAAGGGCTACGTATGCATATAATGGTACGTTTCAATGGCAAAAAGGCTCGGATTTAAATGAAGGGTTACAGGTAGAAGACCCTGATAATCCAGGCAGTTTTAATACAGTTAACCTTGGTCATTCCATTCAAAACTCTAATACGCACAACATTAATTCTACCCTAAACATGGAGACCTTATACAAGTCTATAGGCTTGGTGAGAAAAGGTAATCAAAGAAATAGAGGAAGGACCAGAAGCGCAACTCCAAGAACACGTACCACGACGCCTGATACCAATGCAGGAAATAATCAAGCAAATGACCCAAATAAGTTGAGTGTTGGGAAGAAGGCTTACAATACCTTAATTGATATTGTAACTATGGTAAAACGTGTTCAGTTTGGTTATACAGAAAATAATGGAACATTCTTACCTGGATATTTACCAACACCTGGTTTTATAGGTACACTACGACCAACCTGGGGTTATACTTTTGGTAGCCAAAGGGATATAAGGCAGTTGACCGCTAGTAATGGTTGGTTGACAAGCTTTCAGGATTTTAATCAACAATATACTGAGGTAACCAATAAAACTTTAGATTACTCTGTAAATGTAGAACCAATGCAAGATTTAAAAATCGATTTAATTGGTAACAGAACTTTTGCAGAGAATCATGCAGAAAATTATCGGGTTGATGCCGATTTAAATTATATACCCCTTACACCTAATAGTTTTGGGAATTTCAACATATCAACAGCACTTATAAAAACAGCATTCAGCAAAAGTGACGAAAATCAATCTGCCGCTTTTGATGATTTTAGGGCCAATCGTTTAATTGTTGCCAATCGCTTAGCTAGAGAATTTTATGGAACTAGTACCTACGCAACTGATGCAGAAGGATATCCATTAGGATTCGGGAAAAATAGCCAACGTGTATTGTTGCCAGCATTTTTATCGGCTTACCATGGAAGCGATCCTGAGAAAGTAAGTACTAGTGCCTTTAGGGATGTGCCTATACCAAACTGGACCATAAAATATACGGGTTTAATGAAAATTCCATGGTTTAAGAAAACCTTTAGACGTTTTTCAGTTCAGCATGGATATCGTTCACGCTATACTATTAACCAGTTTAGAACTAATTTAGATTTTGTGGCTGGTGAAAGAGGTGAAGTGTATGATGATCAACCAGATGATGCCCTAAATCAATCAGGTAACTTTAAGAATCAAACCTTATATAGTAACATTAACCTAGAGGAGCAATTTAGTCCATTGGTTAGATTAGAATTTGAGATGAAAAATTCTATAAAGGTATTGGCTGAGGTTAAAACAGATAGGTTATTGTCCTTGAGTTTTGATAATAATCTTATGACGGAAATACAGGGTAAAGAATATACCTTAGGATTGGGTTACCGTATAAAGGATTTAAGAATTCGTTCTGCACTTGCTGGCGCTAAACAGATTGTAAAGAGTGATTTGAACATGCGTGCAGATATTTCCGTAAGAGATAATAAAACTATTATTAGGTACTTGGATTTAGAGAACAATCAGGTTACGGCAGGTCAGACCATTTGGGGACTTAAATACACGGCAGATTATGCCTTTAGTAAAAATCTAACCGCTATATTCTATTTTGATTATACCTTCTCTGATTTCGCAATTTCAACATCATTTCCACAGACCTCATTACGATCTGGTATTACCTTGCGTTATAATTTCGGAAATTAATTTTTCGTCTTAATCTTGAATACAAGAAATTAAAAAATTACATTTGTTTCATTAATTTTTCACAATAACACAATAATGAACATACCATCAGATTTAAAGTACACCAAAGACCACGAATGGATTAGAATAGAGGGAGATACAGCTACAGTTGGCATCACGGATTTTGCTCAAGGAGAGTTAGGTGATATCGTTTATGTAGAAGTTGATACCTTAGACGAAACACTTGACATCGAAGAGGTGTTTGGTACTGTAGAAGCCGTAAAAACAGTTTCAGATTTATTTTTACCACTTTCTGGTGAAATTATTGAGTTTAACGAAAGCTTAGAAGACGAACCAGAAAAGGTCAATACCGATCCTTATGGAGATGGTTGGATGATAAAACTGAAGTTTTCTGATGCCTCTCAAATAGACAATCTCCTTTCTGCAGACGATTATAAAGCAATCATTAGTGCTTAAAAAACTGCTTTTACCAGTCACAATAGTGTATACTATAGTCCTGGTTATAGCGACGTTTGTTAACCTAAAGGGAGTGCCAAGCCTTGGGTCTTCCTTTGATGATAAAATCTATCATTTTTTAGCCTATTTTGGTTTAGCGATTTTATGGGTTACTTGTTTTAAGTCTAACAAAAAAAGGCACACTTTGACGTTCGTTTTTGTAAGTGTAATTTTGTTCGGCATTGTATTGGAAGTTATTCAGCACCAACTCAATCCAAACAGAACTTATGACAATTTAGATTTATTGGCAAATTGCTTGGGTGTAGTAGTTGGCACGTTAATTGCGGTAAGATTAGATATAATAAAGTTAAAATAACCTGAAGTTTTGCTTTTTTAGCTATTATTTAGTTAAATTAGCAACACTATTAAAGAAAGTACTATGGAACCTAAAAAGAATCCAAAATCAGATGTAAGCCGTAATAGCTCACTCTACTTTGCTGTTGGTCTTGCCTTAATGTTGGGTATTACTTATCTGGCAATTAACTACAAGACATACGACAAGAGTGATATTGTTGCAGATACACTTAATCTAGATGACGACTTAGAAGAAGAAATTCCAATTACGGAACAGATTATTACTCCACCACCTCCACCGCCACCACCACCTGCTGCACCAGAGATTATTGAAGTAGTAGAAGATGAAGAAGAAGTAGAGGAAACAGTAATAGAATCTACAGAAACTGAAATGGAGGCAGAAATTGTTGAAGTTGAAGAAGTAGTGGTAGAAGAAGTGGAAGAAGATCTTGAGGTACCTTTTCATGTTATTGAAAATGTTGCAGTTTTTCCAGGTTGTGAAAGAGAAAAAACCAATGCTGCAAAGAAAGCATGTATGAATGAGAAGGTAAATAAGTTTATCAATAAGAAGTTCAATACAGAATTGGCAAGTGATTTAGGATTACCTCCGGGTAGAAAAAGAATCTTTGTGCAGTTTAAGGTAGATAAAGCAGGTAATGTTACAAGCATCGTGGCACGTGGACCACACCCAGGACTTGAAAAAGAAGCAAAACGTGTTATCGGGCAATTACCAAAAATGCAACCAGGTAAACAAAGAGGAAAAGCGGTTGTAATGCCGTTCTCAATTCCTATTGTATTCCAAGTACAAGACTAGAAGAGATATAATTTCTTTTGCATATAAAAATCCCGTTCAAAATTAATTGGACGGGATTTTCTTTTTGGTATGCTTATTGTGACTTTATCATAATATTAACATTTTAAATAATACGTATTATGAAAAAATCTCAAAAAATCTTCGAGAGTGTTGGTCAGAACACTAAAGAAGTAAAGAAATCACAAAAGCATGATGCAAATTTACAAAAAAACTCAACCCTATATTTTCAGATAGGGTTGATTCTTTGTTTGTTGGGTACCTATGCGCTTTTTGAAATGCAATTTCAGGAAAAGAAGATTATTCCTGATAGCATAACAATTGATGAGGTCGCTACCATCGATGTGGCACCAGACTATCGCGTAGAAAAAGTTAAAGTAGAGAAACCAGAACCTAAGGTTGAGCGTAGTGTTGAGCTAATCGATAAATTCGAAGAAGTTGATAACAAAACTGAAGAGGTGGAAGCCAAAATTTTTACACCAGATGCACCAGATACCACTACAGAACCCGTTGATCCAGTCAAAATTGAGGTAGTTAAGCCTCCTGTTGTGTTGAATGTACCATTTAAAGATGTTCAGTCAGTACCGGTCTATCCAGGCTGTGAAAAAAAGAAAACCAATGAGGACAAGAAAAAGTGTATGTCTGATAAAATCAACAAATTGGTTGGCAAAAAATTCAATACTGATATTGCTGGTGAAAATGGAATAACTGGTTTGCAAAGGATTTATACTGAGTTTACCGTGGATAAAAAAGGCAATATCACTAATGTAAAAATAAGAGGACCGCATCCAGCATTGGAAAAAGAAGCAAAACGTGTTATCGATAAGATACCAAGTATGACTCCAGGCTATCAAAGAGACCAACCAGTTGGTGTTATTTATACGCTTCCGATTGTATTTGATGTGAGAAATTAGATATCCACTTTTTTTAAACAATAAAACCGCTATCATTTTTGGTAGCGGTTTTTGTTTTAGGGTTACTAAAAAAATTGAGTATCTTTCGACCAGTAAATTCTGTCTTTTCCATGAAGCGCATTTGGGTTATAGTTTTTTTGTTCATTTTATTTATAGGTAATGCCCAAACCCTTTCCACTTACGAAAAACCGCCTGTTTTCAATGAATGCGATTCGTTGGCGGTTGAGCAATTAAAATCTTGCTTTAATTACACCTTGAATAATTTTATCTTCAAAAATTTCGATGTGCCTCAAATTGTCACTGACGAGGATTACAAAGGAGATGTCCAGGTTTTATTTGAGGTTGATAAAGAAGGTGAATTTAAAGTGGTATATGTTGATGCCATTTATGAAGAACTAAAAGAAGAATGCAAACGTGTTTTTGATTTGTTGCCAAAGATTAAACCCGCAACTTATAATGGAAAACCAACTTTTGTTCAATACAGTTTAAATATTTCCATTCCATTAACTGAACCTATAAAGGAAGTCGAAAAACCTTATGGCGAACTAAAATCTAACAGAGACAAGCTCAACGCAACTTTATCCAATGAGTTTGATGCCGTTAATGCTGAACTGAAACCCTACGAAAAATTAGAGTACAGTAGTCAATTGAACATACCGTTTACACATTCGTATTACGCACGTTTTGATGACGAAATGAATGTTATAGGCACCAATAGTCATACAGCGGCCAAACCGTTTGTGTATAGTGATGTGGCAAGATATTATGATATAAAGGCAGAAAAGGAACGTTTGGCAAAGGCTACCGATTCTTGGTTTGGTAGAAAGTTATTTAACGAGCATTTGGTGGAAGTACAAGGCAAAGATTATTGGTTTACCGTAGATCCTATTGTGGATTTACAAGTGGGTGCCGATACTGAAGCTGATGACGGCACTTGGAATAACACAAGAGGTGTTTTTATCCAAGCTGGCTTGGGTAAACGTTTTAATTTATCCGCATCTGTATATGAAAGTCAAGGGCGTTTCGCAGATTATTTTAATCGTTATTCTGAAAGTTTAAGGGCTTTTGGTCCAGATCCTGCGATAATCCCAGGTCTTGGCATTGCAAAACGCTTTAAGGAAAATTCATATGATTATCCTGTTGCAGAAGCCTACTTGTCCTATACTCCAGCCGACTTTTTAAACATTCAGTTCGGTCATGGTAAAAATTTTATAGGTGATGGCTATCGTTCGTTATTGCAAAGTGATGTTTCCAGTCCTTATCCATTCTTAAAGCTCAATGCCAGTTTTTGGAAAATAAAATATACGAGTACCTGGATGTGGCTTAAAGACGTAAGACCAGAAGTGGTAGAGGACGACGCATTTTTAACCAAATATATGGCAAATCACTATTTGAGCTGGAATGTTTCCAAACGCTTAAACATCGGTTTGTTTGAGTCCGTTATGTGGGCAGATACCAATGGTAGAGGTTTTGATGTCAATTATCTAAATCCGATTATATTTTTTAGGGCAATAGAATTTCAGACAGGTCAAGGAGCGGGAAATGCCATTCTTGGTTTAAGCGGAAAATATAAATGGAATAATAAAGTGAATCTTTATGGGCAGTTTATTCTTGATGAATTCTCGTTAGGTGATGTTACTGGTGGCAATAAAAGTTGGAAAAATAAATTCGGATTTCAGCTAGGTGCCAAATATTTTAATGCATTTAAGATCGATAATTTATTATTACAAGCTGAGTATAACCAAGTGCGCCCATATACGTATTCCCATAATACGGAAATATTGAACTACGCACATTTTAATCAGCCTATGGCGCATCTTTGGGGCGCAAATTTTAGAGAATTGGTGTTGATTGGCCGCTATAATTATAAACGTTGGTTTGCTGATACAAAACTAATTATAGGGCAACGTGGATTTGACTTTAATACCGATGAAGACAATTTTGCCTATGGAGGAGATATCTATACGAATGAAAATGATCGTGTTGGTGACACAGGTATAACAATAGGACAAGGAAATAAAACAAATAGTTTTATGTATGAGCAGCAAGTTGGTTATTTGGTAAACCCAGAAACAAACTTAAAGCTCTTTGCTAATATCATTTACAGGGACTTTAATCCGCAAGCTATTACACCAACAACTATGGAATCTAGTACGTTGTGGTTTAGCTTAGGGGTAAGAACTGACCTCTTTAATTGGTATAATGATTTTTAACCTAAATGGCAGTTTATAAAACTAGGGTTTGCGTTGGTCAAAACCTTTTTTCAAACTATCTTTGCACTCGCTAAGAATTGCGATAAATTACCAACAGTTTGAGCGGTACAAAATCTTCATTATCAAAAGTTTCTGTGATTACAGATTTCAAGGAAATCACTAAGATGGGTTTGTCCATAAGCGTGGTGTTTTCTGCTCTTGCGGGTTATCTTCTTGGTGCCGAAACCATAAGTTACTCAGTACTGATTCTTTTGGCGTTAGGTGGTTATTTTATGGTTGGTGCGTCTAATGCTTACAATCAAATTATTGAGCGCGATTTGGATGCGCTGATGGATCGTACTAAAAATAGACCAATTCCTGCTGGTCGTATGTCTGTGAATACAGCTTTTATTATTGCTACGACGTTCACCATTTTAGGACTTATTACGCTTTACAATATTAATCCCAAAACAGCAATGTGGGGAGCCATTTCCATATTTCTTTACACAAGCGTTTATACACCTTTAAAGACTAAAACACCATTGTCGGTTTTTGTTGGAGCATTGCCAGGTGCCATTCCTTTTATGTTGGGTTGGGTAGCTGCTAGTGGAGAATTCGGTATAGAACCAGGAACGCTTTTCGCAATTCAGTTTTTTTGGCAGTTTCCACATTTTTGGGCCATAGGCTGGTTTTTATACGAGGACTATGAAAAAGGTGGGTTTTTTATGTTGCCAACAGGCAAACCAGATAAAGGCACTGCTGTACAGATAATTATGTATAGTGTTTGGACGGTTATTGTATCCATTATCCCAGTGTTTGGTTTTACAGGTGATTTAAAACTATCGATAGTAGGTGCAATACTTGTCTTTTTATTGGGTATGGTAATGTTGCTATTTGCATTGAGGTTATTTCAACAGCGAAGCGCTAAAGCAGCTAAACAATTAATGTTATCAAGCGTATTTTATATAACTATGTTGCAGATTATATATGTTGCAGATAAATTTTTGAGATAAAAAATGGATTTAACAGAGGGAACACCAGAAGAAAAAAGAGTAAGGTCTAAAAAAATGATGCTCTGGTTTGGTATAGGGTCATTGATAATGTCTTTTGCTGCTTGGGCAAGCGCATTTATAGTGAGTAAAAAACAGCGTTTAGACAAGGATTGGCTAACTAACTACGATTTGCCGAACGCTTTTTTAATCAGTATTGGTGTTATTTTATTGAGTAGTATAACATTTATATTGGCTAAGAACGCTTTGAAACGTGGTAATAGACAAATGACTAGTATTTGGTTATTAACAACATTTGCTCTTGGTTTAGTGTTTATTTTTAATCAATTTGAGGGGTTCAATCAAATCATAGAAGGAGGTCATTATTTTACAGGGCCTTCAAGTAACATTACAGTGACTTATATTTATTTTATTGCTGCAGTTCATATTGCTCACGTAGTTGCTGGTCTTTTATGCATTTTGGTTGTAATTTATAATCATTTTAAACAAAAGTATAACACTAACAATATGCTAGGTGTGGAATTGGCAAGCAGTTTTTGGCATTTTGTTGATATACTGTGGATTTGCTTGTTTTTGTTCCTCTACTTTTTTAAATAACATTTTAGTGCTTTAGCAGGTTAATTAATGTAGTGCAAGGCTTAGCTTCAAAATTTGCGTATTGGTATTTCTAAAGATGAATAAATTGATTATTTTTGTCAAATCTTAAAATTTAAATAATTTCTATGGATTCTACAGTAGCAAGTACTGGTACAGAAGGAAAAACTTGGGGAGGTGGCAATAGACCTCTAGAGGCAAGTTACGGTAAGTTGATGATGTGGTTTTTCATTGTTTCTGATGCACTGACATTTTCAGGTTTCTTAGCCGCTTATGGCTTTTCTAGATTTAAGTTTATAAAAGAGTGGCCAATTGCTGACGAGGTATTTACTCACGTTCCGTTTCTACATGGTCAGGAATTACCAATGATCTACGTAGCATTTATGACATTTATCCTTATTATGTCTTCTGTAACCATGGTATTAGCTGTAGACGCAGGACATCATATGAATAAAGCTAAAGTTACCTTATACATGTTCTTAACCATCATAGGCGGAGCGATATTCGTAGGGTCTCAAGCTTGGGAGTGGGCAACGTTTATCCAAGGAGATTATGGAGCAGTACAAACTAAAGGCGGTAATATTTTACAATTTGGTGAGTATGTAACTGTTGATGGCAAGGAGAAGTTTAAGCGTATATCAATAGACGAATTTGCTGTATCTATTCCAGATGCACGTGTTGAGCATGAACGTAATAATGGCCTATGGTACAGAGAAGAAGCAAGTTTGCCACCATATACCGTTAACGAAATTTATACAGGTCTAGCAGCAAATGATAATATTTTGGTAAGAACCCAAATCATCAATGATGAGGGCGAAAAAACAGTACTATCCAGAGCGGAATCACTTAAACAAATAAAAGAGAACGGTAAATTGGTTGTTAAAGGAGCTAATCTTCATGTAAATGAATATGGTACAGCATTGTTTGCGGATTTCTTTTTCTTTATTACTGGGTTCCACGGATTCCACGTATTTTCTGGGGTAGTGATAAACATTATTATTTTTTTCAATGTTATTCTTGGTACATACGAGCGAAGAGGAAGTTATGAAATGGTAGAAAAAGTTGGATTATACTGGCACTTTGTAGATTTAGTTTGGGTATTTGTATTTACATTCTTCTACCTGGTTTAAAAAGCATTTAAGATAGAGCTATGGCACACGAACATAAATTAGAAATATTTAGAGGACTTTGGAAATTTAAGTCTAACACTCAAAAAATTTGGGGAGTTTTAGCATTCTTAACTTTCGTTACGGCAATCGAAGTTATACTTGGTATTTATAAACCAGACTTCTTAATGCACACTTGGATAGATCCTATTGAAGGTGGTTTTTTTGCAACACTTGCTAATATTATATTGTCACCATTTGTTTACATGAAGCCCTTAAATTTAATCTTCATCCTTTTGACGATTGTGAAGGCATATTATATTACTTGGGACTTCATGCATATGAGAGACGAAACAAAAGCACTGAGACGTATGGTAGTGTGGACAGGGGTTTTCCTTATATGCTATTTAATATTTATCCTTTTGCAAGAAGGGGGCTATGTGTTTGAGGTTTATAATGCTGATGACGCATTGATTAAAAGAGATTTTTAAACTCAAAATATTGAGTTAAATGATACTAAAAGGTGGTTTTTCTAAACCGCCTTTTTTATTTTTGCACTATGGAAATTAGTAAGAGAAAACGCTACACAATACTTAGTATTTTATTCTTTTTGCCAGTAGCATTTATAATTATAATGCTGACGTCTAAAGAAAATTACAACCCTTTGGATATAGTAAGGGAAAATATTTCCGAGTTACCTGCTAATAAAGACAGCATTCAGCTAAAAGATCATATTACAGTGTTGTCTTTTTGGGGTAAAAAACCAATGGATAACTCTATTGCAGCCTTAAACCTGAAAGAATTAGTTTACGATAGAAACAAAGGTTTTAAGACGTTTCAGGTAGTTGTACTTTTGCCACACGAAGCCAAGGATGAAGCAGAAGAGCTTTTAAAAGAAATAAAATCATATGAGGATTTAAGGTTCTGGCATTTGTTATATACTGACGAATCTGAAATTAAAAGAGTGTTCAACAGTCTAAGATCTGATGTTCAATTAGATGAAAATCTGGCAAACAACTCTGTATACATAGTAGATAAAGATTTAAAACAAAGAGGAAGATTAGATGACAGGACAGATAAGGAAATAGAGAATGAAAAACCGGTATATGGTCTCTTTGACTATGACTGTATACAAGTGGCAGAATTAAAAAACAAAATGGCAGCAGAAGATATGCGTGTTTTGTTCAAAGAATATAGGGACAAGCGTAAAGGGGATTTTGCTGAATCCAATAAAAGACGCGAAAAAGACATAAAACAAAGCAATGAGTAAAAAAACAAACTATTCTTATGCAGGTATCGCATTTATCATACTGGTCTTTGGAATTA
The DNA here is from genome assembly GCA_964221315.1 of Leeuwenhoekiella palythoae. GTDB lineage: Bacteria > Bacteroidota > Bacteroidia > Flavobacteriales > Flavobacteriaceae > Winogradskyella > Winogradskyella palythoae_A. The sequence continues at coordinate 14,775 of CAXPYI010000005.1, read as the reverse complement.
TTTTCATCCCAAAGATTGTAAACAGGATAAATACCGACGATATTACAAGAGATGACAATCGTAGCGAAGATGTTACCACTAATACAGTTTCTAAAAGTAAAAAAAGTGACTTAGCTTATCTTGAAATAAACGGAAAACCTAAAAAAGTACCTGCTTTTAGTTTCACAAATCAAGATGGCGAAACCATAACCAATAAAGATTTTTTAGGAAAAGTTTATGTGGTTGAGTTCTTTTTTACTACTTGTCCTACCATCTGCCCAATAATGAACCGCAACCTCGTTGAAGTTCAAAACCACTTTAAGGATTTTAAAAATTTCGGTGTGGCTTCATTTACTATAAACCCAGAAGTTGATACACCTCAGGTCTTAAAGGCCTATGCCGATCATTACGGTATCGTTAATCCAAATTGGCATTTAATGACAGGGCCAGAAGAGGAAATTTATAAGTTGGCTAACGAAGGCTTTAACTTATTTACTGCTAGGGACGAGACCGTGGAAGGTGGTTTTGAGCACTCAGGAAACTTCGCCTTAATAGATAAAGAAGGATTTATACGCTCTAGAAGAGATAGCTTTGGCAACCCAATGATTTTTTATAATGGGTTAATCGCTGAGGCTGACGGAACCGATGAGGATGGCATTCCTCAAGAAATCACAATTTTAAAAGAAGATATTGCTAAACTGTTGAAAGAATAATTATGAGCTCAGTAAATTTAGAAAAAGAAAAAAAATATAATAAGTGGATAGTTGTACTTTCAATTGTAATTCCAATAGTTGTTGCACTATTATTTAGGGTAAAAATAGATTTTGAACTTCCGGTATTTTTACCGCCAATTTATGCAGCAATAAATGCCATAACAGCTTTAGTTTTGGTGATAGCCGTTTATATGATAAAAAACGGAAATAGAAATACGCACGAGCGTTTAATGAAGTTTGCAATTGTCTTATCTGTTTTGTTTTTGGTAATGTATGTTTTACATCACATGACAAGCGACTCTACTAGCTATGAAGGTGCTTATAGAGGTGTTTATTTATTTATACTTATAAGCCATATTGTGTTGTCCGTTGCAGTGATTCCGTTTGTGTTGATTACGTATGTAAGAGCTATTACCAATAATATAGAACGTCATAAAAAGATTGCTAGAATCACTTTCCCGCTTTGGTTGTATGTAGCCGTAACAGGTGTTGCGGTTTACCTTATGATTTCACCATATTACGCATAGACATGAAACGCAAACTGCTCATTTTCCTTTTTTCTTTGCTCTTTTTCCTAAAAGGACAAGCGCAATGTGCGATGTGTAGAGCGGTCTTGGAAAGTGGCGAGGATCAATCTGCGGCAGAAGGTATCAATGACGGCATCATGTTTCTCATGGCTGTACCTTACATTTTGGTGGGAGTAATAGGTTATTTGGTGTATAGAACATACAGCAAACCAAAAAAGACCTAAAAACTTCAGTAATAACTGTAACAATTCCTTGTTTTATCAGTCTAAAGCATAGAAGTTCAAAAAGGAAGTCTTAACAATTTGTTGGCACAAAAACCTTGTGAATTTTATTAAAATTGCAGTCTCTAACCATCTTACTATGATTCAGATCAAGGATTTACATAAATCTTATCATATGGGAAGCAATTCGCTTCACGTACTAAAAGGAATAAATTTTAATGTGCAAGAAGGTGAGTTGGTTTCGATTATGGGCTCATCGGGCTCGGGTAAATCCACATTACTAAATATATTAGGAATGTTAGATGAAGCCGATCAAGGACAGTATATTCTTGACAATGTTCCTATAAAAAATCTTAACGAGAAAATAGCGGCGAAATATAGGAATGAATTTCTTGGATTCATTTTTCAATCTTTCAACCTTATCAATTACAAAAGCGCCTTAGAAAACGTTTCCATGCCGCTTTATTATAAAGGTATAAAGCGAAAAGATCGTGCCGACCGTGCTATGCATTATTTAGAAAAGGTAGGTTTGGCAGATTGGTCGCATCATTTACCAAGTGAATTATCAGGTGGACAAAAACAACGCGTTGCTATAGCAAGGGCACTGGCGAGCGATCCAAAAGTTTTACTCGCGGATGAGCCTACAGGTGCTTTGGATACGAAGACATCCTATGAAGTCATGGAGCTTATACAAGGTATTAATGACGAAGGTAAAACTATTTTGGTAGTAACTCATGAACATGATATTGCCCAAATGACTAAGCGGATTGTTAATTTAAAGGATGGTGTTATTATAGACGATAGTAAAGTAGAACAGGTAAAAGCTTCACAACATGTTTGATTTAGAGCGTTGGCAGGAAATATTTGAAACCCTTCGCAAAAATAAATTGCGAACCTTTCTCACGGGACTTTCAGTATTTATCGGAATTTTCATTTTAGTACTATTATTAGGCTTTAGCACAGGCATATCCAATGGTGTAAAATCGCAATTTGAACAAGATGCGACCAATAGAGTTTCGGTTTGGACAGGCGTGACCACTAAAGGTTACAAAGGTCTAAACCCAGGACGTTATGTTCAGCTTAAAAATTCAAGCTTTGAAGCCGTTGAAGCTAAATACGATGATTATTTTGAATATAGGTCAAAGGATTTTATGCTTTGGGGCGGAACAGTAACTTACAACAACGAAACAGGTAATTATCGCGTAAGAGGAACTTTGCCAGATAATCAATTCATAGAAAATGCAGACATTGGGTATGGTCGCTTTATAAGCCAATCAGACTTAGACGAAAACAAAAAGGTTGCTGTAATTGGCAACAAAATGAAGACTGATCTATTTAAGGACGAAGATCCAATCGATAAGAATATTCAAATCTTTGGGATGAATTTTAAAGTGGTTGGCGTGTTTTATGATCCAGGTGGTGATAGGGAAGAAAGCCAGGTTTATATTCCTGTATCAACGGCTCAAAAAGTTTTTAATGCTGGAGACAATATTAGAAATATGTCTTTTACTGTGAAAATGGCTAATAATTTTGATGAAGCCGTGGCACAATCTACAGCTATCTCTGAAGGTATAGAGGCGCAAATTAAAGAAATGCATATCGTGGCACCAGATGATCAAAGTGCGGTAAGGGTCAATAATACCTTAGAGGAAGCCAAAAAGATTTACTCACTTGTCGCAACCATTCAAGCTGTGTTTTGGTTTGTGGGCATTGGTACCATTATCGCTGGTATAGTAGGTGTCGGTAACATAATGCTCATTGTAGTCAAGGAACGTACAAAAGAAATTGGTATAAGAAAAGCACTTGGTGCACTACCAATGTCTATAGTCGGTATGATTTTACAAGAAGCGGTTTTTATTACAATGCTTGCAGGACTTTTAGGTTTAATAGTTGGGTTAGGTGTACTCGAGGTGGTAGGTCCTCAAATAGACAGTGATTTTATCAAGTACCCTCAAGTGAATTTCAACATAGCCTTAACCACGGTTTTTCTTTTGGTGTTTGCTGGTGCTTTGGCTGGGTTCATTCCGGCATATAGAGCTGCAAAAATTAAACCTATTGTAGCATTAAGAGACGAATAAGATGTTTAATAGAGATCGCTGGAACGAAATATTAGAAGCGTTAAACGCTAACAAATTTAGAACTGCCCTGACGGCATTTGGAGTGTTTTGGGGAATAACTATTCTTGTGCTTTTATTAGCATTGACCAACGGACTTAAAAATGGTGTAACAGCAGATTTTGGTGATTTTGCTACCAATTCTATGTTCATGTGGACACAGGGAACGTCCAAACCTTATAAAGGCTTGCCAAAAAATAGGTATTTCAATTACAAGTTAGACGATGTAGCCGCAATTAAGTCAGAAATTCCAAATCTTAAATATGTGTCGCCTAGAAATCAACTTGGTGGATTTAGAGGGGCAAACAATGTTATAAGAGGGACAAAAACAGGTGCTTTTGAGATTTACGGAGATTATCCAGAATATATCAAACAGCAACCAATGGATATTCTTCAAGGTCGATTTTTAAGTTATTCAGATATCAATAATAGACGCAAAATATGTATTATAGGCACAGGTGTGGTCAAAGGACTTTATGACAAAGGAGAAGAGGTTTTGGGGACATACATAAAAATTAATGGCGTCAATTTTATGGTGGTAGGTACTTTTAAAATGAGCAACAGTCAAGGAGATGATGAGCAAGATGCCAGCACAATTTATATTCCTTTTACGACGTTTAGTCAAGCTTTTAATAGAGGTGAAAATGTAGGTTGGATGGCTATCACTGCTGTAGATGGTATTCCCATAACCTCTATTAAGCAACAGGTTTTCGATTTAATGAAGTTTAGACACAAAGTACATCCTGAAGACGAAAGAGCCATTGGTCATTTTGATCTTTCAGAACAATTTGGCCGTGTCAATGGATTGTTTTCAATACTTACAGTTGTTGGCTATGTTGTGGGTGCATTAGTGTTAATGTCTGGTATCATTGGTATTAACAATATTATGCTTATTGTGGTTAAAGAAAGAACTAAGGAGATCGGAATTAGAAGAGCACTTGGCGCATCACCATGGATGATAAAAGGTCAAATTCTTCAAGAAAGCTTAGTATTGACTATTTTATCTGGGATGTTGGGAGTATCCTTTGCCGCATTAGTAATTTGGATTATGAACATATTATTGGATAACGCTGGCGAAGTCGAAAATTTCGCAAACCCAAGTGTAAGTATGCAAGTGGTATTCACTGCATTAATCATATTGGTGGTTTCGGGTGTTTTGGCAGGATTGATTCCTGCAAATAGAGCTACAAAAATGAAACCTGTTGACGCTTTAAGAATAGAATAGAATAAAATAAACACATAACAATTCAATGAAATTCGCCATGTCATTAAGTTATTACTAATCAAAATGATTATTGGCCAATTACATCTAATTAAACTAAAAAAATAAAATAAACTGATGAAACGAACTAGAACATTGATCTTTTTAATACTCATAGTAGTGTTTTTTGGTGCCGCATTGTTTTACCTCTGGAAGAAAAATCAAGAAGACCCTGTAAGCTATACATCAGAGAGTCCGGTTGAACAAACAATTGTAGTTAAGACTGTGGCTACTGGCAGTATAGTTCCAAAGGAAGAAGTGTTGATTAAGCCTAACATTTCTGGTGTTGTGGAAGAAGTTTTTGTGGAGGCAGGTGAATATGTAAATCAAGGAGATTTAATTGCACAGATTAAAGTAATACCGAATGCTTCAACCTTAACCAGTGCGAAAAACAATATTGCCTCAAATAGAAACGCATTACAAACGGCTGAAATAAATTTTAAGACACAAAAAGCGATTTACGACCGCCAAAAGGAATTGTTCGATAAAGGTGTTATTGCTGCAAATGAGTTCGACCAAGTGAATAATACCTATCTGCAAGCCAAACAGCGGGTAGAACAGGCAAGAATTGATGTCACTCAAGCCAACCAAAACTATGATATTATTAAAACTGGTACGACCTCTGGCTTAGGTAACATTGCACAAACCCAAGTCAGAGCTACAGTTTCGGGCATGGTCTTAGACGTTCCTGTGAAGGCAGGTAATCAGGTTATTGAAGCCAATAACTTTAACGAAGGCACATCAATAGCTTCTTTGGCGGATGTAAAACAAATGATTTTTGAAGGAAAAGTAGATGAAAGTGAAGTTGGTAAAATAAAAGAAGGCTTACCTCTAGAAATAACAGTAGGTGCCATAGAGAATCAAAAGTTTGATGCGGTGTTAGATTACATAGCACCAAAAGGTGTTGCTGAAAATGGTGCTATTCAGTTTGAAATTAAGGGGTCCTTAAAAAAGATTGATTCTACATTTATTAGAGCTGGGCTTAGTGCCAATGCATCAATTATCTTAGACAAAGCCGAAAAAGTAATGGCAATTAAAGAAGCACTTGTACAGTACGATAATGAAACAAAAAAACCTTATGTAGAAGTCGTAATTGGTGACCAGCAATTTGAGAGAAAAAACGTAGAACTTGGAATCAGCGACGGAATTTTTGTAGAAGTAAAAAATGGTATTTCAAAGGACGATAAAATCAAAGTTTGGAATCAAGTGCAAGGCGTTCCTAAATATGCACAACAATAAATTTAACATTTATTGTAACACTTTAATATTTATATAGACAAATAGACATCATGAAAAAATCAACCATAATAATTTTACTTCTTTTTGGACTTTATGCTCAGGCACAAAATAAAAAATGGACTTTAAAGGAGTGTGTTCAATATGCTTTAGAGAATAATATTTCAGTAAGGCAGAGCGAATTGGACATAGAATTAGCGGAACTTGAAAAATTAACTGCTAAAGGTAACTTTATTCCAAGCCTCAATGCAGGTGCTGGTGTTTCTGAGAATACAGGTTTAAGTTTTAACCCAATTACCAATAACGCACAGACAACAACATTCCTCTCTGCATCCGGAAATATTAACATTGGCTATACCTTATTTGATGGGCTACGTAATTTTAGACGATTACAACGTGCCGATATTTCTAAGCTCGCAAGTCAGTATCGTCTAGACAAGATGAAAGACGATATTTCGCTTTTTGTTGCCAATGGGTATTTAACAGTTATTCTTAATAAAGCCAACTTAGAAGTTCTGAAATCACAGAATGAGGTAACACAAGAGCAAATTCAAAGAACTCAAGAATTGGTTGATGCAGGTTCGCTGCCTAGAGGAGATTTATTAGAAATTCAAGCAACAAATGCAAGTGAACAACAGCAAATAATAAACGCAGAGAATAATGTGCAAATATCGTTAATTAGCCTTGCACAACTACTTTTGATAAAGGACTACGAAAATTTTGACATTGAAGATGAAGGGTACAACATCGTAGATGATGGAGTGGTAAGTAGAGATGTTTCAGAAATCATTGCTGCGGCAAAAGAAAACAGATCCGAAATTAAAATCGCAGAGCAAAATGTAGAATTGGCAGAAATAGATTTAAAAATTGCCAAAGGTGCTAATTTACCAACGTTATCAGCCTTCTTTGGTTATAATACGAGATACGCTAATACACCAGGCTTTATTCAGCAGATAGACCCAGATAACCCAACAGTGACCCAGCAAATTGGTGTTGTTGAAGATACTGGCCAAGCTGTAGTAGGCGAGTTTCCTAATACTTTTCCCGTAGAAGTTGCAGCTGATCCATTTGGTGAGCAATTGTATCAAAATGATGGTATAGGTTATGGACTGCAATTAAATATTCCTATTCTAAATGGTTTTAATACTAAGGCAAGTGTGCAAAGAAGTAGAGTAGGTTTAGAGCGTTCCAAATTCCAACTAGAACAGGCAGAATTGGATTTAGAGTCAACTGTATATCAAGCATATGTCGATGCAAAGGGGGCATTAAAATCTTACGAAGCGGCGCAATTGGCTTTAGAATCGCAAGAATTGGCATATGATTATGCACAAGAACGTTACAATGTGGGATTGACTAATGCCTTTGATTTCAGTCAATCTAAGCTAAGGTATGACAATGCTAAGATCGAATTAAACAGAGCTAAATACGATTATATCTTCAAACTAAAAGTTATTGAATTATATTTCGGAATTCCTGCAACTGAATTAAAATTTTAATTATGAGTAAAACAGTAAAAATTATTATCGGAATCGTAATTCTTGTGCTTATTCTGCTTGTTGCAGGATCTAAAATGGGATGGTTCGGAAAAAAAGGAAATTTTAAAGAGGTCACAGTAAAGGAAGTTGCCTTAAAAGATATAGTTGAAACCGTTTCGGCAACAGGAAAGATTCAGCCAGAGGTTGAGGTAAAGATTTCATCCGAAGTGTCTGGTGAAATTTTGGAGCTACCTTTCAAAGAAGGGCAAGAAGTAAAAAAAGGTGATTTGTTGGTAAGGGTTAACCCAGATCTAATTCAATCAGCAGTAAGTAGGTCACAAGCCTCCTATCAAAATGTAAGAGCAGGACTTGAACAAGCTGAAGCCAACCTAAAGCAGGCCAAAGCCGATTACGAAAGAAATAAGACGCTTTTTGAAAAAGGTGTAATCTCTAAAGCAGATTGGGATAGAGCAATTGCCGCTTACGAGACTGCACAGGCAAATAGAAGTTCAGCCTACTATAGTGTGCAAAGTGCAGCAGCAACAGTAAATGAAGCAAAGGACAATTTAACAAGAACAACAATTTACGCACCAATGAGCGGAACAATCTCTATGTTAAATGTCGAAGAAGGTGAGCGAGTTGTTGGTACACAACAAATGGCAGGAACAGAGATTTTGCGCGTTGCCAATCTCAATAATATGGAAGTTGAAGTAGATGTTAATGAAAATGACATCGTAAAAGTGAGCATTGGCGACTCTACAATTGTTGAAGTAGATGCTTATTTGAAAAAAGAATTTAAAGGGATTGTTACTGAAATTGCCAATTCAGCTGCGGGTAATTTAGCGGCAGACCAAGTAACCAACTTTAAAGTGAAAGTTAGAATTCTCGAAGAATCATATAAAGATTTAACTGAAGGAAAACCAGAAACCTATTCTCCGTTTAGACCTGGTATGACGGCAACCGTTGATATCATAACCAAGACTAGAAAAGATGCTATAGCTGTACCTATTAGTGCAATTGTTGTTAAAACTGATACTAGTGCAACAAAAAAACCATTTGGAAAGGTACCAGAAAGTGGGTTGGGTGATTCTCCTATAGAAGAAGAAAAATTTGAATGTGTTTTTGTGAATGAAGGAGGTAAAGCAAAACTTAAAGTTGTTGAAACAGGTATACAGGATGACACCTATATTGAGATAGTATCTGGCTTAACCAAAGAGGACAAGATTATTACTGGCCCATATAACATAGTTTCAAAAACTTTAAATCCGGGAGACTTAATTGAAGTAAAGAATAATCAGAACAATACTTCAGAAAAGAAAGAAGTAGAATAGTTTATACAATTATACATTAATGGCCATAGTGCTTAATATAGAAACAGCAACTACTAATTGTTCAGTCTCTCTGTCTCAAGATGGAGAGATTTTAGTTTTAAAAGAAGATAATAGTGCTGGCTATTCCCATGCAGAAACTTTACACGTTTTTATAGATGAAGTCTTTAATGGGGCGAAAATTAGTCCTAGCGATGTTGATGCCGTAGCCGTTAGTAAAGGACCAGGTTCTTATACCGGTTTGCGCATTGGAGTATCTTCTGCAAAGGGTTTGTGTTTTGCATTAGGAAAGCCTCTATTAGCTATAAGTACCTTGGAAAGCTTAGCACATCAAGTAAAGATTGAGGAGGGCTTTATTATTCCAATGCTAGACGCAAGACGTTCGGAAGTATATTCAGCAATTTTCAATGCCAATCTAGGCTTGCATCGAGAGATTAAGGCCGAGATTCTCACAGAAGAAAGTTACTTGGATTTGTTAAAAGAAGATAAGGTCTATTTTATTGGTAGTGGTGTTGAAAAAACAAAGAGACTCATAGAACATCCAAATGCTGTATTCATTGATGGTAAATTACCATCGGCAAATGAAATGGCAATTTTGGCAGAGGCAAAGTATAAAAAAAGCGACATCGAGGATGTCGCCTATTTTGAACCTTATTATTTAAAGGATTTTGTAGCTATAAAAAAGAAGAATTAACCTTGCTTTTGTATTTCAACACTGTGAGGATAAGGTATATCGATACCAGCAGCATCTAGTGCTTCTTTCGTTTGCTCAATCATATCAAATTTCACGGCCCAGTAATCAGGAGTTTTAGCCCAAACTCTAGTGAAAAAATTGATAGAGCTATCAGCTAGCTCTGAAACATGTATTGCAGGTAATGGTTCTTTAAGAATTAAAGGGTGTTTTTCGATAACACTTAAAATTACGTCTTTGGTTTGTTTAATATCAGAATCATAACCAACACCGAAGGTAATATCAACACGTCTCATTTCCTCTGTAGAGAAATTAATAATATTGCCATTGGATAGGCTGCCATTAGGAAGGATAACCTCTTTATTATCAGGAGTGGTTAATTTAGTTGTAAATATCTCAATCTCCTTTACTGTTCCGGACTCACCTTGAGCTTGAATAAAATCTCCAATTTTAAATGGTTTGAAAATCATGATTAAAACCCCTCCAGCAAAATTTCCTAAAGAACCCTGTAATGCAAGGCCAATAGCCAAACCTGCGGCGGCAATCACCGCAGCAAAAGAGGCTGTCTCAATACCAACAGTGCCAAGGACAATTACTACTAAAACAATTTTAAAAGTCCAGTTAAGTAAATTTGATAAGAACTTTTTTAAACTCTCATCATAGTTGGCCTTGTTCATGGCTTTCTTAATGCCTTTCAAAAGCAGTCTTATAGTCCATAAACCTACAACCCATATAAGTATTGCCGCTAATAGCTTAGGTGCAAATTCAATGATGATATTATAGCCTTCGTCTATCCATTTTTGTGTTTCCATATTGGTTTAATAAATTTAAGTTAAATAAAAAACTCGGTTGTAAAACCGAGTAAATTTATGTTTTAGATTGTATTTTTACTTTACTTCAAAGGTTAACTTAACATTAACTCTAAATTCCGTAACATCATCGCCATTGACTATAGCGCTTTGCTCTTTCACATATACAGAGCGAATATTTTTAACGGTTTTTGAAGCTTCTTTTACTGCTTTTTTAGTTGCGTCTTCCCAACTTTTGTCAGAGTTAGATAATACTTCAATAACTTTCAATACTGCCATAATTTCTTTGATTTTATTTGTTTATATCTATTAGATACTCTTTTTTTAAAAGAGTCACTTAAATATAACGAATTTTAACCATTTATGGCATTAACTGTAATAGTATTGTCATTAAGCATTTCCTTTAACATATTTTCAATGCCATTTTTTAAAGTGAATGTAGAGGACGGACAACCACTGCAAGCACCTTGTAACAAGACCTCTACTTTTTTTGTGCTTTCGTCGTAAGACCTGAACTCTATATTGCCACCATCACTCGCTACAGCTGGTTTTACATACTCTTCTAAAATATTGACTATGTTTTTAGAGGTGTCATCTAAAGCTTCAAATTTTTGCTCAATAGCTTCCTCGGTTTTGTTTAGTTGCTTTGGGGCGTCATCATTTAAAATGGTTTTGCCTTGCTCAACATAAGATTTTATAAATTCACGTAACTGAAGCGTAATTTCTTCCCACTCGATAATATCAAACTTAGTAATGGAAATAAAGTTCTTTTCCATAAACACATTTTTTACAAAAGGAAATTGAAATAATGCTGTTGCCAAAGGCGAAGGCTTGGCTTCTTCAATTGAGGTAAACTCATAGAGGTTTGGCACCAACACTTTATTGCACACAAACTTCATTACGCTTGGATTTGGTGTGCTTTCAGCATATACGGTAACCGCCGCTTTTGGTTTTGAGGCTTCTTCAGTTACAATCACACCACCATCCGACAGGTACTTTTCAATCTGCTGTGCGACCTCATCTTGTACATTGCTCCAATCAACAATATTAAATCGTTCAATAGCCACAAAATTAGAAGCTATGTATACTTTTTTCACAAAAGGAAGGTAAAATAATTGTTGTGCTAATGGGGAATGTTTAGCCTCATCGATATTGTTAAATTCGAAACTATTATGATTGGTTAGAAACCGATCTGCTTCAAATTTTAATATTGTCTCATTAGAGGTAGGGACTATGGTAATTTTTGTCTTTGACATCTTTTTTTTTGCAAAAATATGAAATATCAAGATGAAACGTTAATCCTATATAATATGTTTTGTGACTAAATTCTTAAGTCAATTCATTTAATTTGATTAAATTTCGTGCTCATTTATGAAAACGGGTAAAAAACATAATAAAATATGGTTTTTTAAAACTGTTAAATGAAGCCTAACTAACTATGAAAAAGATATTATTTGCTGTATTTCTAATTGTTTCATGCATTGGATTTTCACAAGATGTTTCTATGCAAGACGGAACCTTCAACCGATGTGCACCCGATAGATTTTTTGATTCAGGCGGTGAGTTTGGTAATTATGGCAATAATGAAAATTTTACCACGACCATTTGCCCACAGAATGCTAATGAATTTGTCATTCTTAATTTTACACAGTTTAGTACTCAACTAAATCAAGATGTCTTAACTATTTATGACGGTGATGATACAACAGCACCTATATTAGGTACATTTTCAGGTGTAGCTTCTCCAGGAAATATATCCTCTTCTACAGATAACACTTCTGGATGCTTAACTATAACATTTACAACCAATGGTTCTGGAAATACCTCAGGTTGGGTAGCAGATATTTTATGTGCAACACCATGTCAAGATATAGTAGCTTCTATTGACAGTACTGTCCCAGAACCAAATACTTCTGGTGTTGTTAGTATATTGCCTGGTGATACAGTAGACTTTACGGGTAGCGCAACATTCTCAATAGATGGTACTGGTGCTACTTATGATTGGAATTTCGGAGATTCCAATACGGCTACAGGAACAAGTGTTTCAAATACTTTTGCGAATTCAGGAACTTACACGGTTTCACTCACGGTTACTGATAATAACCCTCAGGGCTGTACTAACACAACTACTATTACGGTTTTTGTTTTGGGGCCAAACCTAGTTGTCGATCAAGATACTTATACGCCCGAACAATTAATTGAAGATGTATTAATAAATAGTCCTTGCGCAACAGTATCTAATATAACTTCTTCAACAGGAATAGATTTCAGTGCTTCAGAGCCAAATGGGATAGGGTATTTTATTAGTGATGGTATTAATTTTCCATTTGAAGAAGGCATTGTATTGACCTCAGGAGATGCTAGTGAGGCTGCAGGCCCGAATACTTTCGTTAGTGATGGCTCAAGTACATGGCCGGGCGATAATGATTTGGAGAATTTGCCAAATGTTACGGATTCTAATAATGCAACATATATACAATTTGATTTTGTTCCGCTTGCTAGCGAGATAAGTTTTGAATTTTTAATGGCTTCTGAGGAATACGATATGGGTAGTTTTGAATGTACTTTTTCTGATGCATTTGCCTTTTTCTTAACAGATTCTAATGGGGTAACTACAAATTTGGCAGTTTTGCCAGGTACTAACACCCCAATTTTAGTTACCAATATTCATCCGGATAATGGTGCTTCTTGTGGAGGATCAAATGAGCAATATTTTGGGTCTTATACTCCAGCTAATGGACCTCCTATCGGGTTTGATGGCAGAACAACAGTTTTTACTGCTCAGTCAACGGTAGTACCAGGGGAAACTTATACAATAAAATTAGTGATTTCTGATGATAGGGATAATGCATATGATAGCGGTGTTTTCCTAAAAGCTGGAAGTTTTGATCTTGGTGGTGACTTAGGGGAGGACATAACCATTGAGGCTGGTACTGCTGAATGTGGTGGTGGTACAGTTACCTTAGATACAGGTATAACTACCGCAACCCATACTTGGTATTTTGATGGAAATGAAATTCCAGGTGAAACAGGATCAACAATTGATGTCGCCGAAACAGGAATATACTCTGTTGATATTGTTTTTACTGGTGTTTGTCAGGCGACTGACTCTATTTTTGTTGAATTTAAGCCCAGCCCTCAAGCTAATACAGCAGAAGATCTATCAATTTGTGAAACCGATGGGACAGCAGATTTTGATTTATCAGAAAATGATGATAATATTTTAGGTGCTCAAGACCCTAATGACTTTATAATAACCTATCATCTTACTGAGCAAGACGCTATTGATAATGTTGGAGCTTTGCCAACGATTTATGAAAATGTTTCTAACCCTCAAATTATTTGGGCTCGTATTGCTGATGGTACTCAGGAATGCTTTGCTACCACTTCATTTCAATTGATTGTTGGAGGAATAACCATTAATGATTCGGTTACTCCATTATTGGTATGTGATGATGATGGAGACGGTTTTGCATCATTTATTTTAACAGAAAGAGATTTGGAAGTGATTGGGGCTAATGATCCAAATGATGTTAGTGTAACCTATCATTTAACTCAAACAGATGCAGAAACAGGGACGGCTCCTTTACCTGTACCTTACACAAATGTAGTAGCTGACAATCAAACCATATACGTACGCTTAGATGTCATTGATAATCAAAATTGTTACAATGTTACAACTCTTGACTTAGGAGTTTTAGGTAACCCTATCGCAAACACCCCAACTCCTTTGGAGGCCTGTGACGATAACCTTGACGGTTTGGTAGAGTTTGATTTAAGTTTAAAGGACGCTGAGATAATAGGTCCACAAACAGGAATAGTAGTTACCTATCATTCCACTCCTATTGGTGCAGAACAGAATACTGCTGTACTTCCAACACTCTATACCAACTCGACTGCAGGAGCGGAGACAGTTTATGTCCGTATCGAAAATGCTGCTGGTTGTTACGACACCACAGAGCTACAACTCATTGTAAATCCATTACCAACTATTGTGTCAGTGAGTCCTTTTGAACTTTGTGACTCGAATAATCCAGGTGATGATCAAGAATTATTTGATTTAACGACTAAGGATGTAGAAGTATTAAATGGTCAAGCAAATGTAACGGTGACCTATTATGCGAATCAAGCGGATGCTGATTTAGAGATGAATCCTATCAATGGGTTACATGCCAATACGAGTAACCCACAAACTATAGTTGCGGTATTAACTAATAACAATACAGGTTGTGTTGCCCAGGCGGACTTTGACTTAGTAGTGAACCCTTTACCATCCTTAATCGTACCTACGGCTTTGGAGGTTTGCGACGACGGGACTCCTGACGGCTTCACGGAGATCGATTTGACCCTTAAGAATACAGAGGTTACGGGGAACAGCCCGGGCTATACGGTAAGCTACCATATTGATCTGGCCGACGCGG
>CAXPYI010000004.1:0-184788 GCA_964221315.1 Leeuwenhoekiella palythoae | reverse complement strand
CTCACCTCTTACCATTCCGAACAGAGTAGTTAAGCCCGTTAGCGCCGATGGTACTGCAATTCCGTGGAAGAGTAGGTCGCCGCCTTTTTTGAATCCCGATTCTTTTCAAGTAGAATCGGGATTTTTTGTTTTAGGAGGTTTCAATAGTTATCTAGGAAACTTTTTTTATCTTCAATCTCTATTTATTCTTTTCTGATGAAAGAAAATTACGAATTAGATCTTGCATGGCGGTTTGTAAATAATACCAATAGAAATATATTCTTAACAGGTAAAGCTGGTACAGGTAAAACCACTTTTTTACATAAATTAAAAAGAAATTCTCAAAAAAGAATGGTTTTTGTTGCACCTACAGGTGTAGCTGCAATAAATGCTAAAGGTGTTACTATTCATTCCTTTTTTCAATTGCCATTTGGCCCAATATTACCAGATTCAGATTTAAATTCTACAACTGGTTTCAATAGAAAATTTAGTAAAACGAAGATTAATATTATCAAGTCTTTGGATTTATTAGTTATTGATGAAATCAGCATGGTTAGAGCTGATCTGCTTGATGGAATTGATAGGACCTTAAAACGCTTTAAAAACAGAAATTTACCTTTTGGCGGAGCCCAACTACTTATGATAGGTGATCTTCAACAATTATCGCCAGTTATTAAAGAACAGGAATGGCAATTGTTAAAACCATTTTATAAAAATATATTCTTCTTTAGTAGCGAAGCCTATAAAAATTCAAATCCGATTACGATTGAGTTAAAGCATATTTATAGGCAAGAAAATCCAGTATTTATCAACATTCTTAACGAAATTAGAAATAATGAATTAAGTCAATCATCTGCCTATGAATTGAATAAACGTTACCTGCCTAATTTCATTCCAAATGAAAACGAAGGGTATATTTCATTGACAACTCATAATAACAAAGCAAATAAGATTAATAATCAAGAGCTTCAAAAGTTAAAAAGTAAATCTAGAATTTATAAAGCTAGCACTCAAGGTAAATTTCCTGAACATTCCTTTCCGAACAAGGAAGAACTAGAATTAAAAATCGGAGCTCAAGTCATGTTCATAAAAAATGACAGCTCACTGGAAAAACGCTACTTTAATGGAAAAATAGGAAAGATAATTCAACTTGGAGAAGATGAAGTTGTAGTGAATTGTCCAGGAGATGACTTTAATATTACTGTTAAACCAGAGGTTTGGAATAACATAAAATATTCTGTAGATAGTGAAACAAAAGAAATTTCTGAAGACAATATTGGTAGCTATACTCAGATACCACTGCGCTTAGCCTGGTCAATAACTATTCATAAAAGTCAAGGGTTGACATTTGAAAAAGCTATAATCGATGCTGAAGCAGCATTTGCTCACGGACAAACTTATGTAGCTTTAAGTCGTTGTAAATCCCTTGAAGGGCTAGTGCTAAAAAGTAAAATCGAACCCAGTCAAATTATTAACGATAATAATGTTGTTTCATTTAATAAAAATTCAGAATTAAATCAACCTAATGAAGACACTTTGCAACAGTCTAAGCGAATTTTTCAATTGGATTTAATTTCAGAAATTTTCAATTTTTATAAATTTTTATATCCATTGAATAGAATTTTGGATATTTATTACAAAAATAAAGGAAGTATAGAAGGTGATTTAGAAGTACAACTCGAAACTATCAAGGATTCGGTTGCCAATTTGCTTAAAATTAATAATACTTTCAATAATCAACTGAAATCAATAAGTGTTTCTAATGATATTCCCGAATCCAATGAAGCACTGCAAGTGAGATTTGTCAAGGCCATTAATTATTTTGAAGAACAAACGAAATTCACTATTGAGAGGTCTCTTAATTCATTAAGTTTCACAACGGATAATAAAGCTATCGATAAAGAAATAACGAAACATCTCGATACTCTAGACGAATTATTGGCAATTAAACAATTATATTTTAAGGGTTTGCAAAAAGGATTTGATTCACACAAATTCTTGGAATTAAGAGCAAGGTCTGTCTTTGTAACTAAAGAAAAGCCTAAGAAACAACGTAAGACCTTTATTGATGGTACAAGTAATATTGAACTGTTTGAGCTCTTAAGAGCGTTGCGAAATGAAATAGCAAAAAGAGAAGACTTGGCACACTTTCAGGTCTTTACACAAAAGTCGTTATATGCAATGTGTGAACTATTGCCAAATACGAAACAAGAGTTAAAATCCATTCATGGGATGGGTAAAAAAAGAATGGAAAGATATGGTGATGAAATTTTACAATTAATTAAGGAGTATTGTGGCGATAGGGGTTTAAAGTTTTCTGATAATAGTTCTGTGTTAGAAAAGCTTGAACCAAAAACAAAGAAAATTGACACCAAGCAAAGATCGCTTCAACTTTTTAAAACAGGGAAATCATTAGATGAAATAGCAGATGAACGCAGATTAAATCCAAATACAATTTTTGGTCATTTGGCAAGTTTTATTTCATCTGGCGAAGTTGAGATAACAGATTTAATGTCCGAAACGCATTTTACAGAATTAAAGGAAATCATACCGGCAAAAACTTTCGAAAATTTATCAGATTTAAAACATCAACTTGATGACAAGTATGATTATGGTGAGCTAAGATTAGTAATTAATGAACTATCGAGAAATTAAAAAGGCTTCAAAAATTATTTTGAAGCCTTTTATGTATAGTTTTATCAGACTTATCAATCCCTTAGAACACCTCTAGAGATCACAATTTTTTGAATTTCTGAAGTACCCTCGTATATCTGGGTAATCTTTGCATCACGCATTAAGCGCTCTACATGATATTCCTTAACAAATCCATTACCACCATGTATTTGTACCGCTTCAACAGTTTGCTCCATGGCCACTTTACTTGCATAAAGTTTTGCCATAGCACTAGCCATATCGTAATTATTGCCTTGATCTTTTTCCCAAGCAGCCTTCATAACTAAATGGCGAGCAGCTTCAATCTCAGTGTACATGTCAGCTAACTTAAAAGCAATAGCTTGATGGTTAGAAATTTCTGTACCAAATGCTTTACGTTCTTTAGAATATTTTAAAGCCAATTCGTAAGCTCCAGATGCAATACCCAAAGCTTGCGCAGCTATACCAATCCGCCCACCAGATAAAGTCTTCATGGCAAACTTAAAACCAAACCCGTCTTCACCAATTCTATTTTCTTTTGACACTTTAACGTCATTAAACTGCAACGTATGTGTATCACTTCCACGAATTCCAAGTTTGTCCTCTTTAGGTCCTATGTCAAAACCAGGGGTTCCTTTTTCAACAATAAAAGCGTTAATACCTCTATGTCCTTTTTCTTTGTCGGTTTGAGCAATTACTAAATATATGTCTGCGCGTCCTCCGTTGGTTATCCAATTTTTTGTGCCATTAATTACGTAATGGTCATCCTTTTCAATAGCCGTAGTTCTTTGAGAAGTTGCATCACTACCAGCTTCAGGTTCACTTAGACAGAATGCACCAAGTTGTTCTCCTGTAGCTAGTTTTGTTAAGTATTTTTGTTTTTGTTCTTCAGTCCCATAAGCTTCTATACCATAACAAACTAGTGAATTATTGACGGAAACCATAACTGAAGCCGAAGCGTCAATTTTAGATAGCTCTTCCATTATAAGAACATAAGAAATGGCATCCATGCCACTTCCACCATATTTTGGGTCTACCATAATGCCCATAAAACCTAATTCGCCCATTTTTCGAACTAACTCATCTGGAAATGTTTGCGCATTATCACGCTCTATCACACCAGGAAGTAATTCAGTTTGTGCAAAATCTCTTGCAGCATCTCGAATCATTATATGTTCTTCTGTTAAGCTAAAATCCATAAAGCAATCTAATTATTGATTTGTTAAAAAATTCATGCAAAGATAACTGTTTCTTGCGGTATTTTCAATAACTAATATTATTTTTACTAATATGGTAAAAGCAAGCTATAATGTTATTGGTGTAATGTCTGGCACCTCTTTAGACGGTATCGATATAATTCATGCAACCTATGCGTATGATTGTCATTGGGCATTCAAAATTCATCAGGCAGAGACCTTTAAATATCCTGAAAACTGGAAATCTATTTTAATGCAACTAGTAACTAAATCTTTGAGTGAACTGAGTGCAATTGATAAGACATATTCAGAATATTTAGCTATTGTAATTTCTGATTTTATTGATAAAAACAAAATTAAAAACCTTGATTTTATAGCCTCACATGGTCATACGGCTTTGCATCAACCCGAACTTAACCTGACCTACCAGATTGGCAATCATCAAATTTTGGCCGATAATTTAAAAAGAAAAGTAATATGTGATTTTAGGATTCAGGATGTTGATTATGGTGGACAAGGAGCGCCTTTGGTACCAATAGGTGACCGATTGTTGTTCGGTCAGTACGAATTTTGCTTAAATTTAGGTGGTTTCGCTAATATCTCGTTTGAAGCTAATGGTAAGCGTATTGCGTTTGACATCTGTCCAGTTAACATAGTACTGAATCATTATGCGTCTAAAATAGACTTAGAATACGATGACGAAGGTAAAATAGCTTCGAGTGGAACTGTCAATACGAAACTATTAAGCCAATTAAACAGTATTGTTTTTTATGAGCAGTTACCACCTAAATCTTTAGGTTTAGAATGGGTTAAAGAAGTCATTCTTCCAATGATAGATATGAGTAAACTTGACATTAAAGGTGTTTTAAGCACTTTCACAGAACATGCAGCCACCCAAATAGCAAAAGTTTTAGACGTTAAAAACGTACGTACCTTAGTGACTGGAGGTGGAGCCTACAATGATTTTTTAATTAGTAGAATAAAATCACATTCAAAATCTCAAATAATTATTCCAAATAACCAAATAATTGAATTTAAAGAAGCTTTGGTTTTTGGTTTATTGGGTGTTCTAAAAGAAAGGAATGAGGTGAATTGCCTTAAAAGTGTCACAGGATCAAGTAAGGATCATTCTTCTGGAAAAATTTTAATTCCCAATGCTTAAAATTAATCTTTAATTCACTTTATAGGAAATAGAGTTTTTTATATTTGTTACAACTAACTAATTAATGAACATTGATAAAGGAATTACTTCACAAGTACGAAAATAAATCTCCAGAAATTGTATTTCATTGGAATGACCCAGAAACTGATGCAGAAGGGTGGACAGTTATAAACTCGCTTAGAGGAGGTGCAGCCGGTGGTGGTACCAGAATGAGAAAAGGTTTGGATAGAAATGAGGTTTTATCACTAGCAAAGACAATGGAGGTAAAATTTACGGTTTCCGGTCCAGCAATTGGTGGTGCCAAATCTGGAATAAACTTTGATCCGCAGGATCCAAGAAAAAAAGGTGTGTTAGAGCGTTGGTACGCAGCTGTTTCACCTTTGCTGAAGAGCTACTACGGTACAGGTGGTGACCTCAATGTTGATGAAATACATGAGGTTATTCCAATAACAGAAGAGAGTGGTGTATGGCACCCACAGGAAGGTGTCTTTGAAGGTCATTTTAAACCGACACAAGCTGATAAAATAAATCGTATAGGTCAATTAAGACATGGTGTCATTAAGGTTATTGAAAACCCAAAATATTCTCCTGATGTGATGCGAAAGTATACTGTAGCGGATATGATTACTGGCTACGGTGTTGCAATCGCAGCAAAGCATTTTTACAACATTAATGGTGGCAAGATTAAAGGTAAACGTGTTGTCGTACAAGGATTTGGTAATGTTGGTGCTGCTGCAGCTTTTTATTTTGCCCAGATGGGTGCCAAAGTCGTTGGTATTATAGATAGGGTCGGTGGTCTAATTAATACTGAAGGGTTTTCTTTTCAGGAAATCACAGAACTATATCTCAATAAAAGCGGAAACACTTTGGTTGCTGATAATTTAATCCCTTTCGAGGACATAAATAAACAAATTTGGTCGTTAGAGACAGAAGTGTTTGCACCGTGTGCAGCTTCAAGATTGATAACCAAAGATCAAATTGACCAAATGATAAATACTGGTTTGGAGGTTATTTCTTGTGGGGCAAATGTCCCATTTGCAGATAAAGAAATTTTCTTTGGGCCAATTATGGAGCACACAGACCAAAAGGTAAGCCTTATTCCAGATTTTATTTCCAACTGTGGTATGGCAAGAGTGTTTGCATATTTTATGGAAAGAAAAGTACTAATGACGGACGATGCCATTTTTAATGATACTTCAAAAGTTATTAGAAAAGCCTTAAAAGAAGTTAGGAAAAATAATCCAACAAATATAGGTATTAGCGAAACCGCTTTTGAAATCGCCTTAAGACAATTAATATAAATTATCCCTTATTATGGAAACCGTTATAATTCTCGTATTTATTTTTGGCTATTTAGCCATAACGTTAGAACACAATATTAAAATCGATAAGTTAATTCCTGCCTTGGTAATGATGGCCATTAGCTGGGCTTTAATTTCTTTAGGAATTGACGATTTTTCTCAGTGGTTTGATTCGGCTAAACATAGTTTACTAGAGAATTTTGGTGGATTAGGGCATGAGGAAAAAATGCACCTCATGGAAGAAACATTGCTTCATCATTTAGGAAAGACTGCTGAAATTCTTGTGTTTCTATTAGGTGCTATGACCATTGTAGAAATCATTGATTATTTTGATGGCTTTTCCACTATAAAGAATGCGGTCAATTTTAATAGCAGAAGAAAACTGCTTTGGATGTTCTGTGGCTTGGCATTTGTGCTTTCTGCAATTATAGATAATCTTACAGCGACAATTGTTTTAATATCCATACTTCAAAAAATTGTAAAGGATAGAGATGTAAGGATTTGGTTTGCAGGTTTAATAATTATTGCAGCAAATGCAGGTGGAGCGTGGTCTCCAATAGGTGATGTAACTACAACTATGCTTTGGATTGGAGATAAAGTGTCTACAGGAAAATTATTCGTTTATCTATTTATACCATCTTTATTGTGTATGGTAGTGCCTACTTTTATTGCCTCAATGTTAAAGCCATTTAAAGGTACTTTAGAATTGCAAGGTTCTGAAGATAAACCTAAGAATAGGTTTAGTTCTACTATGCTGTTTTTAGGTCTGGGAGCTATTGTTTTTGTTCCGATCTTTAAAGTCATTACCCATTTACCACCTTATGTGGGTATGATGTTGTCTCTTGGCGTTGTAGCGATTTTTGCTGAGATTTATAGCAATTCAAAATTTGCAATATCCCAAATACAGTCCGAAGAGCATACTGAACATGCCAGCCATAGTCCAGTACACTATTCTTTATCAAAAATTGAATTACCAAGTATCTTATTTTTCTTGGGTATATTAATGGCAGTTGCTGCTTTAGAGTCTTTGGGTATTTTGTTTGGTTTTGCAAATAGTTTACAAGAAACCATGCCTATGATGGGAACCGAATTACATGGTGAAGGAGTTTCGGATTTAGTTGTATTATTACTAGGTGTTGGATCAGCTGTGATTGATAATGTACCATTGGTTGCTGCAAGTTTAGGAATGTTTTCCCCAGAAATAGCTCCTATGGACAATGAGCTATGGCACTTTATAGCATATTCAGCAGGTACAGGAGGTAGTATGTTAATCATAGGTTCTGCAGCTGGAGTTGTAGCCATGGGAATGGAAAAAATAGACTTTTTCTGGTATCTAAAAAAGATATCATGGTTGGCATTGGTGGGCTTTTTAGCTGGTGCTATAGCCTTTATGGCAACTAGAGCTATTTTCTAACATACTTAAGTGAAAAACTTAACGTTATAAGATACAGAAACTTTTAAACTTAAAACTTATTATATGATATTACTAAGTAATATTCAAGATGAAGCGGAAGTTCTAACGGACGGAGAGTCTGTTGAAAAGACCCTCTCGATCATTGAGTTGATAACGAGTGGAGGAACTTCAGGAATGGTTATCATTCTTATTCTATTCTTATTGCTCATTGTGGCAACTTACATATATTTTGAAAGGCTTTTTGCTATAAAAGCAGCGTCAAAGGTCGATTCAAACTTCATGAATCAAATAAAAGACCACGTAAGTAACGGAAAAGTTGAATCTGCACAGATGTTGTGTGCTCAGCAAAATTCACCAGTTTCAAGATTAATTGCAAAAGGTATTACAAGAATAGGAAAACCTCTTGAAGATATTAATACTGCAATAGAAAACGCAGGTCGACTAGAAATATACAGTTTGGAGAAAAATATAAGTGTTTTGGCAACCATATCTGGTGTAGCACCAATGATTGGTTTCTTAGGAACAGTAGTAGGTATGATACTCTCAATTTTTGAACTGGCAAACGCTGGTGGCACCATTCAAATGGATGTATTGGCAAGTGGATTATATACAGCGATGACAACAACTGTTGGGGGACTTATAGTGGGCATCATCGCTTATGTGGCTTACAATCATATTGTGGTAAGAACAAACAAAGTCGTTCACCAGATGGAAGCTAATTCTACGGAATTTTTAGATCACTTAAACGAACCTATCTAATATGGATATTAGAGGACGAAATAAAGTAACACCAGAATTCAATATGGCATCTATGACCGATATTGTTTTCCTGTTATTGATCTTTTTTATGATTGCTTCTACTTTGGTAACCACTAATGCCATAGATATTATTTTGCCAAAGGCAAGCGGAAAGACCGAAAACAAAAAGTCAACGGCGGTAAGTATTAAGGCAGATTTGACTTATTATATAGACCAAAATCGTGTTGGAGAAAGTGTTTTAGAAAACCAATTGGTATCTATTTTATCTAAACAAGACGAACCAACAATTGTATTAAGGGCTGAAAAATCTGTACCAGTAGAAAATGTGGTAAAGGTAATGGATATAGCAAATCGCAATAAGTTTAAAGTGATTTTGGCTGTAAAACCAAACTAATCGGCATCATTTTTGAAACTTTGCTTACCAAAGGGTATTTAATATGAAATATTTAGAGACCAAACATCAACGTAATTCTGCAAGAATAACAGCGCTTATAGCTCTGTTGTTGTTCTTGTTATTGTTTTTTGTTGGGCCACAATATTTAGACCCACCAGAAGAATATGGTGTAGCTGTTAATTTTGGGAATACAGATTTCGGTAGTGGAAACAAGCCATTGGCACAACCTCGGAAAGCAGTAGAAGAAAAAGTTGTAGAAGAAGCACAACCAGAACCATCAAAGGCAGAGCCAACTCAAACACCTACAAAAACTGAAGAGGTAATGACCGAGGAAAATGCTGAAGCCATTGCAATAAAAAAACAAAAGGAGGCTGAAGCTAAGGCTAAAGCTGAAGCAGAACGAATTGAACGCGAAAAACGTGAAGCTGAAGAACGTGAGCGACGTGAAAAAGCAGAAAAGCAGAAAAAATTAGATGATCTTATAGGTGGAGTAAAGAATTCTAGCGGTAATGATGATGGAGGTGAAGGTCCGGATAAACAAGGCGGTAATAAAGGTCAGCTTGATGGGGATCCTTATGCTCCAAGCTATTTTGGTGGTTCAGGACCTGGTAAGGGTGGTGTAGGTTATGGTTTGGGTGGAAGAGGAAGACCATCGAGACAAATCTATAAGCAAGACTGTAATGAATATGGATTGGTTGTCGTTAAAATCGAAGTAAATAGAGCAGGAAAAGTAACTAAAGCTGAACCAGGTATAAAAGGTTCAACAAATACACACCCTTGTTTATTAGAGCCTGCAAAAAAAATAGCACTATCCCATAAGTGGCCAGCGGATGCCGATGCACCTGCTAAACAAATCGGTTTTGTGAGTATTAATTTTGATGTTGGTCAATAAATCATGAACTATCAGGATACAATCAATTGGATGTTTCAGCAACTGCCAATGTATCAAAATAAAGGTAAGACAGCATTTAGAAAAGACTTAACAAACACCTTAAAATTCTCAGAACATTTAGGTAGGCCACACACCAAATTCAAATCTATTCATGTTGCCGGAACAAACGGTAAAGGCTCGACCAGTCATATGTTGGCTTCTATACTTCAAGAAGCTGGTTATAAAGTTGGCTTATATACATCTCCACATTTAAAAGATTTTAGAGAAAGAATTCGTATCAATGGTAAGGTTGTAAGCAAACAATTTGTTATTGGGTTTATAAAGCGTAACAAGTCATTTTTTGAGGCGAATAACCTGTCTTTTTTTGAAATGACAGTAGGTATGGCTTTCGATTATTTCGCTAAGCAAAAAGTTGATATTGCCGTTGTAGAAGTTGGCTTGGGTGGACGATTGGATTCTACAAACATTATAACACCAGAGCTTTCAGTTATAACAAATATAGGTTTTGATCATGTGCAATTTTTAGGAGATACCCTTGAGAAAATTGCCGCTGAAAAAGCAGGAATTATTAAAGATAATATTCCCGTTGTTATCGGTGAAACGCAACCTGAAACGCAACCTGTTTTTAAGGAGAAGGCCAAGTTGACCAATTCTGATATTTACTTTGCGGACCAATTGGTTGAGAATGTTCTTGAAAGTGATTTAAAAGGAGCTTATCAAAAGCATAACATTAAATCCGTTATTCAATCGGTTAAGGTTCTAAGAAAGTCTGGGTATCAAATTTCTGATAAGGCATTAAAAAAAGGACTTTTAAAAGTAATTCAAAATACAGGTTTGCAAGGTAGGTGGCAGATTTTAGGAGAAAGACCAAAGATAATTTGTGATACTGCCCATAATAAAGAAGGGTTGTCATTTGTTTTACAACAATTACAGTTAGAAACATACGGTAAACTTCATATTGTATTTGGTGTAGTAAAGGATAAAGATATAGATTCAATACTTTCACTTTTTCCAAAGAATGCAAGTTATTACTTCTGTAAGCCTAATGTTCCTCGTGGTTTAGATACAGATGTATTACAATCGGTTTTTAACGAAAATGGATTAAAAGGTAAGGCCTATAAAAGTGTTGAAGAAGCAATGACAATGGCCATAGCTGAAGCGAACACAGAGGACTTGATTTATGTTGGAGGTAGTACTTTTGTGGTTGCCGAAATAATTTGATTTTTTTATAAAAATCCTTTTGAGATTTTAAAAACTAGTCTATATTTGCAGTCCTAATTATTTAGGGCGCGTAGCTCAGTTGGTTCAGAGCACTTGGTTTACACCCAAGGGGTCAGGGGTTCGAATCCCTTCGCGCCCACAAAAGTTCACAGAAATGTGGACTTTTTTAGTTTAATAAATGAGGGTCATTAACTCAGTTGGTTTAGAGTGTTACCTTGACAGGGTAGAAGTCACTGGTTCGAATCCAGTATGACCCACATCAAACAGAATACCCAAGCGACGGCTTGGGTTTTCTGCTTTCTTAAGCTCTAACACTTACTTTCTATTTTTCTTCCAATAATAATAAATTCCAAAAATAACTAGACTTACTATAGACCCGATTAATAAACCAGACTCTAGTCTTTCAGTAGTTTTGCCCAGTATGGCGATTAAGATGGTTAATGGTAATATACCCATTATTGTAGCACCAATAAACTTCCAATAGCTCATATTTAAAATACCAGCTACAAAACTAATGGCATCGTTAGACAGAAAAGGGTTTATTCGTGTAATGACAACAGCCCAAAAACCAAACGATTCAATGAATTCTTCAATCTTCGTTTCCGTTTTGTTTCCCAAGAGTTTTAGAACAAATGCTTGCCCAAAATAATTTCCTATTGCATAACCTATAGATGATGCTGCAATTACTGCTACTAAAATGATAAGGCTTCCCCAAATTGGTCCATAAGCTAGAATAGAAACCACCATAAGAAGTATTGTAGGGATAACTATGAGAAACATTTGTAATACCATGGCTAATACTAAAACCAATGGACCATACCATCCAAAATTACTCACCCAATTTTTTATCCGTTGTTCATCGTTACTTGTTAAAACCTCCCAAGCGGTATCAAAAAACTGCTTTACATCTGATACCGCAAAATATGACGATACAAGACCAACAATTATAATCAAAGAGAAATATAATGGGATGTAGCTTTTCGATTTTTTAGCATTAATGTTTGACATTTTTTAATTGTGGTTTCTTGTATTATAAGATATCCAAAATTCGTTCTAATGCCATACCGCGAGATCCTTTTATAAGAACAGTAGAATTTTCAATATTGAATTTTTTTAATTCGGGTTGTAGGTTTTCAAAACTTGAAAACTTTTTTGTGGAAGTTCTAGTATCAGTTTTAAAGAAATTTTCACCAACTAAAATTATATTTTCATTAAAATTGGCTTCCGCAAAATCTACAATGGCTTGATGTTCACTTTCTGCTTCATCTCCCAATTCAAACATATCACCTAAAAAGAGATACTTGTTTTTGGCATTTAACTGTTTCAGGTTCTTAAGTGCTGCCAACATACTTGTTGGGTTGGCATTATAAGCATCTAAAATAATTTTGGTAGTACCTTTTTCAATAATTTCAGAACGATTGTTGGTTGGTTGGTAACCTTCAATAGCCTTTTTTATGTTTTCCGACGACACATTAAAATATTGACCGATTGCAATGGCTACTGCAATATTTCCGTAATTATAATCTCCTATAAGTTGACTATTGATTTCTAAATCGTTATATCTTAAAGAAACAAAAGGATTGGCTTCTAGGAACTCCACAACACAATCATTGTCAGTATTTTTTCCAAATAGTATTATATTTTGGTAGTTGCCAATTTGTTTTAATTGTTTAGAATCATCAGTATTTATAAAGATGTTTTTTTGATTGTTTTTTAGGTGATCATATAGTTCAGACTTTCCTTCTATAACACCTTCTATACCGCCAAAACCTTCTAAATGTGCCTTTCCAAAATTGGTAATTAAGCCATAGTCGGGTTGCGCTATGTTACAGAGAAATTCTATTTCTTTTTTGTGATTGGCACCCATTTCTACAATACCAAAATCTAAGTCTTCTGTAAAGGCCAAAAGCGTTAATGGTACACCAATATGATTGTTTAAATTGCCTTTGGTAGCCCTAACTTTATATTCTGTTGATAAAACGGCATTAATCAACTCTTTGGTTGTTGTTTTGCCGTTGCTACCAGTTAACGAGATTATCGGAATGTTGATTTTATTTCTATGATATGTAGCTAGGTGCTGTAGGGTAGTTAACACATCATCAACCAAAAAACAATCATTGTTAATAACAGCGTCTATATTATCAACGACACAATATTTTGCGCCTGCTTCAAAAGCTTTTGAGACAAACTTGTTGCCATCGAAATTGTCGCCTTTTAAGGCAAAATAAATGGCTCCATTTTCAATTTTCCGAGTATCGGTTGAAATGGATGCACTTTCTTTAAACTTCTGATATAAAGCTGCTATTTTCATAGGTTTAAAAATAAAAAAGTCCTGATAAATTTATCAGGACTTTTCTAAATATTATTTAATGTTTTTTAATTACGTCTCTTTTGTGATTTTACAGATTTTGAGCCTACTCTAGATACAGCACATCTAAATCCGATGTAGTCTGTTGCCATATCTTGTGGAAAGTAGCGTCTTTGCGCAGGGTCAATCCAATACGCTCTATCTCTCCAAGAACCACCTTTGTAAACTCTCACTTCGTCATTGATTAGAGACGTTCTGTTGTTAGATTTGTCATACTCTCTAATCAGTTTGCCCTCAGCAGAATCTACTTCAACTCTATGTCTAGGCGAGTTGTACATTTTGTCTGTAGAATTAGTTCTGTCATCGCCTTCGTCAAAACTCTCTCTGTAATAACGTGAAGAACGCTTGTCACCATCTCTAAAGTTTCTGTTGTCACTTTTATCAAACTGAGTTCTTAGATATGTGTCTTCTTCATCAACAGGAATCTTTGCAATCTCACCTGGTAGGTTTCTGGCAATAATTTTACCGTTACTCAAAGTGTCATAAACGATCTCATCAACAGTAACAACTTTAACAGTACCATCTTCATTCAAGGCATTTTTAGTATAAACGTTTCCTCTATAGTAATTAAAGTCATTAAACTCGTCGTCTACGATAGGACGGTAAACATCGGCTACCCATTCAGCAACATTTCCTGCCATATCATATAATCCATAATCGTTTGGCTCGTAAGATCCTACTTCTGCAGTAATATCTGCGCCATCGTCAGACCATCCGGCGATTCCGCCATAGTCACCTTTTCCTTGCTTAAAGTTAGCTAACTGATCACCACGATTTACACGCTTACCAGATCTGGTATATTGACCATCCCAAGGATATTTTTTACGTCCTCTGTAAACATTGTAACTTCTTAGTTCACTCATTCCGAGAGCTGCATATTCCCATTCAGCTTCAGTTGGGAGTCTATATTTAACTGGTATTAATCCGGATTCTCTATTTGCATAAACGTTTATTGGGTTTCCTTCGGCATCGGTTTGCTGCCTTCTTTTACCTCCTTGTAATACTTCCTCACTACCTCCGTAAGTTTCAGTTGGTGCGTTGATATATGTATCAACATCAAATGTGCTTTCGGCACTTAAATCGGTATATTGAGCATCTCTCTTTATATAACCAGCATCTTGCAAAGATTGCTCAGCCACACGGTTAGACCTCCAATTAGCATATTCAACTGCTTGTATCCAGCTTACTCCAACAACTGGGTAGTTTGCATAACCTGGATGACGTAGATAATTTTCAGTCATCATTTCATTATATCCCAATCGGTTTCTCCAAACTAGGGTATCTGGAAGAGCACCCTTATAAATTAGAGCATAATTTGG
The DNA here is from genome assembly GCA_964221315.1 of Leeuwenhoekiella palythoae. Classification (GTDB taxonomy): domain Bacteria; phylum Bacteroidota; class Bacteroidia; order Flavobacteriales; family Flavobacteriaceae; genus Winogradskyella; species Winogradskyella palythoae_A. The sequence continues at coordinate 170,131 of CAXPYI010000004.1, read as the reverse complement.
ATCGTCTGGTGGATACACTCTTTTTAAATAATCTAGATAGAACAAATAATTGAGGTTAGTTACCTCGTTCTCATCCATATAAAATGACTGTATGTGCTGTTGATTAGGAGTGTTATTCCAATCGTGCATAGGGTCATCCTGTACTTTACCCATTGTAAAAGTACCTCCTTCTATAAAAGCAGTGCCTGGTGGAGTCTCTTGTTCTTTAAAATTGGTGTTGTACTGAAAGCCACCATTTTTATCATTGATTTTCCAGCCTGTAGCACTATCTACATTACTGGAATTTGAGGATCGCTTACAGCTAACTATGCTTGCACAAAGCGCTAAAGCGATTAAAAATTTGAGGTTTGAGACATTTTTCATATCCATACGTTTAAGTAAGCTCGTTTAATTTTAGTTCCGCAATATAACAATTAAAGGTAAACCGACAACTTTTTTTTCCTTGAAAATTCAAAAAAATGTGCATTTCATCCTTTTTTTTGAACACAATAACGGATTTTTGGCGAATTATCGGTGTATTTTGCTCCTTAATAACGAGCATTAAAATAAAATATTGTTGTATTTTTGAAATAAAAGACATCACCTCATAATAACACTTTATATTAGCCGTTATTTTACTGTAAATTTATATAGAAAGTCAGGTTAGTGACATTTATATGCGAAATTTACCGTAAAACCAAACCATCGAATCTTAAATGAAAAATTGCTCTATTTTATTTTTTGTGCTTTCAGCCATGCTTTCTTTTGGCCAGCAAAAGCAATTCAATATCAATTGGAATGGTGAAAAGGAACTGGAAACGGCTTATGGTAAGATGGTGGTGCCTTCTTTTGATGCTTCACACTTTAATTATGATGATGAAAAAGGCTTAACCTATTTCGCACAATGGGATGGTAATGGTAGCATGATTGACGAGGCTTCAGTCACTATCTCGAACGTTTCTTATGAGACCATAAGCGAATCTGATTTAAAGAACCTAAAGCGTCAACTTGTCCCTAACACACCAAAATATAAGTTTTTTAATACTAACGCTAGAGGAAAACGAGCATACTATTTTGAAATAAGCCCTATAATAAGTGACAGAGGTGTATTTAAGAAAATAACTTCCTTTACAGTTAACTACAACTCATCTTCAGGTAGAAACCAAAATGCTTCAAGAAATGAAATCACCAATTCCGTATTAAGTAATGGTGAATGGTATAAATTTTATATAGAGGAGTCAGGTGTTTTTCAATTAACTAAAGGGTTTTTAAACAGCTTGGGTGTTAACACTAATTCTGTTGATCCAAGATCCATAAAGATATATGGAAATGGCGGCAGGATGTTGCCATTATTGAATTCAGCCGAGTATCCTTTTGACGTTGTAGAGAATGCCATAAAATTTGTTGGAGAGGAAGATGGTAGTTTTGATAATGGTGATTACATACTGTTTTATGGTGAGGGTCCAACCACATATAGTGAAGAGAGTGGTACCAATTTAAATCTTTATACTGACAAAACATATTATTATGTTAATGTAAGTGCAGGAAACGGAAAACGCATACAAGCGATGCCAAATATTGATGCTGCTGCAGATCTTCAAGTTGATACGTTTCAAGACTATCAATTTTACGAAGTAGATGAGCATAATTTGGCAAAATTAGGCCGTCGTTGGTTTGGTGATGATTTTGATATTGAAAATCAGCGCGTTTATAATTTTCAATTTCCGAATTTGGTGACTAGTGAGCCGGTGCGTTTTGATATAGCTATAGGTTCTGTTTCCGAAACACCAGGTTCTACTATGGGTATTACTATTAATGGTAATTTTGTTTCTAGTTTAAACTTGGGAGTTATTAGTCCAGGTTCAGTTTTAGGAACTTCAGCATCTTATGGTAATAATCTTAATATTTCATCAGATGATATAACGGTTACTTTAGACTATAATAACAACGGAAACCCTTCAGCAAATGCCTATTTGGATTACATTAATATTGAGGCAACTAGAGCATTGAACTACGAAGGTGAACAATTGGTTTTTAAGAATAGTGATGTTGCTAACACGCCTGGGATTGTGCAATATAATCTGTCCAATGCCTCTGGCGTGCAAGAAGTTTGGGATATAACGGATCGATTTAATGTGGCAAACCTTCTCAACCCAGATAACCAAAGTAGTTTATCTTTCAAGGCTCAATCGGGTGAAGAACGAACTTATTTGGCATTCGCTATTTCTAATGTGCTTCAACCGAAAAAGGATAATAATTCAACGTTAGCAAATCAAAATCTAAAGGGAACAATATTTAATAATGCCCAAGGGGCTTTTGAAGATATAGATTACATCATATTAACTCCTTCCCGATTACGATCTCAAGCAGAGCGTTTAGCCCAAATTAATAGAGACCAATATAACCTGACGGTTAAGGTCGTTGATCTGCAAACAATTTATAATGAGTTTAGTACTGGCAGTCAAGATATTGCTGCGCTCAGAAATTTTGTTAAATATGTGTATGATAACGCCAGCACACCAAGTAATAGACTGAAGTATCTTTGTTTGTTCGGCGAAGGCTCTTACGATTATAAGGATAGGATAAGCAACAATACTAACCTTGTGCCCTCATGGTATTCCACCAATAGTTTTAGTCTAACTAATTCCTTTGTTTCAGATGATTTTTATGCTATGTTGGATTTTGATGAAGGTTCAATGAGTAATGCAGACCGAATGGATGTGGCAGTTGGCAGAATTCTTGCTGAAGATGTACAGCGTGCTAAGGAAATGGTGGATAAGATTGATGCCTACTACCAAGCCGAAGCTTATGGCAGTTGGAGAAACAACGTGCTTCTTATTTCTGATGACGTCGATATTCAATGGGAGAGAATATTGCAAGAAACCACCGATGGAATAGGTGTACAAATAGAGGAGGAAAAACCATTTTTTAATGTAGTTAAAATACATACCGATGCATACGGACAAGAATCTTCAGCAGCAGGTAATCGCTATCCGGAAGTGAATAATGCTGTTAAGGATGCCATTGAAGTTGGAGCTCTTGTTGTGAATTATTTTGGGCATGGTGGCGAAGATGGTTTAGCAAAAGAGCGCATCTTTGATAAGTTTGACGCCCAGGAAGTAAACAATATCTGTAAGTTTAATTTGTTTGTAACAGTAACTTGTGAATATACCAAATTTGATGATCCAGATAGGGATACTGCTGGAGAGTTCACGTTTTGGAATAAAAATGGAGGTGCCATTGCTCTAATGACCACCACTAGACAGATTTTCGTTACTGTAGGAGTGGCATATAATGAAATATTAGATGATTATTTATTTGCATTTGGTTCCAATGACTACCCAACTATTGGCGAAGCCTTAAGACTCACAAAAACAGATAATAGCATTTCCGGTATTACCCAAAAGCGCCTGGTATTTTTAATTGGTGACCCAGCAATGAAGCTTGCGTTTCCAAAACCAGATATTAGATTAACAAAAGTTAACGATGTAGAGATTACACAGCCAATCGATACCCTTAAGGCGTTAAGCTATACAAAACTTGCAGGTGAGGTGACTGATGTCAACGGAAATCTTTTGTCTAATTATAACGGAACTTTAACCGCAACTGTTTTTGATAAAAAAATAGACCGCCAAACCTTGGCCAATGATGGTGTTACGGATAGCGATGGTCTAATTATTTTAGACTTCACAACATTAGGAGAGATTATCTTCAAAGGTCAAGCCACTATTGAAAATGGAGAATTTGAATTCGATTTTATTGTGCCAAGAGATATAGGCATTCCGGTGGGTAATGGTAAGGTAAGTTTTTATGCGCAGACCAATAACCCATTATCCGACCAAACAGGTGCCAATTTCGATATAAAAGTAGGCGGAATTAACGAAAATGCGCCAGAAGACAACATTGGGCCTGTCATTAATTTATTCATGAACGACGAAAACTTTGTTTCTGGTGGTGTTACCAATGAGTCTCCAAGTCTACTAGCAAAGCTTCAAGACGATAACGGTATAAACACTGCAAGTGGAATAGGTCATGATATTACTGCTATTATCGATGGTGACGAAACTAATCCTATAGTTTTAAACGATTATTATCAGGCCAATGTAGATGATTATACCAATGGAACTGTAACCTACCCATTTAGGGATTTAGAACCTGGTTTGCATACATTAACGCTGAAGGCATGGGATGTTTATAACAATTCTTCAACAGCCGAAATTCAATTTACGGTATTCGATAAAGATGAAGAACTTGTGGTTACCAATGTGTTAAATTATCCAAATCCTTTTGTTAACTATACAGAATTTTGGTTTAACCACAATAGTATAGAACCTTTAGACGTTTCAGTACAGATATTTACCGTTTCTGGTAAATTGGTAAAGACATTAAACGGACAAACTACAGGAGGTAGTAAGTCTGTAAGTTCTCTATCTAAGGATATTGTATGGGATGGAAGAGACGATTTTGGAGATAAAATTGGAAAAGGAGTCTATGTCTATAAACTAAAAGTGAGATCTAACCGTTTAAATAAGCAAGTTGAAAAAATTCAAAAACTTGTCATACTCTAATAATAATTTATATTTGCTAACTAATTAGTGCTAAGCGTTTAGCATTAATAACTTAAAAATGAACATGAAGAAATACGCAATAACCCTTATCGCTTTTGTAACACTTGGCTATACTTTTGCTCAAGAAACCATAACATTTCCTGATCAATCATCTGTAATAACAACAGGTGTTCCTTTTATGCTCATTGCACCAGACGCAAGGTCGGCTTCAATGGGCGATATGGGTGTAGCAACATCTGTTGATGGATTCTCGCAACAATGGAATCCTGCTAAATATGCCTTTTCTGAGGCTAAGTCTGGGGTAAGTTTAAGTTACACTCCTTACCTAAGTAAATTGGTAAATGATATCTCAATCAGTTATGCAACATACTATAATAGGTTAAATGAATACAGTGCAGTTTCTGCAAGTTTTAAATATTTTAGTTTGGGTGAAATTACCTTAACTCAAAGTGAAAATGATCCTGGAATTAACGTAAAACCAAATGAGTTTACAGCAGATGTTGCCTACACGTTACGATTGGCCGATCAGTTTGCTATGGCAGTAGCTGTGCGTTACATGCGATCAGACTTAAGAATTGATCAAGTTGACCCAAATGCAGATGCCGCTAGTACTTTTGGTGCCGATTTAACGGGTTACTACCAAAGTGAAGAGGAAGCTTACAATGACTTTAATGGGCGTTGGAGAGCAGGTTTTGCAATTCAGAATTTAGGCCCTAAGTTTAAATATGATGATGGTGGTAGAGAAAACTTTCAACCAACAAACTTAAGACTGGGTGCAGGTTTCGATTTTATTTTTGATGAATACAGTAAATTAGGTATTACGGCAGAAGTTGCAAAATTATTGGTACCAACACCGCCAAAGTTTGGTTTTGTCGACACTAATGGTGATGGAGAGCAAACAGAAGATGACCCTAGTACACCAGATGTAAACGAAAACGAGCCAACAATAATAACACAAGGTCAAGATAATGACGTAAGCTTTTTAAGTGGAATCTTTCAGTCTTTTGGTGATGCACCAGGTGGTTTCAGTGAAGAGTTAAGAGAGTTCACATGGGCATTAGGTGCAGAATATACCTATCAAGAAAACTTTGCATTTAGAGCAGGTTACTTTAATGAAGCAGAAGATAAAGGAGCACGTAAATTCTTTGCCATTGGTGCAGGATTTAAATACACAACAATCAACATAGATCTATCATATTTATTCTCAGCATCGAGAGTACAAAGCCCATTAGAGAATACATTACGTTTCTCTCTCACATTTAATTTTGGTGATGGGGAATATGATGAATATTAGAAAATAAGCATAACCAGATACAGAAAACTATTGTTTAAAAGCAATAGTTTTTTTGTCTAAAATAAAATCAAGAATATGAAGGAGGTTAAAATAGAAACTGAACTAAAGGTTTATGATGATGTAAATGAACTTCCTGAAGACGTACAAAAATTAATGAGTTCAGCTCAAGAGGCTAGAGAAAATGCCTATGCTCCCTATTCTAAATTTAAGGTTGGTGCGGCAATTTATCTGGATAATGATGAGGTTGTCATAGGAAGTAACCAAGAAAACGCTTCCTACCCATCGGGTTTATGCGCAGAAAGAACAGCAATCTATTATGCTGGTGCAAAGCATCCCAATGCAAAAATTTTAAAAATGGCATTGACAGCTTCATCACAAAATCAACTTACAGACAAGCCCATTCCACCATGTGGTGCCTGTAGGCAGGCAATTGCAGAATACGAAATTAAGCAAGAGCAACCCATTGAAATTTACTTCATGGGAGCTAAGGGAAAAGTTGTAAAATCAAACTCACTTGCTAATTTACTCCCTTTAGGTTTCGATAGAAGCGTACTGTAACGTTTTCGTAACAAATTTTACTATTTTCAGTTTCTTCTTTAGTTTCTAATATGTTATTTTTGTTAACCTGATTAAAAAGAACGAATCAAAAAATGCAAAAAATAACTAAAGAAGTTTACCTAAAGTGGTACGAGGATATGTTATTCTGGCGAAAGTTTGAAGACAAACTTGCAGCAGTTTACATCCAACAAAAAGTTAGAGGATTTCTTCACTTGTATAATGGGCAAGAAGCTGTTTTAGCTGGTGCTTTACATGCCATGGACTTAACAAAGGACAAAATGATTACAGCTTATCGTAATCACGTACAGCCAATAGGTATGGGAGTTGATCCTAAGCGTGTAATGGCAGAATTGTACGGTAAAGCCACTGGGACATCACAAGGTCTTGGAGGTTCGATGCATATATTTTCAAAAGAGCATAGGTTCTATGGAGGACATGGTATTGTTGGAGGTCAAATTCCTTTAGGTGCTGGTATAGCTTTTGGTGATAAATATCACGATAGTGATGCAGTAACTTTGTGTTGCTTTGGTGATGGAGCGGCAAGACAAGGATCGCTTCACGAAACGTTTAATTTGGCGATGTTGTGGAATTTACCAGTTGTATTTGTTTGCGAAAACAATGGTTATGCCATGGGAACTTCAGTAGAACGTACAGCAAACCATACGGATATTTGGAAATTGGGACTTGGCTACGAAATGCCTTCCGGTCCAGTAGACGGCATGAATCCTATCAAGGTTGCTGAAGCTTTTGATGAAGCTATTCAACGTGCTAGAAAAGGTGGTGGGCCATCGTTTTTAGAGGTAAAGACCTATCGTTACAGAGGCCATTCAATGTCTGATGCCCAGCATTATAGAACAAAAGATGAAGTTGAAGAGTACAAGAAGATAGATCCTATTACTCAAGTTAAAGATGTTATCCTAGAAAAGAAATATGCTACTGAGGAAGAGATCAAGGCAATTGATAAGCGCGTGAAGGCTAGGGTTTCTGAGTGTGAAAAATTTGCGGAGGAGTCACCTTACCCTGAAAAGAGCGTGATGTATGATTCCGTATACGAACAAGAAGATTACCCGTTTATAGACCATAAAATAAGATAAACTATGGCAGAAGTGATTAATATGCCGCGCTTGAGCGACACAATGGAAGAAGGTACCGTTGCTACTTGGTTAAAAAAAGTTGGTGACAAAGTTGAAGAAGGAGATATTTTAGCGGAGATCGAAACCGATAAAGCGACCATGGAGTTCGAATCTTTTAATGAAGGAACACTACTTCATATTGGAATTCAAGAAGGTGAAACAGCTAAGGTGGATACCCTCTTGGCTATTATAGGAGAAGAAGGAGAGGATATTTCAGACTTGGTAAATGGTAAATCTTCTGAAGCTGAGGCTGAAAAAAATGAGAAAGAGGAAGATAATGTAGAAAAAGATTCAACAGTAGAAGAAACATCATCTGAAGAATCTGATGATGCTTCAAATGAAGAAGGCACAGCGCTTCCAGAAGGAGTCATTGTAGTTACAATGCCACGGCTAAGTGATACGATGGAAGAAGGTACTGTAGCGACCTGGTTAAAGAAAGTTGGAGATGAAGTAGAAGAGGGAGATATTTTAGCAGAGATTGAAACGGATAAAGCTACAATGGAGTTTGAGTCTTTTCAGTCAGGGACATTGTTGCATGTAGGATTAGAAGAAGGTGAATCTGCGAAAGTTGATGCCTTATTAGCAATCATTGGTCCTGCCGGAACTGATGTTTCGGATGTTGCAAAGAACTTTAAAGTGGGAGGTGGATCTTCAGAGGAAAAGAAAAAAGAAACACCGAAAAAAGAAGATAAGAAAACCGAATCTAAGAAAGATGAGCCAAAGAAGGAGTTTAAATCTAATGACTCTGTCACCTCGAGTGCAGTAGAGATGCCTTCTGGAGGACGCATTTTCGCCTCACCATTGGCCAAGAAAATGGCAGAGGAGAAAGGTATTAATCTTTCTCAAGTTAATGGTTCTGGTGAAAATGGTAGAATCGTAAAAAGAGATATAGAGAACTATACTCCAGCACAGTCGTCAGCAGCAGCTGCAAAGTTTGTGCCATCTGGTCAAGAGGATTACGATGAAGTTCCAAACTCAAATATGCGTAAAGCGATTGCCAAAAACTTGGCAAAATCTAAATTTACTGCGCCACATTATTACCTAAATGTGGAGTTTGATATGGAAAACGCTATCGCTTTTAGAGCACAATATAATTCGCTGCCAGACACAAAAATTTCTTATAATGATATGATCGTTAAGGCCTGTGCCTTGGCATTGCGCCAGCATCCACAGGTCAATTCTCAATGGTTTGATGATAGAATGCAATTAAACAACCATGTGCATATTGGTGTTGCCGTAGCAGTGCCAGATGGTTTAGTGGTGCCAGTTGTTAAATTTGCCAATGAGCAGAGTCTAACACAGATTGGTGCGGCTGTTAAGGAGTATGCAGGTAAGGCAAGAAATAAAAAACTGACTTTGGAAGAAATGGAGGGCAGTACCTTTACCATTTCAAATTTAGGTATGTTTGGTATAGAGAGTTTTACTTCGATTATTAACCAACCGAATTCGGCAATTTTATCTGTGGGAGCGATTGTGTCTAAACCAGTAGTCAAAGAAGGAAAAGTTGTACCAGGCAATACCATGAAATTAACCATGGCATGTGACCATAGAACCGTAGATGGTGCAACGGGAGCTCAATTCCTTCAAACGTTAAAGGGTTATATAGAAAACCCAGTGACGATGTTGGTATAAAATAAAATGTTATTCTAAACGAGCTTCAGAAGCTACAATATTAAAATCCTGTTTTATTCATTTGAAACAGGATTTTTTTATCTTTAAAACCTAAACACAACTCTATGAAACAAGTAAAACTTTTTATTCTGTTTTTTGTAATAGTGGCAAGCTCATCTGCCCAAGAAAAGAATCTTCCACAAGAAGTGATTGTAACTTCAACACCAGTACTTCCTTTAATAACTCCTGAGGCTATTAAAGCAAGTATGGAATATTTGACCTCAGATGAATTAGAAGGGAGAGCAACTGGTAGTGAAGGCATTGAAAAAGCGGCAGTTTTTATAGAAAATTATTTTAAGAAAAATAACATCAAACCTTATTTTGAAATCTATCGCGATACATTTAAAATTGGAGATATCATTGGTTATAATCTTGTTGGAATGATTGAAGGTAACGATCCAAAGTTAAAAGATGAATTTATAATATTGGGTGGTCATTACGATCATATAGGTGAGGGCAAAGAAGTTAATGGTGATAAGATTGCTAATGGTGCAAATGATGATGCTTCTGGTACCATAGCAGCAATGGAATTTGGAAAGCATTTTGCCAATTCAAAAACCAATAAACGTAGTATTTTAATCACGTTATATGCTGCAGAAGAAATGGGATTAAAAGGTTCTGCACATCTAGCTAAACGATTGAAAGATGAGGGTTTAAATGCTTATACCATGATCAATTTTGAAATGATTGGTGTGCCTAGGGCTAAAGATAAATCGATGGCTTATATGAGTGGCTTTGACCGTTCTAATTTTGCTCCGATACTCAACAAATACGCTGGCGAGGAAGTTGTTGGGTTTTTCCCAAAAGCAAAAGAGTTCAAACTGTTCTTTAGATCGGACAACTTTCCGTTCTTTAAAGAGTTTAATATGCCTGCACACGCAATTTCAACATTCGATTTTACCAATTTTGACTATTATCATCATGTCGATGACGAAGCGGATAAAATGGACTACGACCATATGGCAAGCTTTATCAATAAGATGATACCCGGATTGGAAGGGATGATGAATGCTCCAACCAAAGAAGTTACTTTGAGCGATGAGTAAAAACATAATCATTACAGGAACAAGTAGAGGTATTGGTTTTGAATTGGTGCATCTATTCGCCAATCAAGGTCATAACGTTTTGGCATTGTCGAGAAATGCTAGACCTGTAAACAATTTGAGTTTTGACAACATTACGTCCTTAGCCTTTGACTTGTGTAAACAAGACGATTATAAAAAAGTTGAGGAGTTTATAAAAACAGAATGGGAACAGGTAGACATACTTATAAATAATGCAGGTACTTTACTGAATAAACCTTTTGCAGAAACCACATTTAAAGATTTTACTCAAGTTTATCAAACCAATGTTTTTGGTGTTGCTGAAATGACCAGAATTGTGTTGCCATATATGAAGAACGATGGGCATGTAGTGACCATCAGTTCGATGGGAGGCATTCAAGGGAGCGTAAAGTTCGCAGGGCTTTCAGCTTATAGCTCGAGCAAGGGAGCTGTAATTACTCTGACAGAGCTATTGGCAGAAGAATATAAGGAAACAGGACCTCAGTTAAATGTTTTGGCTTTGGGTGCTGTACAGACTGAGATGCTTGCAGAGGCATTTCCGGGTTATGAAGCTCCTATATCTGCACTTCAGATGGCAGAATATGTGCATCAATTTGCACTCACTGGTAACAAATACCACAATGGTAAAGTGCTTCAAGTTTCCAATTCTACACCTTAATATGTTGATCAAAAATTTTTTGTAGCTATATTCGCTAGTTACAAAGGTAAACAGCTGAAAAAGACGACCAAAGTATTTTGTTGCTCTTAAAAGAAGCATAATTATTAGATTTCCAAGGTAATTTTTATATTTAAGAAAAAAATATACCGTATGGTCAGAAAACTACCCAACCGTTTTTTTTACTTTTTATTGATTCAGGTATTTACCTTGGTTCATTTTATTTGCTATGCGCAAACTTTTGATCGTGTTGAGACTATTGTTGGTTTAGGCGAATTACAAAACAACAATGGTATTGCTGTTGCAGACTATGATGGCGATAATGACCTCGATATTTTTGTTGTGGCTAAAGCTATCGACAATCCTGATAACCCAATAACCTTAAGTAGGCTTTTTAGAAACAACAATGATGGTTCATTTACGGATGTTACTGAAGCATCTGGTCTTTCCGAATTATATTCACCTGAAGGGATACCTGCAGAGTTTTCTGGATTAGATGGTTATAAGTTTGGTGCGTATTGGGGAGACTACAATAATGATGGTTTTCCTGATTTGTTCATGACTTATCTTGATAGGGTACAGTTATGGAGAAATCTAGGGAACGGAACTTTTGCCAATGTCACTGCGATCTCCGGAATAACGCACGAAAATAATTGTGGAAACACTGGTGCGACTTGGTTTGATTACAACAATGACGGTTTTTTAGATTTGTTCATTGCAGACTGGGCCAGATGCAATAAAAATACACTATATCTTAACAATGGCAACTCAACTTTTACCGATGTTAGCCAAAGTACAGGCATCTCTAATGACAATATATACCCAAGTTATCTAGGTTTTCCTTTTGATTTTAACCAAGATGGCTTTATGGATCTATATATCACTAATGATCTTAACGAGCCTAATGAGTTATTTATAAACCAAAATGGAACTGGTTTCACGGAAGATGCATCATCATATGCAATAGACACAACTGGCGAGGATATGGGATTGGCAGTGGCTGATTATAATCAAGATGGCGACTTTGATTTTTTTGTTACCGCAGTAGATGAAAACTTCTTGTTAACCAATAATGGCGATGGCACATTCTCGGAGCTAGCAAATGCTAATGGAGTCGGTAATACATTATGGTCTTGGGGAACGCGCTTCTCTGATTTCGATTTGGATGGTGACGAAGATTTATTTGTGGCAAATGGTTTTGTTCCTGAGCGTAGAGGTGAAGAACCTAATTTTTACTACAGAAATTTGATTGCCCAAGGAACAAATGCTTTCGTTGACTTTTCTTCTCAGTTGGGCTTAAACGAAGTTAGTATTAGTGTTGAGGCTAACGATTTTGATTATGACAATGATGGAGATATAGATTTATTGGTTACAAATAGCGATAGTTCAGTGTTCTTTTATGAGAATAAAACCCTGAACTTTGATGATACCGAAAGCACTCTAAGTTGGTCTAAGATTATTTTGCAAGGTACAACTTCGAATAGAGATGCTATTGGAACTGTAGTTACATTGACTACTGACATTGGTACGTTTAAAAGGTATTATTCTGGTGTTGGTTTTTTAAGTCAAAATTTACAACCAGCACACTTTGGGTTAAACAACGCAACACAAATCACCCAGATACAATTAGAATGGCCTTCTGGATTAGTAGAAACACATAATAACCTACAAATTAATAGCACTCTCAAAGCCACTGAAGGGCAAGGAATTGTAGTGCTTAACATTCAGCCAAGCCAAAAAGTATATGGCTGTACCGATCCTGTATCTTGTAATTATAACTCTGATGCTACTTTAAATGATGGGTCGTGCACTTATTTACCATCCCAGACCATTATTGGCAACACAAGTTCATCCTTTCTTAGGGTGGAAACCTATTCGTATAATATAGCACCTGGTTCAACAGCTAATTGGCAAGTTTCTGGAGGTGAAATTTTAAGTGGTCAGGGTACAAATAGCATAGATGTAAGATGGCACCTTGAAGCATCCGGTCGTGTAGCAGTTACCGAAACTGATGACCAATGCTCAAGCCTTGAAGCATCAATTGATGTAGCCTTGGGTGTAGATAACCTTCCTGAAGATATATCTATAGCAAGGTTGTGGAATGAAGCCTTGCTAGAGGCCATCAGAGATGATTTTGCAAGACCAACGGTACACGCCAGAAACTTATTTCACACTAGTGTGGCTATGTACGATGTTTGGGCAATTTATGATGATGTAGCTACACCATATTTAATAGGTAATATGGTAAATGGCTTTTCTAGTACTCTAGTGAGTTTTGTGCCAAATGAAGATTTAGACACATCATTGAATAAATCAATTAGTTATGCGATGTACCGTTTAATGACGCATCGCTTTCAAAACTCTCCTGGTTTGGACGAAACCCAAGCAAGATTCAATTTATTAATGGAAAAATTGGGTTATGATATTAACAATACCTCATTAATGTATGAAGATGGTGATGCAGCTGCTTTTGGTAATTTTGTTGCTCAGACTATTATAGATTATGGTTTACAGGATGGGGCGAGAGAAGCTACTGGTTATGATAATGCTTATTATGAACCAGCTAATCAGGCATATGCCTTAGATGCCAATGACAACCCACCAATTGATGATCCTAACCGTTGGCAACCATTAGGTTTTGAATCTTTCATTGATCAATCGGGAAATCTTATTGAAGGAGCTGTACCTCCATTTTTGAGTCCTGAATGGGGAAATGTTTTCGGTTTTGCTTTGTCTGAAGATGACAAAGTAACCTACCAAAGAGATGGTCATAATTTTAATGTGTTCCATGATCCATCGGATCCCCCTTATATTAGCTTGACTGAAGATAACATACATAGTGATGCCTACAAATGGGGATTTTCCATGGTGTCGGTTTGGCAATCGCATTTAGACCAAACTGATGGTGTAATGTGGGATATTTCACCAAATTCAATAGGAAATGTCGATATAAGTACTTTCCCAACGAGCTACACGGACTACCCTACATTTTATAATTTCTTTGATGGTGGAGCTATAGGTAATGGACATGACCTAAACCCTGTTACAGGCAACCCTTATGAAGTTAATATGGTACCAAGAGGTGATTATGCAAGAGTACTGGCAGAGTTTTGGGCAGATGGACCAGCTTCTGAAACACCGCCGGGACATTGGTTTTCTATTTTAAACTACGTCAATGACCATGCGCAATTTGAAAGACGTTTTGAAGGTGAGGGCGATATTTTAGATCCTCTAGAATGGGATGTTAAGGCTTATTTTATCTTGGGTGGTGGTATGCATGATGCCGCAATTTCCGCTTGGGGTATAAAAGGTTGGTATGATTATTTACGACCTATTTCTGCAATCCGTTCTATGGCTGAACGCGGACAAAGTACTGACAATACCTTAGACAATTATCACATTGGTGGCATCCCGCTTTTTGATGGTTATATAGAAGTCGTTGAAATAGGAGATCCATTGGCTGGTTTTGCCAATCAGCATGTGGGTAAGATAAAACTTTATACTTGGAAAGGTCATGATTTTATAGCGGATACAGAAACTGACCAAGCTGGTGTTGGATGGATATTAGCAGAGGATTGGTATCCTTACCAGAGACCAACATTTGTAACACCTCCTTTTGCTGGTTATGTTTCTGGGCATTCCACATTTTCTAGAACTGCATCTGAGCTAATGACTATGATGACAGGTAGTGAATTTTTCCCAGGTGGATTAGGGGAATTTAGAGCAAAAGCCAATGAGTTTTTAGTATTTGAAGAAGGTCCATCTGTAGATGTTGTGTTGCAATGGGCAACTTATAGAGATGCATCAGATCAAACCAGTTTAAGTAGAATTTGGGGAGGTATTCATCCACCGGCCGATGATATTCCTGGTCGTTTTATTGGCCAAGCGGTAGCAGAAGACACGTTTGATTTTGCTGTGCCTTATTTTAGTGGTCAACTTGGTATTGATGAATTTGATAAACCTATAACCGTATATCCAAATCCTACTATAAATAGAGAGGTTTTTATTGGTAATACAAACGGTTTGGAAAACATAGAGGTTTTTGATATCAGTGGACGTAAAATAGATTTGGCTAAACGAACTTATAATGAGTTTGATAATACAACCATATTGAAGTTTAATGACATAACAGCTTCTGGTTTGTATCTGTTGCGAGTTGATGATACTTCAAAAATGATTGTGGTTAGAGATTAAAACTTTTGGTAAATACAGTTATTTTTGCATCAATGCAAATACAGCTTTTAGATTTTGTTCCTACCGAAGCGCAGTCTCAAGTTAATGCCCTATTGGCCAAAGATAATCTTGTTGTTAAGGTTAAGAAAGAACGCAAGACCAAGCATGGTGATTACAGGCAATTACCAAATGGAAAACATCAGATAACGGTAAATTCCAACTTAAATTCTTATCGGTTTTTAATTACATTGATTCATGAAGTTGCTCATTTTGAAGCTTACCAAAAATTTGGTCGGTACATTAAGCCGCATGGCAAAGAGTGGAAATTGACGTTTCAGCATTTAATGTTACCATTTTTAAGACCAGAAGTATTTCCTTTAGAGTTATTGCCGCTCCTTGCCAAACACTTTAAAAATCCCAAAGCTTCTAGCGACACAGATACGCAACTCGCCTTAGCATTAAAGCAATTCGACGAAGACGAAAATAAAACCTACGTTTTTGAAGTACCTTTGGGCAAAACTTTTAAACTCTATAATGGTAGAGTATTTAAAAAGGGGAATACAAGAAGAAAACGAATAGAATGTGTTGAGGTAAAAACAGGTAAACTATATTTGTTTAACCCTAATGCAGAGGTAGAAATTTAGACTAATGAAAAACAAAAATTATTACGCTATTTTAATGGCTGGTGGAGTAGGCTCTAGATTCTGGCCCATAAGTACACAAAGCTTTCCCAAGCAATTTCATGATATGCTGGGAACTGGTGATACGCTTATACAAAAAACATTTAATCGTCTCGCTAAGCTAATACCAGAAGAAAACATTTTTATTCTCACAAATGAACGTTATAATGACTTGGTTTTTGAACAATTGCCAAGTGTTACTAAGCGTCAAGTTGTGTTAGAGCCAGCTATGCGAAACACAGCACCTTGCATTCTTTATGCATCATTAAAAATTAAAAAAGAGAATGAGGATGCTGTGATGATTGTCGCTCCAAGTGACCATTGGATAGAGGACGAACAAGCGTTTTCTGACAATGTAAAAACAGCTTTCGATTTTTGTGAAACCAATGATGCACTAATGACTTTAGGTGTTACGCCAACATTTCCTAATACAGGATACGGTTATGTGGAATATGATAAATCTTCAAACTCTGAGATTAAATCAGTTGATCAATTTAGGGAAAAACCAGATTATGAAACAGCCAAGTCATTTCTAGACCAAGGTAACTTTTTATGGAATGCTGGTATTTTTATGTGGAGTGTAAAATCCGTGGTCTCAGCTTTTAAAACTAACCAACCTGAGCTGTTCCAGCTTTTTATGAGCGGTTATGATGCCTATAATACCGAACAAGAAGACGATTTCATAAGGAATAATTACAGTAAGGCAGAAAATGTTTCTGTGGATTATGCCTTAATGGAGAAGAGCGATAACGTATTTGTAATCCCTGCTACTTTTGATTGGAATGATCTCGGAACTTGGGGAAGTCTCTATGATAAACTAGATAAAGACAACCATAATAATGCGATAGTAAATTCTAAGGTTCTGGCAGAAGATGCCTCTGGTAACATGATTAGGTCTCAAAAAGATAAAATTGTCGTTGTTGATGGCCTAAAAGATTATATTATTGTTGACAAAAACGAAGTTTTACTTATCTTTCCTAAGGCTAAAGAACAAGATATTAAAAAAGTTCTCCAAAACGTGAAAGCCAATTTTGGGGAAGAGCATGGATAACTATGAGCGAAGAAAGTAAATTCAATTTTTCCGAAGACGAGAATTCGCAGATGACCAATGAAATGAATAAGGAAAATGCTGTTGAAGAAAAAAAAGAAGCCGTAAGAAAAGATGCAAAAGGTTTATTTGCCAGTGTTTCTAATTTTTTGAGCGAGCTTTTAGACTTTAGAGAAGATACAGATAGAGATACTACGATTGCTGCGATTAAGGCAGATATACCCTTCAAGGGAGCAACAGCTTGGATTTTGGTTTGTTCTATAATGGTAGCTTCTGTTGGGCTAAATGCTAACTCTACTGCTGTAGTCATTGGTGCCATGTTAATTTCTCCCTTGATGGGTCCGATATTGGGAGTTGGTCTTTCTATAGCGATAAACGATATTGATACTTTAAAAAAATCGATGATCAACTTGGCAACAATGATAGTGCTGAGTTTATTGACAGCATTTTTGTTCTTTTGGTTGTTTCCTCTGAGTGAAGATACTTCTGAGTTGATGGGACGAACTAGACCTGATATTCGCGATGTACTAATTGCTTTTTTTGGTGGATTAGCTCTTATCATTGCTAGAACCAAAAAAGGAACTATTGCTTCTGTAATTTTTGGTGTGGCTATTGCTACAGCTTTAATGCCACCGCTTTGTACAGCTGGTTATGGTTTAGCAAAAGGTAATTGGGAGTATTTCGGTGGAGCAATGTACCTTTTTGGTATTAATACCATATTTATCGCATTGGCGACATTTCTTGTGTTGAAGCTATTGCGTTTTCCTATGCTTAAATATGCCAATTCCAAAAAACGTAAGCGTATAGCTAGGTTGGCTTCGCTTGTAGCTGTTATTGTTATGATTCCGGCATTTTGGACATTTCTAAGCGTTTTACAAGAAAGTAAATACGAAAGGGACTATAAAAACTATGTTGAAAATGAAATTGAGACTAATCCCAATCTTTGGTTGCAACGTAAAGTATTGGATAAAGACAATAAAAGAATAAGCCTTTTCTTTAACGGAGATGTAAGCGACGAAATGATTTCAGATCTTCAAAATGAAAAACGCAACTATGAAAACCTTATAGATTTTGACCTTGTTATTAACGCTAACAAAACCAGAAGTGCAGATCGCCTTAATCAATCTTTAGATAGAGCTTATGCAGATTTAGATGAGAAGGATAATATAATTGATGGATTACAAAAGCAAATCACGAGTTTAGAAGAAAACATCACCAACTTAAACCAACTTATTGAATCCAACAACACTAGTAAAGATGCTGTTTCATTTAGCAGTCTATCACGCGATGCCAAAGTGAGATTCAATGACTTAGAGTTTTTTGGTTATGCTAAAATGTTAGAATCCAAAGACTTTATAAATATAGATACAGTTAATGTTGCGAATGTAAGATGGAAAGTAGCCTTATCTGATAGTGTTGTATTGGTTAAAGAAAAAGCTTTGCAAAAATGGCTTAAAGAAGCGCTAAAAGTAGATACGGTATATATTAGAAGAAATTAGTTATTGGCTCTCTTCAATATACATCTTTCTAACTTTTTTAAACAATTCAGAAGAATACACAAAATTGGTTACAGCCTCATTGTCTGTTCTAAAAATGGTTTCATTAGAGCCCTCCCAAGCTTTGAGACCATCCTTTAGAAACACAATTTTCTCACCAATTTCCATAACGGAATTCATATCGTGCGAGTTGATTACTGTTGTGATTTGATATTCATCCGTAATCTCCTGTATAAGATTATCAATTACAATGGCGGTTTTTGGGTCTAACCCGGAGTTGGGTTCGTCACAAAACAAGTATTTAGGATTATTTACAATAGCCCTAGCAATAGCAACTCGTTTTTGCATACCACCAGATGCTTCACTTGGCATTTTGTGATGAGCGTCGTCGAGGTTAACACGTTTTAAAACAAAGTCTACCCGATCTTCCATTTCACTTTTACTTTGTTTGGTAAACATTCGCAAAGGGAACATCACGTTTTCAGCAATGGTCATGGAATCAAAAAGCGCACTGCCCTGAAAAACCATTCCAATTTCTGATCTTAATTCTGTTTTTTCGTCTGTACTAAGTTTGCTAAAAATTTTTCCATCATAAGCTATACTGCCTTCTTCGTATTCAAAAAGTCCCAGCAGACATTTTAAGAACACGGTTTTACCAGAACCACTTTGTCCTATGATAAGATTGGTTTTGCCTTTTTCAAAAGCGGTGGAAATACCCTTTAAGATATGTGCATCACCAAACGATTTATGTAAGTCCTTAACTTCTATCATTAGCCTAAGAGTAAACTGGTTAATAAAAAGTTCAATAAAATGATAACCACACTCGTCCAAACAAAAGATGTTGTGCTGGCCTTGCCAACTTCGAGAGCTCCCCCTTTCATAAAATAGCCATAGAAGGATGGTATTGTCGCTAGGATAAATGCGAATACCATGGTTTTTATAAAGGCGTAAACCATATGGAATGGAATAAAATCATTCTGTACTCCATGGATGTAGTTTTCTAAAGTTCCGTATCCTCCATAAACACAAGCAGCCAAACCTCCAAGAATTCCTAAAAACATGGCAATAGAAATAACAAAAGGATAAAGGGTTAGTGCAACAAACTTAGGAAACACTAAGTAATTAATGGCATTAATGCCCATAACCTCAAGCGCATCAATTTGTTCAGTTACCCGCATCGTGCCAATACTCGAAGTAATAAAAGACCCTACTTTTCCTGCCATGATTATGGAAATAAAAGTTGGCGCAAATTCTAAAATTATAGATTGCCTAGTTGCAAAGCCGACCAAATATTTCGGTATTAGTGGATTGCTGATATTTAAAGACGTTTGTATAGCTACAACTCCACCAACGAAAAAGGCTATAAAGGCAACAATACCTAGTGAACCAATGATGAGGTCGTCAATATCTTTTAAGATTAAGGGTTTCATAACAGACCATTTAGTGGGCTTGCGAAACATGTTCTTAATCATTATAAAGTAAGTGCCAATATTATGAAGGTACTTCATGCAAGAATTTATTAATGCTAAAGTATGAAAAAAGATGAGTTTATTAATGTTAATTTAATTTAAGATGCCTTAAAAAGTGTATTTTTGGTGCTATGATTATTGACAAATTTATGACAAAAAATAGCTTTGCCCTAATACTTGCTCTGTCCTTACTTTTTTCTTGTGGATTACAGGAAAATGTGATGAATTCAGAGGAAGGTATCAAACAAGAGAAGTCGAATGCCAGACCAAAATTGGTTGTGGGTATTGTTGTTGATCAGATGCGATATGATTATTTAACACGTTTTGAATCTAAGTTTGGTGAAGGTGGTTTTAAGCGAATGATGCGAGACGGGTTTAATTGCAAGAACAATCACTTTAACTATATTCCCACTAAGACAGCAGCAGGCCATGCTTCAATTTTTACGGGTACCACACCGAGGTATCATGGTATCATAGGCAATAATTGGTATGACAAGACAATTAACGAAAGCGTATATTGTGTAAGGGATAATAGATATCAATCAGTAGGTACAACGAGTTCAGATGGGCAAATGTCTCCACACCGAATGTCAACGACAACTTTTGCAGATGAGAACAGATTATTTACGCAGATGAAAGGTAAAACCATGGGTATTTCTATAAAAGATAGAGGTGCCGTGCTTCCTGCGGGATACACAGCAAATGCAGCCTATTGGTTTAGGGGAAAGGACGAGGGCTATTGGATTAGTAGTTCTTTTTATTTGGAAACGTTGCCAAGATGGGTGACAGAATTCAATGCCCAAAATTTTGCAGATAATTATTTAAGAACATGGAACACATTATATCCAATTGAAACTTATACTGAGAGTGGTGAGGATTTAAGTGATTATGAGGACGGCTTTACATCAAAATCGACACCTACTTTTCCTTACGATTTAAAACAATTGAGCAAGGATAATGGTGGATATGATATATTAAAGTCCACACCATATGGAAACAGCTTAACCACTGATTTTGCTATTGCCGCAATTGCTGGTGAGCAATTGGGTGCAGATGATTACACCGATGTTCTAACAATTAGTTACTCCAGTACCGATTATGTGGGTCATAATTTTGGGGTAAATGCTAAAGAAACACAAGACACTTATTTGCGATTAGATAAAGATTTAGAACGACTTTTTGGCTATTTAGATCAATATATAGGAAAGGGTGAGTACACCGTATTTTTAACTTCAGACCATGGAGCACCTTATGTGCCAGCATATCTTAATTCTAAAAAATTACCAGGAGGATTAATAAACTTTAATGAAATAAAAGCAGATTTAAACACTGTTTTAAAGACGGAGTTTAAAGTAGAAGATTTGATTCTTAAAATTAGTAATGAACAAATTTTTTTAAATCACGAAGCGATTGAAAATGATAAACTTAATGTAGAAAATATTCAGAATCGAATTATAGAACAATTGTTAAAGCATGATCAGATAAGTAAAGTTTTTAAAAGTAGCACAATGCACCAAGCGGCATTTAAGTCTGGTGTAGAATACCTACTTAAAAATGGCTATAACCAAAAACGGTCTGGGGATCTGCTAATTGTAATGGAGCCGTCAGTGTTTTTAGATGGTTCGTGGAATAAAAAAGGAACCGATCATGGTTCTGGTTATATCTACGATACGCATGTCCCGTTATTGTTCTATGGTAAAGGAATTAAAAAAGGTAAAACCTATAAAAGAACAGAAATTACAGATATAGCTCCAACAATTTCGGCCTTATTGGGAATCAGTTTTCCTAATGGATCAACAGGGAATGTTTTGGGGTTAGTTATTGATTAGATGAATTTTTCCAATATTCCCTTCCAGCGAAGGCTGCGAATAAACTTTCCTTCTTCTTTAGAAACCAAGAATTCCACCTTATTGGATTTTGCTTTAAAAAAGCCATTCATGTAATCCCTAAACAAACTCAAACTTCCTTTTTTGTAAGCTAATTTTAAAGCTGAAATCAAAGTAATCCAAAAGCCATAGCGCATTTTATACATGGCTTCACCTTGCAAGTATTTAGAAGCTTTGTTGTAGGATTGTCCTGTAGGTTTTAGATGTTTTACGTGTAGTGTTTCATCTGTGAGAATTTCCCAATCATGGTATTTTGCCAAAAGCTCATCTACTGTGTCCCATCCCATCGAGGATTTTAATTGACCTATTTGCTTAAAACATTCTTTTCTGTAGGCTTTAAGAGCACCACGTATATGGTCTTTATTAGTTAGATTTTCTAAAACCCATGTACCGTCTTTTTCTATATAACAAAATCCGGATGCCATTCCCAATTTTTCATTGGTCTTAAAATGACTTGAAATTACTTCCAAATAGTGCTTGGGGAATATTAAATCGGCATCAAACTTACATATAACATCATAAGCGTTATCTAAAGTTTTGAGTCCCTTATAGAAGGCATTAATAATTTTTGAGCCAGGTAAATGAGCTTCAGAAGATTGGGTGTTTACAAGTGAAATCCATTCATAGTTCAGGGCGTATTTTTCAACAATACTTTGGGTTTTGTCCGTAGAATTATCATTGACAACAACAACTTGTTTTGGTAACAAGGTTTGTTCAACCAAAGATTGTAAAGTTTTACCAATGTAATCTTCTTCGTTATGTGCTGGTATGATGATGTAGAAGTTCAAATCAAAAAATCTAATTACCAAAGCTAAAGAAAATCGATTTGAATTTGCTATTGGTTACTTGGGTTTCTAACAGCATAAACAATATAATAACGAGGAGTAAATTTTCTTAAAAAAGGTCTGATACCTAATTTACTAACAGGATTAGTCCATTTTTGACGATCTTTTATCACCCAACCAGCCTTTTCCAATAGCCAATCCAATTGCCAGTCTTCAAACTCATGATAATGCCTATCCCAGTTATCGGTTTTACTTCTATATGCCGTGGCAAACCATAACCGTAACGGAACACTTACTACGAGTTTATTTGCTTTTATGGATTTTAAAACTTCGTAAGGAGATAAGAGATGTTCAAAGATTTCTAAAGCCGTAACAACTTCTGCACTTGAATTTTTGATGGTTGAGCGATCTTCATCTAGGTCTTCACCTTTAGTGTTTTCAACATCGTATCCTTCAGTGATCATTATCTCTGAGAAAGGATTTTTTACACCTAAATCGAGAATGGATTCGGAATTGTCAATATGTTTTTTTAGAAATTTAAGAGTATGTTTAAAACGCTTATTTGGAAATGTTTTCTCGTACATATGTGTTTTCCGAGAAATCGGAAATCTATAAATTAATATCTGTAAACAATAGCATTTATATGCATTCCGGCACCTACACTAGCAAAGATAATGATGTCGCCCTTCTCGATGCTGTGATTTTTGAGCTCGTTCTTTCTGATAAGATCAAAAAGCGTTGGAACCGTAGCAACCGAACTATTACCGAGCTTATGAATGCTCATCGGCATTATACCTTCAGGGACTGGTTTTTTATAAAGTCTGTAAAACCTCTTAATAATGGCCTCGTCCATTTTTTCATTGGCTTGATGTATAAGGATTTTCTTTACGTCAGAGATATCAATACCGCTTTTGTCCAAACATTCTTTCATGGCTAAGGGTACATTGTTGAGTGCGAATTCATAAATTTTTCGACCATGCATTTTTATATACCTTGTATCCTTACACAGTTCTTGGTTGTTAGAATTTCCAAAGAACAAGTAATAGGCTTCATCGTAAGTGAAGCTTGCGGTTTCGTGTTCTAATATACCTTCTTCTTCAGAAGCTTCAACAATTGTAGCACCAGCACCATCTGAATAAATCATCGAATCTCTATCATGCTTATCTACAACTCTAGATAAAGTCTCAGAACCGATGACCAAACAACGTTTGGCCATACCAGACTGTATAAATGCCTTCGCTTGTATCACTCCTTCAACCCAACCTGGACAGCCAAATAAAATATCGTAGGCGACACATTTAGGGTTTTTAATTCTTAAACTATGCTTTACACGGGATGCCAAACATGGCAAAATATCACTTTGAATGGTGTTTGCCTTTACATCTCCAAAATTGTGTGCACATATAATATAATCAATCTCTTCAGGATTTACTTTAGCATCATCAATAGCTTTTTGGGCTGCCAAAAATCCTATATCTGATGATGTAAGTTGATCATCCACATAGCGTCTTTCGTCAATACCAGTTATAGCCTTAAATTTATCTACAATGATTTCATTCGGATGATCGATAGAAGTTCCATCTACATTTAAAAATGTATGCTCATGAAAATCTTCGTTTCGTTCTATACTTTTTGGGATATAGCTACCTGTCCCAGTTATTTTAACATTCATAATGTCTGTCTGAAATTATACTTTCTAACTTATAACGACAATTTAACCATATTTTATTTAACCTCAAGTTAAATATATTTGATTTTACGATGTTCAACCGCAAATATTAAGCCTCTATAAATTCTTCTATTGGCGCACAACTGCACATCAAATTCCTATCTCCATAAGCGTCATCCACACGTCTAACGCTCGGCCAGAATTTATTTTCTTTTATATATTCCAACGGAAAAGCTGCTTCTTGTCTTGTATATGGCAGTAACCATTCATCTGATGTTAACATATCTAAGGTATGCGGTGCGTTTTTTAAGACATTGTTTGGCTCATCTTTGGAAGCATTACCGATTTCCTTGCGAATGGAGATCATGGCATCACAAAAACGATCCATTTCGGCTTTGCTTTCACTCTCGGTAGGCTCAATCATCATGGTTCCTGCAACAGGAAAAGAAACCGTTGGTGCATGAAAACCATAGTCCATCAAGCGTTTTGCAATGTCAGTAACCTCAATGCCATTAGCTTTAAACTCGCGACAATCAACGATCATTTCATGAGCTGCACGTCCATTTTCGCCAGTGTAAAGTGTGTCGAAAGAACCCTCTAATCGCTCTTTGATATAATTGGCATTAAGTATGGCTGCTTCAGTTGCTTTTTTCAATCCATCTGCTCCGAGCATAGTTATATAACCGTAGGATATTATACAAGCCAAGGACGAACCGAATGGTGCTGATGATATTGCCGATATAGCTTGGTGTCCTCCAGTTTTTACTATTGGGTTACCTGGCAAAAATGGTACGAGTTGTTCCGCAACACAAATTGGGCCAACACCTGGTCCTCCGCCACCATGTGGAATAGCAAATGTTTTATGTAAATTAAGGTGACATACGTCTGCACCAATATTTCCTGGATTGGTTAGGCCAACTTGAGCGTTCATATTGGCACCATCCATATATACTTGTCCACCATTGTCGTGGATGATTTGTGTGATTTCCTTAATAGCTGATTCATACACTCCGTGTGTAGAAGGGTATGTAACCATTAAAGCTGCTAAATTGTCCTTATGTAACTCTGCTTTTTCCCTTAAATCATTAACATCAATATTGCCATCTTCAGAGGCTTTGGTTACAACCACTTTCATTCCAGCCATAACAGCACTCGCAGGATTTGTGCCATGTGCAGATGATGGAATTAAGCAAATATTTCTATGATGGTCACCGCGAGATTCATGGTATGCTCTAATAACCATTAGACCAGCAAACTCACCTTGAGCACCAGAATTTGGCTGTAATGATGTAGCAGCAAAGCCTGTAATTTCAGTTAATTGATTTTCTAATGCATTGAGCATCAATTTGTAACCAGCAGCTTGCTCAGCGGGAACAAAAGGATGCATATTTCCCCAACTTGGCCAGCTCAATGGTAGCATTTCGGATGCAGCATTAAGTTTCATAGTGCATGATCCAAGTGAAATCATAGAGTGGTTTAATGCTAAGTCTTTCCGCTCTAAACGCTTGATATAGCGCATCAATTCTGTTTCTGAATGATAAGAGTTAAACACTTCAAAGGTTAGAAAATCAGTTTGTCGTTTTAATTCGTTTGGAATTATGTCGCCCTCAATAAGTTCAGTAATTTCTTCAGCTTTGTTTTCGGTAACGATTTCAAAAATTGAAACAATTTCATTTAAATCTTCAATGGTAGTGGTTTCGTTAACTGAAATAGTTACCGTGTTACTGTCTGGATAATAAAAATTGACTTCTTTTTTCTCTGCATAATATTTCACGTTAACAGGATCAGCTTTAACTTGAAGCGTATCAAAATAGTGTGAATTAACTTGTTCAACACCAAGACTTTCCAAAGCTTTAGCTAATGTTGAAGCCGTATTCTTTACTTTATCTGCAATAAATTGTAAACCTTTTGGTCCATGATATACGGCATACATGCCTGCCATAACGGCCAACAGCACCTGTGCAGTACAAATATTTGAAGTCGCTTTGTCGCGCTTTATGTGCTGCTCTCTAGTTTGTAGTGCCATGCGCAATGCTCTGTTACCATTGGTATCTTTGGTTACCCCAATTATGCGCCCTGGAATATCTCGTTTGTAGGCTTCTTTAGTAGCAAAGTAAGCAGCGTGTGGTCCGCCATAACCCATCGGAATTCCGAATCGTTGCGTAGTACCAACAACAACATCTGCACCAAATTTGCCAGGTGCCTCAAGTTTAATCAGACTTAAAATATCTGCCGCTACCGCAACTTTAATGTTAACGGCATTCGCTTTTTCTATAAAAGATTTTATATCCGTAATCTGGCCATTTTTTCCAGGGTATTGTAGTAATGCTCCAAAATACTCATCCGAAAGATTGTATTCAGCTTCGTTACCGATTTCTAATTCAATTCCGATTGGCGTAGCTCTGGTTTCTAATAAGTCAATGGTTTGTGGTAAAACCAAGTCTGAAACAAAAAACTTATTCACACCTGCTTTTTTCTGGTCCCTATCTCTTACAGCAAATAACAAACTCATGGCCTCGGCTGCAGCTGTACTTTCGTCCAAAAGTGAGGCGTTGGCAATTTCCATTCCTGTAAGGTCTATGACCATAGTCTGAAAATTTAAAAGTGCCTCTAATCTCCCTTGAGCTATCTCTGCTTGGTAAGGAGTATAAGCTGTGTACCATCCTGGATTTTCTAAAATATTACGCTGAATAACTGCTGGCATATTAGACGGATGATATCCCAAACCTATATAAGATTTATAGACTTTGTTTAGTTGCGACAATTTATTGATGTGGCTTAAGTATTCTTGCTCGCTCATCGCTGGCTCTAAGTCCAAATCTTTTTCTAAACGTATCCCTTTAGGAATTGTTTCGGAAATTAACTGTTCAATACTGCTGACACCTATAGCATCTAGCATTTCTTTTTGTTCCTGAGAGCTTGGGCCTATATGTCTAAGTGCAAAAGAGGTTGTATCCATTAAAAATGATGTGTTTATTTAGTTTTGCAAAAATACGGTTTTACCCCTTTTTATTAGTTAATGAAATCTAAAGTTTTTAACTGAAATACAGTGTTATTAACATAATGTGTATTTTTGTTTGTGGGCATACTGAAGCATATTTTTAATTTTTACCTCAATAGTAGCATCCATGTTGCAATGGCTGTATATGCATTGACTTGGGTCACGCTTATTCAGTTTGAATTGGATTATGATGATAGTGTCCTTTATTTTGTGTTCTTTGCTTCAATAACGGGTTATAATTTTGTGAAGTATTTTGGTGTTGCTAAGTTTCATCACAGAAGTTTGGCGGGATGGCTTAGGGCAATTCAGATATTCTCATTACTTGCATTTATCGCCATGTGCTACTATGCGCTTCAGCTTAATTTAAAAACTCTGATTTACTTATCAATATTAGGTCTTATTACCTTCTTGTATGCAATCCCTATTCTGCCAATGAGTTACTTTAGAGACAGTCAGATGAATTTAAGGGAAATCGGTGGATTAAAAGTTTATGTGATTGCCTTAGTTTGGGCTTTTACAACCGTACTTTTACCTTTAATTGAAATTGAAGCCATCATTAATGCTGATGTTGTGATAACATTTGTGCAACGTTTTATACTGGTCATCGTATTAATGCTCCCTTTTGAAATTAGGGATTTGAATTACGATAGTTTAAAATTGGGAACCATTCCACAAAAAATTGGAATAAAAAACACTAAAATTATAGGTGTTCTATTGTTGATGGTATTTTTCTTTTTGGAATATTTTAGAGATGAACTCTCTGCAAATGCAATACTTTCTACTTTAATAATGGTATTGACAACACTTTTGTTTGTGGTGTTTGCGAGTAAGCACCAATCAAAATATTACAGTGCTTTTTGGGTAGAGGGTTTGCCGATCATGTGGCTTGGGTTATTGTTGATACTTTCTTAATTCTTCTTCAAATCGTTTTTGAAGTTGCGTGCGCTCATCATGTCTTAAATAATCGACTTCTGCTTTTTGAAGCGCCTGAGTTAACTTATTGTTTTTACTGGAATAGGCTCTTGTAATGCGGCACCAAGAAAGCCTGAGAGCAAGCGTAATTCTTTCCCATGTTGTAGCTTCACCATATTGTCTTTTGTCACAAATATGCTGAGCCTCTTCACAACTTATAAATAAAAATTTTTTCGTCATTCTAGTTTTGGTCTTCCAAAGAAAGATTTAATTACATTTTATAACCACTTTTTTTCCATGCAATCTGCCAACGCAGTTCTTGCTCTGTGGATAATTACCCAAAGATTAGACGCAGTTATGTTTAATTCATTACAAATTGTTTCGGTTTCGTAGCCTAAAATCGTTTTCATTTTAAAAACTTGGGCTTGTTTTTCGGGTAATTTAGCAATACAATCGTTTATGGCATCACCGAGCTCAGAGTTTTCCAATTCGTCTTCTGCCGTTTTATCAAAAGGATCTGCCACGCGCTCTTCTAGCCAATCACCTTCAGCATCCGTATGGTTGCTGTAACTCATCCTGACTTCTGCTTGACCTTTTTTGGAATTTATTTTGCGATAGTAATCAATTATTTTTCGCTTTAAAATTGAAATTAACCACGTGCGTTCGCTAGCTTCTCCCTTAAAGTTTTTCATGGCTTTAAGCCCTGCCAAAAACGTTTCAGAAACTAAATCTTGAGCAATTTCCCTATTGTTAACTCGCGTTATAGTGTAGTTAAAAAGATAATCTGAATAGAGTTTTATCCAGTTATTGGGATTTATTTTGTGCTCGGCCATTTATAGTATCATTGCTAGTTCAAAAATAAGCTAAATTATTAATATGTCATTTTCTAACTTAAAGAATGATACCTTGCTATTTTGGATTTTATTTGTTGTGTTAAACGATATTTTCTAGAGGCATATTTTTAACTAAGCTGTGCTGTAAAATACCTTTTTCAACCGAAACTGAAGAACCGTCCACTACGTAGGTTTTCAAATGTTTAATGTTCTGAAAAGTTTTTGGGAGTAAGGAAATTATATCATTATTAACTGCTGTATGTATGGTGTCATAGAGTTTCCAAGGTATATGGCGTATTCTATATTGAAGTGTTTTACCAGTTCTATTTTTTACAAATGCAATGTATCTATCCACAACAAATTCTTCTAGTGAATTTTTGGTTAAGGAAAGTGTTGAAGACTTTATTTCTGCAGCTATATCCATTTGTTTGTATGAATATTTTATGATTTTGGTATTACAGTTGGTATTTGTGCGTAACCTGATTTTTTTAGTGAAGTAAGGCTCGTTATAAAATATGTTTGCCGTTAAGGCTATAAGTGGTTTAGGTGCAAACTCCTTAATAAAAACAACACCTTTGGCACCGTTGATTTTCGATTTTACATAGAAGCGAAAATTTATTTGTCCAAACTTTTGATGAAATGGAATTTTGATGCCAAAAAACTTGACATTGGAAAACGTAAATGCCACAATGCTCATTAATGCTTTACCGTTGAATAAATCCAACGCTGTGTTTTTAGGTAGGTACTTTTTAAGAATGGATTGGTCCACTTCATAAGTTGAAATGATTAAATCCTGCCAATTTCCCGTCATGAAAATGTTATTATTGTTAGAGGTTTGAGTTTTAATGGTTTAGGGGCTTGAAGAGTTAACTAAAAGAAATAATTAAAAAAATGCAACTAAAGTAAATCCAGATTATCGTGAAAATTATATGGACAGAAGTTTCAAATTTTTTTCCTTTCCAAAGTTTTGAAGAATAGACAAACAATTGAGAAAATAATCTTGCTATCCAAAATAGAGCAAAACCTAATGTTATCTTTTTTCCAAGCGATGTTTCAATTAACTCAGTTGAAGAAGTTAAGCAAAGTAATCCCATGAGAAGTAAAATAAAGGCAATAAAAAAAGTGTGTACAGTCATCATTTGCCTGTTCATTAAACTTAATTGCTTTAATTCTTTGTTCCAGTTAAAGTATTTTGGAAAGATGACGTGAATTAGTGATAATAATATTAAGATACTACCTATAATTTGTAAATGTAAATTCATGACTTATTGATTATATAGAACAGTTAAAAATGGACATAAAAGGTGTGAATTTAGTTTCTGATACTGAAGAAAATTCAGCTTCACAATAGGCTTTTCTCCAAATTCTTCTTGAAAAGAAATGTGTAAAGCCAACAGAAAAAGCTAAGAAATTAGGCAAGTCCCTTAAATGTTCAACCATTACGACTTTACCATTTGGTTTTATGACTCTTTTACATTCTTTCAAAAATTCAACCTTTTCCTTAAAAGACCTTATTTCGTGTACTGCGGATAATAAAAATATGGCATCAATGGATTTATCATTTAAAGGAATGGCATCGGTTTTTATTTGCTTTGTGTTAGGGTAAACCAAACTCACTTTCCGTGCTCTTATTATTGCAGCTTCTGTATGTTGTTTTGGATCGTAGAAGTCGAATACCAGTAATTCTGATTTAGGTAAAATAAAACTGGTTTCGTCGAAGCCAGCATTGATGTTAACGATTTTTTGGGTACTACTGTCAGATAAACCATATTTCTTTAACCATTGGAAATTGTAATATCCAGAAAAATCATATACATAAGCAGAGACTATCAAGGGCATCAATAGCCCATAAATGAATGCTAGAACAGTTGCGTAGAATAATAGATTAGACCAGTTGAATAGCAACCAACTTTTTGTAATTAATACCAGCACAATAATTCCTATAACATAAAAGTGTCGGTTAAAGCTTAAAATGTTGATAACACCCTGAAATTTTGTTCTTTCTATTTCCATAGTTCTTTTTTTCCTTTTTTCCAGTAGTATGGAATGTTTTCTATTATAAAAGCATTTGCTAGTTGAAGATTTTTAAGTTCTAGCGAATCTAAAAAACCAACCTCATGTCTATTAACCTCAACAGGTCTTGGCTTCCAATTGGTTCTAACACCTTGGATAATTAATATTTTCTTGGTTTTTTCATCATAAGTAAATGTAAAGGGTAGAGGTCCTGCAAAACGTCTAGCTTCTTTCCAATTTTCAAAAGGTGAGTCTTTAGGTAACTCAACAGAAGTGTTTGTTTTAGTTACACTAATATTAAAGTTTGATTTTTTTGAGATTATTTTAAAATGACCTTTATCTTGTATTCGTTTTATATCTGTTGTTGTATAGTTATAATGCGTAAATAAATTACCCATTAATTCCATTTTCTTTTTATCAGTTTCAGATTTTATAATGTACAATCCTCGTAAGCGCTTTCCGGCAGAATTTGTGTATCGGACAAAAATGCGATAACCAATTAAAAAGAAGTCATTGCCTAATAATTTTGGAAACCCTTTTGGTCTTAAGTCTTTGGTTTGTACCATGGCAACTGCAATAAAAGCCCATTTGTCCTTAAAGGTGTCTAAGCTTAAGCATTCAGGGATTAAAGGCTGTAACTGGTCTTTAGGAACGGCAAATGTCAATACCAAAGAGCTATCAAAAAATGCTTCTACAGCAAACGGATGATTTTTAAGACGTTCTAACATAGTTATTGTTATGAATGAAATAGGTATAATGTATTAGGCTAATAAAAGCTAGTGCAAATATGATGTTGAATTTTCCCCAAAGCAGTAAATCTGGCACTAGAAAAAACTCTATCACGTTCATTGTCATTACAGTGAATATTTGTAATGTAGCATGTAATTTTGTTTTGTAATCAGAAATTATCCATATGGCTAACAATAGTTCCATCATACCTATAACTTTAGTCATAATGCCTGAATAATCATTGCCTAATATTGTGGCAACAATCTCCTGGTGTCTAGGAACGAGAATGAAGACCTTACATAAGAGTCCATTTATAATCCATACTGAAGCATTGATAATTACTAGTATTTTATATGTTTTATCTTTTTTCATTATTTATGTTTAGAACTTTCAGAAAAAATTGAAAGTTTAATTCAAAAAATATATGATTACTTAAAAAGTTTAAATACCGACTTTGTCAACCAATTTTGTTTTTGGTTAACGAGCCTATTCATTAAAGTGTCTAAATCGTCAGTTATTTCTTTTAATGCTCTGGTCTGCTTAATAAGTTCCTTGGTATACTCAGTGCCATCATCATCTATAGAAGAGACTTCTTCCAAAACTTTTATTACGGGTTTTATTTCCCTTCGGCTTCGTTCTTTGGCAACGATGCGCGCCAATTCCTGAACATCTTTTTCTGTAGTAAAAAACTCCCTACGCTCACCAGAAACCAAAACCTTGGTCACTATTCCCCAATCTATCAATTGTCTTAAATTCATGCTGGTATTGCCACGTGAGATTTTAAGATCTTCCATAATGTCTTCCATGGACAAAGGTTTTGTTGAAATAAAAAGCAAAGCCTGTATCTGTGCCATGGCTTTGTTAATGCCCCAAAGCGTACCTAAACTTCCCCAGGTGCTAATGAATTTTTCTTTTGCTTCTCGATATTCCATACACAAATATACTATAATTTTTAAATTTTCAATAATTATTGAAAGTTTATTTTATCTGCAAATGAATATGATCATCATGTCTTACAGCCTGGCAGCCATGAAATCTGATTTTGCCTTCATTTTCTAAGCCTAAGGATCGTTTAAAATGAGGCTCTATGAAAATTTTTTGCGTTTTGGAATTAGAAGAAAGAACTTTTATTAGTTTGCTTGTTGATTTTGAATCTAGTTTTAGGTCATCGTTTATAATTCCAAAAGTGAGATATTTAGGAAAGTCATATTGCCAATAGCCTTGATTTTTACAGTTTTTTGAAGTCCTTGATTCTGGTTTTATGTATGAGCCATATCCTGAAACAGAGGGCTTCTTGTTAGTTTTAGTACCGTCCTTTTCAATATAATTAAAGCTTATGTCGATCTTTTTTCCATCATCGTGGCTGAGGTGTGGTAAAAGAAGAAAGCCATCAAAAAAAGGAAAATTAGCATCTAGGTACGTGATTTTTATGTTACTTGTTCTAGAGCTCTCGAGTAGCAGGTTTTTTAATTCGGGATTTACATAGTTTCTAAATGCCATTGGGTAAAACCAATTTCTAGGTGATAAATTGTCATTAAACCAAGGAAGCTGTACTCTACCAAACTGAGAAGCGATTGGTGGAATTATCACCAAGTTAAATGAGAAGTAGATGATAACAAATAAATAAAGTTTTTTCCAACCCTTCCTTCTTGAAATAATCGATGTAATAACCCAGATTAATCCCCCAACCTGAGTTATAATTGTTAAGGTTAGAATTATAATGAGGTGCCCGAAGGCTTTTAAGAGCTTCATGGATAATTAACGAATAAACAGACTGAATATTCTTTCAAACTTAGCTTATTCCGTTTTATAAGTACTGGTTCTTAAAATTATCGCTTTTCAATCAACCCAGCACGTCGTAACAAAGCATCTGGCTGAGGTTCCTTGCCTCTGAATTTTTTATACAATACCATAGGGTTTTCTGTGCCGCCTTGTGATAATACAAACGTCTTGAATTTTTCTGCAACCGTTTTACTAAAGATGCCTTCTTCCCTAAAATACTCAAAAGCATCGGCATCCAAGACTTCCGCCCATTTATAACTGTAATAACCAGAAGAATAACCACCTTGAAAAATGTGTGCAAATGCTGTGCTCATACAGTTTTCTGCAACGTCTGGGTATAGCTTGGTGCCTTCAAAAGCTTCCAGTTCGTGTTGTTTTACATCAGTGATGTTTGATGGGTCTATTCCATGCCAAGCCATATCTAACAATCCAAAACTAATCTGTCTTAAGGTCTGCATACCTTCATGAAAAGTAGAAGAAGCTTTGATTTTTTCGATAAGTTCCATTGGAATAACTTCACCGGTTTCATAATGGGTAGCGAATAGTTTTAGCGATTCTTCTTCGTAGCACCAGTTTTCTAAAACCTGACTAGGCAATTCTACAAAATCCCAATACACATTAGTGCCTGATAAACTCGGGTAGTTGGTGTTGGCTAACATACCATGCAACGCATGGCCAAATTCGTGAAATAGTGTTGTAACTTCATTGAACGTTAATAGTGAAGGCTTACTTTTGGTTGGTTTTGTAAAATTGCAAACAATGGAAACATGAGGTCTTTCGTTCTCACCGTTTTTAACCATCTGTGGTTTGTATGAGGTCATCCAAGCTCCGTTACGTTTACCTGCTCTAGGGAAAAAATCTGCATAAAAAATTGACACATACTCGCCTTCACTGTCTGTAACTTTATACGTTAGAACCTCTTCGTGATATTTGTCTATGGTTGTAATTTCTTCAAATTTTAACCCAAATAATTTTTCGGCAACCAAAAAAGCTCCTTGGATAACATTTTCAAGTTTAAAATAAGGTTTCAGCTTTTCATCGTCTAAATCGAATAATTCTTGTTTTAGCTTTTCGGAATAATAGGCTGAATCCCACTTTTGCAATTGATCTATTTTGTCTAAGTTCTTTGCAAAGGATTCAAGTTTGTTAAATTCTGTTTCAGCAGCTGGTTTAGCTTTTTCTAACAATTCATTCAAAAATGTGTTGACTTTTTCCGGAGTTTCTGCCATGCGCTCCTCAAGAACAAAGTGTGCATGGGTTTTATAGCCTAAGAGCTGCGCACGCTCATACCTTAGATTGGCAATTTTTAATACAATATCCTGATTATCGAGCTCATCATTATGAAAACCTTTACTACCGAAAGCTTTTGATAGTTTTTCTCTTAGTTTACGATCGTCAGCGTAAGTCATAAAAGGGATGTAACTTGGATAATTCAATGTTATAATCCAGCCGTCTTTGTCTTTAGATTCAGCCAATTGTCTTGCGGCTTCTTTAGCTCCATCTGGTAACCCTGAAACTTCAGACTCATCTGTGAGGTGCATTTCAAATTTGTTGGTTTCAGCTAAAATGTGCTCCCCAAATTTTAGTTTTAGTTGGCTTAACTCTTTATCGATAGCACGTAATTTTTCCTTTTTGTCTTTAGGTAGGTTGGCACCGTTTCTTGAAAAGCCTTTATACTTTTTATCGAGAAGGGTTTCTTGTTCCGTGGTTAATTCAATATCTGATTTAGAATCATAAACCGCTTTTACACGCTTAAACAAATCTTCATTTAAGGTAATGTCGTTACTGAATTCTGAAAGTAGAGGTGATACTTCTTGAGCAATCTTTTGGATGTCATCATTGGTTTCGGCAGAATTCAAATTAAAAAAGATACTCGAAACCCGATCCAATTCCTCACCAGAATAGTCTAAAGCTTCAATGGTGTTTTTAAACGTTGGCTGTGCCTTGTTGTTGGCAATGGCATCAATTTCAGATTTTGCCTTTTCAATTGCTACCTTAAAAGCAGGAAGAAAATCTTCGGTTTTTATTTTTGAAAAAGGTGCTGTATTATATTTTGTGTTAAAGGGCTTATTAAGTATTGTCATATTGTAAAATCGTCTAAATTTTCTTACTTATCTAATTGATTATCTGAATTTTAACGCTTCTTTAAGAACTTTGAGGTAGTTTAAGAACTTTAGTTTTGTTACTTTTGCACCATAGTTTTCAGAGTAATCATATTCTACTCTGAGAGATTGGTTAATAGCTGAAAGCCTCAACTCTAGTTGGGGCTTTTTAGAGGTTTTTAGCTGAATCTATTACTTTGGCTTTTAGCCCTTCTTTATAGACCATTACTTTATCTAAAATACACTGATCAGAGCTTCCCAAAATTTGTGCTGCTAAAATCCCGGCATTCTTGGCACCATTGAGTGCAACCGTAGCTACAGGAACACCGCCTGGCATTTGAAGTATGGATAAGACAGAGTCCCAACCATCTATGGAGTTACTACTTTTTACAGGGACACCAATTATCGGTAATGGCGATAGAGAAGCAACCATTCCAGGTAGATGTGCAGCTCCGCCTGCACCAGCGATAATAACTTTTATGCCTCTAGCATGTGCGTTTTTACCATAGTCAAATAGCTTGTCTGGTGTACGATGTGCCGAAACGATATCGACTTCAACCTCAATATCAAATCCTTTTAAAATATCTATAGCGTCTTGCATTACTGGCAAATCGCTTTTGCTTCCCATTATAACTCCAACTTTACTCATAATTTATTCACTGATTACATCAATTGTTCGTTTTACCTTTTCAGCCACTTCACGTGCTTTTGCAATGTCTTTATCAACTATAGTAACGTGGCCCATTTTTCTAAAAGGCCTCGTTTGCTTTTTTCCATAAATATGAGGAGTCACTCCATCCATTGCCATAATGTCCTCAATGTTTTTGTAAAGTACATTGCCTGTATGACCTTCAGCACCTACAAGATTGACCATAACTCCAGCTACTTTACTCTCTGTTTTACCTAACGGTAAGCCTAACACACACCGTAGATGTTGTTCAAATTGATCTGTATAACTTGCTTCAATGCTATAATGACCAGAATTGTGAGGTCTTGGCGCTACTTCGTTGACTAAGATTTCATCATCCTCGGTCTGAAACATCTCTACTGCCAATAGACCAACATGCTTAAAGGCAGATGCGACTTTTAAAGCTACGAGTTCTGCTTTTTTTGCGATAGCATCGGGTATTCTGGCCGGACAAATGACATATTCTACCTGATTGGCTTCTGGGTGAAATTCCATCTCAACTACAGGATAGGTTTTTAAATGACCTTCTGTATTTCTGGCTACAATAACCGCTAATTCATTTTTAAACGGAATCAATTGCTCTGCTATACATTCTACATTTGGTAAATCAACCAAATCTGTATAGCGTCGTACGACCTTTACTCCTTGACCATCATAGCCGAAACGAGTACTTTTCCAAACAAAAGGGTAGCTTAAGCCACCATTTTCAACAGCATCTTCAATTTGTGATGGATGTGCAAATCTCGAAAAATCTGCAGTCGGAATATTGTGGTCGCGATAAAATAACTTTTGCGTTGCTTTATTTTGTATCGTTTTTAAAGTTTTTGCAGAAGGATATACTTTAATGCCTTCATTTTCGAGAGCTTCTAAAGCTTCAACATTTACATTTTCGATTTCAATCGTTAGGACATCGACTTTTTTTCCAAAGTTGACCACCGTATCGTAATCCATCAGGTCACCTACTGAAAATTCATCACAAGCCAATCTTGCTGGTGCTTCCTTGCTTGGGTCTAGAACACAAGTATAAATGTCATATTTACGAGTGTTATAAAGTATCATTTTGCCCAACTGGCCACCGCCAAGAATACCTAATTTAAAGTCTGAAGAAAAGTAATTCATATTAATTCTCCGCATACGCGGAGATCTTTAAAAATTCAACATTTATACGTTACAAAAATACATTAAATATGAGACATGCATTTAAATTCATTTTTCAAAAAATCGTCAATCCTCAATCATTTGATTATCTTTGCATTTCTAAAATAATTAGGCTGTGATAAAGCTTCACAATTTATACTTCAAACCTTTTATCCCTGAGCAAGAAATTGATGCTGCTGTAAATAAAATGGTGGGTGCTATTTCTACAGACTTAGGAGACGAGATGCCGGTTTTTGTGGGTATTTTAAATGGGTCATTTATGTTTGTAAGTGATTTTGTAAAGAAGTACCCTAAACCTTGTGAAGTTACATTTATTAAGCTCGCTTCATATGAAGGAGTTAAGTCCACTGAAGATATCCAACGATTAATTGGGTTGACCCAAGATTTAACGGGAAGGACCGTCGTTATTTTAGAAGACATCATAGATTCTGGTAAAACGCTAGAAGAAGTCCACCGCATTTTTGAAAATGAAAATGTAAAAGAACTGCTTATAGCAACCTTATTTTATAAACCTGAAGCTTATGACAAAGACTTTAAACTCCATTATGTAGGTATTGAAATTCCGAATAAATTCATTGTGGGTTACGGACTCGATTACAATGGATTGGGAAGGGATTTACCAGACGTATATCAATTAAAAACAACACAACACATGACGAACATCGTGCTATTTGGACCTCCAGGTGCAGGAAAAGGAACACAGGCTAATTTCTTAAAGGAAAAATATGATTTAATACACATTTCTACTGGAGATGTCTTTAGATTTAATATTAAAAATGAGACCGCTTTAGGCATGTTGGCTAAGTCCTACATGGATAAAGGAGAGTTGGTTCCAGATCAGGTGACTATTGATATGTTAAACAAAGAGGTTGAAAAAAATGCTGACGCCAAAGGTTTTATTTTTGATGGTTTCCCGAGAACCAATGCACAGGCTAAAGCCTTAGATGAGTTGATGGATTCAAAAGATTCCCAAATCAATGCAATGGTGGCGCTCGAAGTAGATGATGAGGTTTTGGTTGAGCGTTTATTAAAGCGAGGAGAAACCAGTGGGAGAGCCGATGATGCTGATGAAAGCATTATAAGAAATAGAATTAAAGAATACTACGATAAAACAGCTATCTTGAAAGAGTACTACTCAGATCAAAATAAATATTTTGGCGTTGATGGAGTAGGCAGTATAGAAGATATTACTGAACGACTGAGTAAAGTAATTGATAAACTATAAGCTGTCATTCCTGCGTAGGCAGGAATCTCATAAATTTTATTGGGGGTTCAATTAAAAAGGTTCCCTTTTTCAAGGGAAGTAAACATGACTGAAGGAAATTTTGTTGATTACGTAAAAATGCACGTTGCTTCCGGTAATGGAGGTAAAGGTTCTACGCATTTGCACCGCGAAAAGTATATTGCTAAAGGCGGGCCAGATGGAGGTGATGGTGGTCGTGGTGGTCATGTTATCATTAGAGGAAATGAAAACCTATGGACGCTTATCCATCTCAAATTTAAACGGCATATAAGAGCAGGCCATGGTGAGCATGGAAGTTCAGGTAGAAGTACTGGAGCCGACGGTGAAGATGCTATCATAGAAGTCCCTCTTGGAACTGTAGTTAGAGACACGGAAACCAATACTATTCTTTTTGAAATCACAAAAGAAGGCGAGGAAAAAATTATAGCAGAAGGCGGCAAAGGAGGTCGTGGCAACTGGCATTTTAAGAGTTCTACCAATCAGACGCCAAGGTATGCACAGCCAGGTATTCCGATGGAAGAAAAGGATATTACCTTGGAGCTAAAGGTTCTTGCGGACGTCGGCTTGGTTGGGTTCCCAAATGCAGGAAAATCGACATTATTATCTGTGCTAACTTCTGCAAAACCGAAAATTGCAGATTATGAATTTACAACGCTTAAGCCGAATTTAGGTATTGTTGAGTATCGCGATTTTCAATCGTTTGTAATGGCAGATATTCCTGGTATTATTGAAGGAGCAGCCGAAGGAAAAGGACTTGGCTATTACTTTCTAAGACATATAGAGCGTAATTCAATCTTATTGTTTTTAATTCCTGCAGACGCAAAAGATATTGTTGAGCAGTACGAAATTTTAGTAGATGAGTTAAGACGCTACAATCCAGAAATGTTGGACAAAGAACGTTTTGTCTGTATTTCAAAATCTGACATGCTCGATGACGAATTAAAATCTGAAATGTCTGAAATTTTAGATAAAAATCTTGAAGCAGATTATATGTTCATTTCTTCTGTGGCGCAACAGGGCTTGACCGAACTTAAGGATAAGCTCTGGAAAATGCTCAATGATTAAATTAATTTGCACCTAAAGCTTTATCGTTTTTTGTATCTTTAAAATAAAAAATGAAAGCTTTCAAATTTATTTTCTTAGCCTTACTATTTACGTCTTGTGGATCAACCTTTGTCAACTACGATTACGAAACATCAACAGACTTTACACAATATAAAACCTACAACTACTTTGATGATATGCAAACGGGATTAAGCAAGTTTGATAGTATTCGTATTGTTGAGACTATTGATGCCAAGCTGTCCACTATGGGTCTGACGCGATCAGATAACGCAGATTTTTATATCGACATTCAGAGTAGAGAGCTGATGAACCGAAACAATCCTAATGTTGGCGTTGGAGTCGGTGGCGGTGGAGGCGGAGGCTTTGGAGGGGTTTCAGTTGGTGTGCCTCTTAATACTAATAAATACACTAGGGAGATTACCATCGATTTTGTGGACAAAAGCCAAAATGAACGCTTGTTTTGGCAGGCTGTTAGCGAGAGTACCTACAAAGGGAATGCATCTGTTGAACAACGTGAAGCCACTCTGACAAAACTAGTAGATAAGATTTTTAAAGGTTATCCACCTCAAGAATAATTTTACAATTTCCCTAACATTTAAAGCTTTATATTCCTTTTTTGGTTTTGTAATTTTGATTGAAACCAAAAAAACTAGATATGGAAAAATTAAAAGGAAAGGTAGCGCTCATTACAGGAGGTACAAAAGGTATAGGATATGGTGTGGCAGAAGCATTGCTCAATAAAGGTTTAAAAGTAGTGATAACCAGTAGGAGTAAGGATGCGGCAGATAAGGTAGCTGAAGAATTGGCATCAAAAACCAATAAAACTGGATCAATCATAGGAGTACAAGGAGATGTCAGGCAACTCGATAGTCAAAAAGAAGCTGTTAATCAAGCTTTAAAAACCTTTGGGCAACTGGATGTGGTTATTGCTAATGCAGGTTTGGGTCATTTTGGTAGTATTGAGGATTTAACTTCAGAGCAATGGAACCAAGTCATAGACACCAATCTTACAGGTGTTTTTAATTCCATTAAGGCAAGTGTTAATGCACTTAAAAATACGAAAGGATATTATATTACTATTTCGAGTTTAGCAGGCACTAATTTCTTCGCAGGTGGTTCAGCTTATAATGCGAGTAAGTTTGGTGTAACAGGGTTTACGCAAGCCGTGATGCTCGATTTACGGAAATACGGAGTAAAAGTAAGTACAATTATGCCTGGTTCAGTATCGACACATTTTAATGGAAACGAACCAAATGAGGAAGGAGCATGGAAAATCCAAATTGAAGATATTGGTAAATTGGTTGTAGATTTATTACAAATGAATCCGAGAACCTTACCTAGTAAAATTGAGGTAAGACCAACGACTCCTCCGAGTAGTAAATAAGATTTGATGTCATTGCGAGAACGAAGGACGAAGCAATCTTTTTTATTGAACAGATTGCCACGCTTCGCTCGCAATGACAACGTTACTTATTGGTCTACACTAATTCGCACACCCTCACTATGACTGCTAAATTCAGGTGCGTACATACATTGAATAGTACTAATTCCATTGCTCATATCACCAGCATTGTTTACACGCAAATCATATTCAAACACATACACGCCTTTTGGTAGATAGTCCATAAAAAAGTTGGTGGCAGCATCTTTAGTGCTTTCGTAATAACCCAAACCATCTTGCCATTTGTATTGCGATAATACATTAATAGGCTCAAAACCTGCGGCACGCATATCTTTAAGATGTACAAATTCCATATCTCTATCAGAACGTAATTCAATACGAACGCGAACTAGATCACCAACGTTTAGTTTAGTGTCTTTTGTGATTTCTGAAATTTCTTCACCTTTATCAGTATTTGATTTTAAGAAGAGTTTTTTACTCAATTTTAAAGGAGTCTCAGCTGAGGTGATTTTATCCAAATCTTCAAAATATTGCCAGTATAGCGCGCCCCAAGCAATGCCATATCCTTTTTTAGAAATAGTAACATTGGCTTGTTCTGCTGTAATTTCTTTACCTGTCCACGAGGTTTTATAGTAGCCTGTACCAGCTTCAACTTTTACATTATCTAATGTTGAAGGGTTTATAGTTTCGTTACCAACTTTTACATCAACCATTTCAGTAACCTCTAACCAAGAACTTCCTTGAAGCAATAATGCATATACAGCTTCTGTAGTTGCTTTAGTGGTTTCCCATTTGTTGGTTTGTTTGTTTTTGAGCAACCAGATTTTTAGGTTGTCAATGTCTTCAATATTCTTTGTTTCACTTTGAATGACAGTTCCAACTTCAGAAAAAGCTTCAATTAACAACGCCTGAGTTTCGATTGGTGCTTGGTACCAATGCCATGAATTGGTGTTAGATTTCCAATACATACCTAATTCGTCTGAAGTGATGCTGTTTTCTTTTAAGGATTTTAGAATCTTTCCTGCAGTGGTATCATCGTTCATTCTGTGCATGGTCAAAGTCATTAAACCTTTGGCATACAGTGAGCGTTTTAACCAATATTTTTGAATCTGACCTTTGTAATAATTCATGATGGTTTCCACTTCTTTTGAAGCTTTAATTTCAGGATAAAAACTGCGTACATACAAATAATGTAATTGCATGTGAGATAGATGGTCTTTGCTTAAATCCGCATCTTTATTATATTTTTTGATGTCGTTATATTCTTTTACGAATTCGGCATCTAGATATTGTATGGCGTTTTGAATCATAGACATCTCGACTTCGCTCGATGTGACAGAAAGGTGTTTGAGATGTCCAAATCCAGAAATGATATGTTGGGTAATGTAACGATTAGCATAGCCACCATTAAACCAAGGCCATGCACCAGAAGGTAATTGGTTTTGTTTCAATTTTCGCAAAGCTGAACTCAGTTCATTATTCATTTTATTCAAGTCGAACAACAAACCAATACGTTTTTTCTGCTCCGTTTCAGATTGTGCATCACGTAACCAAGGTGTCTCTTGAATTAAAAGTGATTTTAATTCTTGATTTTTTTCAAGGTTAGAAAGTAATGCGTCTGAAGATTTCCATTGATTGAAAACCGCTTCAATCTTAGGATTAGACTTTACAATATGCTGGGCTAAAGCATTAGCATAATATCTTGAAAATGTCTGCTCGTTGCAGTCATAAGGATATTCCATTAAGTACGGCAAAGCCTGTACAGCATACCACGCAGGATTGGACGTCATCTCTAAAGTTAACTTATGATTAGTTAGCGTCGTTGAGGTGTTGTCTTTTAGTTTATCTAGCGTAAATGTCTTTGTTTCATTAGACTTTACCCACATTGGTAGCGTTTCCGTTACCAACATTCTGTTGGATAATACTGGTAAAGCGTTTTGCTCACCGTCACTAAAATCTTCTGATTGAGCTATGATTTTGTATTGTACAGCTTGTAAGCCTTTTGGAATTGCTAAAGACCAAGAAACTTGCGTGTTGCCTTCTCCTTCTACCTTAAAGTTTTGCTCAATGGAAGAGGTTTCGACTGCGCTCAACCTGACGATCTCTTTTGAAATATCTTCTCCTGTAATTGGGTCGGTTAATATTAATTGAGCTATACCTGACAGTTGCTTCTCAGTAAGATTCGCAATCTTGGTACTGATAGTAATTTGGTCACCTTCGCGTAAAAAACGTGGTGCATTTGGAATGACCATTAACTCTTTTTGAGTAACCGTTTCTAATTGCTTCACTGAACTTTCCAAAGTTTTGGTATGCGCCAATAATTGCAATTTCCATTTGGTTAAAGCCTCTGGTGCTTTAAAGTTGAAACTTACATTACCGTCTTCATCAGTTTGTAATCGTGGAAAGAAAAAAGCCGTTTCGTTGAGGTTTTTTCGGATTTGGATGTTGTCTGAATTGTTTAGGTTATTGGAATCTTCGTTAGGCACTTGAGGTGGCGGTGGAATTGATAAATTCTCTTCATTTGAATTAAGATAACCTCCTTCAAATTCTGTGTCATTCATTCCCCTACCAATTCCACTGATTTTAGATTCAGGTTTTGACAAATAGTTAATGCCATTATCAGTTTCCTCAAGTTCATATAATACGTT
This sequence comes from Leeuwenhoekiella palythoae, assembly GCA_964221315.1. Classification (GTDB taxonomy): domain Bacteria; phylum Bacteroidota; class Bacteroidia; order Flavobacteriales; family Flavobacteriaceae; genus Winogradskyella; species Winogradskyella palythoae_A. The sequence goes on along the minus strand of CAXPYI010000004.1, from coordinate 126,427 downwards.
ATCAGCAACCTCTCGAGTTCTAATTATTTGATATTCATTTAAACTAAAATAAAACCCAAACCAATTCAACTGGTCATAGTTTTGAGAGTTATAATTGGCAATTTGTTCAAAACGGTTAAACACTCTAAAATTGGTGGTGCCAAAACTTTGTCGATGGTTTTTGTTTATTCTGCCCGAGTAGTAGGTTCTGTGCATAGGGTTAAAACTCCAGTCGTGTGTTCTAAACTCATCCAAAGATGCATCGTACATACTTGCTAAAAGTTCAGCAGAAACTTTATCTCCTTTTGGCCCTTTAATCTTAAAACTCCAAGTTTCATCTTGTCCTGGTTGCAATTTGTCTCTAAAAGCGGTGGTTTCAATCTCTAAATCGGTTTTAGGATATGGTACATTAACTCTAAAACTTTGCGACACATAACTGTTGAAGGCTGCAAGACTAACGTGCACTTCAAAACCACCTAAATCACCTTCTAAAATAGGAATGCTAATGGTTTGTTTGGAGTTGTTCAACTTTACCAATTGTGTTTCTATAATATCATTGTCTTTTTCAACTTCAACGGTAACGGTTATATCTTTTGCAGCTGAGCCTAGCGTCAATTTGGCAATGTCGCCAGCTTTGTAACTGTCTTTGTCTAGTGAAGCTTCAAAGAGTTGGTTGTCTGCAACGGTTTTATCATCATTACTGAACAATGAGGTGTAAGCTTCAGCTTTTACGTGTTGTCCAAATTTATCTTGGCTTTCCGCAATGATGATATACTGACCAGATTCCCATTTTCTCAATTTCTTTAATGTGATGATCTTTTCCTTTTCGGTATCAAAATTGGTGCTAAATACTTCTTTGCCCTTTTTCCAATTGGTCATTAAATGTTCGTCGTTGTATGGGTCGTGCGGAAATAGACGCTTAAATTCTTCTTTAGAAATTACCTGAAAATCTGGAGCATTCCAAGGTCGAGAACGTAAAACGCTTTCAGGAGCTTCTAACTTAAATACTTTTAAGGTACCCTTCGCAGGAACTTCCTCTCCATTTAAATTCATGGAATTTAGAGTTATCTCAATGTCTTTCTTGGACTTATTAATTTGGTTAGGGACTGAAATCTGCAAAGTCATAGCGTGATAACCAACATTTACAACCGTTGAGGTAGAGCGTGTTTCGCCATTAATGTCTGTAACATCAGCCGTAACCTCATATCTAAAGACAGGAAGGTTTTCTTTGTTGACGGTTTCATCTGGTATGGCCTTAAAGGTAATTTCAAACTCGCCTTTATCATTTGTTTTGTCCTCTCCAAAGGTTATTTCTTGCGCTTCAGCATTGTAATAACCTGGTCGTCTCCAATACCACCAACTTGGGTATTGCACTTGACGCTTTACACGATAAACCACTTTGGCATCGGTAATGTTACTGCCAGCAAAGGCCTTTGCAATTCCTTTTACGGTAATGCTATCGTTGACTTTAAAGGTTTCGGTAATAGGTTTAAATTCAGGTTTAAATTTTGGACGTTTATATTCTTCAACCGAAAAATATGTGTAACCTTTTATTCCGCAATCCATAACTAAGGTGTAGCTACCTGTTAACCCATCACTTGGTAAAATAAACTCACCACTGACTGAGCCAAATTCATTGGTTTTTAGTTGTAAGTCGCCTACCTCTTCACCATTAACGTTTCTAAGTTTAACAGATGCGTTTCTGTTGGTGTTAACTTCTGTATTTTCATTTTTAGTTGCTGTGGCAATGCCTTTAAAATAAACCGTTTGTCCTGGTCTATATATGCTTCGGTCTGTAAATAAAAACACATTGTATTGTGTATCGTTATTTTCTCGTCTTTCGTATGATCTGCCAAAATGATACTCGCCAAAGTAGGCGGTTTCGTCTTTATATAATGCAAGAATTTCAACCTGCATGTAGTAATTACTGTCCTTATCGAACTTAAATTTTCCAAAACGGTCTGTTTTGTAAGTTTTGGACAAGCGTTTGTTTCTGTTATTTTGGTAGGTGATTTTTATGGTGGCATCTACAATAGGTGTTCCGCTGGTTCTATTGATAAGTTGATAGTTCACGGCATCATTCTCATTGCTTTCCACTAAAGCCAAATCCGTAACCTGAATATGTGAAGATGCAAAAACATCATCGATTTTAGTATCTGCTTTTATTAGGTAAAGACCATTTTGCAATTCTGGCACGATGATTTCTGTGCTATGTTCTTGGTAGTCACCTTCGGATTTTAAAGTGCTCGAAAATGATTTCAGTGGACTTAACTTCTGGAAGAACCTACTCTTTTCTGTAGCATTGTAAATTTTGTTATGTGCTTCTAACTGACTTTTGGTGACTTTGTAAATTGTGAAATCTAAGGACTTGAGATTTTTGTAGATCACTAAAATTCTGGATGGAGAATTTACGGGAATGTATTCCTCAGCATGAAGCCTTATGTTAGGCTGTAAAATATGTTGTTTTAAAATTTCGCATTGTTTTGCGCCATCACTTTCTGGGTATTTGGAAATGACGCTATTGCACAATTCCAATGCCTCTTTTAATTTCCAACGATGAGTGTCGTCTATTTCTCCTTGATTTGGGTTGCTGTTGTAGCGATTCCCCAATTCTCTGTAAAGTGAAGCAATTTCAAAATTATAAAGGGCTGAAAGTGGATTGTTTTTTAAGGCCTCAGCTTTTCCTTTTAAAGTTTTGAGCAAATGCTCTTCCTTATCGTTAAAGGTGGCATGTTGGGCTACAAATTTTAAGCGTTCAATATCAACAGTAACGAATGCTTTTGTTGTTGCATCATTACGATGAAACTTTGACAGGTTTTGATAAATCTTTAAGGCATGAAGTTGAAGCGATGTGGAATCCTTGGACTTAAAACTTAAGTTGATGAATTTTTCACTATCTGCAATAAATTCAGAATTGTCAATTATGAATTTATAAGCGGGTTGGGTAATGCTGTTTTCACTGGTTTTATAAAATTGAAGCGCATTGTGGCTCAATAAATCATACAGTGTTGGTCTGTAGGTTTTGGAATCTTCAGCTTCGTGTAATAATAAGCTGTACTTCTCCAAGGCTTCTTGTTGAAGCAATAAACCATTTTTTAAGGACTGTTGGTAGTAAAAGTGAATTTCTTGAAACAGGGTTTCCAAATCCCAAGTCCTAAAGTCCACATTATCTACTTTTTCGGTTGTTTTAGTGCGATTGTAAAACTTGTATCGATTCTGTTGAAAATATTGCCAGTACATGGTTGCCAGCATATTTTCTAAAAGGTGCTTAGTGACGATGTTGTCCGTAGCTTCAATTTCTGATTTAAAGAGATTGACAATGTTGAGTTGTGCTTCTTCTTCGAGTACAAGCATATATTTGCTTTTGTGCAATAAAGCTTTAATCTGCTGTTGCTTGTTCTTAGCTTCACTAGCGGTTTTGTAGATAGTGTTAACCAGCTCTGCCGCGCTTTTAGTGAGTCCCTCTTTTTCGAGTTCTGTGACTTTTTCCCATTGACTGTCAAAATCATTTTGGGCGTTAGAAAAAGAAGCAAAGCAAATCAGCATTAGTATTGAGATATAAGTTTTCATGTATATGTTCCGTTTTGTACAAAATACCTTCAAAAGGCATTCCAAAAAAAGCCAAAAAGGGTCAATATGGCTTTTCAATGAGTTAAGTTAAACAATTTGTAAGTGAAACGAAACGTTATTAAATTGTATTTTTGAAAAAAAAAGCCCTTAAACCAATGAAACAATTCCTGTGGATTTTCTTTGTGTCTTCACTATGTTTTTCGCAAGCATCCAAAGAGAAGGCAAAAACCTATTTGGCTGATAAAAATTTTAAAAAAGCCGAGCAAGAAATGCAGGCCTATCTTCAGTCTAACAAAGAAGACAAAGAAGCTATAGAGCTTTTGGGTGATGCCTTTGGACACCAAAAAAAATGGGATGAAGCTATTGCACAATATGAGAAATTAAAAGACGCTTATCCAAGCAATGCGAATTACCATTATAAATATGGAGGTGCCTTGGGCATGAAGGCCTTGAGCGTAAGTAAAATAAAAGCACTGACAATTATTGGAGACGTTAAGGAGGCGTTTTTAAAAGCAGCGGAACTAGATCCAAAGCATATCGATACACGTTGGGCTTTGGTTGAGTTATATGTGTCTCTTCCTGGTATTGTTGGAGGAAGTAATTCTAAAGCCTTAAAATATGCCAATGAGTTAGAAAAACTATCAAAGGTAGATGGTTATCTCGCCAAAGGTTACGTTTACGAATATGATGACGAACCTGAGCTTGCGGAAAAATATTATAAACTCGCCATTAAAGTTGGTGGTTCAGTGACTTGTTATGAAAAACTGACCAATTTTTACGAAACCCAAAATAAACCCAGCGAGGCCATTGGTAACCTTGAAGAAGCCCAGCAAAAACATCAGCGGAATGCCATGCATTACCAAATAGGCAAAGTATGTGCTGATTACAACCTGCAATTAGAAAAAGGGGAAAAGTGTCTAAAGGCGTATTTGTCTAACCATTCTGCTAAAGATGGTGTGCCAAAGGAATGGGCTTATTACAGATTAGCGCAAATCTACAAACACAAAAACAATAAAACAGAGGCATTGAAATGGATTGACAAAGCCATTACGGGTTTGCCAAAAATAGAGGTGTTTAAAGATGAAAAAGAAGCCATAGAAGGGCTGTAGGCCAAAATTTTGAAGTTATATCATGTTTTATGCTAGTACTTTACTAGCATAATTTTTTGTTAAAAATTTAAAATTAATAGTAATACTATTATCTTTGCAATTAAATATTTTGATTATGATAAATTTACTTTCAAATTTAAAAATAGCAGTACCTGATAAAATATTTATCAAAGATCCAGAGTCTTCTGATTTGGGTAAGCGTATAATAGAGCATAGTATTTTGCTTATTGATGAGATTGGATTCGACGATTTTACGTTTAAAAAGTTAGGTGCTAAAATCGGTTCAAACGAAAGTTCAATCTATCGTTACTTTGAAAGTAAACATAAGCTCTTATTGTATTTAACTTCATGGTATTGGGCATGGGTCGAGTATCAATTGGTTTTTGCCACTCACAACATGCCGGATGAAAAAAAGAAACTCTTTAGAGCCATTGAAATTGTTACCAAAACTATTGAGGAGGATGTGATGTTTACACATGTCAACGAGGTTGTGCTCAATAAAATAATTATCAATGAGTATTCTAAATCGTATTTAACCAAAGAGGTAGATGCAGAAAACAAAGAGGGCTACTTTGTAGTCTATAAGCGATTGATAAAACGCTTGAGTGATATGATTTCAAATGTCAATCCGAATTATAAGTTCGCCTCTAGTTTGGCAAGTACAATTGTAGAAGGTGCGCTTCATCAACATTTTCTTAAAGAACATTTTAGGTCCATAACCGATTGTGATTCTAAAACCACTCCAACAGAATTTTTCAAAGATTTAACCATTAATGCTATAGCCAATTAGGTATGAACAATAAAGAATTAATGTCTCCTTGGGAAAGGCTCGTAGGCCTTTTAAAATTAGAAAAGCGAGATTTACTACAAGTGATTTATTATGCTGTATTCTCTGGGATTTTAGCTTTGACTTTACCATTAGGAATACAAGCCATAGTTAACTTAATCCAAGGAGCTCAAGTAAGTACTTCTTGGATTATACTAGTTATTTTGGTTACAGTAGGGGTCGCATTTGTGGGCATATTGCAGCTTATGCAAATGCGTATTATCGAAACCATTCAGCAACGTATTTTTACTAGGGCCTCGTTTGAGTTTACGTATAGGTTTCCAAAGATAAAAATGAATGAATTGCGCAATTACTATCCGCCAGAGTTAGCAAATCGTTTTTTCGATACCCTGAACATTCAAAAAGGTTTGGCCAAGATATTGGTGGATATTCCCGCTGCTGTCTTACAGATTATTTTCTCCTTGATTTTACTGTCCTTTTACCACCCATTTTTTATCGCTTTTGGCATTCTGTTGCTTTTGTTGGTTTATGTGGTGTTTAAGTTCACAGCAAAAAAAGGGATGGAAACAAGCTTAATGGAATCACAAAACAAATATAGGGTAGCGCACTGGATTCAGGAGGTTGCTAGAGCCATTGTAAGCTTTAAACTTTCAGGGAAAACAAGCCTTGCCATTGATAAAAATGACGAGTTGGTGAACGACTATTTAGTAGCTAGGGAAAGCCACTTTAAGATTTTAGTTTTACAATTTATACAAATGATAGGCTTTAAGGTAATTGTCACGGCTGGCCTGTTGTTGATTGGAGGTTTGTTGGTGTTAAATCAAGAGATGAATATTGGACAATTTGTCGCCGCTGAAATTATCATTCTTTTGGTTATCGGTTCAGTTGAAAAATTAATTCTTGGTTTAGAATCCTTTTACGATGTATTGACATCCTTAGAAAAAATGGGTCAGGTGGTGGACAAGGAATTAGAAATGCACAATGGAGATAAACCTGAGTTTAAAGATGATTTTTGTATAGAACTGAACGGCGTCTATTATAGCGTTCCGAATAGGGAAGAGGATATTCTAAAAAATATTTCATTAAAAATTTACCCTAAGAGTCGTATTTTGATAAAAGGAGAAAGTGGATCGGGTAAATCGAGTTTATTGCGATTAATTGGAGGGGTCATAGAACCTTCCAAAGGTAAAATATATCTCGATAAATATATGCTCAGCAATATAAACTTAAATCATTACAGAGCCCATTTTGGAATGTCGCTGGCAGATGAAACTCCTTTTGAGGGCACCATAAGGGAGAACATAACTTTTGGAAATAAAGAAATCTCAGATGAACAATTAATGTGGGCAATTGAAAATGTTGGATTAACGCAATTTATCAAGGAAAGTCCTCAAGGTGTAAATACAGTGCTCTATCCAGAAGGCAAACAGATTTCTTTTACCGTGGCTAAAAAAATTGTATTGGCGAGAGCTATCGTAGATAGGCCCAAAATACTCATTTTAGAAGACCCATTAGAGCAATTTGAGCAAAATGAAGTGAAGAAAATCGTTGACTTCCTAACTGACGATGCTAACCCTTGGACTTTAATAGTTGTGAGTACAAACAACGATTGGTCAAGTAACTGCACACAGACAATTACACTCAACAAAGGTGAAATCATTTAAAAAGAAAGAAGATGCTAAATATATCACATAACCAACTTAATAAATCTGTGGATATTTCCGATTCTAAATCAGGAAAACGTGTTTTCCACGGGCGCTATTATAAGTATTTTAATCGATTTCTTGGTGTGTTCACTATCGTAGGGATTGTTATTTTATTTCTACCATGGACACAAAATATTACAGGTAGAGGTCAAGTCACAACATTAACTCCAGATCAACGTCCACAGAGCATTCAATCTCCAATTCCTGGTCGTATAGAACAGTGGTTTGTGCGTGAAGGTGACTTTGTGGCAAAGGGTGATACCATTATGAAAATCTCTGAAATCAAAAGCGAATATTTCGACCCTAATTTAGTAGAACGAACAGCACAGCAACGTGATGCAAAAGCATTATCTGTTGGTTCTTACGGTGAAAAAGTGAAAGCGCTAGACCGGCAAATAGCCGCTTTAACAAATGAGAGAAAATTAAAATTAGAGCAAGCCAAAAATAAATTGATGCAGGCGAAACTCAAAGTACAGAGTGATAGTATTGATTTAGAAGCTGCCAAAACCAACAAACAAATAGCACAACGCCAGTACAATCGTACAGCAACCTTAGAGAGCGAAGGCTTTAAATCTACTCAAGATGTTGAGAATAAGCGGTTAAAGCTTCAGGAGACGGAAGCCAAATTAATTTCTCAAGAAAATAAATTACTAGCAAGTAAAAACGAGGTGATTAATGCGCAATACGAAATTTCTCGTGTCAATGCCGAGTATGCTGATAAGATTTCAAAAGCGCAAAGCGATAAGTTTACGGCCCAATCCAGTCAGTTCGATACTGAAGCACAAGTGTCAAAGCTAGACAATGAGTATTCCAATTATAAAATGCGTAACCAATTACAGTATATCACTGCACCTTACGATGGCTATATCAATAAAGCGCTTAGAGGTGGAGTAGGGCAAACCTTTAAAGAAGGTGAGGCTCTGGTTGGTATTATGCCAGCACAAGTAGATTTGGCGGTAGAAACTTTTGTTGAGCCTATAGATTTGCCATTGCTCAACATTGGAGAAAAAGTTAGGGTACAGTTCGATGGTTGGCCAGCAATTGTGTTTAGTGGTTGGCCAAATGTCTCCTACGGAACCTATGGAGCAAAGGTGGTTGCTGTTGAGAACTTTATAAGTGATAATGGCAAGTTTAGAGTGTTGTTGGCACCAGACGAGGAAGACAATCCTTGGCCAAAGGACATAAGAGCAGGCTCAGGCGCCTTTACCATGGCATTATTGGATGATGTTCCAATTTGGTTTGAGTTATGGCGAAAACTCAACGGTTTTCCACCGAACTATTATCAGCCAGAGGCAACGTCAAACACTAAAACAAAATAACAGATGAAATATCTAGTGACAGTACTTTGTATTTGTTTTGGCGCATATGGTTTTGCACAAACCGAAGAATTATCTAATGTACTTCGTTTTGATGAGTATTTGGGCTATGTAAAGAAGTTTCACCCTATTGTAAAACAAGCAGAATTGGTCATTGACGAAAGTCAGGCAAAACTGATGAAGTCCCGTGGAGCATTCGACCCAAAATTGGAGGTGGACTATGACAGAAAGAAATTCAAGAATACAGAATATTTTGACAGACTAAATGGGATGTTTAAAATTCCGACTTGGTACGGTGTTGAGTTAAAAGCTACTTTTGAAGAGAATTCAGGTGACTTTCTAAACCCTCAAGCCTTTGTGCCTGAAGATGGATTGTATAGTGCTGGTGTTTCCGTGCCACTTGGTCAAGGGCTTTTGATTAATAACAGAATGGCAGCTTTAAAACAAGCTAAATTGTTTCGGGAGCAGGCCAAGGCAGATCGCGATATATTTGTCAACCAGATTTTGTATGAGGCCTCTTTGGTTTACTTTAAATGGTTGCAGGCCTATAATGAATTACAGTTGTTCGAGAATTTCTTGATCAATGCCCAACAACGCTATCAAGGTGTTTTAAAAGGAGTGGAGGTTGGGGAAAATGCCGAAATTGATGCCACAGAAGCCAGAATAGCGGTAAACAACAGAAAACTGAGCTTAGAACAGTCTAGGGTAAAGTTAATAAAAACGGCTTTGGAGCTCTCAAATTTTCTATGGTTAGAAAATAATGTTCCAGTGGAGTTACAACCCAATGTTGTTCCAGATGTGGATACGGAACCCATTGTAGACGCAACTTTTAATATCTCGCAATTGCAAAGCGAAGAAACGATTATTGAGGCGCATCCTAAAATGGTATCTCTTGATTACAAGTTGCAAAGCTTAGAGGTTGATACGCGTTTAAAAGCCAACAAGTTATTGCCAAAAATCGATGTGGAATATAATTTCATAACGGAAACCCCAGAAGTAGCCAGAACATTCAATACATCCGAATATAAAGGTGGTCTTAATATCAGTTTTCCGCTGTTTCTCCGTAAGGAACGAGGTGATTTAAAGCTGGCACGTATCAAACAAAGCGATACCGAATTTGAAATTGATGCCACACGAGTAAACTTGCAAAATAAAATCAATGCTCTAAAACAAGAGTTGGAATCTTATACTACCCAAAACGAAATCACGCTAGAGATGGTATCCGATTACCAAAGGATGCTCCAAGCCGAAGAACGTAAGTTTCAATTGGGAGAAAGTTCGTTGTTTTTGGTCAATTCCCGTGAGTCTAAATTGATTGATGGACAATTAAAAGCCATTGAAATTCAAAATAAATTCTTCAATACCAAAGCAAAGTTATTTAATCGTTTGGCTGTGAATCCGGAGTTTTAGTTTTCGTTTGATGGAGACCTGACAGGTTTCGAAACCTGTGACAGGTCTTTTGTCCATTCTGTCACATCGAGCGTAGTCGAGATGCATCATATTTCGAAGATTTCTCGACTACGCTCGAAATGACAGATAGCTACGCTTTAATTCTCCACTACTTACGAACAAATAAATTGAAAATTAGTTGTTGTAATTTGGAATTTGAGATTTGTAATTTGATATTTGTTTCATGAACGTACATTTTATCGCCATTGGCGGTGCAGCCATGCACAATCTCGCTTTGGCACTTCATAATAAAGGATACAACGTCACTGGTAGTGACGATGAAATTTTTGATCCCTCTAAATCACGGTTGGAGGCTAAAGGTTTGTTGCCAAAAACCTATGGTTGGTTTCCAGAAAAAATCACTTCAGAATTAGATGCTGTGGTTTTGGGTATGCATGCCAAAGCCGATAATCCTGAATTGTTGAAAGCTCAAGAACTCGGTTTAAAAATTTATAGTTATCCTGAATTTTTGTACGAGCAATCAAAGCACAAAACCCGTGTCGTTATTGGTGGTAGCCACGGTAAAACAACCATTACCTCAATGATTTTACATGTGATGCATTATCACGATAAAGATGTGGATTATATGGTTGGTGCGCAGTTGGAAGGTTTTGATGTTATGGTAAAACTCACTGAGGATAACGATTTTATTGTACTCGAAGGAGATGAATACTTGAGTTCACCAATTGACAGACGTCCAAAATTTCACTTGTACAAACCCAATATTGCGTTGTTGAGTGGTATTGCTTGGGATCACATTAATGTATTTCCAACATATGAAAACTATGTGGAACAGTTTAAGACTTTTGTGGATTCCATTGTCACAGGCGGAAGTATTAACTACAACGAGGAAGATGAAGAAGTAAAGCGTGTAGTGGAAGCCTCAGAAAACCAAATTAGAAAGTTGGCCTACCAAACTCCAGAATACACGGTTGAAGATGGTGAAACCCTTCTCGAAACTCCAGAAGGACCAATGCCAATCGAAGTTTTTGGTGCACACAACCTGAACAACTTGGCTGGCGCCAAATGGATTTGCCAACATATGGGTATTGACGAGGATGATTTTTACGAAGCCATTGCAACCTTTAAAGGTGCAAGCAAGCGTTTGGAAAAAATTGCTGAAACCTCAAAAAGCGTAGCATACAAGGACTTTGCACATTCGCCAAGTAAGGTAGAAGCTACGACTAAGGCGGTAAAAGCACAATACAGCGATAGAACTTTAGTCGCTTGTTTAGAACTACATACGTATAGTAGCTTAAATGCCGAATTCCTAAAAGAATATAAAGGTGCTCTGGATGCAGCAGATGTTGCTGTGGTGTTCTATTCACCACATGCTGTTGAAATAAAAAAACTAGAGGAAGTTACTGAACAGCAAATCGCTGATGCCTTTGAACGTGATGATTTAATCATTTATACCAATCCAAAAGAGTTTAAGGACTTTTTGTTCTCTCAAAATTTTGAAAATAAATCGCTGTTGTTAATGAGTTCTGGAAATTATGGTGGTTTGGATTTTGATGAGGTGAAGTCACTAATCAATTAGCTCTGTCATTCTTGAATTGTCACACTGAGCGCAGTCGAAGTGTTGTTTCAGGATCTTATTATTTTTGTCATTCCTGCGCAGGCAGGAATCCATTTTTTGAAAATTGTGTTTGGAAGTGGCACAGGGCTTTCATATGTGATTGTATGGCCTATTTGCCATATATAGTTTTGTGGCAAGTTTTTAATCTTTTAAAAATTCCGAATTAAGGTCTCTAAAGATTACTATTCTCGGTTTACTTAAAAACATTCTCCGATAGAAATAAGTGTTGTAACCTTCATTATTGAATGTAAAATCAATTCTTGTTCCTTTGAGTCCATGTTCTAAACTCCAAGTTTCTTGCCCCCAAGTATCACCTTTAAAAGTCCCGTCTGCATAAATTTCTAACTTTTCATTATTATTAATACCGCCCGCAGCAAATGGGTCAACAACGCTGCTTGTATACGAACCTGTTATCAACCATGAGGGAAAATATGTGTTCAGAACGAATATCACTCCGATTGATAATAAAGCAATATATCTCTTTTTAATTTTCATTCGTTACTACTTAAATATTCTTTAGGCCATTAATTTCTTCAATTTGCTACAACCTTAATGATATAACGTCGTTTCAATACTTCGACTTAGCTTTGCAACAGACTTATATCAGACGATAGCGAAGTTCGTTGAAATTTTTGGGAAAGTCAAATTGTAAAAACTTGAATACTATTATTTAAATCTCTTCAACAAACTCTTTAAACACCTCCTTATGCTTTTCCAAATCCAAATCTGGTGAAACAGAAACACGTGCAATATAATCTTTATCACCTTCTTTTGTGGTACCTTGTGTTGAGGTGGCTGGTATGGTCCAATAACAACCTTTTAATTGACCGTAACTGACGCAATATTTACTTTCGTTTGGGATTTTGGTAATCATAAGGTTAATCAACCTAAGATTCAATGCGCGTTTATACTGTTCACGTTCTTCATCCGTGTTACCTTTTGTAGGTAAGTCTAACGAAAACACAGAAGGTGTAAAGCCTTGTGCTGCTAATTCCTCTGAAACAAAATTGATTTTGGCCTGTGGTAAAACCTCCTGAATATAGTTTACAAAGCCTCTTGTGTTTTTGTAAGCGTCTGCAATACGCGTTAGCATAGAAGGCATTTGCGCTGCTAAAACTTGGTATTGTAAAGCTGTGGCTTCGTTATCGCAAAGCTCAAGATGTGTGGCGATAGACTGAATTAAATGCTCTGCTTTGGCATTGGCAACGCAATAGCCAGCTGTACATTTTCCTCCACTCGGGAATTTTGAGCCACTGACATAAGCAATTGTTTTTACGCCAGACAATATACCATCATCACCTAAGAATTGTACGTTAGGGCAAAACGTCTGGTCTAAAATAAATACAGGCGCAATCGCAACATCTCCAGTAGGTGTTTGGCGTTCCTTACTTAAAGCCGCTTTTAAATCGTTAAGATTTGGTACTTCCACACGTGGATTGGTTGGGATTTCTACAATAATGTACGGTATGGCATCTTCTTTGGCGAGTTGCGACAATACGTTTTCTACGCTATTTACCATATCGTTGTCTCCATCTACAGGTAGGTCCACAATTTCGACATTTTCCATACATGCAGCTACACGTCTGGCTTGGTCGTTGGTGCCACCATAACAATTTGGAGGTACCACAAATTTTATGGCTTTGCCTGGATATTGTTTTTGGGCATCGTTAATCAACCCCATCATTATGGCATACTGCATCGACAAACCACTTGATGCTACCAAGGCTTCGCCTGAAGTTGCATTGATATCATTGATTATGGATTTTACAGCAGTTTTATGACTTTTAGTGTCTAGATTTTCTGGTAAAAAAGTACCTTGTTCAGCGTATGCTTTTAATGCCACTAAGCAGTTGGCTGGTGTCATGGCAATGGTTTCACGACGTCTTACATGTTGTATGTCTGAGATGAAACTGGTTTTAGCTTTTCCAGAAATTAATAGTACACTACCTAAACCTTCATACAGATTTACGTAAAAGTCTATGTCATCATTTGAAGTATTAGATTCGATACTCTGATAGTTAGAAATCAAGATTGTTGATCCTTCAAAAGTTTCAATTGTATCTAAATTTTTAACCTTTTCAACTTCAAAATTATAATTGTACACCGATTTTAGAAGTTCTGCATTAAACGCTTTAGGCAAGCTTTCGGTATATAGAATTCTTGTGTTTCTGCTGGCTAACAAATTGGTGCGCAAAACAGCTAATACTGGCATAGTTTCCGAAGAAAAACTAATGACATTTTCGGCATTAACATTGTTGAGTTTGGCGATGGTCCATTCTAATACCGAAGACAGCGGATGACCAAGTCTTATATAATCGTAAGCCGTTGGTAGTTTGCTTAAAGCTTCGGTGTTAGAAACTGCTTGATTATAAAGGTTTTCAAACTGTGCAATGAATTGGGTTTTTGCCAGCTTTTCGTTGTAAATGTCTAAACGATGTGTCGTTAGGTTTAACCAATCGCTTGGTAGGTTTTTTAATACGTCTTTTATATAATTGAGCATTTTAGAATCTTGCATATTCAGGTAGGTTTCAAAATGGATTGCAAAGATACATTAGTTCCATTATCTACGAAACCTTACAAGACGCTTTTCAAAACCCAGATATTATCTTAAATGCTTATCAAAAAATGCAATTGTCCGTTCCCAGGATAGTTGCGCTGCCTCTTTATCGTAACGTGGTGTGGTATTGTTATGGAATCCATGATTTACATCAGGATAGATATAGGCTTGGTATTCGATGTCGTTTTCCTGTAAAACCTTTTCGTAGGCAGGCCAACCAGCATTGACCCTAGTATCTAACTCTGCATATTGGAGCAGAAGTGGAGCCTTAATTTTTTTGGCATCTTCATCTTCTGGCTGTCTGCCATAATAAGGAACTGCAGCGCCTAGATTTGGCAAGCGTACGGCCATCATATTAGACATATAGCCACCAAAACAAAAACCAACAACACCAACTTTGCCATTGCAGTTTTCATGGTTTTTAAGGTAGTGGTATGCAGCGATAAAATCCTCGAGCATTTCATTGCGATCACGCTTTTTTTGCATTTCCCTTCCATCATCATCATTTCCTGGGTAGCCTCCCAATGGCGATAATGCATCTGGAGCCAAAGAGATAAAGTTGGCTTTTGCAGTACGTCTTCCCACATCTTCTACATAAGGGTTGAGTCCTCTATTTTCGTGTATAACAACAACACCAGGCAATTTGCCATCTAAATTTTTGGGTTTTGATAGTAGCCCTTTTATGGTTCCACCACCTTTTGGGGATTCGTATTCAATAAATTTAGAATCTAAAGTTGGGTCATCGGGTTTTACCGTTAAGCTATTGACATAATCGGGTGACATAAAACTTAAAAGTGAAGCCACCGTAACACCGCCAACAGCATAAAGTGAGAGTTTTTCAACAAATTGTCTGCGGTTGAGTTTATTGTGTGCGTAGTCATCGTAAAGATCAAACACTTCTTGCTTAATGTCTTCTTTTTTAAGATTTTTCATGGTTTTGGTTTTTTAAAAACTGCCCTTTAAAGTTACTGATTTTCAGAATACTTTATCCAAAAATTGTTTAATACTTTCTTGATTGGCTCTTATTAATTCCTCACGAGCCAGTCTTTTATCTTTTGGGTTTTTATCTTGTGAGAGTTTAAATTTGCCTTCCCATTCAGTAATGCTGATTTCAAACATTTCAATATAGTTGAGGTTTTTATCCAATCTAGGGTTGTTTGGTTCTAAAACATAGTTGTGGTCTGGTGCTTCAAGAAATTCGGTCATGGTGATCAGTGACTTTTTTAAAGCTGCTTTACTTTCAATAGCCTTTACCTTTCCTTTTAGATGTACTTTGATATAGTTCCAGGTAGGTAATTGCATTGTAGCATAAACTGTAGGCGAAATATAACATTGTGGTCCACCAAAAATTACAGTGACATCGTTATTGTCCTTTAGCAATTTGGTCTGTGGGTTGTAAATGTCTATATGACCAATGAGTTTACCTTCTTCATTATAGATTAACGGTAAATGTGTAATTAAGGGGGTATTGTCTTTGACAGAGATTACAGTAGCCAAAGGGTAGGTTTTTATGACCTCAATCATGTGATCGAGGTTATCGTCTTGATGATGTTTTGGAGGATAGTTCATTTTTTGTCATCCTGAACTTGTTTCAGGATCTTATTGTTGTTAGGTGTTAAGTTGCTGAAATGTATTCAGCAAGACAATTTGTTTATACTCCAAACTGCCTTAAGTGGTGATCTAAATGTTTGTATTGCATCTGTCCCCATTGTTGCGCTGTAAAATATCCAAAAGCTGGGTGAGGTTTCCATTCCGACTTGTCTTTTTGGGCATAGGTTTCATCAATTAAGGCCTCAAGCTTGGTCTTTTCTTCGTTGAAATCCTTATGGTCTTGAGTTTTTAAGAATTTGGCTGTTGGCAATCCTTTCCGCCATGGCTTATCGTTATAAAGCGACTTCTTGAAGAAGAGTTTAGCGAGCCAACTTGGCTTCATGCCATAATCGTTCTTTTCAAGGATAATATTTAAAGGACCTTGGCAGTGCCATACCATTTGACCCACGTTCATTTTTCCCCATTGAGCATGGGAGTCTTCATTGAGGTTTTGGATTCTCGATTTGATTTCGTTGTATGTACTGTCTTCAAATATGGATTTCATGTGATAAATGTTACTTTATTTAGTTGCTTAAATTTACAATTTTTTATCTTTAGAGCATGTCGGAAAATTCAAATTCGTTCTCCATTAAAAATTGGTCACAAGATGACCAGCCAAGAGAAAAATTGAGAGACAAAGGAAAAGCCGTTTTAAGTGATGCAGAGCTTGTGGCAATTCTTATTGGCTCGGGTAGTAGAGAAGAAAGTGCCGTGGATCTATGCAAACGTATTTTGGCTAGTGTAGATCACAATCTCAATGCCCTTGGGAAACTATCCTTACAGCAATTAATGGAATTTAAAGGTATCGGTGAAGCCAAGGCCATTACCATTGCAGCAGCTATGGAGTTGGGTAGAAGAAGACGCCTTGAGGATGCTGTAAGGCTAGATAAAATAGACTCAAGCCGTTCGGTATTTGATGTTATGCAACCTATTTTGGGAGAACTGCCACACGAAGAGTTTTGGATACTCTACCTTAATAACTCAAACAAAGTCGTTCAGAAAAACCAATTGAGCAAAGGAGGCATTACAGGGACTTTGGTAGATGTGCGCTTAGTGCTAAAAACGGCTTTAGAAGTTGGAGCTACGGCTTTGATATTGTGCCATAACCATCCATCTGGAACATTGAAACCAAGCCAAGCGGACAAAGATATTACCCAAAAATTGAAAGCTGCCGCCCAAAGTTTGGATATAAAAGTATTGGATCATCTTATTGTTACCGAGAAAGCGTATTTTAGTTTTGCTGATGAAGGTATTCTTTAATTTTTAAAACGCATGCAGCAACTGAACACCGCAAACTGAAGCAATGTTATTAGTTTATACCCATAAAATCACACCACGTCTAAAGTATGTTTTTAAGCATATTTGCAAACGTATATTAGGCCTTAATGTAAAGTTTACATCTAAGGTTGAGGATTTTATTGCCCACGATAGCCTAAAAATGTCTTATGCCAAACAACCGTTGAGCAACGAATTGTTTATAAGAAGCCATGAGTTGTTATTTGAGCAAGGTTTGTCAGATATTGATATTAGTGTTCAACAGTGGGATAATACCAAAGGATTTTTTGCAGCAAGCGAGCGTAGCGATTTACCGTTTGATATTTTTGCGGCTTCATTTTATCTACTGAGTAGATATGAAGAATACTTACCGCATGTTAAGGACGATTACGGACGATTTATGGCGAAAGAAAGTGTGGCTTATAAGCATCGTTTTTTAAGTCAACCTGTGGTTGATATTTGGGCCTATAAGTTATTGGCTGTGCTAAAAAATCGTTTTCCTGATTTCGATTTTCCAACACGCCGTTATAAAATTCAGCCGGTTATTGATGTACCAACGGCTTATTATTTTAGAAAAAAAGGACTGTTGCGTACTATTGGAGGTACTTTTGCAGATGTAGGTAGGTTTAGATTAAAACAATTGTACCAACGTTATTTGGTGCTAATGGGTTTTAAGCGCGACCCTTACGATACCTTTAAGTGGATTATTGCCAGACAAAAACAATGCGATTTTAGATTTATGGTGCTGTTCTTAATTGGAGACTATTCTACTTACGACAAAAATATCAGTACCAACAAAAAGGAATTTGTATCACTTATAAAATCCGTTGCAGATTATTGCGATGTTGGGATTAAAGCTTCTTATTTTGCCCTTGAGGATATTTTGCTATTAAAGAAAGAAAAGGAAAAAATGGAAGGGATCATCAATACGGACTTAAAGGCCGTTAGACATTCCTTTTCTAAATTAAACCTTCCGCAATCTTATAGAAATTTAATTGAGCTGGAAATCAATCAAGATTTTACCATGGGTTATATAGATACGCTTGGATTTAGAGCTGGTACATGCACACCATTTCAGTTTTATGATCTAGATTACGAAACACAAACACCATTAAGAATAAACCCATATCATTGTTTGGATTTTGCTTTACTGAAATATCAATCCCAATTAGATAAAGAGGAACATTTGCAAAGGTTAATTAATGAGGTTAAAGCTGTTAACGGAACTTTTACGCCAATATTCCATAATTATACGTTCAGTGATTTAAGCCGTTGGGATGGCTTTAGGTCACTGTTTAACTTAATACTAGAATCTGCTGAATGAAACGCAATATAAAACATGTTTTTTTTGATTTAGACCATACACTCTGGGACTTTGACAAGAACTCAGGTTTGACCTTCAAAAAAATCTTTGAACTCAATAATATCGATGCAAAACTTGAGGATTTTCTAGAGGTTTACGAACCTATTAATCTAAAGTACTGGAAACTATACAGAGAAGAACGTGTCACTAAGACAGATTTGCGTTACGCTAGGCTAAAAGATGCTTTTGATGCCATTGAGATAAATGTTGATGATAAGGTCATTAATCAATTGTCGGTTGCATATATAGACCATTTAACGACCTTTAACCACCTATTTGAGGGCACTTACGAAATTCTTGATTATCTTAAAAGCAAATATCAATTGCACATCATCACTAATGGGTTTGAGGAGGCGCAGGAGCGCAAAATGAAGAATTCCAAAATTTGGGATTATTTTACGACCATAACAAATTCAGAAATGGTAGGTGTAAAAAAACCAAATCCAAAGATTTTTAATTTTGCCATTAACCTAGCAAATGCCAATGCAGAAGAGAGTATAATGGTTGGTGATAGCCTAGAGGCGGATATTGAAGGTGCACATAATATAGGAATGGACACAATTCATTTCGACTATAAAAACACGCATCAACATAAGTATAAAAAAGTAACACGTTTGTTGGAGATTACAAACCATTTATAAAAAGCATGAATAGAGTAGCAGTAATTTTAATAATAATTTTTGTATTCACTTTTGGCGGATTTGCTCAAAAAAGCATTAACGATTACAAGTATATTTTAATGCCGAAAAAGTTTGAATTCTCTAAGGTTGATGATGAGCATCAGTTAAATTCGTTAACTAATTTTTTGTTTAACAAATATGGTTACAGGTCTTATTTTATTGATGAAGAGCTGCCTGAAGACTTAAACAAAGACAGATGTCTGGCACTTATGGCAGATGTGTCTAACGATAAAAGTGGTATTTTTAAAACAAAACTAGAAATTATACTCAAGGATTGTTTTGGCAATGAAGTAATGGTGTCTAAAGTAGGGGAGTCCAGACTAAAGAGTTTTGATAGAGCCTACAATGAAGCCCTTAGGGCTGCTTTTGAGACTTTTAAGGATATGGATTATAGTTATAATCCTGACACAATGGCGAGTAATTCTTCAAAAAAAGCGGAAGTACCTGATACTATTGAGGTCATAGAACCAGAAGAGGAAGTGCCAACTGATTTGATTCAAGAAACGATTGAACAAAAGGTTAAAGAGGATCTCTATTATGCGCAGGTCGTAAAAGACGGTTATCAATTGGTAGATTCTGAGCCTAAGATCGTTATGATTTTAATACAGACAAGTGCCAAAGACGTTTTTATGGTGGAGGGTAGAAGCGCCATAGTCTATAAAGAAAATAAGCAATGGGTATATTTTGAAAACAATAACGGAGAAATTACAAAGCACTCAATGCAAATAAAATTTTAAACAATGAAAAGAATTCTCATATTAAGTATCCTTATCACTTTTGTATTAGAGTCTAAAGCACAGACAGATATAAACAATTACAAATATGTGGTCATTCCACTGCAATATGAATTTTTAAAAGGAAAAGATACTTACAGGTTAAATACACTTACTAGAGTTTTATTTAAACGTGAAGGTTTTGATGCTTATTTTAACGAAGAGCAATTGCCAGAAGATTTATTTAATGATAGGTGTTTGGCGTTGTATGCAGATGTAAAAGAGGTAAAGGGAGGATTTCGAAAAACCAAACTTGAGATTGTAATAAAAGATTGCAACGGCGAACTTGTTTTAAAAAGTGAAGTAGGGCAGTCTGGTGAAAATGTACACGAGAAAAGACATCAAGAAGCCTTGACCGAAGCCTTTAAGTCAATTAAGAAATTGAATTACAGTTATAAGCCAAAAGAAAAAGAAGAAAATATTGTAGAAAACGAAACTGTAGAAACAGTGGAGGAATTAGATGAATTAGAAAAGGTAGGGGAAGTTGAAATCGAAAAAACTGTTGAAGCCAAAGAAGAAACAGTAAAAGAAGAGGAGCCGAAACCCGTTAAAAACAAAAACGCACTAAACGCAAAAAGCATTCCTCAAGGATTTCATTTATTAAATGCAGACTCTAAAATAATTATGACTTTATATAAAACCGCTGCTGATGATGTCTTTATAGTTAAGGGAAAAGATGCTATCGTTTTTAAGAGCGGTATAAAGTGGATGTACTCTCAGAATGATGGTGCTTCCACCGTTTTAAAAGAATTGGATATTAAATTCTAAAAATTTCAGTAACCATATTTATCTTTCCAAAGCGCTTTTAAATAATTGCGTTGTGCTTGCTCCCGAGCATTGTCGCCAGGATTATAGAGTTTAGTGTTCTTTATCTCATCAGGTAAAAACTCATGCTCAGCAAAATTGTTTTCATAGCTGTGGGCATATTTGTACTGGTCCCCATAACCGAGTTCTTTCATCAATTTTGTTGGAGCGTTTCGTATAGAAAGCGGTACCGACAAATCTCCAGTTTCCTTTACCAATTGCTGTGCTTTATTTATAGCTTCATAAGCTGTATTACTTTTTGGAGAACTGGCTAAGTAAGTAGCACACTGACTCAAAATAATCCGAGATTCAGGATTACCAATCACAGAAACCGCCTGAAAGGTATTATTAGCAATAACCAAAGCTGTTGGATTGGCATTACCAATATCCTCACTAGCCAAGATAAGTAATCTTCTGGCAATGAATTTTACATCTTCACCGCCCTCAATCATACGTGCCAAATAATATACAGCAGCATTAGGGTCACTGCCTCGTATGGATTTTATGAAAGCAGAAATAATATCATAATGTTGTTCTCCGGTTTTGTCATATCGAGCAGCCTTGCTTTGAACTTGTCGTGTTACCAACTCGTTTGTAATTACAATCGGTTCACTCTCAAAAGAGGTCACTAAAAGCTCAAAGATGTTCAGTAATTTTCTGGCATCACCTCCAGAGAATCTTAACAGGGCTTCTGTTTCCTTTAATTCAATATTTAATTTTGAAATGATATCATCCTCTTTCATGGCACGTTGTAACAACGCTTCCAAGTCCTTTTTGCTGAATGCATTTAAAGTGTAAACCTGGCATCTTGAAAGTAATGCCGAAATGACTTCAAAACTGGGGTTTTCAGTTGTTGCACCTATTAAAGTCACCCAACCCTTTTCTACAGCTTCCAAAAGTGAGTCCTGTTGCGACTTGCTAAAGCGGTGGATCTCATCAATGAACAAAATCGGATTTTTGGCAGTAAAAAGTCCGCCACTTTTTTTGGCTTTATCTATGACATCTCTTATATCCTTTACACCAGAATTTATGGCACTCAATTTAAAAAATGGACGCTCTGATTCATTGGCAATAATATTGGCTAAAGTGGTTTTTCCAATGCCAGGTGGCCCCCAAAAAATAAGAGAAGGTATCACTCCACTTTTTATTTGTTTATAAAGCATACCTTCTTTGCCTACAAGATGTTGTTGACTTAGGTAATCTTCGAGTGTTTTTGGACGAAGCCTTTCAGCTAAAGGAGTATTCATAATTCAAAATTACAAAATACTAAAGGTTAAATTTTATTATCCTGCCAATATTTCATGCTCTTATATTTTGGATATAAATTTGAAGTACACTTTTTAAAATGTCAAATGACCTCACAACCACAATTTAAATTTTCCAATAGTATCATCATTTATCCTATAATAATGATGCTTCTGGTATGGTTGGTATTTTGGTATCAAGTCAATATCGACTTCGGTATCAAATCTTACGGAATAAAGCCTCATAAATTGGAAGGGCTTTTGGGTATTCTCACTAGCCCATTTTTACATGGTGATATAGATCATTTGTATAATAACTCAATTCCGTTATTTATGCTCTCATTGGCCCTGTTTTATTTCTATAACAAAATCGCCTGGAAAGTGATTATTTACGGTATTTTATTATCGGGTTTTTTAACCTGGGTTATTGGTAGTTCTGGTAACCATATAGGAGCTAGTGGATTGATTTATGTGTTGGTGAGCTTTATATTTTTTAAAGGAATTTTAGCTAAACACTACCGTTTAATTGCATTGTCCTTGATGGTTATATTTTTATATGGAAGCATGATTTGGTATGTATTCCCTATAAAAGAAGGTATGTCTTGGGAGGGACACTTGGGAGGTCTAATAACAGGATCGTTGTTCGCACTTATTTTCAGGAAAGAAATCGCAAAACCCGAGCGTTATATATGGGAACAACCAGGTTATAATGAAGACGATGATCCTTTTATGCGCCATTTTGACGAAGATGGAAACTTTATTGAGACATTACCTGAGGACGAAGATAAAAATGAATCCAAATCAAATCTTGAAAACAACTCAGCAATAGATATTAGATACATTTTTAAAAAGAAGGCTGAGGATTGAAAATACTGACTGGCTAACTTCTTTGTCTGACGGCTTCATATAAAAATGCACCACAGGCAACAGAGACATTCAGCGATTCAATTTCACCTAAAATGGGAAGCTTGGCCTGTGTATCAACAACCTTCAAAACCGATGGGTTAATTCCTTTTCCTTCAGACCCCATAATAATGGCGCATGGTTCTTTTAAAGAAACATTATAAATAAAGTCCTTTGCTTTTTCGGTTGCAGCAATAACTTTAATTCCAGAAGATTGCATATGGAATACAGCATCCTTAATATGATCAACCTTACAAATCGGAATCTTAAAAATTGCCCCAGCACTTGTTTTTACGGTATCTCCATTTATGGGAGCTCCACCTTTTTTCTGAATAATAATTCCTGATACTCCTGTACATTCGGCGGTGCGTACAATAGCTCCAAAGTTTCTTACGTCACTTAATTGATCGAGCAATAAAAACAATGGTGTTTTACCAGACTCAATTATGTTGAGTACTAAGTCATCGATATTATGGAACTCTATTGGAGAGATTTGTGCCACAGCACCTTGATGATTTCCGCCTTTGGTTAATCGGTTTAATTTTTCAACAGGCACATAAGCTGAATTAATACCTTCAGACCTAAGCAAATATTCTAGCTCTTGAAAAAGTTCACTACGTAAACCTTTTTGAACAAATACTTTGTCAATGGTTTTGCCAGATTTAATGGCTTCAATTATGGCACGCATTCCAAATATGGTAGTTTCTTTTTCCATTTTAATTCATAACTTTTTTTAAATCAATCTTTAGCTTAAAGATCAGCCCTTTATTACCTTTTTACTTACTATGCTAGAATTCGAATAAATTTTAAGGAAGTATATGCCATTAGAGTTGTTCGATAAGTCTATTATTTTAGATGAAGTTTCACCAATTTTACCTCCCAATGTGTCGTATATTTCAACTTTATCTATAACCTCAGAAGTATTTATTTGAACTCTGTCCTTAGTAGGGTTGGGATGCAAGCTTACCATAGCAACTTCAAAATCAGAAACACTCAAATTGTTGCATGCTGTTAAATCGGGATTGGTTTCCAATGGCTCACCTGGTGTTAAATCGCGTCCAGTAAATGCAGAATAATTCGGGTCATACTTTGTTGCTCTAAACGCAAAGTTATTAGGCGGTGGTGAAGGGTCTCCTTGCTCATATACCGTACCGTCTGCGTTGCTTATAGGAGATATATATTCCCAGACTATATTTTCGTTAGAATCTATTTCAAAGAAACGAGCCTCACGTCCTTCACAAATTAAAATATTACCATTTGGTAATTGACGAGCACTGCTTACTATTGCAGAAAAGAAATCAGATGTCATTGTTGGAGGTGTGCCAGGATATGTGTAAAATGTATTTACGGGTCCATAAGCTGTATCCGGGACATAGGTATAATCTCCGTTAATATCTACAGGAGGTTCAATAATATCCACTTGAGAATATTCTGGCATTCTGCCAAAACCATTGTTAAAAATCATCAATTTCCCTTCATTGGGTAGACCTGTAGGTATATAGTGTGCGGTATGTTGTCCGTATAATGTTCTGTCTGTTTCAGTGCCTTGTCCGTAGGCCTGAGGATTACCCCATCTATAAAGTAAGTCTCCAGCAGTTCCACTAGCTTCGAGGGTAGTTGTATTGTGGTCAATAACCCAAATCTCACTCAATCTCCTAGAGCTGATAACTATTTGGTCAAAATCTTCATGATATTGTATGGAATTAAAGTGTAGCCAGTTTTTTATAGGGTCAAAGCCATTCAAAAAATTGATATCTACTTTACCTGGATTATCTTCAACTATTCCAAAGTTGTCTTTTGATGCATCAAAATTTTGGATAATGTGGTCCATGACATTCCATTCCCAAACAATATTTCCACCAGTAGCACCCACAGGCTCAACTTCGTAAATACGTTCATTATAAAGTTGGTTGTCTGTGAGTAAATTTGGGTCTCTTCCAGCTTGTATGGCATCAGCGCCATTAACTACAGTAGCAGCTAAAATTAGAATATTACCATTCGGTAGTGGATAAATATCATGATGTTGTCTAGACGTGTCAGAACTATCGACCCACGACCAGATGATGTTACCATCCCAATCGAACATTTCTACAATACCTCCTGCACCACCTAGAGCTACTGGGTCTGGGCTTTGAACTAATCTTCCTGCTCTAATCAAATTGCCATTGGGCAATAAATAGACAGCATTACCAGGTAGATAGGTGCTTGACCATGAGTTTATCTCGCGTCCACAATTATCAATTAAGTAAGCCTTAGTGTGTGTTGAAAAAAGGGTGTAGCCTTCATAGGCATCTTCGGTATTTAAAATTGTGCCCATTGTATTTTGCCCTGAACTAAAATTAAGGGTAAGTAAAATAGTAAGGCAGAAAAGTAATCTTTTTATCATAGATTTTCTTGTTTTTTTGGAGTGCCCCAAATTTATTGGAATATTTCATATTTATCAAAAGGAAGCCGTTAAACTTATGTGTACTTTGGAATCTGAAAGCCTAAACTGCCTATTTTCAGATTTTCCACTTGAATAGTTCAGTCTAAAAAGTCCGGCATTAGTTAACAAACCTATTCCAAAACCAAATCCAAAAAGCTTTTCTTTAATGTCCGTGATTTGATTTTCAAAATAGGCAGCATCCAAAACTGAGTGTACATAGATACTGTTGCTAAGGCGATAACGATATTCTGTGTTTATAACCCCAAAAAGGTTGGCAACTAAACTGTTTTCCTCAAAACCACGAATGGAATTGATGCCTCCAAACCTAAAAAGCTCATTGTCCAAATAATCATCTGAGGTTAAAATCGAACCATTAAATCTTGTGTATATACTGTTCTTGGGATTTAGATTAAAAATTTTATAAGTGTCTATGCTGAAAATGGTTTGGCTTTGACTCCCAAGGTTATTCTCCCTGTCCCCAAACCCTGATGATAAATCGAACCAAAAATTAATTGGAAACAAAGGATCATAAAATTGGGGTTTTGTAAAATTGTAGCTTAAAGTATAGAAGCTGGACTTATAATCGTTGAGCGAGGCGGTATCGTTATCTAGTAAATTTGTTGAATTTGTTGCCGTAACCCCTGCGCTAATACTATGTTGAGTATTTAGCTGATATTTTACCTTGGCATATTGGCTTGCATTGGAAAAGGTAGTGTCTTTTCTGAAAATTTTCAATCCCACTTGTAACCCAACAGGTGAGCTGAATAAATAAGGTAAATCGGCATCAACTCTAAACGTTTGTTGGTCAATTTCGTCGCTTTTGTAAAATAAGTTTAGGGTTTCTCCAAAGTTTAAATTGTTAATGAGTCTTAGGTCTAAATAGCCGTCAAACTCTATTTTATTAGTGTTCTCGTTAGTGCCAAAACCCAAAAAACCATCAAAGTTGTTAGTGCGTGTTTTTTCTACATATATATATAATGTAGTGGAGTCTTGCGTAAAAAGAACCTCTGGGTCTTTAATTTTACTTGCAAAACGTAAATCCTCCAAAAGTTCAACCTTATATTTGATTTCATTTAAATTAAAAGTTTTTCCTGTCCTTATTTTTAAAAATCGCTTTATATAGGATTGAGGAAACTTTTCATACCCTTTTACTATAATTTTGTCGATACGCCTTTTCTGATTTGTGACTATCTTTAAATCTGCTGAAATCAAATCAGCATTCAGCTTAGATAAATTTACAAGTTGAAGTGTTGAAAACGGGTCACCTTTTTCTGCAATTTTTGAATTTAATTCATTCAAAGAACCTTCAAGCTGGGTAATTTCAATCTCAAAGTAGTTATCACCTTTGCTATGATTGATGAAATTGAGCAATTCAGCATTGAAATCAGAATTGTAATACACTCTAACAGTGTTGATTTTGTTTCCCATAAAAAGTTCAGCAATAAATAAAGTGTCATTTTGCTTTGTAATGCTCTCTATCGTGGTGTCGATGTAACCTAATCTTGTGAGTTTAGACTTAAAATTAGTCACTTCTCTTTCAATTCCTTTATAGTTATCAAATGTAGCCGAATATCCTATCGAATCAATAATTGCAGTTTTGTTGCTATTCTCACCAACAATTTTAAAACTCAAAGTCTGTGCATTGCATTGAAGTGCATATAGCAGTGCTGTAGCAATAAAAATTGAACGGTGAAGATTTAACATTTTTTCGAGTTGCCTTGGAACTTTTTTCTTTGAAATGATAACGTAAAAATAGCCCTTTATATATATGTGTAAAATGAAACTTCATATTTCTTTGAAAAATAAATTCTCAAGTGTTTGAATTATAAATATATATTTCTACCTTTGCAGCCCTCAAAAGTGAGGGTTCAATAAAATTTATATAGAAATATATGCCAACAATTTCACAATTAGTACGAAAAGGAAGAGCCAAAATAACCAAGAAGAGTAAATCGGCTGCTTTAGATTCGTGTCCTCAAAGACGTGGTGTATGTACTCGTGTTTATACAACGACACCGAAGAAACCTAACTCAGCAATGCGTAAGGTAGCAAGGGTTCGTTTAACAAACGGAAACGAGGTTAACGCATACATCGGTGGAGAGGGTCACAACCTGCAAGAGCACTCGATAGTATTGGTTAGAGGTGGAAGGGTAAAAGATTTACCAGGTGTTAGATATCACATCGTTCGTGGTGCATTAGATACAGCAGGTGTTGCTGGTCGTACCCAACGTAGATCTAAGTATGGTGCAAAACGCCCTAAAAAGTAATTTAAAGCTAACGGCTAACAGCTAACAGCTAAAAACTAAAAAGAAGACATGAGAAAAAGAGCAGCAAAAAAGAGACCGCTTTTACCAGACCCAAGATTCAACGATCAGTTAGTGACGCGTTTTGTTAACATGATGATGTGGGACGGTAAAAAGTCTGTAGCTTTTAAAGTATTCTACGATGCAATTGATATTGTTGAGGAGAAAAAGAATGATGACGAAAAAACAGCTTTAGAAATTTGGAAAGAAGCTTTATCTAATGTGATGCCTCACGTAGAAGTGCGTAGTCGTCGTGTTGGTGGTGCAACATTCCAAATTCCGATGCAGATTCGTCCAGATCGTAAAGTTTCTACTGCGATGAAGTGGTTAATAGGCTACGCACGTAAAAGAAACGAAAAATCTATGGCACAACGTTTAGCTGCAGAAGTATTAGCTGCTGCTAAGGAAGAAGGTGCAGCCGTTAAGAAAAGAGTTGATACTCACAAAATGGCTGAAGCAAACAAAGCATTCTCACACTTTAGATTTTAATTAGAATGGCACAAAGAGATTTAAAATATACAAGAAATATAGGTATTGCAGCACATATTGATGCTGGTAAAACTACAACTACAGAACGTATCCTTTATTATACGGGTGTATCTCACAAGATCGGTGAGGTGCATGATGGTGCGGCTACAATGGACTGGATGGAGCAAGAGCAAGAAAGAGGTATTACCATTACTTCTGCTGCTACAACCTGTACATGGAAGTTTCCAATGGAAAACGCACAACCATTGCCTGAAACTAAGGATTATCATTTTAACATTATCGACACTCCTGGTCACGTTGATTTTACGGTTGAGGTAAACCGTTCTTTACGTGTATTGGATGGTTTGGTATTCTTATTTAGTGCAGTTGATGGTGTTGAGCCTCAATCTGAAACTAACTGGAGACTTGCAGATAACTACAAAGTACCGCGTATTGGTTTCGTTAATAAAATGGACCGTCAAGGATCTAACTTTATGGCTGTATGTCAGCAAGTTAAAGACATGTTAGGTTCTAACGCTGTACCAATTGTAATGAATATCGGTGATGAAGTTGACTTTAAAGGTATTGTTGATTTAGTAAAGAACCGTGCAATTGTTTGGCACGATGAAACTCAAGGTGCAACTTTCGATGTTGTCGATATTCCTGAAGAATTAAAAGCAGAAGCTGCTGAATTAAGAGGAAAACTTATCGAAGAAGTTGCCGCATATGATGAAGACTTGCTAGAGAAATATATGGAGGATGAAGATTCTATTACTGAAGACGAAGTGCATGCTGCACTTAGAGCTGCTGTAATGGATATGTCTATTATCCCTATGATTTGTGGTTCGGCATTCAAAAATAAAGGTGTTCAATTTTTATTAGATGCTGTTTGTCGTTACTTACCTTCTCCTGTAGATAAGGATGCAATTGTTGGTACTGATCCAGATTCTGATAAAGAGATTGCTCGTAAGCCAGATGTAAAAGAGCCTTTTTCTGCATTAGCATTTAAGATTGCTACGGATCCTTTCGTTGGTCGTTTAGCATTCTTTAGAGCTTATTCGGGTCGTTTAGATGCAGGGTCATATGTTTTAAACAACAGATCAGGTAAGAAAGAGCGTATTTCTCGTATTTATCAAATGCACTCTAATAAGCAAAATGCTATCGAGTATATTGAAGCAGGTGATATTGGAGCAGCAGTAGGATTTAAGGATATCAAAACAGGAGATACTTTATCTGATGAAAAGCATCCTATTGTTTTAGAATCTATGGATTTCCCAGATCCAGTAATCGGTATTGCGGTTGAGCCTAAAACTA
This sequence comes from Leeuwenhoekiella palythoae, assembly GCA_964221315.1. Taxonomy (GTDB): domain Bacteria; phylum Bacteroidota; class Bacteroidia; order Flavobacteriales; family Flavobacteriaceae; genus Winogradskyella; species Winogradskyella palythoae_A. The sequence continues at coordinate 97,233 of CAXPYI010000004.1, read as the reverse complement.
AGGCAGATGTGGATAAGTTAGGTATGGCTTTAGCTAAATTGGCTGAAGAGGATCCGACTTTTACTGTAAGAACAGATGAAGCTTCAGGCCAGACAATCATTTCTGGTATGGGTGAGCTTCACTTAGATATCATTGTAGATCGTCTTAAGCGTGAGTTTAAGGTAGAGGTTAACCAAGGTCAGCCTCAGGTAGAGTACAAAGAAGCTATTACAAGACGTGCAGAACACAGAGAAGTTTACAAAAAGCAATCTGGTGGACGTGGTAAGTTTGCTGATATTGTGTTTACACTTGAGCCAGCTGAAGAAGGTAAGCAGGGTCTTGAATTCGTTTCAGAAATTAAAGGTGGTAACGTTCCTAAGGAATTTATCCCTTCTGTTGAAAAAGGATTTAAAATGGCAATGGTTAATGGTCCATTAGCGGGTTACGAAGTAGATGCTATGAAAGTAACGTTAACTGATGGTTCTTACCACGATGTGGATTCTGATCAATTATCGTTTGAATTAGCAGCGAAGCTTGGTTTTAAGGCCGCAGCTAAAGCAGCTAAAGCTGTAATCATGGAGCCTATTATGAAATTGGAAGTTTTAACTCCAGAAGAATATATGGGTGATATTGTTGGTGACTTAAACCGTCGTCGTGGTCAAGTAAATAACATGAGCGATAGAGCAGGTTCCAAAGTTATTAAAGCTGAAGTTCCATTATCTGAAATGTTCGGTTATGTAACATCATTAAGAACATTATCTTCAGGTAGAGCAACATCAACAATGGAATTCTCTCACTATGCGGAGACTCCATCTAATATATCAGAAGAAGTAATCAAAGCAGCAAAAGGCGTAGAAGCTTAAAACTAAAAGAAAATGAGTCAAAAAATTAGAATAAAATTAAAGTCTTACGATCATAATTTAGTTGACAAGTCTGCTGATAAGATTGTAAAAACGGTAAAAAATACAGGTGCGGTTGTAACAGGACCAATTCCATTACCAACGCACAAGAAAATTTTCACTGTGTTACGTTCACCTCACGTTAATAAGAAGTCTAGAGAGCAGTTCCAATTAAGCTCGTACAAGAGATTGTTGGATATCTACTCGTCATCTTCAAAAACGATTGATGCTTTAATGAAGCTTGAATTACCAAGTGGAGTAGAAGTAGAGATTAAGGTGTAACTGTCATTCCTGCGAAGGCAGGAATCTAAAATGTCCCACCGATGCGGTCGCGGGAAAAACGGTAAAAATACAATTCAAGGCTGAAACGTATTTTTCAGCCTTGAATTTTAAATAAAGAATAATAATTAATAATAAATAAATATGTCTGGGTTAATTGGAAAAAAAATCGGTATGACCAGCATTTTCGATGAAAATGGAAAGAACGTTCCATGTACAGTAATCGAAGCAGGTCCATGTATCGTTACCCAAGTCAGAACTGAAGAAGTGGATGGTTATAATGCACTTCAATTAGGTTTCGATGACGCGACAGAAAAAAGCGCTACTAAGGCAGCTCAAGGGCATGCCAAAAAAGCGGGTACTTCTGTAAAACGCAAAGTCGTAGAATTTAAAGGTTTTGATGAGGAGTACAAATTAGGTGATGCCATCACTGTGGAACAATTTATTGAAGGTGAGTTTGTGGATATTTCCGGAACTTCAAAAGGTAAAGGTTTTCAAGGTGTAGTGAAGCGTCATGGTTTTGGTGGAGTTGGTCAAGCAACGCATGGTCAGCACAACCGGTTAAGAGCTCCAGGTTCTATTGGTGCAGCTTCTTATCCTGCAAGAGTATTCAAAGGAATGAGAATGGCCGGAAGAATGGGTGGTGAAACAGTAAAAGTTCAAAATTTAAGAGTTTTTAAAGTGGTTCCAGAAAAGAACTTACTTGTTGTTAAGGGATGTGTTCCTGGTCACAAAAACTCTTACGTAATTATTGAGAAGTAATGAAGGTAGCAGTTTTAGATATAAACGGGAAAGATACGGGTAGAAAAGCTGAGCTTTCTAAAGACGTATTCGCTATTGAGCCTAATAATCATGCAGTATACTTGGATGTAAAGCAGTATTTAGCAAATCAAAGACAAGGTACGCATAAGGCTAAGGAAAGAGCAGAAATAACTGGTAGTACACGTAAGATCAAGAAACAAAAGGGAACAGGTACAGCACGTGCAGGTTCTATTAAGTCTGGTGTATTTAAAGGAGGTGGTCGCATGTTTGGTCCTAGACCAAGAAATTACGGTTTTAAGTTGAATAAAAACGTAAAACGATTAGCTAGAAAATCTGCATTAAGCATCAAGGCAAACGACAAGTCTATAGTCGTATTAGAAGACTTTAATTTCGATACGCCAAAGACCAAGAATTTTGTAGATGTATTAAAAGCATTAGAGATAGACAACAAAAAATCTCTATTTGTGTTGGGTGACTCAAATAATAACGTATATTTGTCGTCGCGCAATTTGAAAGGCTCTGAAGTTGTAACTAGCTCAGAGTTAAGTACTTATAAAATAATGAACGCTAATAAAGTTGTTGTTTTAGAAGGTGCGTTAGAAGGAATTGAATCGAATTTAAGTAAATAGAACAGAGATGAGTATCTTAATTAGACCTATAATCACAGAAAAAGCAACTATGCAAAGCGAGGTGCTTAACGCATATGCGTTTGAAGTGAGCACAAAGGCGAACAAGGTAGAAATCAAAAAAGCGGTTGAAGCTGCTTATGGTGTTTCTGTTGAAAAAGTTCGTACTATAAATGTCCGTCCAGATAGAAGAACACGTTATACAAAAACGGGTATTCAACATGGTAAAACAAATGCCGTTAAAAAGGCAATTGTACAACTGGCGGAAGGTGAGACAATAGATTTATACGCTAACATGTAATTTAGACAAGAATGTCAGTTAGAAAATTAAAACCGATCACATCAGCTCAGCGATTTAGAGTAGTAAATGGATTTGACGCCATTACTACTGATAAGCCGGAGAAAAGCTTGCTTGCTCCGAAAAAAAGATCTGGTGGTAGAAACAGTCAAGGAAAAATGACCATGCGCTACAAAGGTGGTGGTCATAAGAAGAAGTATCGTATCATTGATTTTAAACGTAACAAAACTGGAATTCCAGCAGAAGTTAAATCAATTGAGTACGATCCAAACAGAACAGCATTTATTGCTTTGTTAAACTATCAAGATGGTGAAAAGAGATATATCATCGCTCAAAATGGTTTGCAAGTAGGGCAAAACGTTGTTTCTAGTGAGAGTGGCGTGGCTCCAGAAATTGGAAATGCGATGCCTTTAAGTGAAATACCTCTTGGTACAATTATTTCTTGTATAGAGTTGCGTCCAGGTCAAGGTGCTGTAATGGCTCGTAGTGCTGGTGCATTTGCTCAGTTAATGGCAAGAGATGGTAAGTTTGCTACAATAAAACTACCTTCTGGTGAGACTAGAATGGTACTGGCAACATGTATGGCTACAATTGGTGTTATTTCTAATTCAGATCATCAATTGTTGGTGTCTGGTAAAGCTGGTAGAAGCAGATGGTTAGGAAGACGCCCACGTACAAGACCAGTTGTAATGAACCCTGTGGATCACCCAATGGGTGGTGGTGAAGGTAAGTCTTCAGGTGGTCATCCAAGATCTAGAAATGGTATTCCTGCAAAAGGTTATAGAACACGTTCTAGATCGAAAGCGAGTAACAAGTATATTGTAGAACGTAGAAAGAAATAATTAAGATAGTATGGCACGTTCATTAAAAAAAGGACCTTATATCCATTATAAGCTAGAGAAGAAAGTTGCAGAAAATGTAGCTTCAAACAAAAAGACGGTAATTAAGACTTGGTCTAGAGCATCTATGATTTCTCCAGATTTCGTAGGTCAGACAATTGCAGTTCACAATGGTCGTCAATTTGTTCCAGTTTATGTAACTGAAAATATGGTAGGTCATAAATTAGGAGAATTTTCACCAACAAGATCTTTTAGAGGTCATGCAGGTGCAAAAAATAAAGGTAAAAAATAAGAATCATGGGAAGTCGTAAAAAACAAATGGCGGAAGCTATTAAGGCTGAGAGAAAGCAGGTTGCTTTTGCTAAGCTAAATAACTGTCCTACATCTCCAAGAAAAATGCGTTTAGTGGCGGATTTAGTTAGAGGTCAAAAGGCAGAAAAAGCTCTTCAGATTCTTAGATTTAGTTCTAAAGAAGCATCTCGTCGTTTAGAGAAATTAATTGTTTCTGCAATTGCTAATTGGCAGGCAAAAAACGAAGATGCTGATGTTGAGGAAGCTAATCTATTTATCAAAGAAATTAGAGTAGACGGTGGATCTATGTTAAAGAGATTACGCCCTGCACCTCAAGGTAGAGCACATAGAATTAGAAAACGTTCTAATCACGTAACTGTGGTTGTGGATGCATTAAATAAAACACAAAGCTAAGATAGAGATATGGGACAAAAGACAAATCCGATCGGAAATCGCTTAGGAATTATCAGAGGATGGGAATCTAACTGGTATGGCGGAAATGATTATGGAGACAAACTTGCAGAGGATGATAAAATCCGTAAGTATATCCATGCTCGTTTATCTAAAGCTAGTGTGAGTAGAGTAATTATTGAGCGTACGCTTAAACTTGTAACCGTTACTATCACTACTGCTAGACCTGGTATTATTATCGGTAAAGGTGGTCAAGAGGTAGACAAGCTAAAAGAAGAGCTTAAAAAAATTACCGGTAAAGAAGTTCAATTGAACATCTTTGAAATTAAAAGACCTGAACTAGATGCACATTTAGTAGCAGCAAGTATTGCTCGTCAGATAGAAAGTCGTATTTCTTACAGAAGAGCAATCAAAATGGCTATCGCTGCAGCTATGCGTATGAATGCTGAAGGAATCAAGGTTCAAATTAGTGGTCGTTTAAACGGAGCTGAAATGGCACGTTCTGAGCACTACAAAGAAGGACGTATTCCGTTATCTACATTTAGAGCTGATATAGATTATGCTCTTGTTGAAGCACATACTACTTATGGTAGATTAGGTGTAAAAGTGTGGATTATGAAAGGTGAAGTTTATGGAAAAAGAGAACTTTCTCCATTAGTGGGTCTTTCTAAGCAAAAAGGAAAAGGTGGACGTGGAGGAAACAAAAACCAACGTCGTAGAAAGTAATTTTTTAAAGAAAAGAAAAAATGTTACAGCCTAAAAGAACAAAATTTCGTAAGCAGCAAAAAGGTCGTATGAAAGGTAATGCTGGGAGAGGCCATAGATTATCAAATGGAACTTTCGGTATTAAATCATTAGACTCGTCTTTTGTAACTGCTCGTCAAATTGAAGCAGCGCGTATTGCCGCTACTCGTTATATGAAAAGAGAAGGTTCTATCTGGATTAAAATATTTCCAGACAAACCTATCACAAAGAAACCTCTTGAAGTACGTATGGGTAAAGGTAAAGGTGCCGTTGAGTATTGGGCAGCAGTTGTAAAGCCAGGACGTGTATTATTCGAAGTAAGTGGTGTGCCGATTGAGACAGCTCAAGAAGCTTTACGCTTGGCAGCTCAAAAACTTCCAGTAAAAACTAAGTTTGTCATAGCTAGAGATTACGAAGCTTAATAACAAAATATTATGAAGCAATCAGAAATTAAACAGCTTTCAACAGCTGAGTTACAAGAAAAACTTAGTGAGACTAAAAAGAGTTATGCAGACCTAAAAATGGCTCACGCAATCTCTCCTTTAGAAAACCCAATTCAGTTGCGTACTGTAAGACGTAATGTGGCTAGATTGGCAACTGAATTAACTAAAAGAGACGGACAATAATTGTATTCTGCTGAAAGATGGAAAAAAGAAATTTAAGAAAAGAACGTATAGGTGTAGTTACTAGTAACAAAATGGAGAAATCTATTGTTGTTTCAGAAGTAAAGAAAGTAAAACACCCTATGTATGGAAAGTTCGTGTTAAAGACAAAAAAGTATGTCGCACACGATGAAACAAACGACTGCAACGAAGGAGATACTGTAAAGATCATGGAAACAAGACCTATGAGTAAATCTAAGTGTTGGAGATTGGTAGAAATAATTGAAAGAGCGAAGTAATTATGGTACAACAAGAATCAAGATTAAAAGTAGCTGATAATACTGGTGCTAAGGAAGTATTAACTATCCGAGTACTAGGTGGAACTAAAAGACGATATGCGTCTGTTGGAGACAAAATAGTAGTGTCTGTTAAGGATGCAACTCCTAATGGAAACATCAAAAAAGGTGCAGTCTCAACTGCGGTTGTTGTTCGTACAGCAAAAGAAGTGAGAAGACCAGATGGTTCTTACATTAGATTTGATGATAATGCATGTGTGCTTCTAAATCCTACAGGTGAGATGAGAGGAACGCGTGTTTTTGGTCCCGTTGCTAGAGAACTTCGTGATAAACAATTCATGAAAATTGTATCATTGGCACCAGAAGTGCTTTAATTGATAAATAAGATGACAAAGCTTAAGATAAAATCAGGAGATACTGTACAAGTCATTGCTGGAGACCACAAAGGTTCAGAAGGTAAAGTACTTAAAGTATTAAAAGATAAGAACAAAGCCATCGTTGAAGGTGTTAATATGGTAAAGAAACATACTAAACCAAGTGCACAAAACCCTCAAGGTGGTATTGTAGAGAAGGAAGCATCAATTCATATTTCAAACTTGTCTTTATTGACAAGCAAGGGAGAAGCTACAAGAGTAGGTTATAGAATGGATGGCGACAAAAAAGTAAGATTTTCTAAAAAATCTAATGAAGTAATTTAATATGGCTTACGTTGCAAGATTAAAAAAAGAGTATAAGGACAAAGTTGTTCCTGCTCTTACGGAAGAATTTGGATATAAAAATGTAATGCAAGTGCCTAAACTACAAAAGATAGTAATATCTAGAGGTGTTGGTGCTGCTGTTGCAGACAAAAAGTTAATCGACCATGCTGTTGATGAACTTACAAATATATCTGGACAAAAAGCAGTTGCTACTATGTCTAAGAAAGACGTTGCATCTTTTAAGTTACGTAAAGGAATGCCAATTGGTGCCAAAGTAACTTTGAGAGGTGAACAAATGTATGAGTTCTTAGATCGATTGGTAACAACAGCCTTACCACGAGTTAGAGATTTTAACGGAATCAAGGCTACAGGTTTTGACGGCCGAGGAAACTATAACTTAGGTATTACAGAACAAATCATTTTCCCTGAAATTGATATTGATAAGATTAATAAAATTAATGGTATGGACATTACCTTTGTAACTACAGCAGAAACTGATAAGGAAGCAAAGTCGTTATTGTCTGAATTAGGATTACCATTCAAAAAGAATTAATTATGGCTAAAGAATCAATGAAAGCCCGCGAACGTAAGCGTGCAAAAATGGTTGCTAAATATGCTGAGAAAAGAAAAGCTTTAAAAGAAGCTGGAGATTACGAAGCATTGCAAAAGTTGCCAAAAAACGCATCGCCTATACGTATGCACAACCGTTGTAAACTTACAGGAAGACCAAAAGGTTATATGAGACAGTTTGGTATCTCTCGTGTAATGTTTAGAGAAATGGCTAACAAAGGGTTAATACCTGGAGTAAAAAAAGCAAGTTGGTAAATAAGGAAGCGAATAAGCTTCTGTACTATTATCAATATAACTATTGTATAATCGGAATCTAGGTTCGAGATTGTCTCGAAAACCATTTTCCTAAATTTAAAACTATGTACACAGATCCAATAGCGGATTATTTAACGCGAGTTAGAAATGCTGTGAAAGCAAGCCACAGAGTGGTAGAAATCCCAGCTTCTAACTTAAAAAAAGAGATAACTAAAATATTGTTCGATCAAGGCTATATTTTAAGTTATAAGTTTGATGACGAATCTACTGCTCAAGGTACAATTAAGATTGCCTTAAAGTACAACAAGGACACTAAGGAGTCTGTTATCAAAAAAATTCAAAGAATCAGTAAACCAGGTTTACGTAAGTACGCTGGTGCTAACGAAATGCCTAGAATCTTAAATGGTTTGGGTATTGCGATTGTTTCGACATCTCATGGTGTAATGACAGGTAAACAAGCGCAAAGAGAAAACGTTGGTGGCGAAGTATTATGTTACGTATACTAAAAACAGGAAATTATGTCAAGAATAGGTAAAAATCCCATAACAATTCCTGAAGGTGTTACAGTTGAAGTTAAGGACAACGTAATTACTGCTAAAGGTAAATTAGGAGAATTAACTCAAGAGTATTCAGAAGTTGAAATAAAAGTAGAAGACGGAACGATTACATTAGAGCGTCCGTCTGAGAAAAAAGATCACAGAGCAAAGCACGGTCTATACAGAGCGTTAATTGCCAATATGATAGAAGGTGTTTCTAACGGATTTACTAAAGAATTGGAATTAGTAGGTGTAGGTTATAGAGCTTCTAATCAAGGACAAAAATTAGATTTAGCTATCGGGTTTTCTCACAATATTGTAATGGACATTGCTTCAGAGATAAAAGTAGAGACAGTTACCGAAAAAGGTAAAAACCCAATCGTTAAATTAACTTCTCATGACAAGCAATTGGTTGGTCAGGTTGCAGCGAAGATTCGTAGCTTCCGTAAACCAGAACCTTACAAAGGAAAAGGTATCAAGTTTGTTGGTGAAGAAATTAGAAGAAAAGCAGGTAAATCAGCTTAATAATTAAGTTATGGCATTGACAAAGAACGAAAGAAGAACAAGAATAAAAAACAGAATACGTAAGGTGGTATCTGGTACAGAAGCCAGACCAAGATTGACTGTTTTTAGAAGCAATAAAGAAATTTATGCTCAGGTCGTGAATGATGTAACTGGCAAAACTATAGCTGCTGCATCTTCAAGAGACAAGGATATCGCAAAGTCTAAAGGAAATAAAACTGAAGTTGCTGCTTTAGTTGGTAAGGCTGTTGCAGAAAAAGCTATTAAAGCTGGTGTTGAAACTATTTCTTTTGATAGAGGTGGTTACTTATATCACGGAAGAGTAAAATCATTAGCAGAAGGTGCTAGAGAAGCAGGACTTAAATTTTAAGACATTATGTATCAAAAATATAAAAACGCAGAATTAGTAAAACCAGGCGGATTAGATTTAAAAGACCGTTTAGTAGGTGTACAGCGTGTAACTAAAGTAACAAAGGGTGGTAGAGCATTTGGTTTTTCTGCTATTGTTGTAGTAGGTGATGAAGCAGGTGTCGTAGGACATGGTTTAGGTAAATCTAAAGATGTTGCTACTGCTATTGCTAAAGCTGTAGAGGATGCTAAGAAAAATTTAGTGAGAATTCCAATTATCAAAGGAACATTACCTCACGAACAAAAAGGTAAGTTTGGTGGAGCTAGAGTAAACATCATCCCAGCTGCACCTGGTACAGGAGTTATTGCTGGTGGTGCTGTAAGAACAGTTCTTGAAGCCGTTGGTGTACATGATGTATTATCAAAGTCTCAAGGATCTTCTAACCCTCATAACGTAGTAAAAGCTACTTTTGACGCTTTATTACAATTGAGAGATGCTAAAGCTGTAGCTAAAGAACGTGGAATTTCACTTGAAAAAGTATTTAACGGATAATTTAGGACAAGATGGCAAAGATTAAAGTAACTAAAGTAAAAAGTGCAATCAACCGTACTAAAAGACAAAAGCTAACATTAGAAGCTTTAGGTCTTAAAAAAATTGGACAGGTAGTTGAGCACGATGCCACACCAAATATCCTTGGTATGGTAAAGAAAGTTGAACATTTAGTTTCTGTAGAAGAAGCTTAAAAATATAAACTTAACAATGGATTTAAGTAATTTAAAACCTGCAGAAGGTTCAGTTAAAAATCAAGGAAAACGTGTCGGACGTGGTCAAGGATCAGGTAAAGGTGGTACTGCGACAAGAGGGCATAAAGGTGCAAAGTCACGTTCTGGTTATTCTAAGAAATTAGGTTTCGAAGGTGGACAGATGCCTTTACAAAGACGTGTTCCTAAATTTGGATTCACTAATATCAACAGAGTAGAGTATCAAGGTGTAAACTTAGATACATTACAAGAATTGGTAGATGAAAAGAAAATTAAGGATACTGTAGATTTTGAAACACTTGTATCATTAGGTAAAGCTGGAAAGAACGATCTGGTTAAAATCTTAGGTAGAGGTGAATTAAAAGCTAAATTAACAGTAACTGCACATAAATTTACTGCTACGGCAAAAGCTGCTATTGAAGCTGCTGGTGGTGAAGCTGTAACTTTATAAGAACATAAGGATGAAAATAATAGATACATTAAAAAACGTCTGGAAAATCACGGAGCTTAAGGATAGAATTATTCTAACTCTAGGTTTACTATTGGTTTATCGTTTTGGGGCACAAGTTGTGTTGCCAGGTATAGATATAGACAAATTAGGTGGTTTACAGTCTGGTGTTGATGGTGGTATATTAGGATTGTTAAATGCCTTTACTGGTGGTGCTTTTGCTAATGCATCAGTATTTGCATTAGGTATTATGCCTTACATTTCTGCATCTATCGTTGTTCAATTAATGGGTATTGCTATTCCTTATTTACAAAAGCTTCAAAAAGAAGGAGCTAGTGGTCAAAAGAAAATCACTCAAATTACACGTTGGTTAACCATCGGTATTTGTTTGGTGCAAGCGCCAGGTTATCTAGCTAGTGTACCTGCATTATCAGGTGCTCAGTCTATGAGCAACTTGTTGGTTCCTAATTTTTCTGAAAACATCTTTTACTTTTCATCTGTTATAATACTAGTTACAGGCTGTGTTTTTGCCATGTGGTTAGGTGAAAAAATTACAGATAAGGGTATTGGTAATGGTATCTCGTTATTGATTATGGTTGGTATCATAGCAACTATGCCGCAATCGTTTATGCTTAACGCAGCATCTAGGTTAGATGGTGGTAATGGTGGTTTTATGATGATATTAATTGAAATGGTCATTTGGTTCTTAATCATTTTGGCATCGGTATTCTTGGTAATGGCTGTTAGAAAAATAGCTGTCCAGTATGCAAGAAGAACGGCATCTGGTGGTTATGAGAAAAATGTTTTTGGATCACGACAGTTTTTACCTTTAAAGCTAAATGCATCTGGTGTAATGCCAATTATCTTTGCACAGGCTATTATGTTTGTTCCAGGATTAATAGGACAGGCATCATTCTTGGAAGGCACAGATACTGGTCAGTGGTTACAGGCTGAGTTTGGTAATAATTTATTTGGATTTTGGTACAACCTTGTGTTCGCACTATTGATTATTGTATTTACATATTTCTATACTGCGATTACAGTACCTACCAATAAAATGGCAGACGATTTAAAAAGAAGTGGTGGATTTATTCCAGGTATTAGACCTGGTACTGAAACCGCGGAGTATTTAGATAAAATAATGTCGCAAATTACATTGCCAGGATCTATATTCTTGGCATTGGTAGCGGTATTTCCAGCATTTGTATTTCAATTTGCAGGAGTTCAGCAAGGTTGGGCATTATTTTTTGGTGGAACATCGCTATTGATTATGGTTGGTGTGGCCATCGATACTATGCAGCAGATTAATTCTTATTTATTAAATAAGCATTATGATGGCTTGATGAAAACTGGAAAAAACAGAAAATCTGTTACCACGTAATAAAATGTTGAGATGTCAGCCTTAGGATTTAGGCAAGGTATTTGTACTAATTGAGCTGAACATTAAAATTAATTTATGGCTAAACAAAAAGCAATAGAACAAGACGGAACAATTATAGAAGCATTATCTAATGCAATGTTCCGTGTAGAATTAGAAAATGGTCACATTGTGACTGCACACATCTCTGGTAAAATGCGTATGCATTACATTAAGTTGTTACCAGGTGATAAAGTAAAATTAGAAATGAGTCCTTACGATTTAACTAAGGCTCGTATAACTTATAGATACTAATAAGTTCAAAATTCAAAGTTTGAAGTTTAGAAGCTGAACCTTGAATTTAGAATATTGAATATTGAAATATTATGAAAGTAAGAGCATCAGTAAAGAAAAGAAGCGCAGACTGTAAACTAGTACGTCGCAAAGGAAGACTTTACGTTATTAACAAAAAGAATCCTAGATTCAAACAAAGACAAGGATAAAAGTAAAGAAAGTCATTAGTAATTGGTAGTTAGATGAATCTGTTCGAAATCGAAAGGTTTAGGATTCTAACAACTAAAAGCTAACACTAAACACTAAATTAATATGGCAAGAATTGCAGGTGTAGACATACCAAAACAAAAAAGAGGAGTAGTATCCTTAACCTATATCTATGGAATAGGTAGAAGTAGAGCTAAGGAAATTTTAGAAACTGCTAAAGTTGACGAGAGCACAAAAGTACAAGATTGGACTGACGACGAAATCGGAGCAATCCGTGAAGCTGTTGGTAATTTTAAAATCGAAGGTGAATTACGTTCTGAAACACAGTTAAACATTAAGCGATTAATGGATATTGGGTGTTACAGAGGTATTCGTCACAGAGCTGGTCTTCCATTAAGAGGACAACGTACTAAGAATAACTCTCGTACGAGAAAAGGTAGAAGAAAAACAGTTGCTAACAAGAAAAAAGTAACTAAATAATAACAGACATTAGTCATTAGTTTAGACGTTAGATGAATCTGCCTGAAATGTAAAAGTTTAGGATTCTAACAACTAAAGCTAACAACTAGAAACTAAAAAATATGGCAAAGTCAAGTACAAAAAAGCGCAAAGTAATTGTTGATGCAATCGGAGAAGCACATATTACAGCTTCATTCAACAACATCATCGTTTCTTTAACAAATAAAAAAGGTGACGTTATTTCATGGTCATCAGCTGGTAAAATGGGCTTCAGAGGATCTAAGAAGAATACTCCTTACGCAGCACAATTAGCTGCTGAAGATGCTGCTGAAGTTGCGAAAGAGGCTGGTTTAAAGAAAGTGAAAGTTTATGTAAAAGGTCCTGGTAACGGTAGAGAATCTGCTATCAGATCTATACACAATTCAGGTATTGAGGTATCAGAGATTATCGATGTAACTCCAATGCCACACAATGGTTGTCGTCCGCCAAAAAGACGTCGTGTATAATTTACAAAAATCAAGAAGTTAATATCAGTCAAATAATTGGCTGATATTAATTTTTTTATGCGTAAATTTGCAAACTGAAAAAATCGAAATAAACAAGTATCAACGAGAGATTAACGGTTGTAGAAGGATAAGATTAAGACCTTAATTTTATAATCACTCTCAAAACAAATTAAAAATGGCAAGATATACTGGTCCTAAAACAAAAATCGCTCGTAAATTCGGGCAAGCTATTTTCGGAGAAGATAAAGCTTTCGAAAAAAGAAATTACCCTCCAGGACAACACGGTAATAACCGTCGTCGAGGAAAAAAATCTGAATATGCTATTCAGTTAATGGAAAAGCAAAAGGCTAAATATACTTATGGTATTTTAGAGCGTCAATTCAGAAATATGTTTAAAAGAGCAACTGCTGCTCAAGGTATCACAGGTGAAGTATTGTTACAATTGTGCGAATCTCGTTTAGACAACGTGGTTTACAGAATGGGTATCTCACCAACTAGAAGTGGTGCAAGACAATTAGTATCTCACAGACACATAACTGTTAATGGTGAAAAAGTAAACATTCCTTCTTACCAATTAAAAGCAGGAGATGTTGTTGGTGTTAGAGAAAAATCTAAATCATTAGAAGCTATCCAAAATTCATTAGCTAACTCTAGCAATGTTTACGAATGGATTACTTGGAACAATGATACTATGGAAGGAACTTATGTTTCTGTACCTGCTAGAATCCAGATTCCAGAGCAAATCAATGAGCAGTTCATCGTAGAATTGTATTCTAAATAATAAATTAATCATATTGGTATTTGGCCAAAGGGTTTATTAGTCTTCTTCAAACTTTTAGACCGCGCAACCAAATAACAATTAAAACGAAGAATAAATATGGCAATATTAAATTTTCAGAAGCCCGATAAGGTAATCATGATCGATTCTACTGATTTCGAAGGTAAATTCGAATTCAGACCATTAGAACCAGGATATGGATTAACAGTAGGTAATGCTCTACGTAGAGTACTATTATCTTCTTTAGAAGGTTTTGCAATCACTTCAGTGAGAATTGAAGGCGTAGATCATGAGTTTTCTACAATTTCTGGTGTGGTCGAGGATGTTACTGAAATGATATTAAACTTAAAGCAAGTAAACTTTAAGCGTCAGATAGATGAAGTTGATAACGAAACAGTTACGATTTCTATTTCAGGGCAAGAGCAAATCACAGCTGGTGATTTCCAAAAGTTTATCTCTGGATTCCAAGTATTAAATACGGATTTGGTAATCTGTAATATGGATCCTAAAGTAAACATCAACATGGAGTTGACTATAGAAAAAGGAAGAGGTTATGTTCCTGCAGAAGAAAACAAAAAAGCTTCAGCGCCAATAGGTACCATCTTCACTGACTCTATTTACACTCCAATAAAGAATGTAAAGTATAGCATTGAAAACTTCCGTGTTGAGCAAAAAACGGATTATGAAAAGTTAGTTTTCGAAATTCAAACTGACGGTTCTATACATCCTAAAGATGCTTTAACAGAAGCTGCTAAAATATTAATTCACCACTTCATGTTATTCTCTGACGAGCGTATCACACTTGAAGCTGATGAAATCGCACAGACTGAAACTTATGATGAAGAATCACTTCACATGAGACAGCTATTGAAAACTAAATTAGTTGATATGGATCTTTCTGTACGTGCGCTTAACTGTTTAAAAGCAGCAGAAGTAGATACTTTGGGTGACTTGGTGTCATTCAACAAAAACGATTTAATGAAATTCAGAAACTTTGGTAAGAAGTCTTTAACTGAGCTAGAAGAGCTTGTAAATGTTAAAGGTCTTAACTTCGGAATGGATTTAAGCAAATATAAATTAGATAAAGACTAACAATTATTATTAATCATATTTTGCTCTCTCAAGTAGTTGGGATTTGGTAGCAAGATGATAAAACAAATGTCATGAGACACGGAAAAAAATTCAACCACTTAGGTAGAAAAACAGCACACAGAAGAGCAATGTTAGCTAATATGGCTTGTTCTTTAATCGAGCACAAGCGTATTAATACAACAACTGCTAAAGCAAAGGCCTTAAAACAATTTGTTGAGCCTTTGATTACCAAATCAAAAGAGGACACTACACACAATAGAAGAATTGTAATGTCTAGGTTAAAGCAAAAGCAGGCTGTCGCTGAATTGTTTAGAGAAGTAGCTGCTAAGGTTGGTGATCGTCCAGGTGGTTATACGCGTATCATCAAATTAGGAAACCGATTAGGTGATAACGCTGATATGGCAATGATCGAATTGGTAGATTACAATGAAATCTATACCGCTGGTAAGCCAGAGAAGAAAACTCGTAGAAGTAGAAGAGGTGGAGGTAAGACAAGCACTACCGTTGTTCCACCGGTAGAAACCAAAGCTACTAACGAAGAAGAATAATAAATGTTGATAAGCATTAATAAATATAAAGGATAGACTGTTTCAGTTTATCCTTTTTTTTTTGGAATTTTGTAAAACTTTTTCTGCCTCGGCAGAAATCTCATAAACATTGCACATGAAATACAAACAAAGGAAAAAAGCACTTATTTTATTGGCTGATGGTACAATTTTCTATGGAAAGTCTATAGGAAAAGAGGGGACAGCATTTGGTGAAGTATGTTTTAACACAGGGACAACAGGTTATCAAGAAATTTTTACTGACCCTTCTTATTACGGTCAGTTAATGGTTACGACCAATGCACATATTGGTAACTATGGTACCAAAGAAGAAGAGAATGAATCCGATACAGTTAAAATTGCTGGATTGATTTGTAAAAATTTTAGTTTCGAATATTCCAGACCTGCAGGTGATTCGTCTCTAGAAGATTATTTTGAAAGACATAATACGTTAGCAATTGCAGATGTTGATACGAGAGCATTGGTAAGTTATATTAGAGACCATGGTGCCATGAATGCTGTAATTTCTACTGATGTTGATAATATTGAAGACTTAAAGAAACAACTTGCAGAACAACCAAATATGAAAGGTTTAGAGTTGGCTTCTCAAGTCTCAACTAAAGAACCTTATTATTTTGGTGATGAAAATGCCACCTATAAAATAGCAGCTTTAGATATTGGGATTAAAAAGAATATCCTTCGAAATATTGCCAAGCGTGATGCTTACATAAAAGTATTTCCATATAATTCTAAATTTGAAGATTTAGAAGCGTTCAATCCAGATGGCTATTTTTTGTCCAATGGACCTGGTGATCCAGAACCTTTAGTAGAAGCACAAGCTGTGGCTAAGGAAATTATCTCTAGAAATAAGCCTTTATTTGGTATTTGCCTTGGCCATCAAGTCATCGCTTTAGCTAATGGAATTTCAACTTACAAAATGCATAACGGTCATAGAGGCATAAATCATCCTGTAAAAAACTTAGTAACTGGTAAAGGTGAGATTACGTCACAGAATCATGGTTTTGCCATTAATAGAGAAGAAACGGAGGCCAATCAGGAAATTGAAATCACACATGTACACTTAAATGACAATACTGTTGCAGGTATCAAGTTAAAAGATAAAAACTGTTTCTCTGTACAATATCATCCAGAAGCAAGTCCTGGACCAAATGATTCAGCGTATTTATTTGATCAGTTTATAGAGAATATTAAAAATAACCAATAAAAGATTGGCAATAAATTCTAAAGTTTATTGCCAATTTTATTTTACGAAAACATTGTCGTTAACATATAGTGTAATTCTAAACCCAAGAGATATTAAATAGGTTAACTATTTCGTAAATTTGTTAAAGTTAACAAAGCTGAATTTGTTTCAGTATCACAAACCAATAATAACTTAAACCAAAGATAATGAGCATTATAATTAATGTACACGCAAGACAAATTTTAGATTCAAGAGGAAACCCAACAGTGGAGGTAGATGTAGTTACAGAAAGCGGCATTATGGGAAGGGCTGCAGTGCCTTCTGGTGCTTCTACAGGCGAGCATGAAGCTGTTGAACTAAGAGATGGAGGTGATACTTATATGGGTAAAGGGGTTTTAAAAGCTGTGGAAAATGTCAATACCATTTTAGCACAAGAACTGATGGGAGTTTCTGTGTTTGAGCAGAATGCCATAGATAATTTAATGATAAAGTTAGATGGCACACCAAACAAATCCATTTTAGGTGCAAACGCTATTTTGGGAGTGTCTTTAGCTGTTGCTAAAGCAGCAGCAAACGAACTTAATATGCCATTATACAGATATGTTGGTGGTGTATCTGCAAATACTTTACCATTACCAATGATGAATATTATCAATGGAGGTTCTCATAGTGATGCTCCCATTGCATTTCAAGAATTTATGATTATGCCAGTAAAAGCAAAAAGCTTTACACATGCCATGCAAATGGGAACTGAGATTTTTCATAATCTCAAAAAAGTATTGCATGATAGAGGTTTAAGTACAGCTGTAGGGGATGAAGGTGGTTTTGCACCAAACCTTGAGGGAGGTACCGAAGATGCATTAGATTCCATCAAAGTAGCTGTTGAAAAAGCAGGCTATAAGTTTGGTGATGATATAAAGATTGCTCTAGACTGTGCGGCAGCTGAGTTTTATGTTGATGGAAAATATAACTATACAAAATTCGAAGGTGATTCTGGTAAAGTTAGAACTTCTGCAGAACAAGCCGAGTACTTGGCAGAATTAGCTTCAAAATATCCTATAATCTCTATTGAAGATGGAATGGACGAAAATGATTGGGAAGGTTGGAAAGTTTTAACTGATAAAATAGGAGATAAGGTACAATTGGTAGGTGATGATTTATTTGTTACCAATGTAGAGCGTTTATCCCGTGGTATTGAAAATGGTATAGCTAATTCTATATTAATTAAGGTAAACCAAATTGGTACTCTAACTGAGACTATTTCAGCAGTTAATATGGCACATAATGCTGGCTATACCTCTGTAATGTCCCATAGGTCGGGTGAAACGGAAGATAATACAATTGCAGATTTAGCAGTGGCGTTGAATACGGG
Source organism: Leeuwenhoekiella palythoae (assembly GCA_964221315.1). Lineage (GTDB taxonomy): Bacteria > Bacteroidota > Bacteroidia > Flavobacteriales > Flavobacteriaceae > Winogradskyella > Winogradskyella palythoae_A. Next base: position 79,254 of record CAXPYI010000004.1, on the reverse strand, counting down.
ACAGATTAAAACAGGTTCTGCTTCACGTAGCGACCGTATGGCAAAATACAACCAGTTATTGCGTATTGAAGAAGAGCTCGGTGATGTAGCTTACTTTCCACAAGAAAATGCGTTTAAGGTGAAATAATATATAGACACTTTATAAGTAAATTCTAAAGCGATTATCGAATGATAATCGCTTTTGTTTTCTATAGAAAATCGAAATACCTTAATTGTTAAAACGATTATAAATAGACTTCCAAAATCGTTCTATATTTTGTAATTTTACAATCCTTAAAAATTCACTAAAACATACTATATAAACATGTCAGATAAAGCTACCTTAGAAATCAATGGCGACAAGTACGAATTTCCAATAAAAGTGGGTACAGAAAACGAAGTTGCTATTGATATTAAAACCTTAAGAAACGCAACAGGAGGTATTATTACCATAGATCCTGGCTACAAAAACACAGGAAGTTGCGAAAGTGCCATTACATTTTTAGATGGTGAACAAGGTATTCTAAGGTATAGAGGATATTCGATAGAAGAACTAGCTGAAAAAGCAGATTTTTTGGAAGTAGCATATCTTCTGATTTTCGGTGAGTTACCTACCCAAGAGCAACTCAATAAGTTTCAAGCTGACATTAAGGAAAGATCTGTTGTAGATGATGATGTAAAGAAAATATTGGATGCATTTCCTAAATCAGCACATCCAATGGGTGTATTGTCGTCATTAACAAGTGCGTTAACGGCATTTTATCCGTCTTCTGTTGATGTAAAATCAGAAGAAGCAATGTACAATGCCATTGTGAGAATTTTAGCAAAATTCCCAATTTTAGTGGCTTGGACTATGCGTAAAAAACAAGGGTTACCATTAGATTATGGTGACAATAATTTAGGATATGTAGAGAATGTCCTTAAAATGATGTTTAAGAGTCCAAACAGTGAATATGTTCAGAATCCGATCTTAGTTAATGCATTAGATAAATTGTTGATACTACACGCTGATCATGAGCAAAACTGTTCTACATCAACAGTAAGAATTGCTGGTTCATCACATGCAGGCTTATTTGTGTCCCTTGCTTCAGGTATTTCCGCACTTTGGGGACCTTTGCATGGAGGCGCCAACCAAGCTGTTTTAGAAATGCTCGAAGCCATTAAAGAAGATGGCGGTGATACTAAAAAGTATATGGCTAAGGCTAAGGACAAAAATGATCCTTTCCGTCTAATGGGCTTTGGTCATAGGGTTTATAAGAATTTTGACCCAAGAGCTAAAATTATTAAAGTAGCTGCAGACGAAGTTTTAGGTGATCTCGGTGTTGAAGATCCAATTTTAGATATAGCTAAAGGATTGGAAAAAGAAGCTTTAGAGGATCCATATTTTGTGGATAGAAAATTATATCCAAACGTAGACTTCTATTCTGGTATCATCTACAGAGCGATGGGTATTCCTGTAGAAATGTTCACGGTAATGTTTGCTCTGGGTCGTTTGCCGGGTTGGATAGCCCAATGGCGCGAAATGCGTATGCGCAATGAGCCAATTGGTCGTCCAAGACAATTATATATAGGGAAAACATCTAGGGAATTTAAACCTATTGACAAAAGATAAATTCTTCCGATAATAATAAAAGAAGCTTCATGTAATTATGAAGCTTTTTGTATTTTAGTTTTCTATGAAATTAAACATTCAAAACGAGACCTCTAGATTAAGAGCCGTTATACTTGGTACGGCAGAAAGTAATGGCCCTGTGCCTTCAATAGATGAGGCCTACGACCCAAAATCATTAGAGCATATCAAAGCAGGCACTTATCCAACTGAAGAGGATATGGTAGCAGAAATGGAAGCTGTAGTCAAAGTTTTTGAAAAGTACGATGTCAAGGTCTATAGACCAGAAATTATAAAAGACTGTAATCAGATTTTTTCTAGGGATATAGGTTTCGTTATAGACGATATTTTTATAAAAGCGAATATTCTACCAGATAGGGAAGAAGAGCTAGATGCCATACAGTACGTCATTGATCAAATGGATAAGGATAAGGTAATACGTCCACCTGTAGAAGCTCATATTGAAGGAGGTGATGTTATCGTATGGAACGACTATATTTTTATCGGAACTTACAGAGGTGCAGATTACTCAGACTATATTGTTGCACGTACTAACAAAGCTGGTGTAGACTACATTGCAGAAAAGTTCCCTCATAAAAAAGTAAGGAGTTTTAACCTTAGAAAGTCACAAACAAATGCAATGGAGAATGCCTTGCATTTAGATTGTTGTTTTCAGCCTATAGGTAAGGATAAAGCTATTTTGCATAAAAATGGATTTTTGGAAGAAGAAGAATACAATTGGTTGGTAGATTATTTCGGAAAGGATAATATTTTTGAAATCACTAAGGAAGAAATGTATAATATGAATAGTAATGTATTCTCCATTTCTGAAGATGTGATTATTTCAGAACAAAACTTCACAAGATTAAATGCTTGGCTAAGAAAAAATGGCTTTACCGTTGAGGAAGTGCCCTATGCTGAAATCGCTAAACAAGAAGGTTTGTTACGTTGTTCTACTTTACCTCTAATAAGAGATTAATCATTTCCTATATAAAAAGTAATTATTAACAAGGTTGATATATTCTTGTTTAGCTTCGTCTTCACTTATATCTTGGACTTGAAATAGTGCATTTGTCTTAAAAGCATTTATAATAGGCTTTCTACTGCTAGGCCTTCCGTAGTCGTTGGTGGCTTTTTTATAATAGGCATATAGACGAAGTAGAAAATCAGCGGGAAAAGGATCTTTGTGCGCATTGATGCGTTCAACCGCTTCTTCAAATTCTATATGTAATTTGTTTGGTGTCATTTCATTTCTGCAATGATACTTTCGCCACCTCTGACCTTTTGGTTAAGCTTTACCTTTATGTCTGCATCTAAAGGTAAAAATAAATCAACTCTAGACCCAAATTTTATGAATCCAGAATCAGCACCTTGTATGGCTTCTGAGTCTACCTTTGCGTAATTTACAATTCGTTTTGCCATTGCACCTGCAATTTGCCTATAGAGTACTTTTCCGAAGTTGTCGTTTTCTACAACAACCGTTGTACGCTCATTTTCCTCGCTAGCCTTTGGGTGCCATGCTACGAGATATTTTCCTGGATGATATTTACTATAGCTAATACTTCCGCTAATAGGGTATCTTGTAACATGTACATTAATAGGTGACATAAAAATGGATACCTGAATGCGCTTATCCTTTAGCACTTCGTTTTCCGTTACTTCTTCAATAACGACAACCTTTCCATCTACAGGAGATAAGGCATGCTTTTCATCAGCATGAGTGTGACGTTTAGGATTTCTGAAAAATTGTAGAATTAAAAGAAATAAAATTAGAATGGCTATCATTAAACCTTTTCTAAACCATTCGTTCAAAACGAATTCATCTATCAAAAAAAATGAACCCACAACAAATACCAGCGTAATGAATATGATTTTATGACCTTCTTTATGAAACATAACTTATAATTCTTAAAAATAAATAGATAAACGGTGCTGCAAAGATAAGACTATCTAAGCGATCCATAAGCCCGCCATGCCCTGGCATTATCACTCCGCTATCCTTAACACCTGCTTGACGTTTAAATTTAGATTCAATTAAATCGCCAAATGTGCCGAAAACACTAACAATAATAGCTAGTATTAGCCAATGTGTTGAGTTTAAGGTTTCGGTATATAGTGCAATAAAAAAACTCGCTACGCAAGAAAAAAACAGCCCACCTAAAAATCCTTCGACGGTTTTTTTGGGTGAAATCCTCGGAAATAATTTTTGTTTGCCAAAATTTTTGCCAATCAAATAAGCGGCACTGTCGTTAACCCAAACCAGAATGAATGAGCCAAGGAGCAACAATGGTGTAAAGACATTTTGAAAGTTGGCAATCAAAAGCATAAAAATAAAGCCGCTGCTGAGATAAAATGTCGTTGTTATGTAACGCTTCGTCTCAAAAAGTGGTATTTTTTTAAAGGTGAATAAGTCCTTTAAAAGAATAAGATTTACGAAAATGGTAACCACCAGCAAAATATTTATAGCTTCACTACGACCAATAAATTCTGTTTTGTACAGGCAGATATACCAAAAAAACAAATACAGAAATAGAAATATTATATACTGCACGTAAGCCTTTAGTCTAATCAATTTACTAAACTCTATTAAGCTTAAGAAGCCAAAAATTGCAAGAATGATTATAAGACCGGTTTGAAAATATAGAGAGCCAATAAGCAATAAAACATATATAGCTCCAGAAATAGCTCTGATGGAAAGTTCTTTCATTATAAATCTTCTAACAATATCAGATATAAATCTTTAGCACTACTCCCATAAGTAAGGAAGTCTTTATCGTCGGCAGTTTTAAAATGTTTTATGGTAGTGATATTAGTGGGAATGGAAGTTTTGCTTTTCTCCTTAATGCCTTTTAAACCTTCGCCAATATTTTCAACAAATTGACTGGTAGTCGCATATATAATAAAATGCTCAGGTAACTCCTTAAGCTTTTTTTCGGCGATTTGATTTGAGGAAATCAATAGTGACCCATCATCGGAAATAAGATACTCACAGGTAGATAAAAAATAAGAGCTTTCAGAAACTTTTTTGGTGCTATTAAGGTTGAAATCTTTAAACAAATCCGATAAGCGTTGGTCAATCATAAAAACCTTATCGTTATGCCATTGATTTTCTTTTAAAATAGAATTGAAGCTATCCTTTACTTCCTCCATGTTTTCACAATACAAGAATTTTCCACCGTTTGCCTTAAAGTTTATGGTAAAACGTTCATCAGCAGGCAACTTAACTTCAGGCATATATTTGCCACGCTCTTGATTTGGTATTTGTTCTTCGGACTGATCAGACTTTTTTCCGAAGATTTTACGAAATAAGCTCATTCAATTGTCGCTATTAATCTTGTAATTAGTGCATTTCCCAAATATAAAAAAACTTAAACTAACATTAAGTCAATTTAAGCTTTTTATAAGAATGTAGCGTCTTTATTCTTCCTCTTCTGTAATGGTCTCTTCCTTTTCAAAAGCCCTTTTACCAAAGATTTTCTCTAGATTATCCTTGAAAATCACCTCCTTGTCAAGAAGAACTTCCGCAAGTTCGGTAAGTTTGTCTTTATTTGCTTCTAAGAGTTTTACAGCACGTTCATACTGTTCCTCAATTATATTTGAAATCTCTTTGTCAATAAGCTCTGCAGTCTGTTCACTATAAGGTTTTGTGAAGCCATACTCAGTTTGCCCGGAAGAGTCGTAATAGGTTAGGTTACCAACTTTATCACTAAGACCATAAATGGTAACCATGGCTCTTGCTTGCTTGGTGACCTTTTCTAAATCACTTAATGCACCAGTAGAGATCTTATCAAAAATTACCTTTTCGGCAGCTCTTCCACCTAAAGCAGCACACATTTCATCCAACATTTGCTCTGGTCTTACAATAAGGCGCTCTTCTGGTAAATACCAAGCTGCACCAAGAGATCGTCCTCTAGGTACAATGGTTACTTTTACTAAAGGTGCGGCATGCTCTAGCATCCAACTAACGGTTGCGTGGCCAGCCTCATGGAAAGCCACTGCGCGCTTTTCTTCTGGAGTAATGATTTTATTTTTCTTTTCCAATCCACCGATTATTCTATCCACAGCATCCAGGAAATCTTGCTTATTAACCGCTTTTTTACCTTTTCTGGCTGCAATCAAAGCGGCTTCGTTACATACGTTTGCTATATCAGCACCAGAGAAACCAGGTGTTTGCTTTGCTAAGAAATCTACATCTAGAGACTCTTCTTTTTTGAGTGGACGCAAATGCACTTCAAAAATTTCTTTACGCTCTCTTACATCTGGAAGATCTACATAAATCTGCCTATCAAAACGACCAGCACGCATTAAGGCATTGTCCAATACATCAGCTCTGTTGGTTGCAGCAAGTACAATGACGTTAGTGTTTGTGCCAAAACCATCCATTTCGGTCAATAATTGGTTAAGTGTATTTTCACGCTCATCATTAGAACCTGAAAAATTACTTTTGCCTCTTGCCCTACCAATTGCATCGATCTCATCAATGAATATTATAGAAGGTGATTTTTCTTTGGCTTGTTTGAATAAATCCCTTACACGAGAAGCACCTACACCAACAAACATCTCAACAAAATCAGAACCAGACAATGAGAAGAATGGTACTTTGGCTTCACCTGCTACGGCTTTTGCCAATAAGGTTTTACCAGTTCCCGGAGGTCCTACAAGCAAGGCACCTTTTGGTATTTTTCCACCAAGAGAAGTATATTTTTCAGGAAATTTTAAAAAGTCCACGATTTCCTGAACTTCTTCTTTTGCACCTTCTAAGCCGGCAACATCCTTAAACGATGTTTTGGTATCGGACTTTTCATCAAATAACTTAGCTTTGGATTTACCAATATTGAAAATCTGTCCGCCAGCTCCGCCTCCTCCGCCAGAAGACATGCGACGCATTATGAATATCCAGACGCCAATGATTAAAATAAAAGGCAACAAGGTCAGTAAGAAATCTCCCCAAACATTTTGTTCAGTTTCATATTTAACCTCGGTATTGAGGTTGTTTTCCTCAATACTCTGACGAATATCTTTTTCAAAATTCTGAAGATCACCAAATTCAAATTTGTAATTTGGTATCGCAGTCATTGAAGGCAAGATGGTTTTAGGTTTCGAGTTTTTATGTACTTCTCGTTCTTGTGCTTCCTTCGTTAGGTATACTCTTGCTTCACGTTTATTAACAATTTCAACTTTAGCTACATCACCATTATCTAGATAGTCCAAAAATTGTGAAGGTGTTGTTTGGGTGCCAGTAGAGCCACCAAACCCACCAGAGAATAGTTGTATGGATAAAAATACAGCAATGATAACTCCATAAATCCAATATGGATTTAGCTTGGGCTTTTTATTTAAATTTTTATTGTCTTTTGCCATCTTGTAGGCCGCGAAATGCGGTTATCTTTTTTATTTAGTAACTTGTTTCTATTTGCGTCATTTTAGCGTCTCCCCAAAGACTTTCAATGTCATAGTATTCCCTTATGTGTTTTTGAAATACATGCACAACTACGTTGACATAGTCCATTAATACCCATTCGGCATTATCTGTACCTTCGACATGCCAAGGTTTATCTTTAAGGGTTTTGCTAACTTGTTTTTGGATGGAGTTGACGATAGCGTTTACTTGTGTATTAGAAGTACCTTCACAAACAATGAAATAATCGCAAACCGTATTTTCAATATCTCTTAAATCTAAAATTGTTATTTCTTTTCCTTTAACCTCTTCTATTCCGCCAATTATGGTTGTAATGAGTTGGTCTGCATTGGTATTTTCTTTCGTCATTAAATTGATTTAAATTTATGCAAAGTTATTATTTTTTTAGTTCTTGTAAGTCCTATTTGTCTTAAGAAAACCATAAATAAAACACTATTTTTAATGTTTATTATCAAACTTGATGCCATTGACTCTACAAATTCTTACCTCAAAGCTATGGCATCAGTTAATTTACCTAAGGATTATACGGTTGTGGTGACTGAGCAACAGACCAATGGACGTGGCCAAATGGGTACTGTATGGCAAACAGAAAATGGTAAAAACCTAACAGCCAGTGTGTTTAAGACGCTAAATGGATTTGAAATTGGTAATCAGTTTTATATAAGCATTGTAGTTGCTTTGGCAATTTGTAGGGCATTATCTTCGTTGCAAATTCCTAGAATACGTATTAAATGGCCTAACGACATTTTGTCAGCAGACAAAAAAATATGCGGAATTTTAATTGAAAATGTAATTAAGAACAATGAATTTAAAGGATCTGTCATCGGTTTTGGCCTTAATGTAAATCAGAAAGTATTTGATAACCTTCCACAGGCTTCATCCTTGAGTCTTTTAACGGGAATTATTTACAATAATGATGAAGTTTTATCAGGAATTTTAAACGAGCTTCAGTATTATTTTGAGCTTTTGGAATCTCAACAATTTGATCAGCTAAAAGTTGAATATGAGGCCCTATTGTTCAGGAAAGATAAACCTTCAACCTTTAGAACTACTAAGGATAAAACATTCACTGGAATCATTAAAGGTGTGAGTGAATCTGGAAAACTAATGGTTTGGACAGAAGATGAAATTATAAAAACCTTTGACCTAAAGGAACTGACATTGCTGTACTAAATAGCAGTTTTCATGTTTGTAGCCAATGTTTCAATAAACTTACTGATTGGGCCTTTTATCATCATGGCCATCATGGCATTGAATTCGCCATTAAACGTTAATTGCACGTCACTTTTGTCTTGCTCTGCTCTTGTAATATCTGCTGTAAGGGAAAAATCTAGTTTTCCGCCTGCAGCTCCCAAAACAATTTTATTAAACGGAACGGCTTCTTTCTTTTTAAGGATAATCTCTGGCATTCCTTTTAGTGCAAATAGAAATTTATCTTCTTCCAAAACTTCAAATTTGCTGATGTTTTCTGGCATTAAACTTTCAAAATTTTTCACATCAGACAAAAAGTTGAAGGTTTCTTCTGGGGATTTATCTAAGGTTACTTTTGGCGATTCTAAATTCATGTTTGAGAATGTTAAGTTTTTTATTTGTCTATGCGTTAAGGTAATGCTGTTTTATTTTTTTATTAAAATTAAACAAACCGACGACTTGACGAATCAACGATAATATCAATTTCCGTTCCACTCACTAGGATTGGCATTCCATTGTGCTAAAATGTTTTGTTGTTCTTCATTGATATAGTGTGTGTCTAAAGCCTGCTCCAATAAATTTTCATAATTACCAAGCGTGTGTAATTCTACATTGGCATTTTCAAAATTTTTGGATGCGACATCAAATCCATAAGAGAAAATAGCGACCATGCCTTTTACGTTTACTTCCGCTTCGTTAAGTGCTGCCACTGCATTTAGGCTACTTTTGCCTGTACTGATCAAATCTTCTACTACCACAACGGTTTGTCCTTTTTCTATATAACCTTCGACTTGGTTTTGGCGGCCATGTTTTTTAGCCTCGGGTCTTACATAAACAAACGGAAGATTCAAATAATCCGCTACTAATGCACCTATACCAATTGCTCCTGTCGCAACGCCTGCAATAACGTCTGGTTTTCCATAATGCTCTTCAATATGCCTTGCCATGGTTTCTCTTATATAATTCCTAATAAGAGGATAAGACAAAACAATTCTGTTGTCGCAGTAAATAGGTGATTTCCATCCAGAAGCCCAAGTAAAAGGATCGTTGGGCTGTAGTTTTATAGCATTAATCTGCAACAAAACTTCTGCGGTTTTTTTAGCGGTATCTTTATTAAAAATCATGGCGCAAAATTAATGATTTTTACAAGTATTATATTTTTTAATAGTAAATTAATTTTCGATACTGAGTGTTTAAAGTAAAAAATAATATTTTTACACTATAAAGTAATAACGGACCAAATCCATGCACACTATCTATGTAGGTGATAAACCTATAATATTAACTACTGAAATTGAGCACGAAACCGACTTTAAGAATTTTTTATTAAAATCGGTTAACATAGGTAAGGTTATAAAAACGCTTAACAATACTGACCTTAATGCTGCACACTTAATACATAAAAACCCTGATAAGCTTTTGAGTAAGTTTTTAAAACTTTTACCAAATGTTGTTGCTGGTGGAGGAAAGGTTTACAATGATTATGGTGAAGTGCTATTTATATACCGAAATGATAAATGGGATTTGCCCAAGGGTAAAACCGAAAAGAAAGAATCTATTGAAGAGACTGCGATAAGGGAAGTGGAAGAGGAGACTGGTGTTAAAGGTTTGACAATTACCAAACCGCTCTCTACTACTTACCATATTTTTAAGCGTAATGGAAAGCATAAAATAAAGATTACGTATTGGTTTGAAATGAAAACCAGTTTTGAGGGTAAACTCTCACCTGAAAAAAGCGAAGGTATCACCAAGGTTGAATGGCTAAGTGAAGAAGCCTCCCAAAAAGCTTTAGAGAATAGTTATGCCAATATTAGGGTTTTGGTGTAGGCATTCTATTGCTGTTGAAGCAGTCCTTTGGTTACTTTAAATAGAATTTCTTTTATTTCAGAATCCATCACATTATTCATTACGAATTTCTGATTTACCTCAACCTCAATACCCAGATAAGCTTTTGGAAATTGTTTTCGTAAAAACGTTGTAAACCCGTCTGACTTTCCTAAATAGGGATAGTTATAACGCACATTTAGGCCAGAATTTTGATTTAATATTTCAGATTTAAGTTGTTTACAAAAGTCTTTTTCTTTTTCAATGCCTGAATCATACAAAAGACCAATATCACAATGACGCACTTGTCCATTTAACTCTGGCGTAAAACTATGAATGGACAAATGCAATACAGTGTTGTTAGAGGAAATCAATTTGGCTGTTTCATGTTCTACACTAATTCTATAGGGTAAATAATGCGTTTCAATAATTTTCCTCTTTTCAATTTTAGATAGAGGTTTTGTGTATTCTGAAAATAACTGTTTGTGAAATATGGAGCGGTTCAGTTCTACTACCAATCTGGAGGTTGTACTAAAAAACGAAGCATTAGCTAAGGGTTGCAAATGATTAAATAGATTCAATGCTCCCAAATCATAACCACGATGGGTTTTTAGTTGTTCACTACCGGTAAAGTATTTTTTATAAGCTTTTGGAATATCCCTTCCGCCATGCTCACAGGTTAAGACGAGTTTCAAGGGTGAAAGAGTTGGTTGTTCACTAAGCACTGCTGTAGTTGGCGATACACTTTTACGATTTGGGTTTCTGATGGTGTACTACCAATAGCTTTTACCAATCGAGTTGCCAAAGTGCCTTCTTCTAAAATAAGCTCTATAGCTTCATGGTGTGATTTATGAACTTTGGATTTTACACTTTTATATAAATGTTTTAAAACTTCCTTAGCACTTGTGGAACCTTGCAATCCGAAGAGTTTTAGGTAATCCAGGTTTTCTATTGTTGAATCTTCAGCATGCTTTATGGTTTCGAGTAAGATTTTATAAAGTGCTTCATGAGACCAACTTTTTTGAATTTCAATTGTACAGAATTCATGATTAACCGAGGCTTTCAAAATTTCGATAATAAAAGCACAAATGGCGATGTCGGCTTTAGGACATTCCTGAATATCTATTAATCTTATTTCAATGGCATTTCTATCAAAACGAGCAATGGCTCCTCTGGAGTTTAAAAAATGCTTATCTAAAATCTTCTCTTTGTCATAAGGTCTTATGGCATCCTTTATGGGTTCTAAAATGGTAGAATAATAATCTGCTTTTGAAAACACGGCCTCTGGAATAACCGAACCAGTCAATTCGGGTATCTTTTTCTGATTGGTTCTGTAAAACTCTAAACGCGTGTCCTTAAAACCTGTAATCTCGCCTTCCAAAATTGGTGAACTCGCACAAAGTGCAGGTATTAGAGGTAAAATAAGTCGGATTGCGGCATGTAGCTTTTCAAATTCATGATCATCAAAGAACGGCAAGTTAATATGTGTGCTTTGCACATTGCTCCAACCATGACCTTTGCAGTTAAAGATGGTATTGTAAAGGGCATAAACTTCACTATAACTGTGCTGCCATAGTTGCGTCTCTGTATCTGGATTCATTAATGGATGTGCTGCAGTACCCAATAACTGTAAGTCTAAAGATTCCAATATCTTGTCAATTTCCAATATGTTTGTATGAAATTTTTCAGACAGGTCATCAATATTTTTTGCTGGACCATTGGTTTTCAGTTCAACAACATGTGCTACGAGCTCGTTACTCCAAGCAATATCACCATTTTTAATATCTGCAGTTAACTCACCTGATTTCTTAATCATCAGTTCGTCAACCTTGGGAGCAATCGCCAATGTGTCTTTATGAACAAGCATATACTCTAGTTCAATACCATAGACTTCAAATAAGTGGTACTTCTTAGCCATCTTAATCAATGCGTTTTTTCAATGCCAATAATATATCGCTATAGACTTTATCACCGTAATATTCATCTTCTACACCAAAATCTATATTGGGATTGTCGTTAATCTCAATCACCATCAATTTTCCATCTATCGCTTTAATGTCAATACCGTAAAGACCAAGTCCCATTAACTTGGATGCTTTTACCGCCATGTCAATGACGTTTTTTGGTACATCTTCAATGGCAAGACAATCGGCATCACCATCTTGGTCTAGTTTATCTTTTGCCTTCCAGTTATAGATTTGCCAATGTCCTTTTGCCATGTAGTATTTACAGGCATAAAATGGCTTGTTGTCTATAATGCCAATGCGCCAATCGTAATCTGAAGGGCAAAATTCCTGGGCAATAATCAAATCCGACTCTTTTAGCATGTCAGTTACCAAGGAGTCAAATTCTTCTTTTGACTTTGCTTTTTTTACACCAAAGGAAAATGTGGAATCCGGTGCCTTAAGCACGCATGGTAAACCTATCTTCTCTAAAGCTGAGTTTCTGTTATTACTATGGACAATGACGGTCTTTGGTGTACTGATGTTGGCATTGTCTAAAGCTTCTGCCATGTAAACCTTATTGCAACATTTTAAAATGGCATCAGGATAATCAATGATTGCTATGCCTTCTTGTTGTGCTTTTCTGGCGAAAGTGTAGGCTTCGTTATTTACCTCAGTACTTTGCCTTAAAAATAGTGCGTCAAAAGACGATAGACGGGAAAGGTCCTTAGGTTCAATAATTTCGGTATAGATGTTCATTTTTTCGGCAATATCCACAAACTTTTTTAGGGCTTTTGCGTTGCTCGGTGGTGCAGGATCCTTTGGGTTGACCAATATGGCCAAATCAAAGTCATAATTTGTAACCTTTGCAGTATCGTATCGCTTTTTTGCAAAATACTGATTGGCAAACTCATGCACGCTAGGTATATGTTCTGAGGGAATTTCAGATTCTGAAATGGCTTTAATACTCTGTACGTTCCATTTGTTGTTGTAATTGAATTTTACCCGCAAAAATGGGACTTGAAAGTGCCTGTAAAATTGAGCACTTAGTGCCTTATATTTTTGAGCCACATTTTGACCAAAATAGATACTCAATGTAAATTCTCTAGACTTAATGTTTTTAAGACTTTTTTGGATTTCGTCATCAAATTCATCTGAAACAATTCTTACCAGTTTTAGTGTCTTTAGGTCAACAATGTTCTTGGTTGTTGGGATTGGCAAATGGCCTCTGGCTTCTGCCAAAAGCGATACGTAGTAGCCTTTTGATTGATATGCGTAATCCCTGCACAAATTAAAAATTCGTGCGTTTTTTAAAAGAGCATACTTAGGATTGGTAAGGTAATCTTGTGAGGAAATTACGTTGATGGTGCCAGTTGAAAAATTCCAGTTTTCAGGCTGATTTACAACAATGTATTTGTTCATTTAGAGCGCAATACGCTATTTAAATTTTATTCAAAAGTATACTATTTTTTTATTGGTTTTACATTGAGATGAAAATAATTATTTGTTGAGGGTTTTGTGTGATCCATCACCTGTTTGGCTATAAGAAATTATGATCCTATGGCTATTTTTATCTCATGGTTAGGGACTTTTCTATTAAGTAATATTCCCAAACCAAAGAATCCCATATAAGTAACTTTTACATGTGAAGGGTTTTCAAAATGAATAGAATATTGCCCACCTTTATCAATGTCTATATCAGCAACTATTTTAGCTTTTTTTCCTTTGAAATATGCATTGGGACGTATTGTTTTTTCTTTCCAATAAATTATTCGATTTCCACTTACGTCTTTAAGGTAAATTTTAAAATTGTTTATAGATACTAGCCAACTACCTAGAATTTTTATATCATAAATTCCATAATTCAACTCAATGATTTTACCTTCTTGATAAATACCTATTGGTTTTAACATATTAAGATCTTTACTATTCTACTTGATAGCCTAATTAAGCTTTTTCCAGATAAACAATTATAGAACTTATTACTTAGATAACTCCTCTAGGCGATCTTTCTCTTTTTTCGATAATTTATCAATTCCCTTTTTCCCTATTTTATCTAAGAGCTTATCAAGTTCTTTTTGCTCGTTAACTTTTTTGGTATTATGTTTCTGTTCAAATGTAAGAGGTGGATTTTTCTTTTTAAAACTATTAGTCATTAGGATATATGGCTTAGTAATTATTAAATACATAAAAACTAAAGTCGGAATTGTAATTAAGAGTATGGTAATATAATTATTAAAAAATGCAATAGGCTGAATAATTAAAGCGACAATTAAGCCTATTATTGCACCACCTAAATGTGCTTCATGACCAATATTATCTCTTTTGGTTTTTATGCCATAAATTGAGTAAACTACAAACAGAATACCGTAAATCCAACTTGGAATTGAGAACGGTAATATTATGAACCCAACACCAAGTCCAGGATAAAGTGCAATACTAGCAAATATAATACCCGAAACTGCACCAGAGGCTCCGATCGCACTATAATCGCCATGATTTCTGTGAATATAAAGAGCAAAGAGATTTCCGCCAATTAAACTGATAAAATAAATTAAAAAGAACAGTGTTGGACCAATTTTGTTCTCTAACAAGGCACTAAAAAAATAAAGACTGGCCATGTTAAAAATTAAATGCATCCAATCTGCATGTAAAAACCCTGAGGATATTAATCTTTTGTAATCTTTACTGATTAGAACCTTATCAACATTGAATTTGTAATTGTCAAAAAAAAGGTTGTTACTAAAACCTTTGTATGATACAATTAAGTTTGCGATAATGACTAGTAGGCTAGCGATACCAAGATATTCCATTGATAATTAATTTAATCTATAAACAGGATACTGCAAATGCGCCTTTTCATAATTGCCACTTTGCTTATGGATCCAATCCAGTTGCGCAAACCAGTTATTGGCAAAGTCCTCGTTGTAGCTTACTTTAATATTGTATTCAATTTGCAGCTTGGGATTTGCCCTTAGCAGTTGTTGTGCCTTGTCTTCCCAAACGTAAGGTGAAAAACCTTCTTTTTGTTGTAGAATAGTGTCGAAGAAATTCCAGTTAAAGAAAGAATCTGGTGCAGTGGGCTCTAAAGTTTCGAGTAAATAACGCATCGCTTTTTGGTCCGTGTTAACGATATAGTCTCCTTTTCTAAAGGTTATGTTTTCCTCTGAAGATTTTACTATGGTGTTATAGTGTGGGTAATGCCCTTCGTAAGCACTTCTTCGTGTGTCATAAACATCTATTTTGTAGGAATCTACAGTTAGCGTGGTGTCGTTTTCAATCTCTGTTAACGCAACATTATTCAATTGTAATAATTCCACAACATTATACCAGCCTTGCGGAATAACATAGGCTTTAGGTATTGTAACTTCTGTAGTCGGTGTGAAATAGTTCTGATATGGCACTTCTTTGGTAAAAGGTTTGGATCGGTCGTATTTTAATCGTTGCGCACCTGTGAGTTCACTCGGTATCATTTCACCTTCGTAACCTTTAAAGTTAAGGGTTGAAACTCGTGTGGTATCTACGGTCCAGGCTAGTGGATAGGTGTCTCCAGCAGACCATGTGTTGAATTGTTCTTCTCGCAGCTGGGCAATTCTGTCACCTTGTTCTTCTGTGATTTCTATCATACTTTTCATTAATTCATACGTGCCTTCAACGCGTTGCTTATAAGGTTTTAGCATATGGGTTTCTACCATCATGCCTAATGTATTGAACAACGTGGTGTAACCGGTAGAATAACGCGGTGAATCCATGAATTGTGAAAATCCAGATTCTGGAGTTCGGTTAAAAACGTTAACGTAAGGTGTGATATCCCAAGATTTGGTTTCTAACTTTTGTTCTAGCTGTGGCATCATTTCGGCATGTAGATAGTCTCCTAATCTTCCTCCCAATTTATTATGCTGTGTGAACAAATGCGTAAGCGTGTATTGGTAATCGGCACCATTACTCACGTGGTTGTCTATAAACACATCAGGTTGCACTAAATGGAAAATCTGTGCAAAAGTCCTTGCGTTTTTTGTGTCGGACTTAATAAAATCTCGATTCAAATCATAATTGCGTGCATTACCTCTAAAACCATATTCCTTTGGTCCGTTTTGGTTGGTACGTGTACCCACGTTTCGATTTAGACTTCCACCAACATTATAAATTGGGATGGACACTAAAATTGTACTTTTTGGTGCTTCAATCTTGCCCTGAACTACGTCTCTGTAGAGCATCATGGTAGCATCGATGCCATCGGATTCACCAGGATGGATGCCGTTGTTAATAAGTAGAATTCTGTTGTCTTTTCTCAAGGTTTCAAAATCATCTCCAGAGCCATCCATATTTAAGGTGACAATGTGAAGTGGTTTGCCAGAATCGGTTTCGCCAATTTCCTGGATTGATATTTCAGAATAACTGTCCGCCAAATCTGAATAAAATTGAATGGTCTCTTCATAGGTTGCTGTTTCTAAACCTTTACTTTTTTCGAAAACGGTTGTAAAATCTATATCAGATTTGTCATTACCTTTTTTTTCGTTATTTTCTGAACACGAAGTGATTAGCAATAGTAGTAGTAAGAGTTTTTTCATGATGCATAGGATTGTTCTTCAAACTTACAGATTTTAAGTCATAAAAATTGTCAACAAGATAAATTTCAGACAATAAAAATGACTAATTTTGCAGCGCTTTCAAAACCCATTTCATGCAACAAACCACAGATACCATATTAATGATACGTCCTGTAAATTTCAGGATGAACGAACAAACGGCTGTCAATAATTATTTTCAGGAAGATTTAGACATTAAAAATGCTGAAATCAATACCAAAGCGCAAGAGGAATTTGATGCGTTTGTTGAAAAATTGAGAGCTGTAGGTATTAATGTAATTGTAGAGGATGATGATGAGCGAATGGATACTCCAGATTCTATATTTCCTAATAATTGGGTGAGTTTTCACAGCAATGGAGATGTAGGCATTTATCCAATGTTTGCAGAGAACAGAAGACGAGAGCGCAGAGAGGAAGTCTTTACTAGACTTGAGGAAGAAGGTTTCAAAATTGAAAATGTTGTTGACTATACCGCTGCCGAAGACGAAGGCTTCTTTTTAGAAGGGACAGGAAGTGTAGTTTTAGATCGCGTTAACCGAAAAGCCTACTGTGCATTATCACCACGTGCAGACGAGGATTTGTTCATTGAGTTCTGTGAGGATTTTGAATATACACCTGTCGTTTTTACGGCTAACCAAACGGTAGAAGGTAAACGTTTACAAATTTACCATACCAACGTAATGATGTGCTTAGCAGAGAATTTTGCCGTGATTTGTTTGGACGCGATTGATGATAAAAAGGAACGCAAAAATGTGGTGAAGCATTTAAAGCAAGATGGTAAAGAGATCATTTCAATTACTGAAGGACAGATGCACCAGTTTGCTGGTAACATGTTACAATTGAGAGGCGATAATAACCAACGTTATTTGGTGATGAGCGAAGCTGCACATAAGAGTTTGACGAAAGACCAAATCAACAGAATTGAAAAGCATTGTCCTATTCTCTCAAGCTCTTTAGAAACCATTGAAACTTGTGGTGGCGGAAGCGCGCGTTGCATGATGGCTGAGGTTTTTCTTCCGAAAAAATAATTAAGCTATTGGCGCAGCTTTTGGAAGCTCTATAAAGAACTTACTGCCAACATTCTCGGTGCTTTCTACCCAAATTCTTCCGTCGTTAAGTTCTACTAAATCCTTAGCAATTGTGAGTCCAAGTCCAGTACCTTTTTCGTTTTTGGTACCTACGGTCGTAAAGTTTTTATTGGCATTAAAAAGCTTGTCGATGTTTTCTCTAGAAATACCAACTCCGGTATCTTCAACACAAATAAGGGCTTTACCACCGACATCTTGATTAGAAACCGTTATCACATCTCCAGTTCTACTAAATTTAACAGCATTGGTAATTAAATTTTGGATTACGATTTCTACCATACTCTTGTCTGCATATACAAAATCGCGTTGAGATTCATCAATTAGCACAATGCGTTTGTCTTCAACTTTTTGTTCTACCAATGCCATTTTAGTATGGAATACCTCTTGAATGTTGAACAACTCTGGCTTTGGCTCAAGGCTTTGCATCTGGGATTTGGACCAGTTTAATAAATTGAATAAAAGCGAAGATGCATTATTTGCATTTTCGCTCAATTCTGGTATCAGATCCCTAAACTCTTCTTTAGAAATACTGTCTTCCTTAAGTAAATCCAGAAACGCTTTTATGGACGAGATGGAATCCTTTAGGTCGTGAGATACTATAGAGAAGAGCTTATCCTTTACTTGGTTGACTTCTTCAAGATGATGCGTTTGTTCTAAGATGGCCTCGTTTCTTATTTGCTCTTGAGCTAACTTTTCTTTATGCTCGGCTATTGTCGCTTTCTGTTTTCTGAGTTTAATGAAATTGAACAATAAGAGTGCTAAAAGTAATGCTGTAGCGGCAAGTGCTCCGTATAAAATCAAAGGATTGTTCAGCCAAGTGTTTTGGTCATCATTGCTTTCGTCTTCTTCGAAATTACTGATGTCATCTTCAATAGGGTTAGAGTCATCTAACTCCAGAGGTTCCACATCAGACGGGAAAACAGGTTGGTCAATCAGTGCCAATTCTTCTTTGAGATCGTAATATTTATTTTGCCAGAAAAAAGCATTCTGAAAATAACCACGAGTAGAATCTAAAGCAATGTGAAGCTTATAATTTTCCAGCAGCTCGGTTTTATTATCTATTTTTTGAGCAATGTTGTAGGCTTCGTTGAGTTGCGCTTCGGCCAGTCTTACTTTTTTCTTTTGAAGATTTAAATTACCAATAGCATTCAACGCTCTTAGTATTCCTTCTTGATTATCTTCTTTTCGATTGTATTTTAAACCTTCGACCAAATAATCTGAGGCTTTATCGTACTCTTTAAATTCTAAATATTGGCTACCAAGTTTTGGGAGTATCTCACCGCGAATAGCTCTATCATTGGTAGGGTTTAGCATATCCAGAACTTTTTCGTAGTATTCAATGGATTTGCGGTGCTCCTTTCTCAAGGAATATAAGTCTGCAATGTTTTTGGTTGACGTTATTATGCCTTTTCGGTCATTGATTTGCTCTCTTACTTCAAGTGCTTTGATGTTGAATTCAATGGCTTTGTCAATTTGGTTGGTCTTAAAGTAAGCTTCAGCTAGGTTATTGTAGGCCGTACTGAGTTCGTCCTTTAAGTCTTGTTTTTCAAAAATATCAATTGCTGACAACGCATTTTTAAGTCCAACCGCATAGTTACCACGTCTTATTTCTATGAGGCCAATACTGTTGCTCACCTTGGCAATACCTAGTGTATCGCTGATCTGGAGATAGTACTTTCTCGATTTGTCGTAATTGTCAATGGCGTTGTAATAATCATTGCGTTTCGCATAGATTAAAGCTCTGTAGTAGGTGCTTTCGGCGAGACCTTTGGTATAGTTTATTTTTTCGGAAAGTTTGGCTGTTTGGTTAACGTACCGTAAGGCTTTTGGATAGTCCTCAATAGCATAAAATTCGTCAATGAGCATTAGCGATATGTCCACCTTTGTAGAATCAGATTCTTGATAAGCTAATTCTACGGTAAGGTCGTCTATTCTATCATTTTGAGAAAAAACGAAGAATGTAACAAGACAGGCAGCTAATGTCAATAACTGCTTCATACTTGCCAGGTTAAAAGACGAAGTGCAATGTTTTGGTGTATGTAACTTTTATAGAGGGATGCTAAAAGTAAGTCAACACTAAACAATAACGACGTGGTTAATGTTCGATAATTAAGCCTCATTAATGTTTGGGACATTTGTTAATAGCCTACCAAAAATGCCATAATGAACTCAAATACGCTAATAATTAGGTTTTAATGCCAATAAATTAGATAAAATGACGGATGAAATTCACTTAAAAAATGCTGTATCGATTAACGGCAAAAATCATGGAAAAACTACCGTTTTATCGATGAAATGTATGTTTTTTGTAATATACTGTTAATTAATTAGTTAAGATTGAAAGTGTCCGATATAAAAAACGCTTTATATTTACAATTGAAAAGGCATTCCTTCTCCAAAAAGAAGCCATTTTTTTCAGGTGATTTTTTCATTCAATCTCTTGCCCGAATTTAATCAAATTACCATCGTTGTCTAAAACGGCAAATTCGCGCATGCCATAAGGCTTATCCTCTAAAGGTCCATTGGGATGAATCACTCCAAAAGCCTTTAATTCTTCATAGAGAGTGTCAATATCTTGTACATCGACGTAACAGCTTGTGTTTTCAGGATGGATTTTGTTGTCGCATTTCCAAAAATGCACTATAAATTTGTCCCTTGCTATGACTGCGTAATTATCATCAAGATAACCCACACGATTAAAGCCAAGTTTGGTTTTATAAAATTCCACTGATTTTTTAATGTTCAATGAGGCTAATACAGGAATGCCTCTGAGTAAATGTTCTTTTCTTTCCATTTTTTGATT
The DNA here is from genome assembly GCA_964221315.1 of Leeuwenhoekiella palythoae. GTDB lineage: Bacteria > Bacteroidota > Bacteroidia > Flavobacteriales > Flavobacteriaceae > Winogradskyella > Winogradskyella palythoae_A. The sequence goes on along the minus strand of CAXPYI010000004.1, from coordinate 58,809 downwards.
GATGTATGATTTCATCTTTAAAAATAGGGAATTAAGATGATTCAAAATCTTAATAAAACAATAAAACTGCTATCTTTGCAAGCGTTTTAAAATACCAAAAACTAAGCAGATAATGAACCTTCAAGACACTTTAGAACTTCACGTAAAAGCAGCTGTAAAAACGCTTTTTAAAGCAGAATTGGAATCTGTAGAATTTCAGGCAACTCGTAAGGAGTTTGCTGGAGATATTACGGTTGTCGTGTTTCCGATGCTGCGCGTGGTAAAAGGGAATCCTGCGGTGATTGGAGAGCAAGTTGGGCAATATCTACAAGATAATGTCGATATGGTTAAGGGTTTCAATGTTGTAAAAGGCTTTTTGAACATTGAAATTGACGATAGCCACTACATCAATTTTTTCAATGCGATTAAGGATAAGGAAGATTACGGTTTTGCCGAACTAAAAGATGACAAGGCTGTTATGGTTGAGTATTCCTCACCAAACACCAATAAACCTTTGCATTTAGGGCATGTTAGAAATGTACTTTTGGGTTACTCTGTTTCTGAAATTTTAAAAGCTTCCGGTAAGAAGGTTTATAAAACCCAGATTATCAACGATAGAGGGATTCATATTTGCAAAAGTATGTTGGCTTGGCAACGTTTTGGAAATGGTGAAACACCAGAATCGACGGGATTGAAAGGCGATAAGCTTGTTGGGAATTATTATGTGCAATTTGATAAGGCTTATAAAAAAGAAATCTCAGAATTAATATCAAAAGGACAACCAGAAGACGAAGCTAAAAAGAACGCACCAATTTTGTTGGAAGCCCAAGACATGCTCCGAAAATGGGAAGCAGGAGATAAAGAAGTCGTTGCCCTTTGGGAAAAAATGAACAATTGGGTTTATGACGGTTTTGAAGAAACTTACAAAGCCATAGGTGTTGATTTTGATAAATATTACTACGAAAGCCAAACCTATTTGTTGGGCAAGGAATTTATTGCAGAAGGCTTAAAAACAGGTGTGTTTTACAAAAAAGATGATGGTTCAGTTTGGTGTGATTTAACCGAAGACGGATTGGACGAAAAGATTGTACTTAGAGCAGATGGAACAGCAGTCTATATGACACAAGATATTGGTACTGCTATACAGAGAATTAAGGATTATCCTGATGTTGGTGGTATGGTCTATACCGTAGGTAATGAGCAGGATTATCATTTTAAAGTCTTGTTTTTAATTTTGAAAAAGCTTGGTTTTGATTGGGCCAAAAATTTGTATCATCTAAGCTACGGTATGGTGGATTTACCAAGTGGTAAAATGAAAAGTAGGGAAGGTACTGTTGTGGATGCGGACGATTTGATACAAGAAATGACTGATACCGCGCAACAGATTGCTGATGAAAAGGGAAAATTAGATGGTTATTCTTACGACGAGAAAAAAGAGATTTATAAAATAATTGGGCTCGGTGCACTTAAATATCAAATCCTTAAAGTAGATCCAAAAAAGCGTATTTTGTTCGACCCTATGGAGTCTATCGATTTTAATGGAGATTCAGGGCCTTTTGTTCAAATGATATATGTAAGGACAAGAGCAATCTTGAGAAAGGTGGATTTTGATTATAATGTTCCTTTGGGCACAGTGAAGATTCATGAAAAAGAGAAAGAATTGATAAAGCACATTCAATTATTTCCAGAGGTAATTCAACATTCAGCAGAAAATTATAATCCTTCCGCCATAATAAATTATGCCTACGACTTAGCAAAAGAATATAGTTCTTATTATCAATTAGTGCCTATTCTAGGTGCAGATAAGCAAGAAGAAAAAATCTTTAGGGTTCAGCTTTCCAAAACCGTTGGGCAAACCATAAAAAATGCGTTTAGTGTTTTGGGTATCGATGTGCCAGAGCGTATGTAAGGTTTTTTCAAGCGAAAAATAAATACTACATTGTATCCAGATAAATAATTGCCCTTGGATATCATTCGTTATATACTATTTGCCCAAGTATTTATTGCCTTTTTTGTAGCAGGTGGCGTTTTTTTTAAGGAGCGTAATCTTCGTAATACAACTTTGTCTCTGTTGATAGCGATGGTTGGGTTCCATATCCTATTGTTTTTGTACGGTTCAGGCGAGTTGGGTATGCTTTATCCACAATTTGGGAGCTGGTTTTATTATGAGATCGCCATGCTTTTTGGGCCACTACTTTTTATTCATCTACAATGTATTTTGCTTGACAAAATTAAACTTCAATTTATTGACGCGCTTCATCTTATACCTTTGGTGATTTTTTGGATAGGTTATGGCGATGTATTATTAATGGAAGGTCAGGAAAGAAACCAATATGTTTTAGAAAATTTTGTGAATAGAACGATGCGTTGGAACTATTTTCTGGCATTTCAAATGGGAATTTATGCCATTGGTTGTGCAGTATTTCTATTTTCTAAACGAATTAAGCTGTCCATTGAGCGTTTTCAATATGCATTGTTTTTGGTTGTAGCATATCTGTGTTCAACCACTTTGATATCTTACCTCACGCATTATGCAGACGGTTGGAGAGATTTTGCATCATACTATCTTATACTTACACTGATAATCTTTGGCGTGGGTTATTTGTTGTTCAAGAATCCGGACTTCTTAAAGAAAATCAGAAAGAAATATTTTAGTTCTAATCTTTCGCAAAAGGATATGGCGCGCATTAAAGAGAAAATTGAAGATACCTTTAAAAAGAACCAACTCTTTTTAGACAATAGTCTAAGTATTTTGTCTTTGGCAAAGCATCTAGACGAGAAATCACATCACGTATCACAGACATTTTCAGTATTGATAGACGAAAACTTTAACGACTATGTCAATAAGCATAGGATAGCAACTGCCAAACGACATTTGCACGATCCCAAATATGATCATTATAAAATTGAGGCCATTGCTTTGGAGAGCGGTTTTAATAATAAAGTTACCTTCTACAAGGCATTTACCAAATTTACCAACCAAACACCATCAGCGTTTAGAAAGCAAAAAAGTAGTTAAGAATTATCATTATTTACTTTTTAACATTTTGGTTTATAGGTGATTCCAAGCTTTTTTCGTATCTTAGATAAGGTTAATTGCTAAATTCTTATGCTATGAAAACAACATACTTTTACAAAGCTTTTTTTAGCACATGCATTGTCATGGTGCTAATGACCCTTTCTGTAAATGCTCAGATAAACTTTACTGAGTTTAACGGTGAGGTTATTGATGGAAAATCCAACAGAACGTTGGAAGCTGTTAGTCTTAATGTAAATGAAACTAACATTAGTACTATTACAAATTCTGAAGGCGAGTTTACGCTAAAGGTTCCTAATAAATATCTAGACTCAAAAGTGATCGTTAGTTTATTGGGTTATAATACACGTGTATTACCGCTATCTGAGTTAACTAGAGACGGAAATGAAATAAAGCTTTATGAAGCGGTGACCGAGTTGTCTGCTGTTAGTATTTCTGCATTTAAGGATGCCGAAAAGTTGATCAGAAAAGTTTTCAAGGAAAAAAACAACAATGTACAGAACGAATCGGTTTACATGACTGCATTTTATAGAGAAACCATAAAACGTCGTAGTAGAAATGTGTCCTTAACAGAAGCCGTTGTTAATATCCTTAAGCAACCGCACACAACCTCACAACGTGATGCTATTAAGCTTGGCAAGGCAAGAAAGAGTACGGATTATAAACGTTTGGATACCGTTTCGGTAAAGCTACAAGGTGGTCCGTTTTCTACTATATATTTAGATATTATGAAATATCCAGAATATATTTTTACAGATGAGACCATTAGCAGTTACAGGTTTACGTTTGATGAGCCTTCAACAATAAATGGCCGAAATGTCTACGTTGTTAATTTTAGACCTCGAAATAACAGTTTAAATCTTAACTATAATGGTAAGCTTTATATCGATACACAATCACTGGCGTTAGTGAGTGCAGATTATGCCTTGGATGTAAGCAATAAAAATAAAACCAAAAACCTTTTGGTAAAAAAGAAGCCTAGTGATGTGACAGTATATCCTCTAGAAGCGAACTATAAAGTGGATTATAAGGCTAAAAATGGCAAGTGGTACTACAGTTATTCCAACTTAAGCTTAAAATTTAAAGTGAATAAAAAACGCGAGATTTTTAACAAGGTCTATACCTTGTCCAGTGAAATGGCTGTTACGGACTGGGAGATTAATACTAACGACATTAAGATTAGGCATAAGGATAGATTGAGACCAACGGTTATTATTACGGATGCAATCTCAGGTTTTTCAGATCCAAATTTTTGGGGTGAGTATAATCTAATTGAACCAGATAAATCTATAGAATCGGCTATAGAGAAAATTAAAAAGAGCATTGAAAAGGAAAGAGAGAAAGAAAGAGAACAAACCGTCAATGGACAACCATAAATTCATTGATAATTAACTAACAATTAGGAGCCTGGAAATCATTTTCAGGCTTTTCTATTTGTCTAAAAGCCTAATTGAATTTATCTTTAAAATGAAGTGCTTGCTCTATATGTGCAAAATGATGGTCGCTATGCCATGCATACAAACCAATAGTTTCGTCTAAAGAAAAACGCCTACCATATTCAGGATGAATAAATCCTCTTTTTAGATCATTAGCGGAAAAGTTTCTGAGTAATTTTCCAAGTTTGCTGTGTACACCTTTAAGGATTAGAATAGCATCATCAAGTGGTTCGGAATAATCAATGAGTTTAGCGAAACGGTCTTCAAAATATGGTCTTATGGTTGGTGTGTCTTCGGTTAGAGCCAGCTTGAATCGTATAATACTGTTTATGTGACTATCTGCGCAATGATGTGTAACTTGCCTAATTGTCCAGCCTTCGGGTCTATATCTATAATTGAGTTCTTTCTCACTGAGATTATTGGTGACAGCTATTATACGTTTTGGTAAGGATTCAATAGAGTGAATCCATTCTTGCAGGTGCTGGTCGGAAATGTTTTCAGGTTTTTTAAACTCACCAATAGGAAACCTAAGATTATATAAATCTGATTCACTCATATTGAAAATATTTTGAGCTTAAAATTAAGCAATTAACATTAAGGTTAGAAGCTAACCCTAAAACTTAGATTTGGAGTAAATTTTAATGAGCGATTATCAATTTCTATAATTTCATCGTCGGCATCAAAAGTGTAATAACGGTTAATGATATTGGTTTGGTTGAACATATTCCAAACAGAGGCACCAACTTCAGCATTTACACCTTTGGCAAATTTAAATGCATAAATAGCGGAGATGTCGGTTCTAAAGTAATCAGGCAATCTAGAGCCGTTTGGATTGTCGTATTCAATAACAGAATTAGCATTATTCTGCAGATTAGATGGCTTAGTATATGCGCGACCAGATTGCCAATTGAAGCCCAAGCCAATTTTAAAATTATCTAAATTATAAGTCAATGAAGCGTTTGCAACATGAGTTAAATCTATCGTATTCGGAAAAGCGTTGCCGTCATTGATATTGTCGAATTTATAATCGTTGTTGCTCAACGTATAACTTAACCAAGTACTAAAATTGTTAAAACGTTTATTAATGAGGAAATCGAGACCAGCAATAGTGTAAGACCCTATATCATTAACAAATTGAAATTGATTTTGAAACCCTTGACTTTGAGCTGTAATATCATCAACGTTTTTATAATAGCCCTCTAAGGACACCAATAAATTATTCTGATTGTAACTAACACCAAGTGAAATCTGTTGACTTCTAACCAACGGAACATCATCTAGGTTGGAGAGTTGCCAACGACGCTTCTCGATGCCAAAAAAATCTTGTTGTAGATCAATGACTTGAGTAATGGACTGGCTTTTTAATTCGCCTAAAATCTCAAGTCGTATAGCATTGGATATCTTTTGATTGAAAGCAAATCGAGGCTCAATGACCAGTTCCTTAGGTTTTTCAAAATAACTGATCCTGGCTCCTAACCTTATGTAAGTATTTCTGGATTTAGAGTAGCGTTCCGTTTCACCAAAAAAGGCATGAGTTCTTATAATTTCCTTTATGAAACTTGTAAAATTTGGATTGGAAACATCTTCAAAATTAGTAACTGCAACTTCGTTGAACTGATAACCACCTCTAACTTCCGTATTGTTGTCTATGGTTTTGGATACATCGATGCGCAAGCCATAATCTTCAACTTTATTCTCTTGAGTTAGAAGCTGATCATTAGTAATATCGTTGTTTTGGGCATCTAAATCATAATTGGAATAATATAACTGGGCAGATGCAAAAACATCATTCTTAAATACCTTTGAATAGCTGGTGCTGGCACCATAACTGACCTGATTTAAGGTGCTTCTAACTTCTTGAAATTCGTTATCAGAATTCGTGAATATTTGATTGTAATCCAGATTGTTGTAGATGTTAAGTAGATTAATCCGTAATTTGGAAGTCTTGTCGATATTGTATAAGAACTTAGTGTTGAAATCATAAAACAAAAAGCGCTCATCCAAAGCGAGTACAGTGTTTACATTGTTGGATGCATTAAGTTCAGAATCCCTAAAAATTCTATCAAAATAAGCATCATAGGTAGTGGAGGCCAAAACATCTGTAAAGGATCGTCTGGCAGAGAGTTGCAGTTCCATTTTTTCATTTAAGGGAATTTTTGCAAATCCATCCGAACTCAAAAGATTAACACCAAGTCCACCATTAAATTTACTTTGTATTGTATTGCTATTTTTAATGGCAATTGTACTAGAGACACCATTTCCGTATAGTGCACTTGTACCATTTTTTGCGACACGGACTTCATCTGAGAGATACGGATTAAAAGCAGAGATCAAACCAAAAAAATGACCAGATTGGTACATCCTAATCCCTTCGTAAAGAATAAGGTTTTGGTCGTTAGTACCTCCACGAACATTAATATTAGATATACGTTCATCTACACTCATAATTCCCGGTAAATTTTGAAGGATTTGCAAAACATCTGGCTCAATAAGTCCTGGTAATATATCAAACGCTTTTGCATCTATTTCAATAGCTCCGTTATTGGTTTTAGAAATACCTTTTGTTAAATAGTTGGTTACAACAACTTCCTCTAGACGTTGTACGGTTTTGTCCTTAAGTGTAATAGCTATAAACCGAGGACTAAGCACTTTAAAATTAAGTGGTGTTGTGGAGTTGAGTGTGAGCAATACCTGTTCTAAAGAAAGTTCGGAAGATAAAGGCATTATAGTAATACCACTAATGGTTTTCGTTTCGTAGGAAAACTTAATGTCATACTTTTTTTCTAACTCTTCAAGTATTTGGCCAAGAGGTTGCTCTTCTTTGGTTTGACCTTGTGCAAAATGGCAAGAAGTGATAAAAAACAGATATAAAATTACACGTAGTAATAGTTTAATCACGCTGAACTCTTTTAGGCGTTTTGAATTTAAGCGAAAATTAAAGATTTTGTGACATGTTGAAGTCATTTTTTATTTGCATAGCATCGCTACGGAAGTCAAAAATGGAAAAAACGCAGTACAAAAGATTAATTTTTTAGCTGATTGAAAATGTGTAAATGAGTTCATTTTATTACAATATAATTTCCAGACTTTCTGTAGCTTAAATTTAATGGTATTGTTACAGACTGCAAGGCTAAATCTAATTTTTTGTGCGTAAAATTTCCCGTAAACATACGAGATGTATCTATGTTTTGAGCAGTAACTTTTATATTATACTGGTTTTCAAGTTCTGAAATAACATATTTTAAAGGTACATTTTTAAAGCTACTTTCACCACGCAACCAAGTTGGTTGCGTAGCGACTTCTCTTTCATCAACAAGTAGTTTCCCATCTATTATTCTAAAACTATATCCAGGCTTTAATTTTACAGATTCTTCGTTGCTTTTTACGACTACCAAACCTTCGTAACAGGTAACTTCAAAATAATTATCACGTTGTTTTACATTGAACTGAGTCCCCAAAACGCTCACGATTCCATTTGTGGTGACCACATCAAATTGTTGTCCTTTGGCTACTTTAAAAAAGGCTTCACCTGCTAAGGATACTTCCCGGTTTTTGTGCCATTGACTTTTGTTAAAGCTTAAATACGAATTAGAATTGAGTTCAACCGTCGAAGCATCTGGCAAAACAATTTGGGTTTGCTGTGCAATTGTAGTGTTTACGTTGGTATCTAAAGTTGTTGTGTAATAATAAACACTAAAACAAATTGCAAGTACAGCAGCAATCCTAAGTAGTGGTTTATACCATGCAACAGAGGTGTTTCGTTTTAATTTGGTTTTTAATTCTTTATAATTGTTTTCCATAGGGAACTCGGGAGCTTCAAAAGATTTTAAAGCACTATTCATTCGGGTTAGATCCTTGTAATCCTCTAGCTGCTCAAAAGCCTTTTGCTCTTCAGTGGTAAGGTTGTTGTCCAACCATTTTTTTATGAGTTCTTTTCTTTTCATAATTGTAATTCACCTATATAACAGCTAAGTTTTAAAATTTCCTACCCTCTTTAGATTCAAAATTCATAACCCTTCAATTTCTTTCCGCAATTTTTTTAGTGCCCCATAGATACGCTTTTCAACTGCTTTGGTGGATATATCTAATAATTCTGCAATTTCCTTAAAACGTTTGCCTTCAACTCGGTTCATTAAAAAGGCAACACGTTGCGCTTCGGTTAAATTAGCCAATGCATTTTGTAATTTTTGATGATACTCCTTTTCTTGCATTACAAACTCTGGGGACTCATTAGTTGCACTTTTTTGAGGTAATTTTTGGTATTTTAAAACCACTTTATGATGCGCAACAGCATTAAGCATTAAGTTGTTGGCCGTTGTAAATAAAAAACTTTTTGCTTTGTTAGGCGAAATTTTGCTACAGTTCTGCCATAGTTTTATAAAGGCTTCTTGTACTTTGTCTTGTGGATTTAGTTGCTCGCCAAACTTATAATACAAAAAGTCGTGAAGGTTTTTTGAGTGTTTTTTGTACAAACGTTCAAACAGCTGTTCTTCGCAAATATGGTCTTGTAAAGGTCGGTTCATAATTTTCGCTTCACAAATTATAAATAAAAATTTCTAAAGCAATGGTAGGAAAAATAATTCTAAAATTGTTTTATAATAAAATTGATAAAGCTCCATAAAGATGAAATTAAAGATCAACCAACTATTTCTACTGGCATTTTTTACTCTTTTAACTTTTTCTGCTTGCCAAAACGAGGAGACGGAAGTTAACAGCCCTAGCGAACAGGAAATGATTGACCCAAACTCTCCATTGGCAACGTTTATGACAAATGTAACTGCTAATTATGGTGCGTATGATGACATTTTAGACGATGCAAGTTGCTTTTCTGTTGAATTGCCGGTAACGATTATGGTCAGTGATATTACTATAACTATTGAAACCGAAGCAGATTTAGACCAACTCGAAGATATATTTGAAGAGCTGGAAGGTGATGATGACTTTTTGGATTTTGTATTTCCAATTACCATAATTTTCAATGACTACACTGAGATTGTAATAGAGAATGAAGATCAGCTCGAAAACTTTATTACTGAATGTAATGATGATGACGATGTTATAGAGTGCGTAGACTTTGTATATCCTATTTCATTTTCTGTATTTAATTCAGAATTTAATATTGTAGATACAATCATCATAGAAAATGATGAGGCGCTTTATGAGTTTTTGGATGATCTTGGGGAAGATGATAATGCTTTAATTGTAAGCTTAAATTACCCAGTAACGCTTCAGTATGCAAATGGTGATACGCTAGAGGTTAACTCTAATCAGGAACTATCTGACGCAATAGAGGCTGCAGAGGAGGATTGTGATGACGATGATGAATGTGCAATTAACTTACAAGAGCTCGAAAACCTGTTATTAGAGTGTAGTCTAGAAGCTGAATTCTTTGATGAGAATGGAAACTTAACGGATACTTTCCAACTGTATTTCAATGCCTCAGGTTCTGTAAGTGTTACTGGTGATCCAGCTGTTGTGGAAACAGGTCAATGGGAAGTTGTTGAAGCCGATCTTGGCTATAAATTAGTTATAGAAGGTTTGGAAACATTTGGGCTTGCTAATGGCTTGTGGTTATTGACAGACTGCGATAACAATGACGAATTAGAATTTACGCAAGAAACAGATAACGGGATAATAACCATGAAATTGGAGCTAGAATGTGATGACACAGATTGTCAAGCACAAGAAGTAGCATTGAACTTGCAAGAATGTGAGTGGTGGATAGGAACAGACTTACTAAGTCCTAACTATAACGGACCGTTAAATTTTCAAGAAGGAGGAATAGTAACAATAGGAAGCAATTCTGGTAATGAAATAACAGGAACTTGGCAAATTCTTCTCGGAAATACCGGAGTGTTTTTAATTTTAGACTTACCTGGTGATTATGAGGTTATTTCTCTAGATTGGAGAATTGTAGAATGTGAAGACGATAGACTAGAGCTTGTTTTTGATGAAAGCGAATTGGTTTTAGAACAAGGCTGCATTACTGAGCCAGACTGTAATCAATCAGACGTGAGTGAGTACTTAATGTCTTGTAATATAGTTCCAACAGTCAATGATTATACGTCACCAATGACCTATTTTCAATTTTCAGAAGACAATAGTTTGTTCACAATGTACCAAGGTGATTTGCCTCATACCGGAACTTGGGATATAAGTACAGACGATAACGGTGTATTTATTATTATCAATTTCCCACCTTTTATTGACCAGTACTATAATGGTCAGTGGTACTTACAAGAGTGTAATGATGATGCATTGGTATTCAGTCAAGGAGATGATATTTTAATTTTGGCTTGTGACGAGAATGTAAACGGAAATTTTGATTGTTTTGAGGATCGTGAAGTTGTAGTTTGCGATGATGACAATGATAGCACTGAGCCTTTCGATTTATATGCAATTTACGACTGCCCAGATGACAATGTGGTTTGGACATTTCATCAGTCGTTAACCAATGCCCAGGCATCCGTAAATGCATTGGTTTCACCTTATAACAACTATTCAAATCCGGAAACCATCTATGTACGCGTTGAGCTTGCAGGAGACCCAAGTATATATGAGATTTTTGAGGTAGAGTTAATTGTTGAGTCTTGTAACAACAATGATTGTGGAGAGCAAGACGTAGATGCATTTTTAACAAGTTGTATTTGGAATGCAGTTAATTACAACGGTAGTGACAATTTAATGGAATGGAATTTTAGTTTTAATTCTAGTAATCAAATAGTCGTTATTTATACGGATACAGATACTATCGATGCCACTTGGACAACATCACAATCTAACGACGGTGTCATTGTCAGTTTCGCTAATGTTACTGGGCCAAATATACAAGTCATAACAGGTGATTGGTTAGTAGTAGAGTGTGAAGAAGACCGATTGGAATTGCATAGAGGTGATGATATTTTGGTATTGGAAAGGACATGTGATTAAAAAAAATAATAAAGAGAACCGCTTAATAAGTTAGTAATTTTTAGTTAAGTTTAAGTTGATGGAAAGGAGTTGCCGACCGCTAGGCAGCTCTTTTCTTTTTAGTGAAACCCAACTTTTAGAAGTCCGTAGGACGCACTAAAAGTTGTAGGTTGAACTAATCCCGCTGTAGTGCGGGATCTAAAAATTCTCAAAATTAGAAGCATATAATTATGTATATCCCATTCGTTTATCTCTTGTAAATTCTTAAATTTGCAACTTCTAAAAGAGATAAAGATTATGTTCAATAATTTAAGTGATAAGTTAGATAAAGCGTTACACGTTTTAAAGGGTCACGGTAGCATCACAGAAGTGAATGTTGCAGAAACCTTAAAAGAAGTAAGACGTGCGCTTTTAGATGCCGATGTTAACTTTAAGATTGCAAAGGAATTTACCAATAAGGTCAAGGAAAAAGCATTAGGTCAAAATGTATTGACAACGCTTCAACCTGGTCAATTAATGGTTAAGATCGTTAAGGACGAATTAACCGAACTTATGGGAGGAGATGCAGAGGGCATTAACCTTTCGGGTAATCCAAGTGTAATTTTAATGTCTGGTTTACAAGGTTCGGGTAAAACCACATTTTCTGGTAAACTGGCCAACTATTTAAAAAACAAAAAAACAAAGAAACCCTTATTGGTTGCTTGTGACGTTTACCGTCCTGCTGCGATAGATCAGCTTCATGTTGTTGGTGATCAAATCAATGTTGAGGTTTACAGCGACAAAGGAAATAGTGACCCTGTTGCAATTGCTCAAGCAGGTATTGCTCACGCCAAGGCCAACGGCTACAACGTAGTGATTATAGATACCGCAGGTCGTTTGGCGGTTGACGAAGCCATGATGACCGAGATTTCCAACATTCACAAGGCCATTCAACCACAAGAAACATTATTTGTGGTAGATTCCATGACTGGTCAAGATGCAGTGAATACAGCGAAGGCCTTCAATGATATCTTAAATTTTGATGGTGTTATCCTTACCAAATTAGATGGTGATACAAGAGGTGGTGCTGCAATTTCTATTAAATCTGTTGTAAACAAACCGATTAAGTTTATTGGTACGGGTGAAAAGATGGAAGCGATTGATGTCTTCTATCCATCTCGTATGGCAGATCGTATTTTGGGAATGGGAGACGTTGTATCGCTTGTAGAGCGTGCCCAAGAGCAATTTGACGAAGAGGAAGCTCGTAAGCTTCAAAAGAAGATAGCCAAGAATCAATTTGGTTTTGATGATTTCTTAAAGCAGATTCAGCAAATCAAGAAAATGGGTAATATGAAAGACCTCATCGGAATGATTCCTGGTGCAGGCAAAATGATGAAAGATATTGATATTGATGATGATGCCTTTAAAGGTATTGAAGCCATTATTCATTCTATGACACCAGATGAGCGTGCTAACCCTTCAATTATAAACTCAAGTAGAAAGAAGCGAATTGGCAAAGGTTCGGGTACATCTGTACAAGAAGTTAACCAATTGCTAAAGCAGTTTACTCAAATGAGCAAAATGATGAAGATGATGCAAGGTGGAGGCGGAAAGCGTATGATGCAAGCTATGAAGAATATGCCGCGTTAATAGTTGGCAGTTTGGCGGCCCTCAGTTGGCAGTCAAATAAATATAAAATATAACTACTGCAGACTGAATACTGCAGACTGAATACTGAAAAATGACAATCTTAGACGGAAGAAAAACCAGTAACGACATTAAAAACGAAATAAAGGCCGAAGTTGATAAAATGAAAGCCAACGGCGAAAAGGTGCCACATCTAGCCGCTGTTATTGTCGGTAATGATGGGGCGAGCTTAACCTATGTTGGTAGCAAAGTTAGAGCTTGCGAACGTGTAGGTTTTGAATCGACTATGGTACGTCTTCCAAATACAACAAGTGAGATTGAATTGTTAGACAAGATTGAAGATCTTAACAACAATGACGATATTGATGGGTTTATCATTCAGTTGCCATTGCCACCACAAATCAATACCCAAAAAGTATTAATGGCAGTGAATCCAGATAAGGATGTAGATGGTTTCCACCCAGCCAACTTTGGTAAAATGGCGTTAGATATGTCAACCTTTATTCCGGCTACTCCATTTGGTATTTTAGAACTTATAGATCGTTATGGTGTTGAGACCAAAGGAAAGCATACTGTTGTTATTGGTCGTTCACATATTGTTGGTCGTCCGATGAGTATTTTAATGGGCCGTAAAGGTTTTCCAGGAAACTCAACAGTAACGTTAACCCATAGTCATACTAAGAATATTACCCAAATAACATCCCAAGCAGATATTATCATTACAGCACTAGGAGTTCCTGGATTCTTAAAAGCTGAAATGGTAAAAGACGATGCTGTAATTATTGATGTTGGTATTACGCGTGTATCTGATGATTCTGAAAAAGGTTATTATATTACAGGCGATGTTGATTTTGAAAAGGTTAGTAAAAAAGCAAGTTTTATAACACCGGTTCCAGGTGGAGTAGGTCCTATGACTATTGCTATGCTTTTAAAAAATACTTTACTGGCTAGAGAACAACACAGAAAAAAATAAATTCTATTTGGCAAAAAGTTGACCAATATCCTTAAAAGCCTTAAACTCTAGTGCATTACCCGATGGGTCTTTAAAAAACATTGTAGCTTGCTCTCCGACCTCTCCTTTAAAACGGACATAAGGTTCGATTACAAAGTCTATATGCTTTAGCTTAAGCTTATCTGCAAAAGAATGGAAGTCCCTCCAATCTAATACAACACCAAAATGTGGCACTGGTACATCCTTTCCATCGACAGCATTAGTATGCACTTCTTCTGTTGATTTCGGTTTGTAATGAATGACCAATTGATGACCAAAAAAATTATAATCTACCCAATGGTCACTACTCCTGCCTTCTTCGAGATTTAAGATGTTGGTATAGAAATGCCTACATTCTGCTAAATTATGAACAGGTATTGCGAGATGAAAAGGTGTTAACATAAATGCCTAGACTAATTTGCTGGTTTATCCTTTCGGTATTTGAGCATGGAAACCCCAGCCAAAAAGAAAATACCACCGAGTATGGTCAGAGCCCAAGGACTCAGAGCAACAAAATTGTTTCCAAAAATTCCTAGTACACCAAGTATAAGAGCAACCATGCCTCCTATTGTAAGAATCAATGCCAAAATTCTAATCATAATTTATCTTGTGTTAGTTGATGAGTTAAAATTATGAAAATAATTTCATCGAAAAAAAATAGAGTTCACTTAACTCATAAAAAAAGACTTGCCAAAATTCAGCATTTTGGCAAGCCCAAGCAAATCGATCTAACCATCAATCAATCTTCCTGTTTTCTTTTGTATAGGCCATCAAAACCCATAGTCCAGGTTCTTCCTTCGTCTGTACTAGATTCTTGTGTTTGCCTTACGGTATCATCAATTTTGTTATATGTCCATATCATTCTAAACCAGTTGTTGTTACCTTTGGCTATTAATTGTATATCACCATCCGAGTAATTTTCGGGCTCTTCATAATGACTTACGCTACCACCTGCTACCCAATTTTGTTTCCATTTTTTATCTGCAGGGTCATAATAGCTGATGGAATTCCCACCGTTACTATTCGTTGGTCTCCAATTCTCTAAAATGCCACAGTTTCCATTGGTGTTGGTAATGCTACTTTCCGCAATTTTCTGACCTTGAATATAGACATCCCATTCACCAACCCAAAAATCGAATTTTCTGTAATTATTATCAAATTCACAAGGGTTGGCACGTTTGTACATGTTTTTTTTAAGGCTTTTAAATTGATCATTGTCCTTGAGCATATCAAAAACAGAATCTTCCAATTGACGAAAAAAAGGAACCTGTAAGCTATCTAACACTTTAAGTTCTTCAAGTGCTTTTTCGGCATTATTTTCTGCGCTATAACTTTTGGCCAAGCCGAGTAAAACATTAGGACTATTTAATCCGCTTGTTTTAGCGATTTTAAAATTTTCAATCGCTTTTTTATGCTCATTGAGGTTGGCATAACTAATAGCCATAAAGTAATTCGCCATAGAATCCTTTGGATTGATTTTTAACTGCTTTTTGGCAGTTTCGATGACTTTTTCATAATCTTGATTTCTATAATCCGGTTGGTAAGGACTGCTGTTTTGAGCCATAAGGCTTTGAGCAAAGAATGTGGTAATTAAAAATACTGTTACAATGTTTTTCATGATGAATCATTTTATATATCGAAGCAATACAAAAAATTCATTAAGTAAGTTTGAAATTATAAATCTTTACTTTTTTTATATTCAGTCGGAGTGCATTTGTGTTTTTCCTTAAAAGCCCTGTAGAATGTTACCTTGTTGTTAAAGCCAACATCAAAATAAATGGTTTTTATGCTATGGTTGTTATCATTGGAGAGCAATAGTTTCTCGGCTTCCGAAAGGCGGTAATCATTTATAAAACTGTTGAAATTTTTACCAGATTTCTTATTGATTATTTTAGATAACAAATGTGTTGAGTAACCTACTTTATCTGCAAGGTTAGCTAGACGAAGTTCATTGTCCTTAAAAGGTTTTTCACGTTCAATATAATTGACAAGGTTACTGTAAAATTCATTAATTAGATGCTCTTCAAAACTATCTGTTTTATTTTCAACACTGAGAAACAATTCGGCAAAAAACTCACCGTCAAAAATTTGAGGTTCTTTATAAGCAAAATAGCCAATAGTATAGATGGCGAGCGTCATGGAAAACGAAATCATATAATCCCATTGATTATTAAAAAATGAAAAGTTGACCAATACGTAATAAGAGATGTAAGCAATTAGAAAAAGGGCGTAGAGACTTATCAAAATTTTCACCCATTTATAGCGAATTTTCTCGAACTCTGTTTTTACATTATTGTTTTTTTTAATCAGGAAAAACATTAAAAAGAAATACAGTGACAAGTGGGCAACTATTAGTAAATAGTGTGCTAAAAAGCTGTAAATAGAACCTATGGCCACTCTGAAATCAAATATGTACTGAGCCCATATAAAGAAGGTTAGCCCAATCCAAATAAAAGCAAATGAGAAATGAAGATAAAAATGTGTCATTTTTTTATTATACATCTTCAGTAAGTACAAATAAAGTAGTGGTCCAGCAGAGTAATAACCAATCATCTGAAATGAATTGAAATAAGGCATTAAAGCTGTATGCTTTGTCCAGTAGAGCACATAAGAAAACAGAATGCCAGAAAAAGCCAGGACCAAAAATGCAATAGGGTAATTACGCTTGTTTTTATTGGTAATTAATACAAAAAACAAAAAGACTCCCATTGCCACAGCAAATAGAAATCCAGAGGTCCAAGTATCAAAAGTTGGCGTTTGTTGCATGCAAGGCTAATGTAACTAAAAGGTAAATATTACGGTTTAGAATTATAAATATTTACCACTAATTTGGTAAATGTTTACTTTTCGAATAACTGCATTCTGTTACCATCAGGATCTTTTATGATAAGCATTCTTTTACCCAAATTTTTATCAGTAACTACACGGCCATGAATTTCTACTTCAGCTTCCCTTAGCCGATTTACCCAAGCATCAAATTCATCTACTAAAAACCCAATTTTAAAAAAACCATCAATCATAGTTCTTTTGGGCTTGTTCTTTAATAACTCATCAGCAGTGACAGATGATTTTATTTCGATTAATTCAATTAGAATATTGCCACAAACAATACTTGCTTGCCTGAATTCATTGTCTTCTGATTGAAATCTATGGATAACATTAAAGTCGAGGTGTTGTTTGTACCAGTTAATAGAGGTATCAATATCGTTAACAATTATTGCAGAGAAATAGGCTTCTGGTTGAGGTAAGCTTTTATCCTGCCCAAAACCATGTAGAGCTATTAAAAGAAAGCTGATAATGATCAAGTTTTTCATATGAGTAGAAATTTATTTAGATAGATAAAAATGAAATTAAAGAATTAATATTCATTGAATTTAATCTGGTACACTATTCCAAATATCCAAGTGTATTTTCCATTCACCTTTGATCTTTTTCCAGACAATGACGTACTTGCCTTTCCAAGCTACTTCTTTTTGGTTCTTGGTCAATGTTTTACCTTCATAATAACCATAATCATAAGCAGTATCGTTTTCAATGCTAATTTCCGTTGGTGTCACTTTATGATGAAGAATTTTAACACCTTCAGGTATATCCCAATATGATTTTAAATCTTTCTTGCCAGATATAATCATGGTATTGTTTGGAAATATCTTTCCATCCTCGGTGTACATATTTGCTAACGCATCAATGTCGCCATCCATATAGGCTTTAGAAAATGCCTTAATGTTTTCTTGTATAATGTCTACATCTGAAACCGTCCTTGGTGCTTTTTTGCAATCAATTTTCCACGTTGGAAACACCACTTTCTCAGTTTTATCCACCCATTCACCGACCCACTTAAAGCCAGTATCATTTATATCGTAAAAAGTTAATCGAAACCAACCCTCTGTTCCGTTAGGTGCTTTTTGGTCACGATAAAGTACAATATTTCCGTTCTCTTTTTTACCGCCTTCCCAAGTTGGTAATGTGGTCGAGGGTGCGCCAGACGAATAATAATGGACGTACCACTTGCTGCTATCTGCAATAAATTGCCGAATGCTACCCGAGTGCTTGCCATCAGCTTTTATGGTTTCGTCCTGTACGGCCATACCGTTCATTATATATTTCCATTCCCAGGTCATATCCACAGGTTCTGCCCAAGTTTGATCTTGGTTCCTAGAAACAGATTTGCAATTGCATTTACCAATTAAACCATCGAAATCCTTGATTTGTTTTGGTGCTTCAGGATTTGGAAGCCCATAAGGATTAGTATCTGAAACGGAGTAATCGTTCTGTGAAAAGCTAATACATGAGAAAAGACAAATGAGTAAGAGTAGAGGTTTCATTTTAAGGAATGATTATGTTAGTATTCCTAAAGTTAAAAATGAATTACCCAAAAGAGTTGCTAATTAGGATATTATTAACGTCTGCTCTTTCCTCGGTTGTGTTGTTTTGGGTTGAAGGTTTTTTTTGAATCCTTAATAAGTTCACTTAAATCATTAAACTCTTTTTCAGTGAGTTCACGGTATGTTCCCAAAGGCATATCGAGCCCAATATTCATTATTCTAATGCGCTTTAATGTTTGAACTTCATAATTCAAATACTCACACATACGTCGAATTTGTCGATTGAGGCCTTGGGTTAAAACAATGCTGAAAGTGTACTTATCTATTTTTTTAACCTCACATTTCTTGGTGCGCTGCCCTAGCTCTTCGAGAAAAATACCTCCAGCCATACGCTGAATAAAGGTTTGGGAAATCGGTTTGTCAACAGTAACAATATATTCTTTTTCGTGGTTGTTGCTGGCGCGCAGAATTTTATTGACGATATCTCCATCATCGGTTAGAAGAATTAAACCCTCACTAGGCTTATCTAAACGACCAATTGGGAAAATACGTTTTGGGTAGTTGATGTAGTCGATGATGTTGTCTTTTTCAACACGTGTATCTGTGGTGCATACAATACCAACGGGTTTGTTGAAGGCGAGATAGACAAAATCTTTTTTTCGGGCACCAATAACCTCTCCATCTACTTTTACAATATCTCCGGATGCAACTTTAGTACCCATTTCAGGTACCACATCGTTTATGGTTACACGGCCAGCATCAATCAATCGGTCAGCTTCGCGACGTGAGCAATAACCCGCTTCACTAAGGTATTTGTTGAGTCTTGTTAAATTATCTGACATTTCGCAAAGGTATGATAAAGATTAATCATTTATAAACCCAATAATCTTAGGAGTCAACGAAGCATCCTTTAAACTATGTCCAAAGCCTTCGGTTTTAATCAGTTTCGCATTTTTGTAGCGTTTGGCAAGTAAAAGTGCATCTTCAAAAGGAATTATTCTATCTATTTTATCATGAATGATTAGTCCTTTTGCTTCTATGGACTCTGTAAAGTTTGCAGCCGAAAAATAGTCGACAGGTTTACCATACCGTTCTAATACTAAATTGTCAATACCTTTAGAAATTCGTCGATTGTAGCCCATCATCGATTTATACCTAGCAAATACACCGGTAAAATGCGCAGGCGCACCGAGCAAGACCAATTTTTTAACTGAAGCTAGTCCATAGTTATGCATAAAGAATACGCTGGCCATGCCACCTACAGAATGTCCAATGATGACTTCGGGTTGAAACTTTTTGGCAACGACATTAATATATTCAGAATATAGAACAGCATTAAACAGCTTGCCGCCAGATCGTCCATGGGCAGGTCCATCTAAAGCAATGATATTATAGCCTTCAGCTTTTAAATCTTCGAGAATATAATTCCATCTAGAGACATTGCTTTCCCAACCATGAAGGAGTAGAATGGTTTTTCCTTTGCCATGCCAACGGTAAGTGGCTATATCCATCCCGTCATAGGTAAATTCTTCGAACAATGCCGAAGCTATTACTTTTTTTTGGTCTTCCGTGTAGCGTCCTTTCCTTGGTGTCGCAAACAAATGTATTGCCTTTTTTGTAGCATATTTAGACGAAATTAGACTTGTGGCATTTAATGCTTTACCAATGGATTTTATAACAAAACTACTCATGCTACTAATTTTCTCTATTAACGCTGTCTATTGAAAATGCTG
Source organism: Leeuwenhoekiella palythoae (assembly GCA_964221315.1). GTDB lineage: Bacteria > Bacteroidota > Bacteroidia > Flavobacteriales > Flavobacteriaceae > Winogradskyella > Winogradskyella palythoae_A. The sequence continues at coordinate 38,773 of CAXPYI010000004.1, read as the reverse complement.
GGAGGCAAATTGCTAGATATTCACAAGGTTCTGTAAAAGGATTAGAGTATTGCAACCTTGTGTTTTTTTGGACTTTTATGGACTGTCCTGCTTCAAGAACTATGGTTTCGTCTTCTATTATAAATTGCTTTTTTCCTTTAATGATAAAGGTGTATTCGTCGAATTCAGGAGTTTGAAAAGGCTCGCTCCAACCAGGTGGAGCAACCATGTGTGCAATGCTAATTTGTGAATTGCCATCACTTGCCAAACCAAAATGTTCTTTAATAATTTTTCCATCGTCTGTTGGTACTATAAATGGTGAATTTTGGACTGTGTATTTTTTCATTTGGTCTATTTTAGAGGCTTCCTTTTTATCATGCCACCTTTTAAATCTTTTACTAAGCCCATAATAATAAATGCCTTCTTATCTATTTTGTCTATTTCTGTGTGAAGCTTTGCCAGCTCTAAACGTGTCACTACTGTATATATAATGTCCTTGTCATAGCTGTTGCCTCTTGCTCCATAGCCTCCTTTGCCTGCATAAATTGTACATGCCCTCCTTAATTTTTCAATAATCATTACTCTCAATTCTTCATGTTTTTCAGAAATGATTGTAACACCGACATATTCCTCTACACCATCTACTACAAAATCTACGGTTTTTGCTGCAGCCAAGTAAGTTAGAATTGCATAAAGTGCAACTTCAACCGAAAGCATATACGCACCAAAAGAAAAAATGACAATGTTTATAAGCAGTAATACATCACCAATAGTTATAGACAATTTTCTACTTAAATAAACAGCTAAAACTTCGGTACCATCTATAACACTGCCGCCTCTCATGGCCATGCCAATTCCTAAGCCTAAAAAGAAACCACCAAAAACCGCAATTAACAATTTATCATCTGTTATCGTTGGGTAGTCAACAAAATGAACTACTAATGCCAATAATGTAATGGCTACAATACTTTTAATCGCAAATTTGACACTTAATGTACGAGCACCTAATATTAAAAAAGGAATATTGACAAGTACTAGTAAGACGCCTAAAGAAATATCTGAAACGTTATTTAATAAAAGTGAAATACCAGTCGCACCACCATCAATAAATTTATTTGGTAATAAAAATCCTTTTAAACCGAAACCTGCCGAAAAAACACCAGTGATAGTAAAAATCGCCTCCTTTACGGCATGACTTAGTTCCACTTGTAAGCTTCTTACGATTGGTACGATTTGTCTTTTTGTAATTGGCTTTTTTGAATGCTTTCGTTTGAGGCGATAGCGCGCTATATCGTATAATATTTTTGAAAGGAAAGGATTCATAATAATCTAATTATTCGTCTGATAAATCCATTTTATGTCGTTCCTCGTTTGCCTTCTCCCTTAAATACATATTGTCTGGATCTTTCATCAATTCTTTTTCAGCTTCAATATAATCAGGAAAATCTTTGTACTTCATTTCTAACAATTGCTCGCTTGATACAAAATATAAAAGTGTACCATATACACCGATGGTAAATAACCTAATCAGAAAATTTGAATAAAACTTGTCTTTTGAAATAAAATATTTAATTGCTACTGCAGCTATAATTATTGCTAGCCAGATTAAACAGATTTGCAGGCCAATATTTCCGTAAGGCCATCTTTGAAACTTAAAAAGCATGTAAACCACAAGAAAAGATAAAAGAAAACCTGTCATTATGGTTAAAATAATTCTAAGAACGCTTATGCCTTTATAACTCTCCTTTTTAAGAATATTTCTAAACCTTATGTTGTTTAGGAGCGCAAATCCGAAAAACAGATAAAGCATTGATAAAAACAAACAGGAAAAAGTAATTAATATCGCCGAAAACGGATATGAATAAAGTAATCGTCCGATCATAAGTATGACTATCAAACCACCCAATATTCTCTCTGTTATTTTCATTTTTGTTGTTTTAGCTAAATATTGCCATTACTTTTCAATACAGGTTTTACCAATGAAGCATAAAGTCTTTGATCTTGGCTTTTTCAGGGATTTGAATAGGCTCTATCTTTGCGTCCATATTAAATCGTAAACTACCAGGCAACTCTTTTTTATCAATAGTGAATGCAGCATTGATTTCGTTTACAGATATAACAATAGAGTTAATTAAGTTGTCAATTTTTGAAATTTTGTAGGCTTCCTTAATATCCTTAAAAGTACTAAGTCTATTAATGTTCTTTTCTGTTTTGTAGCGCTCATCAATAATGCGCACACTAGAAATTACCGAAGTAGAGTCTAGTGTTTCCTTTGGGAATAAATCCATTAGTTTTTTTCCGCTCTTTTCAAAAACTTCTATAGCATTCACAGCACCTGCAAATTCATCACCAGATATATAGCGCACCACAGAATCATTAACAAAAATAGCGTCTAGTTCTTTCACTTGGGTAGAATCCGTCAATAAACCAATATGGTTTTTCTTTATCAAAAACGGATTGGGTTTAGTGTCTTTTGCACAGCTTACTGTTACGATTACGCAAAGAAGTAGGATAGGGGATATATTTTTCATTATAATGATTTAGGGTTGGTTATTTTAGCATTTTGGTTAAAATTCCCAACACACTACGTATAACGGTTGGGCTAGATAAAACCTTTACAATTGGGTTTTGTCTTGTGCTTTTTCTTCTGCTTGAACTTGCTTTTCGTTTGCTTTCAGCATGCTTTAAGGCTTCTTTTTCTTCTTCAGCTTTGCGCTTGGCCTCCTCAGCTTCCGCTATTTCAATTTTCTTGTTTAGCATTTCGTAGGCACTTTCCCTATCGATTTCCTCATTGTATTTTTTGGCGAGTTTAGATTGAGATAAGAGGTTTGCCAATTCAGATTCTGTTAAAATGTCCATTCGGCTCATTGGTGCACGCATCATGGTTGCTGCAAGTGGAGTCGGCTTTCCTTTTTCATCCAACGCAGAGACCAAGGCTTCACCAATTCCTAGAGAGGTCAGTACGTCAGCAGTGTCATAATATTCAGTGTCTGGGTAATTTTGAGCAGTCAATTTTATAGCTTTTCTGTCTTTTGCAGTAAAGGCACGTAAAGCATGTTGCACTTTCAGACCCAATTGTCCAAGAACAGCTTCTGGAACATCCGTTGGATTCTGGGTCACAAAATAGAGTCCAACACCTTTACTACGAATCAGTTTTACAATACTTTCAATCTGATCCAGTAAGGCATCCGAAGCTTCATTAAAGATTAAATGTGCTTCATCGATGAACATAACGAGTTCTGGTCTGCCACTATCTCCTTGTTCTGGAAATGTAGAATAAATCTCTGCCAACAAACTCAGCATAAATGTGGAAAACAACTTAGGTCTATCCTGAATGTCCGTAAGTCTAATGATGTTGATGTAACCACGTCCTTCATCATCAATTCGCAACAAATCTTGGGTGTCAAAAGAAGTTTCTCCAAAAAACAGATCACCACCTTGTTGCTCTATTTCAATGATTTTTCTGAGGATGGCACCAGTGGAAGCAGTTGAAATTCTCCCGTAAGCGTCCTGAAATTCTTTCTTACCTTCATTAGTGGCGTATTGCAATATTTTTTTGAAATCCTTCAGGTCCAACAACGGTAACTTGTTGTCGTCACAATATTTAAAGATTACCGAAATGATTCCGGCTTGGGTTTCAGTGACATCGAGAATTCTTGAAATTAATACAGGTCCAAATTCACTAACCGTAGCTCTAAGTCTAACACCATCTTGTTCAGAAAGTGTTAAAACCTCTACAGGAAACGCTTTAGGCTCAAACGGTAATCCGATTTTTTCATGTCGTTCATCAATTTTTGGATGTCCAGGGCTTGGTTTTGCCAAACCACTTAAATCCCCTTTAATGTCCATCAATAAAACAGGAACACCTTTTTCTGAAAGATTTTCAGCCAAAACTTGTAATGTTTTTGTTTTTCCTGTTCCTGTGGCACCGGCAATTAGGCCATGACGATTCATGGTTTTGAGTGGTACATTAACGTAGGAATTGGTCATCGTTTCTCCTTCCAGCATGGCTGCTCCTAGCGTAATGTATTCACCTTTGAATGTGTTGCCGTCGGCAATATCTTTTATGAATTTGTCGGAATTCGTCATTAGTCAAAATAATTTGCATAAAAATAATGTAATTTTAGCAAACAACCTCGGAGTCAACTTTTGAGGCGTCAATGTCAAAACCCTTAAATTTCGAAGTTGTTTCGGTGTATTCAAATCTCGATTATTGAGTCAATTTAAATCGCATTATTATGAAGTGTACACTTTCAATTTTTTGTCTTTCAGTTTTGTTGAGTTTTCAGTCTTGTGAAAATTCAAAATCAGAAATTATATTTCATAAATCTCATGAACCCAGTAGAGCCAATGTCCCTTTTAGTGATGCGGTAGAAACTGAAAATTTGTTATTTCTAACGGGTCAAATAGGCAAGGACCATAAAAAAGGAGCACTCGTCTCTGGAGGCATTAAAGCTGAGACCAAACAAGTTATTGAAAATATTGAAGCCGTTTTAGAACATCATAAATTATCATTGGGTGATGTGGTAAAATGTACTGTGATTCTGAAAGACATTGACGATTTTTCAGATTTTAACTCAGTTTATACAACTTACTTTACCAAAAAACCAGCAAGAACAACTTTTGCAGCATCAGGTTTGGCTGGTGGTGCTAGTATTGAGATTGATGTTGTTGCGGCCAAATGAAGGAAGGTTTGATTGCTTTTTATTTGATAAGAGATTTACTTTACACTTCATACTTAATAACTATCTTTGCCATCTATGACAAGACGAGAACGACAACAATTAATCGATCAAGGCCATTTGTTGCCTTTAATGGAGGAGTTTTATACCATTCAAGGAGAAGGCTATCATAAAGGTACAGCGGCTTATTTTGTAAGAATTGGCGGTTGTGATGTTGGGTGCCATTGGTGTGACGTTAAGGAAAGTTGGTTGCCAGAATTGCATCCAGCCACTGAGGCCACAAAAATTGTTGAAAACGCCATAAAGTACAGCGATATTATTGTAGTGACAGGAGGAGAGCCACTGACTTGGGATATGGGACCTCTAACAGAACAATTAAAAGCAAAGGGTGTTCAAACACATATTGAGACCTCAGGTGCTTATAAACTAACAGGCCAATGGGACTGGATTTGCTTATCGCCAAAAAAAATAAAGCTTCCAACCGAAGAAATCTATGATAAGGCTCATGAGCTAAAGTGTATTATCTACAATAAGGACGATTTTAAATTTGCCGAAGAGCAAGCTGCAAAAGTTAATGAGGACTGCATTCTATACTTGCAGCCAGAATGGAGCAAACGCGAAAAAATGATGCCTCAGATTGTAGATTACGTTATGGCAAATCCTAAATGGAAAGTGTCTCTGCAAACTCACAAATATTTGAATATTCCTTAATGTGTTATCTTTGTAAGTAACAACCCTTACTTAATAACAGAATAATGACTTTTCCAGGCATACAAGATATGCGCAAGGAAGTCTGGAAATTAGTGAACTTTGATGACACTATCCATCCAGACGAATGTTGCCATGTGTCTAATTATGGTCGGCTTGTAAGAACTAAAAATGGTGAACCTTACTTATTTAAGCCTTATGTAATGAACGGCTACGAATATTTCAGAGTTAAAAAAACAACACCAAAAAAGTTTAAGACGTTTTATCTGCACAAAGTAGTTGCCAGCCATTTTTTAGAACAAGGTAACGGTGTATTTGTCATTCATTTAGATTACCATAAATTAAACAACCATATTGATAATTTAAAATGGGCGACAAAGCGCGAAAAAGAATTGCACCAGTGGCAAAATCCGCGTTACATAGAGGCGGTGAGGGAAAAAGGTAGATCTTATTCTAAACTAACCGAGAATAATGTCCGTTTAATAAAAAAAATGCTAAACGATCCCAATCGTCGTACACGTTTAAAGATTATTGCCAAACGTTTTGGTATAACTACAATGCAATTAAGGCGTATAAAAACTGGTGAGAATTGGGCGGATGTTCCACCATTGGAATAAAAAAAGTTCCAGAGATTTTACTCAACTGGAACTTTATGTTTTTCTAGCTTCTAGCTATTATCCCTTAACAAAAGGTACGGCAACTCTAACTGTTCCCCATCCCATGTGCATGTGCACACCATTGTCAGATTCTTCAAAAGCTATTGAAAACGCTTCAAGGGATTCATCTGCTTTTGTTACAGGAACTGTAATTCTCGCTACATCATTTTCTTCGTTATAAAAATAGCTTCCCCAAACATTTAGGTCAGAGCTAATGATAATGGTCCATTCTTTCTCTCCCGGAATTGCATAAACCGTATAAGTACCATCCTCAATTTCTTGTCCATCCAAAATCATATCATTATAAACATGTAATTCGGCAGCTTCATTGGCACCTAACCTCCACACTTCTCCCGGTTTTGCCAAGTCATTAATATCTCTTCCTTTTAATTGTGGTCTACTGTAAACAATCTTTATATCTTTTTTAGACTCTTTATAATTACTTGGAAAAGAAGCAGCATCCATAGGGCTTTTGTCAAGACCCGAAAATTTTTGTGCTTCGGCATTAAAGGATAGTAACATTGTAAATGCGAAGGCAATGGTGGTAATTAGTCGTGTTGTTTTCATAATTTTTTAAAATTTGTTTGGATAAAGTTAAAGGTTATAATAGCGCGTTTGTCGTAAGGAAATATTAAAATTTACAGATTGATAGAAGAATGCTCAATTTTATAATTTAATAATATCAATTATTAATAAATACGGTATTATTAATTTTAAATTATAACCATATAGTTGTTTTGTGTGTAATAAATGAAAGTTTAGTATCATATTTGCTTCATAATTAATAATAAAAACAAAAAGTTATGTGCGGAATAGTATGTGCGTTTGACATAAAACAAAAATCAGAAGACTTAAGACCACAGGTATTGGAAATGGCAAAGTCTATTCGTCATCGAGGGCCAGATTGGAGTGGTGTTTATAGTGATGAAAAAGCAATTTTAGCTCACGAACGTTTAGCAATTGTAGATCCTGCTTCTGGAAAACAACCGCTATTTAGTGAAGACAAAAAATTGATTTTAGCGGCAAATGGAGAAATCTATAACCATAAAGCCTTACGTGCCCAATTTCCAAATTATAAGTTTCAAACTGAAAGTGATTGTGAAGTCATTCTTGCACTTTATAAAGAAAAGGGTGTTGATTTTATTGATGATATGAATGGTATCTTCGGTTTTGCCATCTACGATGCAGAAAAAGATGAATACTTCATTGCCAGAGATCATATGGGAATTATCCCTTTGTATATGGGATGGGATAAACACGGCACATTTTATGTCGCTTCGGAATTAAAGGCCTTGGAAGGTGTTTGTACAAAGATTGAACTGTTTCCTCCAGGACATTATATGAGTAGCGAGGATGGCGAGCTGATACAATGGTACAAGCGTGATTGGGAATCGTATGATGCAGTAAAGGCTAATGAAACCAGTATTACGCAAGTGAGACAAGCTCTTGAGGATGCCGTACATCGGCAATTAATGAGTGATGTGCCTTACGGAGTATTATTGTCTGGTGGATTAGATTCTTCGGTGACTTCGGCTATTGCAAAAAAATACTCGCAACGTCGTATTGAAGCAGATGACAAGGAACAAGCATGGTGGCCACAACTACATAGTTTTTCAGTGGGATTGGAAGGTTCACCAGATTTGGCTGCAGCAAGAAAAGTGGCAGATCATATTGGTACAGTTCACCATGAAATTAAGTTCACAATTCAAGAAGGCTTAGACGCTATAAAAGATGTTATCTATCAATTAGAGACTTACGATATTACAACCATTAGAGCGAGTACACCAATGTACTTAATGGCACGTGTAATAAAATCAATGGGCATAAAAATGGTATTGTCGGGAGAAGGAGCGGATGAGTTGTTTGGTGGCTATTTGTACTTCCATAAAGCACCAAATGCTAAAGAATTCCATGAAGAAACCGTACGTAAATTAAGTAAGCTACATACGTACGATTGCTTAAGAGCCAACAAAAGTTTAGCAGCTTGGGGCATTGAAGGTCGTGTGCCGTTTCTAGATAAGGAATTTATGGATGTTGCCATGCGCATCAACCCAGAAGATAAAATGATAAAAGATGGTAGAATTGAAAAATGGGTAGTACGTAAAGCATTCGAAGATATGTTGCCAGAAAGCGTAGCTTGGAGACAAAAAGAACAGTTTAGCGATGGAGTTGGTTACAGCTGGATTGATACTTTAAAAGAAATGGTAAACGAGGAAGTAACAGACGAGCAAATGGCAAACGCACATTTCCGTTTCCCAATACAAACTCCACAAAATAAAGAAGAGTATTATTACAGAACTATTTTTGAAGGGCACTTTCCAAGTGATACGGCTGCTTTAAGTGTTCCGCAAGAGCCAAGTGTGGCTTGTAGTACCAAAATAGCCTTAGAGTGGGATGAAGCCTTTAAAAACATGAATGACCCAAGCGGTAGAGCAGTTGCTAAGGTACATGATGATGCTTACTAATAATATTTAAATAATTGAAAGCCAGTTTTTAAGCTGGCTTTTTTTTATGACATTTTGTAACAATTCATTACATTTAGAAACATATAGGCATAACCAACCATCTCTACTTAAGTATTCCCTACTTGCAATTTTGTGTAAGTAATGATAAAATTTTTCCGTCGCATTCGGCAAAGGCTTATTTCTGAAAACCGTTTTAGTAAATATCTGCTCTACGCCATTGGCGAAATCATACTTCTGGTTATAGGCATTTTGATAGCTATTTCACTAAACAATAAAAACCAATACGATTCAAGGAAACTTGATAGAGATATCAAAATAACCAAAATAAGAAATGTAATCTATAAAGACAGTATTGCTTTTTCAAATAGCATAGAAAACAGTTTTTCTATGATAAAAAAAATAGACCAAATGATATCTACGCTAAATCCTAATATGACTTTTGAGGAATATCAGATACTTGTAGCGGGTTTTCAAGAAATTTCAATGAATTTTAGAACTGTGGAGCCCAACACAACCGTTTATGATGAACTGATAAATTCAGGAAGTTTCAGTCAAATAGAAGATGAAGCTTTAAAAGAAAAAATTTCTAGCCTTTATGGTCTTTATGCGCATTTTGGAACACTCATTGTTACTTTTAGAAATAATTTCACTAACACCAAGAGTAATCTTTTTAATAGCGGGATTATTGGCTATAAATATTTCCTTGTTAAGCAGAGCGAAGAAACCCTAAGGGATGGATACGAAGCGTTTCAATTTGTATTGAGGGATAGAAAGCAGTTGATAATATTTGAAAATTATCTTTATAAAGAAAGAGAGTTTCATGAGCAGATTTCCGGATTGTATCAATATTTAATTTACAGGCAGATGGCAGGTCTGCCGCTAAAAGACAAGAAGTTGGACACCTAATGAATAAGCAAATATTTGATTACCAGTAAAATATAATGCTTATATTTATATCGATTAGTAAAGTACGTTTTTACTAATTAGCTATAACCAATAACCAACCACTATGCAATTAAAAACTTCATTTCTGGTTGCACTTGTTCTAAGTGCAATTGGATTAGTCTCGTGGGAGCTATACTGGCGCTCTCAAGGTTATGAACCAACATTAGATGATAATAAACATTTATGGGCTGTAGAACGTGATAAGGTCAATACACTTACAGCTAATGATGTAGTAATAACCGGATCTTCTCGTGTGCTTTTTGATATTCAATTAGATGAATTTGAAAAAATTACAGGGACTAGACCCATTCAATTAGCATCGGCAGGAAGCTCTCCATTACCGATTTTTCATGACATAGTAGAACATACAGACTTCAACGGTACTATTATCGTCGGTGTTACTCCACCTTTGTTTTTTTCAACAACGTTTCCTCAGGCACCACCATGGCAACGTCCTCAGTCTCGCGTGGATCACTATCACAAGCGCACTTACGCCAATAGGGTAAACCACTGGTTATCGATTCCGCTTCAGGAGAATTTGGTCATGATGTCTGGTCACGAAGAGGATGCCGATGAAAATATTGACTTAAAAGGTTTGCTAAAACGTATCAAACTCAATGAACGGACAAGCAAACCACAATATCCACCGTTTTTTGAGTTCGGAACTATTGATAGAGATAGGAATACGAGAATGACAGAGCGTACAGCAACAGATACGGCATTTGCCAATGTGATTAAAAACGCTTGGAAATTTATAATTACCAGTGAAGGACCTCCGCCAGATGTTGAAGGAACCACCAAGTTCTTTGCTGCAGACGCCAAAAAGTTTATGGAGCGTGGTGGTAACCTTATTTTGTTGCGACCACCATCTAGTGGCATGTTTAAAGGAGGTGAAAGTAAGTTTTTTCCGAGGGATAAGCTATACGATGAACTTGTGAGGATTACCGGAGCCCACAGTTATCACTATGAAGATTACGATGAACTCAAGAGTATGGTATGCCCGGAATGGTCGCACTTAAGTGCTGAAGATGCGGATATTTATACACGTGTTTTGGCACGAGAAATGATGAAAGATAACGCACTAACTAAACCAACCAATTAATCATGTTATTCAACTCATTAAGTTTTATCGTTTTTTTGGTGGTAGTGCTTGTTCTGTACTATTCTAAATTATTCAATTGGAACAACAAAAAACGAATGCTGCTTTTAGCAAGCTATTTGTTTTATGCCATGTGGAACCCACCTTTGGTTATTCTGCTTTGGATATCTACAATTGTGGATTATACAGCAGGAAAAAAATTAGCGGTTTTAGAAAATCAACGTCAACGTAAACTGTGGTTGCTCTTAAGTTTATTTGTCAACTTAGGCTTCCTAGCTTTTTTTAAATACGGTGATTTTCTGTTAGAAAATTTTGTGACTATGATGAATGCCGTTGGTATGGATTTTCAGGCGCAACCTATGGATATTATTCTGCCAATGGGTATTTCATTCTACACCTTCCAAACCATGTCTTATACTATAGACATGTACAAAAGGAAAATAGAACCAGCGCGCACTTTTCTGGATTTCGCCTTGTATGTAACGTTCTTCCCGCAATTGGTGGCTGGTCCTATCGTAAGGGCAAAAGAATTGATCACGCAATTTTATGAAGAAAAAAAGGCAACGACTCAGCAATTTCTTTGGGGCACTTTTTTATTGACCATAGGGTTGTTTCAAAAAATTGTGTTGGCAGATACACTTTTGGGTGGGACTTCTGACGATGTGTTTGGGTCACGAGCCATTTTACATGGATTGGATGCTTGGACAGGAACCTTGGCATTTTCAGGGCAGATATTCTTTGATTTTGCAGGGTATTCTACCTGCGCCATTGGTATCGCTTTAATGTTGGGCATCATACTGCCAGATAACTTCAGATATCCTTATGCTGCTATAGGCTTTTCAGATTTATGGAGGCGTTGGCACATTACGCTTTCTACCTGGCTTAGAGACTACTTATACATTCCGCTAGGAGGAAACAGGCATGGCATTACAAGAATGTACGCGGCATTAATGATAACCATGTTGCTGGGAGGACTCTGGCATGGAGCCGCTTGGACCTTTGTTATTTGGGGAGCGTTGCATGGCATATATCTGGTGATTGAACGCTTGTTAAGATACAGAATTAAGATAAAGATTAATGCATGGAATGGTATTCTACTTGCATTACTCACGTATGCCTGTGTCAACATCACTTGGGTGTTTTTCAGGGCACGCGAATTTACGACTGCCAAAAATATGTTGGCATCTATGTTTGGGCTACATGAGGGCGAAAAAATCCTGCAATCTTTTGATATCATAAAGGTATTTACGGTAATCATTTTTTTATTTATCTGCCATTGGGTAATGCGAAATACCTCTATGAAGGAGGTGTCGTTAAAAACACCACCAATCGTTTTGGGTATTATTTGGGCACTATTATTTGTGCTAATATGCATCGCTCAGGGCAGTGGAGAACAGTTTATTTATTTTCAATTCTAAACATAACCAATGATAAAATTCTTCCGTAAAATTCGTCAAAAGCTCATAGTTGAAAATCGTTTCAATAAATACCTGCTATATGCTTTTGGCGAAATCATCCTCGTGGTCATTGGTATTTTGATAGCCTTACAAGTAAACAATTGGAACCAAAGACGTCTCGAAAAAGATGAGATGCATTCGTATTACAATAAGCTTAACGAAGAGGTGGAAGAGCAAATTTTGGTTTTACAAAAGCTAATTGAATCGGAAAGTTCTTTAGTGAAAAAGCAAAAAAGAACACTTCAGATTTTAGCATCTAAAAACCAAGATAGTATTCCAGAATTATTAGAAAATATAGGTTCTCTAGCCACGGCTTGGACCAATAATTTATCCTATGAAACTTTTGATGAATTTTTGCAACAAGGACTGCTTATAAAGGTTGAAAAAAAAGAACTAAAACAATCACTGCTACAACTTAGGGACGGACTGATTTTTTTAGAAAGAGGAGATGCTTATGTAGACAATCAGTACAATACGCTTATAGAACCTTTTTTTGCTAAACATATTAATTATTCAAAAGCAGCTTTACCAATCTACAGAGAGGATTTTGTAATTGGCGGACCTCAAACAGATTTTAATTTTTTATTCGAATCTATGGAGCTATGGAATGTAGCCACACTAAAATTAGAAACTACTCAGGGAAATTTAAGAACCTTAAAAACTCTATTAACCTTATTGGAAAAATTAAAAAAGCAATTTCACGAAGAAATGCATTAACACAACTTGTGAAGTTATTGTCAAACTTTGTGTTTTAAAAGGTGAGATATACGCTTAAAATCATTTTGATGTATTTGATTCGGTTTATGCTTTACATTGAAGTTATATCTTTATTGAGTGAGCTATATAATTCAAAAGCCTTAAATTTACTGATAATGACAGATAGGTGACATTTAAATGTCGTGCTAAAAACCAAGTGCTAGCTGTAAGTTTGTATCAGCAAAACAATGGCAATGAAAAATAATTCTATCAGCGACAATTTAGTTTATCAAAGAAAGCTAAAAGGCTTTACACAAGAGCAACTTTCAGAAGAGTCTTCGGTCACTATTCGTACAATACAGCGAATAGAAAAAGGAGATGTACAACCGCATTTACAAACCATAAAATTATTGGCAACTGGCTTAGGAATAGAGGTGGAGGATTTGGTGGTTTTAGATGATCCTAAAACAGAAACCGTACAGCGAAAATGGATGCTGTTACTTCATGGTTCACCTTTTTTTGGTCTAGTAATACCTTTTGCTAATGTTTTATTTCCACTCTTTATATGGATAAGTAAAGCAGAAGACAATAAAATATATGATGAGCATGGACGTGCAGTTATTAATTTTCACTGTACTATAAATCTTATGTTGATCATATCACTATTGTTGTTTTTTCCATTTCCAGGTTATAACTATTTCGGGACAGCTGCAGTCTTTCTTTTCGGTATTGTTTTTAGTCTTAAAAATTTAATGTCAGCTCTAGGCACAGGAACCATTAATTATCCATTCACTATTCCTTTTTTAAAACCAAAAAAGGACTAATAATCGTCAAACTTAAAAAATCTTTAATCATGAAAATTAAATTTTCACAAACGCTTTATGCTCTTTTTTTACCTATTAGCTTTATGGTCATTTTAATGTTATTAAGCGCAATTCCTTTACCTTTTTTCAATGTTTATGATATTGGTGGAATTGTAATAACCTTATTAGCTTTGATTTTAACTTATGTAATCATTAAGAAACAAGGCAAAACTTTCAAGGATATTGGGTTGTATTGGGAAAGCAAAACACCAATTAGGTTTGGTTTTGGATTTCTAATAGGTGTAGTTGTAACAGTAATTATGCTCGCTATTGCTATCAATTTCTCTAGTTTAGAGGTAGTTTATAATGAAGATTCAGATATTCTAAAAGTTCTGTTTTGGGTTTTGATTTTTTTTCCGCTTGCATTTATGGAGGAACTTATATTTAGAGGTCATGCTTTTTTGAAACTCAATAAAACAATTGGGTTGTGGCCTGCTCAAATAATAATGGCTATTCTTTTTGCTTGGTATCACGACTATACGGGTGCTACTTTTTTTAACCAGCTATTAGGTCCAGGTATTTGGGCATTAATATTTGGTATTACCGCTATTTGGACTAAAGGGTTAGCGTTTCCAATTGGTTTGCATATGGCTATAAACGTTGTTTTGGCATTCGTTGGTCAAAAAAATGGAAGGCATGCAATATGGAATCTAGAATATTCAAAAGATATGACAATAGAGCTAGCTTCCGAAACAAATAATGTCGGTTTCATAATGCAAATTTGTATCCTATTAATAGGAATTGCCCTAACAGAATATTACAGAAGAAAGAACCAAGAAACTCGTAAAATATAAAGCTAATTAAACGTAAAATAATCGCATATAAAACGCTTTTGTAAATTTCAGTTTTGAGTAAGTCCAATAAAACAGCGAAATCGAATTTAAGACACTTTTTAGCCGTTTTAAGACACTTTTAGGTTTTTAACAATTGTTGATAATTATTGTGCTTAGGCGGTAAAAAGCTTTTATAAAGCCTTATTATTTCGTATATTTGTTTGTACTCAAAGAGAGGCGCAAAAAGCGTCTTTTTTTATGCACAATAGAGAATAATTAATAGCAATAAATAACAATTTATGAGCGAAGAAAATAAAAAGCAATATGGCGCAGACAGTATTCAGGCCCTTGAAGGTATGGAGCACGTGCGCATGCGTCCGTCAATGTATATTGGTGATGTAGGCACAAGAGGTTTGCACCATTTGGTTTACGAAGTTGTGGATAACTCAATTGATGAAGCCTTGGCTGGTCATTGCGATAACATTACGGTGACCATAAACGAGGATAATTCTATTACTACTGAAGATGATGGTCGTGGTATTCCAGTTGGTCTTCACAAAAAAGAAGGTGTTTCCGCATTAGAGGTTGTAATGACCAAGATTGGAGCGGGTGGTAAGTTTGATAAGGATTCCTATAAGGTTTCTGGTGGACTGCATGGTGTTGGTGTAAGTTGTGTTAATGCACTTTCTGAGCACTTAAAAGCTACAGTTTACAGAGAAGGAAAGATTTGGGAGCAAGAGTATGAGCGCGGTAAGACATTGTATCCAGTAAAGTCTATTGGCGATACTGATAAAACAGGTACTATTGTAACCTTTAAGCCAGATCCACAGATTTTTCAGCAAACCTTAGAATATAACTATGATACTCTTGCGAGTCGTATGCGAGAATTGGCATATCTTAATAAAGGTATTACGGTTCATTTAGTAGATAAACGCCACAAAAAAGAAGACGGTTCTTTTGAAGGAGAGACGTTTCATTCAGAAGAAGGTTTGCCGGAATTCGTGAAGTTCTTAGATGGCAACAGAGAGCCTTTGATGAACGATGTTATTTCATTTGAAGGTGAAAAGAACGGAGTTCCTGTTGAGGTTGCTATGGTTTACAATACATCTTATGCAGAGAATTTACATTCTTACGTTAATAATATTAACACTCATGAAGGTGGTACGCACTTATCAGGTTTTCGTCGTGGATTAACACATACCTTAAAAAAATACGCTGACAACTCAGGAATGTTGGACAAGCTGAAATTCGATATTTCCGGTGATGATTTCCGTGAAGGTTTAACAGCCATCGTTTCTGTAAAGGTAGCAGAGCCACAATTTGAAGGGCAGACAAAAACCAAATTAGGAAACCGTGAAGTTTCAGCTTCTGTTTCTCAAGCAGTTTCAGAAATGTTGACGGATTACTTAGAGGAACATCCAGATGATGCTAAAACAATTGTTCAGAAAGTAATTTTGGCAGCACAAGCGCGCCACGCGGCACAGAAAGCTCGTGAGATGGTACAGCGTAAAACGGTGATGAGTATTGGTGGCTTGCCAGGGAAATTATCAGACTGCTCTGAGCAAGACCCTGCACAATGTGAAGTATTCCTTGTAGAGGGTGATTCTGCAGGTGGTACAGCAAAGCAAGGGCGAGACAGAAAGTTTCAGGCTATCTTACCATTAAGAGGTAAAATCCTTAATGTTGAAAAAGCAATGCAGCATAAAGTGTTTGAAAATGAAGAGATTAAAAACATTTTTACGGCGCTTGGTGTTACAATTGGTACTGAAGAAGATCCGAGAGAATTGAATCTCTCAAAATTGCGTTATCATAAAGTAGTAATAATGTGTGATGCCGATATTGACGGTAGCCACATTGCAACGTTGATTTTAACATTCTTCTTTAGGTATATGAAAGAACTTATAGAAAATGGTTACGTATACATTGCAACACCACCTTTGTATTTAGTGAAAAAAGGTGCTAAAAAACAATATGCTTGGTCAGACAAAGAACGTGATGAAATCATGGCAGAATTTGGTGAAAATTCTAAAATACAACGTTACAAGGGTCTTGGTGAGATGAATGCAGAGCAGTTGTGGGATACAACTATGAATCCCGAATTTAGAACACTACGCCAAGTAAATATAGACAATGGAGGCGAGGCTGATAGAATTTTCTCAATGTTAATGGGTGATGAAGTGCCGCCACGTAGAGAATTTATTGAGAAGAATGCTATCTATGCTAATATTGACGCATAAAGTTATATTGATTATAAATCAAAAAACCGCACAATTTGTGCGGTTTTTTTAGTTAATAGCACATTCCTTTTTACTGAAAAGGAATACTTTAAATACTAAAAATCAAATCCTATAGAGAATTGCCACATTCTGTTTTTAGGGCTTCCCTCATCATAGATGTCACCCAATCCTAAGTGGTATCTAACGCCTAAGCTAATACCAGAGTTCGTTTTGAATCCTCCACCAAAGTTAACTCCCCAATCAAAGCTGTTAGGTTCAAATTCTTGCGATGTATCAAAAAGGTTAAAGTTGCTGTCAAATTCTTCCTCGTGCGAAATCGCCAATCCTATCTGTGGTCCAACCTCTAGGAAAAAATTCTCATCTGGGTACATTTTAAACATTAATGGTAGGTTAATGTAATCTAGCTTTTGGGTAAACGTACCACCATTATCTTCTATTTCGTAACCTTGTTGCGAATACATTAACTCAACCTGTAGTGCAATACTCTCGGTAAAGAAAGATTCACCGTAAAATCCTATATGGAATCCGTGGCGCTGTCCTGTTTCGCTATCTCCATCAAAACTTACGGCAGCTAAATTGTAACCGCCTTTAATACCAAAGTTTGACGTGTTATTGTCTGTATCATCTTGTGCATTTATACTTAATAGTGCACAAAAAATCATTGAGATTGTTAAAATTTTAGTTTTCATTTTTACTATATGTTTGGGTTTAAATTTTAATTATTTGCCTCCATTGGCTTGGAGGTCTGCAATGCATTGGCTGTCTAAGCTTGGTGCAGATGTCATATTTAGCATGTTATCTATGCCTGCTGATGATTCTGTTGCCCAGTACATTAAACAGTTTTCTTCGGTGCAATGTTTTGGATGTTGGTCGTCTTCATGATCATTTACCATATCTGTACCTAAATTCGTAAGGCCAAAAATATGTCCAAATTCATGTGTGATAACCGTTGTTTCTAAAAGTGTTCTGTTAGGTTCAAAAGTACTATTACTAAAATTTTGTACGGTTTCTTCAAAAATTACAAAAGATGTATTCCAATATGCAGAGCCCAATGTAAAGTTGTTTTCTGTGTTGTTTTCAGATTCACCGTCTATAAATAATGCCCAAATAGCTATAGTATCTTCCGTATTATAGTACTGCCTTTCAGAAATTTCTAAATCAACAATATCCTGAATGGAATAGTTAGATTCACCTTGAGACGGAATAGCGCGTTGTTCAACTGTTATGCCATTGGGTTTGTTGACTCTGTTTTCAAGAAAGGCTACAAAATTACTTACCGTTGTTTCATTTGGCTTAAAACCTTCGACATATACAAGTTCAATAATCATCCTGCTATATGTATTGTCGGACAGTATGTCATTTGCGGAACTACCCACAGCTAGTCTGTTCAGATTTACATTTGGGCCACCACCTTCATTGTCATTGGTAACACTATCATCTTTTGAGCAGTTGGTGATGATCAATAGTAGTATAAAGACATGGAAAATTTTGAACTTCATTATAATAGCTTTTTTTGTTAAAAAGCAGCCACCCTAAAAAGTGGCTGCTTTACCCTAACATACGTAACTAATGGCTATTTGGATTAGACTTGGTCTAACACCAAAGTCACGGCAGCATTAGTTGTGCTTTGCAGAGAAATAGAACTTTCTGAATAGCTTGTTACTTCCCAAGTGTGATTTAGCAATTCGAAAGTTGCATTTCCAGAGAAGGTTAAGCTTAAGAATACCTCCATTTCTGAAGTTACTTCGTAGGTTCCTTGTACGTCCTCTACAGTTGTATTAACTGTATTTTCTGCAGTACAGGTTAAGTCATTGGCAAAGTCAATGGTAAACTCGGCATAATCATTGGCAGTATCCACTCCTGCTGTAACAAAAGTTTCAATAGTGAACAAACCATCCACTAGAATGTCCTCTAATGTATCTGCATTTTCTTCAGCGTCGTCCATCTCATCTTCTAGAGCTAAACATTCGTTGATTTGGGATTGTAAATCAGCATCACTAGAAATTTCTACTGTTCCACTTCCGTTTAAAGTTGCGGTTATAGGATAATTTACAGAGAAGAATGCTCCGTCGTCGAAGTTATTCATGTAGCCGTATAATTGTTGTTCAGATTCAATTACAATACTACCGGTTTGTTCTAAATTAGCATCATAGGTTAAAATTGTAATCGGAAAATCAATGTCTAAACAATTAATAGCGTCCTCTGCTTGTTGTTCAGCATCTTCACATGCTTCCATTAACTGATCGAACTCAGTTTGATTTGCAACAACAACTTCTGTATAGTTGCTCAGCCTAACTGTTAATGGAAATTGAAACTGTACAGTATCGTCGTCATTTGTCAGTTCACCAAGAATATCTAAAACCAATTGGTAATCTGATTGGCTAACAATAGTTACTTGCTGGTCATTCACAGTTGCTGTTACCGGTAATAATACTGAAGAACAAGACATTCCGTCTAAAAAGTCATCAAAACTACCATCGTACATGGATGTGCGTTCTAAATTTTGAGCTGTTGGTGAATCAGCCGAATTAGTATTTGGGTTATTACCATTTTCGTTATCTATTTCGTCCTGACAAGATGTGAAGGTCAAAACTGAAATGAATAAAAGTGCGGTTAAGAATTTTAAATTTTTCATAATATTAATTTTTGGGTTAAAACTTTTCTTAATTAATGATTGCGATTCTTCGCTTTCTGTATTTAAGACGTTTTACTCATAATTTACCCTATGGAATTTTTGAATTTTTTTTATAACATTTTATAAAATCATGATTTTCAGAAATATATTCTGTATTTTTTTATTTCTATTTTTGCAATATAATATTTGATTAATAGCCAATGGCAAGCCCAAAATCTAAACTTTGTGAGGAAGCACACTTTAATGCTTTCTATCTAGAGCATATACAAGCAGTAAATAATTTTGCTTATTATAAATGTGGTGATAAAGCAACTTCATTGGATTTAGTGCAGGATGCATTTTCAAAAATTTGGGAAAATTGTTCAAAAATAGATTTCAGCAAAGCAAAGACCTATCTGTTTACTACTGTAAATAATTTGTTCTTAAATATGGTGAGACATCAGAAAGTGGTGTTGACCTATGCCAAGGCGTCCCCATGTTTAGATAAAACAAATCAAAATCCTGAATATTTATTGGAAGAAGAAGAGTTTAAAAAGAAGCTACAAGCGGTTATTTCAGATTTAAGTGAAGAACAACGTGAAGTTTTTTTACTGAATAGGATTGAGGATAAAAAATACAGGGAAATTGCGGACATGCTTGACATATCACAAAAAACGGTAGAAAAACGTATGTCTGGTGCACTTAAAATACTAAGAGAAAAGTTAGATAATCAAAATATTTAAAAAAACTGTAGGGTAAAAACAAAACCGAGTGTCTTATAGTTGAATAGCATAAAAAAATGAACAAGGACAATGACATATTAAAATGGTTTAATGGTGAGATTTCCACTGAAGAAATCAAAACCATGTATCCTAATGAGGACTTTTCTCAACTAGAAAAAGCAAGTTTTTATTCTAAACAGTTTGAAGTGCCAAGAATAGATGCACAAAAAGCTTTGGCTGATTTTAAAACGAGATCGTTTAAGAAGGATGAACCAAAAGTAATCCCTTTAAACTATAAGACCTTTTTAAGGGTTGCAGCCGTTTTGGTAGTGATGTTGACATCTTCTTATTTTTTGTTTTTTAATGCTACAAAGTCGTATTCAACTGATATCGCTGAGACTACAACTTTTAATCTTCCAGACGATTCTGAGGTAATATTAAATGCAAAATCTCAATTGTCCTTCAATAAAAAAGACTGGAAACAAGACCGTACGCTCACCTTGGATGGCGAGGCCTTTTTTAAGGTTACCAAAGGAGAAAAATTTACAGTAAATACCGATGCTGGTTCAATACAGGTTTTAGGTACTCAGTTTAATGTAAAGGAAAGAGTCAATTATTTTGAAGTAAAATGCTACGAAGGCTCTGTAAGTGTTAGTTATAATAGTACAGCTTCAGTTTTAAAACCTGGTAAAAGCATAAGGGTAGTAAATGGTGAAGTTAGTTCGGTTGAAGATTTTACAGCTCAAAATCCAGCTTGGCTCAATAAAGAATCTAGTTTTACTAATGTCCCTTTGTGGCAAGTTATTGACGAGTTGCAATTACAATACGATATAAAAATCACTGTTGCTAAAGATGTCAATACTTCTGAATTATTCTCAGGAAGTTTTACGCATAGCAATAAAAATGTAGCTTTACAAGCAGTAACTATTCCATTAAAACTCAGTTACAAAATAAATGGTAACAATGTAGAGTTTTATAACTATGAAGCTAACTAGGATTCTTCATTTTATTTTAATCTTTTTTTTTCCTCTGTTGGTTTTAGCACAGGAGAAAGTATCGCTTTTAGATATAATCCCAGATATTGAAACAAAGTTTGATGTTAAATTTTCATACTCAACCAGTGAGGTGCAACCTATTCTTGTTGAACGGCCCTCAGACAGTGAAACACTTTCTAATATTATCGATAGGTTCAATGCAACAACATTATTAAACTTTAAATTCTTAACAGAGCGCTACATTACGATTTCATCCATAGATAAAACGATTTCCGTTTGTGGATCAGTAATTACAAAAGAAAACGATGCGCTTTTTGGAGCATCGGTTGTGGTTTTAAATACTACTAATGGATCAGTTTCAAGCGAAGATGGTCAATTTTCATTGAATGAGGTTCCTGTTAATTCAAAAATTGTGATTTCGTTTATAGGTTTTGAAACTAAAGAATTCAACGCTGTTGCGTTATGGAGGCATAAAGGGTGTAAAGACGTTCAGCTCAACGAAAAATCTGAATTACTCAACCAAGTAATAATTTCTAAATTTTTAACAACGGGTTTGCAAAAGAGTATTGATGGAAATACAGTTTTAAACACAGAGGCTTTTGGTACTTTGCCAGGATTGATTGAGCCAGATATTTTGCAAACCATACAAGTATTGCCAGGTGTAGAAAGTGTAAACGAAAGTATTGCCAATATTAATGTAAGAGGCGGTACAAACGATCAAAACCTTATGCTTTGGGATGGCATAAAAATGTATCATTCCGGCCACTTCTTTGGATTGATATCTGCATATAATCCGTATTTAACAGAAAAAGTCGTAGTCTCTAAAAATGGCACCTCAAGTGAGTTTAGCGATGGAGTCTCCAGTACTGTAGATATGAAAACCAAAAACGAAGTAAATGATAATTTTTCAGGAGGTTTTGGGGCAAATCTACTACACGCTGATGCGCTTTTAGAAGTTCCTATAGGAGATAAGCTGGCATTCCATTTTTCAGGAAGACGTTCTTTTACGGATGTATTTACATCACCTACTTACGAAAACTATTTTGAACGTAGCTTTCAGGATAGTGAAATTGAGATAAATAGTGAAAATATTAATGAAAGTAGCCAATCTTCTGATTTTTCATTTTATGATTTTACTGCAAAACTATTGTTCAACCTCAATGATAATCATCAGTTTAGGGTTAATGTCATTGGTATAAACAATGATCTTGATTATTCCGAAGTCAATACGAATAATTCCAATGAAGCTGAATCTAAAACCAGTAATTTAAGGCAAGAAAATTTAGGTGTTGGTGGTAGTTGGAAAGCCTCTTGGAGTGATAGATTTATAACACAACTAAGTGGGTATTACTCTAAGTATATTGTTGATGCAACAGATTTAAGGGTGGAGACAAATCAGCTACTAACGCAATCTAACGAAGTGCTAGAGACGGGTTTAAAGTTTAAATCTGATTTTAGAATAAGTAAAACTTTGAATTTACTGAATGGTTACCAGTTTACTGAGGTTGGTATTCTTAACGAAACAACGGTGGAAAATCCAGATTACGAACGCACCAAAAAAGATGTATTGTTAAATCATGCTGCATTTACGGAAGTAGAGTTTAATAATGGCAAAACTTACATAAGAGCAGGTGTGAGAGCAAACTATTTTCAAAAATTTAGTAAGTTAATAGTTGAGCCGCGATTAAATGTTAGACAGAAGCTCTCTAGCAGCTTTGTGTTAAAGCTTCAAGGCGAATTTAAAAATCAATCCGCAACGCAGATTATAGATTTTCAAGATGATTTCCTAGGGGTGGAAAACCGTCGTTGGATTTTGGCAAATGAACAGAACATCCCGATTTCAGAAAGTAAACAAGGTTCTTTCGGTATAGCATATAATAGAAACAATTTCCTCTTTGATGTAGAGGGGTTTTACAAACACGTTGATGGAATTACGGTTTCTAATCAAGGGTTTTATAATAATTTCCAATTTATAAATGCCATAGGCAGCTATGACGTTAAGGGTGTGGAAACAATGATTAGTAAGACTGCAGAACAATTTAGTACTTGGCTGAGTTATACGTATAGCATTAATAATTATGAGTTTAAAACACTGACACCTTCGGTTTTTCCTAACAATGTAGATATAAGGCATTCAGTGTCCATGGGTTTTAATTATAATGTGATGCAAAATCTTGAAATTTCTGTTGGTGGTATTTGGAGGTCTGGTCAACCCTTTACAAAACCAGTTGAAGGTAATGAAACGGTACAGGATGGCAATAGCATCTTTGTAAACTATGACACACCAAATAGTAAGAACTTGGATGATTTTATGCGATTAGATGCTTCTATGAATTATAGTTTTAACCTTACGGATAAAGTAAGAACATCAATTAGGATGGGTATTATTAATCTCTTGGATAGAGAAAATAGTATAAACACTTATTACGAAGTAGATCCAAATGATTCCAATAGAGCTATTGAAGTAAAAAACAAATCTTTAGGGCTAACCCCAAATATTAGTGTGCGATGCATCTTTTAATTCGATGAAAAGCTTATTAATAACGATAAAACGCAAATTATACTCTTATTTTAATATATTTGTTCAACGATAATAAACTTAACCACGATGAAAAAAATAGTTTTATTCTTAACACTTTGTGTTTCAGTATCAGGTGCTAAGGCACAAAATGACATTGATGTATTACTTGCTGCTGGTATTGAAGATGCAGAACGCTTTGCAAATGATTACTTAGCACCTGGAACCAATGGTGCAATACATAGTTTAAATGCCAATTGGTTTAATTCCGCTAAGGTCAAACCTTTGGGAGGCTTTGAGATTTCTATAATTGGAAATGCATCCTTAATTAAGGACGAAGATAAAATGTTTAGCATGAATACTGCGGATTATAATAATGTACAGTTCGTGCAAGGGCCAAGCGTACAAGATGTTGCTACGGTTTTAGGTGAAAACAACCCAGAGATTTTTGTTGAGGTAGAGTATGACGATCCAATTTTCGGGTCGCAGACAGTAGAATTATCATTGCCGCAAGGCATAGGCGATCAAAGTAGTAACCTTATACCAACCATATTTGCTCAGGGAGCGGTAGGATTGGGAAGTGGAATAGAGGTAAAGGCGCGTTATTTCCCGAAAATTGATAATGAAGACGTGACGTTTAATCTTTATGGAGCTGGACTACAATTAGAATTTACGGAATGGTTGCCTGCTGACAAACTTTGGCCTGTGGCTTTGTCTGGTTTGGTGGCATATACCCATCTAGATGGATCTTATAATATTACCGAATCGTCTGGTATTGAGGGAGAAAACCAAAGATTGGAAAACAATACCAATACCTGGTTGTTTCAGTTAGCGGTTTCAACAAAATTACCTGTTTTTAATCTTTATGGTGGTTTAGGTTATATAACAGGTACATCTGAATCGGATTTATTGGGAAATTATAGAGTTACCAATGGCCCTTTAACATCAGAAACAATAACAGATCCTTTTTCCGTTTCGAGTGAAGTTTCTGCGGTTAGAGGTACTGTAGGATTAAAATTAAAACTAGGATTCTTTAGATTGAATGCAGAATACCATATTTCTGAATTTGATGCCCTTTCTGTCGGAGTCAATTTCGGGTTTAGATAAACATTCTATTTAATTTATAAAATATTGAAAAGCACAAGATTTACTCTTGTGCTTTCTTCGTTTACCGTTATTTTATTCGTAATTTTGCAATCGTTTTTAACATTAAGTTTCACAATTAAAAAAATATAAAAATGAAAGTTACAGTAGTTGGCGCAGGTGCAGTGGGTGCAAGTTGTGCAGAGTATATTGCTATTAAAAATTTTGCTTCAGAAGTTGTTTTATTGGACATTAAGGAAGGTTATGCAGAAGGTAAGGCTATGGACTTAATGCAAACCGCTTCTTTAAATGGTTTCGATACCAAGATTACAGGAAGCACAAGTGATTATTCTAAAACTGCAAACAGTGATATTTGTGTCATTACTTCTGGTATTCCACGTAAACCTGGTATGACCCGTGAAGAATTAATTGGCATCAATGCTGGTATTGTAAAAACGGTTTCAGCCAGTTTGGTAGAACATTCTCCAAACACCATTTTGATTGTGGTGAGCAACCCAATGGATACAATGACGTATTTGGTGCATAAGACTACAGACTTACCAAAACATAAAATCATTGGTATGGGTGGAGCCTTAGATTCCGCACGTTTTAAATATAGATTGGCAGAAGCATTAGAAGCACCGATAAGTGATGTAGATGGAATGGTAATTGGCGGACATAGTGATAAAGGGATGGTGCCTTTAACGTCTCATGCGACAAGAAACAGTATTAAAGTGTCTGAGTTTTTATCAGAAGAACGTCTTAACCAAGTCAAAGAAGATACTAAGGTTGGTGGTGCTACACTAACGAAATTATTAGGAACATCTGCTTGGTATGCGCCAGGTGCTGCAGTAAGTGGATTGGTACAGGCGATTGCCTGTGACCAAAAGAAAATGTTCCCATGTTCCACACTTTTGGATGGTGAATATGGATTGAGTGACCTTTGTATTGGAGTACCAGTAATTTTGGGTAGAAATGGTATCGAAAAAATTGTTGACGTGCCTTTAAGCGATGCTGAAAAGCAACACATGGCAGAAAGTGCAGAAGGTGTTAAAAAGACTAATGGTTTATTAGAACTTTAAGCCAAAAACCATAATAAGTCTAATGATATTAGGCTGAATTATAATTAATTAAATATTCAAAACATGAAAAAATTAGTATTACTTAGTTTCGCTTTGGTTTTTGGTTTAATGACCTTTGCTCAAGAGAAGTTTGAAGAGGGTAAAATTAAAATGACCCAAAAAATGACTACGGACAATGAGCAAATGAAAGCCATGCTAAAGCAAATGATGGGTGAGGAAGGTATGCAAATTACCATGTACATTAAAGGAGACAAGTCTCGTGTGGAAATGAACAATCCTATGTCTGGTGATATGACCTTTATAGCTCATAGCGACGAGAGAAAATCTTTAATGCTTATGGACAATCCTTATATGGGTAAGAAGTATACATTGACTAATGTTTCTGAGGAGGAGATGGATGAGTTAGAAGAAAACGTAGTTATTGAAGAAGGTACAGAGGTGAAAACTATATTAGGCTATGAATGTAAAGAGCATATAGTCACTGTTAGTCAAGATGGTGCTGAGGTGAAAATGAAAATGTTTATTACTGATAAAATCGCTCCGGTCATGACCCAGCAAACAGCGATGTTAGGTGATAAATTAAAAGGCTTCCCAATGTATATGGTTATTGACATGAACCAACAAGGAGTGGAGATGACCGTGACTGCTGAGGTTACGGAGTTAAGTAAAGAAGAAGTGCCAGATGGTAAATTTAGTTTAACACCACCAGAAGGTTATTCCGAGATGCAAGTTCCTCAAGGGCAACTTCAAAAGAACTAAGTGATTTATAAGATTTAAATCTAAAATAAAGACCACGGAAATGTGGTCTTTGTTTTTTATTATATTTGCCGCATGAAATCCAAGTTGCATTTTGGTATTCTAATTATTCTATTGACCTTTTTGGGAAGGTACATAGAAACCTCCGTTGTACCCAATCAGCAAATTGTAATTCAATTTTCAGATGCTCAAATCACTGAAGATGATGCCAAAAGTGCTATTGAGGCTATTCAATTAAAGCTTCACGTAATTGGTGCCGAGCATATTCAAATTGGGCAAAATCAAAAAGGGCAACTTAAAATAACGTATTTCAGTAAAGCTGATGTTGCACAAATAGAAAGCATTCTTTCCGAAAATGGAAGTTTCAACATAGCTCACAACGTCAATACGGATAATTCTAATAATTTTCCAGAGCAGCGTACTCAAAAGGATTACCTACTCAATATTTCAGAAATTCAAGAAAGTGGTCAATCTGCCGATTGGGATTTTGAAGGTGTTGAAGTTGTAGAGCTCAACCAAAAAAGTGATCGCTTCAACAATCTGAAAGTTGATAATTCTGTTCCTAATGTGGATTTAGAATTGACCAATTTGTGGATCGAGGTTGCACTTAAAGTAAATAGAGGTAGCATAACCTATATAGATTACCATTCCTACAAAATACCAGAAGTTAGAGCTGGACCTATCGCTTAAGGGAACATCATCTGAAACATTCCCATTCTTTTCAAACGGCTTTATTTAATTAAAAAGCAAAAACTTTTAATCTATAAAACAATTGTCTGATTATGGCGTAAATTCTATATTTGCGCGTTAAAATTTAGACGTAAAACAACAATAAAATGCAAAACAAAGGAATAATTAAATTGTTTGCACTCTTATTTGGTTTGGTAAGTATTTACCAATTGTCCTTCACTTTTAAGGCTAACCAAATAGAAGATGAGGCACAAATGGCTGCAGTAGCTCAATATGATGAGTCTGTAGAAAACTACCAAGATTTAAGGGCACAAGCCGAGATTGATTACTTGGATTCTTTAAAGACATCAAAAATTCAAGTAGGTGACGATTATGAATCTATTGAGGTTTATAACATGTTAGGTGTATCTAAATATACCTATTCTGAGGTTGAAAATAATGCCATGAAATTGGGTCTTGACCTTAAAGGTGGTATTAATGCCATCATTCAAATTTCTGTAAAGGATATCTTAAAAGGCTTATCCAACAACAGTAAGGATCCAGTTTTCAATAAAGCTTTAGCTGATGCAGAAGAATTACAGAAAGATGCGCAAGAATCGTATTTAGAGTCATTTTTTAGAGCTTGGGATGCCATAAAGGGTGAAACAAAGTTAGCATCTCCAGATATATTCGCCAATCGTGATTTAAGTGACGACATAACATTTGATATGTCAGACGACGAAGTTAAATCGGTGTTAGAGCGTAAAATCGACGAGTCTATCGTTTCTGCTTTTGAGGTATTGCGTAACCGTATTGACGGTTTTGGTGTATCGTCTCCAAACATTCAACGTTTAGGAAACTCTGGTCGTATCTTAATTGAGTTGCCAGGAGCAAGGGATAAAAAACGTGTAGTAGATATTATTACAAAGACGGCGCAATTACAGTTTTGGGAAACATATAAAGCAGAAGAAATGTTCCCTTACGTTTTGCAAGTTAACCAAGCTATGGTAGAAGCTGCACAAGCAGATGATTCACAAGAAGCAACCAACGAAACTGCTGAAGTTGAGCAAGACTCTGTGACTAATACTATTGATGAGCTAACTGGACAAATTGAGTCAGATTCTACAGATGTTGCAGATGTTAACCCTTTAGGGATTCAAGGCCCAGGAAATGGACCTATCATCGCAAGGTTCTTGGCAAGAGATAAAGAGAAAGTTTTAGAAGCCCTAAATGCTCCTCAAAACAGAGCGCAGTTACCAGCAGAGATGCGTTACGCTAAATTTGTTTGGGGAATCCAAGATAAAGATTCTGAGTTTTCAGAGCTGTATGCTATTAAAGGAAATAGAGATGGTGAACCTGAATTGAGTGGAGCCGTAATCACAGATGCTAGACAGGACTATGACCAAATTAGCAGACCTGCTGTAAGCATGCAAATGAATGCCAAGGGAGCAAAGATTTGGGAAGAGATGACCAAAAAGGCAAATGAAGAAGATGGTAATATCGCAATTGTACTGGATAATATTGTGTATTCTGCACCTGGAGTATCTCAAGCAGGAGGTATCTCTGGAGGAAATTCACAAATCTCAGGTGCTTTTACATTGACAGAAGCTGTGGATTTGGCCAACGTATTAAGAGCTGGTAAGTTACCTGCTTCGGCTGAGATTATTCAGGCAGATGAGGTTGGGCCTTCTCTTGGGCAAGAAGCTATTGATAGCGGGATGAAATCATTCCTTATCGCCTTAGCATTCGTATTGATTTGGATGGTATTCTATTACGGTAAGGCTGGTATTTTTGCAGACGTAGCTTTATTGCTAAACATCTTGTTGATTTTTGGTGTATTAGCAAGTTTAGGAGCCGTGTTAACCTTACCTGGTATTGCAGGTATCGTATTAACGATAGGTATTTCGGTTGATGCAAACGTGCTTATCTTTGAGCGCATACGTGAAGAGCTGGCAAAAGGTAAATCACAAAAAGAATCCATTAAAGATGGTTTCTCTAATGCATTGTCTTCAATTTTGGATGCCAACATTACCACAGGTTTAACAGCATTGATTTTATTTGTGTTTGGTACAGGGCCAATTAAAGGTTTTGCAACAACGTTAATCATTGGTATTTTAACATCGTTATTCACAGCCATATTCATTACACGTTTATTAATTGATTGGTGGGTCAATAGAGGAGGTAAACTAGATTTCTCTACAGCAATGACGAAGAACCTATTCAAAAATGTAAACATCAATTTCTTGAAGAAGCGTAAGATTGCTTATGTGATTTCTGGTGTTTTGATTTTAGCAAGTTTGGGGTCATTATTTACAACAGGATTGGACCAAGGAATCGATTTTGTTGGTGGTAGAACATATCAAGTGCGCTTTGAGCAGCCTGTAAGTACAGAAGAGATCACAAATGTTTTAAATGATCCGGCGGTGTTTAGTAGTGCCGAGGTAAAAACCATTGGAGCGGCAAATCAATTAAAGATTTCCACAAAGTATAAAGTTGAAGATAACTCTGTTGAAGCAGACCAAGAGGTAGAATCTAAACTTTTTGAAGCTTTAAAACCATACTTACCGAACGGAATGAGCTATGCTGAATTCCAAAACGGATCTGGTGATGCTAAAATCGGTAAAATGCTATCAAGTAAAGTAAGCCCAACAATTGCCGATGACATTAAAAAATCATCATTCTGGGCAGTTTTAGGTTCACTTGTGGTTGTATTTCTTTATATCTTATTCAGATTTAAGAGGTGGCAATTCTCATTGGGTGCCGTTGCCGCTGTGTTCCATGATGTATTGATTGTATTGGGTATCTTCTCATTAACATGGAAGTTTATGCCATTTAGTATGGAAATTGACCAAGCCTTTATTGCGGCAATCTTAACGGTAATTGGTTACTCGCTTAATGATACCGTGGTTGTGTTCGATAGAATTAGGGAATTCTTAAACGAGCATACCTCTTGGGAATTTGGTAAAACCATCAATGCTTCCTTAAACAGTACCTTAAGTAGAACCTTAAATACGTCTGTAACAACCTTAGTTGTATTATTGGCTATGTTTATGTTCGGTGCAGACTCATTAAGAGGTTTATTATTTGCATTAATTGTAGGTGTGGTTGTCGGTACATATTCATCGATGTTTATCGCTACACCATTAATGTACGATACCGCTAAAAAAGGTGATGCTGCAGAATCTTTAAAGAAGAAAGTTAAGGAAGACGACGAGGAATAAGTCTTTATACATAATTGTCAATCTGTTCCGAAACTTCGGGATCAGAATCAAAAAAATGCCTTTCAGAAATGAGAGGCATTTTTTTATCCAATAAAAAAGTTAACCAATAGAGCAAGACAAGGACTAAGGGTAACAACTATAGAAATGCTAAGCCCGAGTATGAATGAAATTTCCTTTAGTAAATTAATGTACTTATGGTGAGATGTTCTAGTTAATATTTGAAAAATACATCCCAATGTGTAAAGTATATTTGCCCCAATAAAATAAAGTAGAATAGTGAGATAAAAGCCTACAACTAAACCAGGTCCGGCAATAACCTTAATGTAACCCTCATTTGGTAAAAATGAAATAATGTAGATTGTAAAAGATAAAGTTAATAATAGAAAAATGTTATAGGGAATACGTCTTAATTCCCACCATAGAATTATTTTATACAAAATGGTTTCAGATGCATTAACCTTAAAGAATTTTGATATAATATGCATTAAGGGATTGAAAAGTTATTCTATCACGTCAAACTCAATACTATCACCAACCTCAAGTTGCCATTGGTCTGAAAGTCCGGCATTGACTTCGAGAACATATTTGGCAGGTGCATTTGACGGAAGCGAAGTTTCATCAAATGGCTTTGCATTTTTTTGAAAACTAACGATAGTTTTATCTTCATCTATATAAATAATATCCAACGGAATCTTAGTATTCTTCATATAAAAACTTCGCATTATTTCATTAGGAAAAACAAACAACATACCTTGATTATTGCCAAGTTGATTTCTGTACATCAAACCGGTTTGGGTTTCGTAGTCAGTATCGGCAATTTCGATATCCAACGTTTTTATAATAGAATCTGAATCAGCTTTTATAATATCTAAAGACCCTTCCTTTTTAAAATTGAGGACTACTTTATCTTCGGTCTTGGTTGTTTTCTCTTCCTTACAACTAAAGGATATAATAAGAATACATACTAGAACTGAACAATATATTAAGTTACGACGTCTCATGAGTTCAATTCTTTTTTTGGTTTGTAAGCAAACATAAAATACAAACCTATCAGTATAAAAGGAATGCTCAGTAATTGCCCATTATTTAGAACATTACCGAAGAAAGCTGCTAAATCTTCATCACCCTGAGGTTCTTTTAAAAATTCAACAAAAAATCTTACGGTCCACAATAGCACCAAGAACAACCCAAAAAGAAACCCTTGTTGTTTGGCTTTATTGGTTTTCCAGTAAAAATAAAGTAATATCAAGAAGACAAACACGTAGCAAAATGCCTCATACAATTGTGCCGGATGACGCGCAAAGGTTTCGCTGTTTTGTACAAAGATCACACCCAATGCGCTTTCAGTTTTTACTCCGACAATTTCAGAATTAATAAAGTTTCCGATACGGACAAATACGGCTCCTAGTGCTACAGGAATAACAACGCGATCTAAAATCCACATTACGGACTTCTTCAAAACCTTTTTATTGTAGAGGTACATAGAGATAATCATACCAATTGCAGCACCATGACTGGCCAATCCTTGAAATCCCGTAAAACGAATACCATCCTTAAAACTAAAAGGTAAAAATATGCTAAAGAAATCCTCTGAGATTAATTCAGATTGGTAGAAAATCACATGGCCCAATCTAGCACCGATCATTATTCCCAAAACGGAATAAATAAATAGAGAATCTAATGAGTCACTGGATTCATTTTCATTTTTCCAGATTTGCTTGGTGACATAAAACCCCAAAATAAAGGCAACAATCCACATTACACTGTAAAAATGGAGCTCAAAAAAGCCTAAATCAATTGATTTTATGGGATCCCAAGTAATTTGTAATAAATGCATAGATGTTTTCTTTATGCCGTAAATATAATATTTTGAATACGATTGAAAATGGGATTAACGTAATATTAATCCTCTTTTGGTGGTACTGGATCAAAACCTTTGCCTCCCCATGGATGACAACTAAAAATCCTTTTAATTGCCAATCGCCCGCCCTTAAAAAAACCATGAACTTCTAATGCCTCCTTTGCATAATGGGAACATGTGGGTTGGTATCTGCAAGTTGCTGGAGTTATTGGTGATATTATAGTTTGATAGACTTTAATGAGAAAAAGGAATGGATATGTAAGGACTTTTTTCATAATTGTGTTAAGTCCTTTCCTTGGGAAAGGATTTAGGGTAGGCCTCTAATTAGTGGTGAATGTAGTACCTTCTCTACTATCGTTGAGTTGAATGCCAACTTCAGCAAGTTCATCTCTAATCTTATCAGAAAGTGCAAAATCTTTATTCAATCTCGCTTCCTTTCTGAGGTTGATTAAAATTTCCACAGCACCAGATAATTTATCTGTATTAGAGTTTTCTTTGGAAACATTAGTCAAGCCCAAAATATCATAAGTAAAAACTTCTAGTGTCTGCTTTAATAAATCGAGATCTGCTTTGGTGACAGTTGCATTTCCATCTTTAATTTGGTTGATAAATTTTGCAGCATCAAAAAGTGTGGCGATTAAAATAGGAGTATTAAAATCGTCATTCATGGCGTCGTAGCACTTTTGCCTCCATGTCTTAACATCAAAAGATGAAGCGTCACTAGTTTTAAGGTCTTCAATAAGATTGATGGCATCCATTAATCTGAAAAAACCTTTTTCACTAGCCAATAATCCATTGTTTGTAAAGTCTAAAACACTTCTGTAGTGTGCTTGAAGCATAAAGAAACGTGCCACACTTGGGCTATACGCCTTGGTAATGTGAGGATTGTCCCCTGAGAAAATTTCATTGGGAAGAATAAAATTTCCGGTAGACTTAGCCATTTTTTTACCATTCATAATTAGCATATTGGCGTGCATCCAATAATTTACAGGTGCCTTGTTGTTTGTGGCTTCAGCTTGGGCAATCTCACATTCGTGATGAGGAAATTTTAAATCCATTCCACCACCATGTATATCAAATTGTTCGCCAAGGTACTTTGTGCTCATGGCTGTACATTCTAAGTGCCAACCTGGGAAACCATCGCTCCAAGGCGAAGGCCAACGCATTATGTGTTGAGGTTCGGCTTTTTTCCATAAAGCAAAATCTTGCGGATTTTTTTTATCGGACTGACCGTCTAGAGCTCGTGTATTATGTATTAAATCTTCAAGTTTACGCTTACTTAGAATTCCGTATTCCTTAGATTCATTGTATTTATGCACATCAAAATATACCGACCCATTGACTTCATACGCAAGACCATTGTCGATGATACTTTTAATGATTTCAATCTGTTCGATGATATGACCAGTTGCCGTTGGCTCTATACTTGGAGGTAAAAAATTAAAGTTGTTGAGGATGTTATGAAAATCCACAGTGTAACGCTGTACGACTTCCATAGGTTCTATAGCTTCTAGCCTTGCCTTTTTAGCGATACGATCTTCACCTTCATCAGCATCGTTTTCCAAATGACCAGCATCAGTTATATTTCTAACATAGCGTACCTTATAATCTAAGTGTTTAAGATATCTATAAATAACATCAAAAGACATAAAGGTACGTACATTACCTAAATGAACATTACTGTATACTGTTGGTCCACAAACATACATGCCTACATAACCTTCGGTTAAAGGCTTAAAAACTTCCTTTTCTCCAGTTAGCGAGTTGTATATTTTAATAGTTTGGGTGTTGTATAATGGCATGATGTGAATTTCAAAAAAAAGTACCTAAACAAAGCTAAAGAACGAGCCTAGATAAAGCAAACTAAAATTGTGTATCTAAATTTATATAATCCAAAAATTCGCGTCGCATTTCTTTCTCTTTAAATTTACCTCCAAACTCTGAAGTTACTGTACTACAGTCAACATCCCTAATACCACGAGAATTTACACAAAGGTGTTTGGCATCTATTACACAGGCAACATCTTCTGTATTAAGTACGCTCTGAAGTTCTCTTACAATCTGAATCGTTAAACGTTCTTGTACCTGTGGTCGTTTGGCAAAATAGTCCACGATCCTATTCATTTTAGACAGTCCAACAACACTTCCGTTAGAAATATATGCTACATGGGCTTTACCGACAATAGGTAATAAATGATGCTCACAGGTAGAATACACGGTAATGTTTTTTTCCACCAGCATTTCACCGTACTGATACTTATTACTAAACGTTGAAGCCTTAGGCTTTTTATCAGGGTCTAGGCCTCCAAAAATTTCATTCACAAACATTTTTGCAACACGAGACGGTGTGCCTTTAAGACTATCATCCTTAAGATCTAGTCCCAAGGTCTCCATAATATGCCTTACATCATCCTTAATGATATCAACCTTTTCTTTGTCAGATAGTTTGAATGCATCTGATCGCATTGGTGTGTCACTAGATGAGCCAATATGGTTGTCTCCCATAGCATCTATATCATTAAAATCGTTATCGATTTTCATAGTTAAATAAGTATTAATCAATCTCTAAAATGAAGTTGCAAAGATACGTAATAAAAATAGTACTGAAAGGGTAGGAGTTTTATTATTACGCTTGTTATATATGTAAAACCGTTAAAATGCCAATAACATTGACGAATTAACAGTGGTTTTTATAAAATTTTCTTAATTTTCGAAACTCTAAAAATTACGGTTAAGCTATGAAGAAATTACTAACTATTCTTGTTGTAATGCTTTTGCCTATATCTATATTTGGGCAACAAACAAAACAAAAAAACCCACTGCCACTGGCAAAGTTTGATGATAACGTTAAACTACCACTAACCGCTAAGGAGCGTGCTCAGATAATTGAGGTCTATGGGGAAGATGCAGATAAGTACGTTTTTAATGATCCACATCGACTTAAGAGTATAAAACATATTCTTAGAAATAGGGTGGTCATTAAGCTTATTAGCAACGAAAATGAAAAAAAGCCTTGTCCTAAATTGTCTGAAGTATCACTTTTCGATGGTTTTGTCTCTGATTTAGAAAGGGACAAGAATTTTAATCCTGAAAATTTTAACCCTTTGAAGTATAATTTTGAATTTTATTCAAGAGCATCTGCTATATACCAAGTAGACAATACAGATTATTACATCATCATAAAATCACAATATCAATAAAATAGTATAGCATGAAGCAATTTTTAACTCTATTCTCATTAGTATTTTCATCGATATTGTTAGCGCAAGATGTCAATATGCAAACAGCTACCGTAAATCAATGTGGAGGAACCTTTTATGACTCTGGAGGTGAATTTGGTAATTACAGTGATAACGAGAATTTTGTATTAACGATATGTCCTGAAAATGCAGGACAAAAAATCCAACTTAACTTTACTTCCTTTAGTACACAATTGAATCAAGATATTCTGTCCATTTTCAATGGAGATTCAACCGCAGAGCCACTCTTTGGGGATTTTTCAGGTGGCATGAACCCAGGATTGGTAGAGGCCACGCAAGATAATACATCAGGATGTATCACCATTCAGTTTGTTTCGAATGGTTCAGGAAATATTGACGGTTGGGAGGCTGACATTTCATGTTTAACTCCTTGCCAAACAATTAACTCACAAATAGATTCAGCATCACCAGCACCAAATGGTGATGGTTATATAAGAGTCTGTCCAAATGAAGATATCACATTAACAGGAGGTGGTACATTTTCGGTAGATGGTACTGGTGCCACTTACGAATGGGATTTAGGTGATGGAAATACAGTGTCGGGACAAACCGCAACATTCTCTTACGCAACTCCAGGCGTGTATATTGTAAATTTAAATATTAGAGACACAAATACATCTCAAGATCCTGAAGGTTGTACCAATAATAATTTAATCAACCAGGTTATACAAGTGGCAACAGAACCTGACTTTACAGGTACAGCTGCAGCAGAGTCAACGCTTTGTTTTGGCGAGAGTACAACTATTGATGGTGTAGTGACTCCAACAGAATTTATTAATGACTGTACTCCTCCTGTAAGTGGTGTAACATTTTTGCCTGATGGTAACGGTGTTACATACGAAACATCGGTAACAGTAGATTGTTATGACTCAGCGCAAACACTAACGGATGTAAATCAATTGGTTAGTATTTGTCTCAATATGGAACACTCTTATTTAGGTGATTTGGATATTGAAATTATTTCGCCAAATGGCCAAGTCGTTAGAATGCATGATCAAGGAGGTGGTAGTGCAAATTTAGGAATACCTTGGGCTACTGGCGGTGTGGATGGTAATAGTGCAAATACAACTCCAGGGACAGGGTATGATTATTGTTTTGTGCCTAATGGAGGCTTTCCAACATTAGTTGGTGGTGTTCAAACTGGAGGAACGTTTCCGAATGGTGATGGACCAGGTACTTATACAGATTCTTTTGTGCCTGCAGGAAGCTATAGCTCTGTTAACCCTTTGGATGGTTTAATTGGCTCCCCTTTAAATGGAGATTGGACAATACGTGTGGTTGATAATATTGGCTTGGATAATGGACATATATTTTCTTGGAGCATTGAGTTTGATCCTAATTTACAACCACCAGAATTATCTTTTACGCCAGTGATTACTTCAGAGGCTTGGGATCCAGATCCTACTATAACCAATACTGCAGGAAATGTAATAACTGTTGCTCCTTCGACCTCAGGTCAATTCTGTTACACTTATCGTGTAACTGATGACTTTGGTTGTGAATACACAGAACAAGTTTGTATTGACGTATTGCCAGAAATAGTAACAGAAACACCAAATAACTTATTTGTATGTGATACTGGTGCACCACCTTATATTTTTGATTTAGAAACCAATACTGCCGTTGTATTAGCTAACGCAACTAATATTCCTGATTTAGTGGTGACTTACCATAATTCGCAAGCAGATGCAGATGCAGATGTTGCTGCCATAACAGGACTTAATAATTATTCAGGTACTGATGGTGAGGTAATATACATTAGAGTTGAATATTTAAATTCAGGATGCTATGAGGTATTACCTTTTACATTGAATGTTGCTGGTCAGCCAGATATAAACCCAGTCCCAGATTTAGTGCTTTGTGATGATCCTTCCAACGATGGTTTTGAAGAGTTTGTTTTAAGTGCACAAACATTAGGGATTCTGGGTGCTCAATCTGAAACTGATTTTAACGTAACTTATCATTTGAGTTTTGCTGACGCTGATGCAAATACAGGTGTTTTACCTTTAAATTACACTAATACTGTTAATCCTCAACCTATTTATGTTAGAGTTGAAAATATTGGAGACTCAAGCTGCTATAATGCTTCTGCCAATCCTGTTTTTAACTTAGTCGTTGACCCAAGAGAGGACGCGTCTTTTAATGTTAACCCTACATGTGACGGTACAACTGTAAACATAACTGGCGATACTGGTGGAACATTCACATTCAATCCAGTACCAACTGATGCAGCTGTCATTGACCCTAATTCAGGATTGGTTACAGGTGGTACTTCTGGTGCAACTTATACAATAGAGTACACTACGAGTGGAACTTGTCCATCAACAAGTGCTCAAACATTTACTGTTATTTCTGAAGATGATGCATCTTTTACGGTAACACCTAATTGCGATGGAGGTACAGCTACTATAACTGGAGATGTGGGTGGAACTTTTAGTTTTAATCCAGCTCCTGCGGATGCCACAACAATCAATCCTAATACAGGGGAAGTCACCAATGCAACTCCTGGTGATAGTTATACGATAGAATATGTTACATCTGGAACCTGTCCTTCGTCAAGTACACAAATACTAACTGTATTAAGTTTAGATGATCCAAGTTTTACTTTAAATCCTACTTGTGATGGAGCAACTGCGACCGTAACTGGCGATACAGGCGGGATTTTTGTTTTTGACCCTTTACCTGCGGATTCTGCCATGATAGATGCCAACACAGGAACAATTACAAATGGTGTCTCTGGTACAACCTACACAGTAGAATATACTACAGCGGGAGATTGCCCTCAGTCATCTATACAAAACGTGACAGTAACTACCTCAGATGATGCGTCGTTTACTGTTAGCCCAACATGTGATGGGGGTACAGTTACAATAAATGGTACTACTGGTGGTACATTTGGTTTTGATTTAGCACCAACAGATGGAGCTGTGATAGATGTAAATACAGGAGAAGTAACTAGCGGAACTTCAGGTGCTTCATATACCATTTCTTATACTACTAGCGGTGTATGTCCTGATACGGAAATAGTTACCTTTAATGCATTGCCAATAGATGATGCTAGTTTTACTGTTGAACCCACATGTGATGGAGGCACAGTAACAATCTCAGGTACTGCAGGGGGAACTTTCAATTTTAATCCTGTACCAATAGATGGAGCTGTGATAGATGTAAATACAGGAAATGTTACCAATGGAACACCAGGTGAAACGTATTCAATAGAGTATTTTACTTCTGGGACTTGTCCAAATAGTAGTATTGTTCAGTTTACTGCGAACCCCCTCCCATCAATAGTACCGCCTACGCCATTGGAGGTTTGCGACGACGGGACTCCTGACGGCTTCACGGAGATCGATTTGACCCTTAAGAATACAGAGGTTACGGGGAACAGCCCGGGCTATACGGTAAGCTACCATATTGATCTGGCCGACGCGG
>CAXPYI010000003.1:0-495081 GCA_964221315.1 Leeuwenhoekiella palythoae | reverse complement strand
TCAGCTAAGCATCTTACAAAGAGGCTGAGAGGACTATTACGTCTAATAGGTATTGCCTAGAGACCGTTAAAGTTCTCCTCTCATCTCTTGTTAAATCTAATAATATCAAAGTAAAGGAGACCGTTGTAAAACATTTGAAAAGAAATCTGAACATATCAAAAACACTTCTCAAACTGACTTTATTATTAGTTTGCGGAATTTCATATTCACAAGTTGAAATAAATGGATATGTCAAATCCTCAATTACGGACTTGAGACCGATTTCAGATATTTATATTGAGCAGTTGAAAAGTGGAAAGCCTGCTTTAGAAAGAATGACAATGGCAGATAGCACAGGATTCTTCCGAATTGAAAACCTTGAACCGAATAAACTTTACGAAATCAAACTTTCAGCTTTCGGATATAAAGACCAAGTTTTTGAAATAAAAACCAACGACGGAATTACAAAAACTACACTGACTTTAGAAGCTGTTTGTGAATATAGCAAAGAACAAGCGGACAAAGATTGGGAAAATGGAAAAGCCAAATTGCTATTAATTGGTTCAATTGCACCAATAGCAAACTCAACAACTGACTTTAAATTTGAGAAAAAGTACGGAATTGAATATTTTGATTTTGGATGTACACCGCCAATTGAAGAATGTGTAAAAATATATAACGAACGGATTTTTGAGCTAATGGACGAAAAGTACGGAATGAAATGGCGGAAAAAAGTGCGTTCTGATGTTGAATATCTGAATTAAAAAACGTTTTACAACAAAGTACTGTGGTAAAAAACAAGTAAACCCTCATTAATTTTTCACTAAGGTACTTTTATATTCGGCATCGTAAACCAATCCAGATTTTGCTATGGCAAAAGCTTGCTTTAACAACTTATTGCACACTGCGATCAAGGCCAGTTTTTTACTCTTTCCCTTGGCTATTATTCGCTCGTAAAGATCTCGACAGGCCTTGTTGTATTTACACGCATTAAAACTGCACATGAACAATAAGTTTCTCAGTTTCTGGTTGCCTATTTTGCTTATTCTTGCCCGTCCGTTGACACTGCTTCCACTTTGCCTGATCACTGGTGTTAAGCCTGCATAGCTGCACAGTTCACCTGCACTGGTAAATCGATCAAAGCCACCTGTCAGGACCACTAACATTATGGCTGTCTTTCTGCCAATTCCTGGAATGGTCTCCAAGCGTGTCAACAAAGACTGGTGAACCTCCTTTATCAGTTCCAATAGTTTGTCCTCCAAGATCTTTATCTCTTTCTCTAATTGTTTCAGGTTTCGTTTCAATGATTTTACCACAAGTTTACTGGGCTCACCTAAGACGGATTCGCCATGTAGTTTGTTCTTTAGCATGGTGCCCTGTTTGGTATATACAGCAAGGGCTCTGACTATCTGCAGGCACTCTAGCTCATTCTTGGAGCTGCCTTTCCAGAGCTTTAACTCTACCTGCTGTGCGTACGTGCAGATAAGCCTTGAATCGCTCTTGTCGGTCTTGATCTTGGATAGCCCCATCTGTATAAACCGTTTTACGGACAAGGGATTCTCTACCGATACTTTTATACCGGACTCCAGCAAATGATAAGCTAGCCGGTAATGGTAATAGCCCGTAGCTTCCATAACGCAATGGCTCTTGCCGTCCAAGAGTTTTGTAAACTTCTTAAAGCCAAGTTCGTTGTTCTTGAACTGATGGTGACTGCCATCAGAATCCGTGACATCGAACACTAGCGCACTGATGTCAATACCAAAATATTTAATACCTTTATTCATAAGAAAATGTTTTTTGAAAGGACAACCTGCGCGAGTTCCAACGACTTAAAACCGAGGTCCCAAAGGCCTCATAGAACTGTACGGAATCTGCGAAGGAAAAGAGAGGGGATTTTCAATGTTGACGAAGTCTAGGCTTCTACGTGTATAATAACCTTAACCCTCTCTTTTGTTCTTTCTGATTTATTGACCTAATTTAATCAATTGTAAACTTAAGCCGTGTATAGCTCATTGCGGCTGAATTCCTAATCGGAATTCATTGCAATTTGCTATCTTTCGGTTACGGCGGAAAATCCTAGTGTACCCTTCCGAAACTAAACCACAGCTAATATCGTTGTACAACATTAGAGAAAAACCGTGAAAATTGAATTAGTCCCATTAATTGAACTACCAACATTTAAGTTTCCAGACTTAAATGAGATAACGGATATTGATGATAAAAATCGACTACTAATTGAGCGGAATTATTCAGAGGTTAAAAATCTTAAACCATTTAATGAGCATCAATACAAGCTATCAGAGATTAGTTATGCTGATTTGAAAAAAGCAATCGAATTACACGTTTCAGATTTACCAATAACTGATTCTTGTGCTTTTTTTGGCGGATATGGATTGAAAATAAATGACAAGTTTGTTCTATTTCCACAATGTTGTGGATTGTTAAGCGAAATTAATAATTGGAAAAAAATACTAAATGAGAATTTTGAGCCATTCTATTTGTCAGAATGCCATCCATCACCGAAATTTAAAAAGGAAGGAAACGAAGTTATCATTGAATGCGATTCGACTTACGAAGCTTTTTATCCTCGAACAGAAAGTGTGATAAAAGTAGATTATGAGACTTTGACTTTAGCTATTAAAAATGTTTGCGCCGAATTAGAAGAAATTTCCGAAAAACTTGACACATTTAACGCAGAATATGGAACTGAAAGTGTTTCAGAAAATTTAATATGGAAAGAATAACTTTGCACAACACCGTTTATAGTTCATTGTTTCTGATTTTGCTTCGGAAAATTCTCGCGCTATACAATTGCGAGTTTTATTTGTTAAATTAGTGACTTAACCAACGCAACAAATCATACAGAAAACGTTAGCAAACATTTGATGAAACAATTCCAAATCGTATTAATTCTATTAATTATTTGCATAATAT
Organism: Leeuwenhoekiella palythoae; assembly: GCA_964221315.1. Classification (GTDB taxonomy): domain Bacteria; phylum Bacteroidota; class Bacteroidia; order Flavobacteriales; family Flavobacteriaceae; genus Winogradskyella; species Winogradskyella palythoae_A. The sequence continues at coordinate 492,168 of CAXPYI010000003.1, read as the reverse complement.
CCTGCAAAAAGACATCAGAAAAAATTACCGAAAAAGCAGATTTGAATAAGACAAAAGTTGACACTACCAAGCGTTATCAGAGGATAAACATTCAACAAACTGATGGAAATGAATTGACAGCTGAATTCGAAGCTTATGTAACTAAAAAAAAGGATACATTTTGGAATACGTGGAAACACTATAAAAATGGTGTTATTGACAGCGCTAAAAGCAGTTTCTTTACTTTTAAAATCAAGGGAAATAAAAATGATTCAATTATGAAAGGGGAGGTTAGCTTTTTCTCACCTGCTGACAGTATTCCTGAATCAAGAATAGACTCAAGAAAAGTGACCTTCGTTTATTTGCAAAAGGAAAAAGATTCTCTATACATTAAAGAAATTTATACCGATAAAAATACAATTGAATTCGATTATAAAAACTATGAAAACTATAGCTTTGAAGGCCACATTATGGATTTACGATTTATAAAAATAGATTCTCTACCAGATGAATTGCTATTGAACAGAAACTATTTTACCATTGACACCAAAGTTTGGACTGATAATATATTTGTGGACCTATTAAAAGAATAAAAAAACGTTGGAAAGCAATGACCATAGTTCACTACGATTGGCATAAGCGAAGTGAACTTACAAAGCAAACCATAACCAAAATCGTCTATATAACTTAAATGAATAAAGAAGATTTTATTAAAGATTTGGAGTCTGATTTTTCAAATGAAGAGGCATTTTTTGTGTTTAAATATGATGATGTACCTAGAGATTATGAGCATATAAAAGCAAATAAGGATGGACTAAAAATGTTTGCAGCCAAACTTCTTCGAATAGCGTATGACCTTAATCCAAAAAAATCTAAAGGTCATGATGATGTTTATCCTTTAGATGAAGAAACATTTTATTTACCACAAGAAGGAAATGTTATTGAATTTATACAACTTAGTAACGACTTAAAATCTGATTATCCATTACCAAACAACGAATATAAAGAAACAATATTTGATAAGTTAGTACCACTCGGATGTATTGTTATAGTAATTGCAATAATTGTATTTGCTGTCATTGGCGTAATTTCGGCAATAAATTGGCTATAATGTAACCCAACAAAGTACTGTAGAAAAAAACAAGCAAAATTTCATTAAAAACCCAGCCCAATAAATGATAGGAATCCTAGTTATAGCTGCCATCTCATGGTTGCTACTATCCATCATCGAAAAAAAGGATATCCTAGCATTAGGTTTTCTACCAATCACAAAACGACTAAAGCAATTTTCAATCGGGTTTTTGGTTACAGCCGTACTCTGTGTGCTCGTTCAGTATTTAGAAGCCTATCTAAAATCATCCACTTGGGTGTTTAATGAAAACAGCACCACCGCAAGCATACTCAAATCATTGTGGTGGGATTTTAAATCCGTGTTGACCGAGGAATTGATTTTTAGAGGTGCCTTATTGTACATTCTCATTCAAAAAATAGGCTCTAAAAAAAGTATTTTAATTTCTGCAATAGCCTTCGGAGTGTACCATTGGTTCTCTTATGGTGTGTTAGGCAACATCATGGCAATGCTTATAGTTTTTATCGGTACGGGTTTAATGGGCTATGCTTGGGCTTGGGCGTTCGCTAAAACAAAATCCATAATGCTACCCTTAGGGCTTCATTTAGGTTGGAACGTCGTTTACAATACCGTATTCTCAAAGGGCCCTTTAGGAGAACTGCTGCTCATTTCCAAAGGAGGACATCAATTGACCGACTGGGCGTCATTGCTAAACTTCACCAGTGGAATGGTCATAGTCCCAGTTATAGTGCTGGTTTATGTAAAGTATGTTGTAAAAAATGAAGGCGAGATAAAAACAACATAGATCATCTATCTCACCCATATATATGCCGACTATATGCCGACTTTATACCGAGTATATGTCGACTTACATTAAGGATAAACAGCACCTAAAAACACGTCTTACCACAAGCTAACCTTATGCCAAATTCGTAAATCTAAATTCGTAAATCGTAAATCATTGCCTATCTTTGCAGCCTTAAACAAAAAATAAGACAATGCAAGACGGTTTATATGCAAAATTCAATACCTCAAAAGGTGAGATATTGGTAAATTTAGAATTTGAAAAAACACCAGGCACAGTGGGTAATTTTGTGGCTTTGGCAGAAGGGAACTTAGAAAACTCAGCGAAGCCTCAAGGAACTCCTTACTATGATGGTTTAAACTTCCACAGGGTAATACCAGACTTTATGATTCAAGGTGGTTGTCCGCAAGGCACAGGCACAGGCAATCCTGGTTATAAGTTCGATGATGAAATCCACCCAGATTTAAAGCACGATGCTCCTGGAAAATTATCCATGGCCAATGCTGGTCCTGGTACCAACGGAAGCCAATTCTTTATTACGCATGTAGAGACACCTTGGTTAGATGGTAAGCACACGGTTTTTGGTAACGTTGTTGAAGGACAGGACGTTGTAGATGCTGTAGCCCAAGGAGATAAAATTGAAAGTATTGAAATTATAAGAGAAGGAAAAGAGGCTGAGGATTTTAATGCGGTAGAAGCCTTTAGAACCTTTGAAGGTGCTCGCGAAAAGCGTATCGCTGCAGAGCGTGAAGCTGCAAAAGCAGAGTTGGATAAGTTAGCAGCAGGCTTTGACGAAACGGACTCTGGTTTACGTTATAAGATCATCCAAAGAGGCGATGGCAAAAAAGCGGAAAAAGGCAATATGGTCTCAGTACATTACAAAGGGCAGTTGGCAGACGGAACTGTTTTCGATTCCTCATATAAAAGAAACCAACCATTGGATTTTCAGGTAGGAGTAGGGCAAGTGATTCCAGGATGGGATGAAGGCATCTGTTTACTCAATGTTGGTGATAAGGCACGTTTGGTTATTCCAAGCGATTTGGCTTATGGTGCTGCTGGTGCAGGAGGAGTAATTCCGCCTAACGCTACTTTGGTTTTTGATGTGGAACTTATGGGTGTTAAATAAGCCACAGATGTCAGACTGAGCTTGTCGAAGTCTCTAATGTCGTAACAAAATATAATTAAAATCGTCTCACTTTTAGTGAGACTTTTTTATTTTTAAACCAATCAATCATCTAATCAAAATGAAAACAAAAGCCATAGTATTAATTCTTTTTGCGGTATCAATATTTGCAAGTTGTTCAAAATCAGTAGAATATTCAGAAGAGTTTAAAGAACAAACCTCAGGTAAGTACTTGTATAATCTCGATGAATTTGTCGAAGTGTATTACAATGACAATGAGTTGTTGTTAAAGTGGAAAGGTGGTGAAATTAAACCCGTTACTTTAGGGCAAAATGAATTTTTTGTGCCAGATATGTATAAGAAATTCCGATTTGTAAAACATCCTAAAACCAACGAACGCTATTTGTCCGTCATCGATGAAGACGACGAAGCAAAGATAACCTATGACTACATAAAAGTTAAGGATGGTTACAAAACCCCAAGCCAACATTTAAAGGATGGAAATTATGAAAAAGCCCTTGAAGGTTATCTGGAAATTAAAAAACAAGACTCTACAAGTTCTTATATAAGAGAGCGCGATTTTAACAGTTTAGGATATCGACATTTAAGGGATAAAGAATACAAAGAAGCTATTGAGGTGCTTAAAATTAATGCGGTTTTACACCCAAATAGCTCCAATGTTTATGATAGTCTTGCAGATGCTTACTTAAGAAGTGGTGATAGTTTGCAAGCCTATAACAATTATAAAAAAGCCTATGAAATGGACCCTAGAAATCCTAGAGCGGAACGTTTCTTAGAGGTTTATAAGCCTAAAGTACAATAGGTGTTACCTGTGATATTAGGATTTTTTTCGCTTTTTAATGATTTTTTTAATAGCGCGATTTGGCTTCAAACCGTTTGCTGAATCTTCACAATAACTAACGAGTTTATCAACAGCTGCTTGGTGCATTGCTTCATCACTCAATTTATCACCTTGATTTTGTAAAACGGTTTGTACCATTGCGGCAAAGTAAACAGACATATAATTGGTGTCACCCTTTGTAAGATCAACTACATCAGCGTCGATGGAAAATGTATAGTCGGCAGTTCCTTCCATCCATTTGAAAATATACTGAAAAGCACTTAATCGATTAAGTTCGTTGGCTTTTGCAGAGGTGTTAAGTAGATAGTTGGCACATTCAAGTACCTTAGGTTCTGCTTCTTTGCATTCCTCTGCAGTTTCAAAATTTGTTTCAGCAAGTTTTATGTAATCTTGAGAAAATAACGTTGTAGATAAGCAAAGTGTAAAAAGTAATAAGAGTTGTTTCATTGTTTGTTTTAATAAAAATTAATAAGGTCTAAAATACCATCTTAATTTATAAAACAACGAATGAATACCAAGTTTCTATATAAATCAAGTATATAGAAAAATGAAAATGGGTCTGATTAAACGTCAAGTGCTTATGGTACAGCTGGTACTACTCCTAAAGTATAGAGTTGTTCCATTGTTGGTGTTTCACTACCTCCTTCTGGCTCTAAGGTAATACCAAATGCCTGACTTTCGTTAGCATTAGTAATAGCAAAGATTTTGTTATCGTCAGTATTGAATTCGTCAATAGTACCTAAACTCGTTGGTGTTAAAGGGTTGAGTGTTAAAGACCAAACTTGCCATACTTTACCCTCTGGAGCATTTGGTAAACCTTCTGCATCTAGATATATCGTATTATCAGCTTTGTTCCAATACACCTTAGCATAAGAATTTGCAAAATCTCCCTGACCTCCAAGAGGCACGGCAATGATATCCTTATCTCGTATAGCGTCAAGTAATTCTTTGGTTGAAGCCAAGTCATTTCTGGCATCTTCAATCTGTATTTCGAGATATTGTTTTTCAGTGGAAACGGTTTGTAATTCTTCCTCCAGTTCGTTTTTGTTATTGAGTGTCCATAACAAACCACCTGCTAATAATATTGAAGCAGCCCAACCTGTGTAAGAAATCCAGTTTGGTTTCTGAGGTTTAAGATCTACAATCTTAGTTTCCGTGTCACCTAACTTTCCTCTAAAAGATTCAAAATCTATGGCATGAGGTGATACCGCAGCGGTTAATTTTACAACTGCTGCTTCAATCTCTAAAACCTCTTGTAATATTTCAGGATGCTGCTGCATCATTTCATAGACGTCCTGATTTTCCTTTTCAGAAAGTCGACCAGCTACATATAGCTCTAAAATACCTGATTCTATGTATGCGTTTATATCCATAACTTATAATACCATCTCTCGTAACTGCTGTATGCAGTTTCTATTTCGTGTTTTTACCGTGCCAATAGGCATTTTTAATTCTTCAGAAGCTTCTTTTTGAGTAAATCCTTTAAAATAAAGGAGCTCAATAACTTCTTTACATTTTTGGCCGAGGTTGGTGACAAACTTTTTAATTCCGATAGCATCAGTGCTCCTATCTAAATTATCATTGCTTGTTATTATATCTACGAAGTAATCTGAGTTAAGGTTTTGTTTAGATTGCTTAAAGGCTTTTGAACGTGTTTTATCTATAGCTGCATTGCGTGCTATATTTAAGATCCACGTGAAAAACCTTCCTTTGTTTGATGAGTAGGTATCAGATTTATGCCATGCTTTTATAAAGACATCTTGCATGAGTTCGTCTGCAATACTCGAATCTTTTACAATATTATAAACCACTCCATGTATGCTATTGATGTACATACCATAGAGTTCCTTAAACGCAGCTTGATTTTTCTCCTGAAATTGCTGTACTAGTGTCTCTAAATCCTTCATATAAGGTAATTATAGAATTTTTGCAGGCAAGGGGAAGCAATTGTGCTGCAATAGCTCTGGTTATAAAATGTTTTTGTTAATGTTGGTTATTCAATAATTCCACCGCAACTTACTCTACTACCAGCTGCACCAGAAGGTTGTGATGTAAAGTCATCTGCACCTTGGTGTACAATAATTGCTTTTCCTAAAATATCCTTTGATCTGTCACCACAGCCAATACACCATTGGTCTGTAGAGAATTCAACCTCTCCTTTTCCGTCTGCAGCAACATTAAAATTACCAATATCTCCTTTGTGGTAACCGGTTTCTGCGCCCCATTTTCCGTGTGGCATTCCCGTAGGGTTCCAATGGCCACCTGCAGATGTTCCATCTGGTGAAGAACAGTCCGCTTCCTCATGTATGTGAATAGCATGTTCTCCTTCGTCTAGTCCAGACAGATAAGCCATCATCTTTACTTTACCATTTTCTTCAGTAAATTTTATGGATCCTGCTGCATTAGATTCACTCTTTGATTCTAAATCAATCTTCAATTCTTTTTTAGTGACAGTTTCTTCAACGGTCTTTTCGACCTCAGTTTCCATTTCTGTTTCCGTTTCTTTTTTATTGTCTTTACAGGCTGTAGCAAATACTATTGATAATGCTATAGCCATTAATTTTAAATGTTTCATTGGTTTGTTGTTTGGTTTTAATAAAGTTAAAAATATATAGTGACTTTATTGCAATTTCAACGGCATATGAGTTAAAATTTTTACTAATATAATTAAATAATAAGTGATTTAATAGAAATTCAAGTGTAAAGCCTTTAATTATTGGGTTTGAACCATAACTTTGGATCTTTTATGCCTCGTTTAAGGTTTTCAGTAAGTATTAAGGATTTATCGATTCGTGTCTGTTGGGCTTTGTATCTCGAAATTGCATAGATGATGCTTCGCTGCTTGCCAGCCGTTAGGTTTTCAAATATTTGATAAGCATCATAGTCGCTCAATAAAACAGCTTCTAATTCTTCAGACATTTCTACACCGTATTTTGTAGTGTCTTCAAACACCTGGAGCTTAAAATAATCATTCATAAAAACACCAAGTTCTTTCTGTTTGGCCTTGCTAAAATAAATACGGAACAAGCCTGTTTTCTCTTTCTTTAGAGCAGCATGAAATTCAATCTGCTGGTTTTCAAATGAGGCAATAACCTTAATGCGCTTATGATTATTTTTTATAAAGTCAGCAATAGGTTCCTCTGGCAGAATGACAGTTTGTTTATCTGCAAGTGAAACTTCAAAAGAACAGCTTTTCAACATATTTAGGGTATTATGGCAATATGACAAATATCATATTTTTTATAGGCTCTTACTAGTAATTTTGACATATAATAAATAGCTATGTGCAAAACTTTAGTTCATAAATATAATGTAGCGGGTCCTAGATACACTAGTTACCCAACGGTTCCGTATTGGAATATAGATTCATTTTCATTGCAAGAATGGAAGGATTCATTAAAACGGACTTTCCATGAGTCTAATGCTTCTGAAGGTTTGAGTCTCTACATACACTTGCCCTTTTGCGAAAGCTTATGTACCTTCTGTGGTTGCCATAAGCGCATCACCAAAAGACACGAAGTAGAATCTCCGTATATAAAAGCGGTGTTAAATGAATGGGAACTATACCTCAGTTTATTAGGAGCTAAGCCTGTAATCAAGGAACTTCATCTGGGAGGAGGTACACCAACTTTTTTCTCGCCAGACAACTTAAGGTTTTTAATATCAGAAGTGTTGAAAACTGCAACTCTGGCTGAAGATTATGAATTTAGTTTTGAGGGACATCCCAATAATACAAGTGCTGAACATCTTCAAGTGCTTTACGATTTGGGCTTTAGACGTGTGAGTTTTGGTGTGCAGGATTATAACTTAAAAGTACAAAAAGCTATCAATCGCATTCAACCGTTTGAAAATGTAAAGCGTGTTACCGATTTAGCTAGAAAAATAGGTTATACTTCGGTTGGCCACGACATTATTTTCGGATTGCCATTTCAAACTGAGGCAGATGTTATAGCAACCATTGGCAGAACCGAAACCTTGATGCCAGATCGTATCGCTTTTTACAGTTATGCACACGTGCCTTGGATAAAAGGCAATGGGCAGCGTGGTTTTAAAGACGAAGATTTACCATCTGGAGCATCTAAACGACAACAATACGAAACCGGAAAGCTTCTTTTGGAAAAATTAGGCTACACGGAGATTGGTATGGATCATTTTGCCTTAAAAGATGATACGCTTTACCAAGCTATGGAAACGGAAACTTTGCACAGAAACTTTATGGGTTACACGGCTTCAAAAACACAAACCATGATAGGCCTTGGAGTATCGTCTATTAGTGATAGTTGGTATGGCTTTGCACAGAACGTAAAATCCATAGAGGAATATTACCATTTGGTAGATCAGGGCATTGTTCCTGTTTATAGAGGTCATATTTTAAATAGTGAAGACCTTATAATCAGAAAGCATATCCTCAATCTTATGTGCAACTTTAAGACGTCATGGCACAATGCTGACATGGATTTTAATGAACTACCAGATGTTCTCATTAAATTAAAAGAATTTGAACAAGATAATTTGTTGGAATTTTCAAATAAACAAATAACGGTTACCAAAAAAGGAAAGCCTTTTATAAGAAATATATGCATGGCTTTTGATTTGCTATTGCAAAGAAAAAAACCAGAAACACAATTATTTTCAATGACTATTTAAAACCAAAAACACATGAAAAAAATTATAGTACCCATAGATTTTTCCGAACATTCTGAATATGCCTTGGAAACTGCGGCTTCAATAGCTAAAAAGTTTAATTCCGATGTATATGTTTTGCATATGTTGCAACTATCCAATGCTATTATTACTGCAAGCGCAGACTCTTTAAATGAAGAAGCCGTTTTTTATTTAAAACTGGCCGAGCAAAAAATGGAAACCTTTTTAGATAGGCCATATTTAAAAGGTGTAAATGTAATACCAGTGGTTAAACATTTCATGGTATTTAAGGAAATAAATGAACTGGTAAAGGCCCAAGATGCAGATCTAATAGTCATGGGTTCTCATGGTGCATCAGGTGCCAAGGAGGTGTTTATAGGATCTAATGCAGAGAAAGTAGTGAGACACGCAGAAATCCCAGTACTGATTGTAAAACATAACCCTATCTTGGTAGAGTTTGATACTATAATCTTTGCCAGTGATTTTTCCCAGGACTCTGTTGAAAGCTACATAAAGGCCAAATCCATTTTTAATAAGTTAGATGCTAAAGTTCAATTGGTTTATGTTAATACCCCAAACTCAGACTTTAAAAGTTCTGTGGAAATTGACCAACTGATTTCTAAATTTTTAAAAATAGCCGAAGGTAACCTGGATATGTTTAAGGATGTAGCCGTAGTATCAGACTATTCTGTAGAACAAGGCATACTTAATTACGCTAATAGAGCAGGAGCAGATTTAATCGCTGTGGCCACACATGGTAGAAAGGGGTTGGCACATTTCTTCGAAGGTAGTATTTCTGAGGATGTTACAAACCATTCGACGCTACCGGTAATGACCTTTAAAATTTAGATCCTGATGTTGACAAGTTAGGGTTACTTAAGCATCATGATAAAACGCCAAAGTTTGAGACTTTGGCGTTTTTTTAATTTAAAATGAGATTCAATTTCAATACATGGCACTTTATCCGAGAACTGATAAATGTCATGTTTTAAATTCTAACTATAACTTATATTTGAATTTTAATAGGATAAATTTGTCCTATTTAAATAATACTGAATTTTTAACATATTAAAAACAATCAAAATAACATCTAAAATGAGACATTTAAATTTTTTATTTAGCACTATACTATTAGGAACACTCTTTTTTACATCGTGTAAAGAGAATGACACAAAAGAGGATGCTACTACAGCAGATATTCCTGTCAGCAGAGAAATGATGGCTGAACTAACTTCTCCTCCAAATGTACCTAGAAGCGTCGGGAGAAGAAAAGCCAAAAAACTTATTGTTAATATGGAGATTCTTGAAGAGGAAGGGGAAATGACTGATGGAGTAAAATACGTATACTGGACCTTTGGTGGTTCTGTTCCAGGTAGCTTTATTAGAACTAGAGTGGGAGATGAGGTAGAGTTTACATTATCCAATCATCCAGATAACAAATTGCCGCATAATATCGATTTACATGCCGTAACTGGACCAGGTGGAGGTGCAGAGTCTTCATTTGTTGCGCCAGGTCACGAAAAAACATTTTCATTTAAAACCTTAAATCCAGGACTTTATGTTTACCATTGTGCGACTGCTCCAGTGGGTATGCACATAGCAAATGGTATGTATGGTCTAATATTGGTTGAGCCAGCAGGTGGTTTGCCTCCAGTGGATAAAGAATATTATATAATGCAAGGTGACTTTTACACCAAAGGCAAAAATGGAGAACGAGGATTACAACCTTTCGATATGCAGAAAGCAGTTGATGAAAATGCAGATTATGTGGTCTTTAATGGTAGTGTTAATGCCTTAACTGGAGATAATGCTATAACCGCAAAAGTTGGTGAAACCATTAGACTTTTTGTTGGTAATGGCGGCCCAAACCTTGTGTCTTCTTTCCATGTTATCGGTGAAATATTTGATAAAGTACATGTTGAAGGTGGTGATACTGTTAACGAAAATGTACAAACCACATTAATACCTGCTGGAGGTGCTGCTATAGTAGAATTTAGAGTAGATGTTCCAGGTACATTTATATTAGTAGATCACTCTATATTTAGAGCTTTTAATAAAGGTGCTTTAGGTATGCTTAAGGTTGAGGGTGAAGAGGACAAAAAAATATATTCGGGTGAAATACGCGAAGGTATTTATTTACCAGAAGGACCAGGGCTTCAAGAAATGCCAACTACAGATGAAATCGTTGAGGCTGAAATACCAGCAAAATCTGTGGAAGAGCAAATAGAATTTGGTAAAAAAGTATATATGCAAACATGTTTTGCTTGTCACCAAGGAGAAGGTCAGGGTATTCCAAATGCTTTTCCTCCACTTGCCAATTCAGATTACTTAAATGCCGATGTTAAAAGAGCAATAGATGTAGTAGTCAATGGATTAAGTGGTGAAATAACCGTGAATGGCGAAAAATATAATAGTGTAATGACCAAACAATTGTTGTCTTCTGAAGATGTGGCAAATGTATTAACCTATGTCTACAATAGCTGGGGAAATTCTGGTGAAGTTGTAACTGAAGCAATGGTAGAAAAAGTAAAAAATAAATAAATCAATATTATGAAAACCAAAGTCTTTAGTCTGTTCTTATTTTGTTTAATGTGTCAATGTTTAATGTTTGGGCAGACTGAAGACATGGCTTTGATTGAAGGTAGTAGATACATCCCACTTTACGGGCGTGATTCTACAGTTGTTGAGGTTAAGGATTTTAAAATGGATAAATACCCTGTAACAGTAGAGGATTTCGAATTGTTTGTCAAAGAAAACCCCAAATGGAGAAAATCCAATGCTATTAAATTATTTACGGACAAAAGTTATTTGTCAAACTGGAAAAATGATCTAGAAAGTAACGATTCTATAAAATCAAAAAGCCCAATTACCCATGTGTCTTGGTTTGCTGCCAAGGCCTACTGCGAATGTCAAAACAAACGCTTGCCTACGGTAGATGAATGGGAATATGTAGCCATGGCAGACGAAACTACGAGAGACGCACGTATAAAACCTACCTATAATGAGCGAATTTTATCATGGTACGAAGCTCCTCGCACTAATGAGAACATGATTGGTCAAACACCTAAAAATATTTGGGGAGTTTACGATCTACACGGTTTAGTGTGGGAGTGGACTTTAGATTTTAATTCGGTCTTGATTACCGGAGAATCCCGTAAGGATATGGATAAAGATAGCAATCTGTTTTGTGGAAGTGCAGCCGTTAATGCTACGGACTTAATGAATTATGCAGCCTTTATGCGTTACGCCATTAGAGGAAGTTTAAAAGCTAAGTACTCAATGAAGAATTTAGGTTTTAGATGCGTGCAAGATGTTAAAACCGAAAACAAATGAAAAATATTAAAATTACATTATCAGTGTTGATATTACTTGCAGTCGTAATCTCATGTAATTCAGATAAATCAAAGACATCTAATGATGTATTGGAGGTTTATCAATGTCCTATGCGATGCGAAGGGGGTAAAACCTATGATGAAGCTGGTAATTGTTCTGTTTGTAAAATGGATTTGAAGCAGATAGAGAAGACTACAAAAGTAGTTGAGACCGATGAAATTTCAGAAGAATCAATTTTCAATCTAGCCAGTAAATGGCATACGGAGGAAGGAGAAGAAATTCAGCTTGAAGATTTAAAAGGCAAAACGTTGGTTATGGTAATGATTTACACTTCATGTAAAGCTGCCTGCCCAAGATTAGTAGCAGATATGAGAAATATTGAAGCTCAAATTCCTGATGAAAAGTTAAAGGACTTAACCTTTGTGTTAGTCAGTATAGACCCAGAAACCGATACGCCAGAACGCTTGAAAGCATTTGCTATAGAAAACCAAATGGATGATGAGCAATGGACATTTTTGCAAGGCACAGAAAGTGGTGTAAGGGAATTCGCCAATGTGTTATCGGTAAAGTATAAAGAAATCTCACCAATAGATTTTTCACATTCTAACATTATAAGTGTGTTTAATGCCAAAGGCGAATTAAAACACCAACAAGAAGGCTTAGGAGTTGACAATAAAGAAACCATAGAAACTATCCTTCAACTAATTCAATAAAAATACTGAAATGAAAACCATTCTAACAATCCTGTGCGTAGGATTTGTAATGACTCTCTATGCCCAAGAATTTGAACTTTCAGCAGAGATAAGACCACGTTTTGAGTATAGACATGGGTTCAAAACCTTAATTCCAGATGATGAAGATGCGGCATCATTTGTTTCGCAGCGTACGCGATTAAATCTGAATTATAAAAGCAAAAAGTTAAATACCTTTGTCACATTTCAAAATGTTAGAGTTTGGGGAGATGTGGCTACTTTATCCGTCTCAGATAAAAACGGAATAGCTATCCACGAAGCTTGGGCACAATTACTTTTAAGCCCTAATTTCTCACTAAAAATTGGACGACAAGAAATTAGTTATGATGACCACAGAATTTTTGGAAATGTAGGTTGGGCACAGCAAGCACGAAGTCATGATGCGCTTATCGCCACTTATCAGCCCAATTCTAAACACCGCCTGGATTTAGGGTTGGCAATGAATGAGAATGCTGAAATATTATTCGAAACAGATTATGCCGTTAACAACTACAAAGCGTTTCAATATTTATGGTATCATACCGATTTGAATGATACAAGTCTAAGCTTTTTAATTCTAAACAACGGATTGCCATATTTTGATGAAAACGACGAGCAGCAAGTAGATTATAACCAAACCATAGGTTCTAGATTTACATTTAATAAAAACAAGCTAAAAGCAGATGCTTCAATTTATTTTCAAACGGGTAAGATAGCAGATACAGATCTTAGTGCTTATAATATGGCAGCCAATGCTTATTATCATATCAGTGAAAATTTCACCACTGGTTTGGGAGTGGAATTTCTTTCAGGAACTGATATGAATACTATAGAAAACACACTAAAATCATTCAATCCTTGGTTTGGAACCAATCATAAATTCAACGGTTTAATGGATTATTTTTATGTTGGCAATCATGCTAATTCTGTAGGATTATTAGATGTTAATGCGACATTAGCCTACCTAAAAGAGCGGTTTTCGGTAAAATTGGTGCCTCATCTGTTTTCATCTGCAGCAACTGTAGTTGATAATACAGGTAAAGAGATGAGTAATGCTTTAGGAACAGAACTCGATTTGGTTTTGGGTTATAAATGGACTAATGATATCAACTTTCAAGCAGGTTATTCTCAACTATTTGCAACTGAAACTATGGAGGTTTTAAAAGGTGGAAATAAAGACAGTACCAACAATTGGGCTTGGTTGATGGTATCAGTTAAGCCAAGTTTGTTTAAAACGATATTTAAGAAAGATTAAGAACTTGCTTTAATTTCGTCTCATTTTACCAGTCATTTCTTCGACGTTAATAACAAATACTATAGGAATATCATCACTATCAATTTTTGCAGAGAATTCATTTATAAAATCCAGATCGCGTAATTCTTTTCGCATAATCACATCTTTAACGCCTAAGGAAAATTCGTGTAGCAAAGATTTTGCAGTACTACCTTCAAGTTCTTGGTATGAACCGTGAGCTACAACAGATTGCCAGTTGGTTACAGATTTTATGTCGCTAACTTCTAACGCTACAGCATTATTCTGTCTTAAGGCATAGATTTTATGGCCGTCACCAGAATAGCAAATAATCTTATCGCCTTTATAAAAATAAGTGATTGGTAGAACGTAAGGTTTATTTTGATGAGTATATGCTAAATGACCAATGTAGTTTTGGTTTAATATTAGTTTACATTCTTCTTGATCTAATGGCCTTATCATAATTTTTGGTTTGATTTAACTTAAGCTAAAGGTAATTCTCAGAAAAGAGAAAAATTATGACCTATATCAGTTTTAGAATGTATATGCTATTTCCAGAAGAGATCATTTTCGTTATCTACAAATTTTTTGGGTTGATGAATGTTTTCAATTTGAAGAAATTCATCTTTTGTCGCTACGTTCTGAATTTCAGGAAAAAGCACGCGTTCTTCAAACCTGATGTGCTGTTCTAGTTCTTCTTCAATTCTATGCAGTGTGATATTGTCATCCTCACGTGCTTCAAATAAACGTTTTAAGTGTCTATGATCTGCCAGAGCACGTTTTACCAATTCATTATTGTTCTCTAAGATGGGAAAAATGTGCTTTTCCTCCATATTAAAATGAGGAATTAAAAGATTTTTGTAAAACCAATCTGCATAAGCTCTAATCCGTTTTGGGTCAACGTCTTTACTGAATCCTGCTCTTATTTTCCAAGACAGCAATAAACCGTGATGATGTTCTCGGCTTAAGGGTTGAAGTGCTTTATGACGTTTTTGAGGTTTTGGTTGCATGATTTTTTTGTTTAACAATATTGAATAAGAGGATATAGATTCCTAATGGTAATAAAATGCTGAATATAAATAACAATAGATAATAATACGGAAGCATACCGTTACCAAAGTAAAACATAGCACCTTGAATTAATAAAAGCAATTCTGTTAATAAAAAGCCAAAAGTAAAACTATAAATACCAAAATTTAGAGACTTTGAATACCTTACTAAATCGCTTTTTAGAATAAATGCAAATAGAAATCCTGAGATAACACCAAGCATTAGCAAATGGATAAAGCCTATTACAAAATTTTTGTAGTTATAGACGATTTGAGCAAATTCTGGTAAAACTGATAGCGACTGAAATATTACTTTTAAAATAAAACACAGCAGTGCGAAAGTGTACATGTATAGCACAAGCTTGTTTTTATAATTCACTAAAGAATGGAGCTTAGGTTTAATAAGTTTAAAGCATTTATAAAGTGCTAAAATTTGAATTATAACACCAAAACTATTGATCCACAACAAACTTTTATGAGGTGCAAACCAATGAATTGGCAAAGCCAAAGTCAATAGGGTTGAACAGATTAATAACCAAAAAAACTGGTTGAATACTTTAGAGTTTTCAATTTTTAAAAGATGAAAAAATACAGCCAAAACGGCAATTAAAAACCAACCATTAAACTGAAAATGCAAAAAGAACTGAATCGCTATTTGATAAAATGCAGAGCTCTGTCCAATGGTTGCAACAGCTGGTCCTAAACACCAAACGCCAATAGTTGAAATAAGCATAAATATTAAAGAGGTCTTTGCTAATTTTTGGCTTACTGTTGAATTAGTCTTATGATGTTTCCAAATCAAATAAACAAAGTAATAGCTACAGAAAATATGCAATGTTGAAAATGAAATAGAAATTGCTGCATATCCTTGAAATGGAAAACTCAACATCATACCAATCACAGCAAATTCCGTTAGCCAAAATAATCGATTGAAGATCTTGGGTTTATTGGGTGCAAAATAGTGAACGAAGAGTACAAAAATCATTAAATACACCCAACCTAACATGGCAACATGTGAATGAGCGTGCGTTAGAAATCTATAATTTATGCCTATGGATTCTATGGACGAAAAACGCAATGCCAAACCCATAAGGGCAGCAATTAAAAAGTTAACTAAACATATAATGACTATATTCTTTGGCATTATTCTAATTTTGGAATTAGAAATTTAAGGATTCTAAAGAAGAAAATCCTGAATTGTTTGGGGAAAACATATCAGGATTTCTTCGGAAATTAAGATTAATAAAGGGTTGCTATTAACCAAATTGTTGTTCTAATTTTATTGCTTCAGGAAACAGAATATTGTTCTCCAAATGGATATGTAGATGCAAATCTTTTTCAAATTCATCTAACATTGCAAAGGTGACTTTATATGTATTACAAGCGTCTGCTGGTGGAATATAATTATCTGTTAGTTCTGCAATCTGTCTAAAACGTTCCCCTTCATTATCATGCTCGTATTTCATCATGGCGATTGGGTTTTCTACAGTGCCAAATTGAGGAGGTTGAACACTACCATTGTCTAGCTTTACTTTTACCATTTTTTTAATGAATGGGAAGAGAATCAATTCTTCTTTTTTCATGTGTGATGCCAATTCGCCTGCCGAAGCTGTAAAAAGTTCATTTATTTTATGTAATTCAGGGTGACGTTGACCATGAACATGACATAATTTGTCTAAAAATTGACGTATAATAGGAATTTTTTCTTCAACATATCTATGGTGTTTCTTTTCAATGTACTCAGTCAACAAATCCAATGGCCAAGACTTATAATCAATAGTTTCGCCAGTTTTAGTATTTAATATTCGATTTATTTCATCGATTATTCTAGAACTGTCGAGTCCTTTTTTTTCACAAGCTTCTGCAACAGTTCTGTTACCATTACAGCAAAAATCAATTTTGTATTTAGAGAATATTGCAGCAGTTCTAAAATCGTCTGCAACATACTGCCCTATTTCTTTTTTGATGTTGTTTTGTAGTAATTCCATGTTTTTGTTTATTTCAGATAAATTTATCCTATTTGTATGTAAATTTTTTAAATTTTTAAAAAGGAGGCACCAGACTTAATATCTAATGCTAATTGCTCTAAAGTTGTATGTTCTAGCATGTCCCTTAATTCCTCCCTGACTATTTTAAATTTGTCGTGCACAGGACATGGGTGATTTTCGTTGCAAGTATGTAGGCCTAAACCACAACCTTTGTAAATATTATCTCCATCAATGGCATATACTATTTGCGATAGTTTGGTGGTTGCAATTTTGCCCTTATCCATTTCAAATCCGCCATGCGCACCTCTGACTGAATTTACAATTTCATGTCTAACTAAAGCCTGAAGTATTTTCGCCGTAAATGCTTGAGGAGAGTCAATTTCTTTAGAAATTTCCTTGGGTGTTACACGCTTGTTTTCAGAAGAGTTTACAGCAATAAAAATAGCTGCTTTTATACCATATTCACACGCTTTTGAAAACATACTAACTGTGTTATTATACCACAAAGATAAGTTATAATTTTAAATAAGACAAAAATATCCTAATTAAAAATATCAATGACATTCAATACTACTAGAAGCCATTTCAACAACAGGAGTAGGTGATAGGTACGGTAGTCCCAAACCTAAACCACGTAAAATAAATAATACACCTATAATAACCACAAAAACAGGTATCGCTTTTTGAATACGTTGTTTTATGGTACTGTTTAAAAACTTACCTAGATAAATAGCTGTCGTCATTAAAGGAATGGTCCCAATACCGAATAACACCATGTATAAACTACCTTCAGCTAAACTGCCAGTAGCAATAGCACCAAAAACAGCCATATAAACTAAACCGCATGGTAAAAATCCGTTCAAAAAACCAATAGTTAAAAAAGTATCTGCGGTTTTCTTTTTTAGGGCTTTACCTAATGAAGATTTTACCTTAGATATTAATCCATATAGTGGTTTTGAAAGATTGTATTTACCGATGATTCTATAAGGTAAAAGGACAGCAACAATCATTAAAACACCAATAATAACTGAAAGCTGTTGCTGAATTCCAAAAATGTAAAGACTTTTACCTACTAGTCCAAAGACCAAACCTATTAAGCTGTAGGCTAATAATCTACCAAAATGGTAAACTGTAATCTGACTTATTTTTTTTAAGGAATTAGAACGATCTACAGGCAACATAAAGGCTATTGGTCCACACATGCCAACGCAGTGCAGACTTCCTAATAAGCCCAATATGAATGCCGAAACCAACATTAGTAAATTATTTCTTTTTTATAAAGGTAGTCAGTGTTTTTATAGGTCCAATCTACTTTAATGTTCCAGCGACCACCTAATAAACGTTTGTCAGGTATGAGCAAATTGCGGTTAGATAATGAAATAGGTATTTCAAAATCAAATTGTTTATTAGATGGTCTATATAGGAACACTGAGCCTTTAATAGCTTTGAAATCCATTTGTTCAGGAAAAGTAATTACAATGCCTTCCTCCGTTTTTTTCCAGGATATGTCGATCTCTAATTTTCTGGCATTTGTTTCTTTATTAATATCAGATTGAAACTGCAGCTCCTGCTTATAATAATCTTCAACCACTAAATCATGGTCATATTTATCATCCGTACTCATATTTATAACAAAGTATAGGATAAAGGCTATAAATGCCACAAATGCAATTACGATTGCTGTTCCCCAGTTTATTTTCATGTTTTCAACTTCCCTAAACACAGGGAATCTCCTTATTTTAAATGTTTGTCATCCTGAACTCGTTTCAGGATCTTTATTAAAACCCATTGGGCTTTTTATGGTTAATTATAACTTCGAGGGCCCAAGAAATTAACCGTAGTTGTTTCTATGAGTTCATCGTTGCTATAGACATCAATTCTCAATTTATTTTTATCACCAGATAAATCACTTTGCTTTAGTTCAATAAACATAGTGCCTTCTGCAATACCTTGTGGCTCAACTATAAATGTATCTGAAATGGATACTAATTTAATTTCACCACCCATACCTCTCAGTTTAAAGCTGACATCTTCGATGGTATCAGTTGTTTTGTTAACTACTTTGTAAGTAAAGACATTGCTTATAACGTTATTATCTTTACGCTCATAAAGTTGACCAGGTAATCTTAATATCCTTGCTTCAACATCATTTCTTAAGGCTAGCATACCTGCTAGAACACCAATTAGAATGACCAGTACCGCAATGTATCCTTTCATTCGTGCCGTTAATTTAAAAGGTGCTTTCTTTTCAATGTTTTCTTCACTTGCATATCTAATTAATCCTTTGGGAAGATTAATGCTCTCCATAATGTGATCACACTCATCAATACAAGCAGTACAATTAACACACTCTAATTGTGTGCCATTTCTTATATCTATTCCCGTTGGGCAAACGTGTACGCATTGCAGACAATCAATACAATCTCCATAACCCAATGCTTTGCGGTCTTCGTTTTTCCTGAATTTTTTCCTACCGTTCTCGCGTTCTCCACGTTTATGATCGTACGCTACAACTATGGATTTATTGTCTAGAAGTACTCCTTGCAATCTCCCATAAGGACAAGCAATAATGCAGACCTGCTCTCTAAACCACGCAAAAACAAAATAGAAAACACCCGTAAATATGACTAGCGGAATTAATGTACCGATATGCTCAGAAGGACTATCAGTTATATACCTCAATAATTTATCACTTCCGATAAGATAAGCCAAGAAAATATTAGCAATAAGGAATGATACTGCTAAAAAGATAAACCATTTTGAAAGGCGCTTTCTTATTTTCTCGGCATCCCATTTTTGTCTTGCCAAACGTCTTTGTTTATTACGGTCGCCATCTATCCAATATTCTATACGTCTAAAAACCATTTCCATAAAAATAGTCTGTGGACAAATCCAACCACAAAAGACACGACCAAATCCCACTGTAAATAATGTGATAAACACCACACCAATAATCATAGAGATTACAAACAAATGAAAATCTTGTGGCCAAAACGGAAACCCAAAAATATTAAAACGCCTTTCTAAGACATTGAACAATAAAAACTGATTGCCATTAATCTTTATGAATGGGGCAACAAACAAGAAAGCTAATAAAACGTAGCTTACTATTTTTCGTTTTTCGTAATATGGCCCAGATGGTTTTTTGGGATAGATCCAGTTGCGCTTACCCTCTTCATTAATGGTGCCTATTGAATCCCTAAAAACTTCATTTGGTGGAGTTTCCATTTATGGTCGTTGTTTTTCTATTGATAATCAATAGAGGTTTCTAGAGAATCTGGGATTACACGTTCTACTTCTATATTAACATCGTGCACTTCCTCTCCAGTTTCAGTATCTTTTAATGACGCTTCTATCCAAACTTCTCCTTCGGCCTCTTTTGGTTCTGCTGGCGAAGTGCCTTGGAATTTTAGTACATAACTAGCTACCTGTGCCATTTCCAACGGTTTTAATTCCGTTTTCCATGGTACCATTCCCTTTCCGTCACGTCCACCTTCTGATATGGTATTAAAGACATTCTTAATGCCTCCACCTAAAATCCAGTATTCATCAGTTAGGTTTGGACCAATACCTCCTCCGCCATCAGATTTGTGGCAAGCGATACATCGTTCTTCAAAAATTTTCTTTCCGGCATTTAAGTCACTGGCATCGACCAAGATTTCAACGGTATTTACGTCCACTAAGTTTTTGGCAGTTCTTTTGTATTCTGCTATAGCTCTTTCTGCCTCAGCATATTCAATTTCATATTCGTCAAATTGGTCATCAGCATTAAAGATGTGATAACGAGCCATATATACAAATGCAAAAATTATGGTGAGATAAAAACTGTAAACCCACCAAGGCGGAAGGTTGTTATCTAACTCCTTTATACCATCATAGTTGTGGTCGAGGATAATTTCACCTTCTTCTTCAATTGGTTTTGTACCTATAAGTTTGTTATAAGTGCGTTTTAGCCAACGTATAAATTTCGGTGTCTCAGCACGTTTGAGATCATAACGGATTTTGGCTTCTTCGTCTAAACTCTGGTACAAAATATTGTCCATTGAGCTAACAATAGCCTCTATGGCAAGGAGAATCAATAAAACCAACAGTAAAAACAGCATAATGGCCGGTTGCTCCATAAATGCTGGTTTGTCTCCAGAATCTACGAAATATTCAATAAGACCAGCAATAGTGAAAAATACGACAGGTACTCTTATATATGAAGGAATTAGATGTCTCATAATAATTGATCGTTTTGGTTGTCTAATGGTAAATTGCTAACAGTTTTGATATATTCTTTTTTTGCTGTAATTACCCAATAGAATAATACTACAAAGAAGATAAAGAATATGAGGAGCGATATCAGTGGATAAATTTCTATGCCTGTGATACTTTCCATGTGGTTTTTTACAAATTTCAACATAGTCTTATTAATTTTGAGCGGTTTCGTTAATGTCCTCTACTTTAATATCCGTTCCTAGTCTTTGCAAATAAGCAATTAAAGCTACAATCTCTCGGTTTTTCATTTCAACGAAATCATCTCCAGCGGCAGCTTTGTCTGCTTCATAAGTCTTTGCAAAATCAGGATCAGTGTATAAGTTCTTTTCTATTTGAGTACCTTGTTCTAACATCGAAGCTTGTGCATTGGCAATATCTTCTTCAGTATATGGTACTCCGAGATCCACCATAGTTTCCATTTTCTTTTCAGTCATGGATTTGTCGAGTTCATTTCTAATTAACCATTGATAGGCCGGCATTATAGAACCACTAGATGTGCTTTGCGGGTCGTACATATGATTAAGGTGCCAGTTATCTGAATACTTTCCGCCAACACGGTGCAAATCCGGTCCTGTACGTTTACTGCCCCAAAGGAATGGGTGGTCGTACACATATTCACCTGCTTTAGAGTATTCTCCGTAGCGTTCTACTTCACTTCTAAACGGACGTATCATCTGTGAATGACAACCCACACAACCTTCTCTAATGTATATGTCGCGTCCTTCCAGCTCTAAAGGAGTGTAAGGTTCTACACTGCTGATTGTTGGAATATTGGACTTTACAACTATCGTTGGTATAATCTGTACAATACCACCAATGAGAATGGCAACAGTGGCGTAAATAGTTAATTGTACTGGTTTACGCTCTAACCAAGTATGCCATCCCTCACCAGCAACTCGTCTTTTAGAAACACGCTGTAATGCAGGCGCTTCAGCAAGTTCGTCTGTGACTTTGTTATGAGATCTTACAACAGTCATAATAACGTTGTACACCAATATGAGCATACCTGTGATATAAAGTGTACCTCCAATGGCGCGCATCCAATACATTGGCATAATTTCAGTAACAGTTTCTAAAAAGTTACCATATACTAAAGTTCCATCTGGGTTGAATTGTTTCCACATACTTGCCTGGGCAAATCCGGCAACATACATTGGCAAGGCATATAGAACAATACCTAACGTACCTATCCAAAAATGTGCATTGGCCAGACCAACAGAATGTAATTTAGTTTTGAATAACCTCGGAATCAACCAATAGATCATACCGAAAGCCAAGAACCCATTCCATGCTAAAGCACCTACGTGCACGTGAGCAATAATCCAATCTGTGTAATGGGCTATGGCGTTTACGTTTTTAAGTGAAAGCATAGGGCCTTCAAACGTCGCCATACCGTATCCTGTAATAGCCACTACCATAAATTTTAAAACAGGGTCTGTACGGACTTTGTCCCAAGCACCACGCAAGGTCAACAAACCATTAATCATACCTCCCCAAGATGGAGCCAATAACATTATAGAAAATGCAACACCCAAATGTTGCGCCCATTCTGGTAAAGCGGTGTATAATAGATGATGAGGTCCTGCCCATATATAAATGAATATCAAGGACCAAAAATGGACAATAGATAGTCTGTAAGAGTAAACTGGTCTATTTGCTGCTTTTGGAACAAAGTAGTACATCAAACCTAAAAATGGTGTCGTTAAGAAAAAGGCAACCGCATTGTGTCCATACCACCATTGCACAAGTGCATCCTGCACACCTGCATAAACAGAATAACTTTTTAAGCCACTAACAGGTAACTCTAGACTGTTAAAAATATGAAGTACAGCAACGGTAACAAATGTTGCTAAATAGAACCAAATGGCAACATATAAGTGACGTTGGCGACGCTTTAAAATTGTACCAATCATGTTGATACCAAATGCAACCCAAATGACAGCAATAGCAATATCAAAAGGCCATTCTAATTCAGCATATTCTTTAGAGGTGGTATATCCTAATGGAAGCGTTATTGCTGCCCCAACAATAATAAGTTGCCAGCCCCAAAAATTGATGTTACTCAATAAATCGCTATACATCCTTGCTTTAAGCAAGCGCTGGAGTGAATAATAGACTCCGGCAAAAATGGCATTACCCACAAAAGCAAAAATCACAGCATTGGTGTGCAATGGACGTAAGCGCCCAAAACTAAGCCAAGAAACTCCGTCTGTCATATTCGGGAATAAAAACATAAAGGCCAGAATAAGACCCACGAGCATACCAACAACTCCCCAAAGTATGGTGGCATAGAGGAATTTTTTAACGATTTTGTTATCGTAATAGAATTGTTGCATTTCCATATTAAAAAAATTAGTCAGTTTTTGTATCGGTTGATTGTTTAGTTTTTGATTTTACGAGTTCGTCTTCAAAAAGCATACGCACGGAAGGTGTATAACTGTCATCATATTGACCAGATTTGACTGCCGCAATAAAAATGAAAAAGAATGCCACGCCAACAATGACGCTAACAGTCAATAAAATATATATAACACTCATACCTATTTGAAGTTACGGTTCAAAATTACTGTTGAACCTGTTTTTAAAACATGACATTTGTCATGTTGAATCATTTATTTTAATTTTTTTCCTAACAGATTAGTTGCTATTGTTGTAAACACTACAATACTTATAGAGCTCAGAGGCATTAGTATTGCTGCAACGACGGGTGCCAGTTGGCCTGTTACAGCAAAGTATAAGCCAATGACATTGTAAAAGAACGAAAGCATAAAACTCCATTTAATGATTTTAATGGCAGATTTTGATGCTTTTATATAACTGTATAATTGCCTGAATTTTGAAACATCTAAAATGGCATCACAAGCTGGTGAAAACACATTAACATCCTCTGAAACGGCAATACCAACATTACTTTGTGCCAATGCTCCAGCATCGTTCAATCCATCACCGACCATTAAGACTTTTGCACCCTCAGATTGATGATATTTTATGAACTCTAACTTGTCTTCTGGTTTTTGATTGAATATCAATTTAGTTTTTGCAGGAAGCAACTTTTTTAAGTTTTCTCGCTCACCTTCATTATCACCTGAAAGAATAACCAGATCAAAATGTTTTTTTAATTGGTTGAAAAGTTTGGATACTCCTTTTCTGTAGCTGTTATAGAAAGTGTATTTTCCTTTGTACGCATCGTTACTGCTAATATGTACGGTAGTATTTAATACTGCTGTTTCTTGTGGTTTACCCACAAAGTTTGCTGAGCCAATTTTAAGATTAATATCGTTATGTTGCGCCTCAATACCTTTACCTACATGTTCTTCAAAGGTGTCTAGTGTTATGATGTTGTGCTCGTCCAATAAAGTATAAAGACTTCGGCTCAAGGGATGGTTAGAGCCTCTTAAAGAATTTTTAAGAACTAAATTTTCAAAATCAGAAAGTGAATTCCCTTCGTAAACGACGCTACTTGTTTTATTTGAGGTAATGGTGCCTGTTTTATCGAAAATAACCGTATTAATCTGTGCAAGTTGTTCTATAACGCTGGCATTTTTAATGTAGAACTTTAGTTTGCCAAAAATTCTCAGTAGGTTTCCAAAGGTAAAAGGAGCCGAAAGTGCAATAGCACAGGGGCAGGCAATAATGAGCACGGCAGTAAAAACGTTCATGGCTTTACTAGCATCTGTAAATAACCAGAATGTTGTTGCTATAAAGGCAATAGTCAATATGGCAATAGTAAAATGTTTGCTAATGTTATTGGTAATGTTTGTAAAGCCATCCTCCTTGTTCTTGTTGAAGACATCATTACTCCATAATTGCGTGAGATAGCTTTGCTCAACAGATTTTAGTGCTTCTAGTTCTATGACACCAGCTGTTTGTTTGCCACCTGCAAATAGTTTATCACCAGATTGTTTTGAAACAGTTTGCGATTCACCAGTTACAAAACTGTAATCTATTTTAGCGTTACCGTTTATCAAAATGCCATCCACAGGAATCAGTTCTTCATTCCTAATGAGAAGCCGGTCTCCCTTTTCGATATCATAGACCTGGATGGAGTTTTCGCTTCCGTCTTTTTCAATTTTTGTAACGGCGATTGGGAAATACGACTTATAATCGCGCTCAAAGGATAGAAAGTCGTAGGTTTTTTGCTGAAAGAATTTACCAACCAAAAGAAAGAATACTAAACCAGCAAGACTATCAAAAAAACCAGAACCCAAATCGAACATTATCTCAATAGTACTTCTTATAAACAGCACGGCAACTCCTAAAGCAATGGGCACATCGATATTAAGTAACTTAGCTTTTAAACCTTTAAACGCCGAAATAAAATAATCTTGAGCCGAATAAAACACCACAGGAACCGAAAGCGCAAACATCAGCCAACGGAATAGAGGCTTGTACTGCTCTAACCAATATTCATTCACTTCAAAATACTCTGGGAAAGACAAAAACATAATGTTACCAAAAGCAAAACTGGCTACACCAAGTTTATAGATTAAGGTACGGTTGATATGTTTTTTACCAGATTTAAAATCGTCTAAACTAATGTAAGGTTCATAGCCAATTGAACTTAGCAATAACACTATGGTTTTTAAATCTGTTGCTTCAGAATTATATGTAATTCTAACGGTTTTCTTGCCAAAATTAACCTGTGAGCCTGAGATATTAGGGTTCAGTTTATGGAGGTTTTCAAGTATCCAAATACAAGAACTACAGTGGATATGAGGAATGTAGAGCGAAGCAATTTCCACATGGTCACTTCTAAACTCAGTTAATTTTTCAATGATGTTTTCTTGAGATAAAAAATCGTACTTACCTTTGATATCCTTAGGGATTGCACCAGGCGAATTCTGTAAGTCGTAATAACAGTTGAGATCATTTTCGTTAAAAATCTCAAAAACAGTTTTACAGCCATTACAACAGAATGACTTTTCTTGAAAAGAAATGACATGATTACCACAATCATCACCACAATGAAAACAGGTGTTGTTTTTCATTTTTATTTGCTCATTTATACCTATGGCAAAGTTCACCGATTGTGTGCCTTTAAAATATGATAATTGTCATGAATTAAATACTTTTACAAAATCCAATTCATAACTCACTAAAATTATTGAATGATTTTTCAAAACGTTAAAGATGTATTTAATGTTCTTTTTGAAGCAGTTTCAGAAGGTGTTATAGTCGTAGATAAAACCCAACATATTGTTGCAGCGAACCAATCTGCTGAGAGTATGTTTGGATATACTGATAATGATTTAATAGGAAAGCATTTAGATACCTTAATACCAAAACCATACCGAGCTAATCATCAATCGCATGTAGACGGTTTTATGAAGCAACAAAAAAAGCGACAAATGGGTAAAGGAAGGGATTTGTATGGTGCACACAAAGACGGAAATTCATTTCCTGTTGAAGCAGGCTTGAACCCTCTACAGATTAATGGAGAGGATTATGTAATGGCTTTGGTTATTGATATTTCGGTTAGAAAAAAACAAGAAGAAGAACTACAGGAGTTAAATAATGAGTTAGAACGTAAAGTAATAGCCAGAACCGAGCAGTTAAGTGAAACCGTTGAAGAACTAAAACTTGCTAATCAAAAACGCGATATAGAAATACAAAAGCGTATTGAAGCACAAAATAAAATAAGCAATGCTCTTAAAAAGGAAAAGGAACTCAATGATTTAAAAACAAAGTTTTTATCTCTTGTTTCCCATGAGTTCAAAACACCACTCAGTGGAATTTTAACCTCTGCAATGTTGTTAAGTAAGTACAAACTCGAAGAGCAACAAAATAGACGCGATAAGCATATAAAAATAATAACAGATAAAGTACATTATTTAAATAATATTTTGAATGACTTTCTATCTATTGAGAAATTAGAAACAGGAAAAGTGTCTTATAAGTTTTCAAACTTTATGCTTACCAAAGTAGTGGATGAGGTTATATACAATGCTAATATGTTACTTAAGGAAGGGCAAGTCATTAAGTATCCTGAGAATATAGATGGGTTATTTCTATATCAAGATGAGAAAATAGTAGAATTAGCATTAGGTAATTTGGTACATAATGCCATAAAATATTCACCAGAACATTCTGAAATAAGTATTCAGATTACACAAGATGAATCCATTACAACCTTTAAAGTTATAGATGAAGGAATGGGCATACCAGAGAAGGACCAAGAACAGATCTTTAATCGTTATTTTAGATCGGAGAATGCACTACTCATACAAGGAACTGGTATTGGTCTCAATATTGTAAAAAGTCATCTTAACAACTTAGGAGGTGAAATTAGTTTTAGTAGTGCAGAAGAAAAAGGAAGTACATTTGTAATAAAAATACCCAACAAAGCAAAGGAATGAAACACATATTACTCATAGAAGACGATGTTATTTTAAGAGAAAATACTGCCGAATTATTAGAACTTTCTAATTATAAGGTTTCTACAGCGCCAAATGGTAAAATTGGCTTAAGTACAGCCTTAAAAATTCAGCCAGATATTATAGTGTGCGATATTATGATGCCAGAGTTAGATGGGTATGGTGTGCTACAGGGACTATCTACAACTGAAAACACCAAGCACACCCCGTTTATATTTCTTTCTGCAAAAACGGAACGCAAGGATGTAAGAAAAGGTATGGATTTAGGCGCCGATGATTACATCACCAAACCCTTTGAAGAAGATGAACTTATAAGTGCTATTGAGAGCAGACTTGCTAAAGCTGCCATTTTAAAAGATAATAGGGAAAATCCAGCTACAGAGGTTGAAGACGATTTGGCCATTAGAAATCTCAATGACTTAAAGAATTTTTTTGATGATAACGGTAAAACCTTCACCTTTAAACAAGGTGATATCATCTACAGAGAAGGAGAACACTCTAATTATATTTATTTGATTGAAAAGGGATTGGTAAAATGTCACAAATTGGATACGCACGGTAAAGATTTAACTACAGCACTACACAAGGAAGATGATTTATTTGGATACACGTCTTTTACAGAAAACACAACCTATAAGGAAACTGCAGCAGCCATAAAAGAATCGGTTTTAATTGGTATCTCTAAACATGAGTTTATGGATATTATTAGTAGCAATCACAAAGTTACTTTAGATTTGATTCAGCTTTTAAACGATGATTTAGTTAACGTAAAAGATCAGTTATTAGAAATGGCGTATAGCTCTGTAAGACGAAGAACAGCGACCACCATTTTAAAGTTTGCAGACAAATTAGGAAACAAACCCACTGATTTTATTAGAATTTCAAGAAACGATTTGGCAAGTGTTGCTGGCGTTGCAACAGAAAGTCTAATACGCACATTATCTCGTTTTAAAGATCAAGGAATTATAGAAATAGAAGGCCGTAACATTAAGGTTTTAGATTTACAGCAACTTAAAAATATGGAATAATTAGTCATAACTGACAACGGTCATATTTCAAGCATAGTCATAACGCTACCTTTGTTTATATAACTTTTTGGATAAACAAGCAATGGCTAATATTTTAATACCAACAGATTTTTCTGATAACGCTTGGAATGCAATAGAATATGCAGTAGAATTTTTTAAAAACTCATCATGCAATTTCTATTTGTTGCATGTATGTCATGGTCTTAATGATCTTGCAACAATAAAGGAAGAAGAGTTCTGTAAGGAAAAACTACAGTGTCTTATATTAAAAATAAATAAAGAATTATCTAGTAATCCCAATCATAAGTTCTTTGCTCTGATTGATGGTGGTTATTTGGTGACTTCAGTGCGCCAGCAAATAGAGAAAAATCAAATTGATTTTATTGTCATGGGCACGCGTGGTAATACGGATGCAAAAAAAACACCCATAGGAAGCAATGCCTCTAACGTAATAACCCAAGTAAGGTGTGCTACCATCATAGTTCCAGAAAATGCAAAGTTCTCTAAACTCAATGAAATAGCTTTCCCAACAGATTTTTTATCTGTCTATTCTGCAAAGACGCTAGAGGCGATAACTAATATTGTAGAATCAAATAATGCTTCAGCAAGGGTTATACATATTAAAAATGGTACTGCAATTTTAAATGAAGATCAAAAGAGAAATAAAGAATTACTAGACGCTTACCTTGGAGCAAATGAGCATAGTTTTCATTTTTTAGATAACTACCATATAGAAAATCAGGTACAAGATTTCGTAGAAAATAAAAAAATAGATCTAATCACAATGTTGGCCAAAAATCTTAATTACTTCGAAAAGATATTGTTTCACCCAAAAAATTCGCAAATAAAATATTACACAGATATACCATTCTTGGTGTTGCATTAAAAGAGAATGTTTACTTACTAAAATGAAAGAAAATGGGTAATTGTGAATCGTGTATAATAAAAGAATTTAATTCATTGAAATCTTTAACTAGAGAAGAATTAATACGTATATCAGCATGTAAAACCGGTAAACGCTATAAAAAAGGTCAAGTTATTTTTGAAGAAGGAGAATCACTTAATGGAGTTTATTGTATAAGGGAAGGTGTCTGTAAACTGACGAAACTTAGCCAAAACGGCAAAGACCAAGTTGTAAAGTTAGTTGTTAAGGGTGGTTTACTTGGTAAGCGCTCATTAGTGTCAGAGCAGAAAACCAATTTAAGCGCTATCGCATTAAATGACATGGAAATGTGTTTTATTCCTAAGAATGAAATTATGTCGGATCTATCGAAAAACCCAAAGTTTACAATGGATGTATTAAAGGAAATGGCACACGACTTAAAAGATTCTGATGATTCGTTGGTTGACATGGCTCAGAAGTCGGTTAAAACCAGGATGGCAGATATTCTATTGTATATCCATGATAATTTTGGTACTGATGATCAAGGTTATTTAAGTATTATTTTATCCCGAGAGGACTACGCGAGCATCGTTGGCACTGCTACTGAATCTGCGATTAGGATTTTATCTCAATTTAAAAAAGAAGGAATGATAAGTACCTCTGGAAAGCGTATTAAAATTGAAGGCCATGCCAAACTAAAATGGGTGGAGTGAAAATCTTAAACCAATAAAAAAACCTATAACATGCATTATGCTATAGGCTTTTTTTATTGATTTATAAGTAATCTATTCTTCAGTTTCAATCTTCTTAGAAGGAGTTTCTCCATCAATAGGCTCATTTTCCTTCTTTAGGTGTATGTCCAAAAATTCAATGATCTTACTGTATGCCTCAATCTGATTTTCCTTTTTTATAAAACCATGACCCTCATCTTCAAATAGTACATACTCAACTGGGACTCCATTCTTTCTAACTCCGGCTACAATTTCATCAGATTCTACCTGCAAAACTCTCGGGTCCTTAGCACCTTGTAGTACGATTAGAGGTTTGGTAACTTTATCGGTATGGAATAATGGTGAAATCTTTTTAAGCCGTACAGAATCTGCAGAATATGGATCTCCCAACTCTTTATATAATGCTTCTCTAAAAGACTCCCAATATGGCGGAATACTCTTTAGAGTGCGCATCCAATTGGTAACTCCAAATATATTGACACCTACATCGAACTCTTCTGGAGTATAAGTTAAAGCTGCCATAGTCATATAACCTCCATAAGAGCCACCGATAATCCCTATTTTGTCACCATTGATTTCTGGCTGTGTAGCTAGCCAGTTTTTACCTTCAACACAATCCTGTAAATCCTTCTCACCATGGTTTTTGTCGTCCATTTGATAAAAGGTTTTACCATAGCCACTACTACCACGATTATTGACTGCTAAAACAGCATAACCTTGATTAACCATATATTGAATCAATGAACTAAAGTTTTGTCTTGTTTGTCCACCTGGTCCACCGTGTACCCAGACCATCGCTGGTACTTTATTGTCTTCAGAGGCCTGTTGAGGTAGATAATAAATTGCAGGAATCTCAACACCATCAAAAGATTTGTAACGGATTACTTGTGCAGTTACTAAATCTTCCGGATTTATTTCGTCATTGAGTACATCCGTTAGTTTGTATTGCTCATTGGTTTCAAGATTATAGGTGTATAAATCTGAAGGGGTATTAGAACCACCTACATACATGCGCATCCATTTTTCATCATCGCTAAAGCTAACACTAGTAATACTCTTATCACCAAAATCGGGTAAATCTATAGGTTGCATTGTTTCGGTATCTAAAACCTCAATAGCATTTTTTCCATCTTCATTTACAAAAACGGTCATGTAACTACCATTTGATGTAAAGCTTGCGCCAAGAATATCCCAAGATTTTTCGATTTCTTTTTTCTTTTCCTTTGTTTCTAAGTCATAAGACATTAAATATGAAAACTCAGAGCCATCATCCGTGGTGTAATAAAACTTGCTATTATCTTTAGAAAAATCCTGAGCTGAATTACCACTCATGTTGTCATTTATTTTAGTGGTTTCCTTTGTCGTAGCATTGTAAATAAATAAATCACTGTCATTGGTATTTACCGTTTTTGACAAGGCGAAATAGTTTTCATCCTCTGACATGCCACTGAAGTCCATTCCATCATTATTTTGATATAGCATTTCTGACGAATAGTCTTCAATAGACATTTTGTAAACGTCAAAGTACTTAGGGTCTCGTTTATTAGAACCATAATAGAGATATTTATCGTCCTTAGACCAGCCGTAGAAATCGGCTTTTGCACCTTCTACAGGTGTTATGTCTTTAATGCTTCCGTCAGTTTCTCTAACATATAAATGGTCAATCTCATCTCCATTACCATCTGCACTTATTAGCATCCTCTCATCATTAGGAAAGTAAGCATTTGCAAAATATGATGTCGTATCTGATTGGGTAATTGGTGTCATTTCACCTCCCTTGGTTGGTATGGTATAGGCATTATAAATACCGGAACGGTTACTCGAAATCAATAATTTACTGTTATCTGGTGAAAAACTACCACCACCAACAGCTTCATTGTCCATAAATTGGTTAATGGTGTACTGCTGTACTTCACGCTTTTTATCAGGCTTTTCCTTATCTTCTTTACAAGAAAATATTAGAAGAGCAATGCATAATGTTAAAAGTTTTGTTTTCATAATTATGTGCTTTTCGATTGTTAGTCTATGCTAAATGTTTTTGTCTCCTTAAACGGATCCATTTGAATTTGCTTCATTTTCTCTTGATAAGTTGACCATTCCTCATTAAAGAACGTATTTGTTTCGCCAAGCAATTTATCTAAGGCGTCCTTGGCTTGTTTTATCAAAGTGGTTTCCGTAGAGGTAATGCCAGTTTGACTATTATTGACATAACTTCTTGCTAATCCTAGTCTTTGTAAAGGAGTAACCTCTGGATTTCTGGTAATACCTTGTCGCTTATCAATTTTTCCTAAATATTTATCAATTAAGCTGTCTATGGCTTTCACGGTATTTTTTGAAGCTTCTATTTGTTCTTTGTATTTCTCTTTATCGAGCTTAGACAGCTCTTTCTTATAGGATTCGGCAATAGTTTTACTCTCTACTAATTGATTTACGGCATCTGCGGCAGTTTGCTGCATCGCTTCTAATTGTTTACTCGTTGTATAGACTTCATCAATGTTTTTCTGTGAAACGTCTAGTCGAGGATCAGATTCAACAGTAACAGTAGTTTCAGACATTTGGTCTCCATAATGCAAAACAGCTCTATAAGTGCCTGGTTTTACTGAAACACCACCTCTCTCTCTGATACTTTCTCTTATTCTTCTCGAAGGGTAATCCGCACCAGCTTCATCCATATACCATGTCCATTTATGGATACCATTTTCTTTTGGTGCTTTAGTTTTTAATGTTCTAATTAAACGTTCACCATCATATAGTTTTAATTGTAGTGAATCCCAAGAAACTTTAGTTTCTTTTTTTTCTGAATCCATTTCTTCATTAGATTCAGCATCATCTTTTGTCTCATCTTTTGGTGTCTCCTTTTTATTAAACAGATAAGCAAAACGAGCACCACCTCCTCGGTTCTCACCATGATACGTGGCATCTGCTCCAAAACGACTTCCCGTTGGTTGTTGGTAAGCCGCTTGATAAGCTGTTGGTGGATCAAACAATTTAATATTAGAACTCATCACTGATGCATTCTTCGCCATCTCCCGTAATGGTCTAATGTCATCTAAAACCCAAGCTGCGCGACCAAAAGTTCCTATAACTAAATCATGTTCCCTTGGATGGATAACTAAGTCCTTAACCGAAGTAGTCGGAAAACCTTGCGTCCATTTGGTCCATTTTTCTCCTGCATTCATTGAAATATATAAGCCGTCGTCAGTCCCTAGAAACATTAAGTTTGGCTCTTCGATATCTTCAACAATAGCAAGCGTGTAGCTCTCTACATCATTTTCATCAACGATGCGCTCCCAAGTTTTACCGTAGTTTTTAGTTCTGTAAGCGTATGGTGTGTAGTTGAAGCGTCTGTAATCATTTGCTATGAGTAAAGCCTCTCCTTTGTTTTTGTTTGAAGCTTTTATCTGTGCAATCCAGCTACCTTCAGGTAAGCTTTTTATTTTTGAAACGTCATTCCACGTTTTTCCTCCATCTTGAGTGTAGTGAATCCGCCCATCATCCGTGCCAACCCAAAGCATATCTTTTTCAACTGGTGAAGGTTCAATAACCAAAATCGTCGTATGATTTTCAGCGCCAGTAGCATCCATGGTTAATCCTCCACTTTCAGATTGTTTTTGCTTTTCAGGATCGTTGGTGGTTAAATCTGGAGAAATTACTTCCCACGTTTCACCTTTATCCGTGGATTTGTGTACAAATTGACTTCCAAAGTAGATGGTACTATTATCAAATGGATCAATATTTATTGCAGAATTCCAGTTAAAACGCAACTGCACCTCAGGGTCAGGATGGGTTGGTCTAACACCATAATTATTCCCTGTTTGCCAATCATAACGGCTAACGTAACCTTGCTGACTCATGGACCAACCATAACGACTGTCGTCCCTATCTGGAACCACGTCAAAACCATCTCCAAAACTAATTTCTTGCCAGTAGCTGTTTCGTATGCCTTGGGCACGCCAAACGTATGCTGGTCCTCTCCAAGAACCGTTATCTTGCATTCCACCATAGACATTATAGGGAAATTCGTTATCTACATTAATATGGTAGAATTGTGCCACGGGAAGGTTACCGATGAAGCGCCAGGTTTTTCCTCCGTCTTTAGTAATGTTCATGCCGCCATCATTGCCATCAATCATAAAACTACCATCCTCTGGGTGAATCCACCACGCATGGTGATCTGGATGGATGCCATTGTCCACACCATAAGCAGGCATCAATTGCTCAAAATTCTTGCCTCCATCTTCGGAGACATTTACATAAGTAAAAACCGAATAAACACGATTTTCATTTTGAGGGTCTACGTAAATTTCAGAATAATAAAATGGTCTGTTTCCGATGTCATTCTTATCATTTATTTTTTTCCAATTAAAGCCACCATCCTCACTTTTGTAAAGGGCATTCTTTTTAGCTTCAACTAAAGCATAAATTATATTTGGTTTACTCGGAGCAATTGCCACGCCTATTCTGCCGAGTTCTCCTTTTGGGAAACCATCATCTTCAGTAATTTTTTTCCAGGTTTCACCACCATCGTGCGTAATATGAAGACCTGAGCCTTCACCACCAGAATTAAAGAACCATGGTTCTCTCTTATGTTCCCACATAGCAGCAATAAGTTTATTCGGATTTGAAGGATCCATTACTAAATCTGCAACTCCTGTTTTATTATTAGTGAAAAGGATTTTATTCCAGGTTTTACCTCCGTCAGTGGTTTTAAACACTCCACGTTCTGGATGTTCGCCCCAAGGTGAACCAATAGCTCCAACATAGACTACATCTGGATTTGTTGGGTCAACAATAATTCTATGGATATGCCTTGTGTTTTCAAGTCCCATGGCCATCCAACTTTTTCCTCCGTCAAGGGATTTATAAACTCCATATCCTCCATTAAGTGAGTTACGTGGATTACCTTCACCGGTACCTACCCAAATGACACTTGGATTAGATTGTTGAATTTCAACGGCACCTATAGAAGCAGTTACTTCATCATCAAAAATAGGATCCCATTTAATGCCTCCGGAAGTAGATTTCCAAAGGCCACCTGAAGCCGTTCCGACATACATTACATCAGGATTGTTTAGTACAACATCTATTGCCGTTACTCGACCAGACATGCCACCAGGACCAATATTGCGTGGTGTCATATTTTTGACCATTTCCATTGAAAATTCTTGCGCAGAGAGCAGTGCTATGCAGAAGAGCATAGCAATTGTGGATAGTTTCTTCATTTTTTTAAGGTTAGTTAACTAAAGCTTTAAAGTTAAGCAAAAGAAATCATGAAAATCTTAACGTGTTGTTAAGGTATTCTGAAGTCTATTTTTTAATTCAAAAAAGCATTATTTTTACATAGCAATGAAAGAAAAATTAAATAAATCAGGTTTTGTATTTAAAACTTACGAGGCACCTTACCAATCACCTTTTGATAAGTTGTTTGAAATATTTAAAGAACTTATAACCTATACATCTGGTGATTTTGATGAAGCTATTGATTGGTTAAGGCAGTTAGATAAGGAGTATAATTTAACTACACCAGACTATACCATCGATGATTTTATTGAAGACCTAAAGAACAAAGGTTATATCAGAGAAGAAATTGATCCTACAGGGAATGGTGATGGTAAAGGAAAAACAACAATTACTGCAAAAACGGAGCGAGCTATTCGCAAGCAAGCCTTAGATCATATCTTTGGTAAGATTAAAAAGAGTGGTGCAGGAAACCATAAGAGTAAAGGGGTTGGTTTAGGCGATGAGCATACAGGTGATTTTCGATCGTACCAGTTTGGTGACGCTTTGGAAAAAGTATCTATGACAGAGAGCCTGAGAAATGCTCAAATAAATCATGGATTAGGAGATTTTAATTTAACTGAAGATGATTTAGTGGTGGAGGAGACCTTGCATAAATCTCAAATGAGCACGGTCTTAATGATTGATATTAGTCACAGTATGATTCTCTATGGCGAAGACAGAATAACACCAGCGAAAAAAGTAGCTATGGCACTATCTGAATTGATAACAACACGTTATCCAAAAGATAGTATTGAAATTTTGGTGTTTGGAAATGACGCTTGGCCAATAAAAATCAAGGACTTGCCATATCTAAAGGTGGGACCATACCATACCAATACTGTTGCAGGCTTGCAATTGGCAATGGATATGCTGAGACGTAAACGCAACACCAATAAACAAATCTTTATGATTACAGATGGTAAACCAAGTTGCTTACGATTACCTGATGGTCAGTACTATAAAAACAGTAATGGTCTTGATCCTTACATTACTAATAAGTGCTATGCAATGGCGCAACAAGCCAGACGATTACACATTCCAATAACAACATTTATGATTGCTGAGGATCCTTACCTTATGCGTTTTGTTAGAGAATTTACACAAGCTAATAGGGGTAAAGCCTTTTATACAGGACTCAAGGGATTAGGTGAGATGATTTTTGAAGATTACGAAAACAATAGAAAAAGAAGAATTAAAGGATAAAAATGAACGTAGAGAATATAAAAACATTAGGAGAGTTAAAAAAAGTAGGTTATCAATCTAGGTCTATAAAAGATGAATTGAGAGATAATCTCATAGAAAATATTAAAACTAAAGTTAACACTTTTGAAGGAATTCACGGTTATGAACATACGGTTATACCAGAATTAGAGCGTGCTATTTTATCGCGTCATAATATCAATCTGCTAGGATTGCGAGGCCAAGCAAAAACGCGCTTGGCACGTATGATGGTGAATCTGTTAGATGAGTATATTCCAGTGGTTGTAGGCTCGGAAATTAATGATGACCCACTTAACCCCATTTCAAGATACGCTAAAGAACTGATTGCTGAAAAGGGTGATAATACACCAATAAGTTGGTTGCATAGAGATGAGCGTTTTGCTGAAAAGCTCGCCACACCAGATGTTACGGTTGCGGATATCATAGGTGATGTAGATCCTATTAAAGCTGCAAATTTAAAATTAAGTTATGCAGACGATCGTGTGATTCATTACGGAATGATCCCAAGAGCCAACCGTTGCATTTTCGTCATTAACGAGTTACCCGATTTACAGGCGAGAATTCAAGTAGCCTTGTTCAATATTTTACAAGAAGGTGATGTTCAAATTAGAGGGTTTAAATTACGTCTGGCTTTAGATATGCAATTTGTATTTACGGCAAATCCTGAGGATTATACCAATAGAGGAAGTATTGTAACACCTCTAAAAGACAGAATTGGTTCTCAGATATTAACCCATTACCCTAACACTATTGAGATTGCGCAGACCATTACTGAGCAAGAAGCTAAACTCGATGATCGCCAATCGTCATCGGTTCATGTCCCTGAATTGGCAAAAGAACTCTTAGAGCAAATTAGCTTTGAAGCACGTGATAGCGAATATGTGGATATAAAGAGTGGTGTAAGTGCTAGAATGAGTATTACAGCTTTTGAGAATTTACTAAGCACTGCAGAACGTCGTTCCCTATTAGCTGGTGATTCGGAGACATCAGTTCGTTTATCAGATTTTATAGGTGTTATACCTGCTATCACAGGAAAGGTAGAATTGGTTTATGAAGGAGAGCAGGAAGGTGCGGATTTTGTGGCTAACACCTTGATAGATGAAGCAATTAAAACCTTGTTTCCTAAATATTTTCCAAAAATTGAAAAGTTAGAAAAACAAGGTGAAGAAACTCCATATGATGACTTAATTTCATGGTTTTTTAATGGTGATGGGTTTGAGCTACTCGATGAATTTAACGATGTGGATTATAAGTCAAAATTGGATGAGGTCTTACCACTGGATGCATTGATTGCAGATCATCAGCCAGATATAGACCCTAAGGATGTTTACTTTGAGAAAGAATTTATTCTTTGGGGATTAGTCCAGTTTAAAAAACTGAGTAAGTTCCGTTATTCAGAAGGTGTCCAAATCAAGGATCCTTATGGTAGTTATATTAGTGGCTTATAGATTTATTTACCAAGCATCGCGACTTTTGATATTTGCTTCACATAGCTTAATTATTTCTTTAATTCTTTTTAAGCGTGTTGTATCACGTTTCGCACTATGCAACCACGATAAATAGCTTTTTTGGTAGCCCTTTGCGAGGTTTCGATAATTTTGAAAAGCTAAGGGGTTAGCATCAAATGCCTTTTGTAATTCTTTTGGAATAATGCCATTTTCAACATTATCCATCTCACTCCATTTACCAGTTTTTTTGGCCAATTCAATTACTTTATAACCTGCCTCATGAATTAAGTTTTTTTCCTCTAATTCTTTAATATGCTTTTTATTAAGGGCACTCCAAGTACTTTTAGGATTACGAGGGCAGAAGTATTGCTTACGCTTTCCGCCTCCAAGACTTTTTACTGTAGAGTCTATCCAACCAAAGCATAGTGCAACTTTAACGGCTTCTTCCCATCGCATTGTTGGCATATTTAACTCTAACTTATAGAAGATGAGATAAATGGCATCATATTTATTATGGTTTTGAAGCAGCCAATCGTACCAATCCGTATCACGCTCAAAATAGAGTTCTGGGATTTCCACAGTAGTTAAATTTGTTCAGAATTGATATAATAGTCCCTATCGACTTTAAAGTCGTTGCTCTTAATTGATTTTGTTTTCCAATCCGAACTTGGGAATATCCATTCTGTTTTGCCTCCGATTTCAACTTCAATCGGCATATCAAAATCATCGACAATGTCCACATATCTATATTTTAATTCACCGTTTTCAATTTTATACTCTAATGTGGGTATGCGAGTATCCCTTAAGTACTGATTAAAAAAAGCAGATAAGTCTTTTTTTGTTTTTTCGCTGATGTAATCTTCAATTTGTTTAGTAGTCACTGTTTGGTGATAAAAATCCTTGTTTAGACCTCTTAGGATTGCTCTCCATAAGTCATCATCTTCAATCAATTGCCTTAATGTGTGCAACATATTTGCACCTTTATAATACATATCGCTAGAGCCTTCTTTGTTTACGTTGTAATGTCCAATAAGTGGTCTATAGTTCTGAATATTGGCGCGAGTACCAATAACATAATCTGCGGAAGCTTCTTTACCATAAAAGTAGTCTAGAAACAGATTTTCTGAATATGCTGTGAAACCTTCGTGAATCCACATATCTGCAACATCCTTATTGGTTATATTGTTTGCGAACCATTCATGTCCACCTTCGTGAATGATGATAAAATCCCACTTTAAACCCCAACCGGTTCTGGATAGATCATTACCCAAATAGCCATTCATGTATTGATTGCCATAAGTCACAGAGCTTTGGTGTTCCATTCCTAAGTAAGGGACTTCTACCAATTTAAAGCTGTCTTCGTAAAAAGGATAAGGGCCAAACCAATGCTCAAAAGCTTCCATCATTTTTGGTGCATCTTTAAAATGTTCTTTGGCTTTCTCGAGATTATAGGAGAGTACCCAATAATCCATATCTAGATTTCCTTTTTCACCATCGTATGATTCAGAAAAATTTGCATAATCGCCAATGTTAACATTAACACCATAATTATTTATGGGATTACTCACAAACCAATGGGATTTTACTTTATCTCCAAGATCTTCTAGCTTTCTTAGGCGACCATTAGAAACATTAGTAAGTCCTTTAGGAATCGTTACACTTATCAGCATACTATCAACTTCATCGTACATGTGGTCTTTGTTTGGCCACCACACGCTTGCTCCCAATCCTTGGCAGGAGGTAGCAATAAAATGCTTGCCATTTTTGTCTTTTTTCCAAGAAAAGCCTCCATCCCATGGTGCGCGTTTGGCTTCTCTAGGGTAGCCTTTATAATACACTTCAATGGAGTTGATATCTCCAA
This sequence comes from Leeuwenhoekiella palythoae, assembly GCA_964221315.1. Lineage (GTDB taxonomy): Bacteria > Bacteroidota > Bacteroidia > Flavobacteriales > Flavobacteriaceae > Winogradskyella > Winogradskyella palythoae_A. Next base: position 452,247 of record CAXPYI010000003.1, on the reverse strand, counting down.
CATTTTGGTTGCCAACTTGTATATAGTAGACATTACCATCTCGTCTGATTGCAGTAGGTTTCCCATCTTTGAGCACTTTGGTGATCTCCATAGGCTCTTGCAGATCGATTTGCATTACCTGATGAGGTTTTAGGACCTTATATTGAATGGTGTTTTTTCCTGAAATGAACTTTTGGTCTGGTTTTACTTCAATATCTAAATGGTAGTAGGTAAGATCCCACCATTCGCGCTCAGGTGTAATACTTCCTCTTAATGTATCTTGTCTTGTGAATTCGGTTTTTTCTTGAAGCAATTGTGCATAAGTCGTTAAACTTAAGCCTAAAATAAATGTAAGGGTTATAAAATTTTTAATCATACTTTTATTAATATTAAAGATTTCCTGTCTGCACTTCGAAAAGCTTAGTGATAGATCTAGGAATGACAATAACTATCTAATTATTGTATTTGGAAAAACAACCACACTTTCGTGACCATTTTCACCAACGGATGCAACACCAAAAAAGAAATTATCAATAACGATACCATCTAGAGTAAATTCAGTAACATTTTCTACAAATCTGCTGTGATCCCAAGTTGGAGAAGTCGTATCTCTCCAGTAGATTTTATAACCTTTTGCTCCTTCAACTTTGTCCCATTTTAATTTAGCTGAAGCTTCAACAATACCACCAATACCAACATTTTTGGGTGCTGGTGGAGCAGAAGCGAGGCTTGCCATTGTTATGGCATTGACCGCTGTTAGTTTTTTGCAATAGGGAAAATTGACATGCTCAAATGTATCTCCGTATGCAATGCCATTTTCTGTGCGGATGTCTTGGTGCTGTTGTGTGTAGTTTTCATGTGCTTCCATAATTCTGATACCTGCGAAACCAACATCATTGAATGGTCTATGGTGACCACCACGTCCAAAACGGTCTAAACGATAAACCATCATAGGATTCATTTCTGGCATATACGTTTTTGTTGTTTTATACACATATCTTGCTAATTGTCTAGAAATACCATCAACTTCGCCACCATAGAAACGTCTTGCTCTGGCTTGCCTTGCTAGTTTTTCAGGATCTGTTTCGTCCGTAGTAATAGGTTCGGAAAAAATTCTGAAGGTACGATTGTCTATAACTCCATCAACACCTTCAATATTACCAATCATATCGTTGTTTAAGACTCCAATAATTTCCCAATTGTTTTCCTTGGCATATCTTGCCATGCCTTGTCCACCAAAAAGACCTTGTTCTTCGCCAGAAAGTCCGAGATATACGATACTGCTTTCAAATTTATATTTAGATAACACTCTTGCAGCTTCAATTGCGCCAGCCATACCTGTGGCATTATCATTAGCGCCTGGAGAGTCTGATGTGAAATCTGTAGGATCTGATACTCTTGAATCGATATCACCACTCATAATAATATAGCGGTTTGGATACTTGGTGCCTCGTTGAATGGCAACCACATTAACGACCATCACATCTTTTACAATACGTTGGTTGGTACCTTTTTCTACTAAATCCTTTTGAAAGAAAACCTCCAAACAGTTATCACAATCTTTAGAAATATTATCGAACTGACTTTTTATCCATCGCCTTGCTGCACCAATTCCTCGTGTGTTTGAAAGTGTATCGCTTAGTGTATGCCTTGTACCAAAATCTGCCAATGTTTTTACATCATTACGCAATCGCTCTTCTGAAACAGCATCTATAATGTCATAGATTTTTGGATCGGTTTGCGTAAAAGAAATTAAAGAAAAAAGAATACAAAAAAGTGTTGGGATATGTTTCATGGTATTTAATTTATAAGCTTTAAAGTTCCGAAAATATTAGCATCAATCCAACCTTTGTTTTTGTCTTTTCCTTCTACATAAATGGAACCGATAAAATTTTCACGTTCTTTACTATAGTCATTGTCACAGTAGGCAAGAGCAAAACCAATGATTTTACCAATGTAGAGTTTTAAAGGCGTGTTTTCTCCATCATCATTATAAGAATCATCAAATAATAAGATTTTCACTTCCCAAATTGAAGTATTTCCTTTAGTGGTTCGTTTAGATTCTATGTGCGAATTATAGAGTTTCCCTGTTTTTTCTGTAGACATATCCACCACGTTGCCGTCTAGTGCAATGTGGTAGGCAAAAGCATTATGATTGTATTGGTGTTCGCCACCACTATTGTCTTCATCAATAAAAATTTCCAAACAATCATCATCCCACCAAGCTTGGAGTGGGTCGCTGTTTTTGTCTATTAATACATCATCTTTTATTTCTGCTAAAAGATATAGTGCGTCTTCTGCCCAGGATAATTTATATCGACCAGAAAAATCGTCTTCTGTGTGCGCTTCGCCTAGCCATAGTTCATTTAATGGCAGCCAATCTGTATCAGACCAAATAGGATCGTCTGCCTTTCCATTGATAACAGGATTGGTTTTAGCTTTTTTTACAGTGATAAATTGATTAATATGCTTAGGAGTTGGGTTTTTCTTTTTATAACTAATTTTTACTGTTTCTACTTTTCCTTCCTTATCTTTTAAATCTACATAAACATTCATTTCTGTATTGCTTATTTTTTCGAAGGTCATGCCTTCAAAAACAACTTTATTTACTGTGATTTCTATAAGGGGAAAATCTACAGTCTCATCTTTGGTTTCCCAACCTTTTAAATCTGATCCAAAATGCTTGAGTTGAAGGATTAAGGTGTTTCCTATTTCTCTTATGATTTCAATCTCATAGAATTTTACTTGGTTATTTGCGGTAAGTTTAAAAGTCGCCATCATGGAACCACCAGAAGGTTTGCTCCAGATTTCTTCAGCAATGCCCCCAAAAGCCTGACCATGCCACGTGCCAGCAATCCAAGCGATATTTTCTAGTTTGGGTGCTAATGTTTTATTTTGGGCTTTACAGGTTATGGAAAAAGCAATTATAAAAATGAGTAAGTATTTCATTTGTTAGGTTTATAGTGTATTAAGCTAAAATAAAAATAAATGGTATGGCATGTGATTGATAAATTGATGAATTTAGAAGGTAAAATCGTTATTGGATGTTGAACATTTTAAAATTTTGATTAATAGCTTATTCTATAACTTGATAGATAGTCAATGGATTGGTTTTGTTTTTTAAAATAATACTACCAACTTTCTCACATTTAAAGGACTCCTTGACTTGCTCATAACAATCTTCAGAAATAATAATTTGGTTTTCTTTTGCTACATCTTGTAAACGGGCTGCAGTATTTACAGTATCTCCAATAACGGTATAATCGAGACGCTTAAGGCTTGCAGAGCCAATATTGCCAGAAATCATTTCACCACTTTTTATACCAATGGATAGTTTTGGTTTGTAATCTATGTTACTTTCCAAGGCTGGAAGGTTATTGATTTTTTCACATACTGCAAGTGAGGCATCAATGGCTCTGTCTAAGTGGTACTCACCTTTAAAAACAGCCATAATAGCATCACCAATGAATTTGTCTATATAACCTTTGTGCTGTATAATTTCCTTGACCATTTCGTCGAAATAGGCATTCACTAATTTTACAACGGTATCCGCCTCTGCAGTCTCACTAATTTTTGTAAAACCACAAATATCTATAAATACTACTGTACCTTCAATGGTTTCATTCGCCATAATTGTAGATTCATATTCACGGTTTCCCATAAAATTGAGCACATTTTCATCTACATACATTTTAAGAATATTATTCTCTTTAATGGCTTGAAGTGTTTCTTTAATATGTTGTGCATGCTTTAAGGTTTTCTCCATCGTTAGAGTTAAATCCTCAAAATTTATGGGCTTTGTTATAAAATCGAAAGCACCTCTATTCATAGCGGTACGTATGTTTTCCATATCTCCATAAGCAGAAACGATAACGGATTTTATAAGCGGACTTAATTCATTGAGCTTGGTCAATAAGGTTAATCCATCCATTTCTGGCATATTAATGTCGCTTAAAACCACATCAACATTAGGGTCTTCGTCTAATTTTTCTAAGGCGTGACGACCGTTTTCTGCGAAAAGAAACTCATATTCCTTTTCACGGATTTTTTTCCTGAATTTTTGTTTTATCAAAACTTCTAAATCGGCCTCATCATCTACTACTAATATTTTTGCCATTATATTGTTTGTATTAATTTCTCCTTTAACAATTTAAAATCTACAGGTTTGGTGAGGAAATCATCGGCACCAAGCTCCTTTGCCGTATTGTAATTTTCTTCATCTCCATAAGCCGTCACCATCATTACCACCGGTGGTGGTGCAACAAAATCTTTTTTAATGATTTCCAAAAGCTGTAAACCACTCATGCCTGGCATATTGATGTCGGATAGAATCAAAACTGCTTCATGTTCGATGGATTTTAATGTTTCTATGGCTTCTTCCCCAGAAAAAGCGAACATAAACTCTAGCTCTCCCTTTCTAATTTCCTTTCTAAATCGTTGAAGAAACAGTGTTTTCACATCCTGTTCATCATCTACTACTAATATTTTCATTATAACTAGTCTTTAAATTAATCCCCTTTTAATTTATGTTTTTGGAAGGCTTACTATAAAAGTTGTACCTTTTTTATCTTCACCTTCCACTCGTAATTCTCCACCATGAGCCTTTATTATGTCGTAACTCATAGATAATCCTAATCCTGTACCTTTTCCTGTCGGTTTAGTGGTGAAAAAAGGTTGGAATATCTTATCAATAATATCTTTTGGAATACCGTTGCCATTATCTGCTACGGTAATCTCAACCTTATCGTTTAATTGTTTTGTTCGTACTGAAACGGTTGGCTTATAGGATTTTGTGTCTGATAAATCTCCATTACTTAAATTCGTTGCCTTTTCATCAACCGCATAAAAGGCATTGGTAAACAGATTGAGAATAACGCGTCCAATTTCTTGAGGAACGACCTTAACGGTTTTAACGTTTTCATCAAAATCTGTTTCTAAATTGGCGTTGAACGATTTATCCTTGGCTCTAAGACCATGATAGGCCAACCTAAAATATTCGTCAGTTAGTTTATTGATGTCTGTTGGCTCTTTTGTACCTGAACTGTTGCGGCTATGTTGTAGCATACCTTTTACAATGCCATCTGCTCGGTTACCGTGATGGTTTATTTTTTCAAGATTTTGTTTTAAATAAGTGGCAATAGTTTTTGCTTCTTCGATATCTCCTTTGTCTAACTCTTCATTCATTTCATCAATGAGTTCATTGCTGACTTCTGAGAAATTATTGACAAAGTTTAATGGGTTTTGTATTTCATGTGCAATACCAGCAGTGAGTTCTCCTAAACTTGCCATTTTTTCGGATTGTATAAGTTGTGCTTGTGTGGCTTTTAGATCTTGTAAGGATTGCTTTAATTCAGCGGTTTGTTCATCAACTTTCTTCTGAAGCCGTTCGTTTTCACGTTTTAGTTCGTTGGCATGCCAAGTATCACCTGCATCAGTTTCAACAGGTACCGAGCCATGCCAATGGATGACTTTCCACTTTTCATTTTCAAGAAACATTACAGTAGAAATCCGTAAAGAAATTTGACTCTGAACTGTATTGTAGGTGTAGCTTAAATTAAATTCTGAAACTATTATAGCACAGTTTCCGTTTTTTGCATACTGTTTTTTAACAACATTTGAACTGTACTCATAATCTTTTAAAAATTTTTTTTGTTCTTGACCAAGACGGCAAAGTTCTTTAACGTGGTCTATACCAAAAATCCGTTCTTCGGTTGTGGTACCATAACCCATAATATCTTCAGACAACAGATCATCAAGTTGTTCTATAGGTGTATCTTCCAAAAAGCTGTTGACCCAAAGTTTATAGGTTTTTAATAGCGCTTTTTCCTTGTTTCTTTCCATATTAATTTGATACCTTAGGTAAAATAATACTAAATTCTGTACCCTTACCTTCTTCGGTTTTTACTTTTAAATCTCCATCATGTGCTTTTATTATATCGTAACTCATTGATAAACCTAAACCAGTACCTTGTCCTGTAGGTTTAGTGGTAAAAAACGGCTGGAAAATTTTATCTACAACATGCTTAGGTATGCCACTGCCATTATCTTTTACCGAGATTTCAATGTTATCCTTTAGGTTTTTGGTGCTTACCGAAACCGTTGGTTTGTAATCTTCTAAACCAGATTTCTTTTTTTCATCCACGGCATAAAATGCATTGGTAAACAAGTTAAGAATAACTCTACCAATATCTTGCGGAATAACATCAATGATTGTTATACTCTCATCATAATCTGTTTCCAAATCTGAGTTAAAACTCTTGTCCTTGGCACGTAATCCATGGTATGCCAAGCGCATGTATTCGTCAGCCAAGGCATTTATATCTGTAGGTTCTTTTTTATCACCACTAGTACGACTATGTTGTAACATCCCTTTTACAATACCATCTGCACGTTTGCCATGATGGTTTATTTTTTCAAGATTTTGAACCACATCGTCCATAATGGCTTTTACTTCTTCCATATCGCCATTTTCGAGTTCTTCCAACATTTCATCCAATAGTTCCTTACTAACTTCTGAGAAATTGTTGACAAAGTTTAATGGGTTCTGAATTTCGTGTGCAATACCAGCAGTAAGTTCACCCAAACTTGCCATTTTTTCGGATTGGATGAGTTGTTTTTGTGTGGCTTGTAGGTCTGAAAGTGTTTTTTCAAGCCTCTCCTTTTCATTCTTAATTAGTAAAGCTTGATGTTCTGCTCTTTTAAGATCTAAAAATCTAATATAGGTTTGATCAAATACAGTAGCAAAACGAATTAAAATTGACTCTACTTCTTTTGTTAAAGTTTCTGGAGTAACTATTAATAAATGCCCATGGGTAAAATGTGCACTACTAAGAACTAGTGTTTGTGGTAATTCTCCCATTGATTCTTGTTTCCAAGGAGCATACTGTGCAATCACTTTATGATGTGCAATATTCTCATCACCTTCTAAAACCGAAGAATGAAACGCTTCTTTATTTTTCCAACTGTTATACCTGCTTAGTAAATGATGATCTGCGTCATAAGGAAGCGTCCAAAAGTTCTTAAAAGTTTCGTCATTAGCATCGGTCATCCATACTTTCCAATAGTTGTGTTCTTTATCAAATATGAGATAGCCACATGAAAAAGGTGTAACGCCTAACTTTGAAAATTCCTGATATAATAACTCTGCAGCTTCAGAAAGTTCATCACTCTGGTGCATTGCCATAGCTCGAGATCTCACACGTTCAAGAGCAATATCAATTTGTGTTTCCCGTGCTCTTTCTTCTGCTTTTTGCAAATCCATAAAACGGATATAGGCTTGCTCAAAAACCTTGGCAAAACGTTTTAAGATGTCTGCATCGTTTTCAGAAGGGCTAACTTCTGTGAAAGAAGGAATTAGTATGGCCGAATTTTTAGACCAAGCTGCAGTTATTCTGTGGCGTTCAGCTTCAATTGCATGTTGTTTAAACTCTTCGGGAAAGCGCTTATAGTCACTATGTTCAAAAGCATATTCAAAAAAACTGTTTTTGTCCTTTACTGAAAATTCCTTTGAAAAATAGTCGTCACCTCTGTTCTTGGATTCCCAAGTTTCATTAAAAATTGTAGTTTCGAAATAGGGTACCAAATAATTTCCGGAGTATGAAAAATCTTCAGCCGCAATCCAATGCATTACATCTTTATTATCTGGGAAATAGGTACAAAGAATAACTCCACCAGCATCAAAAATGACTCCTAAATCTTTGAGTTTTTGAGCAACTAGGGCTACAACTTCTTGTAATTCATCGGTGGTATGCATTGCTAGGGAACGTGAACGGATTTTTTCTAAAGCGGCTTCAATCTGTGCTTCCCGTGCTTGTGCTTCAGCTTTTTTAAGATCGAGAAAGCGTTGGTATGCACGTCCAAATTCATTAGCAAATTTTATGACAATCTGTTCTTCCTCCTTTGTTGCCGGCCGTATTTGATTCATGCCAATGTAACCGAACGGATGTTTGCCTGCGGTGTGATAAATACCATCTGGATAGTCTTTTGGTTTGATGCGCGAACCTTCTGGCATCGAGGCAAAGGATTCATGAAAAACTTCCCAAACTTCTTTAAGTTGCTCTTTAGGAAAATGAAGCTTGTTTATCGCAGTTGCTTTGTCAGCTTTCCATTTATCAACAGTTTCTTTCCAGTTATCCATGGCGTCAAGCGCCACAGTCTGTTCGCCAAAACTACGGTTACCGAACTTGCCTGTTTCACGGAAAGTGAACGTGTTGTTCTCAAAATCTAAAACCGTCATGTGTGTGGACATCGGTACGATACCTAAAACATCAAATTGTTCACAGAGTACGGAAAGAACTTCGTCCAATTCGTTAGAATCGTGCATTGCCATGGCTCTGGCGCGAACACGTTCTAATGAGGCTTCAATTTGTGCTTTTCGGGTTTGTTCTTCTGCTTTTTTTAGATCTAAAAAACGTGTGTAGGTGCGTTCAAATTCATTGGCAAAACGTTTGAGAATGTCTTGTTCGTCAATTGTTAAGCTACGCCTAATGTTAATGCCAAAACAACCATACTTCATATAGGCTTCAGCATAATATAAACCTTCTGTAAAATTTTTTGCGTTCAAATTTTTAGCACCGCTCAAAAGTTCACTCCATATCGAAAAGAACTGTTCTACTTCTTCAGGTGGAATCGGAACAATGTGAACAGGTTCGCCACTTTCCCAAGCCTCAAAACAAGCTGCGGTATAGGGTTCGTTTTTATCAAGATCATAAGTAAAGGACTGGCTAAACACTTCTTTTTTGTCTTTAGTAACTTCCGTCCAAGTGGCCCAAAATTTGTGCTTATCATTTTCAACGTCCGGAAGCCAGACATAGGAGAACTCAGATTCAATACCCAATGATAATAACTGTTGGTGAAATACTTTTGAAGTAATGTCCAGCTCATCAGAATGTTGCATCAACATACTTTGGGTTCTTGTACGTTCTAAAGCCGCTTCGATTTGTGCTTCCCTTGCTTGTTTTTCAGCTTTTTGAAGATCTAGGAAGCGTGTATAGGCTTGTTCAAAAGCATGCGTCATTTTGATTGTTATGCTTTTAACATCATCGTCTGGCGGTTTAACCATATCAAAAGCCAAAAGTCCGTTGGATAATCTTCCGCAGGGATTCCATTGATGGGTGAGATGACCACTTGCAATGGCTTTTTTAAAGTCATTTGCTACATTTTTGTTGATTCTGGTCCATTCTTCTATTGCCTTCTTAAGTTTTTTCAAATCATAGTTAAAGACCATATAGCTGTCACCTTCTTTCCATTTGTTTAAAACATCTGTTCCAAGCAACTCATATTTATGAGGGTCATATCTAAATTTTTCGCTTTTAGGATCTGAAAAATTGCCGGGTGACGAAAAATCCCACCATGTAAAAATTTCATTGTCATCTATTATTAATATGGAAGCACCTGTAAAGCCATCTACGTCTAAATTTTTAACCTGCTTTAAAAGTTGTTGCGCAACTTTTTCAAAATCAGACGTGGTGTGCATTGCCATTGCTTCGGCTCTTACCCTCTCAACGGCAACCTCTATTTCAGCTTGCCTTGCTTGTGCTTCGGCTTTCTTGAGGTCTAGGAAGCGTGTATAGGTTTGCTCGAATACTTTTGCGAATTTTTGAAATATATCGTGGGCTTTGGGTACGCGTTCATAAGTGATGAACAACAAAAAGCCATTGGTAAATTTTGCTAAATGGTTCACTTGAAAGGTTGGTAATGGAATGTCGGCATCCTTAAGTTGTTCAAAGGTTTCCTTAAGATCAGGTAAGCTTTGCATGTACTTGTAATGCTCAACCAAATCTTTGCCGCCTTGTTCGTACACAAAGAATTCCTCATCGTTCAATATAGCTTTGTGCCAAGGTTTAAGACTTTTATGTTCTGTAAGTGGTAGCACAAATGGAGATTGTATCTCACCCTCGCTACTCATAATGCAGGTACTCGATTTTTTGTCTTTTGAAAGAATATTATAACCACAGCTCCAGGCAGGTATGCCCAAATTCTGAACTTCAGTAAACAAAACATTGGCAGCTTCAGGTAATTCCTTACTATGTTGCATGGCCATAGTACGACTACGGACTTTCTCCAAGGCATTTTCAATTTGCGCTTCTCGGGCCTGTGCTTCTGCTTTTTGCAAGTCCATAAAGCGAATGTATGCTTGCTCAAAAACTTTAGCAAAACGCAAGAAAATTTTATTTTCATTATCTGTATAAGGCTTTTCGGTATACCTTAAAATTTGCATTCCTGAATTTTTAGAGGTAGCAAGTGTTGTTGAAAAGGCTTGGGATTCTACCATTAATTTTTCCAGCGAAGTAGGAAACTTGTTGTTACGCAATAGAAAATCTATATATTCCTTTTTAACTTTGCCTTTATAGGTTTTGGCAAATAATTCAGTTCTGTTTAATAAAACCTTATTATAATCTCGTTGAACTTTTGTTTCTTCACTATAAGGAATTTTTAAAGGTGCTTTAAGTCCAATGCCTCCAGCCCAAACTTCATACCCTTTTTTAGGATTCATTACGCCACTCATACCTACAGCATGCATTTCAAAATTTAAGGCGTTTAGCTGTTCATAAATGGTATCAACAACAATTTGCATTTCCTCACTTTTGTGCATAGCCATAGAGGCTGAACGAACCTTTTCTAAAGCAGCTTCAATTTGAGCTTCCCTAGCTTGTTTTTCAGCTTTTTGCAAGTCGAGGAAACGTGTATAGGTTTGCTCAAAAACCTTTGCAAAACGTTTAAAAATATCGTGTGCTTCTAGTACATGTTCTCTCGTGATAAACAACAAATAACCATATTTAAAATACACTACGTGGTCTATTTGAAAGGTTGGAAAGCCATTATTTGTTTCCTTTAAGATGTTAAGAACATCGCCAATAACAGGAAGCGTGCTCATATATTCATAGTGTTTTACGCAGGCTTCACCTGAAAATTCTTGAACAAAAAGGGTTTCCCCTTTTTGCCCTTTGTCATAATAATCCTTAAAAATACCTTCTCTCGGCACTGTGTAGGTATGCAATACACCAGCTTCATTTCCAAACCATTCTGTAGATTCGTTTTCACCGTAAATATTGAAGGCACAACCCCATGTTTTTATGCCCAATTCCCTAATTTGTTGGTCGAGTAGGAAAGAAGCCTCTTGTAACTCGTCACTATGTTGCATGGCCATAGTTCGGCTTCGTACTTTTTCTAAAGCCAATTCAATTTGCGTTTCTCGAGCTTGCGCTTCAGCTTTTTTTAGATCTTCAAATCGTTTGTACGCCAAATCAAATACTTGAGCAAAACGCACTAAAATCTCTATGGATGTTTTAGGTGGATTATCTATTTTTCCTGCAAGACTAAAACCGATTTCTCCGTGGGTTGTACGCGCTATGACAAAGGTCAATCCGCCAAGATGAAGTATATCTTCTTCTGTTGGTGCATGTGGATCAGCCAACTTATACTTACCATAGGTGTTCATTTTGTCAATATAATCCCAAGCGTCCTTTCCATTAAGAGCCAATACAAAATATGGACTATCACTTTTCTCCCATTGGTATAAATTTTCTATTTCTTCATGAACGAACTTTGGAACTGTAATGACCATGCCAAGTCGACCGCCATCTTCTGCCGTCATGGACATTTCGTAGTTGTCCTTTGCCCATTTCATATGCCAGAAGTAATCGGCTTCATGGCCAAGTGAGAGGAACTCATTGCGCATGGTTACAACAATGTCAAACAAATCTGAGGATTCTTGCATGGCTGTAACTCGAGAACGAATACGCTCTAGAGATAGCTCTATTTGCGTTTCTCTAGCTTGTTTTTCTGCTTTTTCAAGGTCCAGAAAACGTTGATGTGCGAGGTCGAAAGCACTTGCAAATTTCACTAGAATTTCAATGTCTTTTTTTGGCGGATTTTTAACGACTCCCGGTAAACTGTAGCCAATTTCACCATGGGTGGTTCTTGCCATGATAAAGGTTAATCCTCCAATATGCCGAATATCATCATGTGTTGGTGCTTGTGGATCTATATTTTTAAAATCTCCTAAAGACACCATTTTATCGACGTAGTCAATAGCTTCATCCACATTCATGGTGTACACAACGGTTGGCTTTTTACTCTTTTCCCATTTTGCCAATTGCGGAATGTCACCATGAATATGCCTTGGTAGTTGCATTACAAAACCTATTTTACTGCCATCACCAGAAGTCATAGCTTTTTCGTAGGTTTCTGGTAGCCACATCATGTGCCAGAAGTAATGTGCTTCGTGACCAAGTTTAATGAATTCGTTGCGCATAGTCACAACAATATCAAGCAAATCTGTAGACTGCTTCATGGCGACTGCTTGTGCTCTGATGCGTTCTAAAGCTGTTTCTACTTCGAGCTCTCGGTTTTTTTGTTCAAGTTCAAATGTGCGCCGTTGGATTGCTTCTCTAAGTTCTTGGTTTTCTTTATTGACTTTATCAAATCCTATGGTTTCACCTTCATTAGTTTTAGAATCGGTTGTTGAGAAATGCTGATATATAAAACGCCAACCTTGTTTGTTTTCTTTTAGTGTATTTGTAAAACGAAATCGCCCATAGTAGGCATAATCATCACCATTTTTAAACCAAGCATCAAATAAATGTGTTACAAAAACTAGACCTTCAAATTTTTCAATGATTTTACTTTCATTTCTTAAATCGCACATTCCAGCGAGTTGATCTGCTGTATCTTTAAAGAAATTTGTGGTGTCTTTTTTATTTAAAAATTCTTCATTATTTGTTGAGCCAATAAAATGATAATCTTTATCAAGATATTTATTGTAGGTTTTTGTATCTCCATTAAGATATGCGTCTAACCATTTGTTATAGACTTGCCAAACTTCGGTTTCTTGTTTTTTGGTCAGTTTCATTGGTTGTTGTTGGTTGGTAATGAAATAATGAACTCTGTACCTTCATTTTCTATGGTGTTTACATCAATGTTGCCACCATGTGCTTTTATAATATCGTAACTTAATGATAAACCTAAGCCTGTACCTTGTCCAGTAGGCTTTGTGGTGAAAAAGGGTTGAAAGATTTTATCCAATACCTTTTGAGGAATGCCATTGCCGTTATCCTTAACCGAAATAGTAATGTTGTCCGTGTGTTTTTCCGTTTTTACCGAAACCTTTGGTTCATAACCATCAATTTGCAATTTCTTTTTCTCGTTACAGGCGTAAAAGGCATTGGTGATGAGGTTTAAAACTACCCGACCAATATCTTGAGGCACAATGTTTATGGTTTTAATACTATCGTCAAAATGTGTGTCGAGTGCAGCGTTAAATGATTTGTCTTTGGCACGCAAACCGTGATAAGCCAAACGTAAATATTCATCAACCAAAACATTAATATTGGTGTTTTCTTTTGTTCCAGAACTGCTTCTGCTATGTTGTAGCATACCTTTTACAATACCATCGGCTCGTTTGCCATGATGTGTTATTTTTTCAAGGTTTTGAATGACATCTTGGGCAATGGCATTGACTTCTTCCATGTCACCATTTTTGATTTCCTCCAACATTTCTTCAATCAATTCCTTACTGACTTCAGAAAAATTATTGACAAAGTTTAATGGGTTCTGGATTTCATGAGCAATACCAGCAGTGAGTTCTCCCAAGCTTGCCATTTTTTCTGATTGAATTAATTGCGATTGTGCTGCTTTTAATTCCTGTAAAGATTTTTGTAAAGCATCATTAGAATCTTCAATCGCTTTTCGTTTTTGCTCAAGTTCTTCAATGGTTTCTTCAAGCAAAATTGCGGTTGTTCGTTTTACTTTTTCAGTACGCTCCAATTTAAATTCTGAAATCAGTAAGTCTTTATCTGCTTTTTTTAATCCAGAAATTATAGCGGTTTTATCTTCTTCCTTTAATTGTGAAGTTTGATTTATTAGATCTAATATGTTCTGTAGGTGTTGATTCATTCTTTTTCTTTTAGGGTTACCCAGCAGCATGCACCTCCATGAAAATTTTGTCTTCCGTTTAAAACACGTCCAAACTCACCATAGGTAAAAAATCCTGCCATTGGCGTATCCCACAATTTGGCGAGCCCTTCATTTTCTTCAGTTACCAAAGGGCCAAGAATTGGTTTTCTACCACCACATGAAAATATTAAAAGTGCATCTGCGTCCGTGTCCAAATCGGTTTTTAACTTGGCTGCTTTATTAATAACTTCTTCAACAATGTCAAATTCTGGCGGTTGCGTGAACCAAAACTTTGTACCTTCAGACATAGGGTTATCCATAACCAGCGCATGTGTTGTGCGGTCAATTTTTGTTGGTGATTTTATAACAGTTTCATTGGTGTCGCGTTCTACGAGGAATGGATATTCTATTGCCAGGTCCTCAAAAATCTTAAAATCTTTTTCAGCTATTTTATCTGACTTGCCTAGGTATTTTAGGTATAGATCTACAGCAGATTTTCCATCTATTTCGTAGAGTAACTTGCCTTCACTTTTTGTAACCGTTCTTGCGATTCCCATTGGTTTCCAGCCAGTAACAGCCATTCCATTAAGGGAAATTTTATCTGAGTTTAGTACCAATGCAACTATTCCGTAATTGGATTCTTTTGTATTTGTGAAAACGAAGGTTTCTTTAAGAGCCCAGTCATCTCCTGCCATACCGCCAAAAAATATTTTTTCTGCACCAAGTTGTTTTTCTAAACTTTTTACAAGTTTCTCTCCTTCAAAATGCTCTCCTTTTTGGTTGATGCCTGGACCACATACGATAAGTGATGGATTAGTAAATTGATTTAGTGCATTATTTGCCAACTTGGAAACCGCATTATCCATATTTCCGTCTTCCATATTTTCAAACAAAATGGTATAGTGCTCTTTTGCTAATTCTAAAAGTAAGATTGCAATTTCTCCTTCAGTCTGATGACCATTAATGAATTCTCCACATGATGTCGCACCAAAAACTTCAATCTTTTTTGAAGTCATTAATTCACAAATGGCTTTTCTATCCTGTTTTACAGATATAAAAACAAAGGCTACAGTTGGTGTAAAACCATCAGTTAAAACACTGTTTAAAGCCCTGTCTACCTCTTTAAACGAAGCACCATGAATTGATTTTGATTTCATATTTACTTTTCTTTTAAAGCTACCACGCAACACGCATTGTTATGAAATTCGTTGGTGCCTATTTTTGATTTTCCATATTCTCCATAAGTAAAAAAGCCTACCATTGGTGCTTTCCAGACGTTTTGTACTTGTTCTATTTCTTCGCTCATTAATGCTCCAAAAGATAAATGCCTACTTACACATGAAAACATTATTAAGGCATCTGCTTGCTGCTGTTCGTCATCCTTGATACTAGCACACTCTAAAACTACAGTCTCAATAGCATCAAAATCTGGTGGTAATGAAAATTTAATTTTAGCTCCTTGCGGTACACTTCCCGTACAAATAAGTGAACGTTCTTTATTGTTGGCAAATCTTGTGGCTCTAATAACTGAATCACCATTGTCTCTTTCTAATTGTAAAGGATAATACCAAGAGTTTAAAAACGCCACGATTTCCTTGTCTTCGTCTATTTTTACATCGACACCAAGATATTTCATTAGCATATCTAATGCTGGTTTATCATCAATTGTATAGACAATATTTCCTTTACTTTTTGTAACCGTTTTTGTAGTGCCGATAGCATTCCAACCACAAGTAGCGATGCCTCTTACATCTATGTTGTCTTCATCAATAATGAGTGCTATGAGTGCATTATCTTTACTTTTATTGTTGGTAAAAACCAGAGGTTTTTCAGCTATCAAATCGTCTCCAGCCATACCACCAAAGACCGTGGCTTCTTTTCCAAAGCCTTCCATGATGCCATCTACAATGTGTTCTCCATCTATAAAAATACCACCTGTTGCTATGATTAAGGCAGGATTTGTAAATGAGTTTTTAGCTTTGTTTCCAAGTTTTTTTGCAGTTTCAAAAGTGGTTTCAGTAGTTGTTTCAAAAAATTCCAGTTTGAAATACCCTGGATTCATATCGAGCAACATGATGGCGATACTGCCTTCTTCAATGTCACCATCAATAAATTCACCTGCAGTTGTAGCACCAAAAACAATAATGTCTTTTTTATTTAAAACTTCGGATACAGTTTTCCAATCTTGTTTTATGGAAGAAAAAACGATAGCCAACGTTGGTTTGAAGCCGTCAGAAATTGTATGATCAATCTCTTTGATAATACCTTCAGTTGTATTTGCCTTTATTGTTTTTGCCTGCATTTTACTTTTCTTTTAAGGCTACCACACAGCATGTGTTGTTATGAAATTCATGCTTTCCGGTTTTTGATTTTCCGAATTCACCATACGAAAAGAATCCAACCATTGGTGCATCCCAAACTTCTTGTACTTGACGAATTTCTTCTTCCATGAGGATGCCAAAAGATAAGTGCCTGCTGATACATGAAAACATGATAAGAGCATCTGCTTGTTGCTGATAATCATTTTTTAGTTCATGACATTCTTCAATTACAGTTTCAATAGCATCAAAATCTGGTGGCAATGAAAACTTAATTTTTGATCCTTGAGGTACATTTCCAGCGCATATAAGCGAACGGTCTTCACGATTAGCTAACATAGCAGTTCTCATTACTGGAGCTACATTGTCTCTTTCCATCTGTAGTGGATAATAAGCGCCTATTTGTGTTACTATTTCTTTGTCTGTTTCAAAATCATAATCTACACCAAGGTATTTTATAATCATATCCAGAGCAGGTTTGTTATCTATGGTGTAAACCACATTTCCTTTGCTTTTTGTGACCGTTTTTGTGGTGCCAATGGGTTTCCATCCACAGGTAGCAATACCATTGATTTCAATTTTGTCTTCGTCAATAATAAGTGCTAAAATCCCTTTGTCACTGCTTTTATCTTTTGTAAAGACCATTGGTCCTGAAAGTGAAAGGTCATCTCCAGCCATTCCTCCAAATATGGTGACGTCTTGTCCAAAACCTTGGGTAATTCCCTCAATAATGTTTTCGCCATCTTCTGTTAACCAGCCAGATAGAATAAGGAATGCAGGATTTTTGAATGTGCTTTTTCCTTCTAAACCAATGAGTTTAGCATTTTCTAAAGTAGATAGTTGACCTGTTTCTAAAAATACCGATTTAAAATAAGCTGGACTTATGTCGAGTAGCATCATAACGATACTTCCTTCTTCAATATCACCATTTATAAACTCTCCAGATGTCGTGGCTCCAAAAACAACTATGCCTCTTTTACTTAAAACATCGCTAACGGCTTTCCAGTCTTGCTTTATGGATAGGAAGACAATGGCCAATGTTGGTTTAAAACTATCAGTAGTAGCCTTATCAATTTCTTTGATAATTGCTGCTGTTGAAGTTGCTTTTATTGTTTTAGAGACCATTTATTTTTCTATATTGTTATTCATTTTCGGTGATACCTACGATTACATTTACACCTCCTGTAGCAAAATTTGATAGATCATCGGTAGTTGCTTGACCTTCAGGTGAACTCATGGTTTCTTGCATTTGTTCAGGACTTGAAAAATACAATTCTGCCATACGGTAATATTCAGCTTTTTGCCCATTTGGTGTGCCTACGAATTTGGTCAACTCTAATTTTGCAATGCCTTCCATGGTTGCAGCTAGTGGTAAGTGCTTTTCATTATAATACTTTTCAAAAGCCTCGGCATCCTTAGGATGACCATATAAAACAGTTAATTTTAGCATATCATTTTATATAAAGTTATTTTTCTTTTAATGCTATACAGCAGGTGGTAAGGTTATGCATTTCGAGGTTGCCACCTGTTGCTCTCCCTAATTCAGCATTAGAAAACATACCGACCATAGGTACCTTCCAAACGTTTTTGATGCCTTCAATCTCATCAGTCATCATAGGTCCGAAAGAGAGAATTCTTCCAGCGCAACTGAACACTATTAAAGCGTCTGCCTCTGGCATTTTTTCGGCTTTCAATTTTTCGACGCCTTTAATCACTTTTTCCATCACATCCCAATCTGGTGGTAATGAAAAACGCACTTTTGAGCCTTGTGGGACGGTACCGCTAGTGTAAAAAGAATTGTCTGTCCAGTCTACAACTAAAGCTGGACGCATAATTGGATCACCTTTTGGGCGTTGTAATTGCAATGGAAAATTGGCGGCCAGTTCTACCAGCACATCTTTATTATCTGGTGTAATGTTTTCTAATCCTCCATACTTCACGGTAATATCTAGTGCTGGAATATTATCAATAGTATAAACGTGGTTGCCCTTGCTTTTAGTTACGGTTTTTTCTGTGCCTGCAGCTTTCCAGCCGCATGTAGCTATACCGTTTACCTCTACCTTTTCTTCATTGATTACAAGGCATAACAATCCATTTTTGCTTATCTCTTTATTTGAAAAAACAAAAGTTTCTTCAAAGCGATAATCGTCTCCTGCACTTGCTCCAAAAGCTGTCACATTGTTACCAATAATTTTTTCAAAACCTCTTAAGATTTCTTCTCCATCGGTTTCGGAATTGCTAGTACCTATTAAAAATGCAGGTGATTTAAATTTATTTTTTGCTTTTTCAGCAATTTCTATGGCGACTTCCTGATAGTTTTTCTCTGGGTATTCTTCGAGATAAATATGAAAATAGTCTTTGTTGATATCTATAAGGAGCATGGCTATAGAACCTTTTTCGGTTTCTTCGTCTATAAACTCGCCATTGGTTGTAATGCCAAAGACTGCAACACCTTTTTCATCCAGCAGTTCAGAAATAGCTCTTAAATCTTGACTTATAGAACTAAATGCTAAAGCCAAAGTTGGTTTAAAACCATCAGACATGCATTGGGTGAGGGCTGCTTTTATTTCAGAAGTGGAATACCCCTTAATTGATTTTGCTTTCATTTACATATGAATAATACATTAATTTAGGTTTTAAATGCTATTAATCAATTTAGGGTAAAGGGGTTGTTAAATTTAATGAAAATTAGAATGACTTCTAGAAATAATTAAATCTATCAATTTCTTTTATTTAAGTAGGTAAGGCTTTAACAGATCATGAGGTTATCTATATGTGTTTGAATGCTAAGAGTTGTTACACTATTGCACAAAAGTTACACTAGAAATTAAGCCATCGTTAACTTCATAAATAGCAATGGCGTAATATATCTGTCCATTGATGGTTACTTTTTCTTTGTCTATAACTTTGTTGCCAAGAACTATTCTGTTTACAATTTCTGCATTTAGATCTGGTGTCTGTTGAAAAAATAGACCATATTCTGTTTTGAGTGCTGATTGCCCTTCTAATGTCATAGAATCAGGTAGTTTATAGAGTTTTATGTCATCGGCATAGGTTTCAACAAATCCTTTAATATCCCTCTCATTATATTTTTCTAATTGTTTATTGACAATAATTTCTGGGTTTGAAGCAGCATCTTTGTTTCTAATGAATGTCATGGATCCTATTTTTTCATTGTCAACCTTGTAAATGGTGGCTTGTCTTATCGTCATATTATCAATAGTCACTAATTCTTCATCAATAACAATGTCGTCTAAAACCATCCTATTAAGTACTTTAACATTTGCTTTCTTATAATTGCTAAAGAAGTTTTTATAATTTTGCTTGAGTGTGTTTATGCCAGCATACATTGGTTCATTAGGAAATCGATTGACCTCCACATTATATGTAAAGGCATCGACAAAATCATCCAAATTTTTATTGTTAAAAGGTTCTATGTGATTTTGCACAATGTCTCCGGCTTTTTGCTCGGTTAGTTGAACTGTATTTGGCTGAGTGGTTGTTGAGGTATTAGCGGTATTGGATTCTGAATCTTTCTCAGTAATATCAGAACCATCAATTTCACCGGCAATTAAAAGTTTAGTAGCATCACTGTTTAAAGCCATACGCGTTATGTTTGTGATACCGTATTTAGTAAGGTCCGCGACTTTTTTCCAATTGTTATCACGCTTCAAGGTAAGCTTGTATAACATACCATCTTTACCCGAAAGTATGGTGTTGCCGTTTAACCAACAGATATCTTCAACTCCCTCAATAGTATTGGCAATAAGTCTTGTTCTTCCTGTCATTGGATTTAATGATCTAATCTGCCATTGTTTCTCACTTTCCTTATAGATAAAACTAATTAGGTTAGAATCTGGTATTTTATGAAATGAGCGCCCAACATTGGTGGCGTATCTTTCACTATTACCATTTGAGATATCAGTTACATACAGATTAAGCTCTTCTACTTCAATTACTGCTGAGACCACAGTATTTTCGTCATACCAAGTATAATAGGCAACAACTAAATCCTTTATCAGTTCTGTAGACTCGCCATTGCCCAAGTTGTATGAATATAGGCGCTGTTTTCCATCAGTATCCAATCTTACAGCAGAAACTGAATTTTTATTAGGGATTTTTAATGGTGTATATTCTCCGCCTTGGGTAAAATTGATAAAAATTTTTGAACCATAATCAATATGATATTGGGCTATATCCGTTTGTCCATTTCTGGTAGATGCGTAAAGTATTTTGTCATCATCAAAAAAAGAAGGCTGGTTATCATAACCTTGATTGTTTGAAATATTCTTACCGTTTTTAATTTCGATTATTGAATTGTTCTGTTCTATCTCAAAGAGGAAAATTTCGGTTTCAGATTGAGTGTATGATTTTGAAATAAATAGGGAGCATAGGATTAAAAATAAATATTTCATCAGTATAGCAAAATTGATTGTTTAAATATAAGAATTATCTGATTTATATAGATTAAGAAATTTAACTCTTTATGTGGGAAGTTAGCGACATTTAATCGGCAAATTCCAAAAAAGTCGTGGCTTTAACGATTTATATTACTTTTTAAAGAATGAATATTGCCGCGCCAATAATTCTAAGTTAATTTAGTGTATAAGTTAATCCAAAATAAATACTGATGAAAACTTCTGTAATAAACATTGTATTTGCTGCAGTAGTGATTTCTGTTGTTTTCATTGGAGAATCTTTTGCGATTAGCAGTTTAGAGCAATCAAATGCTTGTTCATTGAATGAAAACAACACTCCTGTTGATAACAGACGAAAGATTAGGTTAGGTTTTACTGGCCCAAGTACTATGCACAGACAGTTGCTTTTAACAGAAGATGAAAATGCGACTTCGGGAATTGATTGGGGATACGACGGAGCTTATTATGCAACTCCGTATGATGATATGTATTGGTTAATCGATGGACAATTATTTACAATACAAGGAATAGATGTGGTAGATGAATCATCAAATTTTGCAATTGGATTCCATACAAATGAAGATGGCATGAATACGATTGGTATAGATGCGTTAGAAAATTTTTCAGAAGATTTTGATTTATATCTATATGACAATGAACTTCAAGTACACCATAACTTACGTGACAGTGAGTATGAATTTTATTCAGATGCAGGTGTATTCCTAAATCGCTTTGAATTGGTTTTTGCAGACCCACAAGAATCTTCAGATGCATTATCGTTAGATGAAAATGAACTTGATAATTTCAACATATACTATAACAGCACTTCTAATACTTTAGTGTTGAATAATCCTTCAAGCGTAAAGCTAAAAGGATTATCAATTTATAATATTGCGAGTCAATTAGTGCACCATCATACTTTAGATGAATTTTCAACTAGGCAAACAATCCGTTTTAACAATAAGCCAGCAAATGGTACCTATATTGTAATGATAGAAACAGAACGAGGTGTCGTATCTCAAAAAGTACTACTACATTGAGATTCTTACTTCTTAATGTAAAAATTTTTTGTAATGAATATTCATAAGTTTCATTAAATAAAAAAAGCCAATTCAATTTGAATTGGCTTTTCCATTTCTAACTTAAACTTAATTAAAAACAGTACTTATTCTCTGCTTTTACCTTTTCGGCAATCTCGTTTCTTAAATCAACGATATCCGGATAATTTTGATATTTTGTATAACGTTTTAAGCCCATAAGCATCATGCGCTGTTCATCGCCTTCAGCAAATGAAATGATACTTTCTTTGCCTTTATCTTCAATAATGTTTACCGCATTGAATAAATACAGTTTAGACATCGCTATTTGAGTAGATTGCGCATCCTCACCGAAACGCTTGGCATTTTTCTCAGTTCTTAGTATTGCGGATTCAGCCATGTAGATTTCAATTAAAATGTCTGCAGCAGCAATCAACAACTGTTGGTGTTTCTCCATTTCAGTCCCAAACTTTTGTACGGCAGCGCCAGCGACCATCAAGAACACCTTTTTGAGTTTTGCGATCATTTCCTTTTCTTCAGAAAATAATTCTGAATAATCTGGAGTTTCAAATGAAGGAATACCCATTAGTTCTTCTTGTACCGCCTGTGCTGGTCCTAAAAGATCTACATGACCCTTCATGGCTTTCTTCACTAACATACCTACAGAAAGCATTCTGTTAATTTCATTAGTTCCTTCATAGATACGTGCAATACGTGCATCTCTCCAGGCGGCTTCCATTGGAGTTTCTTCTGAGAATCCCATTCCACCAAAAATTTGTATACCTTCATCAGCACAATTTTGTACATCTTCAGATACAGCTACTTTTAAAATAGAACACTCAATAGCATATTCCTCCACACCTTTAAGTTCAGCTTCTTGATGAGAGTTACCTGCAGCTTCACGTATGGCAATACGATCTTCTATATTCTTTGCAGCTCTATAGGTGGCAGATTCACCAGCATAGGCATCAGCAGCCATTTTGGCTAATTTCATTTTTATAGCACCAAAATCTGCAATAGGAGTTTTAAATTGTTTTCGCTCATTAGCATAATTTACGGCAGTTGTTAAGATTCTTCTCTGAGAATCTAAACATGCAGCAGCTAATTTTATACGACCAACATTAAGTGCATTCATGGCAATCTTAAAACCTTCACCGCGTCCTGCTAACATATTTTCTACAGGTATGACAGTATCGTTAAAGAATACTTGGCGCGTAGAACTTGCTCTAATACCTAATTTATGCTCTTCTTCTCCAAGGACAATTCCATTTGGATTTTCTGGATCATACTCAACAATAAATCCAGTAATGTTTTTATCATCTTCGATACGCGCAAAAACGATCATCAAACTACAGAAGCCTGCGTTTGAAATCCACATTTTCTGCCCATTGATTTTATAGGCTTTTCCATCTTTAGTTAATTCAGCAGTAGTTTTTCCGGAGTTGGCATCTGAACCTGCACCAGGCTCAGTAAGACAGTAAGCACCAAACCACTCACCAGTTGCTAGTTTAGGAACGTATTTTTGTTTTTGCTCTTCTGTACCATAAAGTGTAATTGGCATCGTACCTATTCCAGTATGTGCGCCAAAAGCAGTACTGAAAGATCCAGTTCCGCTAGAGATATAGTCACAGGTTAGACAAGTAGAAACAAAGCCCATACCTAATCCTCCATAAGCTTCAGGAACTGCCACTCCCAAAAAGCCCAATTCACCAGCTTTACGCATACACTCTTCAGTAAGCGCGTAATCCTTAGCTTCAAATCGATCTTTATGTGCTATAATTTCACGGTCATTAAACTCTATGACTGCTTCTTTCATCATTTTTTGCTCTTCAGAAAAATCTTCTGGTGTAAAAACGTCTTCACATTTGGTTTCTTTTACCAAGAATTGACCTCCACGTAGAATGTCTTTTTCAGTTGCTTCCATTTTATAAAATTGTATTAAGTTCTTTTTAATTTAAAAATTCAAATATGCCACAAGCCCCCTGACCAGTACCCACGCACATCGTTACTGCACCATATTTCCCTTTCATGTCACGTTTACGCATTTCATCAAATAACTGTACAGATAGTTTGGCACCAGTGCAACCTAATGGATGCCCTAATGCGATAGCACCACCATTGACGTTAATGATATCTGGATTTAAATCTAATTCTCTAATTACAGCAAGGGATTGTGATGCAAAAGCTTCGTTTAACTCAATCAGTTCTAAGTCGTCTTGTTTTAATCCTGCTAATTTCAATGCCTTTGGAATGGCCTTTACCGGACCGATACCCATAATGCGAGGCTCAACACCTGCAGCTGCATAGTTTACCAAGCGAGCAATAGGTTCTATACCCAATTCTTTAACCATATCCTCACTCATTACCATAACAAAGGCTGCACCATCACTCATCTGGGAAGAATTACCAGCAGTAACACTACCACCTTGGGCAAACACAGCTCTTAATTTTGCCAGTGCCTCAAGATTGGTGCCTTTTCTTGGACCTTCATCTTTGGTTACGGTATAAGATCTTGTTGCTTTTTTTCCGTTGTCATCAATGTATGTTTCGTCAACGGTAATTGGTACAATCTGATCTTGAAAACGGTCTTCAGCTTGTGCTTTTAGAGCTTTCATATGTGAGTTGTATGCAAACTCATCTTGGTCTTCTCTAGAAACATTAAATTGTTTAGCAACCGCTTCTGCTGTGTTTCCCATTCCCCAATAATATTCTTCATGCCCAGCTTTTACGGTATCATAGTTCAATTCTGGCTTAAATCCTGTCATTGGCACAGAACTCATACTTTCTGAGCCACCTGCAATGATACAATCTGCCATTCCGGCTTGAATTTTTGCTGTTGCAATTCCAATCGTCTCAATTCCCGAAGAACAAAAACGGTTTACGGTTACACCAGGTACATCAACGCTGTTTAATCCTATTAAGGAAATAAAACGTCCCATGTTTAATCCTTGAGAACCCTCTGGCATTGCATTACCAACGATAACATCATCAATTCTTGAGACATCGAGGTTTGGTAACTCTTTCATCATATGCTGAATGGTTTCAGCTCCAAGTTCGTCAGCTCTCTTAAATCGGAATACACCTTTTGGCGCTTTGCCAACTGCTGTTCTGTATGCTTTTACTATATATGCTTGTTTCATTTTTTTTATGCTTTTGGCTATTAGCTTTTGGCTTCTAGCATCTATAAATTGTTTATTAAAATGTGCCAATAGCTAAAAGCTAAAGGCGAATAGCTTAGTAATTTTAATTACGTAACGGTTTTCCTGTCTTTAACATATGCTGAATTCTTTCTAAAGTCTTACGCTCAGTACAAAGTGATAAAAAGGCTTCACGCTCTAAATCCAATAAGTATTGTTCGCTGACTTCAGTAGGTTCTGATAAATCTCCACCTGCCATAACGTAAGCCAATTTATTGGCGATTTTTTGATCGTGCTCACTGATGTAGTTACTGTCTTCCATGGAATCTGTACCCACTAAGAACATACCTAAAGCCTGTTTGCCTAATACTTTAATGTCTTTGCGTTTCACAGGTTTGGTATAGCCTAAATCTGCTAAAAATTTAGCTTGTTGTTTTGCTACTGCAATTTGTCTGTCTTTATTTACAACTACGATATCTTTTCCTTTTTGAAGTATACCTAAATCAAAAGCTTCATAAGCCGAAGTAGCAACTTTAGCCATTCCAATAGTTAAGAAATACTCTTGAAGTACATTCAATTCAACATCGCCTTTTCTAAAGGTGTCTTGCGCTCTTAAAGCCATTTCTTTAGAACCACCACCACCAGGAATAACACCAACTCCGAACTCAACGAGTCCGATATAAGTTTCTGCAGCTGCTACTACTTTATCTGCGTGCATGGATAACTCACATGCACCACCAAGAGACATGCCATGAGGTGCCGCTATTGTTGGTATACCTGAATAGCGCATACGCATCATGGTGTCTTGAAAGTATTTTATGGCCATGTTTAGTTCGTCATACTCTTGTTCGGCAGCCATCATAAAAATCATGCCTATGTTGGCTCCTACTGAGAAATTTGCGGCCTGGTTACCAACTACTAGTCCTGCAAAATCCTTTTCGGCTATGTCAATGGCTTTGTTCAGTCCAGCTAGGACATCACCACCAATGGTATTCATTTTAGATTGGAATTCCACATTTAAAATGCCATCGCCTAAATCTTCTACAACAACGCCAGAGTTTTTAAATACTTCATTTGACTTTCTGATGTTGTCCAAAATGATAAAGCTGTCCTGACCAGGAATTTTTTCTTGTGATTTTGAAGGGATGTCATATGCATAAGTCGCACCATCTTTCACAGTATAAAAAGATTTACTACCAGACTCCAACATTTCATTGACCCACTTAGCAGCATCAAGATTTTCAGCTTTTATGAGCTCCAATCCTTTTTCTACACCAATGGCATCCCAAATTTGGAAAGGACCATGTTCCCAACCAAAACCAGCTTTCATGGCATCATCTATCTTATATAGTTCATCGGTAATTTCAGGAATACGATGAGACACATAAGCAAATAGCGCGGCAAAACTCTTTCTGTAGAAGTCACCAGCTTTATCCTTACCATTTACCAATACCTTAAAACGGTCAATGACCTTGTCGATAGTTTTGGTCAATTCTAAAGTTGCAAATTTTGCACGTTGCTTTTCTCTATATTCTAAAGTATTAAGGTCAAGGGCTTTAATTTCCTTTTCTTCTTTTTTGTAGAACCCTTGTCCGGTTTTACTGCCCAACCACTTATTTTCCACCATGGTATTAATGAAATCAGGAAGGACGAATAATTCATTACGCTCGTCATCAGGACAGTTTTCTTTAATCCCGTTTGCTACATGAACCAAAGTGTCTAGACCGACCACATCAACTGTTCTAAAGGTTGCTGATTTTGGTCGTCCAATGACTGGTCCAGTAAGTTTATCAACTTCTTCAACGGTTAAATCCATATCCTTTACGGTATGGAATAAGCTCATAATGCTGAATATTCCGATGCGGTTACCGATAAAAGCAGGAGTATCTTTGGCAACTACCGACGTTTTTCCAAGGAATTTCTCACCGTATTCATTAAGGAAATCTAATACTTCTTGATCTGTTTTTGGTCCAGGAATAATCTCGAATAATTTTAAGTAACGTGCTGGATTAAAGAAGTGTGTTCCACAGAAATGTTTTTGAAAATCTTCGCTACGGCCTTCGCTCATAAATTTTATAGGAATACCAGAAGTATTCGATGTAATTAATGTGCCTGGTGTTCTGTGTTTCTCTAATTTTTCAAAAACCTGTTGCTTGATATCCAATCGCTCTACGACGACTTCCATTATCCAGTCTACATCAGCCACTTTCGCTATATCATCTTCTAGGTTACCAGTGGTTATCCTATTTTTAAAGGAAGGATGATAGAGTGGTGCAGGTTTAGATTTAATTGAAGTTGTAAGCGCATCGTTTACTAAACGATTTCTTACTACTTTGTCTTCTAAGGTTAAGCCACTGGCTTTTTCTTTTTCAGTTAGTTCTCTTGGAACGATGTCTAACAATAAAACATCAACACCAATATTGGCAAAGTGGCAAGCGATACCGCTTCCCATAATACCAGAACCAATTATTGCTATTTTATTTATTCTTCGTTTACTCATCTTATTTTATACTGTGTTCGTTTTGGTTGTAAATCTGTTTGTTTGAAATCATATTATTGATGACTTCTGCTACTTTGTAGAAACCTTTTAATTCATCTTCCGTGACATTTGCTCTAATAGTTTCATTAAAAGTCAGAACCTTTTCTCTGGAATAGGCTCTTTTTTCTCTTCCAAATTCGGTTAAATGGATTAATACACCACGACCATCCTCTGGATTTGGTTTTCTAATGATTAAACCTTTTTCTTCCATTGTTTTTAGTGTACGAGATAAGCTAGTAGCCTCCATGCCCATTTTTGGACCAAGCGATGTAGATGGTGTACCTTTTTCTGGATCGATACTCAATAATGCAAAGCCAGTTGCCATTGTTGAATCGAATTTTGCAGCTTCTTCGTTATACATTTTATTGACAGCCAACCAAGTGGTTCTAAGGATGTAATCTATGGTTTTATCTTTCATAGTAGTTTTGATGATTTCAAAGATAATAAAAAATACTATGCGTGCATAATAAATTTATTTAAAATTGTTCATAAAAAAAGCGTTTCAATCAGAAACGCTTAATATTATAGAGTAAGGTGTTTAGGTCCTTAAGTTACTCTTCCATTTACAAGACCAATAACAGCACCCACAATTGCAGCCATAACAATTGATATGGCAATATCTATAGCAAATATTTCAAAGTTGGCACTGGTTTCCATTGCCATATTAAAGAAGTTAGCTATTAGTCCCATAAAAAGTCCTATTATGGCACCTGCTTTAATACCAGTGGCAAGCGTAGTGATTTGTGCCCATTTGTTATAAATGTAAGACATAAAGAAACCAAAGGAGAAACACCCAAATGTTATGTACAATAAAGCATTGGTACCTTCTTCGGGTTGGGGGAATGTGTCGGCGAAAATAATGCCATAAAATAGCCAGCCCAATAGCCAATCTACGACACCACCTACAAGTCCAGCAATCGCAAAAGTTTTTGTTTTCATAATTTGATATTATTTAGTTAGTATGTCTAAATATATAACAAATTACTTAAAGTGTTGCTATTCAGTAGATAATGGTCTCTTGCTATTGGCTAAGGTCTATAGATTTTTTCATAAAGCGCATCATATTTTTCTCTAATGACACTTCGTTTTATTTTCATGGTAGGAGTGAGGTGACCAGCATCAATGGTCCAAGCTTCGGGAGTAAGTTCAAAGCGTTTTATTTGTTCCCATTTTCCAAATTTTTTATTGTACTTGTCAACTTCTTTTTGAATGCGATTAATCACAATTTCCGATGACGAAATCTCTTGTTCAGAACTTCCAATTTTATGTCCTTTTAGTTCTATCCAATCTCTTACAAAATCAAAATTTGGCTGAATAAATGCACCAGGCATTTTCTCACCTTCACCAATGACCATGACCTGTTCAATAAATAAGGATTGCTTCAGGTCATTCTCCAATAGCGTCGGGATAATGTATTTACCTCCAGAAGTCTTAAACATTTCCTTTTTACGACCTGTAATTTTTAAAAACCCGTCTGCATCAATTTCGCCTTTGTCACCTGTGTGGAAGTAGTCTTCCGTCATGACTTCGGCTGTTTTTTCTGGGTCTTTGTAATAACCCATCATAACGTTAGGGCCTTTGATTAGGATTTCTCCATCATCAGCAATTTTTACTTCAACATTATCTATAGGCTTTCCTACAGTGCCAACTTTATAATGGTTGTCTTTATACATACCTACAGATACAACAGGAGAGGTTTCCGTTAAACCGTAACCTTCCATTACTTGCATCCCAGCCGCACCAAAAATTCGCGCTAATCTTGGTTGCAATGCTGCACTACCAGAGACCATGGTGCCTAACTCTCCACCGAGGGCTTCACGCCATTTGCTAAAGATTAATTTATTGGCAATTTTTAATTTAAATTCATACCAGCCACCATTTTTTCTGTAAGGTTGCCATTGTTCACCTAAACTCACGGCCCAAAAAAACAAAGCTTTTTTAATTCCTGTAAGGTCTTCACCTTTAAGCATTATTTTATCAAAAACCTTCTCTAGGAGTCGAGGTACCACACTCATTAAATGAGGTTTTATTTCTTTGGCATTATCACCGATCTTATCTAGTGCTTCGGCAAAATATATACTGGTTCCTGCATATTGGTAAATATATATAAGCACACGCTCAAAAATATGACAAATAGGTAGGAAACTTAATATCCTTGTGTCTTCATCGATTTTAGGAAGCCGTTTAGACGCATCCAATGCATTACTCGTTATATTCCAATGAGAAAGCATAACACCCTTTGGTCTTCCGGTTGTACCAGAGGTATATATTATTGTAGCTAAGTCTTCTGGTTTTACATTCTCTTTCCTCGCTTCAACTTCATTCTGAGTGCTTACATCTTTACCAAGTTCAAATAGATCAGAATAATGCTTGCAACCTTCTATTTTATCAAAAGAATAGACTTCCTTTAACTTTGTATTGCCTTGTACTTTTTTGACTTTTTCTAACACTTCTTTATCGGATACGAAGCAGTAAATGGATTCACTGTGGTTTAATACGTATTCGTAATCTTCTGCACAAATGGTGGGATAGATTGGGATATTTTGTGCACCTATTTGAAGTACACCAATATCCATGATGTTCCATTCTGTTCTATTGGTTGACGATATTACAGCTATTTTGTCATTTTTTTGCACTCCAAGCTTTAGTAGTGCTCGACTTACAGCATTGGCCTTGTCTAAATATTCCTCAGTGGACATAGGCGTCCATTTACCGTCATATTTTGTAA
Source organism: Leeuwenhoekiella palythoae (assembly GCA_964221315.1). GTDB lineage: Bacteria > Bacteroidota > Bacteroidia > Flavobacteriales > Flavobacteriaceae > Winogradskyella > Winogradskyella palythoae_A. The sequence continues at coordinate 422,195 of CAXPYI010000003.1, read as the reverse complement.
CCAAAGCTTTTGGGTTAGGTTTGTTCTCTAATTGGTAGTAAGGAAAATCGAAAAGACGAGTTACGTTTGTCATAATCTAAATAAGCAAAATCTAACTAGGGGTTTTTACGAAAATATGAAAATTAAAGCTATTATTTTATAGAGTTAAAATTTATCGGAGATAAAAATTGAATTTTTAGTCATTATTATAATAAATCCTTAGAATTGAAAAAGGGCTCTAAATCAAAGAGCCCTTTTATATAATAGATACTTTTTAACCCTAACTACTAATAAAATTTAAGCAATATCCCTAAGTAATTGTCATTTATTAGCAAAAAAAGTACCTCTTCAAATGTAAATACAATATATGATGTAATGATGTAAATTATCGAAACATCATTTGTTTAGATATTTATTTAGGAAAGGATGTTCAGATTTGAAGTAGTTTTTTGGTGATTCTTTCATAAAATGTCTAAAGTCTTTTGAGAAATGTGAATGGTCATAATAATTGTACATGTAGATTAAATCTTTTAATTTAATGGTATTGCTCTCATATTTGCGCATTAATCTCAAAAATCTAAATAAGCGTATGTACTTGCCAGGTGTTATGCCGACAATTTTCTTAAAATGTGTTTCTAAGGTCTTTTGACTATAACCAATATAGTCCAATAATTCGTAAGCGTTAAGCATACCTTCCCTAGAATGAATTATTTCAATAGCTTGGTCAATTGTATCAATTTCAGAATTGGTTTCTACTGGTACTTTTGAAATGACTTTTTTTAAGTTTTGGCTTAGTTTTGGTATTTCATCTTCATATTTAAGGAATATCGGATTTAATATATCATGTAGATCTTTAGAAAATTTGGACAATTGAACATGTTTGTTTTTAATTTTTGACACATCCAATTTTGTTAGTTTATAAAGTGTAGTTGGTTTTAATGATATTCCATAGGAGTGTCCTTTTTCTTCAACTAAAAATTGATAAGAATCGTAGAATTGCCCAGTTAGAATAAGCTGATTGCATAGTGTTTGCTTTTTTTTGTATAAAAACCTATGCTGGTTGTTATAGATATATGTAATTGTAGGAGAACAAATAGGAAGAACTTTAGATTCAAAAGGAAGATCGCTTTCGTCAAAGGTGAGGTGAAAAAATTCTTCGATTAAAGAATTTACACCACCTGTGTTATAATATTTTAGCGTCATAGCAATTACTAAATGTGAGTAAACTACGGCAAAATATTAAATATGCAAATTTTTAGTGGTTTTATTTGTTTTCAATCCACTTTCTGGCATTTATAAAAGCTTCTAGCCAAGGAGAGACTTCGTCTTTCCTGTCTTTAGGGTAATTTGCCCAATTCCACTGAAACATAGAACGCTCTATATGTGGCATCGTTACCAAATGTCTTCCAGTTTTGTCAGTCATCATAGCTGTATTAAAATCTGAACCATTTGGGTTATGAGGATATGCTGCATAACCATACTTTGCTACAATATTGTATTGATCCTCGGCATAAGGAAGGCTAAATTTTCCTTCGCCATGAGAAATCCAAACGCCTAAAGTGCTTCCTGCTAAGGAGGATAGCATCACAGAATTATTTTCTAGAACTTTTACCGAAGTAAATGCACTTTCGTGTTTATGAGAATCATTGTGTACCATTTTTCCATGCTCCTCGTGCTCTGGATTGATAAGGTCTAATTCCATCCATAATTGGCAACCGTTACAAATTCCAACAGATAATGTGTCTTCTCTTTCAAAAAAGTTTTTGATAACCTTGTTTGCTGTTTCGTTATATTTTATGGCACCAGCCCAACCTTTAGCAGAGCCTAAAACATCAGAGTTTGAGAAACCACCAACGGCACCAAGGAACTGAATGTTTTCTAAAGTTTCACGACCAGAAATTAAATCGGTCATGTGTACATCCTTAACATCAAAACCAGCTAAGTACATGGCATTTGCCATTTCGCGTTCAGAGTTACTTCCTTTTTCACGCAGAATTGCTGCTTTTGGTCTTGGTTTGCTACTATCAATACCAGGTAATTTACCTGTAAAATGACTTGGGAATGTATATTGAAGTGGTTGTTGCTTATAGTTATTGTAACGCGCTTCAGCTAAACCATTGGCGGTTTGTTTTTGATCGAGTAGGAAAGAAGTTTTGTACCACATATCTCTTAGTTTCGAAATGGTCATAGTAAAGGCTTCTTTACCATTGATAACACTAAGTACATCGCTATCCATCACTTTACCAATATTATGAAAATCAATTTTAGCTTCGGATAACATGGTTTCTATACTCTTGTCTTTAGCTTGAAATACAATTCCTGAGTTTTCGGCAAAAAGTATTTTGAAAGAATCTTTTTCAGCTAAAGCGGTTAAATCTAATTCTGCACCAATAGTATTATCTGCAAAACAAAATTCTAAAAGTGTAGTGATTAAACCACCTGAAGCCACATCGTGTCCAGCGACAATTTTACCGTCTAATATTAATTGTTGAATGGTATTGAAAACCGTTTTTACATAATCAGCACTTTTAACGGTTGGCGCTTCGCTACCAATTTTATTGATCACTTGCGCAAAAGAACTTCCGCCTAACTTAAAGTTGTCTTGAGATAAGTTGATATAGTAAATATCACCTTCGTTCTTTTGGAACACAGGTTCAACAACTTTATTAATATCAGTACAGTTTGCAGCAGCTGAAATTATAACTGTACCTGGAGAAATAACATCACCATCAGGATATTTTTGCTTCATAGAAAGCGAATCTTTTCCTGTTGGTACATTAATGCCTAAGTCTATAGCAAATTCTGAAACCGCCTTCACCGCTTCGTACAAACGCGCGTCTTCACCTTCATTCTTGCAAGGCCACATCCAGTTAGCAGAAAGCGATACATTTTTCAGACCTTCTTTAAGTGGAGCCCAAATAATATTGGTTAAGGCTTCGGTTATAGAATTTCTACTACCAGCTACAGGATCTATCAATCCAGAAATAGGTGAGTGGCCAATTGAGGTAGCAATACCTTCTTTACCTTTATAATCTAAAGCCATTACACCAACATTGTTCAATGGCAATTGTAATGGTCCTGCGCACTGTTGTTTGGCAACTTTACCACCAACACAACGGTCTACTTTATTGGTTAGCCAATCTTTACAGGCAACGGCTTCTAGCTGTAAAACTTGGTCTAAATAATCGTAAAAACTATCTCTGTTGTAAGATACATCACTGTAGTTTTTTTCAACCGTATGATCTGTCATTATGGTTTTTGGAGAGCTACCAAACATATCTTCTAGAGCCAAATCCATTGGTTTGTCTCCATTGGTTTCAGACTCAAATGTAAAACGGTGTTTTCCGGTAACTTCACCAACATCATAAATAGGTGAACGTTCTCTATCAGCAATCTTATGAAGTACTTCTAAATGCTTATCGCCAATAACTAATCCCATACGTTCTTGAGACTCATTTCCAATAATTTCTTTTGAAGAAAGCGTTGGATCACCAACAGGTAATTTGTCTAAATCGATTTTTCCACCAGTATCTTCAACCAATTCTGATAAACAGTTAAGATGTCCACCAGCACCATGATCGTGAATCGAAACAATATGGTTTTCGTCACTTTCTACCATGCCACGAACAGCATTTGCAGCACGTTTTTGCATTTCTGGGTTAGAACGCTGAACGGCATTTAGCTCAATGCCACTGTCAAATTCGCCAGTATCAGCAGACGACACAGCAGCACCTCCCATACCAATTCTGTAATTATCACCACCAAGGATTACGATTTTATCGCCTGCTTTTGGTATATCTTTTATGGCTTGGTCTGCTTTTCCGTAACCAATACCACCAGCTTGCATAATTACTTTGTCATAGCCGATTTTATCAGTGCCCTCTTGGTGTTCGAAGGTTAAAACAGAACCACAAATAAGAGGTTGCCCGAATTTATTTCCAAAATCTGAGGCTCCGTTAGATGCTTTAATTAGAATATCCATAGGTGTTTGGTACAACCATTTGCGCTCAGGAAAAGCCTTTTCCCAAGGACGTTCTTCTTCTAAACGTGAATATGATGTCATGTAAACAGCTGTTCCAGCTAACGGAATAGAACCTTTACCACCAGCAAGTCTGTCTCTGATTTCTCCACCAGAACCTGTAGCAGCACCATTAAAAGGCTCTACCGTTGTTGGGAAATTGTGTGTTTCTGCTTTTAAGGAAATTACAGATTCAAAATCTTTGGTTTGGTAATATTCCGGAACATCAGCACGTTTTGGAGCAAACTGCTCTATAACAGGTCCTTTTATAAATGCAACATTATCCTTGTAGGCAGAAACAATATCGTTTGGATTTTGCTTCGATGTTTCTTTAATCAATTTGAATAAGGACGTTGGTTTCTCTTCACCATCGATAACAAAAGTTCCGTTGAAAATTTTATGACGACAGTGCTCAGAGTTGACCTGTGAAAAGCCAAATACTTCAGAGTCTGTTAGAGGTCGTCCTATTTTTTTAGAAACACCTTCTAAATAGTCTATTTCTTCGTCGCTAAGCGCTAAACCTTCTTGTTGGTTGTATGCCGAAATATCTTCAATGTCAAGAATTGCTTCTGGTTGCATATTTATGGTAAATATGTCTTGATTTAAGCTTGAAAATTTTTCAGAAATCATTGGGTCGTACCCTTTGAAATCTTCAGTTATAGCATTGAATTCTTCAATTCTAATGATACCAGAAATCCCCATGTTTTGAGTAATTTCTACAGCATTGGTACTCCAAGGCGTAATCATTGCGGCTCTTGGACCAACAAAAAAAGCATCTAGTGATGCTTGTTCTATTTTTGGCTGGTTGCCAAATAACCATGTCAGTTTAGAGATGGTTTCAGTTGATAATTCTTTTGTTGCTTGAACAGCAAAAACTTTGCTGTTTTGGTTTCCAAAGAAATGAATCATTTATATGTTGTGTTTGGTGTGAAAAATAAAAACACAAAGTTAATTTATTTTAATCATATGTATGTATTTAATTAGTGTTAAAGGAAAGACTTATTCAACAAGTTTTAAACAAAAAAAGCAGCTAAAGAGCTGCTTTTTTGAAATTAGGTTTTTATCAGTTTTTTACTGACACTTTTATTTTGCTGAATAAATTTAATGATGTAAACACCTGTTTTTAAATTTTGAAGGTTAATACTTCCAGAGTTTGATAACTCTTTGTTGTATACTCGTTTTCCTAAAATATCAAATATTTCAATTTTGGTTGTTTCTTGGTTGCCTAAAACAATATTTAGAACAGATTTTACAGGGTTTGGATAAATAGAAATTTTACTTGTAGAAAAGTCATCAATACTTAAAGTTTGTTCGTGAGAACCCAAGTCATCACAATTATCAGACCCAAAACTATTCCATTCATTAATATCGAATGTTGTGGTTGGTCCATCTACTGTAGGTTTTCTTACTAATGTTGTGTTTTGAGCGTAATTGGCACTGCTGTTAAAATCTCCTAAGATATCAATTAGTACATCATTCTTAAATAATCCGATAGCATCATTGCCGTTAAATGATGTTATCGCATTGTTGAGGTCGTCATACTCACTCGTACAGACAGCAGCACCTCCGTTTGCGACTACAAAAACGTCTTCATTAGCAATAGTAGCACCAGACGGGAAAGTGTAAGCGGATCCCCAAGAAGCATTGCCATTAGTGCTAAGCTTTAGTGTGTATATTGATAAATTCACATTCGATCCGGTAAAATTAGCTATCTCTAAAACTTTATTATTTCCAGAACCTTCAATGTATTCTGAAAAGAATATATCTGAATCACCTCCTGAAGACCCATTGTCTGTAGTTGTTTCGCAATCTTGATTACTTAAACCAGACTCATTGCCTGATGTATCTCTAGCTCTAATGGTAAAACAATAAGAGGTGTCTGCCATTAAACCCGTAACGGTTGTACTTGTGCCTGTATTTCCGGTATTAAATGAAAAAACAGCATCAATGTAAACATCATAAGAAGCAACAGCAACATTGTCAGTAGATGCTGTCCAGCTTAAATCTATTGCATTGTCGGTAGGGTTCGAAGCTACCAAGTTGGTTGGGTCTGTTGGTGCTTCGGTATCTGGTTCTGAAACCCAAATATCTGTAACGTATTGTGGGTTGTCAACAAATGGGTTTCTGTTGTTTTGGTAATTAAAAATGGCATTGTTTCTATCAATTTCCTTTTGAGATACTGGATCGTTTTGATGCCAAGTAAGCAGAATATTTAAAAAAGGATCAGCAATGGCTTTATCGTTAGAACCATCGAACATTGCGTAAGCACTCCAGTTGTCAACTTGGTCTTCGTAGCGTGTAACAAAATAAAAATACATTCTCGCTACATCACCTTTAAACTCATCTATAGGTTCGAAAACAGTACCTGTATAGCCTGCAGAATAGCCGCTATTTAAATTCCCGCCTGCTTTAGAGCCATTCATTGTAGGGTTAGAAATACCACTTTGAGAAATCAACTGAGAATCGTCAACAACACCAAATGGTAAATTACTTCTAAAACCATTGACACGTCCATCTGTAGGTACTACGTGATGTGCATCAAATATCATAGGACTGGCATCATTTACAGCAGACTGTGGAATTATATGTTCTTTGTTATAGCAATCCGCCTCGCTATCATAATTACCACATTCATCACTACCATAATTATAATTGTAAGGATCTGCACCGCTTGGATCTTCAGAATAAATATCGAGAATGGTATTATCGTTTTCGTAATAATTGTCTCTATCGCTCGTAGCATAGAGTCCATCTAAATTGTCACCCTGATTGTTGTGGGTGTATTCTGGTGATAAACCGTCATTTACACTATTGATTATTTGCTTTAGCTGGGTTTTAAGTGCATATCCAGTCAAACCGTCGGCAGAGCTATAATAATTTGCAGGAGCTTGTGCGCTCGCTACAGTGCATAAAAGTGTTAAGACAACTAAGAAGTAAAAGTTTTTCATAAGCAATAATATAGTAATGTAGTGTAGCTATTTTTTTTCTAGTAAGGCCATATAAAATCCGTCAAAACCAGATTCATGGGCCAATATTTTCTTTTCTTTTACAAAGGTAAACTCTTTTCCGACTTCTGTGGATAAGAATTTTTCAACTTGTTTTTCGTTTTCAGACGGTAAAACAGAACAGGTCGCATACACCATTTTACCTCCAGATTTCACCATTTTAGAATATTGTTGTAAGACCTCTGATTGTGTTTTTTTTATATTTTCGATAAACGCTGGTTCTAGCTTCCATTTTGCGTCAGGATTTCTCCTTAAAACTCCTAAACCAGAACAAGGTGCATCTATCAACAAACGGTCTGCTTTACCATGCAGTTTTTTAATGGGTTTAGTGGAGTCAATCACTTTCATCTCAATGTTATGAACTCCATTGCGACGCGCTCTAATTTTGAGCTTCTTTAGTTTGCTCTCATAAATGTCCATGGCAATGACCTGACCTTTATTTTCCATAAGTGATGCCAAATGCAAGGTTTTACCACCAGCTCCTGCACAAGCATCAACAACTTTCATGCCTGGTTTTACATCTAGGAAATCCGCAACCAATTGCGAAGATGCGTCTTGCACTTCGAACCAACCATTTTTAAAGGCTTCGGTTATAAATACATTGGCACGTTCTTTTAGTTTTAGTGCTGAAGGATGGTCTGGTAGAAACTCGGTTTCAATATCCTCTGATTGTAGCTTTAGTTGGAGGTCTTTTTTGTTGGTCTTTAACGTATTGACCCTAAGAATAACATCAGCTTGTTCATTCTGTTTGGCAATTTCCTTTGTCCATGTTTGTTCGCCTAATTCTTCAACCCCCAAATTATCCATCCAATCAGGAATGGATTCGCGAAACTTTCTGATTTTAGAAAGCTCATCAAAACGCCCTTTAATTTTTCTGGTTGGAGTATCGGTAAAGTATTTCCAGTCAGGTAGTCTAATGCCTTTTAAAGTTGCCCAAACAGCAAACAGCCTCCAAAGATTGTCCCTATCATAAGGTGCTTTCACATCTGCAATTTCAGAATAAAGACGCTTATATCTCACAATCTCATAAACGGTCTCGGAAATAAAGCCTCTGTCTCGACTTCCCCAACGTTTATCACGTTTTAATAAGTGCTGAACGACCTTGTCGGCATATTCGTTCTCATTGAAGATTTTGTGTAAACCATCAATAACCGCAAAACATAAATTTCTGTGTAGTCGCATTGCAAAAAATTAGCATGCAAAGGTAGTATAAAAGTTGGGATGTGTGGCAGTTTACGATAAAGTCTTTATCTTTTGGTGCAATAATAGAGATGGCTGCAAGTTTTTTGCTAAAATTGCATCTATATAGTAACTTTTTGAGCTAGGTTTTTGACTGAAACAGAATTTATAATTGAATTACAGCAAAAGAGTACTGCTGCTTACAGTAAACTTGTTGACGATTTTCAGCAGAAAGTATTTGGCACCTGTTTGTCTTTTGTGCCTAATGTGGAAGATGCTGAGGATATAGCGCAAGATGTATTTATAGAGGTGTTTAATTCCATTTCTAAATTTAAAGGTGAATCCAAATTGTCAACATGGATTTATAGAATTACTACTAATAAATGCCTTGAGTTTATAAGAAAAAAGAATACAAAAAAACGTTTTGCTTTTATGCAATCGATAACTGGTAATGCAATTCCGATTGATAAGACCGATTATTTTACGGAAATCAATCACCCTGGAATTTTACTGGAAAATAAAGAACTTAACGCAACTTTATTTAAGGCCATTAATAGTTTACCTGAAAGTCAGAGTATAATATTTACGTTGCACAAAGTTGATGGCAAGAGCTATCAGGAAATAGCAGAGATTACCGATAGGTCACTGTCTTCGGTAGAATCGGTAATGTTTAGAGCCAAAAAGAATCTAAAAAAGTTATTGAAGGATTATTATAAAAATGAATATTAGCACAAGTTTTTTTAATTTTTAGCATCTAATACAATGAATATGAGAACGAATCCTAAAATAGATAAGAAAGTTGAACACACCTTGTCTTCAATTGAGAAGATCGAAGAGGTGAAGATATCTCCTTTTTTTAAGGAAAAGGTGATGCACCAAATCAGAAATGCATCAGAAGCTAAAAATGAGGCAATTGTATCTTGGTTTACCCCAAGTTTGCAGTTTGCTACCTTGGTGTTATTTATTGTATTGAATATTTATGCATACAAGAGCTTGACTTCCGAAGATTACAATTCAAAAGTTGAAGAATTTGTGGATACTTATGATTTTGGTGAAGAAACCTATACATCTATCTTTAATTAATTTTGGACATGAAAAGGCAAACCATACTATACATATTATTGATATTTCTTATTATTTCAAATGGGTTCTTTTTGGTTCACTATTTAAGTAAGAAAGACCATAAGAATCGGAAATCTCAATTTTCAATGATAAAAGCGTTGGATTTTGACGAAAAGCAAATGCAAAAATTTGATTCCTTAAAGACAATACATTTTGATAAAGTAAAATCCATATCAAAAGAAATAGGGAATCTTAAGGAGGTAATGTACTCAAAAATGCCAGACAGGGAAGTACCACCTTCTTTTTTAGACTCGATTACCGATTTAATTGCATTAGAGGAGAAGAAAATAGATTTGGAAATGTTTAGGCATTTTCAGAGTGTTAGGGAGATTTGTAATGAAGAGCAAAAAGAAAAGCTCTCAAAAATGATAAACGATGCCATAAAAAGGCGTGGTAGGAGAGGGAACTCTAAAAAGAAAGAATAAATGGGGTTGTGCAAGTGATTTATTGAAGATCGCAAATCAATTCAACCCGATTTTGTTAATTTATTATTGTTAATATTTAAAGCTTTGTGATTATATCACGAAGCTTTTCTATTTTTAGGAAAAATTGAAAATATGAGAGTTTTACTGGTTTGTTTTCTGATGTTGAATCTAAGTTCTTGTAAATCTGAAGAACCTGAAAAAAGAAGAAATTTTTCTAAGGTTGAAATTGAAACTTTATTGCAAGATTCACTGTTGAATGTTAGGGCATTGGAAATAGATGGAGACGGTATTGTGTTTGCAACTTCCAATGGTGAAGTAGGTGTGCGGAGTTTTATGTTGCCATCGGTTATTAATGGAATTGATTCAATTATACTTGATGAAATAGCTATAAAAACTATCCAGCTAAAACATGATTCCTTAATACCAAATTTTCGCTCATTAGCAATCACAAATAAAGCTGGATTTTTGATAAGCATTTCTTCACCTTCTTTGTTGTATAAGGTTGATAAAGATTCAATCAACTTAGTCTATAAAGAAACCCACGAAAAAGCCTTTTACGATTCCATGGACTTTTGGAACGACCAAGAAGGTATCGCCATTGGAGACCCAACGGATAATTGTATGAGTATCATTATTACCAGAGATGGAGGCGATACTTGGACAAAATTGTCATGTGATGATTTGCCAAAAGCCAGAGAAGGAGAAGCAGCTTTTGCGGCTAGTGATACCAATATTTCAATAGTTGGAGATCATACTTGGGTAGCCACAGGTGGTAAGGCAAGTCGAATTCTATATTCGCCCGATAAAGGAAAAACATGGGAAGTTTTCGATACACCAATTATTCAAGGCAAAGAAACTACAGGTATGTATTCTGTTGATTTTTATGATGAAACTAATGGTTTTGCTATTGGTGGCGATTACACCAAGCCTAATGATACTCTAAATAATAAAATAAGATCAATTGATGGTGGCAAAACATGGCAAGTTGTTGCCAATGGTAAAGGACCAGGTTACAGAAGTTGTGTGCAATACATACCAAATTCTAATGCTAAGAAATTAGTTGCAATAGGGTTTAAAGGAATAGATTATAGCAACGATGCTGGTGATACTTGGAAACACCTTAGCGATGAAGGTTTTTACACTATTCGTTTTTTAAACGATTCCGTAGCTTATGCAGCAGGCAAGGGAAGTATTAGCAAACTGACCTTTAGAGAATAAAAAAAGAGACGCTATGGCCTCTTATAATTTAGTTTCGTCTATTTTGGCGACGATCTCTAAATTCTTTTAATTTGTCCAATAGCTTTTGGTTAAATTGGTCTTCGGCAACATTAAGCATAATTATTTTCTTAGCAGGGATAACCTTTTTTAAGTCTTCTGCCAGTTCTAGCTTGGCGTTATGCATTTCGGTTTCTGCTTCAAGAAGTTTTTCTAAGATTTCACCAGCGCGTTTGTCACTAACATCACCTTGGCGCATTTCCTTTTTTAGTGGTCTTAGATCCTCAGATTTAATCTTTTCTATTTTAGCTTCAAATTCATTGTATATTGGCCAAAATTGTTGAGCTTCTTCAGAAGTTAATTCTAGCTTTTCTGTTATAAATGCTACTTTTTGAGCCTTTATCCGTTCTTGAATTTTTTCACCTCCTTGAGCAAAATTAGCTGCACTGGTTAGTAAAAGCACTATTAGGATTAATCTTTTCATGGTTATTGTTTTATTGTTGTAAAATAGATTCTATATCTGTGTTTTCTAAAAGATATGATTCTAAGTTCTCTTCGTTGTATTCTGTTTCAATTAAAATAAAATCCTCTTCAAGGATGTCTGCATCAGACAATAACTGAGCTAATTCATAACTATCTAAATCACTGTTTTCAAAATAAGTTTCAACCATTTCTAATGAAAGTTCTTCAGTAGAACCACCTTTTCCGAAGAATATGGCAATAAGAAATACTAAAGACGCTGCAACACCAGCAATGTAATATAATTTTTTCCTAGAACTCAGTTTCACTACACGGGTTTCACCTTCATTCAATTTGTGCATTACAGTGTCTTCAACAGAATTCAAATAACCTTTCGGGACTTTAAAACCAGTTGACTGTACATCGCTTATTGATTCGCTTTCACAAATACGCTCAAAGAGTTTATCCTCAAAAGACTCAAAGTAGTTTTCAGGTGTTTTAAAACCTATCTTTTTAATGTTATGTAACTTATTTTTTTTCACGTTTTGCTGAACTTGTTACAATACCTATGACTTCAAATTAATAAAATGGTTTAATCTGAAGTTAAAAAGTTTTCTATTTTTTTTACTGCCAAATGATATGATGCTTTTAATGCACCTTCGCTTGTTTCTAATATTTCGGAAATCTCCTTGTATTTTAAATCGTCAAAATATTTCATGTTAAACACCAACTGTTGCTTTTGTGGTAACATAGCAATGGCTCTTTGTAATTTTAATTGAATTTCATCACCTTCGAAATAAACGTCGGCCGTTAAATTGTTTATGGTATTGGTTTGATATTCCTCGTTAGAAATTTGTAATCGCTTTGCGTTCTTATTGATATGGGTTATGGATTCATTTGTAGCGATACGGTATAGCCAAGAGTACAGCTTGCTGTCTCCTTTAAATTTATCAATGCTACGATGTACTTTGATAAAGGTGTTCTGAAGCACATCGTCAGTATCATCATGAGAAATTACAATCTTTCTTATATGCCAATACAAACGTTCTTTATAGAGACTTAATAACTCCCTAAAAGCCGTTTCTTTAGATTTAGGATTCTGTAGGCGTGTTATAAATTCTGATTCGTCAATCAAGCCATTTACTTTAATATTTAGACCTTTGAAAATACTAAAAGTTTAATGTAAAATTTTTTTAATTTTTTACTAAAATACATTCCTGTTGATAATCAGTTGCTTATACCTAAAAACTTCGATAAAAAGCAAAAAAATACGATAAAAAGCATTTTTTTCTTGTTTACTAGGATTATTTATTATATGTTTGACACAGCTTAACCTATTAACTGTTATCAGTTTCCCCAAATCTGGTAACAAAAACGAAGGATGCATGTAAAAGTGCATCCTTTTTATTTTTTAGATACCAAACCTATTTGCCTGATATTTTTGATGTTACCTCGATAATTATATATTTTTTTATCGAATTATTGTAACTTAGTCTACTTTACTTTTTAAAAGATTAACAGCCATGAAACTATTCTCCCTACTTTTTTCACTGTTTCTGCCTATATTCATTTTTAGCCAAGTGGGTATTGGAACAACAAATCCAGATGCATCTTCAATGTTAGATATCACGGCAACAGATAAAGGTGTTTTGGTGCCACGTATTGCTTTAATAGATGTAGGTAATGTTACTTCTCCAATCAATGCTCCAGCAACAGGATTGTTAGTTTGGAATACCAATGCTAGCGTTACTGGTGGAAATGGCACTGGTTTTTATTTTTTTAATGGTGCGCAATGGATGCCTATACAGCAAACATTAAGCGATGATGCAGATTTTTATTTAGAAAATACCACTAACGCACCTACCAATATAGCTGATGATATTTATACGCAAGGTAATGTTGCTATTGGAAAGAATACTGCAGATTATAATCTAGATGTTAGGGAAATTATTGATACTAGAACCATTAACTTATTTAATGGAGTAACAAGTGGAGTGACTTCAGGAATTTTTAATGAGGTATCCGGAAATATGACAAATGCTGACCCACAGCGAGGAGTTTATAATTTATTAGGAGGAACAGGGAATAATCCACATTACGGTGTGTACAACAATTTGTTAGGTACGGGGTCTGGCTCTAAATATGGAAGCACTAACGTCTTTTCTGGATCAGGTACTGGTGCTATAACTGGTTTATACAATCAGATTACAAATACTGGAGGTGCTGCCCATTATGGACTGCATAATAACTTTGATGGTTCTTCATTTGATGAGCGCGGTGTGTACAATAATTTTGAACAATCTGATTCTGCTATCAGATATGGTCTGTACAATAGTTTTGACTCATCAAATTCTCTTAGTCCAACGGATTATGGTGTCTTTACGTCAATGACAGGTGATTCTGGTCAAAATCAATATGGTATTTTTCAATTTATAGGGAATTCTGGTACTGGTACTCATTACGGCATTGTCAATCAAATGCAAGCTGGTGGCGGATTTAAATTTGGCTTAGTTAATGAAATTTCTGTACCAGATGGTACTGAAGGTAAAGGTATACATAATTTGTTATCGGCTTCAAGTAGTTCGGTTTCTGCAATAGGAAGTCACAATGAATTCAATGGAGCAGCCACTGAAATAACAGGTGTAAAAAATGAGTTCTTAGGAAGTGAAGGCCTAATGACTAAAGGTATTGATAATGATTTTTCTGGTACAATTGCAACTGGCGCTAATAATTATGGTGCTTATTCAGTATTTAACAATTTAGCAATGGGAAATCAATACGGTTCTTACAACCAATTCACATCTTCATCAGGAGTTATGTATGGTGTTTCAAATGTGGTCAATGGAGGGCAAGATTTTTATGGATTGGATAATAATGTGACAAGCCCCAATGATGGGAATAAATACGGAGTTAACAATTATTTTGATCCAACTGCAGGTGGAGTACATTATGGCATATATTCAGATGTTAGAAAATCAAATAGTTTTTCTGGTTATTTTTTAGGTCGGGTTTCTATAGGAACTGATGCTACGGATAATTATATTTTACCAGAATCCAGAGGAACTGATGGGCAAATAATGCAGACTGATGCAGCTGGTGTTGTTACTTGGGAAGATAATATCAATCCAGTGTCTTCTATACCGATTTACTCTAGTGGTAATTATGATATGAATCATGGTACTAGTGGTATAGATTTGAACACAATGGATTCTTCAATAGAACCTTCTATTTACAATGCATCTGGGAACATACAGATAAAATTAGTGATTAGATATACAAATGCGCTTGGAACAAATAATTTTCAAATAAGAGCTCATGATGGATTAGCAGAGTCATTTCCCATAACTAACGCCTCTGGCTGGACTTTTGCGGCAACACAAAATGGTGGAGTTGCAACAAGTGATTGGGTAAATTGGTCTGCTGGCACCAATGCTCACGAAATTCATGTTTTTGGATGGAATAACACTAATAATCCAGCATCCGATAGTATTACAATTAATAATGCCTATCTCTTAGTACGATCTCAATAGATCGTTTTCTAATCAAAACTCTGCATTTCCACGAGCTTTTTATAAACACCATTTTTAGCTAGAAGTTCTGTGTGTGTGCCTTGTTCTGCAATTTCACCTTTTTGCATAACTACTATTAAATCTGCATTTTGTATAGTGGAAAGTCTATGGGCAATAACGATTGATGTTCGGTTTTTCATCATATTTTCCAATGCATCTTGTACCAAACGCTCGCTTTCTGTATCTAATGCAGAAGTTGCTTCGTCCAATATCATTATTGGTGGATTTTTTAATACGGCTCTAGCGATGCTCAAACGTTGTTTTTGTCCGCCTGAAAGTTTGCCTCCAGAATCTCCAATATTGGTATCTATTCCAGTTGGTAAGTCCTTAACAAATTCCCAAGCATTTGCAATTTTAAGTGCTTCTATAATTTCTTCTTCGGTGGCATCTTCCTTTCCAATTCTAAGGTTATTGGCAACTGTATCATTGAAAAGAATGGAATCTTGGTTAACAAGTCCCATAAAACCTCTTAGTGATTTTTTAGAAAAGTCCTTAATGTTTATACCGTCTATACTAATACTTCCTTCGTTAACATCATAGAACCGTGTGACGAGATTAGCAATTGTGCTTTTTCCACTACCGGACTGCCCAACCAAAGCCACAGTTTTGCCCTTTGGTACTTTTAAGCTAAAATTCTTGAGAACGAATTCATCTTCGTATTTAAATGATATATTCTCAATAGAAATTTCATCTTCAAAGTTTTCTTTTTCAATAGGATTTGGTATTTCGGTGATTTCATTTGTAGTTTCAAGGAATTCTAAAATTCTATTGGCAGCTCCGTCACCTCTCTTGACACTATAACTAGCCTTGGCAATTGATTTGGCTGGTGTTAAAATGTTATATGCAAGTGTAATATATCCAACAAAGAAACTAGCGTCCATGGTTTTGTCTACAAATACCAAATAACCACCATAGATCAATAGAATACCGATAACTATAATACCAAGAAGCTCGCTAAGAGGTGAAGCTAAATTTTGTCTATTTAAAACTCTGTTAGAATATTTGTAAAACCTATCGTTGCTTGCTTCAAATTTACCAGCAAATAACTTTTCAACATTAAAAGCTTTAATTATCCTTAATCCACCCATGGTCTCTTCCAGGACAGATAAAAATACACCTTGTTCTTTTTGAACTTTTAATGATCCCTTTTTTAAGGATTTTCCGATTCTTGATATTATTAAACCTGAAATTGGAATAAAAACAAGAACAAACAAGGTTAATTTTGGGCTTAGTATAACCATCATCACCAAAGAAAATAGAATTGTAAGAGGTTCTCTGACAATCATTTCTAAAATTGATAAGAATGAATTTCTTACTTCATTAACATCAGCACTAACTCTTGATATGGTATCCCCTTTAGTTTTTTCAGAATAAAATGCAAGTGGTAAGTTTACGATTTTATCATAGAGTTTGTTTCTCAGATCTTTTAAAACACCATTTCTCAAAAAGGTTATGAAAAACATAGCTAGATAATTCGATATATTCTTTAATAAGAACATACTTATGATTACCCCAACCATCATCATCAAAACCTTAAAATCACCGTATTTCTCAATATTTTCAGTAATAAACCAATTTAGATAACTCTCTCCATAGTCCTGTAGTTTTAACCACCCTTTCCAATCCGGTTTTGCAGTAATTACTCGTTGATTACTAAAAATCACTTTAAAAACTGGTATAAGTGCTACAAAAGAAAGAGTACTGAATAGCGCATACAATACGTTGAAGAAAATATTGAGATATGCATACCTCTTGTAAGGCAGAGCAAAAGGTATAAGCTTTTTAATATAATTCATGTACTATAAATTCATATCCTTTAGGATAGCGTCAATTCTATTTTCCAACAATTGCTCCGTTTTCTTAAAATCAGACACATTGTCAAGGTCGGTATTAACACTAATATAGAATTTTATTTTAGGCTCGGTACCGCTTGGCCTTAGCGCAATTTTACTGCCGTCTTCAGTATAGTAAATCAGTACATTGGATTTTGGGATGAATAAGGTTTCCTCTTTTAAGTTAAGAACATCTTTTGCAATAGAAAGCTGGTAGTCCTCTATTCGGATGACTTTAGAGCCGTTGACCTTGGTCAATGGATTTTCTCTAGCATCTATCATCATCTGTCTAATTTCCTCTGCGCCAGAAATACCTTTTTTGGTCAATGAAATTAAGCGTTCTTTATAAAAACCGTGTTTAACATATAAGTCTATTAATTTTTCATATAATGTTTTGCCCTCGGCCTTAGCTTGTGCGGCAATTTCACAGGCTAAGAGAGTAGAGGTAACGGCATCTTTATCTCTTACAAAATCACCAACCATGAAACCAAAACTTTCCTCGCCACCACCAATAAAATCAAGTTCTGGAAAATCCTTGATCATTTTGGCAATCCATTTAAATCCTGTTAATCCAATTTTATATTCCACATTGTAGGCATCAGCTAAAACGGACATCATTGGTGTGGATACAATCGTACTGGCAATAAATTCATTACCTTTTATTTTTCCTGAGTTTTTCCATTGCTCCAACAGAAAATCCGTCATCAATAACATAGTTTGGTTACCATTGAGAATAACGAGCTCATTTTCCAAATTTCGGGTTACCACACCCAATCGGTCACAATCGGGATCTGTACCAATAACAATGTCTCCATCTACTTTCTCAGCTAATTCCATAGCCATTTTAAGGGCTTCCGGCTCTTCTGGATTTGGTGATGCAACCGTTGGAAAATCTCCATTAGGATCAGCCTGTTCTTTAACGATATTTACATTGGTGTAGCCTGCTCGCTTTAAAGTTTCTGGAATGGACATAATTGATGTGCCATGCAAAGAGGTAAAAACAATATTTAGGTTTTCCTTTGCTTCTTTAGAGGTTTCAAAACTCCCGTTTCTAATTGATTCATTAATAAATACGTCATCAACAGCATTGCCTATATACTCAATTAAATCCGTATTGGCTTCGAATTTAATCTCAGAGTAATTCAATTTGTTGATTTCTTTTATTATCTCTCCATCTTGAGGTGGTACCAATTGCCCACCGTCTTGCCAATAAACTTTGTAGCCGTTATATTCTGGTGGATTGTGGGAAGCGGTTAATACAATTCCGCAATGACATCCTAAATGTTTTAAAGCAAAGGATAATTCAGGAGTTGGTCTTAAATCTTCAAACAAATAGACTTGTATGCCATTGGCCGAGAACACATCGGCAACTACTTTACCAAAAGTTTTACTATTGTGCCTGCAATCGTAAGCAATGGCAACTTTAACTTTTTCATTAGGAAATGATTGTTTCAAATAGTTGCTCAACCCTTGCGTGTTCTTACCGAGTGTATATTTATTGATGCGATTGGTGCCCAGTCCCATGATGCCTCGCATACCGCCTGTACCGAATTCAAGATCTTTATAAAAGCTTTCTTCCAGTCCTTTTGGGTCAGAAGCGATCATATGCTTTATTTGATCTTGGGTATCTTTATCGAATGATGGAGTTAGCCAACTGTTGACGCGTTCTAATATTTCTGGCTTAATGTATATCATGGGTAAGAATGTTTATATTACAAAAGTACACATTTCGGTATTTTAGGCTTACTAAGTTTTCAGTAAATTAAGGCTAAATAAGGTTAATTTATCTCATCTTTTATATAATAGCGTTGTTGTTGGCGCTTGGAGCGTAGAATAAGTTCACCTAAAAAGCCTGCTATAAAAAATTGTGAGCCAATAATCATTGTAGAAAGCGCAATATAAAATTGAGGTCTGTCCGTGATTAATCTTCCTGTTGGGTTAAAGAACAGTTTGTCGATACCCAAATAAAGCGCAAACCCAAATCCTATAATAAACATTAGGACTCCAAGTGCTCCAAAAAGATGCATTGGTCGTTTGCCAAAGCGCGAAATAAACCAAATGGTAATAAGGTCTAAGAAACCATTTATAAATCGGTTCATACCAAATTTGGTCTTACCATACTTTCTTGCTTGATGCTGTACAACCTTCTCGCCAATATTCACAAAGCCTGCATTTTTTGCCAATACAGGTATATAGCGATGCATTTCTCCATAAACGTCAATGTGCTTAACCACTTGATTTGAATAGGCTTTTAAACCACAATTAAAATCGTGCAATTTTACTTTAGACGTTCGTCTCGCCGCCCAATTGAATAATTTTGAAGGTAAATTTTTTGAAATAACAGAATCGTAACGTTTCTTTTTCCAACCAGAAACTAAATCGTACTCACCATCTGTTATCATCTTGTACAATTCAGGGATTTCCTCTGGATTGTCCTGTAGGTCTGCATCCATTGTAATAACCACGTCTCCTTCTGCTTTGGCAAACCCTGCGTGTAGGGCTTGAGATTTACCAAAATTCTTTAAAAAACGAATTCCTTTAACATTTGGGTTGGTTTCCGATAGTTCAGAAATCACTTGCCAAGAATTGTCAGTACTACCATCATCAATAAAAAGGATCTCGTAAGAAAACCGATTGGATTGCATCACAGATACAATCCAATCATGTAGTTCTTTTAAAGATTCTTCTTCGTTAAGTAGTGGTATAACTACTGATATGTTCATATAGATGTTGTCTGAAGTCTAGACTTCAAAAATAAATAAATTATTTAAGGCTCTACTATGAATTATTTTTCATTACTAATCCAGCAATTAATGACCAGATTAAACCGAAGAGTGCGCTCATGGCAATCCAGAATGCAGAACCAATTAATGGGTTGGTAAACATTTCAATCATTTTTATGCTTTGCTCTACTTGTTCTTCTGTCATATTAGGATTCTCAAGCATTTTGTCTTTTGCAACATCCAATGCTTGCGCCATAAATTCAGGATCTATCACATAGTTGAAAATAAAACCATATAATACATAAACGATAGCACTGATTACCGCTATTGCTACACCTACCTTCAGTGCATCTCCTAAGCTCAAAACATTGGCATTAGCTTTTTTGTACTGTCCGATGGCATAAAAAATTACAACAGGAAATATAATGTAGTACAAATAATTTGGCCATTGTACTCCTTCGAGCGCCATACCTGTGACGTACATAATTACTGCAATTGAGATCATTACTAGCCCTAAAATTAGGCCATAATTTAGAGCAAATTTACCTGTTTTAGGTTTTTGATGTTCCATAATTAAATTAGTTTTAGTGGTTAATTGTTTAGTTAGTACTCAAAGATAAAGAAATGTTACAGGAACAACAGTAAAATAAAAATTATTAAAAAGATTGTACATTTCTAAAAAATACTTAAATTTGCACCTCGAAAAAATCGAAAAATTTTAAAGCATTTAGTGATGAAAGCAGGAATACATCCAGAAAATTATAGAGTAGTAGCATTTAAGGACATGTCTAACGACGATGTTTTCTTAACTAAATCTACGGCAGAGACAAATGAAACTATTGATGTTGATGGTGTTGAGTATCCATTAGTAAAGTTGGAAATCTCTAGAACTTCTCATCCTTATTACACTGGTAAGTCTAAATTGGTAGATACCGCTGGTCGTATCGATAAATTCAAGAACAAATACGCTAAGTTTAAAAAATAAACATAGTTTACAGATAAACGTTAAAAGCCTTTCTACATCAGAAGGGCTTTTTTGTTTTCTACAATTACGCTACTTTTGATATTGTAATTTAAGTTGAAATTTAGGAGGAAAAACTTCTAACTTCTAACTTCTAACTTCTAACTTGTATGAACTATATACTTTTCGACGGTCCATATCGCAATAACCTGCTGCCTTTTACATTTACAAGACCAGTAGCAGATATTAGGGTTGGTGTCCTTACCATTCGTCAAAAATGGGAATCGTATCTCGAATATACCACCACTACAGTTACCGAAGACTACCTTTCGGATAAGTTTCCGATGGTAGAGATGGATGAGAACATAATGATCAATGCTTCTTTTTTGCCAAATATGGAAGTGGTGGAATTTGTAAAAAACCTAAAACATAATCAAGCGTTGTTTAAGGGTGAGGATGTCATTGCGTTTTTTACCAAGGAAGGCGAAGAAGTCCACGATTTTTCAACATTCGAGGCCATTGAGTTTCAGGGGGAAATTTTAAAGATTGAACATACTTGGGATATTTTTTCAAAAAACGGTGAAGCCATCGAGGAGGATTTTAGGTTGATAACAAAGGATAGAAAATCAAAGCCTATTCCTGCAACTGTAAACACCATAAATCCAGAGAACATTTTTATCGAAAAAGGAGCAACTCTAAATTACGTTACGCTAAATGCAAGTTCAGGACCGATTTATATTGGTAGAGATGCAGAAGTCATGGAAGGCTCAGTGGTTAGAGGTCCTTTTGCACTTTGTAATAATGCCACCTTAAAATTAGCCACCAAAATTTACGGCCCAACTACTGTTGGGCCACACAGTAAAGTGGGTGGTGAAGTAAACAACTCGGTGATTTTTGGTTTTTCCAACAAGGGACATGATGGCTTTTTAGGAAATTCTGTTTTGGGAGAATGGTGCAACCTAGGAGCGGACACCAACAATAGTAATTTAAAAAACAACTATGCAGAAGTCCGTCTTTGGGATTACCAAACTGGCGGTTTTGCCAAAACCGGATTGCAATTCTGTGGATTGATGATGGGAGACCATAGTAAATGCGGTATCAATACCATGTTCAATACTGGTACGGTTGTTGGAGTAAGTGCTAACATCTTTGGAAGTGGATTTCCACGAAACTTCGTCCCTAGTTTTTCTTGGGGAGGAAGCAAAGGTTTTGTTACCTATAAAACTGACAAAGCATTTGATGTTGCTGAGGTTGTTATGGCAAGACGTAAAGAAGCGTTCACAGACAAGGATAAAGCTATTTTAGAGCACGTTTTTGAAGAAACCAAACAATACAGAAAAGCATAGAACCATGTTACGAACCAAATTTACACTACTACTTTTACTGACCTTAACCTATGGCTTATCGCAAAACGAGGATGTTGAAGTGAAAAAACTGGAAATTAATACTGACCTCGATCATTTTGCGGCTAGAGTTGTTGGGGACAAAATTTTCTTTAGTCATAACTTAACTACAAAGCGTGGAAGAGCTATTAAAGATAAATATGATGGATTCATTTACATCATGTATGAAGCTCCATTGAGCGAGGATGGGGAAATAAAAAACGAAAAACCAGTAGAAAAGACAGAACTGGGTAGATTCAATATGTCTTCGGCAACATTTTCCAAAGATGGTAAGTATATGTATTTTACTACCAATCATGTGGATAAAGGTGAGAATAAATTAAAAGGTGTTGAAACCTACAATCTACAGATTCAACGTGCAGAATATGAAGAAGGAAAAGGCTGGACTAATTTTGAAACATTACCATTCTGTGACCCAAATCATAATTTTGCGCATCCTGCATTGAGTCCAGATGGTTCTACTTTGTATTTTATTGCTGATGTTAAGGGCACCAAAGGAAAGTCCGATTTATATAAAGTTTCGGTTACTAACCATAAAACTTATGGTGAAATTACACCACTAGGTGACAAGATCAACTCATCACGTACTGAGATTTTTCCTTTCGTTAGTGCTGATAACAAACTATATTTTACTTCAGATAGACGTGGGGGAAAAGGAGGTTTGGATATTTACGTTTACGATTTAGAATCAGAAGACGATGCGCAAGAACCAGTGTCTCTTGAAGAGCCTATAAACAGTAGAGGAGATGATTTCTCATTCTTTTTAAATGAAGACCTCACTACAGGGTATTTATCCTCAAGACGCTATAGAGGAGAAGGCGGTGATGATTTGTATTACTTTACTGGGTTTTAGGCATTAGTTATCAGGCATTGGGTGTTTCTAATTCCTCATTCCTTATCCCTGATACCTTTTTTTACACTTTTCAACTCCAACAAATTAGTAGCATTAATCCCAAGACCTTTTACTTCTTTTCTGGTAAACCGCACCACTTCATCATAAAACATAGGAACAATCGGTGCAGAAGCCATAACTAAAGAATCCATTTTAGTATATAGCTCTTCTCGCTTGGTAATGTTGGTTTCTAGGTAAGCAGCTTCATACAAAGCATCAAATTCTTTATTATTATAATGAGTATAGTTTGGGCCATTGGGTGCAAAATTCTTACTGTAATACAATGATAGATAATTTTCGGCATCAGGATAATCAGCAATCCAGCTCGCCCTAAAAAAATCCAATTGTCCATTAGCTTTGCCGTCTTTTAGACTTGATGCGGGAATCACATCCACATTAACATTTATCCCTAGTTTTTGGATTTCACGCTGAATGTATTCACAAAAACTCAGATAGTTACTTGTCGTAGTTAACGTTACTTCTGGATTTTGGATGCCAGTTTCAGCTTTAAACTCAGCTACCAATTGTTTCGCTTTTTCAGGTTGATAGGTAAAACCAATGGAGTCATCAAAACCAGGCAATCCTTTTGGGATAAAACCACCCGAAGCGGGTATGCCAATACCATTTCTAAGATAGGTCATCATTTTAGCCCTATCAAAACCGAGATTAATTGCTTTTCTAAGCTTTAGGGCTTGGAGTTCCTTAACATCTGTTTCCATAAAAAATGCCAGATATTCCGTGTTGAGGTATGGGCCTCTGATCATATTAACATCATCAGCGTATAATGGTTTTAGTTTTCCGTCAGATGTCAAAATTTCGTCCTTGTATGAAGCATCCAAACCAGATACAAAATCAATATTTCCCTGTGCAAATTGCAAAAACTCACTTTGCTTATCCGGTAAAAACGTAATAGCTATGGCTTCTAAATAAGGTAATTGTTTGCCGTTATCGTCAATTTCAAAATAGTTGTTGTTGCGCCTAAAAACGAGCTTTATGTTTTCTTCCCAGCGTTTAAATTTAAAAGGACCAGTTCCAATAGGGTTAGACCTAAAATCGTTGCCGTAATGTTCGACGATTTCTTTTGGTACTACCGAGCAGTATTTCATGGTAAGTAGCCCTAAAAAGGCAGGAAAGGGTTGTTTCAACTTAATTTGAAAAGTAGAATCGTTAATTGCGGAATAACTTTCAACTTTATTTAACACCCAGCTTCCTGGTGAAGCCAGTTTTTCGTCTTTCAAGCGATTAAGGCTATATTCAAAATCCGAGGCGTTTACTATTCTAGTGGAATCTTTTCCAAATAGATTATGTTTATGAAAATAGACATCATGTCTTAGGTTAAAGGTGTATGTCTTGGCACTATCGGTAATTATCCAATTCTTGGCAATACAAGGTTTTACATTGAGTTGGTTGTCCATTTGTACCAAACCGTTAAAAAGCTGATGCGTTGCCCAAATATCTGCCAAGTCTTTAGAAAACGCAGGGTCTAAGGAGCCTATATTTTTGTGTTCGTTATATCTAAAGACAAGATGCTCTTTATTGGTCTCTTTTTTTGAGTTGCAAGAAGACAGGACGATAATGAAAACAATTGATAATCTTGTGAGTTTTAGCATATAACTTATATGTTGTAAATTTGCCAACTTGGTAAAAATACAAGAATGAAACCAACAAAAAAAGTCGCATTTTACACTTTAGGCTGTAAGCTCAACTTCTCTGAAACTTCTACCATAGCCAGAAGTTTTAAGGATGAAGGTTTTGAGCGTGTCGATTTTAGTGAAAATGCCGATATCTATGTGATAAACACCTGTTCTGTAACCGAAAATGCGGATAAGCGTTTTAAAACCATCGTAAAGCAAGCCCAAAAGGGAAACCCTGAGGCTTTTGTTGCAGCAATTGGTTGTTATGCCCAATTAAAGCCTGAAGAACTGGCAGATGTCAATGGTGTGGATTTGGTTTTGGGCGCGACAGAAAAGTTTAAGATTACAGATTATCTTAATGATCTCACAAAAAACGACTTTGGTGAAGTTCACAGTTGCGAGATTGAAGAAGCGGATTTTTATGTTGGCAGTTATTCAATTGGAGATAGAACAAGAGCATTTTTAAAAGTTCAGGATGGCTGTGATTACAAGTGTACCTACTGTACCATTCCTTTGGCGAGAGGAATTTCACGA
Organism: Leeuwenhoekiella palythoae; assembly: GCA_964221315.1. Taxonomy (GTDB): domain Bacteria; phylum Bacteroidota; class Bacteroidia; order Flavobacteriales; family Flavobacteriaceae; genus Winogradskyella; species Winogradskyella palythoae_A. The sequence goes on along the minus strand of CAXPYI010000003.1, from coordinate 397,245 downwards.
AGTGACACCATGGAAAACGTGCTAAAAAATGCTAAGGAAATTTCATCTAAAAACATTAAGGAGATAGTGTTGACAGGTGTAAATATTGGTGACTATGGTAAAGGGGAATTTGGCAACAAAAAGCATGAGCATACATTTTTGGATTTAGTAACCGAGCTCGATAAAGTCGAAGGTATAGAACGTTTGCGAATTTCTTCTATAGAGCCAAATTTACTTAAGAACGAAACTATAGATTTAGTGTCTCAATCTAGAGCATTTGTGCCACATTTTCACGTGCCATTGCAAAGTGGAAGCAATGACATTCTTAAAAAGATGAAGCGTCGGTATATGAAAGAATTGTATGTGGACAGAGTTTCAAAAATAAAGGAAGTGATGCCACATGCGTGTATTGGTGTGGATGTCATTGTTGGATTTCCAGGTGAAACGGATGACCATTTCCTTGAAACCTATAATTTTTTAAACGAGCTGGATATTTCCTATTTACACGTCTTTACTTACTCAGAGCGCGATAATACCGAAGCTGCAAAGATGGATGGAGTAGTGCCAAAAAGCGTGAGATCTAAGCGCAGTAAGATGTTGCGTGGACTTTCTGCTAAAAAACGAAGAGCATTTTATGAAGAACAAATAGGAACCACAAGAACTGTTTTGTTTGAAGGCGAAAATAAAGAAGGTTATATCCACGGCTTTACTGAAAACTATGTAAAGGTTAAAACACCATGGAATCCAGAATTGGTTAATACCATACACCAAGTCGAATTAACAAAAATCGATGAAGATGGACTGGTGCGGTTTGAGTTTGTAGAAAGCTTAGTTGTATAAAATCAAAAACCCGAAACTTTCTCAATTTCGGGTTTTTATTTCTATTACTTTCATTTCTATTACTTTATAGATTATATACGAATACCAACTGGTAACATTCTTTTATACTTTCTATTGCTTCTTACAAATTTTGCAATTTCTGGACTCGTCGGCACCATACTGATATTCCTTTCTTTGATATCATCAAAAACCATCGCTAAAAATTCTTTTTCAAATTCTGTAGTTTTAATGGTTTCAGGAATGATCATCTTAGTTAAGAATATTTTACGCTCTTGTAACGAATATTCAATGATAGCCATCTCATTTTCAACCTTTAATTCATATTGACGCAAAAAGTCATTATCAACCAATTCAGCAGTGTCAGTCATAATTTTATTTGTTTTTTTAAGTTAGCGGTTGGCAAGTAGATACTATATTTGATATAGTTTTGCTATGCAAAGTTACTAAAAATCAACGAAACTTTTGGGCTGTTGTTGTTAAAACCTTAAATTTTAAGGAATTATAATAGCGATTTTAAACTATTTTATTAATATATAACATAATAAATTGAAAGGCTCTAATCTAACCCACGTCTATCTAATGCCAGGTATGGCTGCAAACCCAACGATTTTTGAACATATTCATTTGCCTGAAGATGACTATAAAATTCATTGGCTAGAATGGCAAATTCCTAATAAAAACGAAACATTTGAAGCCTATGCAAAACGGATGTGCAAATTTATAGAGCACGATAACGCAGTGCTTTTAGGAGTTTCGTTTGGTGGTATGTTGGTACAGGAAATGAGCAAGTTTTTAAACTTAAAAAAGTTGTTTGTGGTCTCAAGCGTAAAGTCACATCATGAGTTGCCGAAGCGATTAAAGTTGCTTAAAATTACTAAAGCTTACAGAATACTGCCAACCAGCTTAATAGGTAATATTGACCTTTTGGCAAAATATGCCTTTGGAGAAACTATTAAAAAGCGCGTTGATCTATATAAAAAATATCTTTCGGTTAGTGATAAGGTGTATTTGGATTGGGCGATTAAGCAGGTGGTCTGCTGGGAGCAAAAAGAGCCTCATCCAGATGCTATTTACATTCATGGAGACAAGGATATTGTCTTTCCTCATTCATGTGGAGGAAACTGCATTGTTATAGAAGGCGGCACCCATATAATGGTCATAAATAAATACAAATGGTTTAACGAAAATCTGCCAAAACTTATTGAAAACTAGGTTTGTTTAATCCAATAGATTTGTTACATTTAATAAAAATTAATGCCATGAAAAATTTAAAAAATATATTAGCTGTTATAGGATTAATTTGCGTCTCGGGTCTTTTAATTTTTTCGGTACAAAAGGCACCTTCAGACGAAACCATAGGTAAAGAAAAACCAATCGTTAATGATTATAATGTCTATGCTTTAGAAATGCCCGAAGGATTAAATTTTGCTGGGGAAATGGTTCCTGTTGAGGATCCTGATATTTATGAGCGAATGGACAGGGAACTACTTGTCAACACCTATTGGCAATCTAACGGATTGTTGATGTTCAAAAGAGCTCAAAAGTATTTTCCTGTTATTGAACCGATATTAGAAAAAAACGGTGTGCCTGATGACTTTAAGTATTTAGCCGTAATCGAAAGTGGATTAACTAACGCAGTTTCGCCTGCTGGTGCCAGAGGATTCTGGCAGATTATGAGTGCCACAGGAAGGGAGAATGGTTTAGAGGTGAATTCTAATGTCGATGAACGCTATAATCTAGAAATGGCTACTGAGGTAGCATGTAAATACTTAAAAAAAGCAAAAGAGCAATTAGGTTCATGGACGTTGGCAGCTGCTGCTTACAACGCTGGTAATGCTGGTATCTCTAGACGGTTAGAAGAACAAGGAGTTAATGATTATTATGATCTATTGCTAGGTGAAGAAACAGGTCGATACATGTTTAGAATTGTGGCTCTGAAAGAAATCTTGAATAACCCTTCAAAATATGGGTTTAATTTTAATGACAGTCATTTATATTCTTACATACCTACTTATAAAGTTGAAGTGGATACAGCCGTTTCTGATTTCTCCCAATTTGCTAAAAGGTTTGGTATTAATTACAAGATTCTAAAAATCCATAATCCTTGGTTAAGGGAAGGTCATTTAAACAATAAATCCAGAAAGTTATATGCGATTGAGATTCCTGAGGAAGGTTACTATAAATCCAATCCTTAGACATTGGATTTTGTAAAAAATAATATATGGCAGATTTTAATAGGGCTAAACTACGTTTTAGCCCTTTCTGCTGTTGTTACTATTCTCTTTAAAAGACTTAACCCAACAAAAACTCTAAGTTATATTATCGGTTTGCTGGTTTTCCCATTTGTAGGTCTTATTTTCTATTACCTTTTTGGGCAGGAATATCGTAAAACTAAAATGTTTAGTAGGAAGAATGTTTTAAACCAGTCCGTAATAAAAAAAATACAGGAAGAGCTAGAGCTAGATACCAAGACCATTGATAAAGTTGATGAGATTTTGGATGAAAAATCAAAACTTATCCCTTTGCTCTACAATAGTGAGAAGTCTAAGTTGACCATTAACAATGAAGTGACGCTTATAAAAAATGGGGATGAAAAATTTAAACTGTTGACTGATGATTTAAAAAAAGCTGAACATCACATTCATATAGAATACTTCATTATTAAAGACGATAAAATTGGTACAGAAGTATTAAATCTCTTGTGCGATAAAGCTAGGGAGGGGATAGAGGTGAGGATAGTAATAGATGATGTAGGGAGCTCGATTTCATCAAAAATGAAAACTAAACTTAAAGACGCTGGTGTAGAAATGCATTCTTTTATGCCAGTATTGTTTTCTGGTTCTACAGGAAAGATGAATTATCGCGACCACAGAAAAATTATCGTTATTGATGGAAAAATAGGGTATGTTGGCGGTATTAATATATCAGACAGTTATGTAAATGCTAATAATGATCGCTATTGGAGAGACACCCATATTAAAATTATTGGTGAGGCTGTAAAGCCGCTCCAGATCTTGTTTTTTACAACTTGGGATTTTGCAAGCGGCACCGAGATCAAAATTTCCAAGGCTTATTTTCCAGAGCATAATTGCAAAGAGAAAGTACCGTTGCAAATTGCTGCCAGCGGTCCGGATACGGATTGGTCAAATATTATGGAAGCCATTTTTGTGGCTATTACTAACGCAGAAGACCATATCTATATTACCACGCCCTACCTAATTCCCAATGACGAAATAATTACAGCTCTGCAAGTAGCTGCAAGAAGCAACCTTGATGTTAAGGTCATAATCCCTAAAAAGTCTGATTCTTGGGTAGCTGAGTATGCTACAAACTCGTATATTGAACTCTTGATTGAAGCAGGTGTGGAAATTTATCAATACACCAAAGGCTTTGTACATGCCAAGACCATGATAGTGGATGGTGTTTTTGGCACTGTTGGTACCGCCAATCTAGACTACAGAAGCTTCAACATTAATTTTGAAGTTAACGCCCTTATTTACAACAAGAAATTTTGTAAACAGCTTACGGATTTGTTCAATGAGGACTTAAAAGACTGCGAAAAAATTTATTACCAAAACTGGAAACATAGATCCAAATTTGTAAAGTTTAAGGAATCCATGGCCAGATTGGTAGCTCCACTATTATAATTAATTTATCTTCTACTTCTACGGTTTTGCCTTGCCGACGTTGGTTGTCCGTAGTGTTGTCTTGGTATTGAAGCTTTTTTCATTTGCTGTTTCATCATTTTAATCTGATCAGCCAACATATTACGTTTATCCAGATTTTCAGCTTCAGATAATAGTTTCTGAGCTTCTTGCTTACGTCTTTTAGAAAATGCAATGCCTGCCAAATTCAGTTTTGCCATTGCCAAATCATGGTCCATAGACAATCCAAGGCTTATAGCTTTTTTAAAATATTTTTCAGCTTCGTTCATGTTGGTTTGCGAAACCATAATACCGTTCAGGTAATTTAAATAGCCTTGCTGCTTTTTTACCAAAGCCGCTTTAGGATTTTTTATTTTGTCTAGCCATTTTTTAGCACCTTCAAAATCTTGTTTTCGTAATCTAAAAAATGCGAGCAGAATCATCTCGTTTTTAAAATAGAGGAAAATGAAAATTGTTGAAAGCAGTATGTACATTATACCATTGCCTATATAGCCTTCAGTAAATTGATATATGGCATAACCAATTATTAATGCCGCAATAACCAATTTTATATTTTTGTTGAACATATATCGTGTATATTTTAAGGTTGGCAAAGTTAATAAAATTCTATCGAAATAATTTTATTTATAGACTTGCGAAAGTAAAAACTTGTTGTATATTTGCACCCAGTTTTGAGATAGCACTCAACAATAAAAAAGATTATTAGATTTAAAAAGATAAGACATGCCAAAAAGAACGTTTCAACCGTCTAAAAGAAAGAGAAGAAACAAGCACGGTTTCAGAGAAAGAATGGCTTCTGTTAACGGAAGAAAAGTTTTAGCACGTAGAAGAGCTAAAGGAAGAAAGAGATTGTCTGTATCTTCAGAATTAAGACATAAAAAATAATGATTAACAATTGTTAATATTTTAAAGGTGTTACTTAGGTGTAACGCCTTTTTTTATACCCTATTGATATTTATTTTTGCAAACCAAAAGATTTACACATGCCTAAAAACAAAAACATCAAGTCTATTTTACTTATTGGTTCGGGCCCTATAGTTATTGGTCAGGCCTGCGAATTTGATTATTCAGGATCACAAGCCTTACGTTCTTTGCGCGAAGACGGAATAGAAACCATTCTTATCAATTCTAATCCGGCTACAATTATGACCGATCCTAAAATGGCAGACCATGTTTACCTTTTGCCATTAACAACCAAGTCTATAGTTAAGATTTTAAAAGAGCATCCACAGATTGATGCCGTTTTACCAACGATGGGAGGTCAAACCGCTTTAAACTTGTGTATAGAGGCCGATGAAAAAGGAATTTGGGAAGATTTTGATGTCGATATCATAGGTGTGGATATTGAAGCCATAAATATTACTGAAGATAGAGAAAAGTTTAGGGAGTTAATGTTGCAAATAGGTGTAGGTATGGCACCACAAGCTACAGCTACTTCATTCTTAAAGGGTAAGGAAATAGCTCAGGAATTTGGATTTCCTTTATGTATTAGGGCGTCTTTTACTTTGGGAGGTGCGGGAGCTTCAATAGTTTATGATGAAAAGGAATTTGATGAAGCACTTACTAGAGGCTTGGAAATTTCACCAATCCACGAGGTTATGATTGATAAGGCCATGATGGGCTGGAAAGAATATGAGCTTGAGTTATTGCGCGATAAAAACGATAATGTTGTTATTATCTGTACTATTGAAAACATGGATCCTATGGGTATCCATACAGGTGACTCAATAACAGTAGCACCAGCTATGACCTTATCGGATAAGACTTTCCAAAAAATGCGAGACATGGCTATCCACATGATGCGAAGTATTGGAGATTTCGCAGGTGGATGTAACGTTCAGTTTGCTGTTAGCCCAGATGAAGAGGAAGAAATCATAGCGATTGAAATTAACCCACGTGTGTCGCGTTCTTCAGCTTTGGCGAGTAAAGCGACAGGTTATCCTATTGCAAAAATTGCTGCCAAATTAGCTTTGGGTTATACATTGGATGAGTTGGATAATCAAATAACAAAATCAACTTCCGCGTTATTTGAGCCAACATTAGATTATGTTATCGTGAAGATTCCTCGTTGGAATTTTGATAAATTTGAAGGTTCTGACCGTACATTAGGATTACAAATGAAAGCTGTTGGCGAAGTAATGGCAATTGGACGTTCTTTCCAAGAAGCGCTTCATAAAGCAACACAATCCTTGGAGATAAAACGTAACGGACTGGGAGCAGATGGTAAAGGCTACAAAAATTATGATCAGATTATTGATAAACTCACACATGCTAGTTGGGATCGAGTTTTTGTAATTTACGATGCCATACAAATGGGAATTCCTTTGAGCCGTATTCACGATATCACAAAAATTGATATGTGGTTCTTAAAACAATACGAAGAACTGTATCATCTAGAAAAAGAGATTTCAACATACACCATTGATAGTATTGAGAGGGAACTGTTGCTAGAAGCCAAGCAAAAAGGCTATGGTGATAGACAGATTGCACACATGCTTAAGTGTTTGGAAAGCGAAGTTTATAACAAGCGAAGAGAGCTAAACGTAAACCGTGTTTATAAATTGGTTGATACTTGTGCTGCTGAATTTAAAGCCCAAACGCCATATTATTATTCAACTTTTGAAAGCGAGGTTGAAACAGCAGATGGTGTTGTCTCTGTAGCTAATGAGAGTGTCGTTACCGATAAAAAGAAAATAATAGTTTTGGGCTCTGGTCCAAACCGCATAGGTCAGGGAATTGAGTTCGATTATTGTTGCGTGCATGGTGTATTGGCAGCTTCAGAATGTGGTTACGAAACTATTATGATTAATTGTAATCCTGAAACGGTTTCTACAGATTTTGATATTGCGGACAAGTTATATTTTGAACCTGTTTTTTGGGAACACATTTATGATATTATACAACATGAAAAACCCGAAGGTGTCATTGTACAACTAGGGGGACAAACAGCATTGAAGCTAGCTGAAAAGCTAGAACGTTATGGTGTAAAAATTATGGGAACTAGCTTCCAATCTTTAGATTTAGCCGAAGATAGAGGTAACTTCTCTACTTTATTAAAAGAAAATAACATTCCTTATCCAGAATTTGATACAGCTGAAACGGCAGATGAAGCACTAGCGATTGCAGATCGATTAGACTTTCCAATATTGGTAAGGCCATCTTATGTACTTGGTGGGCAAGGCATGAAAATCGTTATTAATAAGCAAGAATTAGAAGAACATGTAGTCGACCTTCTGAGAAAAATACCAAATAACAAACTGCTTTTAGATCATTATTTAGATGGAGCTATAGAAGCGGAAGCTGATGCTATATGTGATGGTGAGAATGTTTATATCATTGGTATAATGGAACATATAGAGCCTTGCGGTATTCATTCAGGGGACAGTAATGCTACTTTGCCACCATTTAATCTGGGTGAATTTGTGATGCAGCAGATTAAGGACCACACGAAAAAAATAGCTTTGGCACTTAATACAGTTGGTCTTATAAATATTCAATTTGCTATTAAAGACGATATCGTTTATATCATTGAAGCGAACCCAAGAGCCTCTCGTACCGTACCGTTTATAGCAAAGGCCTATAAAGAGCCTTACGTGAATTACGCTACCAAGGTAATGTTGGGAGAAAATAAGGTTACAGACTTCAATTTTAACCCGCAATTAGACGGTTATGCCATAAAACAACCTGTGTTTTCATTTAATAAATTCCCTAATGTGAATAAAAAGCTAGGGCCAGAAATGAAAAGTACTGGCGAAAGCATATTGTTTATAGACAGTCTGAAGGATGATGAGTTTTACGATTTGTACTCTAGACGTAAAATGTATCTGAGTAAGTAATTTTTAACGCTTTTCGATTAAGTGTAGAGGTATTTCACTAATAATTATTAACTTAGCTTAAAATTATTGTAAATGAAAAGAACATTACTCTTATTTTCTTTATTGTTCGCTGTATGCACACTTTATGGACAGGTAACCATAAATCAAGTTGATGATTTTGAGGATGGAACAACCGCAAATTGGACTGAACCATCTGCAACTGCACCTGTTAATGTGGCAACTGATGGCCCTGACGGTGTTGATGACAATTACTTAAGAGATACGACAACTGGCGTTGCGGGAGGAAGTGGTGCCAGAATGGTGATCAGAAATTTAGGAAATCAATGGTCAGGTAATTTTACCTCAGAAGGTGTCCAAGCTATTAGTTTTGATGCAAGAGCTCTTATAAATACAATTAATGTGCGTGTTTCTATAACTGGACCAGGAGGTAAATTTTCGTCAACTAATTCCGTGGCTGTGGCTACTGAAGATGGATGGGTAGAGGTTGGAATTCCGATGGCACCGGGAGATTGGACAGCTGTTTCAGATGGTTTGGATGGCGGTTCAGCAGGTACAGACATTAATGCGACACTAGCTAATGTCACTGAGTTTAGAATTATCAGTGCTCCAAGTCCGATGTGGAGAGGAGAAATTATTGATGCAGAGATGCACTTGGATAATATTACCGCACTGGCAACATTGAGTACATTAGAAGTTGATAGACAAAATTCTGAATTAACAATTTCACCAAATCCTGCAAAGGATAAACTAAATATTACTTTACCTTCTGGTAGTGGAGATATGAACCTTGAGGTGTTTGATGTATTGGGCAAACGTGTCTATAATGGTGTATTGACACAGTTAGAATCATCTGTTAATGTTTCGAGATGGAAAAGTGGAGTATATTTGGTAAGAGTTTCAAATAATTCATTTACCCAAACAAAACGCTTTATAAAGCAGTAAAATAAAACAAAGATTTTTAATGAAAAGCGACTCATCAGGTCGCTTTTTTTTAATAGTTGTCATAATCATTAGGGAGCTCAATTCTAACTCTATAATTTTTTAATTGCTCTAGATAGTTTTCCAAAGTAAAACTGGCATGATTAAACTCTTGTTGGCGTGTTTTTTTTGTTGAAGCCCTTTTTATAGCCTTTAAAAATCGTAATACTTCAGTTTTATCGTTTAATATTAAACCTGGGACTTCTACTGATTTTCCGTTTTCAGCCTTAGCCACCATTGTAAAATATGAAGAATTGCAGTGTTCTATTTTTCCTGATTGAATGTGTTCAGACTCAACCCTTATACCAACAACCATTGAGGTTTTACCCACAAAATTCACAGAGGCTTTCATGGTTACGAGGTCACCAACTTCAATAGGGTTTATAAAATCAACCGTATCTACAGACGCAGTTACACAGTATGTTCCAGAGTGTTTTGAGGCACATGCAAAAGCAATCTGATCCATTAAATTTAAAATATAACCACCATGGATTTTCCCACTAAAATTAGAATGTGATGGTTGCATAAGTTGCGAAATACTTATCCGGGATGAATCAACAGTTTTATACATAGTTTCTAAGATTGAGATATACTAAACTTATAACTATTGCAATACCAAAGCTAATTAGTGTTCCGATAAGGATATATTCCGTTAGTTTTCGCTCTTTTGAAGCCGTTAAGTCACCAAATCTAAATACCGATTTGGCAGTAATTAAAAATCCAACAGCCTCCCAATGGCCTACAACAATAAATATAAACACCAACACACGTTCTAAAACACCAATGTATTTACCAGCATCTTTAAGGGACTCATTGCCTTTGGTGAGCTTGGAAATACTCCATTTAGAAAAAATGGTTTTCATTATTATCGAGGTAGGCTGTGTTAGGAACAGTATGCAAATTATAAGTAATAGAAGGGATGGGCTAAAGGTTAAGGTGAATGCAAAATCACCCAGATATAGTAATCCTGTAAGAACGATAATAGAAATTACGTGTAAAGCTTGGTCTGCAAAAAAATAAAATCGCTTTGTTTTCTTTTTCTGAAATACAAGTTTTAAAACATCAATTATAAAATGTGAAACTCCAATCAGTAGAATTAACACCATATAAGATAAGTCCCAAACAATAAGAAACATCAAAGCTAAATGAATAGCAATATGAATGTATAACCACTTAGATTTCAGTTTCTTTTTTTCTTTGTCTTTTACCCATTTTTGAGGTTGAAGAAAAAAATCGCCAAGGATGTGAGCCAATATTAGTTTAAGGATTAATATCATCATAATTGTGCTATTTTTTGTCTGTGCATGGCGTCTAGTTCTAAAATTTCGTCAAGGTGAGCTCTTTTTTGTCGCTTACTTACAGCATCTTGGCTTATACCTATAATTTCAGCTAACTCAGACTGAATCATATTTGGATGCTCTAAACTTAATTTCACTATCTCCGCGGAATTGGTAGTCCAATTATCCATGGTAATAAGAGCAAGTTTAAAATATAAATTTAATTCTTCGTCTAGATCAAAATTTCCGGTTTTTATTTTTAGGTTTAATTTTTCTTTTTTGAGTGTTTCAAGGGTTTCTCCGGAGTAAACAAATGCTTCTCCATTAGATTCGCTAACAGAATTTCCTTGGTAATCTTTTGTCCCAATACCTATGGACATTCTCACGTCTAAACCTTTTATGGTTTTGATACATGCTTTAATATAAACCGCATGTTCAAAGCTGTTATAAGGATCTCTGCATTCATACTGAAAACTGTCGCCACGATATATTTCGTAATTGGATTTGTCGGAAGACACCATATTTAGAGCATATTTGAGTTGCTCTATCCAAATACTTTGGTCTGATATATTCCTAGATTTTATAACATCACCTGTAATAACACTTGTCATAACATATACCATTTATTCAAATATATTCCTTTTAAACGGAATAAGCTAATTTATTCCTTAAAAATGGAATATTTTTAATTATGCCTTATTTGAGGAATATTTATAAATCGTCTTCGGAAGCACGTTTTATAATACTTTCAGGGAGCGCTTTTTTAGCCTTAGCGCCCATTTTTTTGATTTTTTCTACTCTGGAAATCAAGTTACCCTTACCTTCAACCAACTTATTCATTGCAGAGGAATAGTCGTTTTTGGCAGCATCAATCTTTTTGCCAACACCTGTTAAGTCAGACATCAGCCCCTCAAACTTATCATACAATGCACCAGCTTGTTTTGCAATTTCTATAGCATTTTGTTGTTGTTTTTCGTTATTCCACATGGTGTCAATGGTACGAAGGGTTGCCAAAAGGGTAGAAGGTGTGACGATAACGATGTTTTGCTCAAAAGCTTTGTTGTAAAGTGTGTTGTCTTCATTTATGGCCACGGCAAAAGCAGGCTCTATTGGTATGAACATCAACACAAAATCTGGTGACTCAATATCATATAAATCCTGATAATTTTTGGCCGAAAGTTGGTCAACGTGCTTTTTAATGGAATTGACATGTGCTTTTAAAAATAGTGACCGTTCCTCATCTTCAGCATTAACCAGTTGCTCATAGGCTGTTAAGGAAACCTTGGAATCTATAATCATTTTTTTGTTGTCAGGAAGATGAATTACAACATCTGGCATCACACGTGTGCCATCTTCGCGCTGAAAGTTTTGCTGTACTACATATTCTCGATCTTTTTCCAAACCAGATTTTTCCAAAACACGTTCCAAAACCAATTCGCCCCAATTGCCTTGGGTTTTACTATCGCCTTTTAAGGCCTTGGTAAGGTTTGTAGCTTCCTTAGCCATTTGTTGGTTAAGATCTTTTAGGCCTAACAATTGCTCTTTTAAAGCTGAATGCATACTAATGCTTTCCTTTTGGGAATCTTCAACTTTTTTCTCAAAGGTTTTTATTTTTTCTTCAAGCGGATTGAGAATGTTTTTGATGTTTTCTTTGTTCTGAATGGTGAATTTCGCCGATTTTTCATCTAGAATTTTTGAAGCCATCAACTCAAAATCCTTGCGCAATTGCTCTTGTTGTTTTGCCAACTCTTCATCACGCTTTAGGTTTTGTTGCTGAAGGTTTTCAAACTCTGTGTTTCGTCTAGAAAGTTCTGTGTTTAAAAAGTCTTTTTCTTTTCGTATGTCTTCGCGTTCAGATTCAATTTTAGAAATATTCTGTTTTAAATCTTCAATAATTGAACTCAATTGGTTTTGACGTTCTTCAAGTGTACTTTTTTCACTTTTGCTTTTCAATTTTGTAAAAAGCATACCTAAATATGCACCAGCAACAGCAGAAATGACAATAGCGATAAAAAGAATAAGCGTTTCGTTCATATGATATAAAGGTAATTTCTCAAAGATAAATATTTAGCTTGAAGTCTAAAGCCTGAAGTTAGAAGAATAAAGGTTTATTTCTTAACCCTGAAGCTTCCACTCTTGTTGTCAAACGAAATTAAGTCATCTGGAAATAGCGATTCAAAAACACCATTAGAAATCAAATTGCAAGGTTGGTCATAAACCACGCTGTCTTTTTGCATCACAATCATCTTGTCACACAACTGAATGGCCAAATCTATTTCGTGAGATGAAAATAAAATGGTCTTTCCTGTCTCTTTGGTTAACTTTTGAAGCAACTTTAGTATATAAGCCTTGTGGTACATATCGAGATGGGTTGTAGGTTCATCTAAAATAATGATATCCGTATCTTGCGCCAAAGCACGTGCAAGCATTACTTTTTGTAACTGACCGTCACTAAGCTCATAGCATTTTTTGTATTTTAAATCAGCAATGTTGACTTGACTTAAAGCTAAACTCACAACATTGATATCTTCTTCCGAAAGATTGCCTATCCAATTAGTATAGGGTTGCCTGCCTAAAGCTACAAGTTCAAAAACAGAAAGATTTTTTGAAGTTACAGCTTCAGTTAATACAATACTTAATTGAGTTGCTAATTGTATTGCCGAAATAGTTTCTAAAGGTTGATTATTAAGAAATATATCTCCACTAAGTTTAGGCTGTACTCCTATAAGCGTTCTTAAAAGTGTAGATTTACCAATACCATTTGCACCCACCAACCCTACGAGTTGCCCTTTTTCTAACTCAAAATTGATGTTTTTAGAAATGACCGTTTTTTTCTTTTTGGTTTTGTAACCAATGGAAAGGTTTTCAACTTTTAGGATGGTATTTTTCTTTTCTCCTGCCATTAAAACATCATTTTTCGTTGTCTCATCAATAACCAAATCACCACTGGTGCGCCAACTAAAGCAGTAATAGCATTTATAGGTAAAGTATAATCACTTCCTGGAACTTGGGCAATGCTATCGCAAATCAGCATAACAATTGCGCCAAATAAAAATACAGCTGGTAATAAAATTTTATGATTAGAGGTTTTAAAAATCTGTCGTGTTAAATGAGGAATTGCCAAACCTATAAATGCTATGGGTCCTGCAAATGCTGTAATTGTGCCAGCAACTAAACTTGTAGCCAGAATAATTAAAAACCTACTTTGCTTCAAATTTAGACCTAAGCTTTTTGCATAATTATCTCCAAGCAAAAGGCTGTTTAAACTCTTAATTGAAAAGATACTAAGTACAATTCCTATGGCATAAATCCCGAAGAAAATCAAGAGTTCATTCCACGATAAGTTACTTAAACTGCCAAAGCCCCAAAAGATGTACTGTTGCAATTGTTCAGCTGAACTGAAGTAAGATAACACACTCACTACAGCAGCTGTAATACTGCCAAACATTAAACCAATAATGAGTATGGCCATTGTATCTCTCACTTTGTTCGAAACTGCAAGCACAGCGAGCAGAACCAAAAAACTCCCCAAACTTGCAGCAATAACGATACTCCATTTAGAAATTAATGCCGCAGCGAAAAGTCCACCAAAAAAACCTGAGCCCAAAATGACCAATGCTACACCTAAACTTGCACCAGAACTGATACCCAAAACAAAAGGACCAGCAAGTGGGTTTCTAAAAAGGGTTTGCATTAAGAGTCCAGAAACTCCTAAGCCAGAACCTACTAAAATAGCAGTAATGGCCTTAGGCAACCTATAATCCGTGATAATAATTTGCCATGTGGAATTTTCAATAGTACCAAACAAACTGCCAACAATGCTTTTTAGGGGAATGCTAATGGAGCCCAAACTTATGTTTACAAAAAAACAAACGATTAGTACTGCTATAAGTATTAAAAAAGATAGGCGATATGACTTCTGATACTTCAATTAATTAATCAAGGCGTTTAAAGAAATACGGTGTGTAGCCTTCCAATAATTCTGGATGCCCAATTTTAATAAGATCCCTTAATATTAAATCTGGTCTAGTAGTGCCAAGTTCATAATATAAAACGCCTCCAGTTGCACCTTTTGTATTTGTGAAACTGTAAATGTTTTTGGTTTTAAAAGCTTCAAAGCTTGTGTATAGTTTGTTTGCTTTTTCCAACTGCTCTAAACTACTATAATATGAAGGGCTCAACCATAGATCAGCATCTTTGGCTTTTTCAAATACAGCTTCAAAGCTTAGTTTTAAACTTCCGTTTCCGGTGGTATCACTCCATAAATATTTAAGGTTGGCATCCTTTAAGAATTGGGCTTCAAAACTAGTCCCATTAGGTAGTTCCCAAACATTTCCATTCATAACACCACTTAACACCGTTGGTTTGTCTTTGGCATTTTGAGCAATTTCCTTGGCTTCTAAATAACTGTTTTCAATAGTGTTGAAAATGGAATCCGCTTTTTGTTCTTTATTAAAAAGCACACCAAAAAATTTTATCCATTCGGCTCTTGCCAAAGCTGATGATTCTACCCAGTCACCATTATAAATAACTGGCACGCCAGCCTTTTTTATAGTTTCAAAGGTTTTGTTGACACCATCAACACCAAAGCCGATAACA
Organism: Leeuwenhoekiella palythoae; assembly: GCA_964221315.1. GTDB lineage: Bacteria > Bacteroidota > Bacteroidia > Flavobacteriales > Flavobacteriaceae > Winogradskyella > Winogradskyella palythoae_A. The sequence continues at coordinate 382,071 of CAXPYI010000003.1, read as the reverse complement.
ACATTTGGATCTACCTCTAACAATACTTCAGTATTAATGCCTTCATTTTTCCCAAGTTCTCGAATGTTGCCTTCGTCAATGCGTTGTCGTGTTTTTTCAGAGGAAATATAATCTGTTCCCGGAAAGCCAACTAAAGTGTGTTCAACACCCAAAAGCTCTAAAGCAGGAATATGTGTTGTGGACGTAACAACAAGTTTGGTTATGCTGTCTGAAAATACACCATCATAAGCATCTTTGGGAAAAGTCATTTTGGATAACTGCTCTTTTGAAGCTATAAGATATTTATATGTTTTTTCAGATTCTGGCCAAGGGTTATTTATGGTCAGTACTTTAAAATTACTATTGTAGTCAACAGTAAAACCCTTTGCATACTTTAAATCAATAGTTTTAGCTACTGATTCAGGTAGGTCTCTTTTTAAGCCTTTTTCATTTTTACAACCATACAAAAGGATTAAAATCGGTAAAAGAATATAGAATGCTTTTTTCAAAATCTTCAATTTATTTCAAAAGTAATATTATTTAAAGTTTTGTATCAATCATTAAACAAAATGTTTAGTTTTGCGCTGAAATTTGGTTTGACGATGTTTAGATCCTGAAACAACACTTCGACCACTTCGAGTAACCTCAGTGACCGAAGTTCAGGGTGACAAAGTCAATTAAAAGGGAATCTGGTGAAAAACCAGAACTGTTCCCGCAACTGTAAGTTTATGCTGAATTTATCTCAGCATCTCAAAATAGAGTTGTTGTTTTCTTCAATACCACTGTACCGAAACTTCGGTATGGGAAGGTCTAACAACAAAAAACAAGTCAGGAGACCTGCCATTTTCAAACACTGAAGTAAAACTTTCGGGATAAAAGTTTACTCGATAATCAAGGTTAACAACCTTAATATCGCTGTATGTTCTCTCGAGCAATTAATTTTTAAAATGAACAAAACATGGTTTTGTGGTATACTTGGATTAGGTATACTATCAACAGGATGGGCACAAACGCCATCTGACTCTCTTAAAGTTGAAAAATTGAATGAAGTGGTTGTAACGGATTCAAGATTTCAACTAAAACGCGAAAATTCTGGTAAGGTTATTACCAAGATCACATCAAAAGATTTAGAAAAACTGCAAGGGCAATCCATTGCTGAAATTATTGGTAGAACAGCTGGTGTTGAAGTGAATGGTGTGCGAAGTAACGCAGGTCAAAACCTTAGTTATTTTGTACGTGGTGGGCGAAATCGTCAAGTATTGGTGCTCATTGATGGAGTGCAAGTTACGGATGCATCGCAAATTACGAACGATTACGATTTGCGTTTGCTTAATACAGACCAGGTAGAATCCATTGAGATTCTTAAAGGTGCATCCAGTACGCTTTATGGTACAGGTGCAGCAACGGCTGTAATCAATATTAAATTGAAAGAGGCTTCAAAAAAAGCGTTCAACTTAAATTTAAGAAGTACGCTGGGAACCAATCAATCCTCTGAAGAGAATAGTTATGCTATTAAGGATTTTAGAAATAGTGTTCTCATAAATGGTAGCTTGGGCAATTTTAATTATTGGGCAAGCTTTGGTCATCAATATACTGATGGTCTGTCAGCCATTGCCAGTGGAACAGAATCAGACGTTTTTAATAGTCATAATGGAAACGTAAAGTTAGGCTATAAATTCAGTAATGCATTTAAAATCAATACCTATGCAAGTTTTGATAACTATAAAGCAGATTTTGATGATAGTTTTGCTAAGATGGATGCTGATAATGTGTCAATATCCAAACAATACAGAATCGGTGTTTCACCAGAGTTTAAATACAGCAAAGGAAGTGTCAATGTTAATGCAGCTTATAATGATATTGAACGTGAGATTGAATCTGGTTTTCCTTCGAGATTTAATGCACAGAGTATAGTTGTAGATGCTTTTAATCGCTATACTTTCGGCGAGAAGTTCTATACGGTTGTAGGTGTGAATTTTCAGGATAATCAAATGGAAAGCTTTACGATTCCTTTTGGTGAAACTGATTTTAGCCAATCCATTGACCCTGAAAAAGCACAATTCACAATTACCGATCCTTACGCTAATGTTGTATATGTTTCAGATTTTGGTCTTAATATTAACGCTGGTGCACGTCTCAATAACCATAGTGAGTATGGAAGCCATTTGGTTTACAATGTTAATCCGTCATTTACCAAAAACGTTTCCTTTGGTTATATAAAAGGATTGGCGAGTTATAGTACTGCTTTTATAACACCATCATTATATCAACTGTTTGAGCCTGCATATGGTAATGCGGATTTAGAACCAGAGGAAAACCAGACCATTGAGGTAGGAGCAGAGGTTTCTGTTAAGGATAAGGCAACGGTTAGTGTGGTTTATTTTACAAGAAATGAAGACAATTTTATTGATTTTGTAGATACAGGGAACTTTGTGTTTCAGTATCAAAATATTGAAGAATCATTTACGGCAAGTGGTATTGAGCTCGTTGCACAAATTAACATAGCTAAAGGTCTCAATGTAAACCTTAATGGAACATACACTAAGGTTGAAGAAGACCTAAGTCTTAGAATACCTGAAATTAAAGTGAATACAAGATTGGACTATCAATTGAGTACTGCGACATTGTTTAGTTTATCTTACCAATATAATGATGAGCGCAACGATTCGGTATTTAATAATGAGACCTTTGAAAACGACATTATAGCATTGGAATCTTACGGTCTATTGGACTTTTATGTAAGTCATAACATCATCAATAACAGAATGACAGTATTTGCGAACGTAACCAATATCTTCAACGAAGATTATGAAGAGCTTTTTGGTTTTGCAACTAGAGGGAGAGGATTTAATTTAGGGTTTAATCTCATGTTGTAGCCAATATAAAAGCCGCTCATTGAGCGGCTTTTTTTAATCTTCAAACATCAATCCTTCAATAACGGACTTGAGCTTAGATGTTTTTATTTCCTTAAGGTTTTGCAGTTCTGTATTTCTATTAAGAGATCTGTCTGTATTTTCAATATCAGCAATAGCGGTCAATAAAAGCGGTTCTGAAGCCGTACCCAAAGTACCAAAAGTACTTGGTGTTTCAACTATCGTAATATCTGGTGTTAGTCCATTTGTTGGCACCAAGCCATCATTGACATTGGTTGAATTGGCAATTAGCGGAATTAAAGCGTAATTGTGACCTGCATTGACATTATTTCCACTAAAATCTTGCGAATCATAAATGAGGCTATTGGCTTGGGTTTTACCTGCGGTAGTATCTCCTATATGTATCACTTCTATATAAGGTCTTAAGCTGTTGATAATAAGTTCACTTGCAGAAGCAGAACTAGAAGACGTTAGTACATATACTCTGCTGAGGTTTAAACTGTTAATTGACGTGTTATCTGATAATGAATTAGTGAATTCGTAATTTCTATTCTGATCTTGTTGGTTATTGTTATAAAACAATTTTGAAAACACCTGACCATTAAACTGACCGGTAATCATACTTGCCAAATGCACTGCTGTTTGAATATTTCCACCTCCATTGTACCTAAGATCTATAACTAATTCTTGCACCCCTGCAGACTGAAATTGCGCAAAAGCATTGTTGAGGGCATTATCGAAATTACTATTAAAACCATTATACATTAAGTAACCCAGGTTAACATTGGTAAGTGATAGTACTTGTACAACGTGTACCGGGTTCTCGGTATAGGCTTCTTTTGTTAGGCTCGTATTTTCGCCATTTAGAGTAATGGTATCGTCATCAGGTTGTGGAGTTCCATTATTGTTATAATCAGCAAAATTCAGTGTGTAAGAATTTTGATTCAATAATGTATTGATATTGGAAGTCGTGAGATTTGTGCCATCAACAGCTCTAAAAATCTGACCCCTAACTAATCCTAAGTTGTCAGCAACGCTATTGTCTAAAACCAATGAAATGGCTCCAAATACTTCGGTTTCACTTCCTGGAACGAGATATAGCCTAAACTCAATACCATTGCTAAGTATCGTGCCTTGTTGAGCGTTAAGAACATCCAAATAATTTGGAACAATAACACTAAAAGGGTCTAGTGCGTCAAAAGTTAAGGTTTCAAATAAATCTTCTGGTGTCGCAAAACCGTCGAGATACTCAGCGTATTCTTCCGTTTTATCATATCGGTCATCAATTCCATTAATGCCAAACCTGTCGTTGGACAAATCGGGTACATTTTCGTTGTAAAGGTAATAGGCATTCATGCCTTTCCAGACAAAATCATTGATATCTGAATTTGCAACGAGATTATCATCTAAATCTTCAAAACATCCTGTTAAAACAAAGGTACAAGCGCACAGCAGTGCAATAAGGCTTAACTTTTTCATTAGTTTCTCTTTTTATAGCATTTTTTACATATGTCTGTAAAACTCTAAATTTACTTACATTATTATTAATAAAAAAACTGAAGTCATTTAATCTTTTTGTTTGTGAACGAGGGTAAAGGCTTTTGTGCCGTAATGAAATTATTTTTTGGTTGCATAGACTGAGTTACGAAATCAAAAAAAGATAAAATTAGGGTGTAAAATGCGAATACGCAGGTAGAAGAAAAATATTAAATAACTTCATCGTGTAACAAAATGTAATGTGTATCGTCGTAATTATGAAGGCAAGTAATATTGCATTCGACCACCAATCAAAAAAGTAATGAAGCAGGCAGATTTTGTAAGCTTAGTGATGCCATTTAAGGACAAGGTATTTCGTTTGGCAAAGCGTTTACTGGTTTCTCGAGAAGAAGCCGAAGATGCCACGCAAGAAATACTGATGAAATTGTGGAGAAATAAAGAGAGGATAAGTGAATATAAAAATGTTGAAGCCTTCTCAATGACAATGACCAAGAATTTTTGCTTGGATAGATTAAAATCGAAACAAGCTCAGAATCTAAAAATTGTTCACAGTAATTATACGGACGGAAGTTCGTCATTACAAAAGCAAGTAGAGGCAAGGGATAGTATGGGTTGGGTCTCTAAAATAATTGAAGACCTACCAGAACAACAAAAAATAATAGTGCAACTGAGAGATATAGAGGAGTACGATTATGCTGAAATAGCTGAAATGCTAGACATGAATGAAACAGCAATAAGAGTAAACTTATCCAGGGCACGCAAAACAATAAGGGAAAAATTAACTAATACACATCAATATGGTATTAAATAATATAGAAAAGCTAATAGAAAAGTATAATAACGCAGAAACATCGCTTGCAGAAGAAGCTCAGTTACGAGCCTATTTTCAGAGTGATGATGTAGCACCTCACTTAGAGCACTACAAACCAATGTTTATATATTTTTCGCAAGCACAGCAAGAGCAGTACACCAAAGACGTTCCATTAAAACCAAAGAGAACAAAAATGTACCAATGGATTTCTGTCGCAGCAGTTGCAGTTCTTATGCTAGGCTTTATAGTTCCTCAATTTATGGGACCTTCAGAAGCCGAAAAACAAGAAGCACTTTTGGTATATAACCAAACTATGGAAGCTTTAAGTTTAGTTTCAATTGGAATGAACGAAGGTAAAGAACAAATGTCCAATTTAGCTTTGGTAAATGAAGGGATTGACCAAGGCGCACAACAAGCAAGTATGCTTGGAGAATTTAACACAATTACAAATAGAATATTAAAAAACAAGTAACACTTAAAGAATTAGAAATTATGAAAAAATTAGTAATCATCACAGCACTTTTGTTAGTACCAGTATTAAGTTTTGGCCAAGGTGTGTTCGATAAGTTTGAAGACAACGGAGAAGTTACCTCCTTTGTAATTACTCAAAAAATGTTTAGAATGCTCGCTTCTATTGATATAGATATGGATGACCCAGAAGATCAGCAATTCATGGAAATGATAAAGAAAATCACTGGTCTTAAGGTGTTTACCACAGGAGATGACAAAGTATCTGAAGATATGAAATCTACCGTTGCAAGCTACCTTAAGTCATCTCAATTAGAAGAGCTTATGCGCTTTAAAGACGGAGATCAAACGATAAAGTTCTACGTAAGAGAAGGCAAGGATGAAAACCACGTAAAGGAACTGTTGATGTTTATGACGGGTTTTAAGGAAATCATGGAAGGCCAGAACATTGAGATTAATGGTGAAAAGCGTGAGTTTGAAACTTTAATTCTATCCCTAACAGGTGATATCGATTTAAGACAGATTTCAAAAATCACAAGCAAAATGGATATTCCTGGTGGAGAACAGTTAGAAAAAGCTGGTGAAAAGAAAAATTAAAAAACAATGATACAATCAATCAAAAAATCAGTAGCAATGTTGCTTTTGGTTGTGGCTTTTACAAGCTGCGACCAAGGGCCAACTTTGCAAACCTATTTTGTGGATAGCGAACCCAAAACAGGTTTTTTGTCTGTTGATGCACCTGTAAGTTTATTAAACTTAGAAGATGTAAAACTTACAAAGGAACAAGAAGAAGCCTATGAGTCTATTGATAAGCTTAATGTTTTGGCTTATAGGGTCGATGCTAACAATATGGAAGAATATGAAGCAGAACTTGCCAAAGTTACAGCCATTCTCAAAAACCCCAAGTACGAAGAACTAATGCGAGGAGGCAACAGTAAAGATGGACGATTTATGGTGAAGTTCATTGGAGAGGTAGAAAATGTAGACGAACTCATTTTATTTGGTAGTGCAAAAGATAAAGGTTTTATAGTTGCTAGAGTATTGGGAGACGACATGAATGCTGGTAAGATAATGTCGCTACAATCTGTATTAAAGGATATGGATTTTGAAAATGCTAACCTAAGCGGTATGACAGACTTTTTTAAATAAACTGACAATTATTTAAAATGTTAATGTGAATCGTCTTGAAGCTCGTCTTCAGGACGATTTTTTTCATCCTCATTTTTTAAGGCATATAAAAGTGATACAACAAATAATGCTCCATATATCGTAAACAGTAAGGCTTTCATTATAAAATAATCAAGTACATCACATAAGCCGGCAACAAAAAAGCCAATGCTAACAAAAGCAATTAGGATCAATGCTAGAGAATTTCTATTTAATGGAATCAGTTTCATATACCTGTATAATTACTAGGTGTAATGGTTTTAAGTTCAGATTTTATACTGTCTGAAACCTCTAATGTATCAATAAAATTTGAAATGGAGGTTTGGGTAATAGCTTCATTGGTTCTTGTTAGCCCTTTAAGTGCTTCATAAGGATTTGGGTAACCCTCACGTCTTAAGATGGTTTGGATCGCCTCAGCAACCACTGCCCAATTATTTTCTAAATCTTGTTCAAATTTTGCCTCATTCAGCAATAACTTGCCGAGACCTTTTAAAGTAGATTTAAAACCAATGATGGTGTGGCCAAAAGGAACGCCAACGTTTCTTAAAACGGTACTGTCTGTTAAATCGCGCTGTAGTCTCGAAATTGGTAATTTTGCTGATAAATGCTCAAAAATGGCATTGGCAATGCCCAAGTTACCTTCACTGTTTTCAAAATCAATAGGGTTTACTTTGTGCGGCATGGCAGAACTACCAACCTCACCTTTTTTAATTTTTTGTTTAAAGTAGTCCATGGAAACATAGGTCCAGATATCACGATCAAGGTCTAGTATAATTGTGTTGATACGTTTTAAGGCATCGAACAATGCTGCCATATGGTCGTAATGTTCTATTTGTGTGGTTGGGAAGGAATGCTGTAATCCTAATCTTTCCTGAACAAATTGCGTTCCAAAAGCTTTCCAATCTACTTTCGGATATGCTACTTTATGCGCGTTGTAATTTCCGGTAGCACCACCAAATTTTGCGGCACTTGGAATATCATTCAATAAATTGAATTGTTCCTTCAACCTCACAACAAAAACCTCAATTTCTTTTCCCAAACGTGTTGGTGAAGCGGGTTGCCCATGAGTTCTAGCTAGCATTGGTACAGCTTCCCATTCTTGGGCTAACTCTTTAATTTTCTCTAATAAGGTCAAATATTCAGGAACATAAACATCGTTCATGGCTTCCTTGATGCTCAGAGGAATAGCCGTATTATTAATGTCTTGTGATGTTAAGCCAAAATGGATGAACTCTTTATAATCCGACAGACCTAGTTTGTCAAACTTTTCTTTGATAAAATATTCAACAGCCTTAACATCGTGATTGGTAACTTTTTCAATCTCTTTTATGGCTGAAGCATCAACAGGAGTAAAGTTTTTGTAAATGGCTCTTAAGTCTTTAAAAACACTTGCTGAAACCGATTGTAATTGTGGTAATGGTAATTCGCATAGGGCAATAAAATATTCAACCTCTACTAAAACCCTATATTTTATTAAAGCCTCTTCAGAGAAATAATTGCCTAAAGCGTCAACTTTAGATCTGTATCTGCCATCTATTGGTGAAATTGCGCTAAGTGCCGTAAGTGCCATTTTGAGTTGATTTTTTTGAAGCCTCAAAGATAAGGAAGTAAGTTGGAAGTAAGAAGTATGTTAGTGTAAAGTAAAAAGTAAAAAGTTGAAAATATGTAATGAAAAATATTGGTGTAACTAGACACTATGTAAGTTAATCCGTTATGGTTTTTATAAAGTTCCTCATTTCGAGTGAATTTTAAGATTAAAATGAGTAAAATTTGTATCGAGAAAAAGGATTTTATCTTTTGAAAAAGTTCTCGATACGATTTTCTTCCGATAGCTGTCGGAAACAAAATCACTCGAAATGACGCGTTAAATTAAAAATGAAAAAGAGATAAGTCATACTTTTTTTATTTTCTTGAGGATATGCCGAGCCCTAGCTTTAAATCCAGAACTCTGCATCTGAAAATCGCGTTCAAGGATCATGGCCAATTCTGGGTGAATCCAATCGTATTCCGTGCCGAGTAAATAAAGTGAATTCATGGAGTAGGCCTTTGGTGCAATTTTTTCGTCATTGATCATCCAATCAAAACAAGCTTCGATTATTTTTTCTTTGTGCTTTTGAGTAAGTGCGGATTTAATTTTATTGTCGTGTTTAGAGTAGTAATCTTTGACGAGGTACTCGCAAACCTTAGCTACAGGCCTAACCGCAGGATCTAGATGCACTTTCGAAATGTTTTCCGTAAACAAATTGAGATGTGGAATAATGGCGTCTAGATTTTCACCACACATAAACTCAAAAACCCAGGCAGCTCTGCACGACGTTTTATCATCTACATCAAAAAGGATCTCTAAAAGTGGTTTTACGAGTTCTGGATTGGCAATCAGTAGATTAGCATATTGTAAACGCTTTTCACGTGAATGATTGACGTAGCTTAATTCTTTATAAAGTTGCTCTTTTGTCAAAAGGTTTCTTAATTTAACAGTTCTAAAGTAATCAAAAATGAAGATTTTAAAAAAACTAGGACTTTTGATTTTGCTAGTCATTTTGGCTGCTCAATTTTTTGGGCCAGAAAAGAATGATGGTGATGTTGCTTCTGTTGAATCATTTTTTGCAGATACTAATCCACCTGAAGATGTAAAACTAATTTTAAAAACTGCCTGTTTTGACTGTCATAGCGATTATACAAGATATCCTTGGTACAATAACATCACTCCTGTTAATTATTGGTTAGATGGACACATTAGGCACGGAAAAGGTAATTTTAATGTCTCTAAATGGAACGATTATTCAGATCAAAAGAAAGATCATAAACTTGAAGAACTTATGGAAATGGTAGAGGCCAGAGACATGCCTTTAGAAAGTTATTCTTGGGTGCATAGTGATGCTAACCTAACTGATGCACAAATTGAATCTATTATAGAATGGGTAAAAATGGCAAGGCTTAAGTATGCATTTATAAAAGGACCTGAATAAAAACTGCAGCCCATTTCAGGTATTAATTTTAATAGTAAAACGAATATCTAAAATATTATTTAGAATTTTTCTAAATAATTTTTTTATTGTTTTAATCGTATGTAAATTTGCCGTTCAATACTAATCATGCGAGAATATAGTCAGCATTTGGGTTTAAAAAAGATCATTTTAGTCGGCTTTTTGTTAATGATGCTAGGTACGGTCTCAGAGTTGTATTTGCTCAATCATTACGAAGATACCTTGCAATTCATTCCAATACTCTCAATTGGTCTATTACTATTGTTAGTACTTGTTTTATTTTTTTACCGTAGTCATTACTTGCACTGGGTTTTTAAGATTTTACTTGTACTTACAGCTTTAAGTGGCATTTACGGTTCGTTTTTACACCTTCAGGCCAATTATGAGTTCGAGTTAGAGATGACACCAACCCGTAGTGGCTGGGACTTGTTCTTAGAGAGTCTATCTGGTGCCTTACCAGCATTAGCACCGCTCAGTATGGTTGTGTTGGCATTAATCGGTTATTCATATTTAATCCTTATAAATTATAAACAATGAAAAACATCAAATCATTATTAATCGTATTCATTTTAGTTATAACATGCATCACGTCTTGTAAAAATTCAGAAAGTGAAGCACAAGATGCAGCAACAACAGAAGCGTCAGAAAACACAACAACTGTTGAGGCAAAACCTGAAGCTACAAAAGCTAAAGGAGTTTTAAATGTTAATTTAGCAACAGAAGAAGATCTTCAGGACTTAGGATTGCCATCTGAAGTCATGACAATGATTATTAACAATAGACCGTTTTTAGATATGATGGATTTAGACAAAATGCTAATGGACAGCAATAAAGAAGAGCTTTACAAAAAAATGTTCGTACCAATGAATTTAAATACTACAGCTGAAGCGGATTTCAAAATAATTCCAGGTGTTGGAGATAAAATGGCTCATGAGTTTGAAGAATACAGACCATACATAAGTATTAAACAATTTAAGAGAGAAATTGGCAAGTATGTAGATGAGGACGAAGTAGAACGATACCTTAATTACGTATTTGTGCCAGTAGAATTAAATACGGCTTCAAAAGAGGACATTATGGCTTTGCCAGGAGTTGGAAAGAAAATGACGCATGAGTTTGAAGAGTACAGACCATACAAAAATATGGAGCAGTTCAGAAAAGAAATAGGCAAATATGTTGATGACAATGAACTAAAGCGTTTAGAGCGTCTGGTATATTTAAAAACCAATTAATCTTAAAAATGGTGGCTTCAATTTACCATTTATATTATCATAAAAATTATTTAAGAGGTTGTTATGTCTAATAGCAACCTCTTAATTATTGGATTGGTTTGGCCTGAGCCAAAGAGTTCTGCTGCTGGCAGTAGAATGTTGCAGTTAATTGAGCAATTTCAAAATCAAGGATACCATATTACATTTTCATGCGCAGCCAAAACATCGGCTAATACTTTTGATTTAGGCATTTTTGGTGTTGAGACTCAAGCTATTTTATTGAACGATTCTTCCTTTGATGATTTTGTTTCCGAGTTGAACCCAGATGTGGTACTGTTCGATCGTTTTATTACCGAAGAGCAATTTGGTTGGCGAGTTGCTGAGCAATGTCCTGGTGCATTAAGAATACTGGATACCGAAGACTTTCATGGTTTGCGAAAAGCAAGGGAGCTGGCATTAAAGGAAGGTACAGCAGTTAGTAGAGCACATTTGCAAAATGAAACCACAAAGCGTGAAATTGCCAGCATGTACCGTTGCGACTTAAGTTTAATGATTTCTGGAGCCGAAATTAATATATTGACTGAGCAATTTAGAATTGATAAAAGCCTACTCTATTATCTGCCATTTTTGCTGGAGCCAATTTCAAAAGACACTAAAATTAAGTTGCCAAAGTTTGAAGAACGCCAGCACTTTATAACCATTGGGAATTTTTTGCATCCGCCAAATTACGATGCGGTCTTGTATCTAAAGCAAACCATTTGGCCTTTAATACGACAACAATTACCTAAAGCTGAATTACATATCTATGGAGCTTACGAATCTCAAAAGGTAACACAATTACATAATAAACGTGAAGGCTTTTTGATAAAAGGTTTTGCGGAAGATGTCAACGAGATTATGCAAAAGGCTAGAGTTTGCATAGCGCCTTTACGTTTTGGAGCTGGACTAAAAGGTAAGCTTATCGATGCCATGCAAAATGGTACACCTTGTGTAATGTCTAACATTGCAGCCGAAGGCATGTTTGATGATAAAAGTCGAAAGTTGAGTTGTCACGCTGAGCCTGCCTGTGCTGAGCCAAGTCGAAGCACCAAAGCGAACGGCTTTATAGAAGACAACCCAAAAGATTTTGCCAAAAAAGCAGTAGAACTTTACATCAATAGAGATGTTTGGCAAGACAAACAGCAAAATGGTTTTGAAGTCATTAATGAGCGTTTTAATAAAGCGAGTTTTGAAACCGAGTTTTCTCAGAAAGTGACCAGTTTAAAAACTACCTTAAAGACGCACCGCCAAAATAACTTTATCGGGAATGTATTGCAGCATCAAACGTTACAGAGTAACAAGTATATGAGCAAGTGGATAGAGGAGAAGAATAGGTGAGTTTTATTGTGCTTCATCATTATAATGCGCTGGCTTTTTTCCATTTTCTATTATTCTACATTGTTCAAATTCCATTTCAGGATAAGCTTCATTTGCCCAATCACTTAACATTCTTAAAACGGGCAAAAGTCCAACTGCTTTTTCGGTTAATGAATATTCAACTCTTGGTGGAATTTCAGCAAAGGACTGTCTTAAAAGTAATCCATCATTTTCTAATTCTTTCAGCTGATTAGTCAGCACCTTTTTTGATATTGTAGGTATTAGAGTATTCAGCATTCCAAAGCGCATAGAACCATTAGATAGTAAGTATAAAATAATCGGTTTCCATTTATTGCCAATTATGTTCATTGTATGAACAAGGGAACAAGCATTTGGGTTATCTATATATTTTCTTGCCATTAGTTACTTTTTGGTTACCACTATTTGATCAAATGAAAACTAAATAGTTTCTTTTTTATACTAATATTAGTTTCTTTGCGATACAAATATAATTAAAAATTTAAAATGAAAAATATTTTTATAATCAACGGTCATCAGAAATATCCATTTTCTGAAGGAAAATTAAACGCAAGTTTAACTGAAAAAGCGGAAAGCTACTTTAAGAACAATGGTTTTAACATCAAGAAAACTACAATGGAAGACAATTATGATGTGAATGAAGAAATCGAAAAATTCAAATGGGCAGATGTGGTCTTTTTTCAAACACCATTGAACTGGATGGGTGTAAGTTGGTCGTTTAAAAAATACATTGATGAAGTATTTTCGATGGGTATGATGGGCGAAATGTCTGATGGTGATGGCAGAAGTAAAGAAGCACCGAAAAAGAATTACGGATTAGGTGGAAAGTTAAATGGAAAGTATATGATGTCAGTAACCGCTAATGCACCAAAAGAAGCTTTTAATAATCCAGAGGAAACATTTTTTAATGGAATAAGCGAAGATGAACTTTTAAAACCAATGCATCTTAATTTCAAGTGGTTTGGTTTTGAACCATTACCAACATTTATGGCATATGATGTAATGAAAAACCCTGAAATAGATAAGGATTTTGAGAGATTCCAAAAGCATTTAGAAACTAACTTTTAAAACTTTGACTATGAGCAGACCAACACCAAAGCATACAGCACCAGATTTACAATTTCCATTGTTAGACGGAAATCAATGGAATTTAACAGACCAAAATCCAGACAATTTTACTTTGGTTGTTTTTTATCGAGGACTACATTGTCCACTGTGCAAAAAGTACTTACAACAACTACAAGAATTGTTACCTGAATTTGAGCAAAGAGGTGTTAATGTCGTAGCTGTAAGTATGGATACCGAAAAGAGAGCTAGACTTTCTCGTCAAAAGTGGGAATTGTCTAATCTTACTTTGGGCTATGGCTTATCTGAAAAATCAGCCAGAGATTGGGCTTTGTATTTAAGTGCAGGTGTAAAAGATGGAGAGCCAAGTGAGTTTAGTGAACCAGGATTGTTTTTAGTTGACAGTAATAATGAAGTTTATTATTCAGCGATAAATAGTAATCCTTGGGGAAGACCATATTTACCATCTTTTGTAAAAGCAGTAGATTACATTATTACAGTACATTATCCAGCTCGTGGAGAAATGTTATAACTTTACATTATGGATGCAACAACAAAAGAAAGACTGATTCGTCTTGCAGAAGACGATATTCCTATTCATAAATATTTTGGATTAAAAGTAGATACCATTGAAAAAGATTTTGTAAGAGTAAAAGTCCCTTTTAGAAAGGATTTAGTTGGAGATATCCGTATCAATCATTGGCATGGAGGAATTATTGCTACGATTTTGGATTCTGTTGGTGGTGCAATTGGTATAGCCAATTTTGATTCAGCAGAAGACAAGCTGTCAACAATAGATTTGCGAGTGGATTATTTAAGATTTGCAGATGGAAAAGATTTAATTTTTGAAGGAAAGTTGGTCAGAATGGGAAACCGAATTATGGTAACCAAAATGAAAGCTTTACAGGAGAATATATTAATAGCAGAAGGAAAAGGAGTGTATAATTTTATACGTGCAAAAAAATAATTTCTATTGAAGAAAACATTCAAATATTTAGTTCAAAATAGGCATGCCACATGGTTGGAGCTTTTTTTTGATTTGGTTTTTGTGTCCAGTATAGGTATTGTTACGCATCAACTTGCACATACGCATCACAATCATATAGACCCTAAACAAATTTGGATGTTTCCTCTTCAATTCCTATCTATTTGGTGGATTTGGACGCTACATACCTTATTCGCTAATCGTTTTGATACAGATAGTAGGTACCATAGAATTTCAAGTTTGGTTATCATGTTTTTAATGATAACAATGACTGCCTTTTTAGGTAGTGATTTATTTGAAAATTATGGGTTGTTTATTGGCTTTTATGCAGTTATTCAAATCCTTATTGCGGGCTTGTATATTAATTCTACCAAAGCGCTAAATAATTCAAAAAAATATGCTTTTAAATGCGGTTTAATTATAATTATTGGAACAATTATTACTGGTATTTCAGTTCTCTTACCTGATCCTTACAGAGAAATTATTTTAGTTTTTGGAATCATCTTTGAAATGATAGCCTTTGTTATTGTAAGCAAAAATAAGCATGTGCCTCCAGTACATAAAGAGCATTTAGTTGAAAGAATAGGTCTTCTTTCCATTATACTTTTAGGTGAATCTATTATTAGTTTAACAACAGCCTTAAGAGATAATAATTGGGATGCATTGAGTATCATTGCTGCCGTAACTGGATTTATTATGATAGGATTAATCTGGTGGATTTATTATGATAGCTTTCATGTAATGGAAAGATTAAAAGCAATGAAGAATGGTTTTACTCTTATTTATTCTCACTTCTTTCTTGCTATGGGATTTGTAATATTAGCTAATGTCATCAGACATGCTATTTTGAATGATTTAAACCAAAACGATTTTAGGATACTGGCAATAGTAGGAATGTGTTTCTTTTATGTAGGAAAACAAACGATATATTTTAAATTTTTACCACCTTTCAGAAAACCTATAGTTATCAATACACTTATTTGTGTTTTTATAACAGTGGGTTCAACGTTTCTTCCAAAAATTGAATATGCACTTATAGGAATAACAATTGGAATGTTATACTACACAATAGGGAATTTTAAGTTTACATTGACAAAGGACGTGTCGAGGTTTTTGGATTAATAATGATTTGAAACAGTCTTTCAGTTTGTAACACTATGAAATCAATTTTTAATTCATGCATTTGCGAGATTTAGAAATGTAAAGTATATTTGTCATATAGTAAAAATAGTTTTACTAATTATAAAATATATTTGTCAATTATGAATAAGAAAAATTTTGTAGAATGTGAGCGCAATCGCTTACAAAAAATATTGAATTTTAGATTACCATCGGCCTCAAAATGGTTTGGTGTAATTTTAATGGTTCTGGCCTTTGTGCTATTCTTTGTTAGACAACAATTTTTAGAACATGCTGATTTATTACAGGGTATTGGCCGAACCATCTTCATCATTGGTTTGTTGTGTATATCGTTGGCAAGAGATAGGGAAGAAGATGAAATGACTATTGCCTTAAGAGCACAATCGTACGCTATTGCCTTTATTCTGGGAGCACTCTATGCGATTATAATGCCGTATGTAGAGTTTGGGGTTTCTAATATAGTTTCGGAAGAAGCACAAACCTATAAGCAACTCGGTGATTTTCAATTGTTGAGTTTTATGTTTTTGGTTCAACTGGGTTTTTACTATACGCTAAAACGCTACAGGTAATGGAAAACACAATAAAAGTAGAGCGTGCTATTTTAAATCTTACACAAGATGATTTGGCAAAGAAAATTGGTGTGTCCCGCCAAACCATAAATTCAATTGAGGCCAATCGCTATGTGCCTTCTACGGTTTTGGCTTTAAAGTTATCTGAGGTTTTCGATAAACCTGTAAATGACTTTTTAAAGCTAAGTAAGGATGACTAGTTTTGTGTTTTTATTGCTTGCAATATTAATAAATTGTGCAATAAAGCTCATTTAGGGTTCTGGTTTCGCCGCTTCAACATCTGCCCAAGTATCCCAAATGGCTTTAAGTAATGGTTTAAAGGTTGTGCTGTCACTCCTTTTTTTAATGCTGTCAAATAACACGTGCATTTCACCTCTTAAGTCCGAATGACGTTTTGTGAATTCACCCATATTATCCCAAGCGGCAATATGCTCTTTAAAAGCCTGGCTAAATTTTTCGGGACAACCACTAAAATTGAGGTTTCGCATGCCTTCGACATAGTTATTAATGGTCTTATGTAGGGCAATTTTTTCACACTCATGGTTTCTTGTCTTTCCCAACTCACCATCCTTAGCTAAGACGTTTTCAATACAATCCGCGTTACTGACATTGGTATTGGCTTTTTGGTTGTTTTGGCAACTAAAAAAAATACCGACACAGAAAGCTGTGTAAATAAAAATAGTTTTCATGTTGCTTTGTCTTTTAAAATACTAAGCAAATCCTTCATACCTTCAGTAGCGGATTTTGCAATAACATTAATCTTACCACCACTACTTATAGCAGGTCTGGGATCTATATAATAGACTTCAGTATCTGGTTGTACATAGTTGATTAGGCTGGCTGCAGGATACACCTGCATACTTGTACCAATAATAATGAGTATATCCGCAGTGTAACAAATATCTACGGCAGTTTCAATCATAGGTACATCCTCTCCAAACCAAACAATATGAGGTCGTAATTGATACCCTTTTCCACATAGATCTCCCAGATTGAGATCCTCTGTCCAGGGTTTAACATCATTTGGGTTGCCTGTGCTTCTTATTTTAAGTAGTTCGCCATGGAGATGCACCACATCTGTACTTCTGGCACGTTCGTGCAAATCATCCACATTTTGGGTAATTATTGTGACTTTGTAATCTTTCTCTAAAGCGGCTAGGTCTTTATGAGCTTGGTTAGGCTGTACTTCCTTAAGCTGTCGTCGTCGCTGATTGTAGAAATCCAATACCAACTCTGGGTTTTGTCGAAATCCTTCTGGTGAAGCCACTTGCATTACGTCATGGCCTTCCCAAAGCCCATCATGGTCTCTAAAGGTCTTCACTCCACTTTCGGCACTCATGCCTGCTCCCGTTAATGCAACGATGTGTTTTTTATCCAATTGGTGCATTTCATTATATGAGTTAATATAGATTGCTTTATGGCAAAGATGAACTTTGAATTTACGTTATTTTTCGCATGAACCCAAAAATTATATAAACATGAAAAATATTTTAAAGTATACATTATTGCTTTTTATCTCATTGACGCTTACTAATTGTAGCCTAGATGATGATGGTGGTGGCGTTACGGTAACAGGCGAAAGTAAAACATATACGTTAGTATCTGTTGACGATCCTAATATATTCGGTACGGCCAGATTTATAGAAAACACTAATGGTTCTGCCATAGTAGAATTAGAATTAATTGGTACACCAAGTGGAGGACTGCATCCAGCACATATCCATTTTAATACAGCAGCTGAAGGTGGTGATATTGCAGTAACCTTAGGTACTGTAGATGGTACTACAGGATTTAGCTCTGTTATTGTAAGCCAATTGGATAACGGAACAGCAATAACTTATGATGAATTATTGCAATTTGATGGTTATATCAATGTGCATTTAAGCGCAAGTGATTTAGGTACACTAGTTGCTCAAGGAGATATTGGCGAGAATGAATTAACTGGAGAAGCTAAAGTTTATGAATTAGACTCAGTGGACGACCCTATGATTTCTGGTACAGCAACCTTTCAAGAAAGAGTTAATGGCGAAGCTTTAGCAACCCTTGACTTAGAAAACACAACAGATGGAGCCATGCATCCTGCGCATATTCATGCCAATACGGCTGCCGAAGGTGGCGATATTGTATTTACATTTAATTCTGTAAATGGTACAACTGGTTTGAGCCAGACCAATGTGGACACCATTACTTATGCCGAAGTTTTAACCATTGATGGTTATATAAATGTGCATCTAAGTGCGAGTGATCTCGGAACGCTTGTCGCTCAGGGCGATATTGGACAGAATGAATTGACAGGAGAATCTAAGGTTTATGCATTAAGCGCCGTAGATGTACCGTCTATTTCTGGTACAGCAACCTTTTTCGAACGTGTTAACGGTGAAGCCTTGGCAGTACTCGATTTATTGAATACCGTAGATGGAGAAATGCATCCAGCACATATTCATGCAGGTAGTGTTGCAACAGCACCAGGCGCTATTCTTTTTACATTTAATAGTGTAAATGGTACAACTGGTGTAAGTAAAACCAATGTTGCTGTTTTAGATGACGATACTGCATTTGGCTATGACGACGTTTTAACCGTTGATGGCTATATTAATGTACATTTAAGTGCAGGTGACTTAGCTACTTTGGTAGCCCAAGGAGACATAGGTATCAACGAATAAAAAATTTATTGATAATTTAATAAAACCTAGCTTTGCGGCTAGGTTTTTTTATTTTTAAACTATGTCAGATTTAAAATTACTCGAATATTTAGAATCCTATCTCACCAAAAACCGAAGAGAACGATTTAAAAAGATATTGGCACAACGTACTAAACATTTTACCGTTGCTGTAGAGGATGTTTACCAGCTGCACAATACAAGTGCTGTGATTCGCTCTTGCGATGTTTTTGGTATTCAAGAGGTCAATATTGTAGAGGAAATCAACTCTAAACGTATTGATAGGGAAATTGCAATGGGAGCTCAAAAATGGGTAGACCTTAAGCGTTATAATGCTACAAAATCCTGCATTGAGGATTTAAGGTCTAAAGGCTATCAGATCGTTGCTACCACACCTCATATTGAAGATTGTGAACTCATAGATTTCGACATTTCAAAAAAGGCCTGTTTTTTCTTCGGAAGGGAAACCGAAGGGCTGTCTCAACAAGTGATGGATGAAGCGGATTGTTTTCTTAAAATTCCCATGGTCGGTTTTACCGAAAGTCTTAACATCTCTGTATCTGCCGCTATTATTTTACAGCATGTTACAGCAAAATTGCGAAAATCTGAAATTGATTGGAAGCTGACCGACAAGGAGTTATTAGAAAAACGATTTGACTGGATAAAAAAAACCATCAAAAATTACGATGCCATCGTTGAGCGATACCATTCCGAAAACTAATTTTTTGTAACTTTAAAGACTAACTAAAATCAAAATAATTATGATGATCGTCCTTTACATCGTCCTGGCGATTATAGTCCTTGTTGTACTATTGGCACTAATCGCTCCAAAGACTTACAGTGTAAGTAGAAGTGTTGTGGTCAATCGACCAATATCTGAAGTCTTCACTTACGTAAAATCCATAAAAAACCAGAATGATTGGTCACCTTGGAAAAAGAAGGATCCAAACATGAAGCAAGAGTTTATCGGAACCGATGGAGAAGTTGGTTTTATATCTAAATGGGAAGGTAACAAGGATGTTGGTACTGGCGAACAGGAAATAAAACGAATCGTTGATAATGAGCTTATAGAAAGTCAATTGCGATTTTTCAAACCTTGGAAATCGCAATCAGACGCTTATCTTAGTGTTAAAGCTGTGGACCCAAATACTACAAAGGTAACTTGGGGATTTTCTGGTGTCAACAAACCTCCTTCAAATATTTTCTTTTTGTTTTTTGATATGGACAAAACTGTTGGGAAGGATTTTGAAGAAGGGTTGAGTGATCTAAAACGAATATTAGAATCTAAATAATAAAAACTATGTCAGACTAGCTGGAGTAATGAGGTTAACTGAACTCTATTTTCATATGCGTTTCGACTGCGCTCAACCTGACAGAGAAGAGATAAACAATAAGAATAAAAAATAAACAATAGCAAAATGATAGGATGGTTTGAAATTCCGGTGAACGATATGGATCGTGCCAAAAAATTCTACGAAACAGTTTTTAAGGTAGAAATTCACGAAGTGGATTTTGGCGGTATATTAATGGGTTGGTTTCCCAACCACAGTGATGGTCAAGGTGCTACGGGAACATTAATAAAACAAGAATCTTACATTCCTAGCCAAGAAGGTACTTTGGTGTATTTTATTTGTGAGGATGTGCAAAATGAGTTAGATAGGATAGAAGCCGCTGGTGGAAAAATCTACCAACCAAAAACTCAAATCTCCGAGGAGCATGGCTTTATGGGAGCTTTTATTGATACCGAAGGCAACAGGGTTGCGTTGCATTCTATAAAATAGAAATTAAGCTTTGTCTTTTTTCTTTGTACGTTCTTTACTGCGCTGAATTACCTTGTATTCTTCGTAGCATTCACTTATGGCATCTAAAATCTGAAGATCGTTGGCCGTATTTATAAATTCTTTGGAATAGTTACATTGATTGACAATTTCATCAAGATCATATTTAGTCACTTGAAGCAAAACCATTAGCATTTCCCTATCAAATCGCTTTGCCAGTTGGTTTCTAATCTCGTCATCTTCCTTAATCTTTTTAAGCTTATGCATTTCGTTTGGTTTCTTTCCAAACATATTATAGAGGAAGTCTGCAGGATTAAATATAGCACCCAATACCTTAGTAGCAATATTAGGTTTACCAGCTTCATAAGCTTTACCGTATAGTCCAGAAATTCTATATTGATTGTTAGAGCGAATAGGAACTTGTTTCATATCCACTTCCAAATAACCTGTAAGTTCAAGGGATTTTACCGTAACCTCTTCTAGCGCCAAGGCCAATTCGGTCATTACAATTTCTGTATTTCCGAATTTTAACCAGTCATTGGTAACACGCACTTTAATGGATTTATAACCTAGGTACGACAGGTGTAAGGTGTCATTTGCCTTTGCCTTTATTTCAAATTCACCATTTTGATCCGTCGCTACACCCACAACTTGGTTTATATTCACAATATTAACATCGCTTAAAGGCTCTTCCGTAGTAGAACTTACAATAGTTCCCTTGACCGTCTCTGGTGTTTTTGTGGCTGTACTGTCTTGGCTATAGCTGTAAACTGTAGTAAAACAAAAAAGTAAAATTAAAAAATAGCGCATTAGTGTCAATTACAATGTAAAGGTACTAAACAAAACGGATTTTAACATATCGCTATTGCGATTTGACTTAATATTAACAAAAAAGGACTATGCCTTAAATCTCAAAAACTAAAAACTAAAAACCAAATTCCAATACGTGAAGTACATATTGGAATTTGGTCTTTGTGATTTGAAATTTTATCTACGTCTAGAACGTCTTGGCCTATCAGAAGGCGATTTTGAACGCCTCGGTTTAGTACTATCAGAACGTCTGCCGCGTCTTTCGCTTCGGTTGTCGTCAGAACTTCGTCTAGAGCGTCTTTCTCCTCTTGGTTTATCACTACTTCTACGTTTTCCACCACGCTTTCTATCGCGTCTTCCGCCTCCGCTACGACCACGATTCTCGCTGACTTCTACATTTACAAAACGGCCGTTGTACTTAAAATCGGTGAAGAACGCCAATACTTTTTCTTCATGCTCTTTTTCTGTGTTGAAGAATGAAAAACTATCCTTAACATCTACTTTAAAGACATCGTCACGTCCAAGTTCCAAGACTTCTTTAAGGAAATCCTTTAAGGATATCCAATCGTAGCCATCCTTGCGGCCAACATTGATAAAGTAGCGCGTATCACTTCCAGAAATCCTTCCGTCACCAACGTTACTGCTACCGCTTTCTGTAACTGTGAGATCTTTTGATTTTTGATAGTAATTGAAAAAGCGTGAAAATTCCACAGAGAAGAATTTTTTAATCAATTCATCTTTATCGGTATCTTCAAACAATTCGTTGATGCTATCCAAATACTTATCAATTTCATGATTGACCTGAGTGTTATGGATTTTGTTTGCCAAGCTCATCAATTGCACTTCGCAGATTTCCATACCAGAAGGGATGTCTTTCTTTTCAAATTGCTTTTTAATGATGCGCTCTATGCTCTTAATTTTTCGGACTTCACTTTTGGCGACAATAACCATGGAAACTCCAGTTTTTCCGGCTCTACCTGTACGACCAGATCTATGGGTGTACGTTTCGATTTCGTCTGGTAATTGATAGTTGATAACATGTGTTACATCATCTACGTCAATACCCCGAGCCGCAACATCTGTAGCAACCAACATCTGAATTTGGTTGTTTCTAAAGGATTTCATCACCAAATCACGTTGGTTTTGGCTTAGATCACCATGTAAGGCACCTGCGTTGTAACCATCTTCAATGAGTTTTTCGGCAATTTTTTGGGTATCACGTTTGGTTCTACAGAAAATCACTGAAAATATATCTGGATTGGCATCTGCCAAACGTTTTAATGCTAAATAACGATCACGACCATTGACAACATAGTACTCGTGTGAAACGGTATCCGTACTTTCATTTTTGTTCCCTACGGTAATCTCAATAGGATCGTACATAAACTTTTTTGCAATGGTTGCCACTTCTTTTGGCATGGTTGCCGAAAATAACCAAGTGCTTTTATCCATTGGTGTGTGCGATAGAATATCGGTGATATCTTCGTAGAAGCCCATGTTTAGCATTTCATCGGCTTCATCCAAAACGCTGTACTGTATTTTTGAAATATCGACCAATTTTCTACTGATCATATCCTTCATACGACCAGGTGTAGCCACAATAATCTGTGCGCCACGCTTTACTTGTTTGGCCTGTTCAGTGATGCTTGCACCACCATAGATAGCGACGACATTTAGTCCTTTACAGTATTTTCCGTATAATTTTAACTCGTTGGTAATTTGTAAACACAGCTCGCGCGTAGGTGAGAGGATAAGGCCCTGTGTGGTTCTGCTATCAATGTCAATCTTTTGTAGCATCGGAAAGCCAAAAGCAGCTGTTTTACCAGTACCTGTTTGCGCCAATGCAACAAGGTCGCGTTCTTCTTCTAATAAAATTGGGATAGCTTTTTCTTGGACTTCACTAGGCTCTGTAAAACCTAAATCCGTAATAGCGTTAAGCAGGTCTTCATTAAGACCCAATTGTTGGAATGTGCTCATTCTAATAAATAAGTATTCGATAATGTTATGCAGTGTTACATAAGAAGCGTATCGACATACTTAAACCTAATACTTCTAGTAACACATCCTCACGCTGAGGAATACTCAAAATACAATCTTTTGATTTTGAAGCCGCAAAGGTATGGTAATTAATTGGATTAACAAGCTTTGGCGGTACTTATCATTCAGATATAGTCTGCTAAAATTGATTTTATCGGTAGATAACTGAAGTTAGCTTTTAATCTTGATAATCAATGATTTAAGTTTAATGATTTCAGTTCGTTATTAGTGCTAGAAGATTTTTGTTTTTCTGATTTAGCTAAAACCTAAAATTACTCTAAAAAAGCTTTATGAATCTCATCATAGTAATAGAGTTCCTTTAAAGGTTGACCATTCTCGTCAAAAATTTTGCTCCACGTATTTAAAGGTTCCCAAATACAAGTGCCGTTTCCTCTGTCGTTGGACAGATTAAAGGCCATATCATTCACTGCTTTTTTAAAGGCACTGTATTCTACAACATTTACGTCTTTTTGGTAGCGGACTATAATGTCTAGCATATTAGCATTGAGGTCATCTAAAGTACAATGCCAAATAGGGTAGTATGAGAGTCCGATAATGTCAAATTCTACACCACGTGCTATCATATTGTCAAACCAAAAAACCGTTTCCTCATTTTGTCCACCAAGTGCCAAATGCATCATAACTATAGTGCCGGCATCTACTTCTCTAACCGCTTCAGTACCTGCTTTTAACAGATTGGCTAAATTGTCTAAATTAGAAATATGACCTTCTGGCCATACAATGCCGTGATTAATTTCATTACCTATTTGTACCATATCGGGCATGGTGCCTTGGGCTTTAAGTTGAGTGAGTACAGATTTGGTGTAGTCCTTGAGTGCGCTGGTGAGTTCATTAAACTCTAAACCTTCCCAAGCTTTTGGTTTGAATTGTTTTTGAGGATCCGCCCACGTATCACTATAATGAAAATCGAGCAGTAGATTGAGCCCTGCATCTTTAATGCGTTTTGCCATTTGTAAGGTATAATCCAATCCGCAAAAGCCTTTGGCTGGTGAGTAGCCTTTTTCATTTTCGGGATTAACAAAGATGCGCAAGCGTATGTAATTAAAACCGTGATCTTTTAAAATTTCAATAGCATCCTTTTCTAAGCCATCATCGTAAAACTTCATTCCTCTAGCTTCTAACTGTGGTAAAAAGGAAATGTCTGCACCTAACATTTCTTGCTTAATTTTTGATCTTTCTGATATTTGTGCCTTTGTTGGTTTTAGTAGTTTTACATCCTCAGGAATGGTATGTATTTCATGAGAGGCTGGCGATAAACTATCTGTCGACACCTTAACCGTTATTCGATCTTTTGAATTGCCAGCTCTGAGCCATAGCTTTTTTACACCATTGGTTATGTGAGATTTCCAAACGGAAACCGTGTCAGATTTTAAAACGGATTCCACCTCAGAACTATCTATATCAATGATGGTAGCATCCCCTTTAATACTAATCTCAAAAGGTAGCGATGCGTCTTTTATTTCCATTCCTAAGCTATCCACTGTGCTTATGCGTAATAAGGCTTGGTCTTTACCATTGGCTATCATTGTGGTTTTGTAACTAGCAAATACAAGCGCACTGGGTTTGCCTGTTTCTACTTGGTACCACTCTGAGTAGTCCTTAATAGATTGCTCTTTTGCTGTTTGTCTTTCCTTGGGTTTGTTATTGCAGGAAATGAAAAGGGTAAAAGCTATAAAACTTAAGACTATGTTGCTTTTCATTGGATTGGTTTTGAAGTTGCGCTAGTTATTTGGATAATGTCAGTTACAATTGGCTTCATTGTCTAATAAGCGAAGTTAATGTTTATTAATGAGTAATTCAATGGAGACAAGAATCACTCGAGAAATAGTGTAACAATTATTAAACCCTTTAAAATAGTTTTTCAAAAGCCCCATAAACCGCCAAATGTAATGCATCACCATGGTCTTGTGCTTCTAAAAACTGAAAATACACTTTGGTGTGTTCCTTTTTGTTGGCTTCGAGGTTTTGATATAGTGATTTGGCATCACGTTCCATAATCTCACCTTCCTTACCAACAGCGACATAAACCTGCTTTTCAGAGTTATAAGCTTTTGGCTCTATTTTTAAAAGTGATTGGTCGTCCCACCAAAGACTTGGGCTTACAATAATATAGTTATCAAATAGTTCTGGTTTTTTAAACAGGATTTCTGAGGCTAAAAGTCCGCCAAGGGATTGACCAATAATGGTCTTGGTATCTTCAGTTCTGTATTTAGATTGGATTAATGGCTGTAGATCCTTTTCTATAAAATTAATGAAATCGTGGGATTTGCCAGAGGTTGGAAAGTCATTTTTATCTTGATCAATTGTCGTTGGGTAAGTGAAATCCCGCTTTCTATCAACATTAGAAATACCAACCACAATGGATTCTGGCACCATATTTATCCAAGAAAATGAACCAAACTGCACCAAACCAGCAATATGTATAAAATCTTCATCCATACCACCATCCAAAAGATAAATCACAGGATAAGTTTTGGTAGAATCTGCAACATAGGTTTGTGGTAAATACACGTTGATGTTGCGGTTTTCATTAAGTACGTCGGAATAAAATGTTACGGATTCTCCAATGACCAAAGGTTTTGTTTCAGAGTTTATCTTACTTTCTTGGGCAAAGCCCTTAAAAGTTGCAAGTAATAGTATGAAAGCAAAAAGTCGTTTTTCCATTATTTTAGTTTATTGAGATGATCGATAAGAAGCGAAATTGCTTTACCTCGATGTCCGATTTTGTTTTTGAGTTCTAGATCCATTTCGGCAAAAGTTTCGTTATAACCCTCTGGTCTAAATATAGGGTCGTAGCCAAAACCTTTGTCACCATGTTTGTTATTTGTGATGTCTCCTTTGCAAATGCCTGTAAAGGTTTCTAATTTTCCGTTAAGATGTAAAGCAATAACAGTTTTAAACTGGGCTTCTCTGGAGTCTTTATCGTCTAATTCAGAAAGTAATTTGTCCATGTTATCATTGGCATTGCGCTGAGCACCTGCATAGCGTGCCGAAAACACACCTGGTTCACCATTTAGGGCTTCAACCTCTAGACCTGTATCATCTGCAAAGCAGTCGTAACCATAATTGGTTTTTATGTATTCTGCTTTTTGTATAGCATTGCCTTCAATAGTGGGTTGGGTTTCTGGGATGTCTTCTATACAAAGGATATCTGCCAAGCTCAATAGTTTGATATGCTTGGGTACCAAAGCTTGGACTTCCTTTAGTTTATTTTGGTTATTGGTAGCGAAGACGAGTTGCATATATAAGATTTTTTTGAAATTCAAATATAATTCATTGTTTGTTTAAAGTTTCTGTAGTTTTATATTTGATATAAAATTATCAGCTAATGCGCATTTTTCTTTTGTTAATTTTAGTTACATCATTTTCTCATGCCCAGATTAATTATGAGTTTGATTATTTAATTGAATATGAAAAATCCATCAATGTCGATTCTACCAAGCAAAAAACAGTGTACTACCTAACAAACTCTAAGGACAACAGTTATATCGGTGTGCTTAGCGAAAAGGATAGCTTGAATTATCAATTGTATTTCAGGGATAACAACTTGTTTACAATGTCAACCATAATCTCTAAATCAGATTTTTTAAAAGCAGATGTTATTAATAATGATTGTAATGGTGTCTTAAAATGGAATAGTGAAAATTATGCTAGGACTATGCAACTCTTAAAATTTAAAAAGGTAGCAGATACAATAATAGAATCTGAAAAATTAAAACATTATAAGTTATATGCAGATTTAGCAAACAAGAGATTAAAAAGAAAGTTTGGACATTATAACTATATCCTTGAAGATTCAACGGAATTTCATTTGCCTTTTTTTGAAAACCCTTTAGAGTATGAAACTTGGTTGAAGAACAAGAAGATAAAATCAGGAATTTTTAAAGAGTTTGGACGGTATAATGAAAAACACGGTTTCTATTTATACTATGAACTAAAAAATATAACAGAGATAAATAAGTCGCTACAAATACCTGAAGATTGCGAGCAATTAAACTGATTTTTTAAAATCAACCGTACAGCTTTTAGATTGCCCAAACCATTTTACACGATTCTTAGACGCTGTCTTATAAATATAATCTCTAATCATTCTAGGAATAAATGCCAGTAGCGCTGCTACGCGTTTCCATTTTGGGATTTTAGATATAATTCTAAGAAATCCATCTGAATGTGTTTGTACGCCTTTATCATCAATAAGTATTACTGTATCCAATTGCTCAGTCGGAAAACCATACTGGCGTAGAAGTTCTTGACCATATCCAGACTGAAATGCCACAAACTGAAATAAATCTTCTGGGGCAAACTTTAATAACCAACCCACAACTCCGTTGCAAAGATTGCATTCGCCATCAAAAATTATAAGGTCTTTGTTCATTGAGTGCTCCATAAAGTTTAAAGTCATATAGCCATAAGACGAAATGTATCTTTCAAACTTTCAAAGCGTTATAATTTTAATGCTTTTTTATGACAAATGTCAGTGCCGAAAAGTCTTAAATTTCGTATCTTAGAGTTAGCTAATATTAACTTAAAAAGACGGAATTATGACAGTAAATTTTGAGTACGTAAACACCGATGTAAGTGAAACATTATCAGCCTATATCCAAGAAAGATTGGACAAATTAGCTAATAAATACGAGTTTTTGATTTCTGCCCAAGTGTATATAAAGCACAATGATAAAAACCACGATGCAGGTAAAATCTGTAACATAGAATTGAGCTTACCTGGTCCTCGAATTTTTGCAACTTCAAATGAACACACTTACGAAATAGCGGTTAACCAAACTATAAGCGACCTAAAACGTCAATTAGAAAAGCGTAAGGAAATTTATAAAGTTTATTAATGGCTTATAGTTAGTTGATTCTGTTTAACTTTTATCACTATTATTATGGTTGCAGCATAAGATTTCTTGATTGTTTTAAATAGCTGAAATTAAATAACCAACAATTTTTTTTGACTCAAAAAATAAAATTGTACTGTTTTTTTGGACTAATGTTATACCTTTAAAAACTTAAACAAAATAAACAGGAAATATTAATGCCAGACATTAAAATAAAAGGATCTGAAATAGAAAATATTGTTGACTCTTTATCTTCTATAGTAGATAAAAAAGAATATTGTAACGATAACTATGTCTCTATAACTCTGAAAAATGAATGTGGCAAAGGAGGTATATCTATTATTAAAATCTCTGAGTTCATTACAAGTATAAATTTTGATTTGACTTTTTATAAGGATCAAAACATTAGCTTTAATAGTAATAGTTCTCACCATATTGATTTTATATATTGTCTTGAGGGACATTTAAAACAAAAACTTTTAAATCAAACTAAGCTTGAGCCCATTTCATTTCGCCAAAATTCAATTTTTGGAAGAGCTTCTAAGACGAAGAATGTTATCACCTTTTTAGGTGATGTACACGTTAAGGCATGTGTTGTAATTTTTAAAAATGAAAATGTTCTTAGAATAGTCAATGAGCACAAAGAAGTCGACTTAAGAGCAACAGCTGTAAAAGAGTTGTCTAATAGTTTTGAGCAAAAAGATTTTAGCTATTTAGGTAGAATTTGCTTTAAGCCCGCTATTTATGCCAAGGAGCTTTTTTGTAGCAATAATGTATCCTCACCAGACTTATTATTTGCGGAAGCTGCAATTTTAAATATTATAGCATCTCAATGGGAAAAGCATATAGAGGACAGTAATAGTGAAGAAGCCGATGCACCGTTAAGACAATCGGAATTAGATCAAATTATTGCTGTCGAAAGCTTTATCATATCCAATATTTCAGAAAACCTTTCAATTGATAGACTGGTAAATATATCGGGCCTTAATCCGGCAAAGTTACAGTTAGGATTTAATTACTTATTTAATACGACGATATCCTCTTATGTTAGGGAAAAAACGCTTAGATAAAGCCGCCCAATTGATTCAGGAAACAGATTACAACGTATCTGAATTGGTTTACAGCATCGGGTTTTCTAGCAGAAGTTATTTTAGTAAAATTTTCAAACAACGTTTTGGAGTTCTGCCGTCCCAATGTGTATCAGACCCTAATTTATTAATGGTGGTATAAAAGAAAAGTATCTAGAAAAACATTTATGTATTATTCAGTAATTTATCAATCTAAGGCTCAATATAATTTCACTTCAAAAGATATAGAGCTAATGCTCATGAGGGCAAAACAAAAGAATAAAAAAAATAATATAACTGGTTGTATAGTCTATGCCAACGATAAGTTTATACAACTAATTCAAGGTCCAAAAGATGCAATACTAAAATTGTATGATGAGATTAAAGCAGATGACAGACATTTTGATGTGGTCACACTCCATAATCAGCAAAATTCAGAAAAGATATGGAGTGAATGGTCTATGGCGATGCTAGATTTTACAGGAAGTGCCCAACAAGTTATGAATAGTAGGATCTTACTGGAATCATACTTAGAGAATGTTAATGATAATAAAAAGAATTCCGAGGCTTATAAAATTTTCAGAAGCGAAGTACAAGGCTTAATAAATATGTCAGAGAAGTTGGCTTAAACTCAACAACTAACGATGATGATAAGGCTCGTTTCTGAGAATCGTAAAGCCTCTATACAATTGCTCTATAAAGAACAGGCGCACCATCTGATGGGAAAACGTCATTTTAGACAAGCCTAATTTTCCGTTGGCTCTGGTGTAAACTTCGTCAGAGAATCCATATGGGCCACCAATAACAAAGATTAGGGTTTTTATGCCAGAATTCATGTGCTTTTGCAAATAGTTTGAAAAAGCAACGGAATCCATTTGTTTTCCGTTCTCATCAAGCAAGATGAGCACATCAGACTTTTCGGTTTTGGACAGAATGAGTTCACCCTCTTGTGCTTTTTGCTGTGCTTCAGACAAATGTTTGGCCTTTTTTAGATCTGGGATTATTTCAAACTCAAACCTAATGTAATGTCCAAGACGCTTTTTATAATCTTCAATAAGTGTCTGGAGATTTTTATCGTCTGTTTTGCCTATGGCTATGAGTTTTATGTTCATGGTTATTATCGTCACTTCGAGTAATTCCGAATATTCGGAATTGTATCGAGAAGTCTAGTTTTGGTTGTTCTCGATACAAATTTATTCGTTTTACTCATAAATTCACTCGAACTGACGTTACAATTAATTAAGTTTTAATATTTCAATTTCCTATTTTTACATTAAATAACAGTTTCAATGATTTCTCAAGAACAATTCAATAAAGAAATAGAACTCATCATTGCCAATGCCATCCGCGAAGACGTAGGCGATGGTGATCACAGTTCTTTGGCGTGTATTCCTGCAACAGCAACAGGAAAAGCAAAGCTATTGGTTAAGGATAAAGGTGTAATTGCAGGTGTTGAATTTGCAAAGCAGGTTTTTAACTATGTGGATGCCAACATGAAAGTTGAAACCTTAATCGAAGATGGCAACAAGGTAAAATATGGGGATATTGCATTTTATGTCGAAGGTGCTTCACAATCCATTCTCAAGGCTGAGCGTTTAGTGCTAAATGCCATGCAACGCATGAGTGCCATTGCAACTAAAACAAGACATTTCGTCGATTTACTTGAAGGTACTGGCACAAAAATTTTAGACACCCGAAAAACTACGCCAGGCATAAGAGCATTGGAAAAATGGGCCGTAAAAATTGGAGGAGGAGAGAATCATAGGTTTGCACTTTATGACATGATAATGCTTAAAGACAACCACATTGATTTTGCAGGAGGAGTTACAAAAGCGATTAACCTCACCAAACAATATTTAAAGGACACCAATAGAGATTTAAAAATAATTGTTGAGGCACGTAATCTTGAAGAAATCCAAGAGATTTTAGATAGCGGTGGTATCTATAGAATTTTAATAGACAACTTTAATTACGACAATACACGTAAGGCTGTAAAGTTGATAGGCAATAAATGCCTAACGGAATCTTCGGGTGGCATAAACGAAAAAACAGTTAGAAATTATGCTGAGTGTGGTGTGGATTATATTTCTTCCGGCGCATTGACACACTCTGTGTATAATATGGATTTGAGTTTAAAAGCCGTCTAGTAAATCTAAATATGAGTCTAAACATCTAAGAACTGAATGTCCAAACACATTGAAGATAAAATAGAAAACATCCCAATATTAAATATTGTGGCAAGGTTCTTTAAACAGATAAAACTGCCAGGATTTGAAGGGTTGTCTATTTACGATCTTCTAGAACTTTATGTTATGGGTATTATTAAAGGTGCACTTACCACACGAGCCAGTGCTATTGCCTTTAGCTTTTTTACAGCAATTTTTCCTTTCTTGTTATTTGTAATCATTGTTATTCCCTATGTACCGATTGATGGTTTTGAAGTGGATTTTTTGGAATTTTTGAATTCGTTTTTACCACCGCAGACATCAGAATTCTTTTTCGGTTATATTTTTGAGGATATTAAGGCCAATACAAGTGCAGAGCTAATTTCTACCGTATTTGTGCTGTCTGTTTTTTTAATGGCAAATGGAGTTAATGCTGTCTTTTCTGGCTTTGAAAGTTCTTATCATAGGCAAATGTATAGAAACGTTTTTAAGCAATATATATTTGCGCTTGGTATTGCACTGATCCTTGCATTAGTACTTATTTTGACTGTTGCCGTATTTGGTTATGTACAGATTTATATCATTCTACCATTGTACGAGAGTTTCGGTGGTACAATTGGTGACGAACCAGGTAAAGAGCTGGGTTGGATAGTTTTTGCCAAATACCTCTTTTTTGTGATTGTAATTTATCTAACCACTGCTACACTGTATTATTTCGGCACAAAAGAAGGCAGACATTCTAGGTTTTTTTCGGTTGGTGCAGTATTAACGACCTTACTTATAATTCTTACCTCATATTTGTTTGGTTTGTATATAGAAAATTTTGGTAGATACAATGAGCTATATGGATCAATAGGTGCCTTGTTGATTTTGTTGTTTTATCTCTGGTTAAACTCCAATATATTGCTCTTGGGATATGAGCTTAATGCGTCTTTGCATTTTTTGAGGAAATATCCTAAAAAGCGCAATGACAATTAGTATGGCTTACTTCCTAGACGTCATACTGCCCATACCACTTCAAAAGGCATTTACTTACCATATTACTGAAGCCGAAGCTAGGTTTCTCAAAACAGGTATGCGAGTTGCTGTGCCTTTTGGAAAAAGCAAGATCTATACAGCATTGGCTTTTAAGATTCATAATAATCCTCCATTGGCCTATGATGCTAAAACTATCCATCAAATTTTAGATGAAGAACCCGTTGTTACGGAATCCCAGTTAAAACATTGGGAGTGGATTGCTAGTTATTATATGTGTAGTATAGGTGAGGTAATGCGTGCTGCGATGCCAAATGCTTTCTTACTAGAAAGTGAAACCGTTATTTCAAAAAACGAAAAGGCAGATGTGAACGATTCTGAATTAAAAGATGATGAATTTTTAATTTACGAAGCTCTACATCATCAAACCTCACTAAAGATTCAAGATGTAGTTTCAATTTTGGACAAAAAACGAGTACTCCCTATAATTAACGGATTGGTTAAAAAAGGAGTGCTCAATCTGCAGGAAGAGCTCTATGAAAAGTACCAGCCCAAATTGGTGCGTTATGTCAAGCTTCATGAACATCATAAATCAGAAAAGCAACTACAAGAATTATTGGATGATCTCAGCCGAGCACCAAAACAACGGGAAGTACTTTTGACCTTGTTCACCATAGAAGCATCCGAAAATAAACCTATAAAAGTTTCAGAATTGGTAAAACGAAGCGGAGCATCGTCAGCAACGGTAAAAACCTTGATTGATAAAGCAATTTTAGAGGAATACCATATCCAAACTGATCGTATTCAATTTGAAGGTGAAGGAGATGCAGATTCCAAAACTTTAAATGCTCCTCAGAAAGCTGCGTTAAAAGAAATAGAAACTATTTTCAAAACTAAGTCTGTGGCTTTATTGCACGGAGTCACTTCCTCTGGTAAAACTGAGATCTATGTTCAACTCATTAAAAAACAGCTAGAACTTGGGAAACAAGTGTTGTACTTATTGCCAGAAATAGCTTTAACAACACAATTAGTAGATCGTCTGCAAGATTATTTTGGTGAAAAGGTTGCCGTGTTTCATAGCCGTTACTCTGGGAATGAACGTGTGGAAGTTTGGCATAATATGCTCAATAACTCTGAAAAAGCTCAAATTATTATAGGTGCACGGTCTTCGTTGTTACTTCCCTTTAAGAATTTAGGTTTAATCATAGTTGATGAGGAGCACGAGCAATCGTTTAAACAATTCGATCCTGCTCCACGTTATCACGCAAGGGATGCAGCTGTTGTTTTGGCAAATATGCACAAAGCTAAAACTTTATTAGGCTCAGCCACACCAAGTTTAGAAAGTTACTTTAATGCTAACCAAGGTAAGTATGGTTTGGTAGAATTGAATACACGTTACAATAACGTATTAATGCCAGATATAGAATTGGTGGATTTAGCGGATAAGTATAAACGCAAACGCATGAAAGGTCATTTTTCAGATCGATTGATAGAAGAAATGGCCCTAACTTTAGAAGAGGGCTTCCAAATTATATTATTTCAGAATAGGCGAGGGTTTTCGCCAATTGTAGAATGCACAACTTGTGGCACATCTCCTCAATGTCCTAACTGTGATGTAAGTTTAACCTATCACCAATACAGGGATCAGCTACGTTGCCATTACTGTGGTTACAATTCCGTTATGCCAAAAAGTTGTCAGGCATGCGGTAATTCGACTTTAGATACTAAAGGTTTTGGTACCGAACAGATAGAGGAGGAGGTGAAGGTTTTATTTCCTGAAAAAAAAGTGGCCCGTATGGATTTGGACACCACACGCGGTAAGTATGGATTTGAAAAAATCATCACTAGTTTTGAGCAGCGTGATATTGATATTTTAGTAGGTACACAGATGTTGACCAAGGGACTGGATTTTAGGCACGTAAAACTCGTTGGCATTATGAATGCTGATAACTTACTTAATTTCCCAGATTTTAGAGCTCATGAAAGAAGTTATCAATTAATGTCTCAGGTTTCGGGTAGGGCAGGGCGTACTGATATTAGAGGTAAAGTTTTGATTCAGACATACAATCCGCATCATAATATTTTGCAGCAGGTTTCTACCAATGCTTATAAGGAAATGTACTCTGAACAAATGAACGATCGGTATAACTATAAATATCCACCAATTTTTAGACTGATAAAAATTACGTTTAAGCACAAAGATTATAATAGGGTAAACCTTGCAGCCGATTGGTATGCAAAGTCTTTAAGGCAGGTTTTTAAATCCAATGTGCTAGGGCCTGAGTTTCCACCTATATCAAGAATAAGAAATTTATTCAATAAAAACATCTTGATAAAGATTCCACAAAACCAATCACTTTCTAAAACCAAAGAAGCTATTATGAAAATAGATAACAGTTTTAATGCGGTTAAGGATTTTAGATCAGTGAGAGTAGTTTTGAATGTGGATAATTACTAGTAAGATACAGACGAGGCTGTCTAAAAACAACATTTACCTGTCATTTCGAGCGTAGTCGAGAAATCTAAATTATGATTTTCAAAGCATTTCGACTACTCTAATTGTGACAGTTTACGGTGTCTATTTACTTTTTAGACAGCCTCGTCTTGTTTATGCAGCAACAAAAAATCCCAAGCCAAAGCTCAGGATTTTCAATAAATTATAATGTAATGCTTTAAATTATACAGTAATGGTTTTTTACATATTATTCAAAGCATCAACCAATTGTGTCTTCTTATTTCGACTCAGAGGAATCTCATAAGCTCCAACTTCAACATTCTTACTGTTAAAGCGATCAATTTTATCTAAATTCACAATGTAGGATTTGTGAATTCTCAAAAACTTTCCTTCTGGTAATTCCTTTTCAAAAGCTTTCATGGTAGATAGTACTACTAGGCTGTTTTCTTCTGTTACGACTTTTACATAATCGCCTAGAGCCTCAATCCATTTAATATCCTTAATATAAACTTTACGCTTTTTAAGGTTACTCTTCACAAAGATATGTTCACCATCGGTTTCGTTGAAATCTAATTTTAACTTGTGCTGTTCAATAGCCTTTTCTACAGCGGTATTAAAACGTTCTTTTGTGATTGGTTTTTGAAGATAGTCGGTAGCGTCGTAATTAAATGCCTTAAAAGCATATTCGGTTTTACCTGTAACAAAAATAATTTGGGGTTTGTTGTTGAGTACATCCAAGAGTTCAAAACCGTTTAATACAGGCATCTCTATATCTAAAAAGATAAGATCTACCTTATGCGTATTAAGACCGTTTTTCGTTTCTAACGCACTGCTGTACTCTGCAATAAGGTTAAGAGAGGAATGATTCTCGATTAACTTTACTATAGAGAGGCGCTGAATCGCAGAATCATCAACAACTACACAGTTTAAAGTCATAACATTAATATTTTATTAGGTTAAGATATCGACAATAGTACGATAATTTCGGTTAAAAAACAAATTTTACCGACAAACTGTAAAATTTAACATAATCTTTAGTGCAAAATTTGTTTAAAACTTTCAAATAAAAAACATTGTCAAAATTAGAAATATTCCTTATTTTTGCAGCCGTTTTAACATTAAACAAATTAAAATTATGAATCGTTATGAAACTGTTTTCATTTTAAATCCCGTTTTATCTGATGACCAGATAAAGGAGACAGTAAAGAAATACGAAGATTTTCTTACTTCTAAAGGGGCGAAGATGATAGCTAAAGAGGATTGGGGCTTAAAGAAATTGGCCTATCCAATCCAAAACAAGAAAAGTGGTTTTTACCACTTGTTTGATTACAATGTTGCCGGTGAGGTCATCGAGCAATTAGAAGTAGAGTTTAGACGTGATGAGCGTTTTATGCGTTACTTGACCGTGAAATTAGACAAGCACGCAGCGGCTTGGGCTGATAAGAGAAGAGATAGAAACAAACAAAAAGCGTAATTATGTCATCTATAGAACAACAAGCTAAAGGAAAAAAAGACGGAGAAATCAGATATTTAACTCCGCTGAACATAGAAACTTCTAAAACTAAGAAGTACTGTCGTTTTAAAAAGTCTGGCATTAAGTATATTGATTATAAAGATCCAGATTTCTTATTAAGTTTTGTAAACGAGCAAGGTAAGTTGTTGCCAAGACGTTTAACAGGAACATCATTAAAATACCAAAGAAAAGTATCTGTGGCCGTAAAAAGAGCTAGACATTTAGCCTTAATGCCATATGTTGCTGATTTATTAAAATAAAAATATCATAACAATGGAACTTATATTAAAACAAGACGTTGAGAATTTAGGATTTAAAGACGACATTGTAACGGTTAAGAACGGTTATGGTAGAAACTATTTAATTCCTCAAGGACACGCTGTAATGGCAACTCCTTCAGCTAAGAAAGTTTTAGCTGAGACGTTAAAGCAAAGAGCTTACAAAGAGAAGTCTATAATTGCAGAAGCAGAAAAAACAGCAGAAGCGTTAAAGACTCTAGATATTAAGATTACTGCAAAAGCTGGTACTGGTGCTACTGCTGGAGACAAATTATTTGGTTCTATAACCAATATGGATTTGGCTGAAGCACTTAGAAACGAAGGCCATGAAATTGAAAAGAAATTTATTTCTATTCAAGGTGGAAACATTAAGCGTTTAGGTCAGTATGATGCTGAAATTAGATTGCACAGATCTGTAAATGTGGATCTAACTTTTGAAGTTATCGCAGAAGCATAAGCTATTCATGCAAATAAAACATAAACCGTTTAGTTTTCTAAACGGTTTTTTTTATTGAAACTAATATTAAAGCGCAGCAGTACTTACAAATCAATTAAATAGTCTCCTTTAACTATGAAACGTTTTTTACTACTTATTCTCATTACCATTTTTGTTGGATGCAAAGATGCTAAGGTCGAAGAAACTGTAACAATAAATAAATCTCAACTTGTTGAAGTTTTTAGGGCTTCAAACTCAGATTATCCTAATATTAGTGTGCACCGTGGAGGGAAGGGATTAAAAAATTATCCCGAGAATTGCCTAGAGACTATCCAATACGTAAACGATAGCATATCCGCTATATTCGAAGTTGATGTCGCCCGGACCAAAGATGGTAAACTTATTTTAATGCACGACAATTCCATTGATAGAACAACAAGCGGAACAGGTGCTGTAAAGAATTTAACTTATGATGAGATAAGCACTTTTGACTTAATTGATGACTTTGGTAATGAAACAAGTTTTAAAGTGCCATTATTTACTAGTGTTTTAGAATGGTGCAAAGCGAATAATACAATATTAACGGTAGATATAAAGCGAGGTGTAAATCAAGGTGATGTTATAGATAGTATAAAAAAAGCAAAAGCAGAGGACATATGCATTATCATCACTTACGATATTGACCAAGCACAGTCCGCATTCAAATTAGCACCAGAATTGCTAATATCGGTTTCAGCGAGAAATCATGCGGAATTTGACCGGTTATTACAAACCGAAATCCCAACAGAGAACATGATAGCATTTACTGGGACACGTTTGTCAAATGCGTCTTTGTATAAAAGACTGCATGAAGAAAATATAGTTTGTATTCTTGGGACCATGGGTAACTTAGACGGACAAGCTGGGGCTAGAGGAGGCGAGATGTACAAACGCTGGCAAAAGTTTGGAGCAGATATATTGGCTACAGATAGACCTTTTGAAGCTTATAAGGCGATTAATTAATGGGTTAGGTTGGGCGGTTCAATCCTTTACCCTAAGTAAAGTAAAATAAATTAATAGATTTCGCATCGCACTTCGACTGAGCTCAGTGGAACAGTGTGGAATGACAATTGGAGAGATACTGAAATAAATTCAGCATAAATGAAGTATACAAGATTAACAAAAGAACAGTTTGAAGAACTACACCAAGAGTTTATTAACTTCTTGGCAACACAGTCCATTACAGCTGATGAATGGGAAGCTATAAAGAAAAACAATCCAGAGGCAGCCGAACAAGAACTGGACGTTTTCAGTGATTTGGTTTGGTATGGTGTTTTGGATAAAGTGGAATATTTAGAGCATATCTCACCAAATCAGATTCATCTATTTAAATGTAGGGAAAAGGATATGCATCTTATTGCCTTAAAGCTGAAGGAAAACAAAGCCGATTTAACTACAAAGGAAGGTTTTCAGTGGCTTCGGGATAACTTACTGTCTGATGACATAGAATTTTTCAATGCGAAAAAAGACTACTCAGACGATAAGCACCAAGACATTTTTAAACTCATTCAACAAGGTGCTAATATCACTAAAGGTGAGCTATTTCAATATTTCGAAGCGTTGATAAAGGGTTAGCTGGAATTGGTTAGTTGTTGGTGATATTATAATTAGCGTTTTCTCAACCATCCTAAAATCCTGTCGTTTTCGATTTTCCACTTTCCGTTTTCTTTTACTAGTGAATAATCTTCCCTGGATTTTCCGATCGGTCCAGGATTCTGTTGTATTATTTCTATTTCTTCATCGCCTACCTTTGAAATAATAGCAACGTGACCATATTTGTTAAATGCTGTTCCGGAATACACAACAAGGTCATTAACCTTTGGCTTAGAAGAACTTGGGTTTGTAAATTGAATTAAGTTTCGCTGTTCGTTTTTTCTTCCATCTTTTACTTTGGAATTATAAAAATCTTTAGCGTGTCCATAGCTGTTGGTCATTTTATGGTTTAGTTCTTCGTAATAGTAGCGTTTTACAAATTCAACACATTGATATTTAAGACCCATATTATAGCCGTCATCTGTTAACGCTCTGCCGTTTACATTTCCAACTGCACCATTATAATATACTGCAACACCGTTAAAACTATCAATTTTTTGTCCAACTTTGTATTTTGGATTTATTACAATTGTTTTAGAAGAAAATAATACAATTAGAATAATAATTAAAGCTCCGAAAAGTATTAAAACCTTTTTTTTCAATTTATTCAAAATGACATTTTTGGTTGTATTCTTTTGTTGAGATTCTAACCTCTACTCATACCTCAACGACTCAATAGGGTCCAAGCGAGCAGCCTTTGTGGCAGGATAAAGCCCTGAAATTATCGCAACAATAAAGGCAATACTTGTAGCCCAGATCATAGCAACCCATGGTGTGGAGAAGTCGAGCTGAAAACCTTTAGCAACGCCCCAACCTATTAGAATACCCAATAATATGCCTAAGGCACCACCTAGCTGACCAATGATTATAGTTTCCATAAAAAACTGAAAAGCAATAGTCTTGCGCTTAGCGCCCAGAGCTTTGCGTACACCAATTTCCCGTGTTCGCTCACTAACCGAAACCAACATAATATTCATTAGCGCTATGGTAGAACCGAAAATGGTAATGATGCTAATAATCCAAGCAGCCCAATATAGTGTAGCAGTGTTTTCTGCAACACGGTTTAATAAGTCATCACTACGCTCAATGCCAAAATCATTCTCCTCAATTGGGTTAAGGCCTCTAATATTTCTAAAGGTTAAGATAGCGTCTTCTTGGGCACCTTCCAGCATATCGTTTTTTTCAACCTTAACGCTAAGGGTGTAATTTATATTGGGATTTGTAAAAATAGAACGGGCTTTTTGTATGGGCATAATCACCCTTAAATCTTGATTGTTTCCAAAGGTAGAGCCCTTTTCCTTCAAAACTCCAATAACCTTAAATTTAGATCCCCTTACGCTTATGGTTTTGTCAATTGGGTTCTCGTCAGGGAATAAGGCCTTTTGCAGATCACTACCTATAACACAAACAGGACTATTATTTTCTACATCAAAATAGTTTAGCGAACGGCCATTTGCAATTTCGAGACCGGAATTTTCAATAAAGTTCTCATTTGAGCCAATAACCGCGACTTCAGGATCGGTTTTGGTGTTTTCGTATTTTACTTCGGCAGCAAAAGTACCCATAAAGGATACGGCAACCTTGGTGAATGGGTAATCATAGCTTTCTTCAAAATCCTTTACATTTCTATAATTGATTACCGGATTTATCTTTTGACGCTCTCTACTGCTCTGGCGTTGATTGGTAAACTCGTATCGCTGAAAATTGAATGTATTAGCACCCATTGAGGAAAAACTACCCGAAATAGTGTTTTCTAAAGCCGAAACACCACTTAGTATGCCAACCAGAGCCATAATGCCAATAGCTATGATTAAGACTGTTAGAATAGTTCGCAGTAATTGACTTTTTATAGAACCAAAAGCAATTTTAATATTTTCTTTAGCTAATGAAAACATAGTTTTGTTTGTAGTTAGTTGGGTTGTTTAAAAGTATAAGACTACTAAAACACCATAAAGTTACTATAAAAACCAAATATCTTCTTTAGACCTCTAAAAATTATAATATTTTTGTGACGATTGAAATTGCTTCACCTGTAATTTCATATGTCACACTGAGCATGACTAAGTGTTTGATTGCAAAAATAAGCACTAAGTCCATTTAGTTGAGATTTCTCGACTGCGCTCGAAATGACAGTATAAATTTTAAAGTTTCACTAAAAGAAATTCCCGTTTTTACGGGAAATGTTATGTCAAAAAAACCAAGCATACCAAAAGGCACCAGGGATTTTAATGCAGAGGAAGTAGCAAAACGTTCCTATATTATGGAAGCCATAAAGGAACAGTTTCAGTTATACGGTTTTCAACCTATAGAAACCCCGAGCTTTGAAAATTCAGAAACCTTAATGGGAAAATATGGTGATGAAGGAGACCGCTTGATTTTTAAGATTTTGAATAGTGGAGAATATTTAAGTAAAATCAATGAAGAAGAATATAGGTCTAAATCTGAGTCTGCATTAACTCCAAAAATTTCAGAAAAAGCCCTACGCTATGATCTTACAGTCCCTTTTGCACGTTACGTCGTACAACACCAAAACGACATTGAGTTTCCGTTCAAACGCTACCAAATACAACCGGTATGGCGTGCAGACCGTCCGCAAAAAGGACGTTTTAGAGAGTTTTACCAATGTGATGCAGATGTGGTTGGCTCAAAGTCTTTGCTCCAGGAAGTAGAGTTTGTGCAGTTGTACGATGCAGTTTTTACAACTTTAAACCTTAGAGGTGTTACCATTAAAATCAACAATCGTAAGGTGTTATCTGGGATTGCTGAAGTTATTGGTGCAAAAGACAAATTAATTGATTTTACGGTTGCCCTTGACAAATTAGATAAAATAGGAGAGGAGAAGGTAAAAGAAGAAATGCGAAGCAAAGGTATTTCCGAGGATGGTATTACAAAGCTTCAACCGTTATTTTCTCTATCTGGTGACTTTGGTGCACAGGTGGAAAGTTTAAAATCTATATTGAGTAGTTCAGAAATAGGATTGAAAGGTATTGAAGAACTGGAATTTATAAATACTGCTATTTCAAATCTTAAATTAAAAACCGCTAAACTTCAGCTGGATGTCACTTTGGCGAGA
Source organism: Leeuwenhoekiella palythoae (assembly GCA_964221315.1). GTDB lineage: Bacteria > Bacteroidota > Bacteroidia > Flavobacteriales > Flavobacteriaceae > Winogradskyella > Winogradskyella palythoae_A. Next base: position 340,186 of record CAXPYI010000003.1, on the reverse strand, counting down.
GGTCTCGATTACTATACGGGAGCAATTTTTGAAGTTGCACCACCAGAAGGCGTTAAAATGGGCTCGATTGGTGGCGGAGGTCGTTATGATGACCTTACCGGAATCTTTGGATTAAAAGATATGAGTGGAGTAGGGATTAGCTTCGGATTAGACCGCATTTATTTGGTATTGGAAGAATTAAACTTATTTCCAGAGACTATTACCGAAGCTACTAAAGTCTTATTTATAAGTTTTGGAGCGCATGAAGCAATGACATCTTTACAAGCAGTTTCTAAACTAAGGGAAAATGGCATAAAGGCTGAGTTGTATCCTGATGCGGTTACTTCTGGTAAACAGATGAAAAAACAAATGACGCATGCTAACAGACGGAACATTCCTTTTGTGGTCTTGGTAGGCGAGGAAGAGTTAAAATCGGAGACCTATTCATTAAAAAATATGGCAACAGGCGAACAGCAAAAGCTCAAGTTTGAAGATTTGTTGAAGTCTCTTCAATAAAGCTATTCGAGAAAAAGTAAGATAAATAAAAAGCCCTGAAATAATCAGGGCTTTTTCGTGGTTAAGATTTAAGATTTGGGGCAAAAATTACTTAACTAAAACTTTCTTAGTCGATACTGAACCGCTTGCAGCATATAACTTGATAATGTAAGTTCCAGTACTTAAATTCTTAACGTCATATTCAGAGTAACCGCTCTCTGAAATGTTTTCAATAGTGTAAATGGATTGTCCTAAAACATTGAATATTTCAATGGAATTTACATCTATTAGGTTTGGATTTATTAATACAATTTTCTCTTTATCGTTAGAGTATAGTACATCCAGATTTTCATTAACCTCTTCATCAACTCCTAATATCTGGGCAGGAGTGCCAAATGTAATTTCGAAACGATCTAGGTGCTCACCAGCATTTAGGAAAATCTCATAATCACTAGTTCTAAGGTCGTGATAAAGGTCAAGTAGGATATCATGTACATAAATGTTTAAATCATCTGGAACGTGCTCCAATTCATCAATTGTAATTGAGTTAATGCCATCTTCATTTACTTTTACTCCAAGAGGATAAACTGCCGTAATTTCTACGTCATTACTTCCTTGAATAATGTATTTTTCATCATTTATCATCCAGAACATATCGTCTGTTTGACTTTCATTTAATTTAGCATCAAACGCCCAATCCACATCTGTTGTTGTGCTTTCATCGATAGTCAATAAAAGCTGTCTGTGCAATTGCATATTATAGCTAGCATTAAAGCCAATTCTAAACTTCATTCTGTCATCAGTTTCAACGTCACTATTATCGTTGTTGTCCGAAGCGTTTGAATTTCTCATAAACACAGAGCTAGCTCCACCTTCCTTAACAAAGGTACGTTGGTCGTTTTCAAAAGTTATAGGTCCTGAGCTAATTCCTGTTACAAAGAAACCTTGACCAACAGGAATAAATTGACCTGGTGTTTTTGTTCCGACACCAACCTGTGCAACGTCCGGATCTGGTGCAGGTGCAGGTACACCACCAGAAAGGTTGTATAAGGCATATCCACCTTGATATTCACTTAATATATGTGAACCTCCTCCCCAATGCTCCCAGAAATATAGTGTCCCTGAAGTATTGGTGTTGTCTAAAATAAATTCATCAGCGTCTATAGCAGAAGCATAAGGATTACCAATTAAGTAATCGTTATTATTATTGATAGTTAAGGTAATGTCACCATTATTAGGTTTTCCTAGGAACACATAATTTTGATCTGTTAATATTGAGCCAGTTCCTGGGCCTTTCATGGTAAATCCTTCGCCAGCGTTAATGGTTCCTGTACGTCGTACATGTTGCCAAGCAGAATAATCGTCCGAAGTTAAGTTGGCAAATTTCCAGATCCAGTAATCAGCGATTCTTATAGGATTTGTAGCTGCACCATCATATCCTGAGCCTGAGAAATTAACAGGGTTTGTGCCATCAAGCATTACATCTTGTACTGTATATTGGTATTCGTTAGTTCCAATATCCGTTTCTCCAACAGGTGCAGACCAATAGTTGTAGGTGAATGTGTCTGCAGTACCTTGTTGATCTTTTTCAAGTTCGCCAGTTGCATCCACGAGTAAATCACTATCTGTTTCTTGAATTAATTGAGACTCGCCTTCTAGGTCTATTTTACCAGTTAATCTTAGGTAGTGAGAGACAGTTAATCCATTTCCTGTTTCAGCTACATTGTCACCAGCTAAGGTTAATTCATTAGCATCGACATAAAGCCCTAAAACTTTTCTGTTATCGTTATTGCCAGCAGGTAAGCCACTATTGTCCATAGTCACATTATGTGAAGTTCTTACAATGTTCCAATCAATCGTTGTATTCGAATCTACTATTGATGTCGTACCTGGCATATATTGTAAACTTCCATTAGCCCATGTTGAACTTGTATCCCAATCACCATTTTGAGTAGACTCATACGGTAATGGTGCCGTTTGTCTATCAACAGTATTTAAGTTTCTTAAAGCACCTTGATTTCCATTTCCTGAAGCGTCATCAGTATTTGTGTAAGTATAAACAGACATTGGGTAATAGCCTGCTAAATCACTCCATGGAATAGCATCAATGTCATTTTTCATAATTGAAGTTGGTAGCTCTTTACCCATAACCTGACCTGCATTATCCTGAATTTCTTGATTCATTACAAATCGCAATTGGTCTACTGATAAGTCGACATTCCAAATACGGACTTCATCAATATTTCCTCTGAAGTGCTGAGTTGTAGTGCCTTTTCCAGCAGCACCGATTACAAAGGAATGATCGGTTGCTAATGGTGCTGTTCTTGATGCTGTGGCGTCTATCACACCATCTATATATAAATTCATTGTTGAACCATCATAAATTGCAGCAACGTGATGCCATTCGTCGTCAGGAATACTAGCTGAGGTAACCACTGTTTGTAAACTTCCGTTTCTCCAATACATTTGTATCCTGTTGTCATCCAATATTCTTAAGTCGTATCCGTTAAAAAGCGGTGTGAAAGAAGTAGGTCGTTTAGAAATAATGGATTTTGTTCCACTATCTGCGGCATCTCGTTTTATCCAAGCAGAAATGGTGAATCCTGTAGGGTCAAGGTCTAGATTGTCTTCCACATCAATATAATCTACAGACCCATCAAAATATACAGAACGTACAACTTCGACCTGTGGCGCATAACCAAAAGTGATGTATTTAGTGCCATCAAAATCATATTCTGCTTCTAGGTTGCCACTGCCATCCGATGTCATTACTCTATAATCCGCAGTAGGGTCAAAAACACCTGTATTTGAAATAAACATATAGTAATTACCAGGTGGCGAAATGTTTCTGATGGCATTCTGTGGAATGCGTACCTTAACCGTTGGAATATCTCCACCTGTTTCGACCACTTTCCAAATGCGTTGCATGGCTGTAAAAGTTACATTAGTTGTTAGTGCAGGTGTTATACCAGCACTCATATTAACCGTAACAGTAGATGCAGCTAGATCTAAATCAGCACCATTATTTCCCCACATCAAAAATTCTTTGTCATTAAATGTTGTTGGGTTGCTGGTTTTGTTGTCGCTATTTGTGTCGTAAATATCAGTTAGTCCAAAGGTTAAAATGCCTTCTATTAATCCGGTACCGTCTGTGGCATCATTAACACTACTAGATTGTTTTTGGTTCAATTCTGACACATCATCTCTTCCTATACCGGCTATGTCATAATTATATCCAGCGTTGGCAGATTGATCCCAAATTACTGTACCATCACTATCCACATAATCTTGGGATGTTCCGTTAACACCTAATGTAATACCGTATTTCACTGCTAAATAGGATTGAATTCTATTGCGCTCTTGGGTTAAATCTGCATCGTTATTAGTTGTAGAGTAGGTAATAACTTCTGCTATACGTCCGTCATAACTACCGTTCCAGTATTGGCTTCTACCTAGCCAAAATCTTGTGTCATTAACAGCTGAAAAATCTGCAGCGTCGTTAGTAGTATCACCAACTTGATTGGCATTGAGATATAGTTCTACACCAGTATCGGTAGCATCATGTCTTATGTTGATCAAACTAATTTGATTGTAATCATTAGAGCCAGAAGTATCGGCTCTACCATATCCTGGTCCGCCACCAGTACCAGAAGTTACACCTAAACAGTATGCAAAATATTCACCAGAAAATCTAGCACTGTACCCACCATATCCAAAACCTGTAACATCCTCAGTTTGTGTGTCATTAACTGTTGGGTCTGTACTTGTAAATGTATCCAATGGAATCATTGAAGTAGTAATGGTTGGGTCGGGCATTAGCACTACAAACATATCATTACTGTTGAATCCACCAGTGCCCGAAAGCTCATCTCTACTGCCATCATTGATGATATAGGTCATGTCTCTATTTGCAGTGGTATTGTCATTTTCAAAATCGATGACAGGATTAAAATTGAAATTTCGTGTCGTGTTGTTTCTGTAAACAGGTTCTTGTCCTGATACAACAACTTTGGCGTCTTGTCCACGTCCATTATCAATCCATTCGTTAACTAATGCTGCATCAGAGCCCTCACTTACACCATCGATCATATCTGCCTTTAACCAAAGATCTAGACCAGTTGTAACACCTCCAGGTGCTTCAGTAATATCACAGAATGCCGTACCAGTAATGGTGATGCTGTCTATAAATATTTCGTCATCATCTGCACTTGCATTAGCTCGAATACGGAAACGACCATTAGCTGTACTTGTTTGGTGTACATCTCTCCATAGTGTTACTGTCTTACTGTAAAAAACTGCTGATGTAGAGGTCTCAAAATCTGCATCTTTAGATGAAACTGTACCACCTTCAAAGCTTTGGGAATATGTCCATGTTGTTCCTCCATCTGGGCTGAATTCGATTAAGAATTCTTCTCCATTCTCTACACTATCTGGTGCAAAGAAGAACTTAAAATCTACTTTATCATAAAAGTATAGTGCAAATGTAGGTGAATCAAAAGCCGATGCATTACCAGAATCATCTCTAACCCTTAAGCTATAGTTTCCTTGATAAGACCAAGTGGCATCATTGACTCTTGATGCATCTGTACCGCCCGAAGTCCAACCATCTAGGCCACTCTCAAAATTAGCAGTATGTACTACATAGTTATCACAGGCAAGCGCATTATACCCTGTACCCTGTATATTGAAATTATAAGGATTTTCATCACTATCGTTGTTAAGGATAGTTACTGTAGCTGTCCTAAGACCAGCCGCACTTGGGTTAAATGTGATTGCAAATGTTGTGCTACTTAAGGCCGGAATACTACTTGAAGGTATCGTGGTTACTGAAAAGTCGGCTGCATGTGCACCTCCAATAACTACATATGGTGAAACTCCAATAAGATTAAGAGTGTTGACACCACCAAGATTTTCAATGGTAAAAGTTTTTTCATCCGTTCCTGTTGCTACATCAGTATACCCAAAATCTGTATCGTCTATTAGGGATGGAGTGGTATCTCCATCAGCAATAGATACAGCATTTCCTAAAACATCCATTTCTTGTTGTGGTGAGCCAGAAACTATATTCACGGTATAGTCTTCGACTTCACCATACCCAAAAGATTCACATTCCGTAGGTATGGCATTATATTTCATAGAAACTCGTATTCTCGTATTTCCCAGAGAAGCACCAGCTGGTATTGTGAAATTTCCAGAAATCGGAGTTGCTGTGGTTGCGGTTTGGGTAAATACTAATTCTCCTGCATCCGCAAAGTCATAATCCTGATTATAATCAATCCAAATAGCATACCCTTCGGCGTATGCTGTCCCTGTCCAAGTAGGAGTTATTGTAAAATTGTAATTTGTAGATTGAGTTAGATTAGTAGATTGACCCGTAAAATCGGAGTATCCGGTACTTGTGGTCCCAACTCCTGAGGAATTATCAATAGTGTTTAGTTGAAACCTACCAATATACTCATCATTTGTGCTGTTTCCGTTCGAAGAACAGTAAATCCCTACGTTGGTGAGACTAACATTGTCAATAGCAAAGTCACTTCTATAGTCTGTTCCAGTGGTTGCATTAAACCTAATTTTAACTGTCTGACCAACATAGGCGGTTAAATCAATCGTATCAGTGTTCCAAACATTTCCTAAGTTACCTGAGTAGGTCCTTAAAGTTGTTGGATACGTAGATCCATTATCTGTGCTTATATCAACATTTAGTGTACCCATATCTACACCATACATATGATAACTATAACTAAAAAAAGCACTGGTTTCAGATGTTAAATCAAAACATGGACTTTCAAAATTAGCAACCATATTAGGAAATCCAACACCACTAGTAGAAGATTCTACATACATGTACCACGTATCGCCATCGCCTGAGCTTGGCCCGGTACTTCCTGAAGGTGTGCCTCCTGAGTCTCTTGTCCAATTAAGATTGTCACCTGTGTCTTGGGTCCAAGCACCTACACTCGATTCAAAATTTTCAGAATAGGGGTAACTTGATACTGTTGTGCCACAAGTTTGTGAGAAACCAAATGACGCAAATAAAATAGTACATACTATTAGTACATACCTTTTTAAGGTTAGAGTAAAAGTTTTCATAAGCGGTTAAGTTTAGTTTGGGACTAAATTTAAGTGTCAAACATAATATTTTATTCCACAAAATGCAAAAAAAATCGATGAAATGCATTTTGATTTTGAATTTATGTCATTTTTATCGATGAGTGACACTCTTTGGCAAACTAAAAGCCGAAGAATAACCTTCGGCTTTTAGATTTATGTATAATAACTTTTAGTTAATAGTTACTTTTTTGGTTATACTAGATACTTTATTACTAATTTGAACAATATAAACTCCAGAGCTCAACTGAGAAGTGCTTATAGTGTTCTTTATGGTATTGGTTTCTAGAGATGATTTAACCATCTGTCTTCCTTGCACATCAAATAGCGTAACAGTTGATGGTTTTAGTATTCGACCATTTATCACAACTTCATCTTTATCGTTGTCTGAATATACTTGTAGTAAGTCTAATTCAGATTCACTAGTTGATAACGTTGATGCTGAAAATCTTAAATAGAAACGACCAGTACCAGTAAGACTTGTTGATGGCGTCAATGTATAATCAGAAGTATTTAAAAGCGTGAAGGTATTGTTCACTGCATCTTCTAAGTAAACATTAAAACTGATATTAGAGTCATTTAATCCTATAGTAATTTGTTCTCCTTGATTTGCATTAACTCCCAAAGGAATTATTGTTGAGTTGTTAACATCATTTAATCCTATGGATTGTATAGCCATATCTTTACCAGTGTTACCGTTAGCCAACTCAGAGTAGATTGAAAAGTCTGTTGGAGCTCCATCAAAGTGGCTTGCGTCATATCCAATATCTAAATTTAAGGTTGCATTATTGGTAAAGTAAATATCGGTACTAGAGCTTTCTGTGCTAGAATTCATAACGATAGTGCCATACTGTAGTTGGGAAGCATTTCTGCCCAGTACAAAATCATCTGAACTCCCAGAAGTTTGCATAGAAGGCGTAAAGGAAATAGTTCCGCCTCCATCTTTTGAAGATACAAAGAATCCCTGACCTGGAGCAATTAACGTATTAGGGTTTGCTGCAGCGTAAGCCAAATTCCAAATTGTCCAATAACTTCCGTTAGTGTTGTCAGCGTCATAACCATAAACCGCGGCACTATTAGAGTCGAGCTGAGCTATGTTGGCTGTTAGAAAATCTTCAAGTGTAATATACGATGGGTAAGGGTTTCCAATCAAATTCCAGATTTCAAAAGCTGAACCTGTTTTTAAGATAGGAATGTTTACATTTCCTGTTGTTGGTGAACCCGTAAACGTAAATGTATTATTATCTGTTGAAGCTGCTCTATAACCCTTGCCAGCATCTAAAGTACTTATTTCTGTATTGGAATACGTTATATAGTCGCTTGTGGTTTTGTCAAAAGGACCAAATAAGTAGAGCGTTTCTTCAGTATTTGAAAAAATATTTGAATTATAGGATAAAAAGTTCACAAAGCTTTCACCACTAAAAGGTGGTGCAATTAAATCATTTCTGTTGGTGCTTGAATTAACATGGCGGTTGTATTTTAAATCACCAGAAGCACTACCAGTTAACAGAAGACTTGAGAATTCGTTTGAATCTGAATTCATTACAAATTCTCCATTGTTACTGATATTACCATTAACTGTCACAGCATTTTCTTTGCTAACATTAAATGTTGCACCTGAAGCAACTGTAACATTATTTACAGTGATATCGGAAGTAGCATTATAAACTCCATCCAATATGGTAACATTATCAGATCCAGTTAGGTCAGAAGGAGGGTTTGGATACCAAAGACTATTTGTATATAGTAAACCTTCGTACACATATACATCATAGTCTTCTACTTCTCCATATTGGAAAGTATCGCAAGAATTATTTTGTGTCGTTCCTGATGAGTTATAATATGTCATTATAACTCTCATTCTCGTATTTCCTGTACTGGCTGAAACTGGTACTGAAAAAGAGCCAGAAACAGGTGTAACCTGATTCGCACCAACTTCAAGTACTTTTTCATCTGTATCATCAAAATCACCATCTCTATTAAAATCAATCCAAACAGATACAGCTTCATTATATGGTGTACCAGTCCATGTTTTAGTAATAGATAAGCTATTTCCTGTACTTCCAATTTGTATGGGTGCGAAGATAGGAGATCCTGTAAAGTCTGAATATCCAGAAGAAGTACTACTCGAAGTATCGTTCAAGATTCCATTTAGTGAGACTCCTCCAATGAATTCATCAGCAATAGTTGAACCGCCAGCTGTACAATAAACTAAATCTGTTGTAGTAAAGTTTTCAGAAGCTGAATAATCTGAGGTAGTTGCTGAGCACTTGCTACGAACCTGTACTTCATAATCTGTTAAAGAATTTAAACTTGATAATGAGTAATTTGAGTTACTTAAATCATTAATTTCAGTCCAACTTGAAGCACCAACTTCACGATATCTCAAATCGTATGTTGCAGAAGGGATATTGTCCCAAGAAATATCAGCACCGGAAGCAGTAATTGAATTAGATGCTAAATTCGTTGGAACTGAAGTTTCACATGGAATCTGCAAACCAATAATTTTAAAATCATCTATAAAAAAGCCTTCTCCGTTGGCGGAGTAATTTTCGAAAACGTTACCAGAATCTGTGCGCATTCTAAATCTAAATTGCACAGTTGAAGAACCAAATACCGAAGAATTGTTAGAATCATCTAAAACTATTTCTTCCATTACCCATTTATCCATTCGGTCACCATCATAGACATGACCTGATGCATTATTGCCTTGAAAGGCCTCATCTGAGGTGCCTTTGGCATTATGGTCGTTTGTACTAGAAGAAGATTCTGGCTTGGTGTATTTTCCATTAAGAGTTGTCCAAGTAGAACCATTGGTAGAAGCTTGTAACTCAACAAAATCAAAATTCCTTTCAATATCCCATTTTGTATAAAACTGAATCAATACTTGACTGGAATTTGAAAGGTCATATGTGCTGGTTGTTGTGAGTGTTTTGGTGGTATTAGCCGTATAAGGAGCTGTGTCTCCGGTTCTTAAAGCGTTGCTCCCTGAATAGGCATCTACAGACGTGTTATTCCAACCGCTGTTTGTCCATCCCGTTAATCCATCTGTATCTGGATTGTGCGAAAACAATACGTTTGGCTGGTAATACTTCTCAATGTTCACTTCATAAAAAATACCATCATCATTAGATAATTGAACCTTATATTCAATTTTGTCATTTGGCTGTATGCTTCCATCTAGAGTTAAAGCAGCACTAACGTTGCGCTGTTCTAAAATAGCCATACCCGTTTGCGTAGAAGGTGAGGTTATGTTAGTAATGTTTGCTGATATTGGTGTAATGGTCAATGTGAAATCACTTGCAGTCTGGCCAATTCTCTCTATACCGAAATCTAGATTTGACGAAAGACTTGAAATATCACTTTGAGTTAGATCATGAAATTTTGCATATTTACCGCCATAGTAAGCGCCCATTAATGAAATACGTACGGAACGCTTTGAAATTGGCATTATATCATTAGTATTTGGCCAAAAACCAGTGCCTCCATGCTCAGGAGTTGTAGCAAGTATATTTTGACCCGATCCAGTAGACCCATTTCCATCAGCACTTCCGCCAACCATCCAGTCATCTGCAATACCGTTAGCTGGTGTAAATATGGTTGCACCGGAAACGTATCTGTTGTACTTAGTCATATCCTCGTGCCAACTGTGCATCTCATCTTCTCTACCCGAAACAAATGAAGGGTTACCACCGTAAGGGTGTGGAATTGAATTTGCAAAAGTGTGATTCCAAATGGCTGTTTTAAAGTTTCTAGCTAAAATAAAATCAACCATTATTTGAGTTTCTGGTTCTGAAGCTGCGCTCGGTCCTCTATAGGAATCACTTGTAGGTGTGCCTGAAGAGCCCGTCCCAGCTGTACCCCAGAAATAATCAAAGTTTCTATTTAAGTCTACTCCCCTGTTTGCTGATGTATTGGTTGTACCGCCTGTATTGGGTCTTAAGTTTTTACGTTGCATTCCACCACCTGATGAACTTAAATGTTCGTTCCAACGTAAACCGTCCGGATTTACAACAGGTACAAAATAAAGTTCATTATTATCTACTAGGTTTTGTATTGCAGGATCACTATTGTAGTTCTCGATAAGGTACCACATAAAGTACATGTTACCCATTAAAGCATTTACTTCTCTTGAGTGTATCATAGAGGTAAATAGCATTTGAGGTTTTGTGCCTTCTGCAGTAGAGCTTTCATTTCCGGTAATTCTTATATAATATATAGTTTGAGGGTCCCAACGAGAAGTACCTTGACCAGAGTATGTAAGGCCATTGTTTGTTATGGTACTTGAAGGATTTCCCCAAGTTGTCTGACTAGATGGTGAAGCATCTTGTTTAACCGAAACGATATCTAAACCATTGGTCTGTGAGTAAGTTCTCATTTGATCTAACTCTGTTAAAACCTGGCTAATAGTATAACAACCACCCATAGTACCAAGTTCCCAATTGGCCGGCTTCGCCCAATCTTTCTCGTCTAATTCATGATATTGTAGATAGTTATCTAAAACAATTGAGGAAATTGAAGCTCTCTCTTGCATTTCATTGCTTTGAGAGGCAGCATTCCTAGCATCTTCTAAATTCAAAGAGGCTATTGCTGAAGGTAAGGTATTTACTGCTCTTTGGTTATAAAAAGACTGTAAATCGTTAATTTTTGTTTGATACGCAATACCGAATTGATGCAATACATTTCTATCAGCATCAGATATATCCAAGGTTATGCTATTGTGCTCATGAGTAATCCCACACCTTAAATCTATGCCATTATCTGCCAGGAGATTTAAAGTTGTTTGATCTGGATTATTAATCGTAATTCTTGAGTGGTTTTCTTGTGCATAAGAACTAAACACTATAAAGAATAATAGTGGGATAAAGTAGGTAGTTTTTCTCATTAGTTTGGGGTTTAATGAATTTAATTAGGTGGCTAATATATCAATTTATTTCAATTTTACTCCATAAAATGCAAAAAAAATCGATAAAGTGTAAAATTTGGTATGAATTATAATCGAATTAATCGCGATTAATGTTTCAGTTTAGTGTAATTTTAGGGATTACAATACTTTCTAAACTCAAGGTTTCTGCCAAGGTTGGTGCTATAGGCGACATGTAAATCGTGGGTAGCTCCTTTCGTTCAAAATTATTTATCGACTCATTCTTTAATATAATGGACTTATAATTTGGAGCTTCAAATAAGAGATCATAAGTGCCAGCAGCAATTGGTCGGTAAAAATCACCATGTGGTAAATTACTGGTAATATTGGATCCATATTTATCGTGTCCAAGCACTGTTATTGTTGCTTTGATGGGTTGTTCGTTATTCATATCTCTTACAACTCCAGTGAAACCATAAGTACCTTGAGTTAAAAAATCTAGTATAGCATTTTTGTTGTAGAGCCAATAATCTATCAGAGCACTTTCGGGTACAATTTTTTCGTTTGATAACTCTATGGTTATTTCCCTACATTGATGATAATAATTCATGTAATCCTGTCGGCTTCCACTAATTATATACCATTCTGCACCATGAGTGACTCCAATACTTGGGAACACATTAAAATCCTCATCAGAGGTCATATATGAAAGCTTTTTTTTGAAATTTCTATAGAATTCTTTTTCTGTACTGGCATCACTTTGGGCATTATTGACATATTCAGTTGAAATTTGTTCAAACCAATTGCTATCTGGATGAGTGTATTCATCAGCATAGGTATTGTCAAAAGGGTAGTTAATCAGTTCTTCACCTCCATGAAGATTAGCCGATAAAACAAATTGATTTTTTTCTGCAAGCTCTATAAAATGTAAAGTTTCTATCTGATATGTGTTATCATCTGGGTGAGCTCCGTGTTTGTTGTCTGGGTAGTTCCTGTTGAGATCTACATTGTTTGCATTACCTCTTCTTGCATTGGCAACAGAAGTGTTGTTTCTGCTACCGTAGTAAGTCCCATCAGGATTAGCATTGGGGTTTATCCATATTTCTGTATTATCCACTAGATGTTTTATCCTCTTGTAGTCCGGATGCTTATCATTGTGGTAGACCTTGAGGATATAATCGATTAATGTCAGCATCATAGGAAATCCTGTGATTTCATCTCCATGCATAGATGATGTTAATATGAGTTTTGGTTCTTGTTCGTCCCTACTAATATTATCTGAAATTCTAACAAACAGTATCTCCTTATCACCCATTACTGTTTTTCCGATGCTAAACATGTCAACCAACGATGGGTAGTCGCTTTCAAAGTTTTGCATTTGTTTTGCGTACTCGTAATAGGTGGGATATATGTTTAGAGGAAAAGTAAGTCGTTCTAAATCACTACTATTTTTTAGTGGTCTTACATTATAAATTCTAGAAACATTGCCATTGCTTCCATGAGCTGAATTATCAGAATTTTGACTAAAACTCAGCGTTAAACTTGCATGGAAAAATAGGATGTACAGTGTGATTCTTTTCATTAGATTTGGGGTTAAATGAAATTTTATCAGTTGAAATATATAAAACAAATTAAAATCTACCCATAAAGTGTATGATTAAATCGACGAAATACATCTATTGATAAGTATAATTCTAAATTAATTTCTAAAATTTTAAACTTTTTTAAATTTCTAAAGCCATTGACTCAAAACCTCTAGAGCTAATATCTTTTTAACTGATTTATTTAGTGTTACTTAGGTTAAAAACTCCATAATAACAGATTTGTTATACGTTTTGTCGAATAATCATTAGCAACATTTGCACTTAAGCAATAATTGTTAGACTTTTAGTAGGCTATTAATTAATCAACCCTCAACATTTGTACTCTACATATTTATAGTATTGTAATAGGCTGTGCCATTTATTTGGTATTGGCCTTTTTGTATTTATAAATCGTTTAGTGACTTAATGTTGAACTAAAACTATTTTTTATGAATATGAAAACAAAAATTACTAACCGCTTAAGGTATTGGTGTTTTGTACCAATGCTTTTAATGGCTTTTTTATTGAATGCGCAAGGTTCGTGTGAGGACAAAATGCCTCAAATAGAAAACCTCACTACTACTAATTATTTCTCCCCAGGAGCTTTAAACCAAACAGCATATGGGCAGTCCTTTGTTGTCCCTGCTGGTGTAACAGAAATTGATGGGGTTACATTAAATGTAGGTTTGCAAGAAGGTCAAGAATATACACTTAACTTATATGAGGGAATAGCAACGGATGGATTACACCCGGTTATTGCCACTGCATTATATACTGGTATGCCTGGTGATTTTACTTTCCCGGCTAATGATATACATTTTCAGTTTCCAAGTACTGTAAACGTTATCCCAGGTAATGAATATTATTTTTTACTTGGCCCTGCAATTGTTGATGGTTCTGCTGCGTTTACTATTAATGCTTCGCTTAACATTAACTCTTATGAAGATGGATTTGTTATTAGATCTTTAGATAATGGAACTGTTGAGACATTCGCGTCTGGATGGGATTTATATTTTTCTATCTACTCTTGTGATGCCTCAATCCCTACCATAGATGATATTTGTAATGCCGATGCGGAAGCTCCTGTTTTAAAGGAAACAATACTGTCTTTGCCATTAACTGATTTAAGTGATGCTAGTGGGAACAACAATACGGAGATCATTCCTGGAGTAAGTATCTCTGATACTAACGGACTATGTTTAGACAATGATATAGTAGATAATTTTGATGATTTAAATGCTGTAATCACAGATCCTGATGTACTTAGTCTTATTGCAGGGTTTGATGCTACACCAATAGAAGAGGAGTTCGATCCGAATAATTTTGGTATTAAACTCGATTTTAATCTCTCCTATTTTCCGCCTCCTCCGCCAGTATCTAGTAACTTAAATGCAGCCCAGGAAGTAAATGGCGTGTTAGTGCAACCACAGTCATTAGTTGCCTTTGGTACTGCAGAGAATCCTTTCTTGGAATTTTTAGGACTGGTCTATAACGTTGTTACGGAACAGGTCGGTATCCTTTTGGAAAACGGTGATATCCTCTATGCTGAGGTAGATGTACCATTAAATCAATGGCACAATGTTGAGGTAAAATATATTAATGGTATCGGTCGTGTTTATTTAAATGAAGAACTCATTTTATGGGTGGACACCAATGCAATCGACACTGAAGAAATTGATGTTGGGGAATTTGACATTAGTAGCCTTACAATTGAAGACGCTTTAGAATTCATAGCAAGTTATGCGTCTTTGGGTGATGGATTTGAATTTTGCTTAAAAAACATAGAACTTTATAAATGTGTTCCAGGTGCTACTGAAGTGCCAGCTATTACAGAAGAGTGTTCTGTAGCATTGGTGCCTCCAACTGCTTTAGATAATTGTGCCGGTACTATTGTAGGGACTACAGACGACCCATTAGAATACACAACTGCAGGTAATTATGTTGTAAATTGGTCTTTCGATGACGGTAATGGTAATGTATTAATGCTAACGCAAGACGTTACGGTAACAACATCTCCAGAAACAGATTCGGATGGAGATGGTGTTTGTGATGAATTTGATATTTGTGCAGGGTTTGATGATAATGTAGACCTTGATGGCAATGGAATACCTGATGGATGTGATGCACCTCAAGTCGATAACTGTCCAGATGAGAATACTAATTTAGCGTTGTTAGACGATGCAACACTTTCTGGTTCCGTACCTACTGGTGCAGGTCGTGGAACGCCATTAGCCATATTATATGACCCATCAATCGATGATTATCGTATTAAAACTAAGTTCAACGAGTATGGAGTATCTTATCAACAAAATTTGGGTACACCTGATGCAGACAATGGTTTTTTCTGGCGTGTAGATTGGGCATCTCCCAAAGCCATAAACTATATTACCATAGGTGGTACGTATCCTAATCAACCACAACCAAACTCATTATGGAGAGTTAGTTACCTCTATGATGGTCAATGGACAACTCTAGAAGAAGGCCAGGGTGGCTGGATAAATAGTGGTATCTATGAATATGACGGCACATCGCTTCCTCCAATTATAGCAGACGCTATGCGAGTACAAGTTTATAGTGATGGAACTAATGATTTAGTAAGCATTCATCTCAGAGGTCGAGGAGGTGTATCAACAAACGTAAACGATAGTGGCACTACACCTAAAGCCACATTATTTATGTATTTACCTCAACCGGGCGCGCCTCTTGTTGATTTTACGGTTGATAAAGATATGCTTGATGTGGATTTTGATGCTAGTGGCTCGACTGACGATGGTGCAATTGTTAACTATCAGTGGGACTTTGGTGACGGAAGTGCTCCAGCTTATGGAGTTAGCGTATCCCATTCTTATGCTGCTTCGGGTAATTACGTCGTAAAATTATCAGCTACCGATGATGACGGACTAGTTGGCATTATTTGTAAAAATGTTTCAGTAAGTGATAGTGCTGCAACCAATAATCCAGATGAGAATACAAATTTGGCATTATTAGATGACGCAACCTTATCTGGCTCTGTGCCGAATGGATCAGGACGTGGTACGCCTTTAGCTATATTATACGATCCACTTATTGATGACTATCGCATTACAACTAATTTTAATGAATACGGTGTTGGTTTTCAACAAAATCTTGGGAGACCAGATGCTGACAACGGATTCTTTTGGCGTGTGGATTGGGAAGCCCCAAAAGCGATTAACTATGTCACTATAGGCGGTACTTACCCTAACCAACCACAGCCAAACGCTTTATGGAGGGTTAGTTACCTTTATAATGGAGATTGGATAACCCTTGAGGAAGGCCAAGGTGGTTGGATAAATAGCGGTATATATGTGTGGGATGGTACTGCCGAACCACCAATAACTGCAGATGCCATGCGTGTTCAGGTTTATAGTGATGGTAATTCAGATTTAGTGAGTATTCATTTAAGAGGTCGCGGAGGAGTCTCGAATAATGTAAACGATATCGCTACCACTCCAAAGGCAACTTTAATAATGTATTTGCCATCAACAGAACCTGATCCTAATCCAGTTGCGGATTTCGATTTTACTACAAACGGACTTACTGTTAATTTTGATGCAAGTTCTTCTACAGATGATGAAGGTATTGTATTCTATCAGTTTGATTATGGTGATGGTTTTGGGCAATCAAATTCAATTCCAAACCCATTGTTTTCGCATACTTATGCAAGTCCAGGAACTTATACTGTAACATTATATGTCGTGGATGCTGATAATAATCAAGACTCTATTACTAAGCAAGTTACGGTCAACGATGGTTCAGCAGGTAACAATCCAGATGAAAATGTTAATCTTGCATTATTAGATGATGCAACGGTATCTGGTTCAGTATCGGGTGGTCGTGGAACGCCTGATGCGATATTGTACGATCCAATGATTGATGATTATTACATCACTACAGATTGGAATGAATATGGTGTGGCATACCTAGAAAACCTTGGTACACCAGATGTTGACGAAGGGTTTAAGTGGCAAGTCGATTGGGAAGCACCAAAATCTATAAACTATGTAACTTTTGGCGGTACATATCCAAGTCAGCCACAATATGGCGCTTCATGGCGTATTAGCTATCTTAGCGATGGAGAATGGATAACGTTAGATGAAGGCTATGCAGGCTGGATTAATAGCGGTATTTTTGAATGGGACGGAAGAGATGAGCCTGCTATTGTGGCCGAAGCATTGCGAGTACAAGTTTACAGTGAGGAGAATGATCTCATAAGTATACATTTAAGAGGTCGTGGCGGTGTTTCCAACAACATTAATGATAGTGCTACTGCAACTAAAGCGACATTGATTCAATATTTGCCGCCAACTGTTCCTCCAGTAGCAAATAACACTATAGAGCCAGCAAATGCTATGATGATAGCACCGAATCCTTCTACCGGTAAAGCGCTAATTAGCTTTAAGGATCTTACAGAAGTTGAATTTATAGAAATATATGATTTAACAGGAAGAAAGGTGCAGCACATTAGAGGTGGCAAAATAGATAAAGAAGGTAAACAAGTTTATCTATATGCTTTACCTCAAGGTATCTACAGTGTCATGGCAACTACCAGCACTGGTGAAAAATTCCAAGAGAAATTAATTATTAAGAAATAAATCATTCTAACTTTTGAATAAAAAAAGCCCGGTACTTTAGTACTGGGCTTTTAATTTGTAGCGAGATCGAGATTTGAACTCGAGACCTCCGGGTTATGAATCCGACGCTCTAACCAACTGAGCTACCTCGCCATTATTGCGGCTGCAAATATAAAAACAAATTCAACGACAACAAACATAACTTTCCAAAAAAATAATTTTAGTTTAAAGTTTTGAATTGTACCATAATTGTATATATTGAGCACATATTATAATGCTTTTATGGAGGACAAAGAAAAATACGAAATGGAGTTTGTTATACAAGCATCCCCTGCACTTATATATCAATACATATCTACACCTTCTGGCTTGTCCGAATGGTTTGCCGACAATGTTAATTCCAGAGGGGAATTATTTACTTTTATTTGGGATGGCTCAGAAGAACAGGCAAAATTGTTAACAAAGAAAAGTGGTGAACGTGTTAAATTTCGTTGGTTAAGCGATGATGAAGATGGTGCAAGCTATTATTTCGAAATTCGTATTCAGGTCGATGAAATAACAAAAGATGTGTCGCTTATGATTACGGATTTTGCCGAAGAAGACGAAATTGAAGAAGGAAAAATGCTGTGGGACAATCAGATTTCAAGCCTCAAACAAGTTTTGGGCTCAAGGTAACCAGTAACTAACTCAACTATTATATCTTTGTCTCGATTTAATTTAAAACTAAATCGGGACTTTTTTTATGGTAAATTTTAATGGAAATCTTGTTGCAATATCTGACTCAAAATTAACTTCAGATAATAGAGGGTATAAATACGGTGACGCACTTTTTGAAACTTTAAAAGTTGTTAATGGTAAAATCTTCTTTTGGGAAGACCATTACTTTAGACTTATGGCTTCTATGCGCATTATGCGAATGGATATTCCTATGAAATTTACCATGGAGTTCCTTGAAGCTGAAATTTTAAAAACTCTTCAAGCAAACAACCTCGAAGATTCTTCCGCTAGAGTTAGGTTGAATGTTGATAGAGGTAATGGAGGAAAGTATTTACCTAGCGAGGATTCAGAAGTTAATTTCAATATTGTGGCTGAGCCGCATAATAATCCTTTTTATACTATAGACTCGAATGAATCTTGTGTAGTAGATTTATACAAAGATTATTTTATGGCACCAAGTTTATTATCTGGTTTAAAATCTAACAATAAAGCCATTCAGGTTGTTGGTAGTATATATGCCAAGGAAAATGATTATGATAATTGCTTGATTCTAAATACCAATAAAAATGTTATTGAGGCTTTAAATGGTAATCTATTTTTGGTAAAAGGTGATAAAATAAAGACACCTCCTGTGGAAGAAGGCTGTCTAAGAGGAGTTATGCGTAAGCAGGTTTTAGAGATTTTATCAAAGGATGTCAACCTCTTTGTTGAAGAAGCTTCTATAAGTCCATTTGAGCTTCAAAAAGCGGATGAGCTGTTTATCACAAATGTTATTAAAGGTATTGTTCCAATAACACAATACCGAAAAAAATCCTATGGAAGTGAATTTGCTCAGAAATTGATAGGGAAACTCAATGCCAAATTAAGGTTGCTGTCTTAATTATAGCTGGGGTTCTCTGGTGCATTGGACCAAATACTATAATCACCACCAAGCTCAATCATTTTTTCTCGCCAAAAGCTATTGCAAGGTTTAGCTATAATATCATTGTTGTAAATGTTTTCAGAAACCAACCATGCATTAGATTCTAGTTCGTTATCTAATTGTTGCTCGGCCCAACCAGAGTAACCTAGGAAAAATCTAATGTCGTTTTTTGATATTTGTTCGTTATTTATCAAATCTAGAACAACATTAAAATCTCCTCCCCAAAAAATACCATTAGAAATTTCTACGCTGTTAGGGATGAGTTCAGGCGATTTGTGTATAAAGTAAAGGTTGTCCTGTTCTACAGGTCCGCCGTTATAAACTGTAAAATCAGATTCAGTGCCATCAATAAGATCTTTTAAGTTATAGTTCAACGGTTTGTTTAGAATAAACCCAACTGATCCAAGGGCATTATGATCTGCCAGAAGGATTACCGCTCGATTAAACGATATGTCCCCAATAATTGATGGTTCTGCAATTAATAAACTGCCTTTTTCTGGTTTAGACATAGTTGGTTAAACTTTTTCGTAGTTCTAATCTATTGTTTTTTTGTCAATTAAGCAACAAAACAATTTAAAAAAAAGCAACAAAAAAGCCTGCTCATGGAGCAGGCTCAGTATTTTTAAGAAAAAAATGTCTTAGTTTACAGCATTACTTAAGTCAGAACCTGCCTTAAATTTCACTACATTTTTAGCTTTAATCTTGATAGTCTTACCTGTTTGTGGGTTTCTTCCGTCTCTTGCAGCTCTTCTAGAAACTGACCAAGAACCAAAACCTACTAAAGAAACTCTGTTTCCTTTTTGTAAAGCTCCTTCGATGTCAATTAACATTGAGTCTAATGCTTTTTTAGCAGCTGCTTTAGTAATTCCAGCATTCTCTGCCATACCATTGATTAAATCTGTTTTGTTCATAAAATTTTAAATTTAAATTGTTAAAAATTCGGTTTTTAAATATGATTGTTAAAAATCCGTACACAAATTTATTAGGAATATTAAGCTACGCAAGTAATAGCAAGGGAAATAGGCGTTTTTGTTAATAAGTTATAGCATTTGTTAATAAAGGAATGCATTTTGTCGGATTTTTTACTATACCAACAGCGATAAGGGTTTACAGCAGTTTTGCACTTTCTGAAAATTCAAAACCATTTAAAAGAGACTTTATATCCATTTTTCGTTTTCCTGGGAGTTGAATCTCATTCACTTTTATATATCCATTTTCACAAGCCACTTTCAATTCTTCTTTATTTGAAAATATAGTTCCGGCTTCGTGGTTATGTTTTGCTAATTCTTTTTCAACACCATATAATTTAATAGCAATTAGTTCGTCATCGTTATTGTCTAAATAGCACCATGCTGCAGGAAAAGGGTTAAGTCCTCGTATTTTGTCGTATATGGTATCTATATCCCTGTTCCAATCAAGTTTACAATTATCACGATTAAGTTTGTAGGCTGTTTTTAAATCTTCGGATTGTGTTTGGATGGTGGGAGAAATTTTATCATTTTCTATTAGCTTTACTGTTTTTATAACTAAATCACTTCCTATAGCCATTAATTCATCATGCAGCTCGCCAACAGTAGTATCATTCCCAATTTCTGTTTCTTCGCTTAGAATTATGGCACCAGTATCAATTTTTTCATCAATAAAAAATGTGGTGACACCTGTTTTTGTTTCACCATTAATAATAGCCCAATGTATTGGAGCAGCACCTCTGTATTGTGGCAATAATGAGGCATGAAGGTTAAACGTGCCATACTCTGGCATTTGCCAAACCACTTTTGGTAACATTCTAAAAGCTACTATGATTTGTAAGTTTGCGTTTAGGGCTTTTAGTTCTTCAATAAAAGACTCGGCTTTTAGGTTTTTTGGCTGCAGAATATTCAAATTGTGTTTTAATGCAAACTCTTTAACTGCTGAAGCCCTTAGTTTTTGACCACGACCAGCTTTGCGGTCTGGTGCGGTAATTACACCAACTACATTGTAATTATGGTCTAAAAGTGCCTTTAGTGTGGCAACAGCGAAATCTGGTGTGCCCATAAAAACAATTCGCAAATCTCTTTTTTGTGTCATTTTAAGGTGTAGGTATTAGCTTGGGTTATCTTAATTTTTTTAATTTCCATTAATTCTGAAAGGCTTTGCAGTAAATCTTTTTCACTACAATTAATTGCCCTTAATAACTGTCGCGAAGATAAATTTTCTGTTTTTAATGCTTTTATAATTTCGCTTGTTATATCAATTTCTGTGTTCTTTTCTCTATTTACTAATTTTTCTGTACAAACCGAACACTTCCCGCAAACTTCCTTAGTTTTCTCGCCAAAGTAGGAGAGGAGTTGTTGATTCCTACAAGTTGTATCATTCTTTATATAATTAAGGACAGCTTCAACTTGTTGGTGTTTAACTTGATGTTGTTGTTCTATGGTTTTTGCTATTGGATTTATCGTTATGTCGTCTTCGCGAGGTTTTAAAAACGTAATTTCAGAATCGGTATTTGCCATCTGCAAACTTATAATTTCGTCTTTTTCCAATCGTTTTAGTTGTTCAATGACTTTGCTTTCTGCAAGGTTGGCTTTTCGCACTACCAATTCTAGATTTACCTTTGTTTCATAATCAAAAATACCACCATAAGTTCTCAGTAATGCCTTAACTAAAGTATTTAATTCTAAATGCGTTTCAAGATATTGAAACAGCACAGCATTGGAAATCAAAAATTGAATTTTAGTTCTAAAATTAAAATGTTGTGTTAAGGCAATGATTGAATTTCTGTCCAAAACCAATAATGCATTATAAGTAATGCTCGGATTTAATTTATAGGTTGTGCAAAAGGATTTAAAATCGAATTGATGGGTGCTGTTTTCACCTTCACCATAAGCCACCTGAAAATAGTTGCAAAGTTTAACAAACACCTTTTTAACATAATCAATTGATGGTAAAGTGCTCAAAAACTGACTTCGTAAATGGTCTTCGTCAATATGTTGCTTAAGGATAATGGCATGAGCCAGTTCGCCATCGCGACCGGCCCTACCAGCTTCTTGATAATAGCTTTCTAAACTTTCTGGTAAATTGAAATGAATTACTGTTTTTACATTGGCCTTGTCAATACCCATTCCAAAAGCTGTTGTAGCGACCATTATTTGCTTTTGACCATTTAACCATTGTTGTAAACGCTCTTGTTTTTCTTTGTTAGTTATGCCGCCATGATAAAATGTAGAGGAAAACCCTTTAGCTTCTAAATAACTATTAATCTCGGTTGTGGCACGTCTGTTCCTTACATATATTATGGAAGCTCCTTTGTGTGTGTTAAGGGCGTGTTCTAGCTGAAACAATTTGTCATCTGTATGGACAACCTGATAGGCAATATTGGACCTTTCAAAAGAAGCCTTGAAAATTTTAGGATCAATGAAATCCAAATTTTCAACTATGTCATCAATAACATTAAGTTTGGCTGTTGCTGTGAGTGCTATGCAATTAACTTGAGGGTGTGTTTGCCTTAAAATAGAAATGTTTTTGTAGGCAGGTCTAAAATCATTTCCCCATTGACTGATACAATGCGCTTCGTCAACGGCTATGAGATTTACCTTCATCTGCTGAATGCGCTCTTGCACTATGGGTTGCTGCAAACGCTCAGGTGATAGATAGAGGAATTTATAATTACCGTAGATACAATTATCCAATTGTGTGTCTAGTTCTTTATAGGGCATTCCTGAAGTCAGAGCAATGGCTTTAACACCTTTTTGTTTTAGGGTATTAACCTGATCTTTCATTAAAGCAATTAGAGGTGATACTACAATGCAAATACCATCTTTAATCATTGCGGGTACCTGAAAACATATTGATTTTCCTCCACCAGTTGGCAACAAGGCAAAGGTGTCCTCATTCTCTAAGACCGAATTTATGATGTCTTCTTGTAGCGGTCTAAAAGAGGTATAATTCCAGTAGCGTTCTAAAACTTCTATAGGATGCATTACTCAATGTTTAATTCCTGAAGAATAAAATCTGTTCTTTCCTCTATTGAGCCAAAAGGGACATCAATAAGTTGGTAACCAAAGCGCATATAGGTCTTTAACAAATGCTCATGGATTTCAACGGCTTGTTCAAAGTTCTCATAGCGTTCGTTATCACTAGTGAAAATTTCTTGCCATGGTGCCAAAACAAAGACATATTCATAGGTGTTTGTTTTGCAGGCATCAATGAAATGTTGTGGGTATTCATCACCAATATAATCCATGTATGCCAAAACGTCTGGTATGCCTCTGTCTAAAAACACAACGAACTCCTTAGTGTTAGAGGCATCTAAAAATTGCTGTACTCTACCTTCTAAAAGTTTTTCGCTAAATAGTAATGGTTCAGTAAGAAATAACTGTTCTATGCCATCTTTTCTTGCCTGTAGTGTTACTTGTCTTGAGATTTCATCAAAGCATACAAAACCTTGCTTTTTTAAGCGATTGATGATTGAGGTTTTCCCGGTTCCAGGACCGCCAGCTATAACTACTTTAATAGGATTCAAATTGGCAACGTTTTTGCAATAAAATAAGTGAATAAAAATAAGGATAAAAATGTAAAGTTAAATGTATCTTTACAACTGAAAAAAATTGATATGAATAGTTCTAAGAAAAGCGAGGAATTTTACGAAAAATTAAAAGCGCAACTTTATGATACAGCCATGTGGCCTTCAGAATATCTGTATAAGTTTATAGTGACTACGGAAGGTTCTGGGATTAAGGATGTTGAGGATCTTTTTAATGACCTAGGAGCCGTTATTAATACCAATAGATCCAAGAACGGAAAATATACAAGTGTTTCCATAAACGTCAGAATGAAAAACCCTGAAGCGGTTATAGCAAAATATAAAGAAGTTGCAGAAAATGTTGATGGTGTAATTTCTCTATAAAATTTCTTTTATGCTGCTTAATTTTTTGTACTTTGCAGCAAAACCTAGAGACTTCAGGTTTTTAATTTATTTACTACACATTTTACATTTTGATTGACAATTTAGAATACAACACAGAACGCGAGCATTTAATTATACCAGAATATGGACGTCATCTACAGAAGATGATTAATTATGCCAAGACTCGCGAAACAAAGGAAGAAAGAAACAAGCTGGCAAAGGCTATAATCTCTGTAATGGGAAATTTACAACCACATCTACGCGATGTGCCAGATTTTCAGCATAAGTTATGGGATCAGCTTTTTATAATGTCTGATTTTGAACTGGATGCTGACTCTCCATTCCCAAAACCTTCAAAAGAAGAATTAACTGCTGGGCCAGACCCTCTTAAATATCCTCAAAACCATCCTAAATATCGTTTTTATGGTAACAATATTAAAACGATGATCGATGTTGCAACGACATGGGAAGCAGGAGAAATGAAAGAAGCATTGGTCTTTACCATTGCCAACCACATGAAAAAATGCTACCTCAATTGGAACAAGGATACTGTTGAGGATGATGTTATTTTTGATCATCTCTATGAACTTTCCGACGGAAAAATAAACCTGAAAAATAAAGATGAGGATTTAACGGATTCTTCAGATTTAATGCGATCTAAGTCTAAATACAGCAAAAAAGGAGGTTCAAAAAAATCTAAAAAGAAATATTCCAACAATAGAAAACGTTACTAAAAACGTATGGGAACATTTAAAATCGAAGGAGGCCACTCGCTCAAAGGAAAGATTCAGCCTCAAGGAGCAAAAAATGAAGCTTTACAGATCTTATGTGCAGTTTTACTGACTGACCAAGAAATAAAAATTGATAATATACCAGATATTATTGATGTCAATAAACTTATTGCTTTACTAAAAAAACTTGGCGTTAAAATCAATAGATTAGGAAAAGGCTCTTATACCTTTAAAGCAGATGAGATTAATTTAAAGTATTTAGAGTCTGCAGAATTTAAAGAAGACGGAAAAGGGTTAAGAGGGTCTATTATGATTGTTGGCCCTTTATTGGGACGTTTTGGAAAAGGTTACATACCAAAACCTGGCGGAGATAAAATTGGTCGTCGCCGCCTCGATACGCATTTTGAAGGTTTTATTAATCTTGGAGCTAAATTTCGTTACAACAAGGAGGACTATTTCTATGGGGTTGAGGCAGATAAGCTAAAAGGTACCTATATGCTTTTGGATGAAGCTTCGGTTACTGGTACAGCAAATATTGTTATGGCTGCGGTTTTAGCAGAAGGTACAACTACAATTTACAACGCAGCTTGTGAGCCTTATTTACAACAGCTTTGCAAGATGCTAAACCGTATGGGAGCAAAGATTTCAGGGATTGGTTCTAATATGTTAATTATTGAAGGGGTTGAGAAATTGGGCGGAACTGAACACAGAATGTTGCCAGATATGATTGAAATTGGTAGTTGGATCGGTCTTGCTGCAATGACTAAAAGTGAACTGACCATTACTAATGTAAGTTGGGACGATTTGGGATTGATACCTAACGTTTTTAGAAAAATTGGTATTACTGTTGAGCGACAAGGAGATGATATTCATATACCTGCCCATAAGGATGGTTATGAGGTTCAAAATTATATAGATGGCTCAATTTTAACTATTGCTGATGCACCTTGGCCAGGTTTTACACCAGATTTGTTGAGTATCGTTTTAGTGGTACTGACACAAGCCAAAGGTAGTGCTTTGGTACACCAAAAAATGTTTGAAAGCCGTTTGTTCTTCGTGGATAAGTTGATTGATATGGGAGCCAAAATTATCCTTTGTGATCCGCACAGAGCGACGGTAATTGGTCATGATTTTAAATCGAAATTAAAGGCTACAACAATGACCTCGCCAGATATTAGGGCAGGTGTCTCACTTTTAATTGCAGCTTTATCTGCTAAAGGTACTTCCATTATACATAATATTGAACAAATAGATCGTGGTTACGAAAATATCGATGAACGCTTAAGAGCCATTGGTGCTAAGATAGAGCGTGTAGAGGGAAATTGAATTTAATGAAATTTACTGTCATTTCGAGCGTAGTCGAGAAATCTGTATAAATAAGACATTTCGACTGCGCTCAATGTGACATTCATTCAAAAAAATAAAACTCTTATTCCATTGAATAGAAAAACTGCTCATTAACAATTTTGTTGTCTTTGACTTCCCAAACACCAACTTCCTCCATTTGTTGGCGACCTCTGTCCTTAAAAGTAACGTCAAAAGTCATTTTGGATGTAAAATGATTTCCAGCCGCAACAGGTTCGCTAATTTCACCACTATGGAATTCTTCTACGTTGTCTAGCCATTCCTTATTCTTGTTCCATACATTCTGTTTTCCTGTAGTGACTTCATCAGGCATTCCGGGCATTTCTCTACTGGTTACATTTTCTGCATAAAGTTCGTTGACGCATTCTAGGTTTTTACCTTCTGCGCACATCTGATGCCATTTTTTGGCGACGTCCCAAGTACTCATGTTGCTTATGATTTTTTAATTAGTAAATTAAATTTACTTAAAAGTTTTCCGAGTTGTCTTAAAATAATGTTAGGATTGTGTTATATAAAAAAGTTAAAGCTCCGAAGTCAATCAGAGCTTTAAAAAATTGTTTATTGAAATGGTTATTTCGGTTAAGACTTGGTAAGTCTTAAAATTTGTAACGTCATATTATTTTAATTATTGTGTAAAATCGTTAAAAATATTAAAATAACATAGCTAAGGTGTTAATTTAATGCTGATTTATAAGTTTCTAAACAGCGTTCGCGAGCTTCTTTGTGGTCAACCATTTTTGCAGGATAATCATCAGTATCGAATTCTTCAACCCATTTTTTGATATATTTTTTGTCCTTATCAAATTTATCAATTTGTGTTGTAGGGTTAAAAATTCTAAAATATGGTGCAGCGTCAACTCCAGAACCAGCTACCCATTGCCAATTACCTACATTGCTCGCCATTTCATAATCGTGCAATTTTTCTGCAAAATAGGCTTCTCCCCAACGCCAATCAATTAATAGATGTTTGCACAAAAAACTACCAACCAACATACGCACACGATTGTGCATAAACCCTGTTTTGTTCAGTTGCCTCATACCAGCATCTACCAGTGGGTAACCTGTTTTACCTTCGCGCCATTTTTTGAATTCGTCTTCATTATTTCTCCATTCAATTCTGTCGTATTTTTTCTTAAAAGCTTCATCTCTGGTTTCTGGGAAGTGCCACAGTATCTGCATAAAAAACTCGCGCCATATCAATTCTTGCCAAAAGGTTTCATTGTTTTCTGCAATAGCCTTTTTCATCATTTTGCGAACACTTACAGTTCCAAACCTCAAATGAGGTCCTAAACGTGATGTGGATTCTTTTGCTGGATAGTTTCGTGTAGATTCATATTCTTGGATTAGTGTTGGCGTGACATCATAAGGCTCAATTTCTTGCGAAGATTTTTTAAATCCAATATCTGAGAGGCTGAGATTGGGTAATCTGCTATTTGTGATAAGATTGTTTAAATAATCATTAGTGTAATAGATTTTTAAGTCATAATCCTTGAAATTTTCTTTCCAGGTTTTCATGTAAGGTGTGTACACTACGTAAGGATCTCCATCGCTCTTAACAACCTCATCCTTTTCAAAAATGACTTGGTCTTTATAAGTTTTAAATTCTATGTTGTTGTCATTTAAAAGCTTTTTTATTGCTTCATCACGCTCTTTAGCATAAGGTTCATAATCATGGTTGGTGTAAACTGTGGCTATGTCATAATCTTCTATCAACTGCTTGTAAATAGTCTCCGGTTTGCCATGAAACATAGCGATACTGCTGTCTTGTTCATCCTGCAGTGTTTTTCTCATATCTTGCAATGTTTCATATATAAATGTCACGCGAGCATCGTCCTCTGGAAGTTCATCCAATATTTCTGAATCAAAAATGAAGATGGGTAAAACAGGGTGCTCTCCTTTTAAGGCTTCATAAAATCCTACATTGTCATCTAACCTAAGGTCTCTTCTAAACCAGAATATGTTTACTTTTTTACTCATTGTGTGTTGTCATTGGTACTTGATGCGAAATCTATATTTACTTTGTGGATTACTGCCTCACTTCGACAAGCTCAGTACAGGTCGCAGGAATGGCAAAGCATTAATACTTCCCAAACAGTTCTTCCAATTTTTTGGTTCTATATGTAAAAATCTCTTCCAATTTAGGTTTCACTAAAATCGGATGTACCATTTGCCCTAGAATTCCCATGGGAACTTTATAATCTACGATGTCCTCCATTTCAACTCCACCATCAATTTCTTTGATAAAATGTTTATGGTGCCACAGGGAATATGGGCCAAAACGCTGTTCATCTACAAAATACTCCTTATTTTTTACATGTGTAATTTCGGTGACCCATTTGGTTTTAATGCCTAATACAGGTGTAACAATATACTGAATAATTTGTCCAGGATACATTGGTCTATCTGCTCCAGAAAGAATATTAAAACCCATATAGTCTGGAGTAATGGTTTTTAGATTTTTTGGGCTAGATAAAAAATTCCAAGCTTCATCAACCGTTATTGGAAGATTTTGTTTTTTATGCAGGGTATATATTTTCATGTTAATTGTGTATTACGATGTAGGCGTTTAGAGAAATAGCAATGCATAACCAAATAAGATAAGGCAGTATCAGTAATCGATAATATTTCAACCTATCGTTTTGAAAAGTTAAGAAAAAATAGAGCATGACGATAAAAAGTAGTACAATTACAAACAGTCCAATGTGCGTTAGATGCTGACTGAAGAATATCCAATTCCAACTTACATTCAGCAACACTTGAAACGCATAAACTGCATATAATTTTTTAGACCTTCTAAGATGTAATAATTCAGCAAGATACCAAGAGAAACAGAGCATAATGAACGTCCAGGCGGCGCCGAATACCCATCCTGGAGGTGTCCAAGGTGCTTTATTGAGATTGTTGTACCAAATTGATGTGGAACCACCATCCATCAGCCAACTGCCCAAGGCCAACCCTCCAAAATTGATAGTTAAGAAAAGAATAAAGAGATAAACCTTTTTCAAAGTTATGTTATTTTAAAGCATCAATACGTTCTAGGAGTTTTTGAGCTTCAGCATATTTTTCATCACTTTTCGCACGATTGGTTGTTGAGAGTTGATGCCATTCTGCCATTAGCTTTTCATATCGCTTTTGAAGCTTGTCTACTTCAGATGTTTTTTTAAATAAACTGAACATTATTTTAGGTATTTCGTAATTCTAGAATTCATAGGTTTAGTGACAGAATAGAAGTAATCTACAAATTCACCCTCTTCATCAACCAAATATTTTTGAAAATTCCATTTTACAATTGAATTCTGCTTTCCGTTAACGGCTTTTCTAGTTAGCCAATCATATAAATCATGTTGATTCGGACCTTTAACATCGATCTTTTCGGTGACTGGGAAGGTAACACCATAATTGATTTCACAGAACTCTTGAATTTCATTTGAATTACCTGGTTCTTGGTTCCCAAACTGATTACAAGGCACACCAATAACTATGAGTTGGTCCTTATAAGCTTCATACAATTCTTGTAGGTCTCTATACTGGTGTGTGAAACCGCACTTTGAAGCGACATTAACAAATAGAATTTTCTTTCCTTTAAATTCAGATAAATCTAAAGGCTTGCCTTGAAGATTATTTATGTCAATATCATAAATTGATCTTGAAGCCTTTCTAACTTCATCGTTATCTGTGGTGGTTAGTGTACCTACAAAGGCTTTAAGTGGATTCATATTTTATATTTTGAAACTAACTATACCGCAATCCATTTCAAATACTTGTCCGGACAGCGAGGCGGCTTTTTCTGATAATAAAAAACCTGCCATATCCGCTACTTCTTCAGGTTTCAAATATTTTCTCAATGGATGGCGCTCAGTCATTTTTTCAATCATGCTGTCATTGCGCAATAACTTAGAGGCCAACTCAGTATCTGTAACCGTCGGTGCAATGGCATTAATCCTAACCGTTGGTGCCAATTCAGCACCAATGGATTTTGTGAGTCCCTCAACGGCTGATTTAGATGCAGCTACACTGGCATGAAATGGCATACCGAGCTTAGAAGCAACTGTACTAAATAAAACTATAGCAGGATTGTTGCCTTTTTTTAAAGCTGGTAAATACGTCTGTATCGCCTTAACTGCACCGATAACATTAATCTCAAAATCATTTTTAAAATCCTCAATGCTTAAGCGGTTTATGGGTTTTAAATTAATGCTGCCAGGACAATATACCAATCCATCGGCAGAATCCATTTCTGGTAGTTCATCTTTCAAGACATCACAGCTGTGATGTGTTAAGTTCGGATGACTTTCTGATGGCTCTGATCTACTGATATTTACAACTTCATCATAAGAAGAAAGCAAAGATGTAACAATAGCATTGCCTATACCTTTGCTTCCTCCTATCACTATTAATCTACTCATTGCTTATGCTGCTGTTAGTGGACGACCTTTGAGACGCTTTTCAATTTTTTGTTTTATCACCGTCAATCGCTTCATAAGATCCATTAATTTTTGGTCTTTCTTTTTTTTGTAAACTTCATTAACACCTAATATCAGGTCTTTCACTTCACGAGAGGCCAATATTCTGTCGCTCGTATTTTTAAACTTTAGTTTACGTGTTTCGAATTCTTTTGCTTTCTCTACTATTCCCATGATTTCTAGTTGTTTATATAATTTTGTAATTCTACTATTTTTTCTGGCGTGTTAAAGAGGCCACCATAATAAGTTGTCACAGTGGCGGAAGTATTATCTTTTATCCCTCTGGAGGATACGCAAAGGTGTTTTGCGTCGATAATAACCGCGACGTCTTCTGTTTCCAAAACCGTTTTAAGTTCGTTGGCGATCTGATTTGTCAAACGCTCCTGTACTTGCGGGCGCTTTGCATAATATTGTACTATTCGATTTAATTTTGATAGGCCTATTACTTTTCCGGAAGACTTATAGGCCACATGTGCTTTGCCAATAATCGGAACAAAATGATGCTCGCAATTAGAATAAAATGTGATGTCTTTTTCAACCAGCATTTGATTGTACTGATATTTATTGTCGAATAAAGCCACTTTAGGTTTGTTTTCTGGATCTAAGCCTGAGAAAATCTCCTCAACATACATTTTTGCAACGCGATTTGGTGTGCCTTTTAGGGAATCGTCTGTTAGGTCTAGACCTAGAACATCCATTATCTCTGAAAATAATATTGAGATTCGTTGCTTTTTTTCGTCATTGGACATTTCAAAAGCATTTGGCTTCATTGGTGTCTCTAAACCGGTGAATAAATGATCATCGCCAATATCCTCAATTGAAAATCCGTTTAACTTATGACCATTTTTAGTGGAAGTTGTAGTATTCATAAAAATCTTTTTAATGTGCTGTCTTTAAGTACTCCAATCTTAAATCAAAGCACGGTTATCGTTTTGAAATAGAGTTGTTTGTTATTGTTCGTTGTCGCGAGCATTTAAATCTGCCCTTATCAAATGTTCTTTTTTTACTATGTTTTGTAGCTCTTCCTTGAACACGTTCTCGCCACATTCTGAAACTGCTTGGTTTCATTTCTCGTCTCATTAACTCAATGACATCTTGTTCTTTCAAACCAAATTGATATGTTATAGCTTCAAAAGGTGTTCGGTCTTCCCATGCCATTTCTATAATGCGGTCAATGTCTTTTGCTTCTAGCTTCATATATCTTGCGGCATGGCATATTGCATATCGTGTTTCACTTTCTCATCGAGCAGCTTATCAAAAAACTTTTTATTCTCCTTAAACGTTTTACTATTTCTAAAGTGAATAAATCTACCTTGTGCGTGTATACTAGAACCGTTGGTTTTATAAATGACCAACTGATAATAAGGAATGATCCAAGCAAAGTTTTTTAAACCTTGTATAATTCTTACTAAAATACCTTTAGGTCGTAATTCTATATTCGCGTAATTAATATCTGACACCTTATTCATCATACTCTGCATATTCGGGCTAACTTCATCAATAATCATGCGTTTGGAACCTATACCTTTCAATTTCAACTTCTGTACCAAACTGAAAGGTCTGCCAATTAAGTCATCGATGATTTGCTCATGCTCTGGGTTGTGATGTGTCGTATTAATTATCATTATACAGTAAATATATAAAATGTTTAACTTTTTTAATTATAAGTTAAACAAAATTAACACAGAATTATGATTGTGAAAAAATTGGATTATTAATCATTGCGAAGCATACGACTTCTATCACTAATAGTGTGTCGTTTAAGTATCCTCAAACTTTCACGGAGAACCTCTGGATCTTTCTTCATATTCCAAAGTATATCGCTCGCTCGTTTTCGATTTTCTTTAATATCAACAATTGGATTAGGATAGTCTTCTCCAAGTTTGAAGTCATAGAATGTTTGCTCCATTTCAGTCATTAAATAGGGCTCATGAACAAAGGGTGTATCTAACTTTGACAACTCAGGCACCCATTTTCTTATAAAGACGGCCTCAGGGTCGTATTTTAGTCCATTAATTGTGGGGTTGTAAATCCTAAGGTTGTTAATACCTGTTTCTCCGGCTTGCATTTGAAGTTGTGGAAAATGTATGCCAGGTTCAAAATCTAAAAATTGTTGTGAGAGGTGGGTTGTGGCTGCTTGCCAAGGTTGCCATAAGATATGAGTGAAAAAAGAGGCCAACATAGCTCGCATCCTAAAGTTAACATAGCCAGTTTCTATCAGGCAACGCATACTGGCATCTACCAATGGGAATCCAGTTTTTCCCTCCTTCCATGCACGTTGATAGTCTTGGGAAATACTTTTTTTTAATTTATGATAACCTTTATTGACACTTGCGTTTTCCATGGTATGCTCCATTTCAAATTTTTGAATAAAATGGGCTTGCCATCGCAATCGGGATAGAAAAGCACCTATATGGCGTGTGTCTTTAGAATTATTTTTAATTTTAAGTCCTTTTTGATAGACTTGCCTGATGGAAATATTTCCCCAGGCAATATATGGGGAAAGGCGACTACAGCTAGATCGCGAAGCTTCAGGTTTTGAAATGTTGAACATATAGTCGTGGTGACGACTCTCAAAAAATGAATTCGCATAGATCCAAGCTGTAGTGCTTCCTCCTTTTTGAAAACTTGTATTGTTCGGTGTTTCTAAGTCGGTAACCGTAAAAACACTTTCGAGGGATTGTATTTTTTCTAGTGGCAGTAGTTGATTTTCTTTAGGATGGAACACTTTCAAGTCTTTCTCCATGTAAGCTTCCCAGTTATCGAACCAGTTATCCCTATCGACCAGACCACGCTCAACACCATTATTTTTGCTCTCTACCCAATCAATCAAGTTATTACGACAGAATCTTGCAAACTCCTTGTCTCTATTATAGGTTACTAACAAGCCCGTTTCAACATGGGAATAAATTGTATCGACCTTATAGTACTCTTGTATAAGATTGAACGCGCTTTGTATATCGCTGGTAACTGATAGAACTTTAGAATCGTAAGATTGAAGGGATTGATTAATATCTCGCAAAGATTCTTTTATGAAGTTGAAATGCCGTTCGCTATAATGGTCATCGTTGAGCAAAATGTGTTCAAAGACGTAGAGTAGAAGTGTAGGTTTTCCTGTTTCAAGAGCATTAGAAATAGCCTCATTATCTTCGAGTCTTAAATCGCGTTTTAACCAAACTACATTGATATGTTCTTTAGAACTATTCATCCAAGCTTTTTATAAATTTTTCTGCGTTTTTTAAATGATTTTCTAGTGTCTCTTTATTCATTTTATCTAAATTTCCAAGAAGCATTCCAAGTCTAGGATTGCCAGAGAAAAAATCACGGTGTTTATCCATAAATGTCCAAAATAGGCCATCCCAAGTTTCTTGCCAGTCACCTTTGGAGTAGTTGCTCATTTTCATAATGTAATTACTACTACTGATGTAAGGTTTGGTGGACATTAGGCCACCATCGGCATACAGGCTCATCCCATAAACATTCGGCACCATTACCCAATCGTAAGCATCTATAAAGAGCTCCATAAACCATTGGTAAACCTCGTCAGGATCAAATTCACAAAGCACCATAAAGTTGCCTAAAATCATTAAACGCTCAATGTGATGCGCGTAAGCAGTTTTGTTTACTTTTTTTATGACATCATCAACTGGTTTTATGCCAGTTGTTCCGTCATAAAAGGATTTCGGAATTTTACGGTCAAAATTCCAAAAATTCTTGGTGCGCTCTTCCGTGCCTTTCACTTCGTAAACTCCTCTAATAAATTCACGCCAACCTAAAATTTGTCTCACAAAACCCTCCAAAGAATTTATGGGTACATCATTTGACTTTGCAAAATCAATGGCTTTGTCAATCACATCCGTAGGGTCTAATAAACCAACATTGATTAATGGCGAGAGTAAACTATGGTTAAGAAAATGCTCTTCTTTGACTATAGCATCTTCGTAAGGTCCAAACTCATGAAAACGTTGATTAAAAAACTGATTCAACCACGATTCAGCTGAACCAAAGTCGATAGGATAAACCACAAAATCATTAAGCTCTCCGTAATGATTTTTAAAGTGATCGTTTACGTAATTTTCTGCTTCTTTATGATAGTCTGTTTTGTCTGGAAACTGAATATTAGGTGGTGTTTTGTCTTTTGGGTACTTTTTACGATTCTCAGAGTCGTAGGTCCATTCACCACCTTCGGGCTCATCCGAAACCATTAATATGTTTCGATCTTTTCGTTGGTTTTTGTAGAACGACGTTTGAAAAAATTTCTTTTTTGATGGTTTAAAAAAAGAGGATAATTCATCTTTGCTATTAATAAACAATGGGCTTTCATACCACTTAACATCAATACCGTCCGAAACTGATTTAATGTGCTTTTCTAACCAGTTATCTGTTGGGTCGATAATGTGAATTTTCTCAATGCCTTTATCAACGAGTTTTGGAATTAAATCTCTTACATCGCAATCATCGCTAATAGCATCTATGTAATTAACAGTTTTGCCTTTATCATTGAGATAATCTGCGTAGGCTTTCATTGAAGCACGATGAAACGCAACCTTTTGCTTGTGAAATTTATAATGATTGAAGAACAAAAATTCTTCAATAAGGTATATCTCGGCATCAACATCAAGAGTTGGTGAACTCTTGAAGAGTTGGTGTGGAAATATGAGTATAGCTTCTTTATTTTTCATTTTTTATATTTTGTCATTGCGGACAAAGAGAAGCAATCTTTTTCGTTATAGAGATTGCCACGTCCTGTGTCCTCGCAATGACCTTGGGATTAAAACAAACTCACTTGCAGCCATAAGCGTCTAAACTTTCCATTGGCATCATAGCGCTCGGCTTGCAACTTCGTGTTAAACTTTCTATCTCTTGGGTCATTACCGACGCCAGCAACATACATCCAATTGCCATAATTGCTATGCACATCATAGTCCATAAGCATCGATTCAAAGTAAGCAGCACCTATCCGCCAATCGAGTTGGAGCTCTTTTGCGAAATATGACGCTACGTTTTGGCGACCTCTATTGCTCATCCAACCTGTTTCATTAATTTCGATCATATTGGCATTTACGAAATCATCTTGCGTTTCTCCATTAATCCATTTACTAACTAGGTTTTGATTGTTAGACCAATCATAGTGTTTATTCAAAATACCTTCCAGTTTAAAGATTTGATTACCATGCTTCATTGACACGTATTTAAAATAATCGCGCCAAATCAATTCAAAAATTAGCCAATAAGTAGATTGATTTTTATAATGTTCTTTTTCAAACTGCTTTATTTTCCAATAGATTGTTCTTACTGAAATGCTACCGTTAGCTAGCCATGGTGAGAATTTTGAACTATAATCGACACCAACTAAACCATTTCTTGTTTTTTTATAAAATCCAAGTTTTTTGGTTTCGAAAAAGTATTCATTTAAACGGTTTTGAGCTTCGGTTTCTCCACCTTTAAAGGGAAAAGCTGAGTTTACATGTGTTTTGAAATCTTCAAAACCTAAATCGCTGAGTGCTGGTATCGTTGTATTATTTTCTATTCTATTTGAAATTGGCAAAGCTTCAGCGACAACTCCATTTCGGATTTCAATATATTTTTCAAGTTTTTTTCTAAATACTGTAAAGACTTGTGGCGTTTTTGAAATATCAAAATTGATATCCTCTGGATGGTAAAGGAATTGGTTGTAAAACGAATGCCAACTAATCTGACCAGTTTTTGATTTTACAGCATTTTCAATATCAACTTCTTCTTGAGTCCATTCTTCTTGTAGGTAAATATCAGTGATGTTATAGGTTTCACATATTTGAGGAATGACATGTTCTGGCAGGTCGTTAAATACTAATAAATCAATATTCAGTTTACTTAATTGTATTATTAAATCTTGAATGGTTTCAATTAGAAATTTAGTTCTGAACTTTGCGGTCTTTTTAAAACCAAATTTGTCCGTAGTAAATTCACGAGGATCGAAGCAATAAAGACCAATAACTGAACCGCCGTTTTTGGTAGCTTCGGACAAAACGGAGTTGTCTATCGTTCTTAGGTCATTTCTAAACCAAATAAGATTATTTATTTTTGTCTTCTGCATTTTTCACTACAATATTTAATATTTTCCCAGTCCTTTTCCCATTTTTTACGCCATGTAAATGACCTTTCGCAAACTGGGCATATCTTAGATGGTAGATGTTGTTTTTTTACCCCTCTCATTTTGGCTCTACCAATGCGTTTATCATACCATTAAACACAAAAGCATGAAATGGTAAAACGGCATACCAGTACAAGCGTCCCCAAATTCCTTTTGGCCTAAAAACAGCACGTTGGTACAATTGATCTTTCATGATCTTAAACTCTAACCAGGCTTCGCCAGGCAAACGCATTTCTGCAAAAAGTAAAAGTCGCTTTTCTTCTCTACTGGCATATATAACACGCCAAAAATCCAGTGCATCACCAGCTTCTAAATAAGTGTCATTTGTTCTTCCACGCCTTAAGCCAACGCCTCCGAAAAGTTTATCCACGTAGCCTCTTAGCTTCCATAGGCCATTAAAACTATACCAACCATTTCTACCTCCAATTGCCCAGATTTTATTGAGCGTAAATTCTTCGTCAATAACTGTTCTTTGTTTTACATCTTTAAAGCACCCAAATTTCGGTAATTCAATGTGCTTAGATAATTGGTCATTAAATCTACCACTGCTAGCTGCATCCTTCCAGCTTGATATGACTGCATTTTGCTCTATTTTCTGAAAGGCCAAATTCACTGCTGTCTTGTAATCCATTGGTTCAATGTCAATGACGTCATTGACTATACTTGGTTTTCCGATGACCTCAACTTTCATGCTATCTACAAGGGCAGAAGCCAGTTTAAATGAAGTTGAGGTAACAAAATACAGCCAATATGATGAAAGCTTGGGGGATAATATGGGTAGCGTAATTATATGACGTTTTAATCCACGCACTTCGGCAAACTGAAGTAACATTTCTTTGTAGGTTAAAACTTCTGGTCCAAAAATATCAAAAGAGTTATTGTACAGTTCTTCCTTAAGTAATCCTGCGGATAAGTAGGTGAGGACATCCCTTATAGCCAATGGTTGCGTTTTTGTATTCAGCCATTTTGGTGTTACCATTATAGGAAGCTTTTCAACCAAATCTCGTATTATTTCAAAAGAAGCACTACCGCTACCAACTATAATACCTGCTCTAAAAGTTGTTAGTGCGTAATCGTCGGATTTTAGTGTTGCTTCAACTTGAAGCCTAGATTTTAAATGCTTTGACAAAGAATCATCGTTAACAATACCACTTAGATAAATGACCTGCTTACATTGGGTCGCTGAAACCAGATTTTTAAAATTTTGCGCACACTGTCGCTCTAGATCTTCAAAATCCTCTGATGTAGTGGACATTGAATGAATTAAGTAATATGCCGCATCTATATCTTTTGGTATTTTATTGGGTTCAGGATCTAAAAAATCGAGTTTAATAAAACTACATAGAGGATTTTCTTCAATTTCATCCGGAATACGGTTTAAATCGCGAACACAGCAAATTAATTCATGCTCATCTTCGAGTAGTTGAAGTGCAAGCCTTCTGGCGATATAGCCTGTTGTACCTGTGATTAGTATTCGCATTAGTCATTAGGGATAACAAATTCTGGTTTTGGCCGTTGATATTCCAACCGCATTTTAATATTTGGTATGGCGTAACCGTCCATTCCATTAATGGTAGCAACCTTACCTTTTGATAAATTGATGAATCCATCTTTTTCCAATAATTCATTGGGAACATAGAGTTTTTCAATCTTGCCTATTAATAAAATAGTATTATTAGCTTTGATTGGGTATTCTTCAACATAGCGCATTGCGAGTTGAATTGGACTTCCTTTTACAAATGGTGCTTCAAAACCATCAATATAATCTTCCTCTAAATCCGTAACGTCGAATTCTGAAATTGAATGGTCGTATTTAGCTGAGGTATGGTGAGCTTCCTTCAAAATTTCTTCATGAATATGATTCAATGTAAATATACCTGTTGCTTTAATATTATCATATGTGTTCCTTATTACCGTCGTAGGTCGCAGAAAGAATCCCAATAACGGCGGATTACTACCCAAATGCGTTACCGAACTGAAAATAGCAACATTGCTGACACCCTGTTTGTCTATTGTACCTATGAGATTCGCTGATTTGTAACCACTGCAACTGTTTATTAAGTTGATGCGGTATAAATGATGCATTTGGTCAATATCATTGGTGCTGAATTCTGCCATTTATAGATTGGTGAAATTATTGATCTTAATATTTTCAGCTTTTAAATCGAACATGAGATTATAGAGCCCGAAAAATGTTCGGTTGATATAGATAAAATGTTTAGATCCTCTATTGCCATTCATGTTTCTCAATTCTGTATTCTTAGAATATTTCTGCCCCATTTCAGCTACTTGATTGAAGAATTCTGGGTTTGAAAAATCAAATGTTTCGTTATGAAATGGTTGCGTGAACAAACTCAATAGCTCGTGGAACATGTCGGAAAAAAAACGAACCTCTTCTTCAGAATCATCTGACCTTAGAATTTCCAATTCAAACATTTTTTCCCTAAAATTTTTTGGATCGTTTATAATTTCTTTTTTGGCCAGTTCAAAATAAGGGACATAGAATTCATCAGGAATAGCTTTCATGCAGCCAAAATCTAAAGCAACTAGTTTTCCGTCTTTAGAAATCAAAAAATTGCCTGGATGTGGATCTGCATGGACTTTTTTTAATTTATGAATTTGATACATATAAAAGTCCCATAAAGCTTGTCCTAATGTATTCGATAACTCTTGGTTGGTATTATGGGCAACAAACTCTGAAAGATGTTCACCCTCGATATAGTCCATTGTTATGATTCGCTCCGATGAAAAATTCTCATAATACTCAGGGAACTTTAGATTTGGAATGTGTTTACAAGCTTCAGCGACCGCTTTACTTTGTTCAATTTCTAAAAGGTAGTTGGTTTCTTCAACCAATTTATGCTCAACTTCCTTAAAATATTTATCGGAATCTTTCCCTTTAATATTAAACATCTTGATGGCTACAGGTTTTACCAAAGCCAAATCAGAGGCGATACTCTCCGCAACTCCAGGATATTGGATTTTCACAGCAAATTTTTTCCCATCCTTTTCTGCAATATGGACTTGACCAATGCTTGCAGCATTAACTGAAGTTGCGTTGAAAGTATCAAAAAGTTCATCGGGATGTTTCCCAAAATATTTTTTGAATGTTTTTATAACCAGAGGAGGTGACAATGGTGGCACCGAAAATTGAGATAAAGAAAATTTATCAACGTATGCTCGAGGTAAAATACTTTTTTCCATGCTAAGCATCTGTGCCACTTTAAGTGCACTGCCTTTTAATGTTTTAAGGCTGTCATAAATATCTTCTGCATTATTCTGATTAAGACGTTCTTTGGCATCTTCCTTAGGATTAACCATTTTGTCACCGTAATATTTTAAATAGTTAACACCTACTTTCGCACCAGTAGATACTAATTTAGTAGCTCGAGAAATCTTGGTAATTGGTATGCTGTCAATTGTTTTCATCTAGTTACTGTGCATTTTTTCTTTATACAAGAATTTTCCAAAATCTATTAAACTTTTTAGCGGTGTAGTATCTATAAGATCAAAACTCACTCTAACCGATTTTTCAATAAACAAGTCTGTTTTTTCAAAAGAAGGCGAGGTGTCATCCAGCCAAAATTTGATAGTAAGCAGTAATTGTAACCAAGCAGTTTCCTTTAATCCTCTTTTTTTAAGTCTCTCTAACTGTTGCTGCTTTAAATCTAGTGTCTTAATGTTAAGATGGTCAATATAATTTGAAAATCGTTGTTTTAATTTGGCTAAGGTTTTAAGTGACTTTAACTGATTTTTGTTATGTTCTAAGGCATGCACAACATAACTTCTATTGGCAGTAAGAATTTCAAAAAAAGTATAGTAAAAGCTCAGTAATTTATTCCTTGCATCAAAATTTACATAATCTTCGCTTTTCTCTAAAACCGTATGTGCATTATCAAAAAAGACTTTGAAAATACT
This sequence comes from Leeuwenhoekiella palythoae, assembly GCA_964221315.1. Classification (GTDB taxonomy): domain Bacteria; phylum Bacteroidota; class Bacteroidia; order Flavobacteriales; family Flavobacteriaceae; genus Winogradskyella; species Winogradskyella palythoae_A. Next base: position 299,431 of record CAXPYI010000003.1, on the reverse strand, counting down.
TTGCTCTAAGGCATCAAACGAGCCAAAAAATTCGTAAAACTTTTGTTCTTCAAAATTATTAGCCTTTGCAAAGGCATAAACAGACTTGGGCTTTTCGTTGTGAGTTAATACATAAGCCATGTAAAACTCGATGATGTTTTCTGCTGTGATTGATTTTTTCTTTGCCATTGTACTTTATTTACAATGTAAAGATATAAAATGTTTAACTATTTAATTTAAAAGTTAAACAAAGTTTAACAAGAATATAAGCTTTCGAGTTAATAGTCATTCTTACAGCAATTATCGTTTTTAACTAATCTACAGCTAAATACGGCAAGAAACGATCCAACTATAGGTGCTGTAAGATAAAGCCACACAGATTGCATATTACCAGAAATTATAGCAGGTGCCAAAGATCTAGCGGGATTCATGGAAGCTTTGGTCATTGGGCCGGCAAACATGGCTTCAAGTAAAATAACACCTCCCACGGCAATGGCAGCCATGGTACCAATCTCTTTACTTCCAGTAGAAACATTGATGATAACGACCATTAAGAAGAACGTGAGCAATAATTCAAGAATAAAAGCTTTATAAGGTTCAAATCCTTCTGCAGGATAAGTGTGTCCAAAACTGTTGCTCTCAGGAAATAGAACCCATAAAATTGCTATGGCCATAAAGGCACCAACAACTTGAAAGAGAATATACTTCGGAACATTTTTCCATTCAAATTTCTTTGCAACAGCAAAACCTATGGTTACGGCTGGATTAAAATGTGCACCAGAGATTTCACCAAAAGCATAAATCATAGCCATTACGATAAGTCCCCAAGTTATGGCTACACCTACATGAGTAATACTTCCGCCTGTAATTTCGTTTACGGTCATTGCTCCGCAGCCACAAAATACCATAGCAAATGTTCCGATAAATTCTGACCAAAGTTTTTTGCTTAACGTGTAGGTACTTGAACTCATCTGTAATTACTGATAGGATTTATGTTTGAAAATACATATTTCATTTCCGTAGCAATTTGTAGACTACGTTCCAAATATTTTTCAGCTTGCTGTGGAGTATCGTCAAACGCCTTTGGATCTTGGTAAGTGATTGCTATACGTTTTTCAGAGCCTGGAACAAATGGACAAGCCTCATTAGCTGAATCACAAGTCATTATGGCAGCAAATTCTGATGTAGGATTAAATGACGCATCAAAAGTTTTAGAAAAGCCTATAACTGGATGATGCGTTTGAGAATACTTGATGCTATAGATAGGATTAGATTCATTTGAAAGTTTTTGAATTTCAAATCCAGAACTTTCTAAAGCTTTAGCAGCAGAAGGGAATAGGGCAGTGGCCTCAGTTCCTCCCGAATAACAGTATACGTTTCTCACATTAAAATAAGTAGCCATAGTTTGTGCCCAAACTTGCGACAAGTGACTGCGACGTGAATTGTGCGTACAAATAAAATTGATGTTGATGTTAGCTCTAGCATCAGCTTTTGCCTGTATAAATTCAATTAATGGTTGTAATACGGCTTTTCTTTCATCCGCTATCGAAGCTATATTTAAACCATCTATGGACTCAGATAATTTTGAAAATATCATAATGTGTCTTTATTTTTTGATTAACAACAGTTACCATCTGGAGAGCAGCATGGTTCATCATTTGCTAATTGAGATAACCGTACTTTTGGTTTTTTCACAGGAATACCACAATTATCCTTGGCCAAACAATCTGTCTGCTTTGTTGTTAAAAGAAAATGCTTACCATCAAAATCCAACCCGTATTTACCTATAGTTTCTCCTTGGTATTCGACTTCGATGGGTAAATTGTCATTGATATTCAGCTTGTTAATGGACAAGTCTATAATTTTCACCAATTTTTCTGGATGTAGCCTATGATTATAATCATTGGCATTCCATAGTTGAAAACTTACTACCTCTTCATTTCGCATTGTGCCTCCACAATCGATAAATATTTTGTTGATTTTTCCAACTTCTGTAACATGAAAATGAGCAGGAACCAAATCACCATTTGGTAATTCAAAAGCAATTTGCTCTAAGTTGCCCAATGCTGTTTTTATTTCTTTTAGTGTCATAATATTAAGATTTTAGCAGCAGTCGCTGCCATTGTTATTGCCTTGGTCCATAAAATTTAAAATCATGGATTTCATGTTGTTCCAATTGTCTTTATCAATGCAGTAGCAAACACTAGTACCTTCTATATTGCCTTTGATCAATCCTATGGTTTTTAATTCGCGTAGATGTTGGGATATGGTGGCTTGTGCCAAACCAATTTCCTCTACCAAATCACCACATATACAATTATTTACTTTAAATATTTGTTGAAGAATAGCAACCCTAGCAGGATGGGCAAATGCTTTTGCCAAGGCTGCAACTTGGTTTTGCTCCTCAGTAAATATTTCAGATTTTGTTAATCCCATAATTTACGTTAATTATTATATTGCAATATTACGATGAATATATTTAATGCAAAAATTTTAAATGTCAATATTTTTGCTTTTAAGTCTTTATTAACATTTTTAGCTTCCGTTAAGTCGTAACTTTATAGCGCTTTAAACAAATATTTAACACTATACAAAAATGAAAAAATTAGTACTATTTGCATTTGCGTTGACATTAATGTTTTCCGTAAATGCACAAATTGAAACTCCGCAGCCTAGTCCTTTTAGTAAGGTAGAGCAAAAAGTGGGATTAACTGACGTTACCTTGGAATATTCACGTCCAAGTATGAAAGGCCGTAAAATTTTTGGTGATCTTGTACCATACGGAAAGATGTGGAGAGCAGGTGCCAACAAGAACACCATGGTTACTTTTAGTGACGATGTTACAATTGACGGCAATGAATTAAAAGCAGGTTCTTACGCAATTTTTATCACACCAAATGAAAAAAGCTGGGATGTTTATTTTTATTCAGATACTAATAATTGGGGAACACCACAAGAATGGGATGATTCTAAAGTGGCAGCGAAGGTAGCTGCTCAAGTTTACGAACTACCAATGGATATTGAAACTTATACCATTTCCTTTGACGATCTTACCAATGACTCTGCAATGATTGGACTGATGTGGGAAAGAGCTTATGTAGGTGTTACTTTTGAAGTGCCTACAGCCGAAAAAGTATCTGCTTCTATAGCCAAAGTAATGAATGGTCCTTCTGCAAATGACTATTATTCAGCAGCAGTTTATAACTTATCAGAGGGAAAAGATCTAGACAAAGCCATGACTTGGATTGACAAAGCTGTGGAAATGACCAAAGAGCAACCACGTTTTTGGTTCTTGAGACAACAATCATTGATTCACGCTGCAAATGGAGATAAAAAAGGGGCTATTGCCGCAGCTAAAAAATCCTTAGAAGGTGCTAAGGAAGCTGGAAATGATGATTATGTAAAAATGAATAAAGATTCCCTTAAAGAATGGGGAGCTATGTAAGTTTTTGGATTTAAAAACTAAACTGTAAAAATTAAGCGCAACTCACAAACTGGGTTGCGTTTTTATTTATTGGTATTCTAACCCAATGAGCCCTCTTATCTTATCTAAGGTAGAAATAAGTTCCCTACTTTTTTCAAAGGTCATGATGTCGCTTTCAGTTTTATCTTGTCGAATTAATTGATTGAAATGTTCAATCTCATAAGAGTAACCAATTGTACTGTAATTGAAAGTTTTGTGTTCTTTATTTCCGTTTTCGTCAATTAGTGTTACTGATGATGGTTCATGAAAGCGACCATTTATTTTAATGATGCCCTTTTCGCAATGAAATATGGCTTCTGTTTTCGTTTTTTCCAATAGCGTGCTTTTAAGCTTGGCTTTGCTAGTGTTGTATTTGAAAATGATGTGACATTCAGAATCGGCTCCCGTTGGAAAAAAATCAGCGTTAGCTTCAATCGTATTTGGATTTCCCATAGTTGAAAGAGCTGTAAAAACAGGATAAATACCAATATCCAACAGACTGCCACCACCAACAGATTTATCAAAAACTCGTGAATTTTTATCATATACGGGATGAAAACCAAAATCCGCTTCAAGTTCTATTAGTTTGCCAAAATGTTTTTTATTGATTAATTCTAAAACATATCTAAAATGTGGTAAGAAAATTGTCCACATGGCTTCCATCAAAAGTACATTCTTTTCTTTAGAAAGTTGAATCATCGCTTCAACCTCTTCAAGATTCATGGCAAAGGGCTTTTCGCATAGCACCGCTTTGTTATGGTTTAAGCTCAGTGTTGTATGTGCTTTATGAAAACTATGAGGTGTTGCAATGTAAACTGCATCAATTTTTGGGTCTTGTACTAATTCCTCATAGCTTCCATAAGCTAAATAAGCATTGTGGTCTTTTGCAAATTGTTCAGCTTTTTCAAGATTTCTAGAAGCAATAGCATGTAGATTAGCATTGGACACACTATTTAAATCCTGTGCGAATTTTGACGCAATTTTACCTGCTCCAATAATTCCCCAATTTATAGTTTTGGTCTCCATGTATTATTTTTTTGCCTGTAAGGGTTGAAGTATATGTGCAATGAAAATCACCAAAATACAACCAAACAGATTAAGCCACAAGTAAGGCATCCAATCCATCCACCACCCAATGATTACTATGGCTTGTGTAATCAATGCACCAACAAATACGGCATTTCCCTTAATGTGCTTAAAAAAGAATGCCAAGAGGAAAATACCTAGAACATTACCATAAAAAATAGAACCAATGATATTTACAAGCTGAATTAAATTTTCAGCCAGATCAGCAAAACATGCAATTATTATGGCAACAATTCCCCAACCAAGCGTAAACAATTTGGTCATCTTTACCATATGTTCTTCGCCTTTATCTTCTTTTAGGTTTCTGCCATACAAATCAATCGAGGTGATTGTCGCCAAAGCATTAATCTCTGAAGCTGTGGATGACATTGCAGCCGATAGAATTACGGCTAGTAACAAACCAATTAAACCTGTTGGTAAATGCTTTAAAATAAAACGGATAAACATATAATCCCTATCATTGGTCTCTGTGTCTTTTGCAGCATCATTGTAAAGTGTCTTTAGCTCATTTTCCTTATTTATGAAAGCTTCACTAACAGGATTTGTCCTAAGACCTTCCAATTCGTTTTGAAGCTTTGTGTAGCTATTGGCATATTCACTATCAATGGCTTTCTTTATCAGGAATTTGGATTCTAGTCGATACGTTTTTTCGATACTATCTAATTTTGCAAGTTGAATTCTAGTACGTTCACTTTCATCCGTAGATAGCTTTAAGCTCAATTCCTGTTTTTGGGAAAATAAAGTTGCTTGTTTTGCTTGAAGCTCTCTATATTCATTACCGTATTCAGAAACTAAAACCTTTTCGGTTGATTTATCAATAAAGTTTAACGGAGCAGGATTGAATTGATAGAATACAAAAACCATGACACCAACAAAGAGGATAAAGAACTGCATAGGTACTTTTAACAACCCATTGAAAAGCAAGCCCATCTGCATTTCCTTCATACTTCGTCCGGATAAGTAACGTTGCACCTGACTTTGATCCGTGCCAAAATATGAGAGCATTAAAAATGTACCACCAATAAGACCTGTCCAAACCGTATAGCGATTTTCTAGGTCAAAAGAAAAATCCAAAACCTGCATCTTTCCTGTGGCACCTGCAATATCCACAGCATCAATTACTGAGACTTCATCAGGAATCATGTTGATGATTATGACCAATGCAGCGACCATTCCGGCAAAAATCACAAACATTTGCTGTTTTTGGGTGACCGTTACAGCTTTTGTACCACCTGAGACCGTGTAAATAATGACTAAAGCACCAATTACAATGTTAAGTGTAACGATGTTCCAACCCAGAACAACAGAGAGGATAATCGCAGGAGCAAAAATTGTGATTCCGGCAGCCAGACCGCGTTGAATTAAAAACAGGATCGCTGTTAAACTTCTTGTTTTTAGATCGAAACGATTTTCGAGAAACTCATAGGCGGTGTAAACTTTTAGACGGTGGTAGAGCGGAATAAAAACCAAACAAATAATAACCATGGCAATTGGGAGTCCAAAATAAAACTGAACAAATCCCATACCATCAGAAAAGGCTTGACCTGTTGTAGATAGAAACGTAATGGCACTGGCTTGGGTCGCCATAACGGACAAACCGATGGTCCACCATTTTGTGGTATTGCCACCTCTTACATAATCCTGTACATTTTTACTGCCTCTTGTTTTCCAGGTTCCGTAACCTACAATTGTAGCCAAAGTGGCAATTAAAACCGTCCAGTCAATCCAATCTAAAGTTTGCGCCATGAATTTTTATGCAAATGAAGCCGTTATAAAATAAAAAAGTACAATGTATAGGGCATTGGCTATAAGTACGACAGTGTACATTTTATCCCATTTTTGTTTTGGTTGTGGTTGGTTGTTCATTAGGTTAGTTGTTAGTTGTTTGATTCTTTATGTTTTATTTATAGCTTAAGTTAATTCTTCAGCTTGTTAGTGTCTTCTTTTCCGGCAGAAAGCAAATTTGCAAAAAGTCTGTAGGCACCAGAAACACCGGCCGGAAATTCCCTAAAGAAACTTAAACCTGTATAGATGTAATTTCCTTTGCCGTATTTGGCGACGAGTAAACTTCCTTCTTTTGAAGTTTCCCCTTTATCGTTCATTGCCAAAAGTGGTGTAAATTCTTCCGACCACTTATCTGGAAAATATAATCCACGTTCTTGTACCCAGCCTTCAAAATCTTTGGTAGTGATTTTATTTGGGAAATTTAAAATTGGATGATCTGGATCAAGAATTTTAACTTCTGCATTTTCGTCCGTAACGCGATCTCTAGAGAGTTCTAGCTCATAAGGTGAAATGTCCTCAGTATTTATTCCTCTACTGGTATTGTATTGAATAATAAGGTTTCCGCCTTCCTTAACGTAATCCAAGAGGAATTTCTGTTTAAATTTCATGTCGTCAACGATATTGTATGCTCTAATTCCTACAACAATAGCATCAAAATTAGCCAGGTTTTCCGATGAGATTTGCTCAGGTTTTATAGTCGTTACGTTATAACCAATCTGCCTCAAACTTTCTGGTACTACATCACCGGCTCCTTCAATATAACCGATGTTATTGCCACGTTTTTCAATATCTAACCGAACAACTTTGCTAACGCTTGGCATTAAAACAGTTTGATAAGGAATATGTGTGTAATCAATCTCAATCAATTCATCAGTATAAAATTCACCCTTGTAGTTAACCATTGGTGTAATTAAGCCTTCACTTTGATTTTTTGGCGGAATGACAGTAAATACCACTTTTTGAATATCACCTTTATTGGCGATTTCAATTTTTTGCTTTTGTGGATAGACATTCCAATCGTCTGGATATGCCATTTGCACATAGCCTTCAATGGCATCTGCTCCTGCTTTTACCGTAACTTCAATATCTTTTTGCTGGTCATTTTCAAAAATAAAGACCTTGTCGGTAATGCTAGCTGAAACAGGAGGAATGATTTCAAAAGGTCTGTAAAGCTCACCTTTATCTGGTCTAGAATAGCGATAAACCACAGGTTTGGTAATGGTGATTGGTGTCCCTTCTATATTCAAATTAAAATCCACAAACACTGCTCTTGGTGTTTCAGGAAGCCCAATCCATTCCTTCTTTTCAACATGATACATGCCCAAGGTGCTTTTTTTGTTCAGCCAATATGGTGTAGTATAGTGGATATTTTTTGGAATGGTAATGCCTTCTTCAAAATTCAACCTTTGGTTTTCTGGCATATCCATATTTTTTGAAATGCCATCGTTAAGAGTGGAAAGTTGATACGATACTAATTTTATGTTTACATTACTTCGGTTTAAAGCTTCAATATTAAGACTTACATTAGAATCTGGTGATGCATGCGGGTCATTTGCAGAAACTTCTATGTACAATCCTGCACAGGCTTCAATAATGGTTTTGAGTTCCTTGGTCTTTATGGTTTTCCAATGCTTGTTTTTTACATTTTGAAGTAATTTATATGCTTCTAGAAGTTGCGGTAAGTGAGCTGCTGGATTAATAAAACTGAAATTCCTTTCGACCTCATTTAGGATATTGCCAATAGCTTGCCCACCTTCGATTCTATTCCATGAAGTATCAATTCCAGCAAATACATCATTGCTTCCATCTAATGGTTCACCTTTTAAAAACTCAATATACTCTTCTTGAGTGCCACGTGTCGTCAAGCGACCAAAACCTTGGCACAAATGCTGACTACTTGCTAGGGAAGCGACTTCATTGTTAGACATGCCCTTAGTTGGGTAGTAAACACCAATATCAAAATTGAGCATATTGCTTTTGTCGGCTTTTTCAAAATTCTCCTGACTACCGTAAAACCACCATGAGGTATTGAAAAACAAACGTTTGGGCTGCCAAGTTTCTGTAAGCTGTAGTTGCGATGGATATTTTGAAGCATCATTTGCCAAATCAAAAGCTTCCATACTCAGCATAGCAGAAGCTGTGTGATGGCCATGTGTTCGACCAGGTGTTCTATGGTCAAAACGGTTGATGATGATGTCTGGTTTAAACTCTCGAATTGCCCAAACCACATCTGAAAGGACTTCATCCTTATTCCAGATATCCAATGTTTCATCAGGATGCTTTGAGTAACCAAAATCATTGGCTCTGGTAAAACGCTGTTCGCCACCATCAATGCGTCTAGCAGCCAAAAGTTCTTGTGTTCTGATGACTCCTAAAAGTTCTCTTATTTCAGGGCCAATTAAATTTTGTCCTCCATCACCACGTGTTAAGGATAGATATGCTGTACGTGCCTTAACTTCATTAGACATGTACGATATCAATCGTGTGTTTTCATCATCTGGATGTGCTGCAATGTATAAAACCGAGCCCAAAACATTAAGCTTTTGTACGGCTTCGTAAATTTCTGAGGAATTAAGTTTTTTTGGTTGTTGTGCTGTTGAAGAAACTATAGTGCCTAATAAAAACAGAAGGCAAAGTGTAATCTGGCGCATAAGGCTAATCGTTAGTTACATTTCAAATATAAAAAAGTTATGCGCTTATGTCTTGGTTTTAGGTTTTGTTTAACGTGTTAAAGTTACTTGATACATATTCGATAGGTCTTCTAGGATATTTAAAACTATGAGATTATAAATTACTTCAAAAGACTTTTTAAAAAGTCAAAACCTTCATCAGACGCAGAATATCCAATGTCAATTCCATTAACATTTGCTAATCTAGCAACATAATCTTTATGTGGTGTGTTATTTTTGATAGAATTAAAATAGTCTTTGAAAATTTTAGTACCTTCATTGGTATCAAAATTCAGTTGAATGAGAGCAGCATCAAGTATAGCCCTGTTTCTGTTTTTGAAGTTGCCTATTGATTTTTTCTGTAGATTTTGAATGATTTTTTCTCTGGAATTAAAAAGTTCAAACCATTCCATGCCTTCTTGTTTTAGATCTTTTGTGATTCTATGCGAAGTTTTATGAAAATCCTCATTAAGATTATACCATACATCTTTATTTGAAATTAACTCTTTTAATCTAACTCGTATTGCGCAGTCATATTCTTTTTTAGTTGAATTGTTACTTTTTACTTCATCCAATTCTTCAATATAAACACCTAGGTTCACTGTGAATTTTCCTTGCATGCTTCTTTTTCCATTTTGGAAATTAACTACATGAACTAAGCCTTTTTCAATTGTACTGTTGTAAGTCCTACCACTTTTACTAAGGCCTTTTTCCTTTAATTCATCAGTTATCAAATTTTGAATTTTATTTAAGACTTCTGTGTTTTTGCTTTTCATAGCTCTTGGGTAAAAAGAATAAATACTCTACAACCACTTCTTACGTTTAAAATAAAATAACAACCCAATAAAAATGGTAAACATCACTCCCAAAAGCACAAAATAACCATAACGGTATTTGAGCTCTGGGATGTACTCGAAGTTCATTCCGTAAAGACCAGCCAAAAATGATAAGGGAATAAAAATGGAAGACATTATGGTGAGTACTTTCATCACCTCGTTCATCTTATTGCTAATGGTGGTCATGTACATGTCCATTAAACTCCAGATCATTTCACGATAAATATCGATATTTTCTGATACTTGAATTAAGTGGTCGTAAACATCTCTATAGTAGGTAATTGTGCGTTTGTAAATTAATTGATGTTCACCTTTTTCGATACGGTTGATAATTTCTCGTAATGGAAAAATGGCACGACGTACTTTTAGGATTTCACGCTTTAATTGTTGCACTTCTATATTGACATCTTCACGGGCATGGCCTGTAAATAACTCGGTTTCTAAATCCTCAATCTTATTGCCCAAAGTTTCTATGATACTGAAATAATTGTCCACAACGGCATCAATTAAAGCGTACAATAAATAGTCTGATTTGAGCCCTCGAATTCTACCATTAGCATAGCGTAATCGCTCTCGTATTGAACCAAAAACGTCTCCTTCGGCTTCTTGAAAGGTCAAAACGTAGTTTTTGCCTAACACAAAGCTTACCTGCTCTATGACAATTTCTTCGTTGGCATCGTAATAGAGCATCTTAAGCACCACGAAGAGGTAGTCTTCGTATTCGTCAATTTTAGGACGCTGTGTTGTGTTTACAATATCCTCTAAAACTAGAGGGTGTAAGTCGTACTGCTTACCAATATCCTCAATTTTGTCTATGTGTTGAAGCCCATCGACATTAATCCATGTTACGGAGTCAGTATCCTTGTAATTAACCGCATCACCAATGTTGAGCAAAATGGTTTCCTCAATACTTTCCTTGGTGTAATCAAAACATTCAACATGGAAGTCTTTATTGGATTTTTTACCAGTATAGACCAGTGTTCCTGGGACCTGGCCAATGTGTTTTTTGTGTTCTTGGGTACGTTTTTTTATTCTTTTTTTCAACATGGACTATAATATACTGCTGTCATCTAAAGCATCTTTCTCCATTAAAGTTACTGCTTTTTGAAGAATAAGATTATTTGGATAGGTTACCAAGTCACCATTGTCTTCCCTTAGAATTAATTGAAATGCCCTAATATCCTCTATTATAGCTTCAACGGGATAATCCTTATCGTGTATTTTTATTTTATCACCTACTTTGTAAGGGAAAGAAAAAAACATGATAATCCCAGAAGTGATATTGCTCAAAATTGACCAAATCGCAAAAAGTGCAATACCTATTACCGCAAAAACAGAGGAAAACACTAGAGTGATATCATGTGTCTGAAAACCAAGAATAAAGGCTTCGATAAGTAGGGCAATGAGCAATAAGGTTACCGTGGCATAACGCCCGATAAGATTTGCTCTTGCCTCTGTTGTCCCACTTCTTCTACCTATTTTCTTTACAGTAACAACTATAATGGTTCTAATGATTAGAAGTATGAAAAACAGTACGAGCGTTGAGATTATTTCGTATTGATATGTGTTGAAAAAATTTGACATTTAAAGCGTGTTGGTACTTAACAAATATAGTTTAGATTCCTTAAAAAGCTATTGCAATTTTAATTTTTCCCTGAGGCTTTCGTCTGCATTGTTATTTTTACTCCAATAGGCAGATTTTATGGATTCAAGCTTAGTGGCTTTAGTTGTTAACGTTTGTGCTGAAGCACCAAAACCGCTTTTTGAAGTTTCTTCCCAACTGAAAATATCATACGGGAATTCAGTGTTGAAATTGATTTTTAATGTTCTGTCTAATTCTGGATAGGAAATGGTATAGGTGCCATTTTCAATTGTGGTAATTGCTTTATAGGCTTTTATTGTTTTATGTCGCAATCTTGTATACTCTAAGGATGGAATTATGTTTAATTCACCAGTTGGAAGACTTTCAGGGTCAATTCTGAGTTTTGTCCAAAGTTCATTTTCGGTCCATGTTTTTGCAATGTTAAAATTTTGATCAGCTTCACCTTGAAAATAGGAATGCGACACGATTTCAAAATCATCTCGGTTATTGAGTTGTGAATAGACATGGCCGCACCATTCTTGTACCGAAGCCGTAATCTTTAACGCATGTTGATTGTTTGCCACAGGATAAAACGTGCTCTGCATTATGGAGTATGGATAAATGCCAGTATTAAAGTTTTTAGTGCCATTTAATTTTAAAATGGGAATGTTGGATTCATTATAATTATCTGCTTTCACTTGTTGTTCTGGCAGAAAATCTTCAGTAACATAGACTAAAACAGCAGTTCCTTCTCTTAACTCTCCATAACGTGCTTGTTCGAGTTTGTAGGATGTGATTTCGGCTTCGCCATTATACCAGTAGTCCTTAAATTCTTTAGAAAGTTCTGTTTTAGGTGAGAGCGTTTTCTCTTTTGTTTCTGAAATAGAAATAGTATCTGAGGTTTCAGGCTTGTTTTCTTTGCATGAAATCGATGTTAGAATTATTAAAAAAATTGATAGTATTTGTATTGTCTTCATAGGTGGAGGTTTAAAGGTTTTGAGACACTTCGACTGCGCTCAGTGTGACAATTTAAAATGCCAGAAGATTGTGAACAACAAAGTTACAATCCTAGTTGCCTTCTACAATGGCATTTAACGTTTCGTAAAGTAAATGTGTTGGTAACCCAACAACGTTATTGTACGAACCTTCAATTTTGGTGATACCAATGGCACCAATCCATTCTTGTATGCCGTAAGCACCAGCTTTGTCCAATGGTTTGTAGGTGTTGACATAGTACCATATTTCTTCGTCAGATAATGCTTTAAATGTAACTTTGGTAATGGTATTCACCAATCTTTGCCCAGAAGTTTGTGTAAAACATATTGACGTCATCACCTCGTGTGTTTTAGCGCTAAGGGATTTTATCATTCTAAAAGCATGGTCTTCGTTTTTTGGCTTTTCAACAGCTTTTCCATCTAACCAAACTATGGTGTCACTTGTAATTAAAATATCATTTGGATGAAGCTCATTGATAAAGGCTTCAGCTTTTAGTTTGGCTAGATAATCTGTGATTTCTGTACCTCTTAAGTGCTTTGGATAGATTTCGTCTATGGGTTTTAACTTCACTTCAAAATCTATGTTCATTGATTCTAAAAAGGCATGACGTCTTGGTGAAGCCGAAGCGAGAATAATGTTATGGTTTTTTAGTTTGTCGTTAAGCATTATTTTAAAACATAAGAATAGAGCACCATGGAAAGCATACCAGTTAACATCACTAACTTAAGTATAAGGCTTATGTGTTTGTAATGAGTTTTGTGTTCTGCACTAAACAACTTTATAGCGGTATAGATTAGAGGTGCAATCACCAAAACCAAGAAATAGCCAACGAGCAATTGTTGCTTAAAAAGATTGGTGATTACATAATAGACTACTGCAAATAAAGGAATCAATGATAGAATAAATGTTATTTTAGTAGTGCGTTCCCTTCCCAAAACAATTGGGAGTGTTTGCAAGCCAACCTTATGGTCTCCATCAATATCTTCAATATCTTTTACCAATTCTCTTATGAAATTAATCATAAAAGCAAAAATGGCATAGTCTAAAATAAGTCTGAAAAAGAAAATCTGAATTTCCCTATTCCTATCATTTATAATTGGTAACAATTCAAAAATGCCTACCAATAAAATACTTAGTGCAACCACCAATGAAACGATGATATTGCCGACCAAAAGTATTTGTTTTAGGTAAGATGAATAAATATAGAGCAGTGCAGAGGCTATAAAAAAGATGACGAAAAATCCTGATTTACCGATACCATGTGATAAATAATAACCAATCCCAACACCAATTACATTTAGAATTATAAAAAGACGCAAAGCGATTTTTTCTGAAATATGGTTATTGATTATGACTTTATTTGGCTTGTTGATTTTATCGGCCTCAATATCATAAATGTCATTAATCACGTAACCGCCTGCTGCTATACATACTGTTGCCAATACCAATAAAAAAAATGCCAATGGGCTTAGGGTGGTAATGACTCCATGACTTTCGTAAAAGGGTAGAAGTAGTGCGTATTTAACTAAGATTTGCACTAGGGCAATCATCAAAAGGTTTTTCCAACGGATAAGTTTTAGGTAATTGGTCATCTGATTTTTAGTGTGAAAGAATTTGGTTGATGAGATAATAGGTTAAATACGCCAACCCAGAAAATACAACTATCGTTGTGGCAATGGCTCTGATAAACAATATTCGTTCTTGTTTTCTTATTTTATCTTTTATCTTCTGTTTGTCTTGCTTGGTGAGATCTCTGTGCAAAAAGTTCAACTTATAGTGCAGATGAGCTTCAAGGTCAAGCTTTTCTTTATAAACTGAAAAAGGTTTACTGGATTTTTGATTAAATGTAGCTTGATTATTGCCAAAACCAATATAACCAAAACCTGTACTATGTCTTCTACCTTTTCGCGACATGTTGTTTAATCATATTTAGCACTAAAATTACCATTCCATTTATTCTGAACTTTCAACACTTGCTCAATCACATCTCTTACGGCTCCTTTTCCACCATTTTTATGCGATACATATTTCGAAATCGCCTTTATTTCTGGCACAGCGTCTTGTGGACAACATGGTAATCCTACCAATTCCATTACAGGAAAATCTGGTATATCATCTCCCATATATAACACGTTGGTTTTATCAATATTGTTTTTGCTAGTGTATTCGTTGAGTTGGTCAATCTTGTTGTGTGCGCCAAGAAAGATATCTTTAATACCTAAACCTTCTAGACGTTTACGTACACCTTCGTTAGATCCTCCAGAAATGATGCAAATATTAAAACCAGCATCAACAGCGGTTTTAAGAGCAAAACCATCCTTAATACTCATAGTCCGTAACATTTCTCCGTTTGTTGTTACATTAATGGTGCCATCTGTAAGTACACCATCCACATCAAAAATAAATGTAGTGATATCGACCAAGTATTCTTTGTAGCTTTTGTCGTTGTTCATAAAATTCTCAATCTAAAATTTCAAGATCAATTAATTGTTTAAATATATCAAAATAATGCTTGTCTGTTCTCAACTCAATTTTCAACTGTCTATTTTTGTTTGAAATTTGATAAACTTCTTTGGATATAATTAGAGGTTTTAAAACTCTAGATATTTCCGAAATGAAAGGTGTATTGGTATTTGATACCAAAATATAATTATTGAAAGTATCAAAATTAGATATATGGCTATTGAATATCCTTAAAAAGGTATCTTTTGCTTTCTTCCTTCTGATTATAAAATCTGAATTCTTGCAACCTTTGGTTTTCCAGATAACTGAAGTAAATAAGTTTTGAGATTTAGATGAAAGTAATAAATTTCCAGAAGTGAAGGTAGATTTTTTGTATTCTAAAACCCATTCTTTCGGTTCTAAAATCTTTCCGAGTAATAAATAAGACCAAGCATTGTATGAACCTGAACAGGTGCCGTTTCTTTCAAGAATAAACTTTTCAAATTCTAAACAGAAAGATTGGTTTACTTCATAAAAAGGCGAAGACTTTTCACTAACTGAAGCATTTGATTTAATCATCTGTGATTATGCGTTTTCTTTATTGAGGCTGTCAAAAGTTCGTAAATTGCTTTATGTTCTTTAGATTCTATTTGCTTCAAATGACGCTTAATCGTCTTTTTGTCATTGCGTTTGGCAGGTCCTGTCTGAGCCATGTAGGGCGACATTTCCTGAACCTTTTTAGCGGTTTCTAGTATGAGAGGCTTTAAAATATCAAAGTTAATACTTTTAGCATCACTAATTTCGTGTGCAATGCGGTATAATTGATTTGTAAAATTATTCACAAATACCGCGGACAAATGTAGTGTTTGTCGCTGTTCGGTATTGATTTTATATGGTTTACAACCCACAGCTTCAGCTAAATTCTTCATAAATTGAAGGTTTTTCTTTTCCGTAACTTCAATGCAAATAGGAATCTCACTAAAATTCAGTTCAGCATCTTTAGAAAAGGTCTGTAAGGGATAAAAGACAGTACGTTGATTTTTTTTATCCATGTCATGAATGGAAACACTGCCAGACGTATGTGCGATCAATCGATTTTCAAATGGTAAATCTTTAGAAAGTTGCGAAATGCTATCGTCACTAACAGCCATGATATAAATGTCAGCTTCCTTTAAATCCGAAAATTGGTCTATAGTCTCAACCTCATTGGCATAAGATGATATGCTACTGTAAGTGCGATTGTACCACTGCTTTACAGTGATACTTTTCGATGCTTTAAAAGCCTTATATAAATGTGTGGCTACGTTTCCCGATCCAAGAAGTATTACTGATATCATGGTGTAAAAATAGTAAGAATTAGCATTTAACTACCATAAGTTTTGGATTAAAAGAATAACTTTGAATTATGTCAAAAAAAGATATTAAATCAAGGGAAGATATTTTTTTGCTCGTTTCTAGGTTCTATAGCAAAGTTAGAAAAGATAGGGTCTTAGGCCCTTTTTTTAATGAAACTATTACCGATTGGGATGCTCATCTGCAGCACCTGACGACATTTTGGGAATCGAGCTTGTTTTTAAAGACGAAATATTATGGCAATCCGCTTGAAGCCCACGTTAAGGTTGATGAAGCGCACAATAACAGTATAACAGAGCTACATTTTGGCTTGTGGCTTAATCTATGGTTTGAAACTATTAACGAATTATTCGAAGGGGATAACGCGGAAAATGCTAAACGCAGAGCTCGCAAAATGGGAACATTTTTATATTTGAAAATTTTTGAAGCTAGAAGTGAAAAGTAAACAAAAACATTAATCATTTAATAAACTATGAAACTCCTAAAAGAATTTAAAGAATTCGCCGTAAAAGGTAATATGATGGATATGGCCATTGGTATCATCATCGGTGCAGCGTTTAATAAAGTTATAGATGTGTTGGCAAAGCAGGTATTGTTGCCACCACTGTCTTTATTGTCTGATGGCACCAATTTTGAGCACAAAAAAATTATACTCCGCGATGCCATAACCAATACTTCCGGTGAAATTACAACAGCCGAAGTTGCCATTGCTTACGGTAAATTATTTGAAGTGTTTTTAGATTTTTTAATTATAGGCTTTACCGTTTTTATTGTTGTTAAGGCTATGAATAGATTGCGCAGTAAGGCTCACGATACTAAGAATAAAACTGTTGCAACTCCTAAGGATATTGAACTATTATCGGATTTGAAACAGCTTATGGAAGAGCAAAATAAATTGCTAAAAGCAAATGCATCTGCTTAGAACTTCTGTTATATAAATTTTAACGCTTTTTGGTGGTTGGTAAAAGGGTTTAGAATCATCAAAAAGCCTTACCTTTGCACGAGCTTAAAAAAGCCCATAAAGCTATGCAAAAGAAAATCGCAAACTTCCTATTTTCCACTAGACTTACTGCCGTTTTATTTATTGTTTTTGCCATTGCTATGGCGACTGGTACTATTCTAGATAGAAATATGGAGACCTCTCCAACACCTTACACAAGAACATTAATCTATAATGCTTGGTGGTTTGAAACAATTATGGTTCTTTTTGTAATAAATTTTGTAGGTAATATTAAAAGATACAGGTTATACAAAAAGGAAAAGTGGGCAACGCTTATTTTGCATTTAGCTTGGATTTTCATAATAGTAGGTGCTGCGGTAACACGCTATATTGGTTATGAGGGAATGATGGCGATTCGAGAGGGAGAAACCGAAAGTCAGTTCCGTTCCCAAAAAACGTACATAAGTGGTCGCATTTTGGGAGACTATAATATCAATGGTCAGTTGCAGCAAAGAAACATTATGGAAGAGGTGGATTTTTCACCTCGATTAGATAATGATTTTGAGAGAACTTATGATTACGGTGGTACCGAGGTCAATTTTAAGCTGAATAAATTCATCAAAGGGGCTGAAAAGGATATTGTTCCAGATGACAGTGGTGAAAGCTACCTAAAGATCGTTGAAGCTGGTGATGGAAGACCACACAATCATTTTTTAAAAGAAGGTGAGGTTTCTAATCTGCACAATGTTCTAATTTCTTTAAACAAAGATCAGCAAGGTGCTATAAATATCACTAATACCAAAGATGGTTTATTTATTAAATCACCTTATGAAGGAGAATATATGACCATGGCCACTGGTCAGAGAGGAAAGTTGGTTAAGGACAGCTTACAACCTTTGGCATTACGATCTCGTTACATTATAGGCAACCTACAATTGGTGTTTCCTAAACCTGTTGTAAAAGGGGTTTTTGATGTGGTTAAAAAACCAACCATTCTTAAAGGAGATGAAAGTGGTATTGTACTGGATGTTACTGCCAATGGTGAGACAAAGTCCATTAATCTCATAGGTGGACCTGGTACTTATAACCGTATTGAAGAAATTAAAGTGGGAGGCTTAGATATCGCTTTAAGGTTTGGCTCTAGATTAGAGCAGTTGCCGTTTCAGGTTAAGCTCAATGATTTTATTGCTGAAAAATACCCAGGTACTGAAAATGCCTATTCTTCATACGAAAGTAAGGTGACCGTTTTAGACGAAGACAAAGGTGATTTTGATTATCATATTTATATGAATCATATCTTGGATCATAGAGGGTATCGTTTCTTTCAGGCGAGTTTCGATCCAGACGAAAAAGGCACTATACTTTCAGTGAATCATGATCGTTGGGGAACTTATATAACTTACACAGGTTATATGTTACTGTATTTTGGTTTAATGGCTATTCTCTTCGCTAAGAACACACGCTTTGACAATATACGCAATCGACTTAAAAAACTGAAAGCAAAAAAGGCGAAAATAATGACTATGATTGCCTTGCTTTTGAGTTTCTCTGGCTTTGCGCAAGAGCATTCAGAAAATGATGGCCACGATCATATTCAAAACCGAAGACCTACTAAAACTCAAGTAGATTCTATTTTAAAAGTACATATCACATCACAAGAGCAAGCTGATAAGTTTGCCAAAATGGTGATACAGGATTATAGTGGTCGTATGATGCCAATGCATACCTATGCCTCTGAAATGCTCAGAAAGCTATCTAAGAAAGATACTTACGAGGATTTTTCGGCAACCCAGATATTCTTATCCATTCAAGAAAGTCCAATGCTCTGGTATAATGTACCGATCATTTATTTAAAACCGAGAAAGGCAGATTCCATCCGCACGATTATTGGTGTGGACTATGATAAGAAATATGTGAGTTTGCTAGACTTTTTTACTCCAGATGGTAGAAATAAGTTAGGGCCATATGTTGAGGATGCTTATAAAGCACAAGTACCTAACGGCTTTCAGAAAGAGGTGAAAGAAGCTTATGGCAGGCTTGGATTATTGTCTGATGCTATTGAGGGGAGGTCAATAAAGATATTTCCGGTACCGAATGATGAGAACAATACTTGGATTTCTTCTTTAGAATTTAGGGAAGGTAATTATCGTGAAAAGATTAAGGATTCACTTTACGGAAACTTTATCAATAATGGTTTTAGTTCTTATCTAATTCGCTTAAATAATGACAAGCAAACGGGTGATTTTTCAAGTTCCGAAGCATTGTTGGAAGCCATAAAGAAAACCCAGCAAAAATTCGGTGCTGAAATTATGCTTTCAGATAAGAAGATTGAATCTGAAATATTATATAATAAGTATGATATTTTCAAAAAACTATTCAGCTATTATATGTATGCAGCCACTGTTCTATTTATTCTGATTATTGTTCAGATTTTTAAGTACAAAAGTAGAGGGCTTAAGATTGCAATAAATATTATGATTGGAATTATTGGGGCTTTATTTATACTTCATACTTTAGGTCTGATATGGCGTTGGTATTTATCTGGACATGCTCCTTGGAGTGATGCTTATGAATCCATGATCTATGTAGCGTGGTCAACAATGCTGTTTGGTTTTATTGTGGGAATGGGAAGGGGAAAAGATAAACCAACACAAAACGAAAAATCAAAATCTTCATTTGCGTTAATCGGTAAAACCAGTACATCAAGTTTAACGGTTGCTGCCGGTGCATTTGTAACATCAATGATTTTAATGATTGCACATTGGAATTGGATGGATCCGGCAATTGCAAATCTTCAACCTGTTCTGCAAGGGTATTGGTTAATGATTCATGTATCAGTAATAGTTGCAAGTTATGGACCTTTTACTTTAGGTATGATTTTAGGTGTTGTTGCGCTAATACTAATGATTTTCACGACAAAGGAAAACAAAGCCCGTATGGATATTAACATTAAAGAGTTAACCATAATCAATGAAATGGCCTTGACTGTAGGTCTCGTTATGTTGACCATTGGTAATTTTTTAGGAGGCATGTGGGCCAATGAAAGCTGGGGACGTTATTGGGGCTGGGACCCAAAAGAGACTTGGGCTTTAATTAGTATTATGATTTATGCTTTTGTTATCCATATGCGTTTGATACCTGGCTTGAGAGGCCGTTGGTTGTATAATCTAATGTCAATCTTGGCTTTTGCAAGTATTTTAATGACCTATTTTGGTGTCAACTTTTACCTTTCTGGCTTGCATGCCTATGCAAGTGGAGACCAAATTCTAAGCTTTCAGTTCATAGCAATTACGTTGGTAGTAATCGCAATCTTAGCTTTCTTAGCTTATAGAAAATATAAGGTGTATTATAAATAGATTTTTTATACCTTGAGGGTTTAAACTAACCTTCAAAAATGAGTTACTTCAAAAAATTAGGAACTGCAAATCTATTGATGCTAGTATTATGTGCAGTTATAGTTCTTGTTGCAGAATATTTGTTTCTAACCGGAGATCAAATGCATGGATTGTTTGTTGGCCTTTGGGCACCAACGTTGCTAGGTGTTATGATTTATTTAAAACTTGTAGATCATGGTAGCAAATGATATTGTATTATGGTTTTCTATTATAGTTATAGTGTTAGTCGCATTATGGGCTATACTTATGATTCGTGCTTATAATAAAGCGAGTCGCAACGATTAAGTTATTGAGTGCTTAGATTTTTAAAAAATAATACGCATATTTGTGTCATTATGATTGCATAATATTCCCATCTCGTAAAAAATGATCACTACTTCATGTGATGTGAGTCGCTAAACATATCTTTTGTTTGGCTTTGTTTTTATTCAATATTAAAAGTTATGCAATCCAATAAAATTTCAATAAAACAATTTTTCAGATATTTAAGAATCGCTGTTTCTGGCAAGGAACAGGATTTCACTTCTGGTAGTATTCGTAAAGCTGTGTTTATGCTTTCTATTCCAATGATTTTGGAAATGCTTATGGAGTCCATTTTTGCCATTGTAGATATTTTTTATGTTTCTCAAGTCAGTGTCAATGCAGTTGCTACAATTGGACTTACGGAATCTGTGATTACCTTGGTTTATGCTGTTGCCATTGGTTTAAGTATGGCCGCAACGGCAATAGTCGCAAGACGTATAGGCGAAAAGGATAGGGAAGGAGCATCACAAGCTGCTGTACAAGTCATTGGACTTGGCATATTTGTAGCAGCTATTATTAGTGCAATAGGTATTTTTTATCCTAAAGAAATATTGGGGCTAATGGGTGGTGAAGTTGACCTCATAGAAGAAGGTTATGGTTACACGCAAGTGTTATTGGGCGGAAACGTTACGATAATGCTTCTATTCTTAATTAATGCCATCTTTAGAGGTGCTGGCGATGCTTCGATTGCAATGTGGGCTTTGGTGCTTTCCAATGGATTAAATATCATTTTAGACCCCATGTTTATTTTTGGTTTTGGACCAATTCCAGCTTATGGTGTAGAGGGAGCTGCAATAGCTACGACTATTGGTAGAGGAACTGCTGTTGTATTTCAGTTATTAGTGCTCTTTTATGGGTGGAGCAAAATAAAGGTTGGATTTAAGGATTTGGTATTGCGTGTGGCTGTGATGCTCAATCTTATTAAAGTTTCACTTGGTGGTATAGGTCAGTTTTTAATAGGTACATCCTCTTGGGTGTTTTTAATGCGAATTATGAGTGAATTTGGTAGTGAAGTGCTTGCAGGTTATACGATAGCAATTCGCGTAATGATGTTTACCTTAATGCCTGCTTGGGGAATGAGTAATGCCGCTGCGACTTTGGTTGGGCAGAATTTAGGAGCTTTAAAACCGCAACGAGCAGAAGATTCTGTTTGGAAAACAGGAAAGTACAGCGCCATTTTTATGGGCTTGGTGTCTATAGCTTACCTCATCTTTGCTCCACAAATAATTTCATGGTTTACACAAGAAACAGAAGTCATTAAAAATGGGGCGCTCTGTCTCAGGATTATTGCTGCAGGTTATGTGTTCTATGGTTATGGTATGGTAATCATTAATGCCTTCAATGGAGCTGGAGATACCAAAACACCTACTTGGATCAACTTTGTATGTTTTTGGTTGTTTCAGTTACCTTTTGCTTACCTTATGGCATTGACTTTAGATTTTGGTCCACTGGGAGTTTTTATGGCAATTACCTTAGCTGAAGTCTTAATAACTGTGATTGGAATCTTGTGGTTTAAAAAAGGCTATTGGAAAACGGTCAATGTCTAGCGTTATAAAAAAACTATTTACGCTATAAATTATTGATAATCAACCGTAAAAGGGTATTTTGGTAGTTTGTCGATTAATTTGCCTAAACGGCGAAAACATCTCTAAATTTAATTGTTCCCCTGATTAATAGCAAACATTAACATTTTCCAAAATTTGATTTTTAAATAAATCAGATTCAGGATGATGTATATTAATATTCAAACTTTTTATATGAATAAGTTTCTGCTATTAAACTTATCATTTATGCTTTTTTTGAGTGTAAATTTAAATGCTCAGTCGGGGATTTTTGAATGTTATGTTGTTATAGATAGTGGTTTTGGTAACAACTATTATGATTTAAACCCTCATACCCAAACTCCCAATTTCGATTTTAACGGAGCAAATCTTGGAACTTTCCAGAGTGCAGACACCTTTATATTAAATGGAGGTCAAAATAATATTTTTAAATGTGGCTCTGATGATGTTACTTCGGGTTGGCTTCATTACAGAATTTATCCTTCTGGTAGCCCTTCAGGTGCTTTTTTATCAATTGATTTAAGTTCAAATGTTCAGAATTTTTCTGGTGCTGCCTGTGGTGGAACTGGCGATAATCAATATTGGAGTACTACAAACGCTAATATCAATATTTTATCAGGATTGACTTCAGGGGTTGATTATACAATCGAAGTATATACTACAGCGGATT
This sequence comes from Leeuwenhoekiella palythoae, assembly GCA_964221315.1. Lineage (GTDB taxonomy): Bacteria > Bacteroidota > Bacteroidia > Flavobacteriales > Flavobacteriaceae > Winogradskyella > Winogradskyella palythoae_A. The sequence continues at coordinate 276,370 of CAXPYI010000003.1, read as the reverse complement.
TTTCTGTTGGTGGAACACCCAATCCTTTTCCCCATACGGTTAATAATGGCGGTGCTAATTTTAGCGCCACATTTAGATTAGATAATCCTCCCATTGCATCTTGTACAAACTATATGGCTCAACTAGATAACTTTGGAAATGCTTCCATAACAGCAGCCAACATAGACAATGGTAGTTCCGATGATTTCGGGATTGCAAGTATGACGGTTTCTCCAAATACATTTAACTGTTCAAATATAGGTTCTAATACTGTCACACTAACGGTTACGGATACCAATGGACAAACAGACACTTGCATTGCAACAGTTACTGTAGAAGACAATATTGATCCAACAATACCGACACTGGCAGATGTCACGGGAGAATGTTCGGCGACTGCCACGGCACCGACGACCACGGACAACTGTTCGGGCACGATAACGGGAACGACCAGCGACCCGCTGACCTACAGCACACAGGGCACCTTTGTCATCAACTGGACCTTTGACGACGGCAACGGTAACAGCATCATAGTTCCACAGAACGTCATCGTGGACGACGTTACCGATCCAACGACACCAAACCTTCCAATAATTACTGATCAATGTAGTGCTACAGTCCCAGTACCAAGCACATCAGATGGATGTTCTGGTACTATTACAGGAACGACGACCGACCCGCTGACCTATAATTCGCAAGGATCATATGCTGTTAATTGGACATTTGATGACGGCAATGGAAATATCATTAATGTAGTTCAAAATGTAGTTATAGATGATACAATAGATCCAATAGCAATTTGTAACGATTTAACTATTCAATTGGATGATACAACCGGAACAGCTACAATAATAGGGTCACAGCTAGATATTGGCTCATCAGATAATTGTGGAATTGTAAATTTTTCTTTATCTCAAAGTGTATTTGACTGTACCGATATAGGAACTAATATAGTTGTCTTAACTGTAGATGATGGCAACGGTAATACAGATACTTGCACTGCGACAGTGACTGTAACAAGTCCAAATATTGATGGAGGCACCGCTTTAGGGTATTTAAATAATACCGAAACTGTTGCTGATTCTGATAATATTATAGAAGTTACGGCCTGTCCTGACGAGCCACAAAATGCCACAATTAATTTATCTGGCCATTCAGGAAATGTTGCTTTTTGGCAGACTTCAAATAATGGAGGTATAACTTGGTCTAATGTTGCGAATACTACAACTACATTCTACTACGCCAATATTGTTGAGACGACTTTGGTAAGAGCAATTGTTCAAATAGGGTCATGTCAGGCAGCATCTACTATTGTAGTTGTTGCTGTAGTGCCACCAGATGTTCCGCCTACTATTATTGGGCCATCGGAGTATACTATTTGCTTAGGTGAGGCTATTATTGTAGAGGCAGAAAGTTCTTTTTCGGTTAATACTGAATTAAACAATGGAGGGCAATTTAATGAAGCTAACTTGCCCGGATGGTTAGTAGATGGTGCTGATGGAGTAAGTGGGTGGAATGCTTCAGGGAGTAATACCAGCCCTACTCCTTGGAGAGGAATAAGTAATGGTAATGGTAATAATAGTAGTAATATTACTGAAGGTGTTCGGTATAAAAACCAAGGCGGCGGGAAGTTTGCTATAACTTATGGTGATTTTAATGGAGCAGACCCATCACCTCCTGTTACAACTTTAGAAACTGCGGTATTCAATACTTTAGGTCTAACAAATGCAAGTATTGATTTTCAATCTGCATACTATTTACAGTCTGGCGCATCAGGTATAGTTGAGTTGTCAGTTGATGGTGGCACTACTTATCCGGTAACATTAATGAGTTTCAATGGACCAGGGGATTCAGGTGGATTTGTCAATCAAGGTAATGGGGGAAACAATGTTCCAACTGTAAATTTACAGGATGGAATTCATTCGGTTTCCTTAGATTTATCGGATTATATTGGCCTTACGGATCTTCGTGTAAGATTTACATTTACCTCAACATACGGAAGTTCTTGGGCAATTGATGGAATCACATTGCCACAAGCTCCTGTTGATGAAGTTATAGAATGGGAGGATGGTACAGGAACTGTAGTTACTACAGGTTCTACGACAACGATTACGCCTGTGACTCCTGGAATTCAAACTTACGGTGTAACTTCGTTAATCAATGGCTGTAGAGCAGATGGTCCTGAAGGTACAGAGTTTATTGACGTTAATGCTTCATTGGCTTATGCGGGTGAGGATATTACACAAATTATTGGTGAATGCGGTGAAGATGTAGATTTGAATGCTTACGATAATAGCTTAACCGCAGCACAAAATATTGCAAATGGTGTTGCTAATGCAGTTGTATTTGCAACAGGAACATATCCGGGAACTGGTGAGGCTGGTGTTTGGTCAGCTAATTTAATCTCTAGTTGCGGTGGTAATTATTCTTTTTCGGATTTAGGTAGCCCTACTTCGAAATTTTCTGCAGATCCTGGTACTTATGAAGTAAAATGGACAGTACCTGCTATCAATTGTTCTGATACCATTATTGTTACCATTGAAAGTTGCCCTACAATTGACTTTGATGGAGTTAATGATTATATAACGTTTAAAGATAATTATGATTTATCTAATGAGTTTAGCATTGAAGTTTGGATTAAACCAGAATCTGTCACAGGTATCCAAACACTATTTTCTAAACGAGACGCTAACGATTTAACTTCTGGTTATGATTTAAGATTGACTGGTGCTACAGTGCAATTTAATTGGAATTCAACGGAAACAATTCAATCTTCTTATCCAATTTCTACAGATAGATGGTATCATATCGCAGTTACTAATAATAATGGGAGTTATAGACTATATATTGATGGCATAGAGGTAAGTGCTCCAATTGCTGGTATAGCTCCAACAACCAATACAATGGCTAGTATTATTGGTGCAATGGATCAAAATAATAATCCACCAAATAAACCTGTAAATTATTACAACGGTTGGATGGATGAGCTTAGAATTTGGAGTACGGCATTAGCCCAGGACCAGATTCGTCATATGATGAATCAGGAAATAGATGATAATACTTTGGTTAGAGGTGTTGTTGTGCCTTTAGATGTTACAGGTTTGCCTTGGGTAGATTTAGAAGGCTATTACCGTATGGATGTTCTTTGTGGTAAGTTGTTAGCTTATAAAGGCTTAACGGGTCTTCTTAGAAATATGGATTCGGCACAACAGGAAACGGCGCCAATACCTTATACCTCTAGGGTTGATGGGCAAGAGTGGGCTACAGATAACACTTGGACAAATTTTAATGTTTGGGATGCGCCCAATAGTATAGGTATAGATAACGCTACACCTATTGATTGGAACATAGTAGAGATCTCCCATGATATATTTTCAGGTGATAAGGATATTACAGTTTTGGGCTTAATATCCGATACTCCAAATAAGGAACTTGAGATAAGAGATCCTTTAACTCCAAATGACCAGGCTAATGATGGGCAAATGTTAAGAGTGACCCATTATTTAGAACTCGATGGAAATATTAATTTGGTCGGACAGTCACAATTGATTCAAGATTTTGGTAGTGTGCTTGCAACTTCTAGTACTGGAAGTTTAGAGCGTCATCAACAAGGAACATTAAACGCAACAAATTATAATTATTGGTCATCTCCAGTCGGTACATTAAATGCGGCTTCAAATAATGTAGCTTATACAGTGCCTTCTGTGCTCAGAGACGGAACATCTGCAAATAGTATTAGTGCTTTAGCCTTTAATGATGGGGCAATAGATCCAATAGGTTCTGCTGGTAATCTTACTATGGCAGGTTACTGGTTATGGTATTACAATAATAGAAATGATGTTGAGGATGAGCAAACCAATTATGATGCTTGGCAATATTTGGGTTCAGGTACTGCCATTGATGTTGGTCTGGGCTATACAATGAAAGGCAGCGGATTAACTAGTCCATTTGGTGAGCAAAACTGGGCTTTTGTAGGTAAACCAAATAATGGAGATAATATTAATTTTAGTATTAATGCAGACCACCAAACCTTATTGGGTAATCCTTATCCATCGGCTTTAGATTCCCATAAATTTATAGATGACAATATACCAGGTTCTGGTACTGGTGCTATTGATGGTACTTTATATTTCTGGGAACATTACCCAGAAAACCAAACGCACTATTTAGAAGAGTATGAAGGTGGCTATGCTACATTAACAAAGTTGGGTAGCGTGCCTGCTGCGGTAATTTCATCACTAATCTCAGGAAATACTACGGCAAACCCTAAGCGTCCGGGAAGATATATTCCTGTAGCTCAAGGTTTCTTTGTTCAAGCGCCCGAATTTGGGAGTAGTGTTAGAACAATTAATTTTAACAATGGACAGCGTATTTTTTATAGAGAAGGTGTAGATCTTGAAACACCTAGTGGAGATGATTCCCTATTCTTTAGAAATGGTTCTAACCCAGTTTCTTCAACTGATAATCAAAATAATGAAGAACAAATTGTTAGGAGAATTAGATTTCTTTTTAATTCCCAAGGTTATTCTAGGGAGTTACTATTAGGGTTTACAAGCAATAATGATGCTACAGATGATGTGGACTATGGATATGATGCTGAGCTATACGATGCAATGCCAGATGATATATCTTGGAAAATTGCTGACAGAGATTTTGTTATTCAAGGAGTTGGTGAATTTGATAGTACCAAAATCTACACATTGAATTTAAGCATAGTTAATGATGGCGAAATTGCTCTAGAAGCGATTGAAATAGAAAATTTTGAAACCGATATAGATGTGTTTCTATATGATAGTGTGTTAGATTCTTACACCAATTTATATAATAATGTGTTTACAATTAGTCTTGGCTCAGGTGAATATATGGATCGTTTCTTTATTGTCTTTGAATCTCAGGAATTGGGAATCAATGGTTATGAAGAAAATTCTATTGGTCTTTACTATCTTGATAATACTAACGAGATTTACGTAAATTCGATCAATACAAGTGATATAAGACAGATTGAGATATTCAATATATTAGGTCAGTCTATTAAACTTTGGGATGACATTTCATCCGAAAGTAATACGGAGTTAAGAATTCCTGTAACCCAAGTTCCTCATGGTGCTTATGTTGTAAAGCTGAAATTAGAAAGCGGATCTATATTAAGTAGAAAAGTTGTTATTAAGCAATAATATCAGAAATTATTTTATAAATAAGCGACCGAATAGTTCTTTTTTTTTGTATACGAGACTTAATTGTTAATGAAAAATGTTTTTTATCGATAAAAAATGTATTTCATGGATTTTATAATTTAATTTGATTATATTGGCTTCTTAAGATTTTTATCATTTAACCCAAATCAAATGAAAAAAACTACGTGCCTACTTGTATTAATTTGTGCAATCTTCTTTGTTGAGCTCTCTGCGCAGGATATTCAACGAATTTATTTAAATTTTGAAACCAATACAGGTTTTCAAAGACAACTTTTGTTAGGGTTTACTCCGGATAATGTTGCTACTGACGGTTATGATTACGGATACGATGGAGGTACTTTTAATGATTATGCGGATGATTTTGGTTGGATAATAGAAGGCAATAGTTATGTTATACAAGGTGTAGGTGAATTTAACACTAATAAATATTACCCTATAGGTATGTTTCTAACTAATTCTGTGGATGTGACAGTTTCACTTGCAGAACTAAATAATTTCGAAGAAGATATAGATGTCTACCTTTATGATGTAGAGTTAGATTCCTATACGCTATTAAATGCTTCAAACTTCACTCAAACTTTACAGGCTGATAATTATATAGATAGATTTTATATTACCTTTTCGACCACTGCTCATTTAGAAATAAACAATAATCTATTGTCTGTAGAAGATAATGAAGTTGCCTCTGTCAACATTTGGTATTCAAAATCAAATAATGAGCTGTACGTAAGTGGAATTTTTAACAGCGCTGGGGCTTTACTTTCTTTATATAGTTTAGAGGGAAAGAAAATTATCGAGGAAAAAATTTCTAAAGAAGAGCACACATTGAATACATCAGAAATTTCCAACGGGATCTATATCGTAATAATTGATTCCGACACATTTTCACAGTCTAGAAAAGTTTGTATTGCCAACTAAGTGAGTAGTTAAGCATTTTCATTAATTTTAGCACTTAAAAACTAATGGAATGTCAAAATCTATTTTAGGCCTAAATACAATTTGTACACACGTAGGTGAAATTAAGGACGAACAATTCAAAGGTGCGGTTTCGCCAATATACCTCAGCTCGTCTTATGAATTTTTTGATGTTGATGTAAAGCGCTACCCTAGATACTTTAACACACCGAACCAAGAATACCTGTCAAAAAAAATTGCAGCTTTAGAACATACTGATGCTGCGATGATCTTCGGTTCTGGCATGGCGGCAATTAGTACAATGTTCTTAGCATTTTTGCAAAAAGGTGACCACTTGGTAGTGCAGAATACGCTTTATGGTGGTACAGTAAACTTCATCAAAGAAGAATTGCCTAAGTATGGCATAGAATATACTTTTACAGACGGCTATAAAGTTGAAGATTTCGAGGCTGCCATACGTAGCAATACAAAGTTGATTCATATTGAAACACCTTCAAACCCTCTGCTGACTGTTACAGACATTGCAGCCATTGCAAAACTTGGGAAATCAAAAAATATTCTTACTTCAATCGACAATACTTTTGCATCATCAGTTAACCAGACTCCAATCGATTTTGGAATCGATATGGTAATGCATTCGGCAACTAAGTATTTTGGTGGCCACAGCGATATTTGTGCGGGAGCAGTTGCAAGTTCAAAAGAACATATAGAACGCATTTGGAATGTTGGCAAAAATCTAGGCGGAAGCCTAAGCGACATGACCGTCTGGATGTTAGAACGTAGTATGAAAACACTTGGTTTACGTGTAAAAGCACAGACTGAAAATGCTATGAAACTTGCTAAATGGTTAGATGAGCATTCGAGTGTTAACAAAGTTTATTATCCAGGTTTAAAATCTCACCCAGAACATAAGCTGGCTAAATCCCAGATGAAAGGATTTGGAGCCATGTTATCTTTTGAATTGACAGATGATTTGGATTCAAAGCGATTTCAGGAGGAATTAAAATTGATTAAACCTTCAATGAGCTTAGCAGGAATTGAAAGTACCGTGCTATCACCACACTTAACATCTCACGCATTGTTGAGCCAAGATGAGCGCGATAGAGTGGGAATTAGCAATCAATTGATTCGATTTTCGGTCGGAATTGAAGAGGTGAAGGATTTAAAGAGAGATATAAATAATGCTTTAGATAAAATTAAGAAATGAAACTAGACATATTGGCTATTGGATCGCATCCTGATGATGTGGAATTGGGTTGCGGTGCAACACTAGCAAAAGAAGTTGCCAATGGTAAAAAAGTTGGAATAATAGATCTTACTAGAGGCGAATTGGGTACACGCGGCAATGCAGAAACTCGAGACGAAGAAGCGTTCAATTCGGCAAAAATTTTGGGAGTACATGCCAGGGTTAATATGAGATTTGCCGATGGGTTTTTTAAAAACGATAGAGAACATCAAATAGAGCTTATTAAAATGATTCGTTTTTACAGGCCAGAAATAGTGATTTGTAACGCTATTGAAGATAGGCATATAGACCATGGAAAAGGTAGTAAGCTAGTAAGTGACGCATGTTTTTTAAGTGGCTTACGAAAAATAGAAACCGTACACAAGGATGAAAGCATAGAGCAAAAAGCTTGGAGGCCTAAGACCGTTTATCATTATATACAATGGAAAGATATTGAGCCAGATATCGTTGTGGATGTTTCTGGGTTTATGGATAAAAAGATGGAAGCAGTATTGGCTTATAAAACTCAATTTTTTGATCCTAATAGTGAAGAGCCTGATACCCCAATTTCCAGTGAAAACTTTACGGATAGTATTGTGTATAGGGCAAGAAATCTAGGCAGATTGATTAATGTAGAACATGCTGAAGGATATACTGTTGAGCGTTATCCTGCTGTAGACTCTTTATTTGATTTAAAATAAGTAAAGAAAACGTTTTGTAGAAAAACGTAAATAATTTACATTTGCAGTCCTAATTAACATGGTGGTTGTAGCTCAGTTGGTTAGAGCGCTGGTTTGTGGTACCAGATGTCGTGGGTTCGAGTCCCATCTTCCACCCAGAATATAAGCTTCTTAGAAATAAGGAGCTTTTTTTGTGATCAGTTTTAATATATCAGGACGAGAAGTTTATGCTGAGCGTAGTCGAAGTAAGTCCCATCTTCCACCCAAAAAGACAAAGCCTTTCAGAAATGAAAGGCTTTTTTGTATTACACGTTTTTGGCAGATTTCTTAAATAATAAAGGGAACAAATGATATACATATTGTTCCCTTTACTTGTTAATGTATTCCTTAGTTGGCATTATCCAACGAGTGTTATGGGTCTTTTCTCAGCCGAAATGTATCAGCACCCCAATACAACACATTAAATATACACAAAAAACCTAATAAATCAATGATTTGTATAAAATTTTAACACTTATAGTGTAGGATTTATTTTTTTATAGTTAATTTATTACTGTTCTTGTATTTTATCAACAACAATTCTATCTGGTCTGTTAGCTACTTCCCAAGCAGTATGGAATACGAGTTTTGTTCTATTTTCCAATAAATCGTACTCAATTTTATCCGCAGTATCTGTTGGTTTGTGATAATCTGCATGCGTTCCATTGAAATAGAATATTACAGGAATATTATTTTTGGCAAAATTATAATGATCAGATCTGTAATAAAAACGGTTTGGATCGTTTTCGTCATTATAGGTGTAATCTAATTCTACATTACAATATTTGGCATTTACTTCTTCTGAAATATTGTGAAGATCAGTACTTAATTTATCACTGCCAATAAGGTAAATATAGTTTCTGTCACCTTCTGTGCGTTTAGGGTCGGTTCTTCCGATCATATCTATATTAAGATCTGCAACAGTATTTTCTAGTGGAAAGATAGGGTCATTGTCGGTGTAGTGTCTCGAACCAAGTAGTCCTTTTTCTTCACCAGTAACATGAAGAAATAAAATGGAACGCTTAGGTCCATTACCGGCTTTTTCGGCTGCTTTAAAAGCTTCAGCAATTTCTAAAATAGCGATAGTGCCAGAGCCATCATCGTCAGCACCGTTGTAAACTTCACCATTTTTAATGCCCTCATGGTCTAAGTGCGCAGAAATCACAACAATTTCTTCAGGTTTTTCTGAACCTTTGATATAGGCGACAACATTTTCTGAAATAATTTCTTCAGATTTATTTTGAATGGATAATTCTAGTTTTGAACCGATAGCTTTCGATGTTTCATCTTCTAAAATTTCACTGTGAAGTGCCTTTCCGAGGTTTTCAGAAACCATTAGCATAAAAAAGTCTGCATCCGAACTTTTTAGAGATAAACGACCCGAAGTTCCTGCTGTAGCCTGTCTTTGGTAGTATGGCGCATACCTTGTAAATAAGTTGTCGTCCATGTAAATTAAGCCTATTGCACCATTATTTATGGCAGCATCTCTTTTGCTGGATAAAGACTGTCGACCGTTGGTCCATTTTGTGTCTTCATCGGACCCAGAGGTAAGATAATTTCCATTTGCATCTTTTGGTTCACCAGACTTTGCTAATACAATTTTGCCTTTTACATCAATATTTTTATAATCTGAATAGTTGTCTGCATCGATACCGTAACCAACAAAAACGATTTCCTCAGGTGAAACACTAATATTTTCTGAGGCTCTTAAGACGATATGGTCTTCAAAACTTTTAAAGCTTTTTCCATTTACAGAAATTTTGGCTTCCGAAACGCTTTGTTTTTCCAATGGTACTTCCTGAAAATAGTCATCATCACCTAAAGGTGTGTCAACGCCCATTGCTTTGTACTGTTCTTTTAAATACTCTACGGCTAGTTTTTGCCCTTTTTCTCCGGTTTCTCTTCCTTCAAATTCATCTGAGGCGTAGGTGTACAACATCTCTTTTAATTCCTCTGTGGTGATTGTTGAGGCATAATCGGCAGGATCTACTACCTTGGTTTCGTTTTGAGCTGAAGTTGTTTTGCCTTTGGAAGAAGTACCGCAACTCAAAATTAATCCTATGGTACAAAAGACCAATGAAAGCTTTTTCATATTTATAAAATTATATATTAGTTTTTTTAGTGAAATTATTCAGTAATAATTTAAGACTCGTTAAAATTACGAAATTGGTATGCTATGAGTTTTACGTCAAATTTCTTTTAACAAACTTTAACATTAGATGGTCTCTGGGTTTAAACGAGTGGGTGAGTTGGCCAAATACCAAGCTGTAGCAAAGATTAACTTGCTGCGTTTAGTTAATAGGTTATAGTTGATTTTATCTGCCGTATCCGTGGGTTTGGTATAGTCTTCATGCTCTCCGTTGAAAAAGAAAACTACTGGAATGTTTTTCAGGGCGAAATTATAATGATCCGATCTGTAGAAGTACCTGTTGGGATCGCTGTCTTCGTTGTATTTATAATCTAAATTTAAGTTTGTGAAACTTGTATTGGCTTCTTGTACGATGAAATGTAATTCGGTACTTATACGATCTGCACCAATAATATATATATAATCTTCATCATCTTTATGTCTTTCATCCACACGACCAATCATGTCGATATTTAACGTACTTACAGTATTTTCAATTGGAAAAATAGGATTGTTGGTGTAATAGCGGGAACCATGTAGGCCAACTTCTTCGCCTGTAACATGTAAAAAAACAATACTTCTTTTAGGTCTATAGCCTTCTTCCGAGGCCTTTTTGAACGCTTCTGCCATTTCAAATACGGCAGCTGTACCAGAACCGTTGTCATCCGCTCCTGGATAAATCTTACCATCAACAATCCCTTCGTGATCAGAGTGCGCAGCGATATAGATATATTCATCTGGAAATTCGGAACCTTCTATGTAGGCAATGACATTTTGAGAGTCATTTAAATTTTCTGTCAGCGCTTCTTTAGGGACTTTTTGGTAATAATCTGGATGTGATGCAGGGGCTTTTATACCCAAAGATTTGTAGTAATTCCTTATATAATCGCAAATAAGGTTATGGCCTTCTTCACCTGTCATTCGGCCTTTGTATTTGTCTGAGGCTATTTCCTCTACATGGGTTCTGAGCTCTTCCGGATTTATGGTATTTAGGTATTTTTCAACGACTTTCTTATCGTCGTAGGATATACTTTCCTTTAAATTTTGGATTTTTTCACTATGCCTAAGTGTAGCACAAGAGCCAACAAGAACAAGAGCTGAGGCGACTAATACTTTCATGTAACTATTTGATTTCCGTAAAAATAAGTTAAATACATGAAATAAATTCTGACGTTTAAATTTAAATTTTAAAAATCTTCATCAATATCTATATCTTCGAGAATCTCTTTTGAATCCTCTAGGTTTTCTTCGTCTCTTTGCTCCAATTGTTCAGTGTCACCAATTTCGGAGGTCGAAAACACACCCTTGTAAATTGTCAGTCCTAACGAGATAATTACCAATAGAAATATGTATTGTATGGTTTTCGTTTTTTTGTTCTGTTTTTTTGAAATATATAGAATAGACAATCCACAGACAAAGGCCACAATAATGGGTGCTATGGCTAAATTAGAAAGTGGTGTAACAGCCAAGACGACAGCAAGAATTGCTGCAATAAAGCCTAGGATTATAAATAGTTTTCTCATTGCTTAATGTTTTAGACCTGTGGCCGAAACGATTTTTAATTCTCCACTGCCAACAGGGATTTTAAACTTTGCGTAAACAGGCACCTTGTTAGCGTCAGCTGTAAGCCATAGTAAATTTGAATTACTGCCTTTTAATATATCACTTCCTTTAATGGAAATGGCGAGTTTATAACATTCCTTACTACCAATTTTTGTTGATATGGTTTCTTTACCTATATATTTAATTGTTATCGTGGTTTCTTCATTATCAAAAAGTACTGTGAAGTTTTGGGAATCTCCAGGGTTGGCCTTGTGAATATCTAAATTTCTAATATGGTATAGCGTGCTTACTAAATCTTTAGTGGAAGCGTTTATTTTAACTGTTTTATTTTCGTCCCAAGTGGTACCGTCTTTTCGTTTTTTGCGCTTTAAGCTTTGCACCAATTTGGCTTTATGGTTGTACTTATATTGCATAAACTTATAGTAGCCACCTTCGCTAATATCCCTTTTATATAAATACGGAGTTAATGTCTTAGGGTTTACGTAGCTTTCGTAAAGATCTCTAATTTTAAAAAAGTTGTCCCATTTTTTATAGGTTGTGGCTGTACATTTTAATCGCATCAGAGTGCTTTTTGAAGTTTTTACTTCGCTAGTTTCCATTTTAACTTGGGCAATATCTGTTAACAAGCCAGACATGTTATAAGACGCTGTGTAAACCAATTTTTCACCAGCGGCAATTGTTTTATTTTGTGCTGTGCCGTGTAGACTCAATAAAACTGAAAAAAATATAAGACAATATTTCATAGAGATTGATTTGAAATAAGAACAATTTATAATCATATATTATGCCGAAAATACGATGCTAAATTTATTGATGCTAATTTTTTTTATATCCAATAGTTTAATTTAATAAAAACGAAGAAAAATCTTTGACTACAAAAAAAAGGGTTTTATATTTGCACCCGCTAATGGAGAAATGGCAGAGCGGTCGAATGCACTGGTCTTGAAAACCAGCGAGGGTCACACCTCCGGGGGTTCGAATCCCTCTTTCTCCGCAAAAGTATTGCACTTTGAAATAAAAACCACCAAGTTATCTTGTGTGGTTTTTTTATTTCATCAATTTTTTTAGCATTTAATCAATTAATTTTCAAGTGTTAATCTATTAAATTATACCTTGGTGCTTATATAGCCCTGAATTTTTAGTGATGCCTCTTGTTTAGTCATATTTCTAAAAATTTATTCATTATTTTATGTGGAATTTGATGATATGACTATCATCGGTATTAAATTAGCATTATGCACAAATCACTTTTAGAAAGAAGTATTAAGTCACCGTCAGACGCAGCAAATGAGGTTCATTCTACGTCAATATCGCATCGAGACGAAACTGAAAATTTAAGAAGGTTGGCACCTAAACTTGTTGATAAACTTAGAGAATCTGGTTTATTTAGAATGGGTTTGCCAAAATTTCTCGGAGGTTGGGAAGACGATCCAGTAGAAGTGTTAAAAGCCTACGAAATACTAAGTAGTGGCGAAGGAGCAGTTGGTTGGAGTGTTTGGAATAACCACCTAGCATGTACCTTTGGTCGTTATCTTGACGAGGAAAGTATGAGGGAGGTTTATAAAAACCCAAACGATGTTTATGCCAATTCCGCTCGACCAGAAGGTGTTGCGGAAATTGTTGATGGAGGCTACAATGTTAATGGGCGATGGACTTTAGTTTCTGGTTGTGAAATGTCTGACTGGTTTGTTTTGCGTTGTTTGGTAACTGGTGATGGGCTGCCGTCTACGCTTGGTCCAGGCGCTAAATTGAAACTATTTTTTATACCAAAAGAAGCAATCGAAATTATAGACACATGGAGCGTTGGTGGTCTAAGAGGTACTGGGAGTCATGATGTAAAAGTAAGTAACCACTTTGTTAAAGAGGCTTATGCTGTAGATTTTGAAAGTCCAGTCGCAATAGATAACCCATACAGTCGTTTGCCTATAGGCTGTTTTAATTCAGCCGGAAATGCAGCTATAGCTTTGGGCATATTTAAAGCGGCTTTGGACGATCTTATAAAAATTTGTTTTGAAAAAATCACACCTGGTAAAAACCCAGACCTAAGGGATAGGGAAAGAATTCAGAGTGTGGTAGCAAAAAGCAAGACTTTATTTAGTTCTTTAAGAGGTCAATTACACAATTCCATTTCGGTAATATGGGATGAAGCCAAAAAAGGAAACGAATATACTGATGAGCAGCTTGCCGATGTTTGGTCGGCATCAGTACAGGCAGCCACCACAGCTAGGGATATGGTAACGGAAATTTACGCAGCTGCAGGTACAGTTTCTCTTTACACGGAAAATAAAATTGAAAGAGCTCATAGGGATATTCATGCCGTGTTGCAACATGGTATTATTCAGCCACATTGGATGAATCAAGCTGGTATGGCTTATTTGGGAATCACTCCTAAAGGAGCAATGTTTAGAATATAGTGTGTAAATTTATCGAAAAAGATAATTTTATAACGATAATCCAATAATTAGCTATTAAATGATTGAAGCAATAAAAGATAAGAAGGTTTGGAGAGAACAGGTAGCTTTGGTTGCAAATTCAGATTTTTATCATACATACGATTATCATCATCTCTCAAAAAATGAAGATGAAGACCCAGTACTAGTTAAGTACTCTGATGAAAAAACATTGTTGTTAATTCCATTGCTCGTTAGGGATATACCCAATTCCGATTACAAAGATGCCACATCTGTATATGGTTATGCTGGACCCATAGTGCAACAAATAGGTGAGCAATTTAATGTAGATAATTTTCAAACTGAGTTTAATAGCTTTCTCAACGATAACAATATTGTTTCCGTTTTTTCTAGACTCCACCCTTTTATTGAGCATCAAGAAAGAATCTTAAATGGATTGGGTACAATTACTGCTTTAGGGAACGTTGTATATATTGATTTAACTGATACTATCGAAAATCAAAGAGCTAAGTTCAATAGGCGTTTAAAAACCTATTTGAATAAATCACGAAGATCTTGCACTGTAATTGAAGGTAACGTAGAAGAGCACCTGGATGCTTTTATAAAGCTATACCATCAAAATATGGAACGAGTAGATGCCGATGAAAGCTATTTTTTTTCGGAAGAGTATTACCGAGGAATTTTATCTAGTAATGATTACGAATCTGAATTATCAATTTGTATTTACAATGAAACACAGGAGATTATTGGTGCTTCTATGTTTATGAAAAAAGGTGATTTAGTACAATACCATTTATCTGGACTGAGCGAGGAGCATTTTGACCTTAACCCAATAAAACTAATTTTAGACGAAATGCGTATTAAATCTACTCAAGAAGGTTATAAATGTTTTAACCTAGGTGGCGGTTTGGGAAGTAATGAAGATTCACTCTTTAGATTTAAAAGTAGTTTCTCAAAGGATTTCAAAGAATTTAAAATCTGGAAGTATATCGTTAACGAGGATGTCTATAACAATTTAGTTGCACAAAAGCTTGATGCTAATTATGGTGAGGATATTATGCAAAAAGACAATTATTTTCCAGCTTATCGTTCTTTAATAAAAGCAACTAAGGTTTAACAAATTCTTATATTAAACACTTAAATCCGTCTTTCGTTTATTCAGTTCTTTAATAAAAGGTTGCTTGGTCAAAACCTGTCCGGTTGCAGCCTTAATGGCATTTGCTAATGCACCACCTGCAGGTGGTAGGCCAGGTTCACCCAATCCTGTTGGCGATAATTCATTTTCAACAAAATAGGTTTCAACAATTGGCGTTTCTTTCATTTTTATTAATCGATAGGTGTTGAAGTTAACGTCTTGTGGTTTTCCATTCTCAAAGGAGAAATCTCCATACATTGCATGGCCTATGCCATCTATCACACCGCCTTCAATTTGGTTTTTCGCTCCAGTAGGGTTGACAACGATACCACAATCCACAGCTACAGTCACTTTTTCAACCATTGGTATTCCATTTTTAATGCTAATGTCAACGACTTCTGCAACGTGTGTATTATGACTATAATATGCAGCAAAACCTTGATAAGTGTCATTATTGTTTTTTCCCCAGTGACTTTTATCAGCAACAAGTTTAATGGTGTCTGTCATTCGTTTTGCTGAGTATTCAATACTTGGGTCTTTACCATCTTCAACATTGCTCAACAGGTCTAAGCGTAATTGTATTGGGTCCATTTTTAACTCTTCAGCTAACTGATCAAAAAAACTCTGTTCTGCAAAGGCTAAAAAATTAGTGTAAGGTGCTCTCCAGGCACCAGTTGTAATATTGCTTTGGTAGTTACCTGTCTCAACTTTATAATTTGCAATAGCACCAGCTGGAAAGAAATTAGGAATCAAGCCATACATATTTGAATTTATGGCGGCCTCCTTTAAATGATATCCGGTAATTTCACCATCCTTTATAGAGGCTTTAATTCTATATTTAATTGCAGGTCTATAAATACCAGCAGCCATATCATCTTCGCGTGAGAAAATAACTTTAACGGGTCGTTTTGTGATATTTGAAATCTCAGCAGCTTCCAATGCAAAATCTCCATAAAGACGCCTTCCGAAACCACCACCCATCCTTGTCATTTCCAAATGAATATCTTCTTCGTTTCTATCAATTAGGTTCGCAATTCGCCTTGCGGTACCTGCAGGAGTTTGAATTGGGCCAACCAAATGAACTTTGCTATCAGTAACATTGGCATAGAAGTTCATGGGTTCCATACAATTGTGAGGTAAGAAAGGGGATTCGTAAGTACGCTCAATGATCTTGTCGGCTTCTGCAAAAGCCTTTTCAACATTGCCATCTTCACGTCTAACATCAAGCTTATTGCTATCTAAAATTTTATTGAGTTCATTGTTGTGGTCTGATGAACTTTCTAAATCACCATCATTGGCCCAATCGATCTTTAAGGCTTTTTTGCCTTTCATTGCGGCCCAAGTGCTCGACGCCAAAACGGCAATTTTGTCACCAAACTGAATAACATCATTAACCCCCTTTACGGTTTTAGCTTCGGTAGCATCATAAGAATTTATTTTTTGACCAAAAGCTGGTGGTCGCGCCACGGAAACATATTTCATGCCTTCAGCGGTATAATCCAACCCGAACAGTGGTTTGCCAGTAATAATGGCATCCATATCTACATTGATGGCATCTTTACCTATAATTTTATAGTCCTTAGGTGATTTTAAGGTCACATTTTCTGGGACTTCCATAAGTGCTGCTTCATTAACAACATCTCCGTAACCCAATGTTTCTCCGGAGTTGTTTTTAATGACACCATTAGATGCCGTGCATGAAGTAGTATCAACACCCCATTTTGCTGCTGCTGCGTTCACTAGCATTTGTTTTGCCGTTGCACCAGTCTGCCTTAAAGCATCCCAACCAAATCTAATGGATTGACTGCCGCCTGCGACTTGTCTTTGGTAATTTTCAGTATCTAAAACACCTTGCTGCACCGAGACATGTTCCCATGGCACATCCAATTCTTCAGCAATAATCATGGGCATCGAAGTCTTTACACCTTGACCAATTTCAGGATTAGGTGAAAATATGGTGACATAACCATTATCCGCAATTTTTATAAATGCATTAAAATCATTAAAATTTAATTTTGAAATGTCAACGGGTGGTTGAGCACTTTCTTTGCAAGCTGTTAAGAAATTAAAGCCAATTAATAGACCACCACTAGCGAGGGCAGAAGTCTTTATGAAATTACGTCTACTAAATCTTATATTGTCTTTGTTTTTCATAATAATTTGGCTTTAAGACATTTTTTTTGCAGCCAAAGCCACAGCTTTTTCAATTCTATTATAACTGGCACATCTGCAAATATTACCATGCATGGCATTTCTAATAGCTTCATTATTTGGATTTGGATTTTGCTTTAGAAATGAAGTGGCTGTCATGATCTGACCTGCTTGGCAGTAACCGCATTGTGGAACATCGAGTTCTTTCCATGCTTCCTGTACAGGATGTAACTTGTTTTTGGACAATCCTTCAATGGTGGTTATTTCTGTATCTGATAAACTCGAAGCTGGTATTGAGCAGCTTCTTACAGCAACACCGTCAACATGTACAGTACATGCTCCACATTGGGCAATACCACAACCATACTTTGTGCCTACTAAGTTGAGTTCGTCCCTCAATACCCAAAGCAGTGGAGTGTCGTTATCTACGTCAACGGTTTTCTTGATACCGTTTACCTTTAAGTTAAAAGTTGCCATAATTCTAGAAAATGAGTTCAGCTAAAGTTATAAAATATTTATGTGATTTTTACAGTTGTAAGTGTTTAAAAATCAACAATTAAAAATTATCCTCACCTTTGTTTTAGATAATTAAGATAATCTTCTTGTGTATCTATATCACAAAGTATAGGGTTTGCTTCAATACCTGTAATATTGTCTAGGTTAGAATTTAAAAGTGTTTTTGCTCCTTTATCGCCTTTAAGTTGCAACAATCCACCGTAAAATTCTCTAGGAAAAATTGCAGGCACACCATAAGTCTCTTGGTATTTTGATGCAATAATTTTCTTTGGGTGTTTCACTGAAGCATCAATCAACGCATTTATGTATTTGCTATCTGCATTGGGTTGGTCGGCCAACATAATTAAAACAGCATTGTATGAATATGGAAGTGTGCACGCAATACCTTTTGTAATACTTGTACTGAGTCCTTTTTTATGATTTGAGTTAAGTATAATTTCTATATCATATTTTGTTAATGAGGGTTTTATTTTTTCCGAATTAGCGCCCAAAACACAAAACACTTTTTGGGCTTTTGATTTTAAGGCATGTTCAACTGTAACACCAAGTAAGGTATTGTTGCCGATGCGTAATAACTGTTTAGGAGTCTTCATTCTAGAAGAACTTCCGGCTGCTAAGATTAAAATAGCAATATTCATTGACGAGTATTTACCTATAAATGTATTCAAAATATTTCATGTTTGGGCAAAACAACCAGCTAGTGTTAATTATGTATTTTTACAAAAAATAAAAACATGATAATTGAGAAATTGAAATGGCGTTATGCCACCAAGAAATTTGATATTGATAAAAAATTACCTCCCAAAAAAATAAGCACATTAAAAGAGGCTTTTAACCTAACGGCTTTATCTTATGGATTGCAGACTTTAAAGCTGGTTATTATAGAGGACAAAGAAATTAGAGAAAAATTAGTGACGTTTTCTTATGGGCAGCGTCAGGTTGTAGATGCTTCTCACTTATTAATATTATGTATTCAAAATGAAATAGATGCTTTGGACGTTGATGAACATTTTGATACAGTAAAAGCCGTGAGAAATACTCCAGATAATATCTTAGATCCGTACAGGGAAGGGCTGAAAACAACCTTAAGGAATATGTCGTCAGATAAAAAGTATAATTGGGCAACAAGACAAGCTTATATTGCTTTAGGTAATTTAATGACAGTGTGTGCTATCGAAAACATAGACAGTTGCCCTATGGAAGGATTTATGCCTGCCGAGTTGGACAAAGCTTTAGATTTAAATAAGCATGGACTAAGTTCGGTCTTAATGTTACCAGTTGGTTACAGGTCTGAAGACGATATGTTCGCAAGTTTAAAAAAAGTAAGAAAACCACTAACGGATACAGTAATTGAATTGTAGCAATTATAATGTCAAATCTTTGGCAGAATCCCTAATTTATCCTAATATTAAAACTTTAATTTTAAAATAATTTATGCCTGGATTTGAGTTGTTCGGTGATTTAGAACGTAAAGAAGTCAATGATGTTTTAGATAATGGTGTATTAATGCGATATGGTTTTGACGGTATGCGCAAAGGTCACTGGAAAGCTAAAGAGCTGGAGTCTGAACTCGCATCTACTTTTCAATCAAAATATGTACAATTGGTTTCTAGTGGGACTGCTGCAGTTTCGGTGGCATTGGCTTCTGCTGGAGTGGGTGCAGGAGATGAGGTCATTATGCCAACATTCACATTTGTTGCGAGTTTTGAAGCTATTATGATGTTGGGTGCCATTCCGGTTTTGGTAGATATTGATGATACCTTAACCTTAGATCCTAACGCTGTAGAAAAAGCGGTTACTCCAAAGACCAAAGCAGTTATGGTAGTGCAAATGTGCGGAAGCATGGCAAATATGGATGCACTTCGTTCAATCTGCATTAAACACAATCTTATTTTTGTTGAAGATGCATGCCAAGCCATAGGAGGTAGCTATAAAGGAAGGCCTCTTGGAAGTATAGCCGATTTAGGTTGCTTTTCCTTCGATTTTGTAAAAACCATAACTTGTGGAGAAGGTGGAGCAGTCGTGACAAACAATAAAGAATATTATATAAATGCGGACCATTATTCAGATCATGGGCATGACCATGTTGGTAACGACAGAGGTGCCGAAACCCACCCGTTTTTAGGTTATAATTTTAGAATATCAGAGTTAAATGCCGCAGTCGGTCTGGCACAAGTGAGGAGATTGCCAGAGTTTATTTCAATTCAAAAAAAAAATTACACCATTATAAGAGAGGCTTTATCCCAAATCCCTGAGGTTACTTTTAGATCTGTACCAGAAGGAGGTGAGGAAAGTTATGCGTTTTTAAATTTCTTTTTACCAGATTTAGTTTCTGCCAGAAAAGTTTCCAAAGCACTTAAAGACGATGGTATTGATGGCTGTTTTCATTATTATGACAACAATTGGCATTATGTTAGAAAATGGGACCATTTAACGAATTTAAAATCTTTGTATCCTATTTCTAAAGAAGTAAAAGAAGGTTTGCTATATCTTCAGACAAAATCTTTTGAACAATCAGACCATTTTATAGGAAGAAATATATCTTGTTTAATAAAACTCTCTTGGTCTGAAGAAGAGGTTACAAACAGAGCCAATAAAATGGCACAAATCATTAAAACTATCAATTAAACATATCAATTTACCATGAAGAAAGCTTACCTTTCCTTGGCAGCAATTCTTTTTGTTGCCTTCAACTGCCTTGCACAAAATAATTATGAAGATTTTTGGAACAAACTACTGTCTAACGATAGAGCAGCGGCAGAGAAATTAATTCAAAAACAAAAAAGTTCTGATATAGAGTGGTTGCTCACCAATGAAATATTAAGAAATGAAACCGGTAAGATTCTAACAAGTAAAAAGTTTTTGGATGAATTTTTATCCAAAGAAGAATTTGAATTTTACCTATTCGCCTTTTGGAATAAATCCTTTTTGTTTCAAGATTATTTAGATGAAGGATTTAATAACCATGTTTTTCAAACCATTGACGATATTAGCGATCATGGAGTATCACATGTGGATTTAAAAGATGCATTACTATATCTAAAAGCGATAAAAGGTAGACACCAAAACGATTGGGATGCGTATTACAATTTTAATGATAAGATAAACAGTATTAGACAATGGCAGTATTGTGGGAGTTTTGAAAACCTGAACAAAAGCGGTTTGGATAAATTTTACGATGCCGAAACCGATGCAAGCAACGACAGCGAGTTTGATGCTAGAAGCAATGGTATTTTAGGATGGTATGATGGTACAAATAGCAAAGAAGCCTATCAGTTTTTTACTAACCATAACGAATATGGTGCTGGTGTTAATTATGCACAGACGTTTGTAAACTCAAGCGAAGACCAGAGGGTGTTTATCCGAATGGGAAGTGGCTCAGCCTTTAAGATATTTCTAAATGATGTTGAGATATTTAAAAACGATAAGGATGTTTCTACAGATTTAAACGCCTATGGTGTAATGGTTAACCTGCCTAAAGGTAACAATAGATTACTAGTTAAAACTGCAGAAAGTAATTCTACCTCTTATTTTTTGTTGTCACTTTTCGATGAGAATAAAAAACCATTGGAAAATATAACGATTGTAAGTGACCCAGTGAGTTATAACACATCGAGCTTAGAAAGCTTAAACCCTAAAGTACAAGAAAATGATTTTGAAGCCTTTTTTAAGAAAAAGATAGAAAACAACCCAAATAACTTATTGTATCATTATGCATTGTATGCCACTTATATAAGAAATTCAAAATACGAAGAAGCTAGAAATGTGCTAACACCACATTACAAGACATATCCAAAGAGCTCATTTCTTCGCAATGCTTTAATGCAGACCTATAATTTAGAAAACGATTATACATCTGCCAATGAGCTTAGTGAAAATATTGAACGTGATGACCCTGATTATTACCTACCCATCTTAAGCAAACTATCTGATTATGGTGAGTTGTCTAGACTAACCATGGATGAATTTGATGAATATATTGTAAAGCTTAAAAACGCTTTCGACTCTGAGCTTATAAAAACAAGTGCCGATTTTATTTCTTATGCCAGAAAGGAAGATATTACAGGTATTAAAAACACATTGGAGAACTTAAATACTTTGGCAGAAAAATATGGCAATGATAGTTTTAGATTAAAGTATGCACCATTCTATGACCAGATTTTTCAAGATCAAGATAAAACGATTTCTATTTTAGAGGATATTGTAGAAAATGGATTTAATCTAGGTGCGGAAAACCAGCTTATAAAATATTATGAAGATAAAAACCAAAAGAAAAAGTCCTTGGCACTTGTAATTAAGGACTATGATAATTTAACTAAGGATAATATTTACCTCAAGCGAATTGTAAACAACTATACGCGTCATCAAATGTATAAGAAAGCATTGCCATATGTAGATGAAATGCTAGCAAACTATCCTTACAGTTTTACCACTATGGAATTGAAAGGTGATATTTTAAAGCAACTTAACAAGTCTAATGAGGCTTTAGAGTATTACAAAAAGGCACTTGCGCATAATAGTGGGGATTCACAACTTAGAAATAAAATAAACGATATTTCTAAAAAGGAAAATCTTATAAACGATCTCGTATTAGAAGAAGCCTATGATTACATAGACGCCAACAGAAATAAGATTACCACCAACAACTATGGATTCAACATTCTTATGGACGATAGTAACATTGAGATTTTTGAAGAAGGAGGTTTTAAATACCGCTATGTTTATATCTACGAAGTTACATCCAATAATGGAATTGAAACATTTAAAGAATACAATTTAGGACTTGGTGGGTCTTATAAGTTTTTAAAATCAGAATTGGTTAAACCAAATGGCAATGTAGTTCCTGCAGATAGAAGTGGCTCTAACCTAGTGTTTAACGATATTAGTATTGGTGATGTGGTGTATATAGATTACGAAGGTATAGTCACTACGACAGGTAGATTCTACAAGGATATTTCGGATAGAATGCAAATGGGATCATTTCACCCTATTGTAAATGCTTCAGTTGAGATATTAGTGCCAAAATCCGTAGATCTTCACTATAAATATATGAATGGTAACTTAGAGCCAGAGATTATTAAAAAGAAGGAGCATAATTTGTACAAATGGGAGGTTAATAATCCAGAAACATTGATGTTTGCTGAAGATTATATGCCTAATTCTGTAGATCATGTTGAGTATTTACACTTTAGTACTATAAATGACTGGAATGATATATCTATTTGGTATTCAGATTTGGTAAGATCTAGAATTGAAATAAATACTAAAGTAGAAGAGGAGTTCGACAAGCTTTTTCCAAATGGCTACAAACAGCTCAGCGAAGACGAACGTGCAAAGATCATTTACAACTACATTATATCTAATTTTAATTACAGTTATGTGAGTTTTAAGCAAAGTGGTTTTATTCCGCAAAAGCCTGCAAAAACCATCAACACCAGTTTAGGGGATTGTAAAGACTTCTCAACCTTGTTTGTTACCTTGGCAAAAATGGCAGAGTTAAAATCTAATTTGGTTCTAGTTCTCACATCAGACTATGGAAGGCACAACTTGGTGTTACCAAGTACGGATTTTAATCATTGTATTGTTAAGGTTATGATAGATGGTAAACCACAGTTCCTAGAATTAACAAGCAAGTATTTACCATATAAGACCTTACCAACAAGTTTGCGAGGTGCGACAGCGCTAGAAATTCCATTAGCATCAGAAAATTTAAAGAAAACCTATGATTTAATTCATTTAGATGATGCCAATAGAATAAAATCCCATGTGGAGAACCTGGTAGTGTTAAATGTTACTGAAGATCACATGAATCTTGATATTACAACTGAGGTAAAAGGCCATAATGTATCCTATTATAACGAAGTCTTTAGTGAACCTAATGCTGAGGTTATAAAGAACAATATGACTGATGATTATAAGGCAAAACTCATCGATGATTTTACCTTGAACGAAATTTCTGAAATAAAAAAAGACGATGAAACAGCATCTGTGTCTTTTGTATCAGATTTAACCTTAAACAAGAAAATGAGCAGTATTGGATCAATAAAGATATTGCAATTGCCTATTATCTCTCATCCGTATGAAAATTCTATAATTCAATTAGAAGAACGTAATTACATGATTGATTATATTCAATATGAAACTGTAGATAAATACAATACGCAATATATCATAGAAATCAAAGAAGAAGAGTCTTTTGTGGAAATTCCAGAAAGCAAGAGTTTTAAGTTTAAAAACCACGAGTACTCAATAAACTATGAAACACCTAAACCAAACAAACTCGTTGTTACGATAGATTGTACCACACCCTTTGATAATATAAACCCAGAAGATTACCCAGCTTATAAGACTTATGTTAAGGGCATTTTAGATGCAGAGCTTGAGTATATTGGGTTTAAATAATTCAACTTGTAATGGTAGTAAACATCTTATTAAGGCTTTTGATTAAAGTTTAAAACTTTGGTTATCAAATTAAAAAGAGCCCAAAACTTAGTTCAAGACATAAATTATTTTGAAGTATTAAAATTCTTTATTGAAATTATTGAGATCAGCGTCTGAAGCTTTATTAGCTAATACAATTAAGCATTAAATTGAAATTTGTAATTTTATAACAAACATAAAATCAATTAGGTATGAAAAATTTATTAGTGAAAAACTTACTTGTATTCTGCTCAATATTTCTACTGGTTTTTAGTTGTAAATCAGATAAAAAGAAAGTTGAAAAGAACACCGAAAAGACTAAAGCTGAACATGAAGAAGTAGTGATTCCTTCAAACACTATTGATATTATTACCAGGAGTATGGAGTTTACAACTAAGGATACAATACCATCTGGGTGGAATACCTTTAAGTATCAAAATCTCTCTTACGAAACCCATTTCTTTTTAATGGATAAATATCCAGAAGGAAAGAATGTAGGTCATACCATAGAAGAAGTCGCACCTGTATTTGAAGAAGGGATGCAACTTATTAATGAAGGTAAAAGTGAAGAAGGGTTTGCTGCTTTTGGTAAATTACCTGAGTGGTTTGGAGATATTGTGTTTTCTGGTGGCTCTGGACTTATAGGCCCAAGAGAAACGGCTGTGACCACAATTTATTTAGAGCCCGGTTATTATATAATGGAATGTTATGTGAAAATGCCAAATGGCAAGTTTCATACGTCTATGGGTATGGCAAAACCCATTATAGTGACTGATGAAGTTAGTGGCAATACACCACCAGAACCTACGGTTAATATTACTGTTTCCAATGATGAAGGTATAACCTATGATAAACCTATTACAAAAGGAAAACAAGTGTTTTCGGTTTTTTACAAAGAGCAGAAACATCACGAAAACTTTATGCAGCACGATGTAAACTTAGTTAAGTTAAAAGACTATGCCAACATAGAAGCACTAGAGGATTGGATGGATTGGTCACATCCAAAAGGTCTAATTACACCTGTGCCTAATGGTGTAACTTTCTTAGGAGGTGTCAATGACATGCCTGCTGGTAGTACAGGGTATTTTTATGCAGATTTAAAACCTGGACGATATGCCTTTATATCAGAGGTGCCAAATGCCAAAGAAAAAAAACTATTAAAAGAATTTACGGTAATCGATTAATAATTTACATACTCAACAATCTCTAAACCATAACCAATCATACCAACACGTTTGGTCTGTAAGGCATTAGACATCAATTTGAGCTTGCTTATTTTTAGATCATGTAGAATTTGTGCGCCGATACCAAAATCCTTAGCATCCATAGGGATTCTCGGCGCTTTAACCAATTGCCCTTTTACTTGATTTTCTTTTAGTATAGAAAGCCGGGAAAGCAGGTTAGTAGATTCTGCCTGTTGGTTAATAAAAATAATAGCTCCTTTATCTTCAGAATTAAGAGCATTAAACATATCGTCTAACTTTTGGTCAACGTTATTGGTCAACGTACCAAGTATATCGTTGTTTACCAGGCTAGAGTTAACACGGGTTAATACGGGCTCTGTAGATTTCCAGTTGCCTTTGGTTAATGCGATATGAATTTGATTATTGGTTGTTTGCAGGTAAGCTCTCAGTCTGAATCTTCCAAAACGGGTTTCGATATCAAAATCTTCCTTTTTTTCGATTAAGGAATCGTATTCCATTCGGTAGGCTACCAAATCTTCGATAGAAACAATCTTTAAGTCGAATTTTTTAGCGACTTGCATGAGCTGTGGTAAGCGTGCCATGGTACCATCTTCGTTCATTATTTCAACAATGACACCTGCTGGCTCAAAACCTGCTAAACGCGCAAAATCTATAGCTGCTTCCGTATGACCAGTACGCCTTAAAACACCACCTTCTTTGGCCACCAATGGAAAGATATGACCAGGTCTTGCTAACTCAAAAGCTTTGGTTTCGTAGTTTACAAGTGCCCTTACGGTTTTAGCTCGGTCATTTGCAGAAATACCAGTACTAACACCATTTCCTCTTAAATCTACCGAAACGGTAAAGGCCGTTTCCATAGGGTCCGTGTTATTTCTTACCATCATGTTAAGCTCTAATTCCTTACAACGATGTTCTGTAAGCGGAGTGCAAATTAACCCTCTACCATGTGTTGCCATAAAGTTAATCATCTCGGGTGTTACCTTTTCGGCGGCAGCTACAAAATCACCTTCGTTTTCACGGTTTTCGTCATCTACAACAATTATGACCTTGCCTTGACGGATATCCTCAATGGCTTCTTCTATGGTGTTAAGCTTCGTTTGTGTATTCATGGTGTTAACGGTCATCACAACAAATTTAAAGATGCAAAGATACGCTTATTTTATATTTTGTTTGTTGATTTAACTAAAGTCCTGATTTACTTTGTTTCTAAGAGTAAAATATCTTAATGGATAAAAGGGCGTCAAAAGAAATAAAGCTAAAGCATTAATACGTCTATCTTTTCTATCAGTTATCTTGTAAAGTTTTAAATAAACAAATGTTTCTACAATAACATAGATAACAAAGAACACCAGTGCTACAATACTAAGGCTAAGTGAAGCTTCAGCGATTTCTGGCATTTTATTGTTTTTGCAGATAAAATATAATCCCAATAAAATACCACCAATTAAAAAACTAACTAAGCTAGTGTTTGAATAATCTCTATAGTCTTTTAATATTTTTTTTGAATGACCTGATAATTCATCCTTAATAGCATTGTTATTTTCATTTATTTTAAACAACTCAGAACCTATTTGGCGCTTTTGGACAAAATAAAATATGAAATAGAGTGGCATACCTAAGAAGTAAAGTATTGCACCATTAGCACTTCTTGACTTACCTAGTGCTTTGAACAAATCAATATGTTTTATGATAGATTTTATTATAGCTGTAATGAAAATCAAGAAACATATGATACCAACAATGAAAAATATCATTGCTAATGATTGAGGTCCATTGTTGTTAAAAACTCCAGCCACAACATTGAATGCAGTCATTATAAAGTAAAAAATAAAAGCTAATTTCGAATCCTCTTCATATTCATTCTTCAAGCTTATAATTTCATCATGTTTTCTACTGGATAAATGACCTGCAAGCCGTAATTCTTGCTCTGTAATGCCTCTCTCATTCAGTATTGCTATTGCAGAATTCTTATGCTCGTATTTATAGTCAAAATCTCTATGGTTTTTTATGATTTGAATCAGCTTGGAATCATCAAATCCTTTTAGGGTTTTATAATCCTCAGATTCAATTTCCAGAAATGATTTATCTCTAACTTCATTTTTTTGGAGATTGAATATTTTTTTTAGTGGTCTAAGAATTGTTTCAACTTCAAAAGCTCCCTTATCATTAGTAGCCCTTGTCGTTAAATAAATGCTTAATGGTAACATCACGGCAGTTGACAGCCAAGAGCCAATTATTGGACTAAAACTCCCTTTTTCAGCACTGTTTTTGGCAAATATCCCAAAGAAATGATAGGTTAAAAACAACACTATGGCAATAACCATTGGCAAACCTAACCCACCTTTTCTGATTAATGCTCCCAATGGCGCACCTACAAAAAATAGAATGATACACGCAAAAGCCAATACAAACTTATCATGTAGGGCAATAATATGCTTGTTTAGCCATATAGTCTTGGTTTCAAAATTATTTTTATTGGAGTCTATGATCTGTCTTGTACTATTGGCTGAGTTTATGGCAAGATTAGTGATTTGTACTTTTTGACCAGCATTGAAAAGATCAAGTATTTCTCCAGAAAACAATGAATCTTTTTCTGGTGTATTGATATTGAGATTTAAAGCCGAATATGTTGTACGGCTGTATAGTGTTTTTGATAAAAGCTTGTAATCTTCTTTTTGTTGCTGTTTAAGGCTATCGATGGTGTAGGTTAGTTGATCAATATTCTGCATAGAATGACGACCTTTATGGTTCTTTTCATCTAAATCCTCAGAATTGAGAATCTCTAGGTCAACATTTATGATATAGTTGTCAAAATAGCTTCTGGCATGTGGTTTGTCGACATTTTTTCGTGCATCCCTATTGACGATTTCCTCATAATAATTACCATTGATAAGTTCTAATTGAAGCACATTGGAATTTGGAGAACTTTTCAATTCCCCTTTTTCAGACACGATGACTTTATAATTTCCGCTTTTAACAGAACTCTTTTGGTGGATAACTACATTCTCGAGGAACTGACCTCTATCGCCCGATTTTTTTTCAACTTTTATATTAATGTTTCCAATCTCGTTAAATTGACCTTCGGCGATGGCAAGAGCAGGCTTTACTTTGGCAATGTTTCGTCTTAGGTTGTAAAAATTATATTCTCCCCAAGGGATCACATTATTGGCAAAAAAGAAACAAGCTATACCCAGCGCAACAATAAATACGCTAAGACTTCGCATAGCACGTTGCAGGGAAATCCCTGTGGATTTCATGGCAGCGAACTCATAGTTTTCTGCAAAATTGCCAAACACCATTATTGATGACAACAAAATGGTCAACGGTACAACCAAAGGAATAAGCTTTGGCATGTAGTACAGAATGAACTTTGCCGTAACGGAAATATCTAAGTCCTTACCTGCCAGCTCAGCTATATATAGCCAAACACCTTGAAGCACAAAGATGAACATGAATATAATAAAGACGCTAAAAAACGTCCTTAAGAATGTGATAAGTATGTACCTATCTAATATTTTCACACATTAAATTTTAAGAAACCTAATCGATTCTATTGATAAAGTAATCGCTGTATTTACTTTCGTCAAATGTAAATAAGGTTTTTGAGATAGGTTGGTCGGTTTTAAAAGAATTAACAGTTAATGTTGTTTTTGTACCGTTTTTGCCTACCTCTATAAGATTGTATATGTGTTTCGTAGTAGCATCAATACCCAATAAGATATGCTTTATTTCAGAATCGGTGTCGATAGGGTTCAACTTTACGTACTGAATTTTTCTGCCTTTTACATTTTGGACAATATCCATTTTATAGGTATAGCCATCTTCGTAAAATGAGAGCATTTTGCTTGGTGTAATAGTGCCTTCGTCTTCCGTGTTATCTGAAGAAATGGTAACTTCTTCATCTTCTGGACTAATAGTATATAAGGTCTTACCATCAAAGATTCTGGTAACACCCAAAATATTGAGCTTGTACTTTTCGCCTTCAATGACTACGTCACCTCGTGTTTCCTGTTTTATGTTCTCACTGACATTATTTAGCTCATATTTAAAGTCTAAACTAATGTTTTTGTAGGCTTTTATTTTCTTACTAACCTCAGTCAGTAATTCTTCGGCTTTGGCATCACTTTGTGCAAAACCCGTCATTCCTAATGCTAAAAATGCTATGATAAATAATTTTTTCATATTTAATTTTAAGATTTAATGCTTCTTTGTTCTCATTTCTAACAGCAAAGCGGTCTAATATCTAATGTTTATTATTTTTCGTTTTCCAATAATTGGTCCAAAGCTACTAAATCTGTTACTAATACCTGCCTTGCTTTACTGCCTTCAAAAGGACCTACAATGCCTGCGGCTTCCAATTGGTCGATAATTCTTCCAGCTCTGTTGTAACCTAATTTTAGTTTACGTTGCAATAATGATGCTGAACCTTGTTGCGCTGTAACAATGATTTCTGCAGCTTCCTTAAACAGTTTGTCTCTGTCCGAAATATCTATATCAAGATTTGTGCCACCTTCTTCACCAACATATTCTGGTAGCATGTGCGCATCTGGATAAGCTTTTTGAGAACCGATAAATTCTGTGATTCTCTCTACTTCTGGTGTGTCAACAAATGCACATTGCAAACGAATTAAATCATTACCTTGCGTATAGAGCATATCACCACGACCTATCAACTGATCAGCTCCAGAACCATCTAAAATGGTACGCGAATCAATCTTACTTGTTACCCTAAAGGCAATACGTGCAGGGAAGTTTGCTTTGATTATACCTGTAATTACATTTACAGAAGGACGTTGTGTGGCGATAATTAAATGGATACCAATTGCACGAGCCAATTGCGCCAATCTTGCAATAGGCGTCTCTACTTCCTTACCAGCCGTCATTATTAAATCAGCAAACTCATCGACTACCAACACAATGTATGGTAAAAATTGATGACCGTCATTTGGGTTTAATTTTCTAGCCTTAAATTTGGCGTTGTATTCGGCTATATTTCTACAAAATGCATTTTTAAGCATTTCGTAACGGTTGTCCATTTCTATACAAAGTGAATTCAATGTGTTGATAACCTTAGTATTGTCAGTGATAATAGCGTCTTCACTATCTGGAAGTTTTGCCAAATAATGACGCTCTATTTTATTGAACAGCGTTAATTCTACTTTTTTAGGATCAACAAGAACAAATTTGACTTCAGCAGGATGCTTTTTGTACAATAAAGAGGTTAGTACTGCATTTAAACCAACAGACTTTCCTTGCCCTGTTGCACCAGCCATTAATAGGTGTGGCATTTTAGCCAAATCAACCACAAAAGTTTCGTTGCTAATGGTTTTACCAAAAGCAATAGGCAGTTGCATTTTGGATTGCTGAAATTTTTGTGATGCAATAACCGATCGCATGGAAACTATAGTGGAGTTTTTATTCGGTACCTCAATACCTATGGTGCCTTTTCCTGGGATTGGTGCGATGATTCTAATGCCCAATGCGGCTAATGAAAGGGCAATATCATCTTCAAGATTTTTAATTTTTGAAATTCGAATACCTGCTTCTGGTACAATTTCATAAAGGGTAACAGTCGGTCCGATAGTGGCCTTTATACTGCTGATGCCTATTTTGTAATTGCTGAGGGTTTCGACGATACGGTTTTTATTTTCCTCAAGTTCTTCTTGGTCAATAGAAATCCCTTCGTTATCATATTTCTTCAATAAATCCAAAGGTGGAAATTGGTAATTGCTCAGTTCTAAAGTGGGATCGAATTGTCCAAAATCCTCAACAAGCTTGTCCGCTAGGTTATCAGTTTCGGACGCTTCTTCTTCTGAGGTTTCAACTTCAATTTTTAATTCAGGTTCTTCTTCACTGTTGTCAACTTCAATTTCAAGTTTATCCGGCTTAGTTTCTGGTTTAGGCGCATGGCTTGTTGTCGTTTTTTTGTCCTCTAGTGAAATTTCATAAGCAGATTTTATCGCTTCTGCCTCCTCGGTTAAACTATTATCTAAAGCAACGGTTGTCTCTTCTTGTTCTAACTCTGAAGTTGAATCTTTAAGATCCTTTTTTGCACGATTAAAGAGGCCAACAAAGGTGTCGCCAGTAACCTTAAATCGTAATGCCAAATACGCTATAAGTCCAAAGAGAAGTAGGAATATGGTTCCTATTTTTCCGATATAATCTTGAAAGAAATGATTCATTTCAAAACCTATAGTTCCGCCCAATAGGTCGTATTTATGCGTGAAAAAACCAAAAAAGATAGATAACCAGACAACGATTAAAGTTCCCCAGATCCAATGTTTTCTTAGTTTGGCTTTTTTTAGGTCTAACGTTACATAAATTCCAGAAAGAAAGATAAGCCCAGAAAAGATAAATGACGGTATGCCAAAGCCTTTGGTGATGAAAAGTTCACTTACCCAAGCACCCAATTGACTTGCCCAGTTTTTATATTCGTCAGAACGTTCTGGAAAATTGTTGAGCACACTCTGGTCTTCTTTCCCAGTGAAGATGAATGATAAAAACGAGATAAAAAGTAGAACACCAATAATAATCAGTAAACTGCCGAATATGAGTTTTTGCTGATTGGATAATTTTAACGAAGGCTTTTTGAATGTTGTTTTTGACTTTGCCTTTGTCTTGGTTGTGTTTTTCTTTTTAGTTGTTTTTTTTGCCATATATATCTTTCATGTCAATGAAAGTCATTTTACTATTTATATTTTCTTGCCTCTTCCGAAATACCGTTAACATACTCCTCAATAATTAAAAGAGATTCTGCATATTCAGAACCCTCAAAACCTGAGATGTCTTTAACACTTAAATTAGCATTGTAAAACTCTAAATATTTACTTGCTAAAGGCAAATAGGACCAATGCCATTTTTCTTCATTATAACCTGTTCTGCCACTACTTTTATCCGTATAAACCTGATAAAAACCAAAGCTATTGGCATTTGCAGTTAACCATTGATACTCCTTCAATCCTTTTCCGCTGTTAAAATACGAATTATTTAGACTATTTAAATCCATATCAGTTCCCCAATGGTGTCTCGAAGAACTAGGCATGGCACTATATTCTAAAATCTTCAATGTTCTTTGCTTGGGTTCTAGGTTTTTGTATTTTCTCCATTTGCGCTCCCAAATGCCCTTTTGTTCTTCAAAATTACGGGTTCCTGAAACTATTTTTAATTGTATGCCATCTTTTTTTGCAGAGTCCACCATCTTAAGGAAGGCATTGTAAACTTCATTTTTAAGATAAATCTCCTTTGTAGCATATATGTCACCAACTTTTGTGAAAGTTGAGTCGGTTCTGTAATCAAACTTACCAAATACAAAATCTTTGCTGATATAAGGTGTTTGTTTTTTAATAGTATCTAAAGCTACTGTATCAGTTGTAACTTCAACAACTTCTGTATGCGTCATTTTACTATCTCTGGAATTGCAATTCAAAAACAAAAGAATAATGATGGATGACGCAATTAGGGATTTCATTTTAAAGCTTTGAAGGGTTTAAGATTCAGTTGGAGCAATATTACCAATATGTAACGCTTCCAATTCTTGTTTTGGTATGTATTTAAACCTTTGGCAAATAAATAATACCAGCGATAATGACGGCAACGATTGAGGCTATAAAAACCGCACCAGCTGAAATATCTTTAATAAGTCCGATTTTAGGGTGGTGGTCAGGATGTATAAAATCCGCAATATACTCAATGGCGGTATTAACACCTTCAATGCTCATTACCAAACCAATCATTGCTATTTGCACCATCCATTCTGTAGTAGATATATTAAAATAAAAACCAGCAATGGTGACTGCAATAGCGATAAAAACCTGGATTTTTATACTCGACTCTGTTTTAATAAGAATGAGCATACCCTTAAAGGCAAAGCCAACACTTTTAAGCCGATTAACCAAAAAGGACTCTTTTTTTTGCATCAAGTCTATGCTAAGCTTTTTATCGCTGCTTCATAATTCGGTTCATCAGCAATTTCTGAAACTTGTTCAGTATGCAAAATAGTACCGTCAGTATCTATTACTACGATGCAACGGGATAATAAAGTTTCAAAAGCACCTGTTTTAAATGCTAATCCATAATCTTTACCAAATTTTCCTGTTTTATAGTCAGAAAGACTGACGACATTTTCAATGCCTTCAGCTCCACAAAAACGCGCCATAGCAAATGGTAAATCCTTAGAAATACAGAGTACCTTGGTGTTATCCAATTGACTTGCTTTTTCGTTAAATGTTCTAATGGATTTTGCACAAGTGCCAGTATCAACACTAGGAAAGATGTTTAGTACAAGTCTTGAGCCGTCAAAATTTGATTTTGTTTTGTCGTTCAATTCGGTATCGGTCAGTTTAAAATCTGGTGCTTTGCTACCAACTGCTGGTAGGTTGCCTATAGTTTCTACAGGAGTGCCTCCTAAAGTTACATTTGCCATAAATATTGTGTTTTAAACTGTAAATTTAAAGATTATAAATGTTTCATATGCTAAATAAATACAAATGTTTGCTCTTGTTTTTATTTCGTTAGAGATTTGGTTAACAATTTGGTGATGTTAAATTAACATTTAATCGAAAGAATAGGTTTTTTGTATAAGTAATTTAATCATTTTACTTTTTTAATTCTACCTTCGGTATTGAAAGCTATTAATTGAATCAAAATCGTTAGGCAAATTCCCTTACTTGCCTTTATTTATCATTTTCTTTTTTATGAAATTTGAATTGAAAAAATCTAAGATTTTACGCATTTTACTTATTACAATATTACTTCTTTTATTAGGGAATCTTTTTGCGGTGTATTTAAGGTTCAATACCGAAGGTATGGACAATAAAGTCACCAGATTGCTTATTAAACTTTTCGACTTTAACCTTGAGGCCAATCTACCGACATATTTTTCTTCATTGGTTTTAATGTTCAATGGTTTTATCTTGGCAATGATAGGTTTTGCCCATAAGAGACTGGGTGATAGGTTTTGGCACTGGCTAGGGCTCTCCGCCATATTTATCTTTTTGGCATTTGATGAGATGATTCAAATCCATGAACAACTTCGCGCTCCAATGGAAGCGTTATTCAATACCTCAGGACTTTTATATTTTGCATGGTTTATTCCTTACTTAGCGGTTACCATATTAATCGTGATTGCCTATTTTAAATTCATGATGCGCTTACCAAAACGTGTCTTAAAGCTGTTTGTCATTGCAGGTGTTTTATATGTAGGTGGTGCCGTTGGTATGGAAATGTTGGGAGGTTGGCATGCAGAAATCCATACCGAGTATACTTTTACTTACGCCATGATGTATTCTTTTGAAGAATTGTTGGAAATGTCTGGGGCTGTTGCGTTCCTTTATGCATTATTAGTCTATATCACAACAACATTTAAGAATTTAAAAGTAAGGTTTAAACCTAAAAAACATAAAAAGAAGAAAATTGCTGAAGCGTAATTACAAAAAAGGCCTTAAACTTAATTAAGGCCTTAATTTTTATGAGCGTTTTTTATCGCAACTCAGCACCAAGCTTATTCTCAAAATTGGCTTGTAGCTTATTCATAATTTTATCAATCTGCTTATCGGTAAGCGTTTTGTTTTCATCCTGAAGTGTAAAACTCACCGCATAGCTTTTTTTGCCCGATGGTAGATTTTTACCTTCATAGACATCAAACAAATTCACATTTTTTAGTAATTGCTTTTCAGTTTGGTTGGCAATAGTATGGATGTCTTCAAAAGTAACAGAGTTATCTAACAGCAGAGCAAAGTCTCGTCTTACGGCCGGATATTTTGGAATGGCAGCATATTTTATTTTGTTGTGTTGCGCCATTTCCAAGACATTGTCCCAATTAAAATCTGCAAACAGAACATGCTGAGAAATTCCAAAATGCTTCAATACCGATTTTTTAACCAATCCAAAATCCACTAGTCTTTTCTTTCCTATTGACAGGCTCATACCTTCGCTTATTACATCAGATTTGGTAGGTGCGGATTTTAAACGGTTTAGCCCTAAGCGTTGCAGAATAGCTTCAACCGTACCTTTTAAATAGAAAAAGTCACTCGGACTGCTTGGTGTGTTCCAGCGTTCTTCATTTTTGTTTCCTGAACCAAACAATGACAAATGCTTATGTTCTTCTCTATTATCAGAAAATTGGTGATAGGTTTTACCAAATTCAAACAATTTAAGATCGTTACGTTTTCTGTTAATATTGTGGGATACAGCTTCTAATCCAGAAAATAAAAGCGATTGGCGCATTACTTCCAAGTCGTTGCTCAAAGGATTCAACATCTTCACGTTATGATCCTCGTTTAAATCACCACTCAATTCAGCATACTTTGGAGAGGTAAGTGAGTTGGCCATAATTTCATAAAACCCTTGAGAGACCAATTGATTACCGATAACATTCTGAAGTTTATAATCTTCAAAACGTGAAGAGTTAGAGATAGACGCATTCAACTTTTCTGTTGTGCCAACATTATTGTAACCGTAAACCCTTAAAATTTCTTCTATAATGTCTGCTTCTCGCTGCACATCGTTTCTGTAGGCAGGTACTGTTAATCCCAAACCAGCCTCAGTAACATTATTAACCTTAATTTCTAAAGAAGTTAAGATACTTTTTATGGTTTCTCTAGGAATCTCTTCTCCAATAAGCTTTGCTGCATTTTCAAAACTTAGACGTACCTGAAAATCGTTTATTTTATTAGGATATGAATCCGAAATATCACTTGTTATTTCACCACCTGCAATTTCTGTAATCAATAGTGCGGCACGTTTTAGGGCGTATTCCGTAATATTTGGGTCAATACCTCTTTCAAACCTAAAGGATGCATCGGTATTTAGTCCATGGCGTTTTGCAGTTTTTCTTACACTTACAGGGTCAAAATAAGCGCTCTCCAAGAAAATATTGGTGGTACCTTCTGTAACGCCAGAATCTATCCCACCAAAAACACCAGCGATACACATTGGTTTTTCACCATCACAAATCATTAAGTCATCTTCATGTAATTCCCTAACAACTTCATCTAAGGTGGTGAATTTTGTACCAGCCTTACATGTTTTAACTATAACTTTATTGTTTGAGATCTTATTGGCATCAAAAGCGTGTAGAGGTTGACCCAGTTCATGTAATACGTAATTGGTGATATCTACGATATTGTTTATTGGAGATAAGCCAATGGATTTTAAACGATTTTGTAACCAACTAGGTGAAGCTTCAACCTTAACTCCAGATATGGTAACACCACAATAACGAGGGCATTTTTCTTTGTCCTGCACATCCACATCAATCTTAAGCGATCTCGTATCCACGTGATAAGACATTACCGAAGGTGTTATAAGCTCTATGGGCACTTCCTTTTGTAACAAACCGGCTTTTAAGTCTCTAGCCACTCCATAGTGACTCATGGCGTCGGCACGGTTAGGAGTTAGTCCAATTTCAAAGACTTCATCGTTTTCAATATTAAATATTTCTGCTGCGGCAGTACCCACTTTTATCTTTGGGTCTAAAACCATGATACCGTCGTGAGATTCGCCAAGACCAAGTTCGTCTTCAGCGCAAATCATACCATGACTTTCTTCACCACGAATCTTACCTTTTTTAATTTTCCAAGCCTCACCTTCAGCAGTGTACAAAGTAGTGCCTATAGTAGCCACAGGGACTTTTTGTCCTTTAGCAACATTTGGTGCTCCACATACAATTTGTAAAGGAGCATCATCTCCAATATTTACGGTAGTAATTTTTAGTCGGTCTGCGTTTGGGTGTTGTTCGCAGGTTAAGACTTCACCAACAACAATACCTTTTAAGCCACCTTTTACGGATTCGTATTGCTCAATCCCTTCAATTTCTAAGCCGAGGTCTGTTAATAGTTCTCCCGTTTTCTCAGCATCCCAATCTATCTTAATAAACTGTTTTAACCAGTTGTATGATATTTTCATAGTCTTAATTCAATGAAGCCACAAAGATAGCAATACTTAAATGTTAATGAAATTGAACATTGTTTTTTTATGTAAGCACATTGTTATAATTTCGAAACTTATCAAAAACCAGTTGTAATGAAAAAATTAATGGTATCGCTATTAGTGATCGTAATGTGGAATTGCGAAGAGAAAAAAGCGCAAAGTTATTTGGAATTAGGAACTTATAGGGCAGTTTTGGAAGTTCAGGATGATGAGAAATTGCCTTTTATTTTTGAAGTGGCATCCAAAGACGAGCTCAAAATATTTAATGCAGAGGAAATCATAGAGGTTGATGAAATTGAATACCGAAATGATTCCGTTTTTATAAAAGCTCCAGTTTTTGAGGGTTATATTGCTGCTAAATTTGAAGGTAAAAACCTTGAGGGCAGCTTCATTAAGGAGAGTTTGGAAAGGGTAGTTCCCTTTACTGCAGAATATGGAAACGTTAAACGATTTTACCCAGGAACAGGACCAGCCTTTAATGTAAGTGGGAATTGGGAAACTGTTTTTAGTAAAGATAGTGGAGGAGATGAGTATATCGCAAAAGGTGTTTTTAAACAAGAAGGAAATATCGTCACTGGGACTTTTAGAACCACAACTGGTGATTACCGTTATCTCGAAGGAATTATGGATGGCAACACCATGAAACTCTCAACCTTTGATGGTGCACATGCTTTTTTGTTTACTGCTTTAGTTTCAGATTCAACTATGGAAGGTACGTTTTATTCGGGTAACCATTGGAAGGAACCGTTTGTGGCCAAACGAAATGAGAATTATGAACTACCTAGCTCCAACGAACTTACCTTTTTAAAGGAAGGTTATGATAGCTTGGAGTTCTCATTCCCAGATGAGGATGGCAATATGGTTTCACTTAGTGATGAGCGTTTTGATAATAAAGTTGTCATTGTGCAGATTATGGGAACTTGGTGCCCAAACTGTTTGGACGAGAGCAAATACTACACTAAATATTACCAAGCCAATGCTGAGCGTGGAGTTGAGATTATAGCTCTGGCTTTTGAATATGCCAAAACCGAAGAAAAAGCATTTGCTAGCATTAAGCGCTTAAGAGAGCGATTGGATATAGCCTACCCTATACTTTTGGCGCAATATGGTACTTCGAGCAAAGTTAAGGCTCAGGAAAAACTACCAATGCTCAATCATGTATTGTCTTACCCAACATCAATATTTATTGATAAAACTGGTAAAGTTAGAAAAATACATACGGGTTTTAATGGTCCGGCAACTGGTGAAAAGTATGAGGAATTTAAAACAGAGTTTGAAAGTTTTGTTGGTAAGTTGCTGCAAGAGTAATCTCAAGTCATTAACTGGAATTCTTAAGGTGGTATCGTAAAAAAAACAGCAGGTAAATGATCGATTTACCTGCTGTTTTAATTTTTATAATCTTAGTTCATTATTTAAACTGTAATGTGTTTATATTAACACCAATCAGTTTACCTTGTTCTACACCTATATCAATAGCAGACATATAGTGAATACCTCCATATAGTCGGCTTATAGCAGCCTCGTCAGCAAATTCATAAAAAGAATTAAAACTTCTAGGCGAACCATCTATGTCTGTACGATCTACGTGTGTTCTGTCAACAAAAGGATAGTTGTCGCCAAACAAATCCGTTAATATCTGAGCCGTAGCACCAGACTGCACTGAATGACCCGAAGTATATTCAGGGAATGGTGGAGTTGCCAAAGGAATGTCCCAAGTGTTATCTATGTACTCGTGAATAAACGTTATTGGCCTCACTAAATTGTAGTGGTATTTTGCATTCCAACAAGATATAAATGCATCGTGTACTCCTATACCAAGTTTGGCATATACCTCTGCGGTGAGGGCTAAATCTGCACCTTCATCAGATAACACTTGCATCATTATAGAATACGAGTGCCCTGGAGGAGTCGCAGTATTTCCTGGGTCATCACTCCAAAACTCAGCAATCACTTGTTGTTCATCAGTTAAATTTTCTACGGCATTATACACTTCCATAGCCTCAATATAAAAGTCTGAACTTGGATCTGTTGAATAAGCAGGAGGTGGTACAGGAAGTAAGTTGTCTATATTTATTTCCATAAAAGGTCTTACATCTCCCCAATATGGCTGTAATGGAATAGGGTTGGCCTCACTTGTAGGCTCCCACAAACCCTCGCCAACAGGAACAACATAAGATGAAGGAAAATTAGAATTGTAGCACTCTGATTGTCCATCGCTGTCAGCATAAGCTAATATGGCATTGGCGACCGCTTGTCCGTATGCAATAGAGCGATCTATTACAGCATCTGAAGCCTCGTTTCTAAACTCCTCTTCGTACTGCGCTTCCAAATCACTCATCATCGTTTGGTGCTCAGTGGAAGCTGTTTGGAAACAATTTTGTAAAAATACACTTAGGGTTTTGTTGGCTACTGCTCCCCAATGGTACTCCTTGCCTTCTTCAATGGCAGGAATTGTGCCAGAATCAAATTCAGTTAATTGCCCTTCCAAAGAGTTATATCCAGGCATGCCGTGTCTTACACTTTCGTATAGTGCCAGTCCAGAATAACCGTAAACTCTTGCGGTAACAGGTGGAGAGAATCCAGGTGTTTCTTTGGTTAATTTAAGTGTTAAATCGATCCAAGCTATAACAACATCAGATGAGTAATCCGAAGTGTCTAATGTCGTAGGTTGGTCGTCATCTTTGTTACAGCTATTTAAGCTTAATGCCGCTATAGCAAAACAGGTTAAGTAAAAAATGGTTTTCTTCATGGTTAATTGGTTTTATGCAAAATATATTGCATCTAGATTTGTGCGATAAAAATAACTGTTAAAAATAAACTTTGGTAACTTACTTTTTAAATATCGATGTAAGTATAGAATTACTCTTTAAAGGAATGAAGGTTGCCTATATTATCTTTGAAGTGCATTTCAAAAGCTTTTAATACACTATGCAATAAGGTTTTAGTTTGCCTTTGGGTGAATTTAATGTCGCTAAGTTTAGGTTGTTAGTTTTGTGTTGGTCCTGTTTAAAAGTCCGTGCAATACATTCAGGCTTTAACTGTACGGCAACTGGTAAAAAGTATGAAGAATTTAAAATGGAATTTGAGAGCTTTGTTGGTGGGTTACAAGCAAAAAAAAGTTAAATTGCTTCAAGTATGAAAATAAAGAACAAAATAATTAACTTGTCAATGGCTATTGGTAATAGAGTGATTAGCCAATTTGACGGTGGTCAGACAAGGCCAGTGGTTTTTGATACTTACAAAACATTTCCAGAGTTATTAATACTTGAAGATAATTATGATAATATAAAAGCCGAATTTGAAAATGTATTGCAACATTCTAATATTCCGGCCTATCATGAAATAGAGCAAAGGCAATATGCTATTTCGGGCAAAGTAGCACCGCATGTAAAATGGAAAGTGTTTATGTTACATTATTCAGGTGAAACACCAGAGATTGCCAAAAAACTTTGTCCCTTTATCTGTAATCTTGTCAAAAATTCACCAAATATTTACAAAGTGTTTTTTTCTATCCTAGAACCTGGCAAATCGATTCCGGCACATTGTGGTCCTTATAGAGGATATCTGAGATACCATTTAGGGCTTAAGGTTCCGCAGAAAAATCCTCCTCAAATTCGAATTAAAGATCACTTATATACTTGGAAAGAAAAAGAGAGCATTCTGTTTGATGATACATGGGAGCACGAAGTGATGAATACGGCAGAAGAAAGTAGAGCAGTACTCATTATAGATTTACTACGTCCACTGCCATTTCTACCAGATCGATTAAATAGGTTCATCACCAAGGTTATCCTTAAAAAAATACGTATTAAAAAAGTGTTAGAGGATGTTAACAGATTTAATCAAAACAAAACCATAAAAACTTGATTATCTGTTTTTGTCGTATGTTACTTATATGTTTTTAGGGTATAATTGAAAGACCATTTTTTAAATAAAATAATACTTAAATAAAGTTTCAAAGGCTTAACCTGTAATTTTTGTTTGTATCTCAATGTAGGTTTGTTAAAATATTCACTGATACTATAATAAGTAGTAATTCCTTTGTCTTTTAAATATTGATAGCATTGGTATCGTAAATATGGTGCTAAATTTAGACCTCGATACGCTTCAAAAGTGTAGGTATTGTGCACATAACCTTCATTGGGTTGTATATAAAAATGGCGATTTCTAAACTCAAAACTCTCATGTTTTATAAAGGTATAAATCGAAATTTCTCCATTCTTTTTAATACCTAAACAGGTATCACCATTTTTTAAGTCAAGTAAAAGATCTTTATGCTGAATACCTATAATTTTGTTTTTAGCAAAGATTAATTCTTTTTCGCCAAAGAGAGATACCTTATATTTTGCGGCATCATCTCTTATTTGAGGCTGGTCTATGTTTGTGGATCCAATTTCCCAATAGTAGGGCATAATATCAATGCCTACTCTGGCTAGTCTATTTCTTAAACCCTGCCAGAAAAGCCCGTTTTTAAAAATGTTCTTAAGCCATTTATATTTGTAGTACATAGTGTTTTTGCCAACTTCCATACCAAATGAGTTAAAATGGGATATAAGTGACCATTAACGCTTGTATCACAAACAACACTACAAAAGGAATAAATAAATACCCTACCACATCCCTTGCTTGTATTTTAATGCCTTTACCCATAACTGGGAATACAATCAATAAAAAGAAAGGTTGCAATAAATTGCTAAGGCTTTCTCCATAAGCTACAGACATAGAGGCTCTCGCAATCATGGCTGTGGTCTCGGTAGGAGGGAGGTTTGCACCAAGGTCTTGTACCATGGTAATAATACTTGGGCCAATGACTGCAAACTCACCACCTGCAGAAGGAATCGCAAAATTAATCACACCGCCTGTAAGATAAGATATAAACGCATAGGATTCTGCTGTTGCAATTGAGACCAAGACATTAGAGATTTTTTCGCCCAAACCAGATGTCATCATAATGCCCATGATGCCTGCATAAAACGGATATTGAAACAGGACCCCTGAAATATTGGAGCTGGCGCGTTTCATGGCAATACTGTAGCGCATCGGAGTGATGTGCAGTAGCATACCAACAATCAAGAATATAAATATCATGATGTTAAAGTTGAGGTCAAAACCCTTAGTCGCAAAATGATAGATAATATAAATCACTCCTAATAGCGCTACTCCAATCTGCAACCAGCCAGCGTTATTAAGTGCATCAGAGACGGCTTTAAATGGTAACTTATAGGATAGTGCTTCCATTTTTACCGAGCTTTCCTCATCATCCAGAGACGTTTGTAGATCCTTGAGTTCTTTGCCTTCAAAGGATTTCGGAATCAATAGCCAAATCAAGATTGGAGCCACTACCACAAACACGACAATCATGGCAAGGTTAAGATTGGAGCCTAAACTGTAACTTGTAGAAATGGTATTGTTAAGGACACCGCTTTCGATTAAAAAATTGTTTTCCGTATTTAGCAAAAGCGCAATCGAACTCGACAAGCCACAAACCCAACCATTAAAAGAAAAATACACACAAGCCACCAAAAAAGGGTAATGGATGCCTTTGATACGTAATGCGAGTTCGCGCCCTAAAATCGCAGTAACGACCACCATACCAAAACTAATTAGCGATAGCAGTGAACCAAGCGCAATAATGATAAGATATACTTGAGTCGGTGTTTTTATCCATCTTGCCAATTGGTCAATGCCTTTTTTTACCAATGGTGATTGCGCAATACAATAGGCTGTAATAATGATAAGAACAATTTGCATCCCAAAGGATAGCAGGTTCCAAAAGCCTCCATACCAACCTTCTAATACTTGTATGGGCTTGCTCTCAGTAAATAGCAAAGCAAGTAAAGCAGTTAATATCGTTAAGATCAGCGCAAAAACATATGCGCTAGGCATGTATTTGGTAAAACCGTCTGTAAATCTTTGACCGAGTTTGGTG
This sequence comes from Leeuwenhoekiella palythoae, assembly GCA_964221315.1. Lineage (GTDB taxonomy): Bacteria > Bacteroidota > Bacteroidia > Flavobacteriales > Flavobacteriaceae > Winogradskyella > Winogradskyella palythoae_A. Next base: position 232,951 of record CAXPYI010000003.1, on the reverse strand, counting down.
AGCATGGTGATGTTGGTTATTGGACTAAAATAAAATTTTGTAATGAGGTAACAAACTCGTTGAATAATTAATATGCGTTAAGATTTAATTCTTTATGACAAAACATAGGCTGTAATGTCAATTATATTTGAAAGAAACAAAACAAATAATATCATGTCATTATTAACTATCATTTTAAATATACTATTACCACCATTAGCCGTATTTCTAAAACACGGTTTGGGAACTACATTTTTAATCAGTGTGCTACTCACCTTATTGGCTTGGTTGCCAGGTGTGATTCATGCATTTATCGTTAACGGATAATTATGGAGAACGTATTAGTAGCAGGTGCCAACGGTACCACAGGAAAACAGGTGGTTAAACTTTTAAAGTCCTCCCAGTATTTCAATCCAATTGCGATGGTAAGAAAGGAAGAGCAGTTAGAAGAATTTAATGAGGAAGGTATAGATACTGTTTTAGCAGATTTGACCGAAAATTTAACGCATGCTGTAAGCAACATTGATAAAGTAATTTTTGCAGCAGGCTCTGGAGGTAAAAACGTTGTTGAGGTCGATCAGGAAGGCGCAAAGCGCTTAATGGCAGTTTCAAAAATGGCGCACGTCAATCGATTTGTAATGTTAAGCTCCATGGGAGCTGATAACCCAGATGCGGTCGATGACTTGAAGGATTACATGAAAGCCAAGCAAAATGCCGATGAACATCTTAAGAGCAGTGGTCTAAAATATACCATCGTAAGACCAGGAACTTTAAATAATTTCGACGGAAAGGGAAAAATTGAGCTTAGAGAAAAATTAAACAAAAAGGGTGAGATCAGTAGGGCAGATGTGGCTCAAACACTCGTAAGAGCCCTGCATGATGATGCTCCTTATAATGTGACTTTCGAAATTTTAGAAGGTGATACACTTATTGGAGATGCTATAAATAACCTAAATACAATTGTTAATTAGGTTTACCCTATATATGAAAGACTATAACGAATGAAGAATTTAATCGAATAACGAATAATTAAACAAAAAAATATAATGGAAAATTTAAATAAAAAAACAGTAGCAATTTTAGCAACAAACGGATTTGAGGAAAGTGAATTAAGAGAGCCAAAAAAAGCCTTGGAAAAAGCTGGTGCCGATGTGCATATCGTATCATTGGAATCTGGTGAAATCAAAGGTTGGAACGACGGTAATTGGAGCAATTCATATAAAGTAGATAAGACTTTAAGTGAAGTGAACCAAAAGGATTACAATGCTTTGGTATTGCCGGGTGGACAGATAAATCCAGATGTACTGCGAAAAGATAAAAACGCAGTAGCCTTTGTAAGATCATTTTTTGAAGCGCATAAACCCGTTGCAGCGATTTGTCATGCGCCTTGGTTATTGGCCGAAGCTGGAGTGATTGAAGGTAGAAAAGTAACCTCTTATGATTCTATAAAAACAGATTTAATTAACGCAGGAGCCAATTGGGTCGATGAAGAAGTAGTTGTGGACGAAGGATTGGTGACAAGTAGAAATCCTGACGACTTACCAGCATTCAACGCTAAATTGGTGGAAGAAGTTTACGAAGGTAAACACGAGGAACAAACTGCCTAATCTTAAAATTATTAACTTATAAAAGGTGCGAAAGCACCTTTTTTTTATGTCTTAACAATACGTTAATTAACAGAATGTCAGTACGCTTTAACAACTTTCTAACAAGCTTGCTTTTATTATGGGAGTAATTTGTGGTGTACAAAATTTGTATTTCATCAGCAAAAACACGTACAGTTGTGTTTTAAAGGTCTGGTTGTTGTTGGTGCCAGGCCTTTTTTTCTTGCCCTGAGCTCCTTGGTGGAAAACACCAACAAAGGTAGGCAAGGTTTAATTCAACTAATATAATTCCAAATATTACGATACTTACTCATCTGCCTGTAAGTGCTCAAAATCACCTTATGTTCAGGCAAAGCCAAACTCGGATCCAATTTTAAAACCGACTTGGCGTAATATCTGGCTTGTTCTAAAATATCTTTATCCTTTACAATGTCTGCAATCCTAAGATTTAAAACACCACTTTGCTGTGTGCCCATAATATCACCTGGTCCACGCAATTTTAAATCCACTTCTGCAATTTCAAAACCATCACTACTGCGCACCATGGTTTCCAATCGAGTTTTACTATCCTGACTGAGTTTATGGCTCGTCATTAAAATACAATAACTTTGTTCTGCACCGCGACCAACACGACCACGTAGTTGGTGTAACTGAGATAAACCGAAGCGTTCCGCGCTTTCAATAACCATAACAGAGGCATTCGGCACATTAACACCAACCTCAATTACGGTAGTGGCAACCATAATATTGGTTTTACCTTCTGCAAAGCGCTGCATCTCGTAATCTTTGTCATCTGCTTTCATTTTACCATGAACTATGGAAATCTGATAATCAGGCATTGGGAATTCGCGCGATATACTTTCATAGCCATCCATTAAATCTTTATAGTCCAACGCTTCACTTTCCTGTATCAAGGGATAGACGACATAAATCTGTCTGCCCTTGGCAATTTCATCTTTCATAAACCGAAAGACTTTAAGTCGATTATTGTCATAGCGATGTACCGTTTTTATCGGCTTTCTTCCAGCGGGTAATTCATCAATAACCGAGATATCCAAATCACCATAAACGGACATGGCTAAAGTTCTCGGGATTGGAGTAGCGGTCATCACAAGTATATTCGGAGGCAACTCATTTTTGTGCCACAATTTTGATCTTTGTTTCACTCCAAAGCGATGTTGTTCATCAATAATAGCGAGACCTAAATTCTTAAATTTTACCTTATCTTCGAGCAGGGCATGCGTACCAACCAAGATATGTAAATTACCATTTTCGAGATTTTCATGGATTTCTCTACGTTCTGAAGTTTTACTTGAACCAGTTAATAGTGAAATACTGATATTCAATTTATTACACCGTTCTTGTAATCCGTTATAGTGTTGAACTGACAAAATTTCAGTTGGCGCCATTAGACAGCATTGAAAATCGTTGTCAAGTCCCATAAGCATTGACATAAATGCAACTATAGTTTTTCCAGAACCTACATCACCTTGTAAAAGTCGGTTCATCTGGGCATTGCTGCCTAAATCCGATCGAATTTCTTTTAAAACACGTTTTTGTGCGTTGGTCAATTCAAAGGGTAAATGCTCATTGTAAAATGTATTGAAGTAGTCTCCGACTTGTTCAAAAATTAGACCTTTTATCTTGGATTTGTGAATGAGGTTTTTTAAAATTAATTGTAATTGGATATAAAATAATTCTTCAAATTTCAACCGAAACTGAGCTCTTGAAAGTAATTCTGGTGACTTCGGAAAATGGACGTTAAAAAGTGCCTCAGATTTACCCAATAATTTCAATTCCCCTTTAATGGACTCGGGTAAGGTTTCCGCAAACTTATCTCTGGTTTCCAAAAATAATTGTTGCATTATTTTGGATACCACTCTGTTGCTAATGCCTTTGTTGGACAGTTTTTCTGTTGAAGGGTATATGGACTGCATCGCTGAGCGTAAATTACTCTCATGCTCGGCTTGTAATTCAAGTTCTGGGTGCGGCATACTGAATCTGCCATTGAACCAATTGGCTTTTCCAAAGGCTACATAAGGTTTACCGATCTTAAGATTTTCCCTAATCCATTTTTGGCCACGAAACCAAACGAGTTCCATTGTGCCTGTGTCGTCTTTAAAATCGGCAACCAAGCGTTTACCTCGTTTTTGTGCGACTTCCCTAAAACCAGTGATAGTGCCAACAACCTGAACTTCAGCATTGTTGCGTTGTAACTGATTGATCTTATAGTGTTTGGTACGATCAATATAGCGATTGGGAAACAGATTAATCAAGTCTTGATAAGTGTGAATACCTAACTCTGAGCGCAACAAATCTGCTCGGTTTGGACCAACGCCTTTAAGGTAGTCGATAGGTGTTTGTAAGTTCACACTCATAATTGCGAATTTAATTAATTCCTGTGAAGAAAAGAATCACTTTGGGATGTCATTCAGAGCGCAGCGAAGAATCTCACGTTTTAGGTTCCTGCCTTCGTAATAATGGCAGAAAATTGTATTTTGGTCTCATTCTTGTTTACATCTAAATATGAAAAGAATTTTTGTTGTTTTATCCTTTTTCACAATGAGTAATGCCTTTGCTCAGCAAACGGATTATGTGGATTTTGAAAAAATAGATTCAGATATAATTGTTAATGCTGATTCGTTGAAAATCTGGGGAAGAAGTAAGGTTAAATTTAAAATTTTGAAACCTGTTGATTCTGTCTATTTGGATGCTAAAGAAATGAATTTTCAGTTTGAAGAATACGACCATGACAGTATAAATTATAAATATGATGGCGAAAAGTTGTGGTTTATAAGTCGTTTCGAAGCCGGTGAGAAACACGAACTGTCCTTTAAATACGATGTTAGACCAAGAAAGGCTTTATACTTTGTGAATAAAAATGAGAAACCTCAAATCTGGACCCAGGGACAGGGGAAATACACAAGCAACTGGTTGCCTAGTATTGACGATGTTAATGATAAAATTGAGTTTGATTTGCAGATTAGTTTTGTTAACAAGGATTATGAAATGCTTTCAAATGGCAAACTAACTAATAAACAAATCAACGACTCAACGATTACCTGGTATTACGATATGCAAAAACCAATGTCTAGTTACCTTGTCGCTTTGGCTATTGGTAAATACAATAAAAAAACAGAAACCTCAGAAAGCGGTATCCCTTTAGAGTATTACTACTATCCTGAGGATTCACTAAAAGTTGAGCCAACGTACCGTTACTCTAAACAAATGTTCGATTTTCTCGAGAAGGAAATAGGTTTTGCCTATCCCTGGCAGAATTACAAACAAGTCCCGGTGCATGATTTTCTCTATGCAGGTATGGAAAATACGAGCTGTACGATTTTCTCAGATGCCTTTGTGGTCGATTCCATCGGATTTAATGACCGCAACTACATCAATGTTAATGCGCACGAACTGGCGCATCAATGGTTTGGGAATTTAGTGACCGCAACATCTGGTGAGCATCATTGGCTACAAGAAGGTTTTGCGACCTACTATGCTTTATTAGCTGAGCGCGATATTTTTGGCGATAATCATTATTATTTTAAGCTTTATGAGTCTGCTGTAGATCTGGGTAGGCAGGATATTGCTGGTAGTGGTACATCACTTTTAGACCCTAAATCGAGTAGTCTAACGTTTTATCAGCGTGGTGCGTGGGTTTTACATGCCTTAAAAACTTTGTTAGGCGAGAAGGTGTTTAAAAATGCAGTCAAGAATTATTTAGAGAAGCATCAATTTGACACTGTAGAAACTTCAGATTTTATTTCTGAAGTAGAGCGCTTATATGGCAATTCGCTGTCGGGTTTTGTTAATCTATGGATCAAACAAAAAGATTTTCCTGTGGATACGGCTTTTGACATGTTGAAAAATCAATCTTCATATATCAATGAATATTTAATGGTCGATTGTGAAACTAAATCCTCTAAATGCTCAGAATACCTAAAGTACTATGCTTCTGATGAAGCCAAGGTGAAAATTATTTCCCAAGTACCGGAACTGGTGACTTCAGACACCTTTAGACATGGTCTAAAAGTACGTCAGGCCATTTCTAAATATGTGACTCAGATTCCAAAGGATTTAAAAGAGGAATACGAAACCTTGCTAGACGATAAATCCTATATTACCATAGAAAATGCACTTTATAATCTTTGGTATAATTTTCCTGAAGAACGTGCCAAATATTTGTCTAAAACTAGAAATATACACGGTTTTAATGACAAAAATGTAAGGCTTCTATGGTTGGTTCTCAATCTGAACACGCCATTTTACCAAGCAGACAGTAAACAAGGGCTCTATGAGGAGTTGGTAGGTTATACTAACCAACAGCATAACGCTGATTTGCGCATCAATGCTTTTCAGTACTTAGATCTTATAAAATCCTGCAACGATAAATGTCGTTCTAACTTAGACCAGGCAAAATCGCATCATAATTGGAGATTGGTTAAGTTTGCAAAACAAATGTCTGAGAAACTTCAACAAAACAAAAATTAATGCGAGCATTGGTTATTTCAGGTGGTGGAAGTAAAGGTGCTTTCGCTGGTGGTGTGGCGCAATATCTTATGGAGCGCAAAAAACGCAATTACGATATGTTTTTGGGAACCTCAACGGGTAGTTTGTTGGTTCCACATTTGGCCGTGAATGATATATCGAAACTCTACGATATTTTTACTAATGTTCAACAAGAGGATATCTTTAGTGTAAGCCCGTTTGTGCAGCGCAAAAAGGGTGATAGGGAGTTTGTATCCATAGATTTTGTGAATTCCATATGGCAGTTCATAAGGATGAAACGGACGTTTGGAGAAAGTAAAGCCTTAAAACGAAACATAAGGGAAAATTTTACTAGGGAAGAGTACGAAAAAATAAAAGCGACCAAGCACGATGTTGTGGTGACGGTTTCAAATCTGTCAATGAATCGGGTGGAGTATAAGTCCATTAAGGAGTGTAGTTATGAGGAATTCTGTAACTGGATCTGGATTTCGTGCAATTATATTCCGTTTATGTCTTTGGCTAAAGTAGATGGCTATGAGTATGCTGATGGTGGTTTGGGTTGTGTTATCCCTATTCGTGAAGCTATCCAGCGAGGTGCAACCGAAGTAGATGCGGTTGTCTTAGAAGCGGAATCCTTAGGAAAGCAAAAAGTGCTTGGGAAAAACCCTTTTTCGCTAATGATAAGTTTATTTGGGCATTTGCTAGACCAGGTGGAGCGTAACGATATACTTATAGGAAAGCTGGCAGCTAAAAATAAAAACGTAAAGCTCAATTTGTATTATACTCCAACCAGCTTAACCGAAAACTCCTTGATATTCAGTAAACGTTTGATGGAAAAGTGGTGGCAACAAGGTTATGACTATGCCGAGCAACGGCATAAAGGTTAGTTTTGTACTGTCTTTTAATTTCTACCAAAGTTCCCCAACTTCCTCTTTGATAAAAGCTAATGCTGCTTTGCTGGGAGCTGGTTTATCCATAAGTTCGGTTAATATGACTTCGCGTAGCTTATTTGCAGAATCTGTTTTGTCATTCATGCTGGCCTTTCTTATCAACTGAATTGTGGCATTTTTTGCGGCAATAATAATGTTCCAGCATTGGTCGCTAACATAGATTTGTTGCGATAGATTGTGTTCAAATTCCTGTTCAATTGTTGCTGTAAGTAAATTTTCGTAATCCTCTTTATTTGAAGATGTTGGGTTTACTCTAGTTAATAGTTTTGCTGGGGCTATACGCTCTAAGAAAAGTGACATGCGTTCGTAAGCCTGAAGCCGAATTGGAAAGGCCTCTTTTTGCAGGTCCTTGGTGATTATAAAGTTACGACGATTGTTTTCGTTATCAGTATGCTCCTTAAAAAATAAGTAAGCAATAGCTCCTGTTACCAACGCAGGAATCGTGTACATTAAAAGGTCTATAAGTTGTTGTTCCATAAAAGTTATTTCTTCTTTGCGCCACCAAGATACATACAATCCTTTAAATGTTGCATGGATTTGAAAGGAACTCGTGTTTTATTGTATTGATAAGTGCTGCTCAATTCTTTAGCCAGGTTGTGATCATCGACATTCACTTCGATATCATCCATTGTAAATAGACAAGGATGCTCATATCCTGCAGCATGTGTAATTTCAATCAGTTCTTTTCTAAAGGTTTTAAAATACTGTGCCAAGCGTTCAGATTTTAGGGGAACATCAATACCGCGTTGCAACCACTTATTCTGTGTCGCGACACCACTAGGACAGCGATTGGTATGGCAGATTTGAGCTTGGATACAGCCAATACTCATCATGGCTTCACGTGCCACATTAATGCAATCAGCTCCCATTGCAAATGCCATAGCTGCTTTTGCAGGAAAACCAAGTTTTCCGCTACCTATAAAAACGATGCGTTCCGTCAATCCTCTTTCTTTAAATAATTTGTATAGATCTCCAAAACCATATACCCAAGGCAAAGACACATGGTCAGCAAAGCTTGGTGGTGCGGCACCTGTACCACCTTCACCACCATCAACAGCAATAAAATCTGGCCCTTTGCCAGTTTTAACCATGATGTCAGCCAACTCTTCCCATTGATCTAATTTTCCAATTGCAGCTTTTATGCCAACTGGCAAACCAGTTTCTTCAGCTATGGCTTCAATAAAATCCACCATTTCATTTACAGTTGAGAAGGCACTGTGGTTTGGTGGTGATAATACTGTTTTGCCAACTTCCACACCACGGATTTCGGCAATCTCATGACTGATTTTAGAACCTGGTAAAACACCACCTTTTCCAGGTTTTGCACCTTGGGAAAGTTTTATTTCTATCGCCTTAACAAACGGATTGTCTTCCACCAACTTTTTCATTTTTTCCATTGAAAAACCTCCGTCTTTTCCTCGGACTCCAAAATAACCCGTTCCGAAATGAAAAACCACATCACCACCGTTGCAGTGGTAGGGTGATAATCCACCTTCTCCAGTATTATGGTAGGCATCAGCGATTTTAACACCTTTATTCATAGATTCTACGGCTCTTGCAGACAATGAGCCAAAACTCATTGCAGACACGTTAATTACGGACGCTGGGCGATAGGGCTTACGTCTTTTGTTGAATTCTCCCATTACCTTGGCGCAGGGTAGAAAAGTTTTGTCGATTGCATTGGGATGGTCTTTTTCAATACGAAAGGGAAACATGGCATTGTTAACAAAAATATGCTGATGTGCGTAGATGTCTCTGTCCGTTCCAAAACCTTCATAGTTATTCTCGTTTTTAGAAGATGCATAAACCCATCCACGCTCAATTCGGTTAAAAGGTAGTTCTTCCCTGTTGTTTGCCACAAAATATTGCCGAATTTCCGGGCCGATACTTTCAAATAAATAGCGAATATGACCAATTACAGGAAAATTATGTCTTATAGTGTGCTTGCGCTGCGTAATGTCCCTTATTGCAATAAGAGCTAAAACGATCAAAATCCAAGCCCACCAAGGAATTGTACCCAAAAAATCTATAACAGAATCCATAATGCTAATTTGAAAAGTAAAGATATTTAAAATTAATTGCTACCAAAACAATGAAATTTTATCTTTATAACATGAAGCGTAGTCACAAAAAGAAAATAGTTATTATAAGTGTCATATTGGTTTTGGCTGTAGCATTGCCAATTATTGGTAATCTCATAATAGAAAATAAAATATCTACACTAATAAATAGCTTACCAAAGCATGTTGATGTAGTGTATTCTGACATTAACGCAAGCATGCTGTCAGGTAATTTAGAATTAGAGTCACCTCGTATAAAGGTCAAGGGTGAAACGACGGATAGCATAATTTTCTCAGCAGAACTTGAGCAGCTAAGGATTTCCGATCTCAGTTATTGGGATTATATTTTTAATGATGAGCTTTCAATTGGCGCAATCAATATTGAAAATGCGATTATTAAGTACAGCTACAATCCCTTGATTGAAAATAAGAACTATAGCTCTAATACCTTCGATAAGATTAAAAATAGTATACATGTTGAAACGATTGCAGTTACCAACTCTGATGTATTGGTTACTAATTTTGAGACGGATTCAACTCTATTAAGTTTACCGCGATTCAATTTTGAATTGAGTGATTTTCAGACCAAATCAGAGCCTAATAAAAAGCAAATACCTTTTACTTATAAAGGTTTTATTCTAGAAGGTGAAAATCTAAAGTGGTCAATAAATGCTTATGAAAATTTAAGCTCACAATCATTACGTATAACAGATTCTAGTGCGGTTTTTGAAGCATTTGGGTTAAAGACTAAATACACCACACAACAGTTATCGGATATAATTAATAAAGAGAGGGACCATTTCGATTTAACCATTAACCAACTGACCTTTAAAAACCTCGATTACGGATTTAATACTGAGGACAAGTTTTACCTTAATTCCAAAAGAGTAGAGGTTGATCAACCCCAAGCTGAAATCTATAGAGATAAATTAGTGGCCGATGATCTCACCGAAAAGCCATTGTACAGTAAAATGTTGAGGAATCTAGGTTTTAATTTAGGGATGGATGAAGTGGTGCTGGAGAATGGATACTTGAAGTATTCAGAAAAAATGAATGCCGATAGCAAAGCAGGAACTTTGGAATTTAAAGACTTACAGGCATCGATAATAAATTTAGGAAATATCTATGGTGAAAAAGACACAAAGATTAATGTGAAGTCATTATTCATGGAATCATCACCTATGGAGGTGGATTGGAGCTTTAAAGTTCAGGATACTGCAGATCGATTTGTTTTTAAAACAGACTTAGGTAGAATTCAAGCCGAAGAAATGAACCAGTTTACTGGGCCCAATCTCAATACGCAATTTGAAGGGGTTTTAGAACAAACCTATTTTACGGTAAACGGAAACCCTTATACTTCAATTGTCGACCTCAAAGTGAGATACGATGATCTTAAGGTTATAGCTTTAAAAGAAAATGGTAAGGACAAAAAAACGCTTTTGTCTGGCATTATAAACCTGTTTGTATCCAATGACAGTGAAAATAAAGCAAATGATTTTAGACATAGCGATACGGAACAAGTAGAGCGCGATACCACCAAATCAGTTTTCAATTTTATTTGGTTGAATATCCAGGATGGATTAAAATCTGCCATGGTTGGTGATGGCAAAAGAGAAAAAGACTATTGATTGTTCAAATAATCCAATGTTAGTTGCGTAAAGGCTTTTACACCAAGTAACATTCCACTGTCATCTATTTTGAAATCTGGTGTATGGTGCGGGTAAGATTCAACCGAACCGGGTGTCATTCCTCCTAAAAAGAAATACACGCCAGGAACCACTTCCTGAAAATAAGAAAAATCCTCACCTCCAGTCGTTGCTTTCATAAGTTCAACGTTTTCTTCTCCGGCAACTTTTTGTAATGACGGTAATACTTGCTCTGTTAAATCGGGATCATTATAGGTGATGGCTGTATTGTTCTGAAATGTAATTGTGGCTTCTCCTCCATAAGCGTTGGCTATGGTCTCGGTCATTTCTTTCATGCGTTTTTCAATCATAGTGCGCATATTGGGATCTAAAGTTCTCACAGTCCCTATCATTTCAGCGGATTCAGGAATGATATTAAATCGTGTGCCAGCTGTTATTTTGCCAACGGTAATAACTGCAGCCTCATCGGTAAGTTTCGCTTCACGACTGATTATCGTCTGTAATCCGTCAATGATTTTAGCGGAGATAAGAATAGGATCTACACCAGACCATGGTTGAGAGCCATGGGTTTGCTTGCCTTTTACATCAATGACAAAACGTTCAACAGACGCCATAATACCTCCTGTTTTATATTTTATGGTGCCAACTGGAGTTTGAGAATTGATGTGCAAACCAAAAATCGCATCGACTTTAGGATTTTCCAAAACACCTTCTTTAATCATCAATTTAGCTCCTCCTTCTTCACCAGGAGGTGGTCCTTCTTCAGCAGGTTGAAAAATAAACTTAATAGTACCATTAATTTTGTCTTTATGCTTTGATAATACTTCGGCTGTAGCCATTAAAATAGCAATATGTGTATCGTGCCCGCAGGCATGCATTACTCCGGTTTCAGTGTTTAAAAACGTAGTTCGAACTTCAGATTTAAAGGGTAGGTCGTTGCGTTCGGTTACAGGAAGCGCATCAATATCAGCTCTCAATGCCACCACTTTGCCTGGATGATCGCCTTTTAATAAAGCTACGACTCCAGTTTTTGCAATTCCGGTTTCAACATCGAGTCCTAGGGATTTTAAATGCTCCGCAATTTTTTCAGCAGTTTTAAATTCGCGATTAGATAATTCTGGGTTCTGATGAAAGTGATGCCTCCATTCAATTAATTTATCTTCAATATTGATGATATCTTGCTTCAATGTATTTTGAGCACTGATGATTAGTGATGTTGAAAAAAAAAGTAATGCGAAAATTGCCTTCATTGCTGTGAAAATTTTCACTAAAGATATTGAAATTATACAAAACCAAACTCTTGATATATTGTTTATAATTAATGACTTTTAAACATGGAAAAACCTAAGAGGATGCGTATTTTCACGGTTTGAAAAAGTTTGTTTTGGAAAAGTACCTCAGTCAACTTAACGACGCACAATTAGCACCAACATTACAGAAAGACGGCCCAATGATAATCATTGCTGGTGCAGGTTCTGGTAAAACACGTGTGTTGACATACCGTATTGCTTATTTGATGAGTCAAGGAGTAGATGCCTTCAATATTTTGGCACTCACATTTACTAATAAGGCGGCTCGCGAGATGAAAGGCAGAATTGCCGATATTGTCGGCGATAGCGAGGCTAAAAATCTTTGGATGGGAACCTTCCACTCTGTGTTTGCTAAGATTTTAAGGTTTGAAGGCCATCATCTTGGCTTTCCGAGTAATTTTACAATCTACGATACGCAAGATTCGCAAAAACTTTTGGGTGCCATCATCAAGGAAATGAACCTTGATAAGGATATTTATAAGACCAAACAGATCTATAGCAGAATTTCTTCCTATAAAAATAGCTTGATTACCGTTAAAGCCTATTTCAACAATCCAGAACTTATGGAAGCTGATGCTATGGCAAGGCGACCAAAAATGGGAGAAATCTATACGGAATATGTAGAGCGTTGTTTTAAGGCTGGTGCTATGGATTTTGATGATTTGCTGTTGCGCACTAACGAATTGTTAACACGTTTTCCAGATGTGCTTGCAAAATATCAAAATAAATTCCGCTACATTCTGGTAGATGAGTACCAGGATACCAATCATTCGCAATACTTGATTGTAAGAGCGCTTTCTGACCGTTTTCAAAATATTTGTGTGGTAGGTGATGATGCACAGAGCATCTACGCTTTTAGAGGTGCAAACATTAATAACATTCTCAATTTTCAAAAGGATTATGATGATGTTAAAGTATACCGCTTAGAGCAGAATTATCGTTCTACCAAAAACATTGTTGGTGCAGCAAATTCAGTAATTGAGCACAATAAAACCAAACTAGACAAGGTCGTTTGGACAGCTAATGTGGAAGGTGAAAAGGTTATTGTACACCGAACCATGACCGATGGTGATGAAGGGCGTTATGTTGCCAGTACCATTTGGGAGACTAAGATGAATCAACAGTTGCCTAATAGTGACTTTGCAGTCCTTTACCGTACCAATGCGCAATCGCGTGCTATTGAAGATGCCTTAAGGAAACGTGATATTCCGTACAGAATTTATGGCGGATTGTCATTTTACCAACGTAAAGAAATAAAGGATGTTACGGCTTATTTAAGACTTATTCTCAATTCTGCTGATGAGGAAGCCTTAAAGCGTGTTATTAACTATCCAGCCAGAGGAATTGGGCAAACCACCATAGATCGATTGGTGGTTGCAGCAAATGCTTCAGGTAAAACCATTTATGATATTATGATGGACATTGATAATGTTTCCATTAATATCAACAACGGTACAAAAAATAAGTTAAAGGACTTTGTAACACTTATTGAAAGTTATAAAGTGATGAATCAAAATGCCAACGCTTTTGAACTTGCAGAGCATGTTACCAAAACGAGTGGTTTAATAAGGGAATTGAACAAGGACGGTACTCCTGAAGGTGTTACTAGGATGGACAACGTACAGGAATTGTTGAACGGTATCAAGGATTTTGTTGAAGGCCAGATAGAAGTAGCGGATAGCACAGGGTCTTTGGCAGAATTTTTAGAAGATGTTGCCCTGGCAACTGACTTAGATGGCGATAAGGGTGATCCCAACCATGTGGCATTGATGACCATTCATTTGGCTAAAGGACTGGAATTTCCGCATGTGTTCATTGTAGGTATGGAAGAGGATTTATTTCCGAGTGCCATGAGCATGAATACACGTAGTGAACTTGAAGAAGAACGACGTTTATTCTATGTGGCATTAACCAGAGCTGAAAAACAAGCTTATCTTACATATACGGTCTCACGTTACCGTTGGGGAAAACTGATTGATGCTGAGCCTAGCCGTTTTATTGAAGAGATTGATGATAAGTTTATTAACAATACAACACCAATGAAAGAGCAACGATTTAACCCAATGCTCGATGCCTCAATATTTGGGGATATAGAACCCAACAAAATCCGTTTTGCAAAACCTAAGTCGCCAAAGTTTAAGAAAAAGGATACTAAAAAGAAGTCTGAAGGTTTTAAGCTCAGTACTCCGAAAAAGTTAAAACCTGTGAGTCAATCCAATGGTGCTTCAAATTTGTTTGATGCCAAACTCACTGTTGGAAATATAGTCAACCACCAACGTTTTGGTAGAGGAGAGGTACTAAAAATCGAAGGTGCAGGAGGTGACCTAAAAGCTGAAATTAAGTTTGAAAATGGTGATACAAAAAAACTGTTGTTACGATTTGCCAAGCTCGAAATTATTTCTTGATCTTTCGACGCAACCTTTTCCTACTTTTCTCATCTCATATAAAATAGTCCAATTATGAACAAAAAAATTGCCTATGTATGTTGTATTTTCTTCATACAGTTGCTTTTTGTAGGTTGTGAAGAGACCCAAATCGATAACGATATTAGGGTTTTGGTTAAAGGCAACGTTATTGATCAGACCAGTTCACCAGTATCTAACGTACATATAGAAATTTACACTGATACTAATTCATCTTTATCAGACAGGGTGCTTGTAGGAGAAGGTTATAGTAATGCAGCCGGTGAGTTTAATATAACATCATTATTTGGTCCAAATGATTTGTTCTATATTTTAATTTCAGCAGACAATCAGTATTCGACTTATCGTTATCAAACAAGTACGGAAGAATATACTCCCAATGATTTGCTTTTTGATTTGCAAACTGTTGAATTGGCCCAATTAGCCGTTTTTAATTATAGCATCACAAAGGAAAGTGATGACGATATGACCCTAGACTATATTTTTAGGTTTATTGAACCATATTGTTTTGAGATATTTGAAGAAGATGTAATTAATGAGGCTGCAAGCAGTTGTTTTGAGGTGAAGCAATTTTCAGGACAGCTTAACAATCTTAACCCCAATGTTGAAGACGGACAAATTTTGGTGCCATTACAATCTCAAGTAGAATTTATTTATAGTACCAATGAAGGGGAACAAACTAGCCAAATCATAGATGTAAACACTTTAGAACATGCGTTTCAGTTTAATTATTAAGGTTTTAATTGGTGTTGGTGTTTGTTTTCAACTGCAAGCGCAAGAGGATAGTTTGGATCAAGATCATAGCACCTCTGAAATTAAATTTTTATTTGATGAATCCCGTCAATATTTAGGCTCGATTTCATTTAGCTACCAATTGCCAATGCCCAATGGAGATAATTTTATAGGTAGTGGTTTTGATGGTACAGATGGTTTTGGTTTTAGTGGCAACTTATTTGTATTTAAAAATCTCTATGTTGGAGTTAATTACGGTATCAACAATTTTGATGTTATCGACAGGGAATCTGTTGGTAATTACAATAATACCCAGATAGAAGAGCGCTATTTAACTTTAGGATATGAGCTCTTGCCCATTTCCAAAGTGCGATTGGGTATATATACATCTTTTGGTGGAGAAGCCACGCTGTCCAATTCAATAGTTTCTGGTAAAAGCAATAGAGATTCAGGAAAGCTGTGGATATATGGCTTACGACTCGAATATGAATTTATGGAAAACCTAAACTTAATGGTCGTTTATGATTGGCGGCAGATTAAATCCAATATTAGAGTTCCCGATGAGCTAGAAGCTTACTTTGAAAAAGGGACTTATAATGTTCTCTCTTTTGGTTTGAAATTTAATTTTGGAAGTAATAGTCTAATCAATTAAAAAATGAAGTAATTCCTGATGTTTTATATTATTTCACCATACAAACCGAGTTAATATTACCATCGTAATCGTATTCCTTTACAGTATTGGCAGGGTCCGTTATCCATTTACCATCTACAATAAATTTGTAATGGTATTTTCCTCCGGAAAGTTTCTGATTATAAACCCAGCAGCCATTTATTTTTTTCATTTTAAAGTCATGCTCAGACCAATCATTAAAATCAGCGCTTAAAATTACGTTTTCAGCATCAGGAAACTTACAAAGCCTAAAGGTTACGTTCTTTTGAACATCAATAACCGAATTGTAGCCATCGTACTCGTTTTCTACTTTAGATGGGTTTCGTGGGTCGGTGATCCAGTTGCCATCTACAATAAATTTGTATTGATAAATATCTGGTCGCAATTGTAAAGTAACTTCCCAACCGTCCTCGGTTGGTTTCATCTTAAAACCAGTTTCGTCCCAACGGTTAAAAGTGCCGCTTAGAACCACTTTTTTAGCGTCTTTGTAACCTTTGAGTTTAAAGGACACATTTCCATAATCCGTTGCAAACGCACTATAAAGCTTAAGGTTATAGATGCCATGGAACCAAATATCACCAGATTTAGCATTGGCAATATTTTCGAACTGTCGAGATGGTTCTGCCCAATGTACGCTATTGACTATAAACTTGAATTCCCAATCAAAATCAGATGTAAATTCTGATAAATCTTTTTTTAGTGTGTAAATGGAATCATTGACCTTATCCATTCTCCATTGGTCTTTTGCCCAATTGTTGAACTCACCAGAAACGAACACATCATTCACTTCTTCATCATTATTTTCAATATTTGGGTAATCCTTTAGATTAAAGATAAATGTGACTTCCTCACCTTGTATATTGTACCCTTTTTTAGTGTCGTTCTGTGCAAAACCACTAGCAGTAAATATTAGGAAGGCTATAAAGGCAATATGTTGTAATAATATTTTCAAGGTTCTATGACCGGACTCTTTATAAAATAAAGTTTCTTTTTCTTATAATTAATAATAGTTCTTTTTTGTGCAAAAAACTCAAAACCCAATATACCATCTAATTGAACACCAAATGCACTTTTCATATTCTTCAAATCTGAAAGTACTGTTTTCATTGGGCCAAAATAGATAGTGTCATTTAGGCTAACTCTATACAATTTCCCTGCCAAAACTTTTGCTTTTTTTCCACTGGCTCCAGTAAGCTTCAGTTCTCTGCTAGGATAAAAATAGTTTAAAATTTCTGAATCAACATTTTTATTGAGTTGATTATACTCGGCAGCAGTATCTAAGCCGAACTTTACTTTTTTGTCTGCAACTAAGGCTTCTAGAATGATAGTGTGTTGCTTTAACTTAAAATCGATACTATCATGTATAGTTTCTGCATATACTTTATCAGATAAGCGATTACCATGCTTATCAGTTTTTGTAAGCGTAATTTGGTTTAGGTGTAAATCAATAAAGATTTCAAAGTCTTTTAATATACTATGGCCAATGATACCTAAGATTTCAATTTTTTTGGTTTTCTCAATATGAGAAAGGTCAATTACATCAGCATTGAGTCGTTCGATACTAAGGTTTTTTATACTTAGTTCGTCGAGATGTTTTTCCTTAACATTTTCAATATCATTGTGTACCCCACTTTTGGATTCACCATCATCCCTAAATTTCATGGTAGGCTTAAAATGAACACTGTTAAGTATTAATGTTTCAGATCCTGTGTCTATTATAAAATTACCTTCTTTGTCCAGTAATTCTACTTCTACAATGATAAGTTGATCAATAACCTTAAACGGGATTCGGGTTGTCGAAGGATTTACTATTTCTGCCTTTGAAAAAATAATAGGAGGTTTTGCCTCTGGTGGAATGTTTTCAGTTGCAAAAAGAGGCACTGTGATGAGCAGTGCGATGAGGATTTTGATTGATTGATGATTCATACTATATAGACTGTGATATAGGTCTATATGTTACAGTAAAAAAGGATTTTAACTTTTTACATATGTGTTTCAATAAAGGTGTGCAGCTTTATAGTAGTGTCCAATAAATTCAAGCCAAGCCAGCCATGCCCTTCATTTGGGTAAAGTGTGAACTCGTGGATGATATTAAGTTCCTGAAGTCTATCGCGCATGTCGGTTCCTTGTGTCGTAGGAATTAGCGGGTCTTGTCCTCCGTAAAACAATATGGTTGGTGGAGCAGTGGCTGTTACCCTGTGGTATGGACTGACCTCTTCCAAAAATTCGGTTGTGGCATCAATACCAAAGGCATCCAATATTTCCTGAAGAACGGGATTCGTATTGTTTAAATACGCTGGATCTGTAAAATTTGTTGGTCCAACAACGCTACATACCATTTCTACTTGGCTATTACTGTCAAATGCATAACTCCATAAAAGCGAAAGATGCGCACCTGCACTTGCACCAATAAAACCTATATCGTTAGAAATGCTGTAGTAATTTTCATTAGTCTCTAGGTAATCCACAACTGTTGTGATATCATTAATTTGCATTGGGTAAGGTGGATTGTTCTGGTCTGCAAGTCGATAGTTCATATTCACAATGGCATAACCAGTCATTTGTGTCTTTATATAATCCTTAAAGGCATTCATGTCAGCTTTGTCTCCAGCTGTCCAACCACCACCATGAACAAGAATTATTGTTTTGGTTTCAGAATTGCGATTGGGAGGCAGGTAAAGATCAAAAACTTGGTCACTGTCATTGCCGTAGGATATATTGAATTCTTCGTAAGCCACTAGAGGATTTAGTGCTTCCGGCTCATCATTGGTATTTGAATCATCAGAGCTACAGGACATAAGTCCTATAAAAACAAATAGATAAATGAAAAAATATTTTGGCCCATTCATATTGAAAAATTATTTACATTGTAAACGTCTTTTGTAAGATACATATTATGGCAGAATTAATTAGAATATATCCGGAAAATCCTAACCCAAAGGAAATTCAAAAGGCCGTAAAGATCTTAAAGAACGGTGGATTGGTTATCTACCCAACTGATACGGTTTATGGGTTAGGCTGTGATATTACCAATATAAAAGCATTAGAGCGTATTGCTCTTATTAAAGGTGTAAAGCTCGAGAAATCTAATTTTTCATTTGTTTGTGAGGATCTTAGCAACCTCAGTGATTATGTAAAGCAAATTGACACGTCTACTTTCAAAATTTTAAAACGTGCTTTACCTGGGCCATACACATTTATATTGCCTGGCTCTAAAAATTTGCCCAACCCATTTAAGAAAAGAAAGACAGTAGGGATAAGGGTGCCAGATAACTCTATTGCTCTGGCATTGGTCAGTGCTTTGGGAAACCCGATAGTTTCTACATCCATAAGGGACGAGGATGATGTGATTGAGTACACTACAGATCCGGAATTGATTCAAGAAAAATGGGATAATTTAGTTGATCTTGTAATTGATGGAGGTTATGGAGATAACGAAGCATCTACAGTTATAGATTTATCTGTTGAGCCACCGGAAATAATTAGGGAAGGGAAAGGGAGTCTAGAAATTTTCTAGGCAGTCTTTAAAACTTTTGATTCAGCTTTCCTATTGATATAAAATAGAATTAAAGACATTACTCCACACATTAAAAATCCTAAAAACAACGGTGCTACGGAGTCCACTATAAAACTACCTATATAATTGGCGATGGGTACCGCCATAACCGTAGATATAAAACCGTTTAGAGCTGATCCTATGCCAGCAATATGACCTATGGGCTCCATAGCTAATGACCTTAAGTTTCCGAATAGAAAGCCAATGCAGAAGAATTGAACTGCGAAGAAACCAATTAAAACTTCAACACTTGGATTTTGGCCTTCTCTAAAAATTATAAGAAATAGCAATGAAATCAACACAAAACTTAGCATTGCAGTATGCACTATGTTTCTTGTACCAAATCGAACCACGAGTTGACTATTGAGGAACGTGGCCAAACCTATTGAAATCGCTAAACTTGCAAATATCAGCGGAAACTCTTCTGCCAAATCGTATTGCTTTTCAAAAATTTGTTGAGATGTGCTCAAGTACACCATGAATGAGCCTGTTATAAATCCGGAAAGAAGTGTATATATTATGGCAGATCTAATCCTGAGAAATTCAAAAGTACCAGTTTTATATATGGATAACCGAAACGTTTTCTTGTGCTCTTTCTTAAGTGTCTCATTTTGTCTCAACCAAAACCAGAACATTACTAAAACACCAAATATTAAGTTAAAGGTAAAAATGGATTTCCAGTCATAGTGATTTATCAGAAATTGTCCTAATGTAGGTGCTATCACAGGAACAAGAATAAAAACCATAACCACGATGGATATTATTTTAGACATATAGTCACCATTATAAGAATCCCTAACCATGGCAATAGCCATCGTCCTTGGTGCAGCTAAACCTACACCTTGTAAAATTCTACCCAAAAGCATAATCTCAAAATTCTTGGTGGTAACACAAATGATTGAGGCAATTATAAAAATTGTAAAACCTAAATAAACAATGGGTTTGCGACCCAAACTATCTGAGATTGGTCCTAAGATCAATTGTCCAAAACCTAGACCTAAGAAGATACTGGTAATTAGTTTTGGATTTTCTGAAGGATCACCAACATTTAAATGTTTGCCAATATCAGGTAAGGCAGGCAATACCGCATCTATTGACAGAGCGACAATAGACATTAGGGCTGCCATTAAGACAACAAATTCAAGTTGTGACCGTTTTTGCATGGTGCAAAAGTAACTGAAATAATGCCTATTTTTGAGAAGTTAGAATACAATAACTCAACATTAACATTCACAAAAGCAATAGTATGTTAACACACACTTTAATAAAGCTATTTAGTAGGGATTTAAGTAAATTAAAAGAAGAAATTAATTCTTATAAGTATGAAAACAATCTATGGAAAGTTAATGGTTTGGTGACCAATTCAGCAGGAAACCTTTGTTTACATCTCGTAGGAAATTTAAATCATTTTATTGGCGCTGCATTAGGGAACACAGGTTATATAAGACAACGTGATTTGGAATTTTCACTTAAAGATGTACAAAGGATAGAGTTAATAAAGCAAATTGACGATACTATTGTTACCGTTCAAAATACTTTGGAGAAACTTACACCACAGGATTTAGAACAAGAATACAAACACCGTGTGTTTGAAAAACCAACATCTACAGCATATTTTCTAACGCATTTAGCAATGCATTTGGCTTATCATTTAGGACAGGTTAATTATCACAGACGCTTACTAGATAATTAAATTACGATTTTTGACCATTTTCGATAACTGAATAAAAAAACTCCCAACGCGAATTGGGAGTTTCTTGTTGTAAAAAAATGAAACCTTTTATTTTCTCTTGTAGGTGATTTCCATGGTTTTGGTTTCGTTGCCATCCATGGTCATATACATTTCAAAAGTATGTTTGTCTTCAGAAACTTTTGTCAATACCTGTCTAACCTCTATTTCCTTTCCTGATGCAGGATCCATCATATTTCCAGTGGTAGTTAAGGTATCTGTAGTTTTATCGTAAGACCCTTCCATAAACATGATGCTACTGCCAAAATTATCGATCCAAGTACTAAGAAATTTCTTTTGGGCATTATCATAACCCGTAATCGCTTCACCCATAAAAGGCATACCCATCATTTCTCCACTATGGGTAGAGCGCTGATAAAGCCCATTCATAATCATTTCATTGGTCGTTGTGGCTTTAGACTCGGTTGCAGGTTGCGAGGGATCCATCCACATTTTTATATCCGCTTCCCATTCTCCATTAAACGAGGCTAACCATTCGTGATGCTCACCAGGTGTCATGTTATCCTGCCAAGCTTTCATTTCTTCTGGTGTTTGTGTAAACCCTATTACACAAAACACCATTAATGCTAATGTTAAGAATGTTTTTTTCATTTTAATTGGATTAATTGTTAGTATCCTAAAGATAATAAATTTTACAACGGAATATTACCATGCTTACGCATAGGTTTTACAACCTCTTTATTTTCTAACATACTAAACGCTTTAATTAACTTGCGTCTAGTGTTTTGTGGTAAAATAACTTCGTCAATAAAACCACGCTCAGCAGCACTGTATGGATTGGCGAAAAGTTCCGCATACTCAGCTTCTTTTTCTTTCCATTTGGCCTCCTTGTCTTCTGCAGCAGAGATTTCACGTTTAAAGATAATTTCGGCTGCACCTTTAGCACCCATTACCGCAATTTCGGCATTCGGCCAGGCAAAATTCATGTCTGCGCCTATGTGTTTAGAGTTCATAACATCGTATGCACCACCATAAGCTTTTCTTGTAATTACAGTGACTCGTGGCACCGTAGCTTCACTAAAGGCATACAATAATTTTGCTCCATTTACAATTATACCATTCCACTCTTGGTCGGTTCCTGGTAAAAACCCTGGAACGTCTTCTAATACCAATAAAGGAATATTAAAGCAATCACAAAAGCGTACAAACCTCGCGCCTTTTTTGGAGCTATCCACATCCAATACTCCTGCCAAGAACATAGGTTGGTTGGCAACAATTCCAATAGATTTGCCACCTAATCTTGCAAAGCCAACAATGATGTTTTCGGCATAATCTTTATGGATTTCATAAAATGAATCTTCATCGATAATACCTTCAATAACCTGATGCATGTCATAAGGTTTATTGGGATTTTCTGGTACAATATCCGAAAGTGAGCTTCTGACTTCATCATTCAATTGAAAAGCTATATCTTCTGGTTTTTCCCTGTTGCTTTGCGGTAAATAGCTCAATAAGGTTTTAATATCTTCTAAACATTCAACATCGTTTGATGAGGTTTTGTGTGCCACACCAGATTTTGAAGCGTGTACACTCGCTCCACCTAACTCTTCACTGGTCACTTCCTCATTAGTAACGGTTTTTACCACGTTAGGACCAGTAACAAACATATAGCTTGTATTTTCTACCATTAATGTAAAGTCGGTCATAGCAGGTGAGTACACAGCGCCACCTGCACAAGGACCCATTATTGCAGAAATTTGTGGAATGACACCAGATGCTTGTACATTTCTATAAAAAATATCAGCATAGCCACCTAATGAGCGTACACCTTCTTGAATACGCGCACCACCAGAGTCATTGAGACCGATGATTGGAGCACCAACACTAACCGCCATGTCCATAATCTTGCAGATTTTCTCGGCATGGGTTTCTGATAATGAACCTCCAAATACAGTGAAGTCTTGAGCAAAGACATAAACCAATCTACCATTTACTGTACCATAGCCAGTAACCACACCATCTCCATAAAAGATTTGTTTGTCCATACCAAAACTCTTGGTTCTGTGAGTGACCAAAGCTCCAATCTCTTCAAAAGAGCCTTCGTCCAAAAGGTACATCACACGCTCTCTGGCAGTCAGTTTTTTCTTTTGGTGTTGTTTCTCTATACGCTTTTGTCCACCACCAAGTTTGGCTTGTTCAATTTTGTCCTTTAGTGTTTTTATTTTGTCTTCCATAATTCCTTTTTTGTCATTCTGAACTGTCACACTGAGCTTTGGTTGCTGAGGCTCTCGAAGCGGTCGAAGTGTTGTTTCATGATCTAGTTTACAATGTGGATTCCGCATCAAGTGCGGAATGACACTAAGTTTTATTTTGGCACTCGTAAAACCTTCTGGTCTTCTAAATAGCGTTTTAATGCAATTTTGGCTGCTATTCCAGCTTCTTTTTTGTGTTGTGCTTCAAGCAGGCTAGGTGAGTAGTACTTTTTTACAAAGTGTGTATCAAAATTTCCACTTCTAAAGGCATCGTGTTCACAAACAAACTTTCCGAAAGCCAATGTCGTATCCACACCTTTTATGTGGTAATTGTCAATAGCTTTTATCATCAGTTCTATTGCTTCTTCACGTGTGTCTCCATAAGTTATAAGCTTTGATAGCATTGGGTCGTAATAAATAGGAATATCCATACCTTCTTCAAAACCATTATCAACTCTAATGTTTTCTCCTTTTGGTAATTGATATACTTCCAAATTTCCAACACTTGGTAGAAAGTTATTCATTGGGTCTTCGGCATATACACGAAGTTCAATTGCATGACCATTGATCTTCAGGTCTTCTTGCTTAATATCTAGTTTTTCGCCACGAGCTACTTTAATCTGTAACTCTACTAAATCCACACCCGAGATTAACTCAGAAACAGGGTGTTCTACCTGTAGTCTGGTATTCATTTCCAAGAAGTAGAAATTAAGGTTTTCATCTAAAAGAAATTCTACGGTGCCAGCACCAACATAATCACAAGAACGGGCTACATTAATTGCAGCTTGTCCCATCTTTTCCCTAAGTTTTGGATTGAGTACTACAGAAGGTGCTTCTTCTACCACTTTTTGATGACGACGTTGTACAGAACACTCCCGCTCAAAAAAATGAAGATAGTTACCATGCATATCTGCCATAACTTGAATCTCTATATGTCTCGGTGAGCCTACATATTTTTCAATAAATACAGACCCGTCTCCAAAAGCTGATTTAGCTTCACTGATAGCGCGATTCATTTGCGACTCGAATTCAGATTCCTTTTCAACAATACGCATGCCTTTTCCGCCACCACCTGCGGAGGCTTTAATTAAAATAGGAAACCCAATCTCCTTAGCTATTTTTTTTGCTTCTGATATATCAGTTATGGCTTCGTCGGTACCTGGTACCATAGGTATATCATAATCCTTTACCGTGTCCTTGGCAGCTAACTTGCTGCCCATAACTTTTATAGCATGGGATTTAGGTCCGATGAATATAACTCCATTTTTTTCGCATAACTCGGCAAAGTCGGCATTCTCACTAAGAAAACCATAACCAGGATGTATGCCATCTACGTTTAAGGATTTGGCAACTTCAATAATTTTATCACCTTTTAAATAGGATTCATTCGATGGCGCAGGACCAATACAAACAGCTTCATCCGCATATTTTACATGTGGTGAGTTTCTATCGACTTCAGAAAAAACAGCTACGGTTTTTATACCCATTTTTCTTGCTGTTCGCATGACACGAATTGCAATTTCTCCTCTGTTGGCTATTAATATTTTTTTCATGAAAAATTTTAAATTTTTCATTCCCATGTAAATGGGAATCTAATTCAAATTATTTTATATATAATTCTCGATACATTCCGACAAAAATGTCGGAATACTCGAACTGACGTATGTTTTATTCAAACTCGATTAAAAGTGCATTTTTATCTACCGTCTCACCTTTGTTGACACTAATTGATTTTATAGTGCCTTCCCTTGGAGAATTAATAACGTTTTCCATCTTCATGGCTTCAAGAATCAATAGAGGGTCATTTTCCTTGACTTTCGTGCCTTCTTTTACATTAATTTCTAGAATTAAGCCAGGCATTGGAGCTTTGATGTCATTCACTTTTTTAGAAGCGCCAATCTCAAAACCTAAAGCTTCAATCTGCTGGTCTAAGGCATCATTGATTACAACATCATAGATATTGTTATTTACCTTTATGGAGTAGGCTTTGGAGTTAAAGTCAGCTTTTGAAATGGATGCTTTTATCGAATTATTATTTTCTAAAATGTGAAATTGATTTTCAATAGATTCAATAGCGTCCAAGTCATCAACGTCTTGTTTTGAGATTTTAAATTGATGTGATGCATTTACTTTTATTTTGTACATACCAGAATGTGTTTTAAATTCAAGAATTTCGAATTTACAAGTATCAAAATTATGAAATTAATAATTTTATAGAGCTATTTTCCCTAAGTTTTAAAATAAGAACTGTTCTGATGACGCTTTATGGCTTTCCGAGATAATATAACTGCAATGATCAGAGAGACAAAAGCACCGATGGAAATCCCTGGAATAAATCCAATGAACAAAAAGAAATCATAGGCACCATGGAATAAAACTGCCAAAAACAGACCTGCCATATTCAAAGCGAATCTATTATTGGAGAACTTAGCCTTTCCCATATAATAGCCCATTAAAATTCCAAAGGTGGCATGTGCTGGTACAGCAGTAAAAGCTCTAAGGAATGCTGTTGTATAGCCGCCTTGTAGAACATACATTATGTTTTCGGTACAAGCAAAGCCCATGGAAACCATAACCGCGTAGATAATACCATCATAAGGTTCGTTAAATGCTTTTCTGGGTTGTGCAAAATACTTTACAATAATGTACTTGCTGAATTCTTCAGCCAAGGCAACAACGAAAAATGCTTGAACAAATTGTTGCCAGATACTATACTCGTCCGTTAGTGGAATAAGTTTATCGGTAAAAAGATATAGTAATGTAACAATTATGATACTGAGAATCGCTCCTAACGCAAAACCTAGTAAAAGCAGTCCTTTAGGCTCTTTTTCATATTTATCTTGAAAATAAATATAAATTATAATTGTAAAAACCGGTGCTACTGCTAGTAATAGTAAGTTCATTCAGGGAATAGTTCTCTATATATTTCAAAATTAACAAAATGATAATAACCTTCGTTACTTTCTACAAAGTGCATGTTTATGGAACTATTGAGTGCTAATTCTGTGAAGGTTTCTAACGACACAAGTTTAATGGCTTCAACTTCACTAGGGTTTGGTACCAAATCTTTTAAAGGCACTTTTAATTCGCAAATAAATACATGATGAAATTCGTTATCTTTAATAGCTCCATTAAAATAACTTGCTTCGTGGTATTGTGTACTGATTCTACGTAAATCGTTAGGGCTTATATGCAAGCCTATCTCTTCTTTAGTTTCCCTTACAGCTGCAGCTTCAATGGACTCACCTGCATCAACATGGCCAGCTACAGAAACATCCCATAACAAAGGACATATTTCTTTTGTATGGGATCGTTGTTGTAAAAGCACTTGACCATCCTTGGTATAAAACCAAACATGAACCGTGTTGTGCAGCCATCCGTTTTTATGAATTTCGGATTTTAATGCAGTTTTACCAGTTGGTCTGCTTTTTTCATCAACGATATCGAGATATTCATCCATAATAATATAAAGCCTCCTTAGAGCAAAGAAAGGCTAATTTATTTATTTAAAATAACTAAACGTTTCTCCTTCCTTGATCTTTAATAGCGTTTCGTAGATTAACTTAATGATATTTTCCACATCATCTTTATGGACCATTTCTACAGTAGTATGCATATAACGCAAAGGCAATGAAATTAAGGCAGAAGCCACACCGCCATTACTGTAAGCAAAAGCGTCCGTATCTGTTCCAGTTGCTCGAGACAAAGCTGCACGTTGAAATGGTATTTTCTTTTTCTCTGCAGTATCTGTAATCAAGTCACGCAATTTTTGTTGCACTGCAGGAGCATAAGCCACTACAGGGCCTTTACCTATTTCTGCATAACCCTGTTTTTTCTGATCGATCATAGGAGTTGTGGTGTCGTGGGTTACATCCGTAACGATGGCTACATTGGGTTTTATGGTGTCGGTAATCATTTCTGCTCCACGGAGACCAATTTCTTCCTGTACTGAGTTGGTGATGTAAAGACCAAATGGTAGTTTCTTTTTATTTTCATGGAGTAATCTTGCTACTTCTGCAATCATAAAACCACCCATTCTATTGTCTAGGGCTCTACAAACAAACTTATCTTTATTCAAAATATGGAATTCATCAGGATATGTGATCACACAACCTACGTGAACACCCATTTTCTCAACTTCCTCTTTATCTTTGGCGCCAATATCTATACAGATGTTGTCTGGTTTTGGTGGTTCTTCTTTAGACTTATTTCTGGTATGGATTGCAGGCCAACCAAAAACACCTTTCACAATACCATTTTTGGTGTGGATATTTACAATTTTACTTGGAGCGATCTGGTGGTCGCTTCCTCCGTTTCTTACAACATACAGTAAGCCTTTATCAGATATATAATTAACGTACCAGGAAATTTCGTCGGCATGGCCTTCAATTACAACCTTATATTTGGCTTTGGGATTTATTACTGCAACAGCAGTACCATAAGTATCCGTTATAAATTCATCTACATAAGGTTTTAGATAGTCCATCCAGATGTTTTGGCCTTCCCATTCATATCCTGTTGGTGAAGCATTATTAAGGTATTTTTCTAAAAAGTCCATCGACTTTTTGGTAAGTAATTGTTGTTTTGCCATTCTTGTAAAATTTTTCCCTAAAATAATAATATTAATACTATTTTAAGGTTAGTGGTAGTATTAATTGTTAATTTTGAAATCCTTGTGAATTGTTTTTTGGAACGATTTTGGAAGAGCTATTAAACATGAAATACATTACCTACATTGCGTTGTTATTCTCTGCTTTGGTTTTTGCCCAAGAAGATCCCGTAAAACAAGATTCGACAATCGTACACTATATGATTATCGAAGGGGATTCCATACCTGTAACGGAGGTTGAGTTGGATGAAGTCTTGATGCTTCCAAATTTAAGCTTTAAGGATAGGGACGCTCGCATACGATACATTATTTTAAGACGCAAAACCCTAAAGGTATATCCTTATGCCAAATTGGCTGCCGAGCGTTTGGAAACTTTGCAAAAACGTCTCGATCAACTAGAACGAAAGCGCGATAAGAAGAAATATGCGAAAGTGATTCAAAAATATATTGAAGATGAATTCTCAGAAGAGTTGAAGAAACTGACCAAAACCGAAGGTCAGATTTTAGTAAAATTGATTCATCGCCAAACAGGTAAGACCACATTTGAACTTATTAAGGAATTGCGAAGTGGTTGGCGTGCTTTTTGGTTTAACAATACGGCTAGCCTTTTTAATATCTCACTTAAAAAGGAATTTAGTCCAATAAATGAAGAGGAAGATTATCTTATTGAGGATATTCTACAGCGCGCTTTTCAGAATATGCAATTAGAACGCCAAAAACCAGCGTTTGATATCGATTTCTATGCCTGTGTAGATAAATGGTCACAACCTAACAAAGTTAAGCAGTAAGTGCGCGCACAAACCAAACTCGAGGAACAATTAAATGCCTTATCGCACGGTATTGGTGCAGCGTTGGGCATAGTGGCATTGGTGTTGCTCATTGTCTATGCAGATAGTGCTAAACCTTGGAGTCTGTTCAGTGTTATTGTATATGGTATTTCCATTATCGTTCTCTTTTTGGCTTCTACTTTTTACCATGCCGTAAAAGGTGAAAAGCCTAAACACTATTTTAGAATTGTAGATCATATCAGTATCTACCTGCTTATTGCCGGAACCTACACACCAGTCTTATTAGTTTCCCTTAATGAAAGTTTGGGTTGGCCATTGTTTTGGGTTGTTTGGGGAATTGCCGCCTTCGGAGTTGTACTTAAATTGTTTTTTACAGGTAGGTTCGAATTATTTTCCACACTCTTATATCTTGTAATGGGTTGGCTCATTGTTTTTGATTTCTCTAATCTTTCCGAGGCTATAGGGCCAAACGGAGTCTTATGGCTATTTGCTGGTGGGCTATCTTATACTGTTGGCATTATTTTTTACGCCATACATAAGGTGCCTTATTTTCATGTGATATGGCATTTGTTTGTTCTAGGTGGTGCCATTTGCCATTTCTTTATGATATTTAATCACGTCATTTAGCAACCAATTTTTTCAATAAAACAATCTGTCCTAGATGATAATGCGTGTGCTCTATAATTCCTGCCAGATTTCTGTAGTAGGTACCATATTTTTCCTCAGATAAGAAAGTGTCGAGTATATCATCATCAAGATTTTCGATTAAGGCAATAAACGCTTTAGCTTCAGTCCAAATGTTATTTTGAAACTCTTGCCAGTCATTTTCATTATAGAGTTTGGGATGGTTAAAACTATATTTATCCCTTATGGTTAAGTCACCTCCTTTTAGAACAGCCATGGTGCCCTTTACATAATAATGGATGTGAAACGTCAATACCAGAATAGTGTTAAGGCTGTTCACTTTTTTAGTTGCCATTTCAAGGGTCACATCTTTTAGATGGTCTTTAAGGTTTGAAGCTGTCCAGTTGCCTCCAAAATAGACTTGGTGTAGGTGAGTGGCAAGTTGTTTTGTTATTTTCATAATTACGTTATTAACCATTGCTTATGCTAACCAATCGCAATTTGATTTCCGTTTAGAAAGTTCGTATGTTAAATTATTTACATCAAGTTTGCCTTAATATTATAAGCTCTATCATATAAGTAGCACTAGTAATAACCAAGTTGAGTCTTAACATTTTCCCGATATTTTCTGCCTACAGGTATTTTATATTTTTTTATTTCTATCTCAACTGGAGAAAAAGAGTCAATGTGATCTATTGATATAATATAGGATCTGTGAACTCTGATGAATTTATGTTTTGGTAATGTATCATAAATTTCGGATATTTTTTTGTGGGCAATAATATCTCTTTCAGCAATTTTTACTTTAATGTTATTGTTAGAGCTTTCAATATATAATATATCCTTTAAAAAGATTTTTTGTAGTTTTTTTTCAATTTTAAGGTAAATATAGTCTTGCGGTTCAATTGGTTTGGAATTATCTACAGTTTCCGGATAATAGATTTGCTTCAGCACTCTACTTATGGCCTTTGTCAATCTTGTAAACTCAATTGGCTTAACCAAATAATCTATGGCACCCAAGTCGTAAGCTTTTGCGGCATAATCTGCATGTGCTGTTGTAAATATGACTTGAGGAGATGGATTAAGTTCCTTGAAAAAATCGATCCCTTTTATGTCTGGCATATGAATATCCAGAAAAATTAAATCTATTTTATCTTTCTGAAGACTATTAAAAGCTTCATACACGTTTTTACAAGACGCGATTAAGTTTACGCTTTCAATCCTTGAAATATAATTTTCAATGATGTCTCTGGCTAAGGGTTCGTCGTCTACAACAATGCAATTTACTTTTCTCATATAACAGTTTAAGTAAGATCTAATTTTAATATTACTTCATATTGATTATCGGTATTGTGATGCTCTAAACTGTGTTTATCCTTATATAATAAACCTAATCGCTTTTTTACGTTTTCTAGCCCAACACCTTTACCTTCAGAAGTTGTTATCCTTTTATCGTTTTTGGTTATTAGCGTAAGCCTATTATTTTTTGCAATTATAGAAATGGAAGGCCCATTTGTTCTTTGATTCATGACACCGTGTTTAAAAACATTTTCAATAAAGGGTATTAATATAAAAGGGGCTATCTTATATTCTTTATCACTTTTGCTTGTAAAATTAATATTATTGCCAGCTTCTAACCGTAGTTTCTCCAAAGCTATATAATTTTTTAAATAGTTAATTTCCTTATCTAGGGACACTTTATTGGGATTAGTTTCGTAAAGCATATACCTCATTAAATCAGAGAGTTTTAAGATGGCATCTTCTGCTTTATCGGATTTTTTAAGAATTAGAGCATATAAATTGTTTAATGTATTAAATAAAAAATGTGGATGTATTTGGTTTTTTAGATGCGTTAATTCAGACTTTAATTTATCTTTTTCTAATAGCAATAGCTTTTTCTGGTTGGTGTAATAAATTTTATAGAATGCTGCAATTAATGGAATGATTGCAGCTCTATTAATATCAAATAGCGTATTTGCTACGCTAATAATCGACAAATAATCTTCAGCTTTCCAATCAGTAAGGTAGTATGGTCTTACAAAATACCACAAAATGGGTTTTTGAATGAAGATAGTAATCAAGACTAGCAGAGCCGTATAGAGTATAATAAACAATACTATTCTATTCTTTAAAATGAATTTTGGAATGAGATAATAAAGTGTAAAATATACAAGTAATATCCTTGAGGGTAATAATGATAGCTCTATAGTGATGGACTTAGAAAAATTACCATCGTAAGTTCCCCAAATAAACCCAAAGAACAAATTGAACGACACCCAATAAAGTACATGTCTAAATATTCTGTTTTTTAGAAGGCCATGGTCAATTAAATAATTCATATGATGTATTTATAGTAAAACTCTAAATTTAATCATTGAATAAAAAAAATAAGGACAAACAACATGTAATATTATGAATAAAGCACTTTGTTGTCAGTAAAGTGTTAAAATTGAATAATGAGCCTTTTAATTATAAATTAACTGCTATATGTTTTAAACTTAAGTGATTTAGCCATTAGACTTTTGAATAGAAATTATTTTTTAATAGGATTGTATTATAGCCATACGTTGTTGCTATGAATAAAAACTATTTGTCATGAAATATAAAATTATTTTTGTTGCTGTTCTGTGTTGTTTTATTGCTCGTTCTCAAGAATCCAATTATTATGATGAAATAAAATATCTTCAAAATCAAGGATTAGAGCCTTCTGAATACATAGTCAAAAAGTTTAGCGAAAAGGATTTAATTTTATTGGCCGAAGACCATACGGTAAAGAACAATCTAGGTTTTGTGGCCCAACTCATACCAAAATTATACAGAGCCGGAGTTTACAATCTAGGAATGGAATTTGGGGCTTATGAAAAACAAAAAGAACTAGACAATTTAATTTCAGGTGAATATTTTGATTCTCAAATATCAAGGGACCTAATGTTCTTTTATAATGTGGGTTGGCCCTACCAAGAATACCAAGACATATTAAAAGCAGCTTGGACGTTCAATCAATCCTTACCAAAAAACTCTAAAAAATTTAGAATAGTAAACATTAGCTATCAATACGATTGGACCGCCTATAATGGTTCTAGGGATGATATGTCAGGTGTATTTCATAAGGGTGAAGTGAATCAGTTCAGAACGGAGGTTATTAAAAAAGAAATTTTAGAGAAAGGTGAAAAAGGGCTCATATTATGTGGGCTTCCTCATGCGTTTACAACCTACACACAAGGTGTGAAAGATGAGGATGGTGAATGTACATTTAAAAAATCGAGCATAGGGAATTTGCTTCTAGAAAAGTACGAAAATCAGATTTTCTCTATTTTTCTCCATGGTCCGATTTATAATTTTCCAAGTAGATCACCTTTCTTTTTATCTCCGGCAAATGGAGAGATTGAAAATGTTTTTAAACTCATGGCCAACAAACCCTTAGGTTTTGATTTGGGAAAAAGCCCAATCGGAAAATTAAAACAAAATGGTTGGTTTAGTAATTGCTACGATAATTTTACAATTGGAAATTTGTTTGATGGGTATGTGTTCTTGGTTCCTTTCGATAAAATGGAAGATTGCTCCATTGATGAAGATTTTTTTAAAGATAAAACCTGGACCGAAATAAAAAAACAAATACCAGATCCTTATTGGCATGAACCGTATGAGACTAAAAAACAATATTGGGAAGCTACCATAGCCAAAGTAAATCTTAAAGAACGCTATAAGGATATTACTAGCAGTCCCAATTTAACCTTGAAATATGGTAAGATAGACAGGATTGAAAATTTTCAATCCGATTATATTGACTCCAGAAATGTTGATGTTTGGTTACCGCCAAATTATAACGACTCCAAAAAATATGCTGTTTTATATATGCACGATGGACAGATGCTTTTTGATTCTACCAGTACATGGAATAATAAAGAATGGAAAGTAGATGAAACCATGTCTAAATTAATGGTTGAAGGTAAAATTAGAAATACCATTGTTGTAGGTGTTTGGAATAACGGAGCTTATAGACATTCAGAGTATTTTCCTCAAAAACCAATAGCGTATTTAGATGCAGAATTGAAGGAAAATCTTATTGAAACAGACTTAAAAGGCAAACAGCAAGCAGATCATTATTTAAAGTTTTTGGTACAGGAGCTAAAACCATATATAGACAAAAATTATTCAACTCATACAGATAGGGAAAATACCTTTATCGCTGGGTCTAGTATGGGAGGGCTAATATCTATGTATGCCATGTTAGAGTATCCAGAAGTCTATGGCGGAGCAGCTTGTATTTCTACGCATTGGGTAGGAGATGTAAATGTAAAGGGTGATCATATACCATTGGCATTTAATGAATACCTAATGAACAATTTACCAGAACCAAAAAACCATAAAATTTACTTTGATTATGGTACTGTTGGATTGGATAGTTTATATAAGCCGTATCAAAAAATAATAGACAAGACCATGAGTCAAAAAGGTTTCACATCTAAACATTGGATGACAAAAGAATTTAAAGGAGATGACCACTCTGAAGCATCTTGGAGCGAACGGTTTTATATACCTCTAACGTTTTTATTGTCAAAAAATAAATAACTTATATGAAAGCAAAAGTCACATGGCTATTTTTACTTATAGTAAGTTGCACATTTGGTCAAGAACTAAATGACAATCAATTAAAGATTGGTACGGAATATAGTATAAGTTCCAAGATTTTAAACGAGGAAAGAAGTTATATAGTCGCCTTACCAAAATCTTATAAAGTTTCTTCAGCCAATTATCCTGTAATGGTAGTAACTGATGGTGATTACAGGTTTTTATATACTTCCGGAATTATAGAGTTTTTAAGCAAGCAGAACGAAATGCCAGAAGCAATAATTGTAGCCATTCCCAATAGCGATAGGACAAGAGATTTAACTCCGACGTCTACAAATTTTAATAATATGGGAGGCGGTGGAGCACAAGATTTTTTAAAGTTTATCGAAACAGAATTAATGCCAGAAGTAGATAGGAGATTTAGGACACATGCCTATCGTGTATTGGCAGGTCATTCGTTGGGTGGGCTTTTTGCCGGCTATAGTTATATGACTAATAGTTCATTTAGTGGATATATTGCATCAGACCCAAGCTTTTGGTGGGATAATCAGTATGTTGTTAATCTTATCAATAACGATATCGCTGAGCAGGTAAAAAATAAAAAAATATATGTTTCCAGTGCAGATAATTATGAAAGAAATGAAGGAATGCTCACTTTTATGCGAAATGCACAAGAATTGTTCTGTGCGCGGCTTAAACAATATGGTGTAGCACATTCAAATATAAAATTAGACTATTTTGAAAACGAAGACCATGGAACATCCGCTTATATGAGTTGGTACAATGGCCTTAAATTTATATTCAGGGATTTCATGCTCAATGATATTTACAACAAAACAGCAGATCAAATAACCGAACATTACAAGGCATTATCCGTAAATATAGAACAACAGTTCTTACCTCCAGAATACTTGATAAGTAAGATAGCAGAATACAAGCTAATGGGCGGAAATGATGAAAACGGAGCCATTGCGCTATTGGAATTGAATGCAAAAAATTATCCATCATCAAATAATTTTAAAACATTAGGTGACGCATACAAGACTATTGGTAAAATGGAGACGGCTGAAGTTTATTACACAAAAGCTCACGAGTTAAAGACCTTAGAAACTGAAACATCGCAACAACGTCTAAAGGTAGAAAACGGAAACGATATTTATTTACAAACGATAAATCATACGATAAATTCTAAGATCTTAAAAGAGGACAGAACTTATAGTATAGGCTTACCTCCCTCATATGATAGCGCAAAGCACGGTTATCCAATATTGTTAATTCTCGATGGTCATTATCACCTACATCACGTAATGACCACAATGGAGGTGATGAGTAAAGAAGGGCAGATACCAGAAATGATTGTTGTTGCCGTAAATACAAAAGAACATAGAACGAGAGATTTGTCACCAACAAAATCCCTTATTGGCTATGATGGTAAGGATAACTCTCAATGGCAAGAAACGAGTGGTGGAGGACATCAATTTTTAGAATTCCTTGAACAGGAAATACTGCCCGAAGTCAAGAAGAAATACAGAACAAAAGATTATGCCATCTTTGTTGGGCATTCATTGGGCGGATTGCTGGCGGCAGAAGCTTATTTGGATAACAGTGCTTTTAATTCTTACATAGCAATGGATCCTAGCTTTTGGTGGGATAACCGTTATGTTGTAAATAAAATAGACACCGCATTAACTAAAAAAAGAAAAAATAGAAGATTCTATTTTTCTGGAGCTGGTAGTTATGAGAAAACAAATGGAATGATTGCTAATATGAGAATTAATCATGAGCTGTTTATAGCGACGCTCAAAAACTCAAATGTTTCTCATAAAAATGTGAAATTCGATGTTTTTGAAGACGAAAACCATAACAGTGTGCCTTTAATTAGCCTCTATCATGGCTTGTTATTTATTTTTCAAGATTATGTATTAGAAGATATAAGCAACAAGTCTTTACAAGACATACAGCAACATTATAAAGCGCTTTCAAATAATTTGGGTGTAAGTTTTTTGCCCCCAGAGCAGGTCATCAATAGAGTGGCTTGGGCAAAATTCAATAATAATGAAAGGGAAGAAGCTTACAGGTTGTTTCAATTAAATATTGAGAATTACCCAACATCAAAATCAGTTTACGAAATGTTAGGTTATGCCTATAATAACGCTGGTAAAACGGAAGAGGCGTTGACATACTTCAAAAAATCGTTGGAATATAATTCTAATGAAAATGAAATCAGACGTATTACACAGTTAATATTTAGCCTAGAGAACTAAAGCTAAAGATTGTACAGTCATTCTACTTTTAATAACTGCTTATGCGAACCATCACAATTTGGTTTGCGTTTAGAAAGTCCGCATACACAATCATTAAGACCGTATCCGTCCATGATGCGTTCTATGTTTTTCTCAATTCGAGATAACCTGGTTTTAGATTGTTTTGGTTTTGAAAAGTGCAGTAGATAACCTTTTTGCCTGCCAGGAGTTAGTTTATTAAAGGCTGTTTCAAAGTCTGGATTTTTAGAAAACATGTGTTGCAATTCTTCAGGCACATCGTAATCCGAAAGTTTTTTAAATGCAACTTTTAAGCCTTGCTTTTCAATTTCAATGGCCTCAAAAACATAACTTTTAATGGTGTCTTTATGAATATGGATGTCTTTAGGGTTTGTAAAGCGCAATTGTCTGCCGGCTTGCATGTTCTCTGTGGGCTGAACCAATAAACTTTCAGGGTCTTTTAATAATGCACCTTTAAAAAAGGAAATGCCACAGTAGTCCTTAAACTCGTGAAGTATTACAATGTTTTTGCGTTTATAGGTATAGCAAGGATGCTTCCATTTGTAAGTTTCACTTAAGCCACATTCGAGCATTAGTGCTCTGAGTATTGTCAGTTCCTCCTGCCAATGTTTTAGGTTGTTGAGGTATGTATTGACGTTTGGGTTCATTAATAGTATGGCTTATTTTTTTATAATTGTCTTCTATGTTGTAGGATGTGAATTTTTGGCTAATGCGTTTTTGTTCAAAAAAATCAATATAGCAGCAATAAGATATTTTAGTGTAGGAGCAAACGCCATTATTCCCTGTAAATCTCGATGTTCATCCCTTAACTTGTGAAAAGCATCAAATGCTTCTGGAAATTTCTCAAACAATAAACCAGTACCATACATTGAATATAAAAACCGTATCAATATTAGCCCAAAGTAGATAAGGACAGCGTACAGTAATACTTTATTAGAAAATAATGTTGTAGACGTCTTAATTTGTTTAATGGCCCATAGCAGAATTGCAACATAAAGAACCATGCTGAGCACTTCGGGCAACCAAAGTGTGGTGAGAGATCCAGGCAATGTGATAAAAAGCACTTGCTCAAAGATGTATTCGAGTAGATTGGAAAACTCAACAATTGCCAAAAAGGCAAAAATCGAAATACCGATGCTATTAAAAACCGTTGTGCTGCTTTTACTCATGTCGCCATAATTGTGAATGGGTTCACCTAAAATTAAACAAAACAAGTGACTTATAAAATAAAATTAAAGAATTGATAGGGTATTGCGCCACTTTGCTATTGAGGGTTAATAGAGTTGCTTTAAACTTATAGGGTAAAATTTGGATGTAAAGGATTATATACAATTAAGTATAAGCAAAATCAGGCTTGGACTAGGACGCAGAAAATAAAAGTACCTTAATGAAAAATTAATGAGATTTTAATTGTTTTGTAACACGGTAATTTGTTGTGCTTTGTTTTTTTATTTTGGTTTTGAATATTCGATTAATTCCTCCACATAATGAAAATCACCTTGATTTTGAGTAAGTTTTATGAAATTTTTTACAGCAGGTGCATATAACCAAACTTCTGTTTCATTTGCGTTATATCCTCTGGAATTGGTCGTTTTCCCTGTGTATTTAATCGTGTAGGCCAGAAATGTTCCCGCTTCTACCGTTTCTTCTTGGTATGATAGTACTTCGGCATTCTGACTTTGGGTTCCAGTAGTTCCGTCTTGACTTGTCCAACTGTTTTCATATTTCCATGTTTTACCTACTTCAAGAGGCCAGTCGTACTTCGGTGTTTCGCTTACCTCTGGTTTAACGATTTCGGTAACAGGAATGGTATCTTTACCAATAGTCATACCTAAGGCTCCGCCAATACTTACGATTTCTCTTGTATCTGTTCCATCAGAGCGTACTTCTCCTTCGGTAGTCACACCTTTATATTTCCAGACCCATTTCTCACCGACCTGATAATCAGCAAGCGTTGGCTGGTTGGTTGTATTTGATTTAGTTGAGTTGTTGCAGGCACTAAATAAAACTAATGCAAGTAATAGTAGAATTTGATTTTTCATTTGTATTGTTTAGCACAATAGGACGTGAAAGATTCAAATTTGTTACAATTACTAAAGGTGAATGCCAAGCATAGACACGCGCACATAGTGCGAACTGTGCATTAGAAAATTATATACGTCTCAAGTTAGCTTTGGTTATTATTTTCAAGAGATTGGTATTCAATATCAATGAGTTCGATTAATTCTGTGATGCTCTTTTTTAATAAAACCGATTGCCTTGTATAATAATTAAGTTGTCGCGATGAAATATAAATATCAGCTAATATGCGTTTGTCCGTAATTGTAATTGGTGAGCCAAACTCACCATACTTTATTTCATAGGCATATTTATTTCTTAACGCTGTAGAACGATCCAACACATCTTCACCAATAGCTATGATATTTTGGACTTCCAATTCATAGATATTTTGAATGTTATTAAATAGTTCACGATTGCTTATGATGTTTGATTTCCCTTCAGATATCATTGCATTATAAGTTCCGATTTTTGGTCGAAATTTTCTGTCTGTAAAGAAAATATATTCTAATTCAGATACTCCTTCCACTGTAGGAAGCTCACCAATTATTTCCTCGAATACCAAGTCAATAGTTGAGTCTTGAGACATTAATTGAGCAATTCGCCATTTATGATCTTGAATGACTTGAGACAAGAATAATGTATCTTGTATCAAATCACTCTTTATTTCTTTTAGATAGACTTGCTCTGCATCTCGTGTTTTTTTTAATTCATTCGAATTATTGATACTTAGCGCAATTAAAATTCCAATTACCACGAGTATAATTTCTCCAATGGCATAAAGCAGGTAATTAATGACCTTTTTATCCTTAATCATATTTTGTCTTATTTTTCTAAAGATTTTTGCCATTGGTTAATGTTTAATTTAAATGAAGCTTAACGGTTTAGGCTATGATCTCGTTACGGAAAAATCCGCAGGATTATTCCGTCGAAATTTAGACCTTTAATTTACAAACTAAACTTTGTTTTAACTCGTTGCCACAATGAATTATTGCCATTGTTGTAACCAGGATTTTTTCTTAAACTTTTTAGTGGAACATTCACTTCGCACTTATTTTTTTCCAAGTCAGAGTAATAATTCTCTTGAAATAATTTTAGGTTGTCCCAATTCGAAAAGCTTTGATAATGTCTCGAAGATGAATAATGCTTGTCAACGTCTAACTGTCCGATTATCTCAATTTCAATTTCCGCTTTTTTGTAATGTTGAGCGTAATACCAACTTATTCTTTCTTTTGGTTTGTATTCGGTTTTAGAATGTTGTTGCATACCGAAAAG
Organism: Leeuwenhoekiella palythoae; assembly: GCA_964221315.1. GTDB lineage: Bacteria > Bacteroidota > Bacteroidia > Flavobacteriales > Flavobacteriaceae > Winogradskyella > Winogradskyella palythoae_A. Next base: position 193,383 of record CAXPYI010000003.1, on the reverse strand, counting down.
AATTTTGGCATTTTCAAAATCTTGTTCAGTTGGTTTGTCTGATTTTTTTATGTCAGTAACCGCAACCAAATTAAGTCCGAATTCCGATTCTTTTTCTGATTCAAGTACGAATGCTCCACAGAAATCTCCGTCACTTAATTTAAATATTAAACAATCTCCTTTTTGGAAAATCGCACCTCTTTTCTTCTTAATATTTCTTTTTCGAGCAGTTTTCTTTTGGGTTGATATTTTTTCCAGAAAGTTTTCTAATACTTTTCTACGTTTTGTCAAATCCGATTTTGAGGCGTCAAGTTCTTTCCACAATTCAATGTCCTTTCCTGATTTCACAATGTATTTAATTCGACTGTAGATTTTCGGGTCAAGGGCTTTACATTCCCATTGGGACTTTGCTATGGTAATCCAAAAATTATTTTGGTCTTCATGAGAGTCAATTAGTTCTTTATTTTCTTTGATTAACTTTTCGGTTATGGCAGAAACTTCCATTCCTTGATTGTACATTTCAAAGAATTCATAATTGATGTCTTCGTAAACGTCATTTGAAGAAATTCCTGTTCCCCAAGTTCCCATAGGCGTTTTTTCAGTATTATTTAAACTCGTATATAAGTCTATATTTTAGTTTCTCTTTCCGAATATAGCGATTATTTCCAATTCCTATTATACCAAAGGCCTTATAGAGGTATACAAACTTCCTGTAATGATATTAGCTTTTAATAATATCCTTGTATTCTTCGAAAAAGGCTTCAAATAAGGACATATTTACATTAAAAAATTCCATAACCACTTGCCAGGTGTTTTTGTTATGGATCGACACTTTTTCGTCTAATGGCACATAGATACGTGAGATTTCCTTGCCACTGTCTAAATAGTATTCTTCTTCATAAATGGCATCTGGCAGGTAATCGTCTTTTAAAATGGACTTTAGGGCTACGAGTTTTTCCCAACAATTGATGCGGTTTTCTAAATCGTCTTCCAGATCCATGGCAACCAATGCGGACTTGGTATCAAAATGAAATTTAAATGACAGGCCTTTTATTTTGGTATTGTACAATAGCCATTTTCTAGGAAAGGACTTTCCAAAACTCGTCCAGAACTCTTGTCGTAATTGTCGGCTTTCTTCTTTGGAGAACATGCTTTTATATAAAGTAGGCAATTAATATACCCAAACAGATGACTACAAGTTTTGATAAATTGAACTTATGGTCTTCATCAGTTTCAAACAAAATAGTTGTGGATATATGCAGAAAGATACCAATTACAATTGCGTTGACAATATCAATATAACCTGTGGCAAGATCGGTATTGTTAGAAACGTAGGTGCCTAATGGCGTCATTGCAGCAAAGACAACCAAAAACCCTATAATCTGTATTTTAGTGTAATTTGATTGCAATAAAAACGCACTGAGCAATGCTGCAATCGGAATTTTGTGTACCAAGATGCCATATACCATATCGTTGTGCTGATGAATTGGGAAACCCTCTAAAAAACTATGGATGCAAAGGCTTAAAAACAATAGCCATGGAAATCGTGTGTTTTCTTTGTGTATATGCACATGGCCATGCTCTGCACCCTTTGAGAAAAACTCTAAAATCACCTGAAGCAGAATACCGCACATAATATACAGACCTGTTTGCTTTGCGTCGAGGTGATGGTAAACCTCGGGTAAAAGGTCAAAAAGTGTTAGTGCCAATAAAAACGCTCCACTAAACGATAACAGTAGTTTGGTACCGATTGGTTTTTGTTTTTTGGTTATAAAGGCAATGACAATACCTATAATGACAGCATAGACTGGGAGAAGATACTTGTTCATCAGTGCTTATTTAAAAATCATAATTAATCGTTCGGAGGTTTGGGAGTCATACTTGCGCAATTTGTAGTCTCCGAAAACATCCAATAAATAGACTCCAGCTTTTTCAAATAAATCTTCAAAATCCTTGAGTGTAAATGCCTTAACGCGCTCTTGAAACTCGTACTGTTCACCATCAGCTTCAAAGCTAATATCTTTAATTATATAATTGTCCACAACACTGCGTCTTTGGCGAAAGTCTATACCTTCAACGCTTTTTACATCCTCTGAAACCAAATGGTCAATCACGTAATTTGTATTCATAAAATCAATAACGCCAAAACCAAACGCGTTAAGTTCTGCCTTAATGGATTGTATGGTCTTTAGGTTACAAGCCTCATCATCAAAATAGCCAAAACTCGTAAAGAGGTTAAATACGGCATCAAAGGTATCAGGATAGGGTTTGCTCATGTCGTGTACATCAAACTTCAACGTGTCGTTTTCAAATTGCTGCGCATGTTTTATGCTTTCTTCAGAAAGGTCAACTCCAGTGACATTGAATCCCAGTTTGTTTAAATAAATGGAATGCCTGCCCTTACCGCATGCCAAATCCAAAATTTTACCTCCTTCGGGAATATTGAGATAATTGGTGAGATTATCCATAAACTGTTGGGCTTCAGAATAATCCCTGTCTTTATATAAAATGTGGTAGTAAGGCGTGTTAAACCACGAGGCATACCATTGTTTTGTTGATTTCGTCATATTCGTCATATGTCCTGCAAAAATAGCTTAAATTTGCAATCTATTTCACGTAGTACATGGACAATAATTATAAAATGGTGGCCAAAACCCTATTTGGCTTTGAGGATATTTTAGCAAAAGAATTAACACAACTCGGTGCCATGGAGGTACAAAAGGGCGTGCGAAATGTGAGTTTTGTTGGTGATAAAGGGTTTATGTACAAAGCCAATTTAGGGATAAGGACTGCGATAAAAATCCTAAAGCCGATTACATCATTTAGGGTTGCAAGGGAAGAGGATCTTTATAAAAACGTGAAGGGTATTAAATGGGAAGACTACCTAAAACCTTCGGGTTCGCTGGCTGTTGATGCCACTGTACACCACAGTATATTTACACACTCGCAATACACAGCACTAAAAACCAAGGATGCGGTTGTGGATCGTTTCAGGGAAATTGATGGTACACGACCTAACGTGGATCTGCGATTTCCAGACTTAAAGATCAATGTGCATATAGACCGTCAGCGTTGTACCATTTCATTGGATACTTCTGGTGAATCTTTGCACAGACGTGGTTATAAAACAGCGACGAATATTGCACCTATTAATGAAGTACTCGCTGCAGGATTGATAATGATGAGTGGTTGGGACGGTCAGACGGATTTTATGGATCCGATGTGTGGTAGTGGTACCATTTTGGCAGAGGCAGCCATGATTGCCTGCAACATTCCTCCTAACCTAATGCGTAAGGAATTTGCCTTTGAACGTTGGAACGACTGGGATGTGGATTTGTTTGAAACCATTGAGGAATCACTCTTGAAGAAAACACGCGACTTTCATCATAAAATATTGGGTTACGATAAATCGCCTTCTGCAATTAGAAAAGCCAAAGAAAATATTAAAAATGCACATTTGGATGAATTCATCCACGTTCAGCACGAAGATTTCTTTAAGACCCAAAAAGCAGGAACGGACAAGCTGCATATGGTGTTTAATCCTCCGTATGGGGAACGTTTAGAAAACTTGAATGTTGAAGAGTTTTACGGTAATATTGGTACTACGTTAAAACACGGCTATCCCAATACCAATGCTTGGCTCATAACTTCAAGCCTTGAAGCCTTAAAATTTATAGGACTCCGACCTTCACGAAAAATAAAGGTATTCAATGCCAAGTTGGAATCACGTTTTGTAAAATACGAAATGTACGAAGGAAGTAGAAAAGCAAGTAAGCAGTAGGCGGTAGGTAGTAGACAGTAGGCAGTAAACAGTAAACAGTAATTAGCACCTAAGATATCTAACGATCTAAAAATCTAATGATCTAACGATCTAACTCTTCCAATTGTAAATTATAATCATACTGCAAATCCTCATGCAATACACTAATTTTTTTCTTTAAGGAAATAATTTGGCGCTCATAGAGATTGCTCAACGTTTTATTCCTATGGATAGAGGGTCTTAATTGGTTCAAGCGCTCACAAAAGTAAAGTAGGAGTTCCACTTCGGTAGATTTCTTTTTGGAGTACCGGCTGTAAACCCGTATTTGCCTTAAAATCTTTCTGATGGTCTTTTTCATGTAGAAATAACTATCAGTATTCATGCCTTCAAAAAATTCATCTAGTGTAGATTTTACACTTGCTATATAACCATCTTCATCGTGGGCTTCAAACAATAAATAGGTGAGAAGTGCCTTATTTTCTTTTTTGAATTTTCCTAATCGTAGGCACAATTCCAACAGGTCTTCCTTGGGTAAATGTTGCAGTTCTTTTTTTATGGTAACAATCGATTCGATTTTCATAATGATGAGGCTCCTTTTAAAAGATTGATACTTACGGTAGCCAGTTCGCTATCCGGAAATCTTGCAAAATGGTCTTCAACTGGTGATAAACCTGATAGTTCTGCAACTTTCCTGAATACGTCAACCTCTACAATATACTGGTCGCTGTAACCATGCGTAGCATCATAGGCAGTGGCTGCAGTTTTCCCGAGGTTTTTTGAAGCCAATTCAGGATTGATGGTATGCAATTCTATAACTAATAGCCCAAATTTTTCAACATAGGGTTTCCATCTGCCCAAATGCTCCAACAAAGAGGCTTCTACATCGTTGTTGCTCAACCGCATTCCCTTTGAAGCATAGGCTCCGGAGGAATTGCTGATGATGTCGTGATTATTTTTTGGCGCTTCCCACATGCGGTTGTGATCTAAAAAAGTTCTGACGTTTAACAAATCGAGTAAATCAATGTTATAGTCTTCCTTTAAGTCTGCAGCCAAAAGATCGGGTCGGCCTATATCTCCCCAAATCACCTTTGCCCAAATATCCGCTTTTATAAGATTGGCTCTTGTCACTTTTAATGCTGCCTTGTTAAAATCTGCTCCTACTAAAAACAAAGGATGGTCATCCAATAACTTTCCTCTTAAGGTTTGTTGCTCTATAACATTAAAGATATGCTCTATAAAGGCACCATTGCCACAACCCATATCCAAAATACCTTTGGGCTGCTCATCTATTGGTCTGTTAAACAAATCGATAATCACCTCGTCGATGACTTTAAAATAAGTAGCGTGCGCACCACCACTTCCCCAAACGTTCATTTCTCGGTGTACATGCTTTTCGGTATCACTTGGCGCATCTGTTTTTAAAACCAAAGGGTCACCAAATATAAGTTCATCCAATTGTAAAAACGTAGGGATGTAGGACACGGTTACACCATAGGCGCTGGCACGCTTGGCAAAGAACAAGCCTTTGTCAGTAAATTGATAGGTGTCCTTTTTCTTGTTGAACCAACCTAAATGGGCAAAGAAATTGAGAATTTTTTTAAAGCTCTCAGGATCTTTATGGTATTCTTCCGCAGTGAAGGACGCTTCCATAAAATATTTGTGAAACAGCCCATTGACACCAAGCAATACTATTATCGGCCCTGCGATAACACCTTCAATATGTTTCAGGATCTGATATTCTATAGAGGCTTCATCGGATATGTTGAGTCCGTAATTGGTTTCAAACTTTTTGAAAACGCGTTCAAGGATGATAAAAGCATCTGTACTGATCATTTTCTCATGGGCAAAACGATCGGAATATTTGAGCAGATTCACAACATCCTCATATAGGTTAACCAAACCGAAAGCTTTTTCTGAGTTTGGGTTTGTTGTGTAGGTTACGGTATTGTTCTTATTGTCCAATTGCTCATTCAGCCATCCTTGTGAACATAAAACCCGAAGAGCAACATTGAGGTAGCCTTCATTCGCATTAAATGTTTTGGAAAGGCTATGTAGATCTGTTTTTTCATTGGCTAATATAAAATCCAATACACCCTTTTTGTATAGTGCGTATGCAGAAGTAGAAGTAGCAATACCATCAAGATGTCTAAAGATGGTACTCCGTAATTTGGTTTTATCGGCTTTGGTCAGCATGCGTTGATTGGTTTAGCTATAAATATAAAAAAAACCATCACGCAAAGTAATGGTTTTAATAAACTAAATATAAGGTTGGAATTATCTCAATTTTGGAAAATCATCAGGACTCACCTCGTGCATAATCGCATAGACAGCCTCAAAGACATCTTCTGTTGAAGGTTTTGAGAAATAATCTCCGTCAGTACCGTATGCTGGTCTGTGTGGTTTGGCTGCCAATGTTTTGGGTTGGCTATCGAGATATTGAAAGGCATTTTGCTCATTCAAAATGTGCTCTAAAATATAAGCTGAAGCTCCACCTGGCATATCTTCATCAATCACCATCAAACGATTGGTTTTTGCAACACTTTTTACAATATCGTGGTTTAAATCCAAAGGTAATAAGGATTGTACGTCTATAATTTCTGCATCAATACCTACCTCTAATAATTCTTTGGCCGCTTGTTCTACAATTCTTACCGTAGAGCCATAAGAAACTAATGTAATATCAGTACCTTCTTTAAGAGTTTCTACAACACCAATAGGTGTTTTGAACGCTCCAATGTTTGTTGGTAAGGGTTCTTTAAGGCGATAACCATTTAAGCATTCTACGACCAATGCAGGTTCGTCACTTTCTAAAAGCGTGTTATAGAACCCAGCGGCTTTGGTCATGTCTCGTGGCACCAAAACGTGAATTCCCCTTACGAGGTTTAAGATACCACCCATCTGTGATCCAGAATGCCAAATACCTTCTAATCGATGTCCTCTGGTGCGTACGATCAAAGGTGCTTTTTGCGTCGCCTTTGTTCTGTAGCGAACAGTAGCCAGATCATCACTTATGATCTGTAGCGCATACATCAGATAATCCAAATATTGAATTTCTGCAATTGGGCGTAATCCACGCATTGCCATACCAATACCTTGGCCTACAATGGTTGCTTCTCTAATTCCGGTATCAGCTATACGTAATTCGCCATACTTTTCCTGTAAACCCTCAAGGCCTTGGTTAACATCTCCGATATTACCGGTATCTTCACCAAAGATTAAAGCTTCGGGATATTTACTGAATATCGCATCGAAGTTATCGCGTATCACTACACGACCATCTACCATTTTTGGCTGGTCAGCATAAGTGGGTTTTACTTCTTCAATATGGATAGTGGCAGATTCTGTCTCGTTCAAAAGGTCTGAGCTGTATTTTGGCTGTACTTCAGCAAAGAAATTTTCTATCCAATGTATCAGCTCTTGCTTAGCGTTACTGTCTTCATTGATTACATAGCGTAATGCTTTTCTGGCAGTAGAAATAGCATCTTTGCGATTAGGTTCCGTAATGGCCTTTAAGTCGTTGGTTAACTTTTCTATAAATACCTTGTTGGAACTTGCATTTGCCAGATTTTCCAATAAAGAAACGCATTCGTTCTTTTCCTTTAATATAGGTTTCAGAAAATTGGTCCAAGCTGCTTTTTTTCCTTCTCTAACGGCTTTCTTTATATCTTTTTCAAGCGCTGTTAAGGTTTCTTCATTAGCAATATTGTGGGCTATCATCCAATTACGCATCTTAAGATTGCAATCGTGCTCTCTTTCCCATGTTAAGCGTTCTTGGGATTTGTAGCGTTCGTGCGAACCAGAGGTTGAATGACCCTGAGGTTGCGTTAATTCCTGCACATGTATAAGCACAGGAACATGTTCCTCTCTGGCAATTTTAGCGGCCATTTCATAGGTTTCGATAAGGTTAACGTAATCCCAACCTTTTACGCGTAAAATCTCATATCCCTCATTATCGTTATCGCGTTGAAATCCTTTTAAGATTTCAGAAATATTCTCTTTTGTGGTTTGGTGCTTAGCATGTACAGAAATGCCATACTCATCATCCCAAACACTTATAATCATAGGTACTTGCAGTACACCTGCAGCATTAATGGTTTCAAAAAAGAGACCTTCACTTGTGCTGGCATTACCAATAGTTCCCCAAGCAATTTCATTACCTTGGTCAGAAAATTTGCTCGTGTCAATTCCTTTTACATCTCTGTAAATTTTAGAGGCCTGCGCCAACCCTAAAAGTCTTGGCATTTGCCCTGCTGTTGGTGAGATGTCTGAGCTTGAGTTCTTTTGTTGGGTGAGATCTTTCCAGTTACCGTTTTCATCCAAACTGTGCGTTGCAAAGTGACCGCCCATTTGACGACCTGCTGACATAGGCTCTTCCTTTAAATCGGTATTGGCGTACAAACCTGCGAAAAATTGCTCAATGGTAAGTTCTCCAATAGCCATCATAAAAGTCTGGTCTCTATAGTAACCCGATCTAAAATCACCATTTTTAAAGGCTTTTGCCCAGGCTATTTGTGGCACTTCCTTACCATCACCAAAAATGCCAAATTTTGCCTTACCGGTTAAAACCTCTCTTCGGCCCAAAAGGCTACACTCACGACTCGTTACTGCAAGCTTGTAGTCATTTAAGACTTGAGCCTTAAAATCTTCGAATGAAATTTCTGTTTTAATATCGGAATTGGTCTTCATACAAGGTTAGGATTGGTGTCGCAAAAGTACTAAATAAGCGTGGTTTTTGCAACTTCAAATTATGTTATAATATTGAATTATTATCAATAAAACAACTCTAAAATATGATAATATTCAAAAAAAATTAAAAAATTAACTTTTTAGTAAGAATCCTTTAATACCATTTACGTCTAAACAATCCTAAAAGAACCTGTGGGTCTACAGTAATGATAAAGCGGATTTTTTCATCGTAATTAGGTTGGGCAATCTCCCAACCAAGATTGGAATACACCGGAAAATACAATTCAAAATAATCCTCGACAAGGTTTAATCTTATACCGGAATCGTAAACGAATTTTGCCGGACTGAATTTGTTTTTTACCAAGCCTAAGTCTCCATAGGCATGTATATATCTCCATATTGAGGTGCTAAAGTTGGCTGTGGTCATCCATTGGTTGGCAAACGGTGTTTCTAACATGGATTTAAAACCTCCTTCTGCAATGATGATCTGTTGGCTGAACAATCCAGCGGCTTCCGAACGTCCTAAGTAGTTGAGATCAAATAGATAGTCTGTTGGTCTGTCTAATGCAAAACTGAAAAAATTAGAATTAGGATCTGTATTGTTTTTTAAAAACACACCAGCAAACAGCCTAAGGTTAATGTTGCGGTTGCTGTAAGTTAACTTTCTGAATTCGTAGTTAACAGATAGTTTACTGAACCTGTCGGCTATTTGAAGATCCGTATTAAATCTTGAAAAGTTGATGATGCCAGGATTAAAATGTGTATATCTTAAATTAAAAACACCGTAATCTGGTTCGTCCAATTCTTCTATCACAGCATCATTTCCAAGTTCCCTGCTAATACTGACATAGCGTGCCGTAATCTGATCAACCTGGTCTTTCCTAAAGTCGTCATCGTCTCTAAATGAAAACGAAACCGAAGGTCTTATTCTGGTAAAAAACGCATCTTGGGCAAAGGACTGGTAACCAGCTGAGAGGCCATAGGTGATATCAAATAGGTTTTGGTTTTCTAAATTGTGGGTATAGAATACACTAAAACCGCCAGTAAGTATTTTGGATCTTGTGGCATACTGCGGAGAAAACTTATAGTTCAGTCGTTTTCTCAATATAGTCTTGTTGTAAACTTTTGTCCCTAAAGTAAGCCCATCATAAATATTATTAAACTCTACAAGGGGCATAAAGAAAACCTGATTGTAGTAAGGGTCTTCAACATCTTTAAATAGTCTAAACTGCAATGGTTTGTTGCTAATAAAGGATCCGTTGGCCGACTTATAGTTGTCACGTTGGTTAAACTCTGGTATGGCGTTATTGTAGTCTAGCACAAACTTATCAATATGGTCTTTTTCTACACTGATGGTTTTAGAGCCTTGTATGTTTTCTACCCATTGTTTGCCCACTACAGAATCGTTACTGAGCTTAAACAACGATATCGGCATGGTGTTGTCGCGTTTGTTCTTTATGGTTACTTTAATGGAATCTTCAGACTTCTCTACACTGCTTATCTTAAAATCAATCTTTGCTCTAGTATCAACATAATCGGTAAAGAACCAATCCACATCCTTATTGGTTTTTGATTTTAAAAAAGATTCAAAGTCAGAGATGTTTACCGCCTTTAGTTTATAGGTATTTAAGAAATCGGTAATGGTTGTAGAAAGATCAATATCTTCTGTAAATTCATCTAAATAATTTAGTCCAACACCTGCTTTGTACTTGCCAGCTATGTTTGCATTGAATTTTATTAAAGAATCTTTGGAAGTCGTTAGCGGTTGATCTCTGTTTTTTCGAGCGATCTCCATGGAGTATAGGAAATACTGAAAGTTAAAGTCTAAATCCGCAGCATGAAACGCCCTTATGCCCCAAACATTTGCCAAAGTCCCTAGCAATTTCATGTCTGGATAATACGCTTCAACATACTTTATCATGAAGTAAATTTGCAAACCCTCACTGAGCCAGTGCTCTTTTCTTGGGTTGAGCAAAAGAATGTTATCAATGTACTTCTTTAATGCGGTTTTAAGTAGTTTTAATTCGTATTGAAACTGATCCGGAAACGGTCTTAGGAAATCAGGTAACTGGTTTAAACCGTACAATGGGTTTTTGTTATAATCGATGTTAGATACCAATAACTGTTTATGAGGATATGCGCCTAAATTTTCAGTAAGGAACTGTGTAATCCTGTCCGTTAAGATGGCCTTATCACTGCCTGGCAGATCTTTTTCATAGATATTTGAAATTAAAACAAGGTCATCGGTCTGAACAAAACCATAACGCGGAAACTTTTTAAGGGATAAATAAGTGTCCACTCTATCATTGCCATGTAGTATGGTGACCTGTTGCTTGGTCTCAGAATTAGGGTTCATAGCCACGATGTCTAGCTCGGATGTAGCCCTATAGTTCAGCGGATGGGTTAGGGTAAGGGTTACATCTGACTTTGGCACGTACAAGTCATCCAAATTCTTGTTGCTGTAATAATGCCAACTACCGTCAAAAACAGCAGGTGTAATATACCAATACTTTAGTTCAAAATCCCTAGACTTGGTAAATCCGTAATCGGTAAAACTCGCATCAGGCAAAACAAGAATATAGCTAAGGTGGATGTTATAAGAAGCCTTTGGTTGCAATGGTTCTGCAAGCCGGACTTTAATGACGTCAGGATGTGCGCTTAAACGTTCAAAATCAAGCGCTGTGTTGGTATCTTGGTCCACAATACTTGTCACAAGCGTAAAACCACGTTCTTCACTTTTTGCAAGATGGAAGCGTGTACTAAACTCTTCCTCAAAACGCTTGGCCAAAGGTGTGGATTTATTTGAGAAACTGTTGTTCCAATCGTGTAGGAATATGGAATCCAAAGCCGTATCCGATTCATTTTTATAAGTAATGGTTTGGGTTATGGATATGGTTTTGGTTTCAACATCAAATATGGCGTTGACATCGATTTTGTTTTGGGCCATGATAAGCACAGAAAACAAAAACAGGTATGATGATATGAGTAACTTCCTAATCAACGCGAAACAATGAATTTTGTAGGTTTATGAGTTAGGTTGTCAAAGCCTAAAAAGTAAATGCCATTGCTTAAATGTGTAATGTCAAAGACCTGATGTTGACCGGTATTGGTTTGGAAAGTTCCTACGATTTTACCTAAAGCATTATAAATATTTAAATCCTGATTAAAAAGTTCAGGTGAATTGACATAAACAATTAACTCTGAATCAACTACGTTTTTTTCTAAATTAAAATATGATACGGTTTCTATAGCTTCCAAAACAGATAAAGTAACGTTAGCTTCAAGACTAAGGGTTACAGGTAAATGGTCGCTAAAATTATGAAGCGCATCGCGAACTTCAAAAGAAAACTCAGAGCCTGGTACGGCACAATTCGATGAATTTATGGCACTGTTGTAACACGCAGCCAAACCATTGTTGCCATATACTTGATAGGAGTCTGCGGTATAGGTAATATTAGCTATGCTCAACATATTCTCTGAGGTTAATATAAAATCAAAACGGTCGTCAAAACCACCAGTTGTCCCTCCCATGCCGCTTTGGGTTCTTGTGGACTGTGTAAAGACATCGACATAATTGGGATTATTGTTCCAGCTGCCAATGCGGTTTGCTGGATCAACAAACGTGATATTGTTAGCAGTGTCCAACAGTTCTTGAAAAGCTGCCTCGCTACCTGTGTAAAGGTTAAGGTCGCCTCCCAAAAGTACGTTGACATCATTGGGCAAAGTATTTAAGTAAGCGTCTAATTCTAAAACCATTTCATAGCGACGTTGGGCGTTCTCTACTCCGCTAGAGGCTTTCAAGTGACAAACAATGACGTAGATTTCAACTGGATTTACATCTTGGTCTATAGTATTCAGCTGTAACTTGTAGACATTGAAATCCCGCAAATCTGTTGGTACTATAATTTCCTCTTCGAGTATAAATTTACGACTGTCGTAATAGAGTAGGTTTTGTAAATCGTTTTGGTCTCCAAAAATATCATCAGAAGTGTTAGAAACATAGGTTGCCATATCAAAGTTAGGGTTTATGGCTGATCGTGTAATATTAAGAACGTTGTTGGCTCCCGTAATATTATTCAGCTCACAAACCAAGAAGAGGTCTGGTTGGTAATCGGCCAGTATAAACGCTAAATCATCTTCTCGGTTGGGGACGGCATCTTCCAACGGATAGTTAAGTAGATTATAGAACATCACCTTAAAGGTTTCCTGTGCGGAAACATTTAAGATGCCTATAAGGCTAATCATTAAAACACCTAATATCTTCTTTTTCATGGTTTGGGGTGTGCTGTATGGTTTTCCTAGAAATTAGGACTAAGACCATATTCTTTATAGAAATCGTTAAGGATGTCAATAACCTCGTCTGCAGTATCTACAAGATGAATTAAATCCAAATCCTTCGGGCTAATATTGTTATTGGCATGTAACAAAGTGGTTTTTACCCAATCCATTAAACCTCCCCAAAATTCCGTGCCGACCAAAATGATAGGGAACGTTTCAATCTTGTGGGTTTGTATAAGTGTCATGGCTTCAAATAGCTCATCTAAAGTTCCGAAGCCTCCAGGCATTACCACAAAACCTTGTGAATACTTTACAAACATTACCTTGCGGACAAAGAAATAATCAAAATCAAGACTTTTGTCTTTATCAATGTAAGGGTTGTCGTGCTGCTCAAAAGGTAAATCTATATTGAGTCCAACTGAAGTCCCACCAGCGATATGTGCTCCTTTGTTACCAGCTTCCATAATTCCTGGGCCACCACCAGTAATGACTCCGTAACCGTGTTCAACGATTTTTTGCGCCATCTCTTCGGCAAGTTTATAGTACTTGTGGTCTGGTTTGGTACGAGCAGAACCAAATATAGAGACACAAGGCCCTATCTTACTTAGTTTTTCATAACCGTTTACGAACTCGCCCATTATTTTAAAAATGGCCCAAGAGTCGTTTGTTTTAATCTCATTCCAGCCTTTATGTTTGCTTTCTTTTCTCATAAAATTGTTGTTATACGTCCTATCAATATAAAAGCCATACGGGAATATGGCTTTAGCTTGATTGAGTCCTCCAAATTTAAACTAAAAAGGGATAAATGGAAGTGAATTAACAAAAAAATAAGCGCATAGAGCTCACTCCATGCGCTTGTTTCTATTTTAGATGATTGCTTTACAATGGTTTTCTTCCTGAAATGATGTTGTAAAGAATTACAATTACTGCAATTACTAATAAGATGTGAATAAGGCTGCTACTGCTCATTCCTGGTATAATGTCTAACAGACCTAATAGCCAAACAGCTATACAGATTACGGCTACAAGCCAAAGAATACTTTTCATAATGTTTAATGTATTTATTGTTAGTTTACACTAAGATAAAAAATTATGACAACAATTGTGAAGTTTTCATTAAATGAGTTAACAAAATTATTATACCGGATATTTATTGTTTAGGTTCTAAGATTACTACAATTCTTTTCTTAAAAACTTAGCAGTATAGCTTTTCTTGTCCTTTACAACCTGTTCTGGAGTGCCTTTAGCAACCACTTTACCACCTCCTTTGCCACCTTCGTAGCCAATATCGATGATATAGTCCACGGTTTTTATAACATCAAGGTTGTGCTCTATGATTAAAACCGTATTGCCTTTGTCAACGAGTTTGTTGAGTACTTTTAGTAAAACGCGTATATCTTCAAAATGAAGTCCTGTTGTAGGCTCATCCAAGATGTAGAAGGTGTTACCTGTGTCGCGTTTGCTCAACTCCGTAGCCAGTTTAATGCGCTGTGCCTCACCACCAGAAAGCGTGGTGCTCTGCTGGCCTAATGTGATGTAACCCAATCCAACATCCTTAATGGTCTTTAGCTTTCGGTGTATTTTTGGAATGTGTTCAAAGAAACTAACGGCTTCATTGATGGTCATATTCAAGACATCGCTAATGGATTTACCCTTGTATCTTATCTCCAGGGTTTCCCTGTTGAAACGTTTGCCTTGGCAGGTTTCACATTCTACATAGACATCAGGTAGAAAATTCATTTCAATAACACGTAAGCCGCCTCCTTGGCAGGTTTCACAGCGACCACCAGCGACATTAAAGCTAAAGCGACCTGGTTTGTACCCTCGTATCATCGCTTCAGGAATCTGTGCAAATAGCTTTCGGATTTCATCAAAGGTCTTGGTGTAGGTGGCAGGATTACTGCGTGGTGTTCTTCCTATTGGTGATTGGTTAATGTCTATCACCTTATCGATATGCTCCAGCCCTTTGATACTTTTGTAAGGCATTGGTTTTTTAACGCCATTGAAATAATGGGCATTCATAATAGGGTAGAGGGTTTCATTGATCAAGGTCGATTTACCGCTGCCCGAAACACCAGTAACACCAATCATTTTGCCCAAAGGGAATTCAACATCCACATTTTTAAGATTGTTGCCTGTGCACCCTTTTAGGGTGATGGTTTTGCCATTGCCTTCTCGTCGCTTTTTTGGGACTTCAATTGCCTTTGTGCCGTTGAGGTAATCTGCCGTAAGGGTATGATGCTTTAATAATTCCTTTGGAGTGCCTTCACTAATGATTTCACCACCATGCTTCCCAGCAAATGGGCCAATATCAATAACGTGGTCTGCGCGCTCTATCATATCCTTATCGTGTTCAACCACAATAACGGAATTGCCTACATCCCTAAGCGATACTAGGGAATTGATCAGTTTTTCATTATCGCGTTGGTGCAAGCCAATACTTGGTTCGTCGAGAATATAGAGTACACCAACCAATTGCGAACCGATCTGGGTTGCTAATCTTATACGTTGCGCTTCACCTCCAGACAGGGATTTAGAACTTCGGTTAAGGGAAAGGTAGGTTAGCCCAACATCCAATAGAAACTGAACACGGTTCTTGATTTCCTTTATGATCTCAGCAGCGATTTGCTGTTGTTTTTTTGAGAGTCTCTCGGAAAGCTGCGCTAGCCAATCACCCAATTCAACAATGTCCATGTTTACCAGGTCGGCAATATTTTTACCGTCCACCTTAAAGTAAAGGGATTCCTTGCGCAATCGCGACCCATTACATACCGAACACTCCACCTTGTCCATATATTCCTTTGCCCAGCGTACCAGAGAGGTGGAATTGGATTGGTACTGACTTTCAATAAAGTTGGCGACACCTTCAAAATCTATCTTGTAGTCGCGCTTTACACCAAGGGTTTTGCTCTCCACCGAAAAACTATCCTTTCCTCCGTATAGGATGACTTGCTTCGCTTCTTCGGGAATGTCTTTCCAAGGGTCGTTAAGGGTGAAGCCAAAGCGTTGTGCTATGGTTTCAAACTGCTTAAAAATCCAGCTTTTCTTTTCTGGGCCATGAGGTGCCAAGGCTCCGTTTCTAATGGATAGGGTCTCATCGGGCACCAGTTTCTTTTCATTGACCACATAGAGCTGACCAATACCGTTGCAGTTAGGACAGGCTCCTTTTGGTGAGTTAAAGGAAAAGTTATTGGGCTCTGGGTTAGGGTACGAAATCCCTGATGTAGGGCACATTAGGTTTCGGCTAAAATAACGCGGTTCATTGGTGTCTTGATCAATTACCATCAACACATCGTCACCATGATACATAGCCGTATTTATGGATTCCATCAGGCGTTTTTCATTGTCCTTGGTGTCGTCAATCTTTAGTCTATCAATGACAATCTCTATATCGTGGGTTTTGTAGCGGTCGAGCTTCATGCCTTTTTCCAGATCCACAATCTCACCATCGGTGCGTACCTTAACAAAGCCTTGCTTGGCAATCTGTTCAAACAGTTCGCGATAATGTCCCTTACGGCTACGGATAACAGGTGAAAGGATATTGATGCGCTTTCCACTGTAGGATTCTAATATAAGATCCTTGATCTGCTCGTCGCTGTAGCTCACCATTTTTTCACCAGTTTCATAACTGTAGGCATCGGCAGCCCTTGCGAACAGAAGACGTAGAAAATCGTATATCTCGGTGATGGTGCCAACGGTAGAACGTGGCGATTTACTGGTGGTTTTTTGCTCTATGGCAATGACGGGTGAAAGTCCATCGATCTTATCCACATCAGGACGCTCAAGACTGCCCAAAAACTGACGTGCGTAAGCCGAAAAGGTTTCGATATAGCGCCGTTGCCCTTCGGCATAAATCGTATCAAAAGCCAGTGACGATTTTCCGCTACCAGACAACCCGGTAATCACTACCAGTTGCTCTCTGGGTATAGTAACATCGATATTCTTTAGGTTGTGTACACGTGCTCCTTTTACTTCAATGGACTCGTCGAAATGGCTCATAAATGGTATTCCTTCTTCTTTTGTTTTTTACAGGTTCACCTTATCCCAAGTTGGCTTTGGTGAACGAAGTTGCAAAGGTACGAATTATACCTGTTAATTAAATGTGAAGCTGGTCTCAGGTTTTTATGTGTTGAAGTATAAAGCACTGTTAACATAATATTTGCATAATATCTATAAATAGGAAACAAATTGAGGGTTATCTTTGCCAAAACGAAATAGAAATGTCTAAAGCCAAAAAACCAGATCAGATTGTTTACAACGAAGACACCGAACGTTATGATGCTTCCTTAAAACCGTATGCGACCAATGTTGGTGCTCCTGCCATAAAAGTAACTGATAATTCTACCTGGAAGTCCAGAAATATAGATAAGGCGAATAAGCAAATCAAAACCAAGTATTTAGAACTCAAGGCAGAATACGACAAGATGATGCAAGAGCTAGAGTATAATATGCTTGTGTATAATTCGCGTTATAGTTTTGAGCCGATTATTGGAGAGACCTATCATTTGTATCGTGATAAGGCTGACAAACCCTTTCTGTCTATTATCGCACCCTCCGATTGTAATTTTGATTATATCGGTAGTTTTCTTCTGAACAGTGAATTGATCTGGAAAAAAGTTGAGGTCTAAGCACTAGCAAACAAGTTAAACAGCACAGCACGGAGGTTGTCATAGAGCGCATAGGTATTTGGGAATGCTATCAATAAGCTTTCAGGTGATGGCCTTCTCCTTTGAATTCTTATTACCCCTTAATAATTTATTTTGTAGGAAAAAACACCCCTTGACCCGAATATGACCCGCTTATGACCCGAATGAGACACGGGATAGACCTGCTTAAGCATGCTTTATTGAGCTTTCTTGGAATTGCGTTTCTAAAAACATGAATTATACTGTCATTGCGAGCGACGCATGCGATGTACTGAGCTTGTAGAAGTAAGCGCTGCAATCTCTTAAGAGATACAGTTGAAAGCTTCTTGGCTACCCATGTATCGTTATTTGTTATGGTTTACTACAAGTGTTCATTTTTTTCTTGATAAAAAAACGAACCAAAAAAATCAAGACTGCCGATAATTTAGCTAAACATTTTGCTTGCTACGGCACAAAAATGGTGGGCACTGCGTCATTGTATAAATGAGGTTCCCAAGGGACTTTTTAGATGTGTATATTGCTGGAGGTACAATCGATTTTTGTTTCTCCCTTCGCTTCGCTGCATGTTTTACGCTAAATGATCGGAGGTCGGGAGTTCGGATTTTTTTTTTCTGGTTAAGTAGTTCTCCTTTATTGATAATGCTTTTGAGCTCCGACATTTAGTTTAGAGGTGTCGTAATTTCAAGTGGTATTGTTACTTTGTGATGTTTTTTTATTGAGCTTTTTTGAATTGCGTTTCTAAAAACATAAATTATACTGTCATTGCGAGCGACGCATGCGATGTACTGAGCTTGTTGAAGTAAGCGCTGCAATCTCTTAACAGATACAGTTGAAAGCTTCTTGGCTACCTATGAATTGTTATTTGCTATTCGTTTTTGGTTTTTATATGTTCATTTTGCCTTGATGCAAAACGAACCAAAAAATCAAAACGATTTGTTAGGAAATTACCGAAGGTACCATTCGCTACTACATTTATGCTTTAACTTGTATTGAACCTCTTCTTTCAATCCTTGATTTTCATTTCTAACAGTCCTTTTCGCTCATTATTTCTGAAAATCGTTGGTTCCGACATTACTTCGGCAGGCTCAGCACAAGTGTCGGAATTTCAAGTGGTATTGTTACTTTGAGATGTTTTTTTGTTTTTGTTGAGAGGTCTTAAAATACTATTCAAAATTTCCATAACACTAACTAATTGTTAAATGAATGCTAAATCTTTGATTTTAAGGATATTTTGAGCATATTATATAGCCAAAGATGCCATTAAGATCGTATCTTTGTTAACACCAAATTATACTTGCTATGAAATTAATACATACATTTAAAAAAAGAATACGCAGATTTCGGTCTGAGCCTCAATCAAACATACAGGGAGTAGAGGATACCAAACCTAAAAACCGCATTACCAAAGGCTTTTCTAAGGAAGAGGATGCTACTATGTTTATCTAGGTTAGGCCTACTTTTTTATTTCTAGTGCCCAGTAATAGGTATGCGCTCTATAATGGGGTGCTCTTTATATACCTAAATTCCTTGATTCATCTTACGAAAAGGTGTTTCTTGTCTTTGCTTAGCACATTCTTACTGAATCTTTACAAGCACCGCTATTCAAAATAGTGTAAATAGGATGGCTATTGCCAGTTCTATAGCTTTCAACATCATAACATTTATTGCAAACCCTATTAAGGTCGGGTGAAGCAATCTTATTATTATAGGTCACGATTCATAAGACTAATTCGTCATTCATACTTTACATCTTGCAGTGATATTCCAAAATAGAAGTTAAGACACAATAAAGCACCTGAAATTCCAATGTGTCTGAACTAATGATTATCAGAAGTGATTTCCCAAGGGCATATTTGCTCATTCTTTTTTAAGGGCTAAAAAAGAACCAAAAAAGCCTTTCACTGTCGAAGGTATTTTTAAGACGATTGTATCGCCTTAAAACCATAAGTAAAGCGCTAAATTTTTTCCAAGGCTTCAAAAATTTTTAACGCCCTTTACTTAACTATACTGCCGACAGCGGTTTCCGACTGTGTCGGAATTGGGTTGGGTCACTGCATTTTTAGGGCTTTTGGCGCGGTCGTAATCGTTATTGCTTTTTTGCCGATCAGCGGGTCTTGTTTTCTTGGGTGAGACTACAATTCGACTAAGCTCAGTGACCATGCCCAGAATGACATCTTGCAGTGATATTCCAAAATATTAGTTAAGAATTATAAATGCACTTGAAATTCCGGTCTAGTCGGAACCTGCTGTAAGCAGAAATAGTGAGCTGTATGCCTATTGTCTCTTTAGAAAATAAAGTATTGGATTAAGTGCAACGTTTAAACCTTAAAACATGAAACACTAGAGCGAGCGGTACTTGTAATTTCCTCTTACAGCAAAGCACTTTTTTGGTAGCTTTTTTGGTGCTTCAAAAAAGTACATATAACAATAGCTGTCATATAATTGTACCGGACTTAATGTTTATAAAGCAGTAATGACGTTCATTTTTTTGGGTAGCCTGTCCTGAGCCTAGTCGAAGGGTTTTACATCAAGAACTGCATAGCACATCATGAGTTCTTAAACAATGGACATAGACGAATAAAAAAGGAACATACAATTAATGCTTACATTTACAAGGAAACAATAGAAGCATCAACAATGCCCAAAAACAACACCCTTACCGACGCTATACAAAAACTTATCCAAGCCATACTAAAGGCCTTGGGCCATAACACCACCAAAGACCGTACATGGCATCAACATGTGGTGCCTTACGAAGATGGCTGGGCTGTCCGGCGTGAGGGTAATCAGCGCATCACGTCCAAACACCGTAAGCAAAGTACCGCGATACGCAAGGCAAAGACCATTGCCAAGCGTAAAAATGCGGATGTTGTTATTCATAGGGAAAGTGGTGGTGTTCGGGATCGGATCAGTTATCGGGAGGATTGATGGTGCTCTTGTAACTGTGACGGAACAGTCTCATAAATTGAAACGTCACTGCGAGAACAAAGGGCGAAGCAGTCTTTTCAAAGTTAACGGTAACATAAGATAGATTGCCGCGAGTTTGCTTCGTTCCTCGCAACAGGCTCTCGCAATGACGGTTCGGTTGATGGCTTGCAATGACAGTTTAAAAATATTGACTTACCGTTTATTTTCAGACACTTAAACGCACTTCATAGATTTTTTTAACATTTTAATCGATTTAAAAAGAGGGCAGTAGTTATAATTAGTACCTTACTGTAATTCCTTAAGTGTGCCGACTCCTTATCGGTACGGATGACCCTATAATTCGTTGTTGACCGCACGGATAGTAGAATCATACCTGTTTTGGGTATGCTGTGCTGTGCTATGTGCTATTTTGACTATTAACCAACTAAACTATACGGATTATGAAAGTTTTTCCATTATGCCTTCTGATGTTCTTGTTACCATTTTTATTATCAGGTCAAGATACCTCACCCAACAGTACTAAGTTTCAAACGGTAGATAATATTTTACTTAACTCAAAAGATTATGTAGTACAAGTTAAATACACCCAAACGGATTTTACTTTAAATATTTGTAACATTTCAAATTGCTATGAAACAAGACCATTTGCGCGTACACTACCAAGTCAAAATTTATATCGAGCTGTTGTAAATAGAATAAAAACAATTGATATCACTTTACAGGATTCAGATATTTCTGATGATGAAAAAGTCTATCTCACAGGAATGAAAGAGCGCATCATTGCTTTCATTGAAAAAGACGAACGCTCTAAAAAAACAGAGCGTGACCAGGTTTTAAGTCAAATAGATAATGCTAAGGACCAGTATTCAGGTGAGTTATCACTACATGGTGAGGTCAAAAATTTTAAAGTAGTCCCACCGTCAAAAGCAGCTATCAGAGTCTATTATTACAACTCATATACCGAAAATGAGGTCGATGGAAAAAAAGAATATACCCTTACCGATAAATCAGCATGTGACCATAAGAATGATAAATTAACTTTAGAAGATGCTACGCTTATATTCTTTAATAATAGAGCATCTACCGTAGCTATTAATGCAACGTTAACCTGTGATGATGGCTCAGAAAAAGACCTTGAGTTTTACAATTATAAATATAGTATACCAGTAAGAGCATTTACATATTACAGAAATGCAAGTTCATTAATAATGTCTAAATATGTATTAACGGCAGATTTAGAAGATGGTAATTCTATAGAGATTCATGCCAATGATATATTTGACTATAAATCTTTCGGTAATGGTACCGTAGGTAATTTTGGATTTTCAATAGCCAACCAACGTTTACATGTTTCAAACGATAAAAAAAAGTACCCTAATTCAAACCCTGTTAAAGTTGTTCAGCGTCGTTTCTTTGATTTCTTCACAGGCGTTGTCTATTCAGACCTTATGGGACTCAATACAAATGCAAGTAACTCACTCATCAATGCACAAGCCAGTTTATTAATGCCAATGAATTTAGGTAACTGGTCAGAATTAACAGCATTGCGCCAGTTTAGGGTAAACGTCAATGTGGCTCTAAATAATAGTTTCGAAAACGAAGCGCGTTACATAGGTTTTGCTGATGATGATAAAGTGAATCATTTTGATTTATATCGCAAAACCAATTTAGGTGGCACATTAAGCCTAGATCTTCTGTCTTACGAATCCAAAGGGTGGTTCCTAACATGGTCTTTAGGTTACAATGCAGGGTTTTATCGTACAGGTTACCAATACACAAATACTGTCGAAAACGCAGCAGATGAAGTAAGTACTGGCCAACTATTATCCATAACTCATGGACCATATCTAAATTTTGAATTTAGACCACAAGACAACTTTGGTGCAGACATTATGATTAGCCTAGATGAGCTGAATCTTAATGATGATGATACCATCGAAGGCTTAAGTTTAGATGATGGTATTTTAGTAAATGATAACTCTAATTCATATTTAGCAAAACATAATATGGTAAATGTGTCTGCTAATTTTTATTGGCTACTCAGCCCAGGTAAGTCAGACGGCGGTGTGTATGCCAGGTTAGGACTAGCCTATCACACACCAACAGAAGCTTCTTTCCCTCAATTAATGGTCGGCTATGCAACAAATCTAACCTCTTTTGTTAATCGCTTTAAGGTAAAGGATAAAGATAACAAACAAACAATTGAAAAGTAATGAAACCCACCAACCTTCAACACTCCGATTATCGAATCCGTAAGCTTATTGGCTCATTGGGTTTGGTATTACCAATAGCACTACCTATAGCCAAAGGGGAAGTACTGGCCTCTATAAGCCATTATTACTATGACACTCTATCGTCATTGATTTTTATCATCGTGCTATCAGCCTTTGGTTTGTTCTTGTTGTCATACAAGGGCTATCAAATAGACCCGACGACGGAAAAAATAAGCGATGATTTTTTAACCAATATTGGTGGCTTGGCAGCTCTTGTTGTTGTGCTGATACCTACGGCTTGTTATGATAGCGGTAGCAAAACGATAGAGGACTTGTGCAACACGCCTTTAGAACCCTTATTTGGTCATATCGACTCAACGGCCAAAACCATTCACTTGGTATCTGCTGGTATTTTTATTTTATGCATGGGCTGGATGTCTCGCTATAAGTTTACACGTGGCTCTGATGATGGTAACCATCTATTGTACAAATGGTGTGGTAATGCTGTGTTTATTTCAGTAGCACTTATAATAGTTTTTATGGCTATAGAGAAGTGGGTGACAAAAGAATTTATAATTCACAACTATTATGTTTTTATTTTTGAAACCACTGCGGTAATACCCTTTGGCATATCGTGGCTGGTCAAGGGTAAAGCCATTGCTAATGTAAAATCCTTTGCTAAAAGGATGTTGGGTAATGAAACTTAAAGTAAAGCATATAATTTAAAAACCAATAATTAGTGCAAAATTTAATATTTTGCACTAACTAACTTATGTCAAAAGATATCAACCAAAATCCAGAACAAATTGCACGCGATAAAATCGATGCTATGCTTCGTCAAGCAGGTTGGGTTGTGCAATCCAAATCTGATGTTGATTTGTCGGCTAGTTTAGGAGTCGCCTTGCGCGAAACCAATACACAATCGGGTTCTGCGGATTATATGTTATTTGTAGGAGGCAAGCCAGTTGGAGTAATCGAGGCTAAAAAGGAGGACGAAGGTCAACGCTTAACGATGGTTGAGGAACAATCCAAACGTTATGCTACAGAACCAATCAAGATAGGTAGTTTTACTTTAGATAATGAAAAGCCTTTTGTGTATGAAAGTACAGGAACCATTACAAGGTTTACGGACTATCGCGATCCAAAACCAAGAGGACGTACTGTATTTTGGTTTCATACGCCTGAAACTTTAGAAGAATGGCTAAAGAAAGGAGCAAGCCTTAGGGAGCGGCTGTTGTCAATACCCGAACTGGATATTACAGGATTGCGACCAGCACAGATTGTTGCTATCAATAACCTAGAAGATTCCTTTAAGCGTAACCGACCAAAAGCCTTAATACAAATGGCAACAGGTGCAGGTAAAACCTTTACGGCTGCTACCTTTGTATATCGACTCTTAAAACATGCTAATGCTAAACGAGTTTTATTCTTGGTAGATACCAAAAATTTAGGGGAACAAGCAGAACAAGAATTTCTGACCTATCAGCCTACAGATGATAATCGAAAGTTCACCGAACTTTATAATGTAAGACGATTAACTTCTAGTCACATTCCCAAAGACGAAGTTTGTATTTCTACCATTCAACGATTGTATTCTATATTAAAAGATGAGTATTTAGACGAAAGTGCTGAACTGCACAATCCAGAGGAGAACTCGTGGCTAAAAGCCCAAATGAGTAAAAAAGAACCTATTCCTGTTGGCTACACCCCTAAAGTGCCTATTGAACAATTCGACTTTATTGTTATTGATGAATGCCATCGTTCTATTTATAATCTTTGGAGACAAGTACTCGACTATTTCGATGCTTTTTTAATAGGCTTAACTGCCACGCCAGACAAACGTACCTTTGGCTTCTTTAATGAAAACGTAGTAAGTCAATATACCTATGAAGAATCGGTAACCGATGGAGTTAATGTACCTTACGATGTCTACACTATAGAAACCGAAATATCAAAAAACGGTGAAGTCATTCAAGCAGGTTGGTTTGTAGATAGAAGAGATAAGCTCACTAGAGCCAAACGTTGGCAACAAGAGGATGAGGATACCGAATACAAAAAGAACGACCTCGATAAAAAAGTGGTCAACCCAAGCCAGATTCGTAATATCATTAAAGAATATCGTAGAGCCTTACAGACTACCATTTTCCCAAAACGTGTGGATGAAAATGGAGAATACGAAGTGCCAAAAACCTTAGTCTTTGCTAAAACTGATAGTCACGCAGACGATATCATTAAAATTATACGTGAGGAATTTGACGAAGGCAATGAGTTCTGTAAAAAGGTGACTTATAAAATAGACGAAGACCCAAAATCGGTGCTAAACCGTTTTAGAAATTCCTACTATCCACGTATTGCCGTTACGGTAGATATGATTGCCACAGGCACGGACGTCAAACCTTTAGAGGTATTGCTCTTTATGCGAGATGTCAAAAGCATCAACTATTTTGAGCAAATGAAAGGTCGTGGTACGCGTACCATTGATAACGATAAATTATTGGAAGTGACCCGAACTGCCAACAGCAAAACCCATTTTGTCATTGTAGATGCCGTTGGTGCCACAAAATCTAAAAAGACCGATAGCCGACCGTTGGAGCGTAAACCAACCGTAGCTTTAAAAGACTTATTGCAAGCGGTTACAATGGGCGTAAAAGATGAGGATTTATTCCTGTCGTTGGCAAACCGACTCATACGCTTAGAAAAACAGATTACCGAAAAAGAAAAGGAAAAGTTATTGGAGCTGTCTGGCGGCCAAAACCTAAAGCACATGACCAAGGCTCTAATTACGGCGTACGATCAAGATGCTATAGACCAAAAAGTACAAAAAGACATAGACAGTATTCCTAGAGCAGAGCGAACACCTGCCTTGGTAGAAGAAGCCAAACAAAAGGCACAAGAGGCGTTAATCCGTGAAGCATCACAACCGTTTAATGGTAAGCTTAACGATTATATAGACAACGTACGCAAACAGCACGAACAAATTATAGACAGTATCAATATAGATGCCGTCACCAAAAGCGAATGGGACACCACCTCTATAGATAAGGCAGAACAGACCATTAGCGATTTTACGGCATATATAGAAGCCAATAAGGACGAAATCAAAGCCCTTAGCATCTATTACAACCAACCTTACAACCGCAAGGACGTAACCTTTAAGATGATTAAAGAGGTTATGGAAAAAATACAGCTCGAAAGACCCACCCTAGCACCAGACTATGTTTGGGATGCCTTTATAACCATTAGTCAGGCTGAGCCTGTTGAAGCCCAAGTTAAAAAGGAAGTGCCTGCAAAACCCAAAGACCAACTCACTACCTTGGTCTCGCTCATTAGAAAAGTCTGCGGTATAGACCAACAACTAAAGCCTTTTGACAAAACCATAGACGAAAACTTTAAAAACTGGATGTTTAAACAAAATGCTGGGCAACACAACCGCTTTACACCAAAGCAAGTAGAATGGCTACGTATGATAAAAGACCACGTGGTAAGCAGTTACCATATAGATATAGACGATTTAGACTATACACCTTTTGATGCCAAAGGAGGAAAAGGTAAAATGTACCAGCTCTTTGGAAAGGAAATGACTACCATTATTAATGAATTAAACGAAGTACTAGCAGCATAAAATGAATGTAACCGAAATAAGAAAATTAATTCGCCAATCAGAAGATAAGGCATGGTATAATTCAGTGACTTTAGAAATAAAATACCACGATTCTGATTTTCAAAGTGAAATTCAAGGATTAGATTCTATATATCAATTTTTTAAAAAGCAATATGAGTTTTTTGAAAATATAGAAGATTTACCAACCATATTTAGAAACTCAAAAAACCATTTTAAAACTTGTTGCGAAAATATTGAAAATCAAGTGACTAACAATTTAATACATCAAGCAAGACGTCATAAGAGGGATTGGAGCAATGCTTTGTCAGTCTTAAATGGATCGGGTCACGGATTTAATCAAATCTTCACTAAAGAGTCACCAAGTACAGAGTTTCTGTTAAGACTAGATAGCGAGTATAAAGGTGCTTCTACAGGTGCTTTTGATTTTTTAACTAACAAAACATTCAACTACAATGTTTCTGATAAAAACTATTTCATAGGCTGGCATAGAGCCTATGAGTTTTTCACTCAAGATGCAGATATAGTAAAACGCCGTAATAGTGAGCGACAAACCTTAAGTAGAATTCGGTCAGAGTATGTTAAAAACCTTGAGCAAAACGACAAGAATGTTAGCGAACACATAGCCGAAAAAGAGAAGTTTTATACAGACAAAGAGAAGGCTATTATTCGTTTGATTAAGAAAAAAAATAACGAGTTTCTTAAATGGGAAGAAGATAAAAAGATTGAATACAAAAACTTAATTACAGACTCGGATACTGCTTTTCAAAAACAATTAGAGGACTCGGACAAAGCTTTTAAAGAGCTAGAAAAGCTCTACACAGAAAAATTAAAACTTGAAGCACCAGCACAATACTGGAAAGATCGTTCAGCTAAGCTGAGAAGAGAAGGCGACCGATGGCTATACTGGCTAATTGCGGTTACTATAATCGCAATAGGGACTTTAGTATGTGTGCTTTATTTTATTAGCGATGGCACATTAAAAGAATTGTTCGATAAAACAGGAAGCGCCATTCGCTGGTCTGTTGTGTTTATTACATTTGTGTCTTTTTTGGCTTATGCCATCAGGACTTTTGCTAAATTAATGTTTAGCGCATACCATTTACATAGAGATGCCGAGGAGCGAGAACAATTATCCTATGTGTATTTAGCATTAAAGAAAGAACAAAATATAGACGACACAGAACGCCACTTAATTATGCAATCTTTATTTAGTAGAGCAGACTCTGGGCTGTTAAAAGACGACTCATCACCAACAATGCCAGGCGGTAGTATTGTTGAAAAAATGTTTGGAGGAAAATAATGGCATTAGGTTTAACACCACAACAAATAATTGATAAAGGTACTCATCCTCTATTAGAAATTTCAAAAGGTTGGGAGAGGATAGAACTTAAAAATATAGCGACCGTTCAGAATGGTTTTGCATTTTCATCTAAACTATTTAATCATTCTGAAGGCTTGCCACTTATTCGTATAAGAGACATTTTTTCTAAAGAAACAGAAAACCTTTATTCTGGTGGCTATAAAGATGAGTTTATCGTAAATAATGGGGACATCCTTATTGGGATGGACGGTGACTTTAAAGTCTCAAAATGGCCAGGTAAAAAAGGTCTCCTTAATCAGCGAGTATGTAGAATACATTTTCAATCAGAATATTACAATAAAGAATTTTTGTATTTATGCATACAACCATATCTGGATGCCATACATAGTGAAACTTCGGCTGTAACCGTTAAACACCTTTCATCAAGAACAATAAATAACATACCGTTTCCACTACCACCTTTAGTGGAACAACAAGCCATCGTCAACAAAATAGAAGCACTCTTTAGCAGTTTAGACAGCGGTATTGCCGATCTCAAAAAAGCCCAAGACCAACTCAAAATCTACAGACAAGCTGTTTTAAAAAAGGCGTTTGAAGGCGAGTTGACAAAAGAATGGAGAGAGAATAACAATTTAGAACCATCTTTTGATTTTTTAAAAGGTATAGTTAAACAAAGGAAAGCATCTAAACCAGATAAAAAGTCGATTTATCACAAAAAAATATCTTACGATTTTAATTTTTCGAAGGATGACAAAATTGAAACTTGGTCAAAAGGCACACTTGATAAATTAATATATATAGCTGCTCGCATAGGCTGGAGAGGATTAAAAAAGAATGAGTATACTGAAACTGGACCTTTATTTTTAAGTGTCCACTCTTTGAATTATGGAAAGTATGTGGACTATTCACAAGCTTATCATATTTCCGAAGAAAGATATATTGAAAGTCCTGAGATTAAGTTGCAAGAAGGTGATGTTCTGCTATGTAAAGATGGATCTGGTATAGGTAAAATAGGTATTATAAAAGATTTAAAAACCAAAGCGTCAGTTAACTCATCTTTATTAGTGATTCGAGGTATGAACATTCTAACTCAAGAATTCCTCTACTATCTTTTTAGTGGGCCTAAATTACAGAGTATAGTTTTACAGAGAATTACTGGGAGTGCAACACCTCATTTATTCCAGAATGATATAAAAAAATTTGAATTACAAATACCACCTATACAAGAACAACACCAAATCGTTCAAGAGATAGAAAGTCGTTTATCCGTTTGTGATGTAGTAGAGCAAAGCATTACAGAAAGTTTAGATAAAGCCCAAGCCTTACGCCAAAGCATCCTTAAAAAAGCCTTTGAGGGTAAACTCTTAACCCAAGAAGAAATAGAAAAGTGTAAAGCCCACCCAGATTATGAGCCTGCTAGTGTGTTGTTGGAGAGAATTAAGAAAGAGAAAGTAAAGAAGTAGGTTATGTTTCAAGAAATAAAATCAGAAGATGTAATACAAGCGATTAAAGCTTTAATAAAAGAAGATAATTTAAGACAAACAGATTATGCGGTTTGGTGGCGCGGTCATTTCATATCACCAAGTGCTGTAATTTCTAAACATTATGAGTTAATAGGTAATCCTATTAATCGTAGAAGTTTTAATACAGACCAAGCACAAAGCGCGCTATTGAATCTTGGTTTTCCTATTATAGACCTTTCAAGAAAAGATGACTTTTTTACCGAAAAAGAACTTATATCATTTCAAAACTTATTAGCAAGAAAGGATTATAATTCTAAAGATCCAGTAGATATCAATATAGGAAGTTTTCTAAGAGAAACAATTTGGACTAAGACAAAAATATGGGCAGAAAAACTGGGTGAACGTGGTTGGGTTGTTGTAAGTGCTAAAAGGTTATGGAATACTAGGCATCAAAAAAAAGGATTTCAAACCTATAAACCTTATGCTTGGTGTAGTTTAAGACCTGATAACGTTCAAAATAACTTATTGTTGTTTACAGTTGGTGTTGGTCCTGATGGTAATTTAGAATACAAAATGGACATTCAGTGGAATGATAAAAAACTGAATCAAGAACAAGTGGACTGGTTCTTTGGTTATAGAGATTCAAAAAATGCAGGTTTGCAAAAAGTTCGAAAAGAAAGAATTAAGGATTTAAACTGGGAAGGCTTAGTTGAAGAGTCTGATGAGTTTTTTACAAAACACTTACCTACTTTTCAAGATATTTATTATACGCTTTGGCCAGAGAAAAGATTAATGCGTATAGTATGGAACGAAAATAATTGGCAGGTTCCAATGGAGCGCTATTGGAATAGGAAATGGCAAGGAAGAAAAGATAAAGCTCACCATCAACAATATGGCTTTGGTTTTGAAGAATGGCTTTTTAATAACAGATATTTAATTGATGGTTATAGATATGGATATGTAAGAGGTGTAGCTTCTATGCCCAAAGATGTTTCATTTATTAATGAACTTTATTTGTACAGTTTACACCCTAATACAAAACAAAAGTTTCTTATTGGGAAATTATCTAATGTAGATGTTTATCACAATATAGATGAAGTTGATGAATCAGTAGTGGATGTTTTTGAAGATAGTAGAAGCTTAATAATTCAAGAATTAAAAGATGTGGAAGCTGATACTAAATTGATTAAAACATTAGAGTTAAGACCTAATTTAGCTTTTAAAGTTGAGGATGCCGAAATATATCAAGAACCAATATTGTTAGAAGAGGAGGCTATAAAAATAGATAGATTTATACCACGATATATTGATGATGATTTAGAAAACTTGGTTGATGCTGTTGATGCAGAAATTAAAGACCCAAAAATGAAATTTGAAACCGGTAACGGAACAGGTTCAAATTCTTATTCTCAAAATGTAAGTGGTGGTAAAAGGAATGTTAACCGAACACACTCTGATATTACAAATGACTTACATATTTTTTTAGAGCAATCAAGTGATTATAAAGATTTTCAAATTTCTACTGAAAAAACTAAGATATCAAATAACCTCGTTGACTGTGTAGCAAGAAAACAAGAAGATTATATTTTGTTTGAAGTAAAAACTGTAAACTCGGTTCTTGGTTGCATAAGACAAGCGTTAGGACAAATAATAGAATATGCACTCTTAGACACTTCCTTGATTGTGAAGAAATTAATAATTATAGGTCCTGCTTCACCTAATCAAAATGATTTGGTTTATTTACAAAATCTAAAAGATAAACTAAAATTACCATTACAATATTGGTCATATTCATTTGAAGAGGACGATTTAAATAAGAAATTCAAGAAATACTAAATGACAGACTCAACAATCATTTCAAAAATATGGAACCTTGCTAATGTCCTTAGAGACGATGGTGTAGGTTATGGAGATTATTTAGAACAAATAACCTATTTGCTTTTTCTTAAAATGGCAGATGAGCTCAATAAACCACCTTATAACAAAGGCTTACATTTTCCAAAACTTAAAGACGTAGAGGGTAACGAGATTGCAGATGCTGAGGTCTGCAATTGGGAAACCTTATCGGGCAAACGCGGTGCAGAGTTAGAGGCCTTTTACAGTCAACTCCTACGTACCTTGGCAACAGAAAAAGGAATGTTAGGGCAAATCTTTACCAAAAGCCAAAACAAAATACAAGACCCAGCCAAACTGCTCAAGGTTATCAATATGATAGACCAAGAAGATTGGAATATGATGGGTGCAGACATTAAGGGTAAAATTTACGAAGGCTTATTACAGAAAAACGCAGAGGATACCAAAAGTGGCGCAGGGCAGTACTTTACCCCAAGACCCTTAATACAAGCTATGGTGGCTTGCGTGCAACCCAAACCAATGAAAACTCTTGCTGACCCAGCTTGTGGTACAGGTGGATTTTTCCTAGCCGCTTACGATTGGATAAAAGACAATCACAAATTGGATCAAGAGGAAAAAGAGTTTCTTAAAACAAAGACTTTTCACGGTAACGAGATTGTAGCCAATACACGCCGTATGTGCCTAATGAATATGTATTTGCACAACATTGGAGAAATAGACGGAGAATCCTTAATCAATTCCAATGATGCCTTAATCGCAGACGATGGCAAACGCTACGATTATGTGTTGGCAAATCCGCCATTTGGTAAAAAGAGCAGTATGACCTTTACCAATGAGCAGGGCGAAATAGAAAAAGAAGATTTAAGTTATAACCGTCAAGACTTTTGGGAAACCACAACCAACAAACAGCTTAACTTTTTACAGCATATCAAATCTATGCTAGCCATAAATGGTGAAGCTGCTGTAGTATTACCAGACAACGTCTTATTTGAGGGTGGAGCAGGAGAAGAAGTTCGTAAACAGTTATTAATGACTACAGAACTACATACCATTTTAAGATTACCAACAGGGATTTTCTATGCCCACGGTGTTAAGGCAAATGTATTGTTCTTTAAAAACAAACCAGCAAATAAAAATCCGTGGACAAAAGATATTTGGTTTTATGATTACCGGACCAATGTGCACCATACCTTAAAGAAAAAACCAATGACCCTTGCAGACTTGGAGGATTTTGTAAAGTTGTATAACCCGAGCAATATAGATAAGCGTAAGGAAACGTGGAGCGAGGACAACGAAGAAGGCAGATGGCGCAAATACAGTTACGAGGATATCATTGCAAGAGACAAAACCAGTTTGGACATCTTTTGGTTAAAAGACAAAAGCCTTACGGATTTGGATAACCTACCAGACCCAGACATTCTAGCCAATGAAATCATCGAAAACATAGAGTCAGGTCTAGAAAGCTTTAGGGAAATTATGGATACGCTGAATGAGTAAGTAAAGCTTTTTAAGAATATAAAGCTGGATTCCGTGTCAAGCACGGAATGACAAAAGTATCATAAAATTAACAGCAAACAGATTGCTGCGTCCTTTGTCCCTGCCTGCCGACAAGTAGGCTCGCAATGACATTTTGATTGTATAGTGATGGTTAGGGCTTGCTTAAATAAAATAGATATAACTAAACACCAACCAAATGAACAAATTTTCAGACCAGGAATACCATATCCTAAAAACCGATGCCGCTGAAATTAGAGCCAGTATTAGTCGCTACATAGGTTACATCATTACCGTTACAGGGCTTTCTGGGATTATTAAATTCTATTTTGATAATACGTTGAGCGGTACGGCAACGCTCATTCTGTTTTTTCTATCATTGGTGGTGTTGACCTTGTTGTTTGAAGTGGTTTGGTATAAGTTTAAATCACACAACCGGCTTATAGGGTATATACAGGTACTAATGCAGGAAATCGATGCCATACCCTATAGAATCATTAAGAAAAAAGGGCACTGGAAAAACAAGGCCTATCTAAAGCGTTGGAGAAACTATAAACTAAGCCCTAAAAAGAAACGCTTAGAGGATTTTTATGGTTGGGAGTTTGCTATGTCGCGCTATAATAGTAACGTACTCTTTGCAAAGGAAGAAACGGAACAAGATCGTATGGACAGCTACACCGATGCCATAAATAAATGCAATTATGTTTTTAGTTTGCCAAAAAAGTGGATGCCCTATACCGAGCAAATGGATTGCAATAAAAAAGATGGCACACCTTGTGACCGTGATGTAGAGTTTTTTGAAAAAATTACGCTACCCATTTATTTCTATGATAATGCATTTCCGCTACGCACACATTTTTATAAATACTTTAAATTCCTGTTTTCCGACAAGGCCGAATCCGAACCCTTAAAAAACATCGATGTAGAAAATCGCTATCTCAGTTATGGGTGGGAATACCCGAGAAAGATTACTCAAATCGCTTGTATAGCAGCTTTTATGGTATATATGTTCTTAATAGTTTTTGTAATCAAAAACTATGACCTCAATCTTTTTAGTGTATCTGCTGATGCAGGTCTATTTGGTGGCTTGGACTTTAAATTAGAAATGACTTTTCCGTATCTGGCGATTATAAGCGCAACATGTATTATTGGCTTTTGGATTAATCGTTATGTAAAGGAGTTGATAGAGCTTTTGTATGGCAAGTTTTCTATTGATTACTATTGTTGGCAGTTTTTTGTCTATCGTATACAGATGCTCAATAGTAAAAAACTGGTACCGGTGTTTTATTCCAGATCCTATCTGCGCTACTTTAAATGTAAGACCTATAGCAAATTTTTAGAGGAGAATCAAAACTATATAGAAGATAAATTATCTGAAAACAAGACAGAGGGTGCCGTAGAAAGGTATAAATCCATTTTTAAGACGTATAGAGAAAAATTAAATGCCCATAAACGCTTCGACCCTAAAGAAGACAAAGAAGTTGCTGAGTTTCATGATAAAATAAAAAAGGCTATTAAAGCCAAACTCGATAAAAATAGTGGTCTTACCAAAAAAGAAAAAAAAGCATTAGGGAAGGGCTATTATTATAAACTTAATGAGGAATTGAACAAGATAGGGCTGTGAAGCGTATAGTTAACGATAAAAAGATTGCTTCAGCCTATCGGCTTCGCAATGACGGTTCAATTGTTGTTACGATGAAAGAAGTTGTCCCATAAAGAGCAACCGACATTATGATGAGATTGCCGCGCTTACGCTCGCAATGGCCCTATGGAATGTCACTGCGAGGAAGTATGACGAAGTAGTCTTTTTAAAGAAAACGGAAACATTGTACAGATTGCGTCAGCCTATCGGCTTCGCAATGACGGTTCAATTGTTGGCTTGCAATGACGGTTTGATTTGGGTGTCCCGTGATGACGTCTGTTTGTTACCATGGTTTACATAAATTTAGTAACTTAAAGGCATTAAAACTAATAACAGAACACATGGGAAAATTTGAAATGTACACCGACAAGGGAGGCGAATACCGTTTCCGTTTAAAAGCATCAAACGGACAAAACATTTTGGCTAGCGAGGGCTATAAAGCCAAGAGCAGTTGCGAGAATGGGATTGCTTCCGTAAAGACTAACGCCACAGACGATAAAAGATATGAACGTTTAGAATCCAAGTCTGGCAGTCCGTATTTTAACCTTAAGGCATCCAATGGGCAGGTCATTGGTACAAGTGAAACCTACAGCTCAACATCAGCAATGGAGAACGGCATACAATCCGTAAAGACCAATGCACCATCAGCAGCCGTTGAGGATTTAACGTAATTGCTTTTGCAAATTTAATTATTACCGTCACTGCGAGGAATGAGCCTGTGCTGAGCGTAGCCGAAGTAAAGCAGTCCCATGAAGTAAACCAGACATTATAATGAGATTGCCGCGCTTAGGCTCGCAATGACCTATGGAATGTCACTTCGAGGAACGAAGCAGTCTCACGAAGAGGGAACTGACATTATAATGAGATTGCTTTTAAGGTAAAAGGTAACGATGATGAGATTGCCGCGTCCTGCGTCCTCGCAATGACGGTTCAATTGTTGGTTCGCAATGACGTTTTAAAAGAAAATAACAACCATGAAACCAGGGTTCACTTACTTACTCACTAATAAAAGCAATACAACGTTATATATCGGAGTCACAAACAACATCGTCTTAAGAGTGCAACAGCACAGGGATAAAATAGATCCTAAATCCTTTACCGCGCGTTATAACCTAAACAAATTGGTGTATTATGAGGCACACCAGATGATCGGTGATGCCATTGGTAGGGAAAAGCAGTTAAAGAGTGGGAATCGTGCCCAAAAGATTGCTCTTATTGAGGGAATGAATCCTGATTGGGAGGATTTGTTTGAACAAGCAAAAGCTGAATTTGGTGATGGTTCGATTGTAAATGGGAAAAAGCAGTCTTTTAAATAATAGTGTCATTCCGAGGAAGAATGACGAAGGAATCTCTTGAAGGGTAAAGGACATATTAATGGGATTGCCGCGCTCATGCTCGCAATGACCTATGGATTGTCACTGCGAGGCTTGAGCCTGTGCTGAGCGTAGCCGAAGTAAAGCAGTCCCATGAAGTAAACCAGACATTATAATGAGATTGCCGCGCTTACGCTCGCAATGACGGTTCGGTTGGTGTGGCTCGCGTGATATAGTAATAATGAACAGATCGCTTCGAGTTTGCTTCGTTCCTCGCAACAAGCTCTCGCGATGACGGTTGGGTTGATGGCTCGCAATGACGATTTAATTGGTGTGTCTGGCGTGATATAGTAATAATGAACAGATCGCTTCGAGTTTGCTTCGTTCCTCGCAACAGGCTCTCGCAATGACCTATGGATTGTCACTGCGAGGAAGAATGACGAAGCAGTCTCAAGAAGAAAACTAGATATTATAATGAGATTGCTTCAGCCCATAGGCTTCGCAATGACGTTTCGATTAGTGTGTGCCTCGCGATGACGGTTGGGTTGTAATGCTAATCAAAAAATCCCGTACAGCAAAACCATACGGGATTTTAGATCCTTAGCTTTTGGCTTTTAGCCGTTAGCTATTGCGTGCAGCTTAATAATTAACCAGCAGCTGCAATTTTCATACTGTGCCCTTGCGCCAGTTCATACAGCTCACCATTTACCATTTGGTAAAACACAATCACCGTACCAGCAAACAACACCGTTGTTACGGGTATCGGAGCGTAAGCCGTAAGGTCTAAAGTTAAATTGGTATCGCTACCAACCATGGCACCAAGGGCAATGGCATCGCTATACACTATTTCACCTACACCGTTTGGTGCTTCCTCAACCGGCTCATACGATTTAAGCGCAGGCACCCACTCGTAATTACTCACGTAGCCAGCAGCCAATGCCAACTTGCAATGCGTGGCACCCTCTGGAATGTTAATGTAGGTATCCGTGTTAAAGTCTGGAATCGTCCAGGTCACCTTGTCGCGGTTAACATCAATCGTTGGGCCGTCGGAAGGAGCATTAAACTGGCTGTCGAAGGGTTTGGACTTATTAAAATTTAA
Source organism: Leeuwenhoekiella palythoae (assembly GCA_964221315.1). Lineage (GTDB taxonomy): Bacteria > Bacteroidota > Bacteroidia > Flavobacteriales > Flavobacteriaceae > Winogradskyella > Winogradskyella palythoae_A. The sequence goes on along the minus strand of CAXPYI010000003.1, from coordinate 157,085 downwards.
GCCTACAAAAGGTTCTAAGTTATCCACTAGGTTAATGTTACGCTCACCACGTAGGCCTGCACCATTAGGTACAACACGTCTTACCTTACCGGTAATGCGCGAACTGAGGTAGGTATCACCGACAAGACGCGCAATGGAGGCAAAGCTTTCGCGAAAGGCCTTACTGCAACGTGCAGCACCACCAAATTCTTGCATGTTCTCACGGGTACGTTTGTACTCGGGATCGTTCATGATACGATTGCGGCTTACTTGATTTTTGGACTTTACTAAGTTTTGTCCGTCTTTGTTGTAGAAGGTTAACCCATCCAGGGTTCCCTCTAACTTAATGAAAGAATTATTACGTGCCATAATTAAAAGATTTAGGACATGTGTGGCCAATGGCAAAAGAGTGCCACAACATATCTGGTTAGGTGTATTCGACTCGTTCGAATACTATTAAGGTAAAATGGGGATTATGGGTCAGTTGTTATAATTCTAGAAATTATTGTATGCTAATGATCGGTTAGCTAAACAACTGGATGCCAAACATATAAAATTTATTTTTTAATACTCTGGGATTTCAATTATGGAATTGTCAGTAAAATCCTTGATTAGTTAATAAATTACTAATAGCAGTGCTATTTTCAGGGGCTAAAATAGAAGATTCATAGCCACACCCGAATACCTGATGTTAATTTCGTAAAAGTTTAAAGTGCTTAAAACAAGCTATTTAAAGGCTTATTTAGCGAAAATAATGCTCAAAATCTATAGGTTTTTAGGTGGAGCTCCTTCGGGTCTCCTTCGGGTAAGTGAAAAATTCGGGACACCTATCTAAACGCAAATACCCTTTACAAAGGGTGTTGATATGCAAAAGAGCAACTATAAAAAGGGATTGTGTTAATATCTCGGTATGTTCTGGGCTACATTTACACAAAGCGATTTTTTATGGGGTTACTTACCACAGACAACAAACAGTCCATTTACATATACTCAAAATCTTCTGATTTAGGAAATACGGGTTTTGATAGTTTGCAAAATACAGCGCAAAGCGTTCGTTGTGTCAATATTGATGCCGAAGCACTGTCGGACACCATTTGGTTAGAAATTGCCGACATGCTCAACTGCCAATTACAGCACTTGTTTGTGGTAAAGACCAAATCGGCGTTTAAGTTTGTAGATCCCAAAAGATACAGTGTTGCGGATTGGCTCGATCTGATACGCCATAGACCCTATATGTTGCAACAGCCTATTGCCATAAAAAAAACGGTGGCGAGGCAGGTTAAGGACCTACAAGAACTTCATGCCTTCTTTTGGATACCCCATAGAGGACGTAAGCTGTTGAGTGCTCCCAAAAGTAAAGCACAGTAAGGGCAGTAGCTCATATCAATTCTGCTGCTATTGGTATTATGAAAACATGGAAATCGTCTGTACGCCCCTCAACAATCCAAATTCCATTACACTGTAATACCTACTGACTGAATTAATTGATTAATCTAAACCACAATCCAATGAAAGTTTCTAGTAAAACTTACACCACCAATACCGACTATAATGCCACAAATTCTCCCAGCTTAAATGCTACATGGAAACCTATGGCATGGTTTGTTTTGGGAGTATTACTGATGGTTATCTTTGCCGCTGTTATCGTATATATGATATATTGCGGTTTTGTACAATCTTAATGAACGGTATGCCATATGGAAAAACTCTTAAGAATTATCGGCGCAGCCTGGGGAGCGAAAAAAATTGGAGGAGGTAAATGCGGCTGCATAGGCACCATAGTGGTGTTCTTAATCCTCTATTGGTTGTTGGGCTACGTCTTTAAGATATTTTAATGAGAAATGTCTCTCTAATTAAAAGCTTAGGCCCTTTACATTTGTAATGTCCAGATCAAAAACCAACATTTTATGAAAGGTTGGCAACTGCACACCACTTGCTGTGGTGGTCCAACCTTCCCATGTGGCTTCCAGTCCACCTATAGGTAGTATATCTACCCACATTTGATAGCTTTTCGGTTTTCCGTTAGCATCCAAATGCCATAGATACGAATCGCCTGGTGTGTTGCCGCCGGAGGTATACGTTACCAATAGGGCGTCTTTGCCATCCTCTGAAGTTACCAAACGACGTTCCGTGCCAGCATCAAAGACCTTGTATGGTGCGACCAGCCAAAAGGAATCGTTGTTAAAATATCGTTCTGCCTTATTGATATAGTCTTGCTTCTCGGTGCCATTGTATTCCTGTTGCCCTGCAAAGACTTTGGATTGCTCCTTGTTTTTCAGGTCTAGAATTACGGTCATATCATCCCAGGACACTTCAACAGACTTATCGGTTTTGTACCATTTGTAATGGTGCACGTCTTTGAAGGTCCATTCGATATAGTCCGTGTTGAGGTAAGCTTCTTCGTTTAAGGCCTCGAGCATTTGTGTTGCTAGGGCGTCTGCTTCGGCACCTTGTTGGCCTGTTGGCAGGTCTTCGTTGTATTTAAGGTACATAAAGCCGAAGAATAGAAGGGTAGGTAAGGTGAGGAAGATGATGATGCCTCCTATGATTTTTAGTATGCGTTTGGTTTTTGATTGTTTTGGCATTGGATGGTTTAAGGTTATTGTCATTCCTGCGAAGGCAGGAATCTTCAACATTATACAAAGTTAATGGATTCCGCATCAAGTGCGGAATGACAGGCTATTAAGTTTTTGGTTAATCCCCTCAGCCAATACCTGCGCTGCTTTTGGATGCTGTCTGAACCACAGTTCTGGCTCGACGAGTTCTAGCTCTGCCAAGGCAATATGCCCATGATTATCATTAAAAATATCCACTCGTGCATATAAAGGTAATTCTTTACATGCATTTACGGTATCTATCGCAAATTGAATTTCTGCTTTTGTGGGATTATAGTCATGCACAGTGCCACCAAAATCATCCTGAACCCTAAAATCACCTGCTTTGGCCGTCTTCAATACAGCATGTGTAAATTGTCCGTTGAATACCATCATGGATACTTCGCCTCTAGACATAATGTTATGTTGAAAGGGTTGTAACATCATGGCTTCATCTTTTATAAGTTCAGCAAAAATCAATTCATGTTCAGCGATATTGTCAGGATTCAATTTATAGGTATGTCTCGCTGCACCAGAGACACAGGGTTTTAAAACGGTGTCCTTCCAATTCATATCCGCATGTAATTCCTTTAAGCTCTTACGGGAACCTTGTTCTATAAATAGGGTTTCAGCAATATGAACTCCATTGTGCTTGAGATCTTTTAGATAGTGTTTGTCTATATTCCAACGAATTAAGGCTTCAGAATTGATTAATGTAGTGACCTTAGAGACCTCATTTAGCCACTTTGAAAACTTAGGAAACTGATCAAAATAATCCCAAGTGGTTCTAAACAGCACCGCCTTGGTCGATGACCAATCGAAATCAGCGTCGCTCCACGCCAAGCGGATAACATTTAAGCCTAATCGCCCTAATGCATTTGCCACGAGGGCATCTTCTGTAATGACGTTTTTGGTGTAATCGTCTATAGTTGTTGGGTAAGCGTACTTTTGATCGGTAAGGATGACGATGTCGTATTTGGTCATAGTTAATTTTTAATTCAAAAGGCGAAAATTATTACATGTTCACTTTGTCTTGACACAAAACGAACCAAAAAGTCAAAACGATTTATTAGGAAATTGCTAAAGCACCATTCGCCAATGCATTGGAATTTATGAATTCAAAATTTAAATTATACTTCAATACTAGATTCAATTTATAACAAAATTTATTGCTCATTATTTCTGAAAATCGTTGTTTCCGACGTTGTCGGAATTTCAAGTACATCTATGGTTTAAGAATTTTTATGTCATTGCGAGCGAGGTATGCGATGTGCTGAGCTTGTCGAAGTAGGCATGGCAATCTGCCTAAATTAAAGAGATTGCCACGACTCCGAATATATTCGGAATGCTCGCAATGACAGTTAAATTTAATTATCAGACTTATAACCCTCAGGACGTTTCCAGCGTACAGGAGCTTTTGGCTCTGGTTGTAGTTGGAATTCATTGCCTTTTAATAGTCTTAAAGCCTCTTGTACGGCACGTTCTAATTGTGGGTCATTACCTTTTGTGGTTTCCTTTGGATGCTGAATTACCTCTATATCTGGCGCAACACCTTCTCCTTCAACAGCCCAATTGCCGTCCACATCGTAAAACCCACCGCGCGGTGCTACCATACGTCCACCATCGATAAATTGAGGTGTGTCCCAAGTACCCACAAGACCTCCCCATGTTTTGGTACCGATTAATGGGCCGAGGTCCTTCATCTTAAACATATATGGCAATAAGTCGCCACCAGAACCTGCACGCTCGTTGATGATCATCACTTTTGGTCCCCATATCCCAGCAATAGGTGTCGTCCAAGGGCGCTTGTCACCAGCTTTACTGTTAAAGTACCCGAAGAGCTCACGAGACATAATATCGATCATGTAATCAGCGGCTGATCCACCACCATTGTTACGCTCGTCTATCACCACACCTTTTTTATCCTGTTGTGAAAAATAATATCTGTTGAAAGATGTGAAACCACCTCCACCAGTATTTGGTACATAGACGTAAGCCAGTTTGCCGTTAGACATCTCGTCAACTTTTCTGCGGTTTTCCTCAACCCAATCCACGGCTCTTAAGCTTCGCTCATCACCTACGGGTCTTACTAAAACGGTTCTGGCATTTGTCATGGACGGTTGACTGTTCACCGTAATATTGATTTCCCTTCCCGCAGTTTGTTCCAATAACTCATAAGGATTGGTATTGGTATCTAGGGTCTTGCCATTTATGGCGAGAATGTAATCACCCTCATTGACATCAATACCTGGCTGCGCCAAAGGTGCGTTGATGTTCGGATTCCAACGCTCACCTGTATAAATGGTTTTGATTTTATAATGATTGTTGGAGACTTCAAAGTCACAGCCCAATAAACCCACAGGAACATAATCCACATTTGGAAAATCGCCACCAGAGACATAGGAGTGTCCAACAGCAACCTCACCACTCATAATATCCACCACATAGTTGAGGTCGGTTCTGTGTCTAACATGGTCTATCCATGGGGAATACCAGTCGTAAACATCATCCCATGGAGCACCGTGAACATTATCTACATATAAGAAGTCGCGCATGTAGCGCCAGCCTTCCTTAAAGATTTGATGCGCTTCAGCCTTTGGATCTATCTTTATTTTTATGTTGGTCTTTAAGTTATCCTTTCCAGGTTTTGGTGGTGCGGACGTATTGGTCAACACCCAATTGTTATTTTGAAAGAGTAGTACCGAATTTCTGTCTTCAGAGGCTACCATCTGATTGACGCCTTCGGCAAAATCCGTTGCTTTGCCTTCCTCAAGGTCATAGGTGTGGACTTTTAAGCCATTAGCATTAGGAATTGCTTCCGCAACAAAAACTTTCTTTTTAGGGGCTTTTAATAATGCGACGTAGTTTCTTGCGGGCATTTCTAAAGGTACGGCTCTATTAAAAATACCTTCCTCGTCAATAGTAACTGTAACTCCGCTGGATTTATCGTTATCCTTCTTTTCCTCCTTATCCTTGTCTTTATCTTTATCTTTTTCCTTTTTATCGTCTCCTTCATCTTTGGCTGAGCTATCTTCCATATCATTTTTTGGAAGCGTTGGGGATTTATCTTTTGCACTTAAGACTACAGCATATAAGTTTCTGGTGAGATTAGCAGCAGGATCATAGTTGCTCATGTCCAACCAACCAGACTGTAAGCCGTAATTGGTACTAGCCAAGGTGTAAAGGTATTTACCATTGGCATCCCATACAGGTGAAATGGCATCAGCTATGGGGTCGGTAATCTGAATGATTTTTTTGGAATCGATATTATAGGCAAAAATCGCCTTGAAGTGACTCTCCTGTTGTTTGGCATATGCAATCCACTTGCTGTCTGGTGACCATACAGGATTCATGGAACGGTTGGGATGCGCGTAGCGATCTGTATCTACTTTAGTCGCTTTTTTTGAATCTAAATTGATTATCCAGATATTGTAATGCGTATCCGTATAAGCAATATGCTTTCCGTCTGGAGACCAGTCTGGTTGAAAGTAAAAGGTTGGGTTGGGTAACTTTATGGCTTCTACATTTTGGCCATCTTGGTCTGCTAACATGAGTTGATATTCACCACTCTTATCTGAAAACCAAGCGATTTTATCACCATTTGGTGACCAAATAGGATTTCTATCTGCCACGCCTGGTGAGTTGGTGATGTTTTTCCATGTACCGTTTTCCTTTGGTACGGTAAAGATTTCTCCTCGGTGTTCAAAAATGGCGCGTTTTCCTTTTGGTGAGAGATTTGGATTGGATAATTGCCTTGCCGAAACATCATCCCATTTGGTACGGTAGAAATTTAGGTCTGCCTTTACCTCAATATTCAATTGCTTTGTGCTTTCGGAATTAGGGTCGTAAACATGAAGATATCCGCCTTGTTCATAAACAATCTTGTCGTCACTAGCATCTAAACTTTTTACATCGAATTTTTTATGGTAGGTGATTTGCTTTTCTTCTTTTGTTGCAGGGTTGAAGGACCAGATATTCATGGTATAATCACGTTCGGACATAAAATAAACGATTCCATCTAACCAAACCGGGTCTAAATGACGTTCGCCTGTTGGCTGAGAGGTTCTCATGAGTTCCTTAGTTTTCATGTCCACCACCCAAATTGGCATGGCCTGTCCGCCACGATAGTTTCTCCATTCGGCATCCCAACTTGTAATCGGAGTGTAGGCGAGATGTTTGCCATCAGATGATAATTCACCGTAGGCTGCTCTCGGTATTTCCAAAGCTTCTGGTAATCCTCCATTGGTAGACACCGTAAAGAATTTGTTGGTCATTGTTGGTTGTGCTTCTCTGTTTGAGCGAAATAGAACTTTTCCATCAGGTGTCCAGCCTTGTACAAAATCACCACTAGGATGATAGGTTAGACGTTTGGGTTCACCACCTTCTGAAGGAATTACAAATACGTCGACATTACCATCGTATTGTGCTGTAAAGGCAATCATTTTGCCATCGTTGGAGAAATGAGGATTGGATTCGTAACCTTCATCGCTGGTTAATCTAATGGCAGTTCCTCCATTTATTGAGGCTTTCCATAAATCGTTGGCATAGACAAAGACAACATCATCACCATGTAGTGTGGGTTGTCTTAATAACTGTGTGCCTTGTGAAAACGTAAATAATGTGTAGCAGAATGCTAGCGTTAGGATAATCTGTCGCATATCAGTTGGTTTTAGTATGTTGGTTTTAGTCAAATAAATATTTGAAGCTTATAAATATACGATATAGCTGTTTTGAAAATTTTAAAATGATGTTAAAAACCAACAGCAGTATCATCGCCTCGATAATCAGCGCCACCTTCGAGTCTTCCGTCATCCAAAACCAGAATGGCTTCAACACGCGCTGTTATTGGCGCAGCTTCTTCGTTGATGTCGTACCCTTTGTCTTCGAGTTGTTGTTTTAGTTCTTCGGAAAATAAATCGACTTCCATACGAATATTATCCGGTAGCCATTGGTGGTGAAGACGAGGTGCATCCACGGCTTGTTGCATGGTCATGTCATATTCCACAACATTCAGAATAACTTGTAAAACTGAAGTGATAATTGTAGACCCTCCAGGTGTACCCAATACCATAAACAGCTCACCATCTTTTTCGACAATAGTAGGAGTCATGGCACTTAACATGCGTTTTTCAGGAGCAATACTATTAGCTTCTCCACCAATAAGACCGTAAATGTTTGGTTCTCCAGGTTTGCTGCTAAAATCGTCCATTTCATTATTAAGGAAAAAGCCAAGGTCTTCTACATATAATTTTGAACCATAGCCACTATTTAAGGTGGTGGTTACGGAAACCGCATTACCAAAAGTATCTACAATAGAGTAGTGGGTGGTTTCTTCGCTTTCATAGCCTAGTATTTCACCATAAGATATGGAATCGGATGGTGTCGGTTTTTCAAAAGAAAAATCACTCATACGATTGCTTAAATAGACATCGCTTAGTAGAGTCTCAGTTGGAATATCCACAAAATCCGGATCGCCCAAAAAATAACTCCGGTCTGCGTAGGCTCTGCGTTCGGCTTCAACCATTACTTGGATACTTTTCAGGGAATTGTGGCCGTAAGATTTTAGATCGAAAGGCTCCATCATCTTCATAATTTGCGCCAAGCATAACCCACCACTCGATGGTGGAGACATTGAAATTACAGTATAATCTTTATAGTCGAACTCAACAGGTTTTCTCCATTTGGCTTCGTAACGCTCTAAGTCCTCAAGGGTCATTATCGTACCTTTTTCTTCTAGATAACTGATGAGTTGTTTTGCTGTTTCTCCTTTATAAAACTCATCACGTCCGTTTTTAGCGATTCGTTTTAATGTGTTGGCAAGGGCTATATTTTTTATGGTATCCTTAGGTAGTAGATTTTTATTGAATAGTATTTCTTTTCCATTTACTGCTCTAATGATACTATCGTAATCCTGAAGTTTTAGATGTTGTTTTTCAGTCACCGCGAATCCGTTTTCTGCCAATTCAATAACGGGTTGTAATAAGTCTTCCATAGGAAGTGTGCCGAATTTTTTGTGAGCAGCGAATATTCCTGCTATAGTTCCAGGAACTCCAACAGCATGTACGCCAACTGTGCTCATATCTTTTATAATGTTGCCATCTTCATCGAGATACATAGTTTTAGTTGAGGCCATTGGTGCTTTTTCCCTATAATCCAATGCGCCGGTTTCGCCATCAGCTAATCTGTACACCATAAAACCACCACCACCTAAGTTTCCTGCATATGGATAGACGACGGCAAGTGCCATTTCGGTAGCAACCATAGCGTCGAAAGCATTGCCTCCTTTTTTAAGAATATCACTACCTATTTGTGAAGCTTCCTTTCTAGCAGTGACTACCATTGCATTATTTGTAATAAGTCCTCTGTTATCCTTTTTGGTGGTTGATTCTGAGCTTTTGTCTTTACAATTCAAAAGACATAATAACGTAATTAGAAGTAAAAAGGAATGTTTCATGGTTTAAAAAAGCTTTTCAATCTCTATTTGTTTTTTAGCACTAAAAGTTATGAGTTCGGGAAAGAATTCTGTAAAGTCTTTTTCAAAATCGTGGTAGTGTTCTTGCAATTCCTTAGTGGCATTGTTCATTTTGGAAATGCCTTTTGTTCTTCTGTTCATGCCGTTTAAAACCAGCTGTATGCCCTCAATTGAGGCATAGCTCACTAGCCAATTACCTTCTATCATTATGGGTGCCATTCGCTGAAAACGAGGTGGTAGCACCTCTAGGTTTTTATTAAGGCTTTTATAAAAATGGTCAACATAGTCCGCAAGTGGAACCTTAGAGTATGTTTTCCAGTTTTTTGCTAAAAAGTGATCGTAAAAAATATCGACAATGACTCCGCTGTAATGGCTATAATTTTTGTGTAGACGTTTTGTGCTACGTCTAAAGATTGGGTGTGCATCCGTAAAAGTGTCTATCTCCCTGTGCAATTGAATGCCTATTTGAATTTCCTTAGGATAATTTTTGTATTTATTTCCCCTAACGCCATCTCCTACAAAGTTGCCGATGGTCACTAATTCATTATCACCAGAGAGATATATGTGGGCTAGGAAATTCATTGTATAAATATATGTATTTTTAACACCCAAAGATTAACCTTTTGAAGTATTTACCTAATTTAGATCCCTTGCGTTTTATTTTGGCAAGTCTGGTAATTATTTATCATTTGCCTCAGTTGTGCCGTAATCAAGGCCTTCCGTATTATCTAGATGCTCCTATTTTTAATAGAGGTAACGAGGCTGTTTACATGTTTTTTGTATTAAGTGGTTTTTTAATTATAAGAATAATCTATAGCGCAAAATTGCGCCATGCATTTTCGATAAGAAATTTTTACATAAGAAGGGTTCTAAGAATTTTCCCCTTGTACTATTTGATTGTTGCTTTTGGATTTTTGTTTTACTGGATAGTTTTGCCTTTTCTCAATATTCCTTTTGAAAATAATTACAATTTCGTTGAAGGTGTAAGCTTAGCTATTTTCTTTTTACCAAATGTATTTGCTGAACTCTATAAACCTGGTGGTATTTTGGAAGTGCTCTGGTCCATAGGCATAGAAGAGCAGTTTTATATTATTGTTGCGCCATTGCTGTTTTTGATAAGAAATAAATGGGTGCTAGCTGTTTTAATGTTTGTAACAATAGCTTATTTCATAGTTTTTCATATTGAGCAGTTCTTTTATTTAAAGCAGTTTTATATGGTTTATTTTTTCTTGTTTTTTGGAGGGATTATTGCCTTACTTGAAGAAAAAAAGAAACTTGAATTTCTAAAAACCCGTAAAGTAGTTCCTGTGTTAATAGTTGTATTGACATTGTTGTATTTCACCACGACTATTTTTTTATTTAACAGTAGGGTTCTTTATAATTTAACCACTACTATTCTTTTCGGTATGTTTATTCATACCGTTGCGCATAACAATCATGGGATAACGGTAAGGCATAAGTTTTTGAATTATTTAGGTCAGATATCTTACGGTATATATATGTTTCATGTTATAGCTTTAAATACCGTGGTGTTTTTGTTCTTAAAATTAAAACCCTATCAACTATTTAATGACTTAGTCACTATAATATTGATTTATGTGCTTACTTTTGCCATCACTATATTGATGGCGCACATTTCATATAAATATTTTGAAAGCTATTTTTTAAAACTTAAAAATAAATTTAGATAATGACATTAATAAAATCCATTTCAGGAATTCGAGGTACAATAGGAGGAGCCGTAGAAGAAAATTTAACACCGATTGATGCGGTGAAGTTTGCAGCCGCTTACGGTACATGGTTGAAGCAACAGCGCAACAAGGAAAACTATAGAGTGGTTGTCGGTAGAGATGCTCGTATTTCTGGAGAAATGATTCAGAATTTAGTAATGAACACCTTAGTCGGATTGGGAATTCATGTTATAGATGTAGGGTTATCCACAACACCAACTGTAGAAGTTGCTGTACCCATGGAACATGCTGATGGAGGTATCATCTTAACCGCAAGTCATAACCCTGAGCAATGGAATGCCTTAAAACTACTGAATCACAAGGGTGAATTTTTAAACGGTGCAGAAGGACAAAAAATATTAGAAATAGCTGAGTCTAATGTTATGCATTTTGCTGAAGTTGATGATTTAGGAAAAATAAAAAAGAACGACGCCTATATCGATTTGCATATTGATGAGGTTTTGGATTTGCCATTGGTTAATAAAAAGGCCATTGCAGATGCTAATTTTAAGGTTGTTGTAGATGGTGTAAACTCAACAGGAGGTATTGCTATACCATTGTTACTTGAACGATTGGGAGTACATCCTGTGAAATTATACTGTGAGCCTACTGGTCATTTTCCACATAATCCGGAGCCTCTAAAAGAGCATTTGGGTGATCTGGCCGAGGCTGTGGTCAAAGAACGCGCTGATTTGGGTATTGTAGTGGATCCAGACGTAGACCGTTTGGCGTTTATGGATGAAAGAGGAGAGATGTTTGGTGAAGAATATACGTTGGTCGCCTGTGCAGATTATGTATTGAGTAAAAATCCAGGCAATACGGTCAGTAATATGAGTTCTACACGCGCGTTGCGAGATGTTACAGAGAAACATGGAGGTAAATACGAGGCAAGTGCTGTTGGAGAAGTCAATGTTGTTGAATTGATGAAAAAAAATAACGTGGTTATTGGAGGTGAAGGAAATGGAGGCATCATCTATCCTGAATTGCATTACGGAAGAGATGCTTTGGTTGGTGTGGCTCTGTTCTTGAGTTTGTTGGCTGAAAAGAAAATGACGGTTAGTGAATTGAGAGCAACGTATCCAAATTATTACATGAGCAAAAAGAAGATACAATTAACTCCTGGTTTAGATGTCGATGGGATATTGAACACTATGGAGTCTAATTACAGTCATGAAAACTTGACTACTATTGATGGTGTAAAAATTGATTTTGCAGATAGTTGGGTACATTTGAGAAAAAGTAATACTGAGCCAATCATTAGAATTTATACTGAAGCTCAGTCACAAGAAGCTGCAGATAGTTTGGCCGATAGATTTATTACTGAAATTAAAGCTGTCGCTAATATTTAGTACCTTTGTCTAGACAATATATTCTTTAACAATCTGTCATTTCGAGCGTAGTCGAGAAATCTTAGAGATGTTACAATAAACATCTCGACTACGCTCGATGTGACAGTATTTGCAACAAAGAACATTAAATTTATGATTTCTGAAACTACAATAACTCAAATATCTGAATTGGAATCTTATTTCAATCAGTTTAGGAAACATATAATTGGTCAACACCAAACCTTTGTATCACCATTTGGTGAACAAAGGATTATTTATACCGACTGGACGGCTTCTGGGCGTTTATACAGACCTATTGAGGAAAAATTGTGTAATGAGTTTGGGCCTTTTGTAGCCAATACACATACCGAAACAACCGTTTCTGGTACGGCTATGACCAAGGCCTATCATAAAGCCAAGCACATTATTAAAGATCATGTCAATGCCAATGAGGACGATGTTCTAATTGTATGTGGTAATGGTATGACGGGAGTTATCAATAAGTTTCAACGTATTCTTGGCCTTAAAATTCCAGAAAATCTTCGAGATTATACCGATGTACCAGAAGAGATGTGTCCTGTGGTTTTTATTTCACATATGGAACACCACTCTAATCAAACCTCTTGGTTAGAAACTATTGCCAAGGTTGAAGTGGTTCCACCAGATGATGATGGGTTGTTTAGTTTAGACAATTTAAAGATGCTTTTAGACCAGTATAATGATCGTCCACTGAAGATATGTTCTATTGTTGGTGGGTCTAATGTTACTGGGATACAAACACCACATCATGATGTTGCCAGATTGATGCATCAGCACGGAGGAGTGTGTTTTGTTGATTTTGCATGTTCTGCACCCTATGTAAATATGGATATGCACCCTAAAGATAAAGATGCGTATTTAGATGCTATTTTCTTTTCACCACATAAGTTTTTGGGCGGTCCAGGTACCTCAGGTGTATTGGTCTTTAATAAAAAATTGTACAACAATATGATTCCTGATTGTCCGGGAGGTGGCACCGTAAGTTGGACAAATCCTTGGGGAGAGCACAAATACATTGATAATATTGAAGATAGGGAAGATGGTGGTACGCCAGGTTTTCTTCAAACGATAAAAACGGCACTTTCCATTAAGTTGAAAGAACAAATGGGTGTCGATAAGATGTTAGAACGTGAGCATGAATTGATAGACATCATTTTCAACAAGTTGGGCAATATAGAAAACATCAATATCCTTGCAGGTCAACATAAGGAGAGGTTAGGAGTAATTTCATTTTATATTGATGATCTGCACTATAACCTTGGTGTAAAGTTGCTGAATGATAGATTCGGTATACAAACACGAGGTGGTTGTAGTTGCGCAGGTACTTATGGTCATTTTTTGTTGCATGTAGATCAGCAAACATCGCGAGAATTAACGGATGAGATTTCTATTGGTGAATTAGCTAGAAAACCGGGTTGGATTCGTATGTCCATCCATCCAACGACAACCAATGCCGAGATAGAGTTTGTTTGCAATAGCATCATAGCCATGGCCAAAAACCACGAAACCTGGGCAAAGGATTATGAATATTCGAGATGTAATAATGAGTTTATCCATAAATCCCAATTGAATCAACCATGTACGGCAACCAATGTTGATGATTGGTTTGATATGGTTTAATAAAATCTATTGGAATTCAGGAGGAACTTTGTTTCTATGCTTCCATCGTTTATGTGTCCAGAGGTAATATTCTGGAGCTTCAAGAATCTGCTCTTCAACCAACTTAAAAAAGATATCCGTTATTTCGTAGTCTTTATATTCCCTTGGATTTTCCGTAATGGTCTTGAATGTCGTTTCGTAGTAACCGCGTTTAAGACGCCTAACCCCAAAGAACACTACAGCCATATCGAGCTTTTTTGCCAACATCTCTGCACCCGTGTACATCGGTACTTTGATACCCATAAACTCATTCCAATGAAATGCCTTATTGACTTTTGGTGATTGGTCTGATACAAAACCATTAATAGTCAGTTCACCGTTACTCTTGGATTCTTTGAGTACTGTAAAGGTTTCCTTCGTCGTTATTAGGTGAGAATTGTATTTAGCCCTAATACGCTTTACCAATCTGTCAAAATATTTATTCTCTAAGCGTTTATAGACAGCGTAACCTTTATGTTTGAGATAGGTTTGTAAAATGAATATCCATTCCCAACTGCCGTAATGTGCAGACATCAGTATGATGCTACGTTGTTTGTCTTCGAGATCAGTAAGGACTTCTAGATTACTAAATTTAAAACGCTTTTGCATTTCAGCTTTAGAAATGGTTAGCGATTTAATAGCTTCAACCATCATGTCGCATAAATGGTGATAGAACTTACCTGTAATGTTCGTGATTTCCTTTTCGGATTTATTTGGAAACACTAATCTTAAATTTTCCTTCACCACCGATTTTCTATAGCCAAAAACGCGGTACACGAAAAAGTAAATTACGTCCGATAGCCCATAAAGCAATCGAAATGGTAATATTGAAACCAGCCAAAGCAAGGGATAAATTAAGATGTAGGCAATAAGTTGCATAAAAGCATGTTCTTTCTGAAGCGCAAATATATTATATTTGATTCAATAGATATTTTTTATGTACAATTTAGATCTTGTAACCATTGCCATTATTGCCGCTAATGTTATCATTTCACTTAAAGGTTTTGACGACCGTTTATTTTTCGAGAAGTATAAATTCAATGTAGGAAGTATTAGAAGAGGGGAACAAATACGAATGTTTAGTTCTGGATTTCTGCATGTTGATACAACCCATCTATTATTTAACATGCTAACCTTATATTTCTTTGCAAATACAGTCATTGTTGAATTAGGTCAGTTTAACTTTATCATTATTTATATAGCAAGTTTGGTCTTTGGCAATTTATTATCTCTGTATTTTCATAAAGAAGAGTATTGGTATAGTGCTGTTGGTGCCAGTGGCGCCGTTACGGGTATTTTATATGCCGCAATACTTTTACGGCCAGATATGAGCCTGTATATGTTCTTTGTCCCAATACCAATACCTGGCTATGTTTTTGGAATCGGCTATTTACTGTACTCTATTTACGGTATGAAAAAACGTATAGGCAATATTGGTCATGATGCCCATTTTGGTGGTGCAGTTGGCGGTTATGTGATTACCCTTATTTTGGATCCAAGTTTATTTAAAACAGATTTAGCTCATATTGGACTTTTGGCCATACCGATTATTATTCTTTTTGTACTTTATAAAACAGGTAAGCTACAATAAAAAAAGCTTACCATGGAGTTGGTAAGCTATTGTTTTCTTTTCTATTGGGCTACGATTTTAAGCTTTTTCGAGTAGCTCTTTTATTTTATTCTCTAAGGCTTTTCCTCTTAAATTTTTAGCTACTATTTTTCCATCAGCATCTAAGATATAAGTTGCTGGAATTGATTGAATGTTGTATAGCTGCGCTACAGGATCATTAAAATATTTTAAGTGTGATACTTGATACCATTTTAAACCATCCTTTTCTATAGCATCTAACCATGCCTTTTTTGGGTCTTGCTGTCTACTTTGACCGTCTAATGAAACTCCAATTATTTCTAATCCTTGGTCGTGGTACATATCATAGACTCTAACCACGTTAGGGTTTTCTTTTCGACATGGTCCACACCATGCTGCCCAAAAATCTATTATGGTTACTTTTCCTTTTACATCTTCCAGACTTATAATGTCTCCATCTGGTGTAGGAGCTTCAAAATTTGGTGCCACTTTTCCAACTTCTAAATGTGCAATTTTTTTATACTCTTCATAGAGTTTATCCAATTTTTGCTTTACCTCTTTACCCTTAGGTGATTCTTTTAAATTTGGTGTAAGATTTTCAAAGGCCTCCATGAATTTAGCAACTTCAAATTTTGGTTTGTTGGCTTCTAATCCAATAAGGTTAAGACTAAAATATATATCGTTGTTTTCCTTTACAAAGTCCAGAGGATGGTTAGCAAGCCTAATGCTCACCTTTTCGAGTTCTTTGGATAGTGAATCACGCTTATCAGCTTCTTCGGGCATTTTTACCTGTCTGTAGTGTACCATTATCTCCCTTCCATCTTCCCTGATTTTTTTGATACCTTCTTCAAAAGCAACATAGCCTTCATGTGACTCTGAACCAGATACCTTCGATTCTAAAAGGTTTTCCTTGTTAAGCTCCACATCTATTTCACTATTCTCTAACATGATAATCGCGTTACCCTGAGTGCCATCAACAGAGATGAAATGTACACTTGGTTCATCAACCGACCCTTTTAACGTAAACTTTCCGTCCATTACTATGGCCGTGTCTAGATACACTTCCCGTCCTTCCTCACTTATATTTTTCAGATACACTCTTATACCGTTATATACACCTTCGGCATTACCATTTATAACAAAATCTGTTCTGTTTTCTTTTTTACAACTTGCTAACAGCAACCCAATTAAAAGTATAGTCAGTATTTTTTTCATTTTGTATGTGTTTTTTCTATTTATAGCCGTACAAATATATAAACTATGATGGATATACATTGGAAAACTCCTGTGAATTAAATCACAAATTACAGGGCTTTCATTTTACCCATCTCTTATTTTACAATACTTTTGCACTAAAGCGATAAACTATGCATAATGATACAATTGTGGCTTTGGCAACTCCATCTGGTAGTGGTGCCATAGCGGTAATAAGATTGTCCGGAAAAGAAGCAATTACCATTGCCGATCGTAATTTTAAATCCGTTGTAGATAAAAAGTCACTTAGCAATCAAAGCACACACACCATTCATTTGGGCCATATTGTTGATGGTGACAAAACCTTGGATGAGGTTTTGGTATCGGTTTTTAAAAACCCAAACTCCTATACAGGTGAAGATGTTGTTGAAATCTCTTGTCATGGTTCGCAATACATACAACAAGAAATTATTCAATTATTTTTGAGACAAGGCTGTAGAATGGCAACAGCTGGTGAATTTACCTTACGCGCTTTTTTAAATGGAAAGTTAGATCTGAGCCAAGCTGAGGCTGTAGCTGATTTAATAAGTAGTGATAATGAAGCTTCGCACCAAATTGCTATGCAACAGATGCGAGGCGGTTTTTCTTCGGAAATAGCAAAGTTGCGAGAAGAACTTTTAAATTTTGCCTCGCTGATTGAATTAGAACTTGATTTTGCAGAAGAAGATGTAGAGTTTGCGGACAGAGCCCAATTTAAAGACCTTATTGAGCGTATTACTTTTGTATTAAAGCGTTTAATCGATTCTTTTGCTGTTGGTAATGTGATAAAGAATGGCATTCCTGTAGCTATTGTAGGTGAGCCTAACGTTGGAAAATCAACATTGTTAAATGCACTTTTAAATGAAGAACGTGCTATAGTTTCTGAAATTGCTGGTACTACAAGAGACACTATTGAAGATGAGATTTCTATAGGTGGAATTGGATTTCGATTTATAGATACAGCTGGTATTCGTGAAACTAAAGATGTCGTAGAAAGTATTGGAATTAAAAAGACGTTTGAAAAGATTGAACAATCTCAAGTCACCATTTATCTTTTTGATGCCAGTAAGGCCATTGATACGCTTGAAGATGTAAGAATTGAGATTGAAAAAATTAGAAACAAATATCCTCAAAAGCCCTTATTGGTTATTGCTAACAAAATAGATCAGCTCGATGATACACAATTAGCAAAAATTAATACTACTATCGCTGATGTTTTACTTCTTTCTGCTAAAACAGGTTTTGGTGTCGAGCAATTAACCATTTCGTTATTGAACTTAATTAACACAGGTGCTTTGCGCAATAATGAAACCATCGTGACCAATACACGTCATTACGATGCTCTTTTAAAGGCTTTTGAAGAAATCCAAAAAGTAAAGTATGGTTTAGATACTGGTTTGTCGGGTGATTTATTGGCTATAGATATTCGCCAAGCCTTATATCATTTTGGTGAGATTACAGGTGAGATTACCAATGATGATTTGCTTGGGAATATTTTTGCTAATTTCTGTATCGGAAAGTAACTTCCACAAACTACCTCAAACTACATTAATATAAATAATTGATAAATAGTTAGTTAAAGTTTTATTATTGAATTGAGCTTTTGTCTGTTTGTTCCAATTTAGCTATTTTTGTCCCGTATTTGTACCTTTTTTAATTCGCGGTACAAAACGGTACAAAATTTTGTCACATGAATGTATCCATAAGAACACGAAAGAAAAAGGACGGTCAGGAAAGTTTATATTTAGATTATTATCTGCCAAAAGCTAAGCAAAAACGAAAAAAGGAATCGCTCAACTTGTACTTATATAGTTCTCCAAGTACTTCTAAAGAAAGAGCTCATAACAAAAAAACTTCGTTGTTAGCGGAAAGCATTCGTTCAAAGAGGTTTTTGGAGATGCAACAAGATGCTCACGGATTTTCGAATGTTGCCAAAGAGAATCTTAATAAAAACTTCATTACTTATTTTTCCGAAAAAACAGATGAGCGCTATAACCAGTCTACTGGGAACTATGGCAATTGGGATAGCGTTTTGAAGCATTTGATAAAATTCAGAGGTGACTTTGTGCCATTCAAAGATGTAGATATGAAGTGGCTAGAGGACTTTAAATACTATCTAAAACATACGGCAAGAACTAAAAGTAATCAGCCACTCTCTCAAAATTCATGTTATTCTTATTTTAATAAAGTTAAAGCATGCCTAAGAGAGGCCACTAGAGAACATATCATCTCTAATAATCCAGCGGATAATGTTAAAGGGTTTAAACAAGGCGAGTCTGAACGAGAATTCTTAACCTTAGACGAATTGAAAAAAGTAGCCAATACGCAATGTGAGATTCCAATCTTAAAGCGAGCTTTCCTGTTTAGTGCACTAACAGGTCTAAGATGGTCTGATGTACATAAATTGGTTTGGAAGGAAGTGCAGTATTCTGAAGAGCAAGGTTATTATATTCGCTTTAAACAAAAGAAGACCAATGGCTATCAAACGCATCCTATACCAGAACAGGCTTTCAATTTACTAAATGAACGGCAAGGAAATGAGGAACGTGTTTTTAAAGGCTTAAGATACAGTGCCTGGAATAACTTAAAGCTACAACAATGGGTGATGAAAGCTGGAATAAGTAAAACCATTACGTTTCATTGTGCACGCCATACTTATGCTACTTTACAATTAACATTTGGAACGGATATATACACGGTTTCGAAACTACTTGGTCATAAGGAGTTAAAAACAACCCAAGTCTATGCCAAAATTATTAATCAAAAGAAGGTAGAGGCTGCGAATGCAATTCCTGATATCAACTCTTAACAATGGCAGCAAACTATAATTATTATCATATTGATATTGCTGACATTTGGCAGTTCGAGCGATTACTTTTTCTAAAAGATAAGAGTTCTTTTGAACTATCGCAAAAGATAATTGATAAAGCTGAGGCTTTAATAATTGAAGATGGTGAAGCTAGTTTTGGCATTAATTATCGTGATAGTCAAGATAAGAATGAGCGAGAGTATTACAATAGAAATCAAAAACAGTATGCAGAAGCGTGTAATACTTTAAAGGGGAGGTTTCAAATAGAATTTTTCTTTAATAAAGGATCCTGTTTTCAGTTCGACAAAACCATTCTGGTAAATCGTGATAATATTGACTTTGATTTTTGGTTTGCTTTGAAGTTAAGGCAGTACGATACTAAAATTACAAAGATTAATGACTTTTTAGAATATCAATTGGAGAAAAGCTTTCTTAGGAATTCTAAAAACTTCAGCGATTTTATGGAATTAATTATTAGACAATATCAGATGGAATTTCTAAATGATAAAATTGTAGATACTGTAAAAGAATGGATTGTGCCCCATGGTTCAAAAAAACAATTTAGCAATAAGGGTAATCGTAAAAAATTCACTAATCTCAAATCGTTTCGTTTAAAGGAAATCAGTACCAACCCTAATGTTTTAAAAATTGGTGAGAACAGAACCAGATTAAAAGTAGTTTTTGAAAATCTCAAGTCAAATGATTTTATTTCAAAAGAAAATGCGTTTGATAACTTCATATCAATTTTCGACAAGGGAGAGGTAAAGAAAAAGAAAAGAATAATTTGGTCTGGTTCTAATGTAGAACTTCAATGGTTTGTTAAGTACTTAGTCTATGAATCACAAATAGTAGAGGATCCAAAAAACGATATTTGGTTAGTGACTATTCATTGTTTCGTTGGTGAAGATCAAAAAGAATATACAATTCCACAACTTAGAGATGCCAAGGGTAAAAAACTAGAAAGGCAGAAACTTCTCAAGACAATTTTATCAGAAATGTAATTTTCACTCCGTACTCCGTGATTAATATAAAGATTTAGTCTTACGATTAATACCAGTAACGGCTTAAGCTGTGACTAAAATTTAACCTGAAACACTCTGTACTCCGTGATATGTTTTTGCTCTACCTTGATTTAATGATTTTCTTCGAGCTATGAAATTTCGTTAAAAGCATTGCGCAATGCTCATTATTAATTAAAAACTAAAATACGATGAGCGATTTATCTAAACCACTGTATTCACTTACAGTAGGAGAATATATAGACCTAAGTAAGAAGGCTTTTGCTCAAGAAGCAAAAAAGCTATTAGTCAACAATGATGGTATATTGGGCAAATCAAATTCAAATAGCGACATCATCTTTGTCGAGGAAGTCCAACAACTAACAGGTTACAAAAAGTCAACGATTTATTCTAAAGTTTGTCGGTTTGAAATGCCAGTCATTTCTAAACGACGACCATTGACATTTTCCAGAACAGACATTTTGAATTGGCTAAAAGATGGTAAGCCTTCTGTTATAGATCAAGAAGCTAAGGACTACTTAAGTAAAACCTAACTAGAACCTAAATAAGCACATTAATTTAAAATGAATATGGATTTTAATTAGGTCAATATATGCACAAATATATAAATCTATAGCAGTATAAACCCCAGTACATCATAAATACATTGAATTATATAAAATATTACAAATATGAAAGTAGATAACATAGAAACAGCAATAGACCCCTTAACAGGTGAGGAATTCGTGCCGAAGCGTAGCAACCAAAAGTTTGCAACTAGAGAAAATCAGATCAAGTTTAATAATTTAAAAGCAGCAGAGGAACGAAAAGCTAAAGCAAGGACTAGAAAAATACTAAACTCCAATAGAAAGGTTTTGAAAAAGGTCTTGGGAGATAAAGATGAAGTAAAGCGATCATATGACCATCTAGAAGGCGCAGGTTTAGACTTTGGTTACAATACACATACAATGGCTTTCGGTGATGTCAATTGGATATGTGTTGATGATTATGCCTATACGGTGATTGGTGAAAATTTATTTAAAATTGTAAAATTATTATAATTAACTATGGAACCTAGAATTATAAACTGTTATGAATTAGACATAAAGCAAAATTTCCCTGAAGATTTAAGATTATCTCAAATTGAATGTGAATCTTTAAAACAAAGGAATAATATTCTCTTTAATTCTTTAATTGTTTTGGGGACAGGGTTATTAGCTATTTACATATTTAAAATTCTTTCTGAAAAAAAAGAGGATAAAAGTAAATATTCGTCATAGATATAAATTTATTCTTTATTTTGAAGCTTGTTAAATAATGTATTATATCTAATTCAAATCATACAGTACCTAGCTTACTGAGATTAGAGATTGTTTTACAAATATATTTAGTATTGACTTATTTAAGTTTCAGTTTGAGAATCATTTCATAAAACCCTTGTTTTAAAGGCATAGCAAATAATCAATCTAACTGATTATCGATTTAAATCTGAAAGTATGAGGGTGAGATGATAGATATGGACGATAATGCCTTAGATTTTGAACTGGAGAAGAGCGTTGGGGAATTTTTTCGCTTAAGCGAAGATGAAATGGATACTATCATTAATGAGGTTGTTACTGTTGTGAAGGATTGGAAGACGGTTGCTAAGAGGTTGGGCATAAAAAATTCAGAAATGGAATTAATGGAGGGAGCATTTAAAACAAGGTAAATAGTAGAATTATGAGTAAAACAGGGAGTGTATTTTCAATGGGAAGTGGTGGAGCCACTTATGAGCATCACGTGCAGGCAGCTTACTTGCTTGCAATGATACTTCAGATTGAAATGCCTCTTGTAACAAAAGGTAGAATATGTGAAGTTGCCTTTCAGACCACTAGTAGGGGTTATGCCACGGATGATTTAATGGTAATGGTTGATTTAGGAAATTCCGAAAACCAGA
Source organism: Leeuwenhoekiella palythoae (assembly GCA_964221315.1). Classification (GTDB taxonomy): domain Bacteria; phylum Bacteroidota; class Bacteroidia; order Flavobacteriales; family Flavobacteriaceae; genus Winogradskyella; species Winogradskyella palythoae_A. The sequence continues at coordinate 134,741 of CAXPYI010000003.1, read as the reverse complement.
AAATTCTAGGTCAAATAAAGCATAACGTGGCATTGAGTGAAAACAATGACGTTTTTAACGAGGTCATAACAGCTTTTTGGGAAGACTTCAATAATGCTACTTTCAATAAAAGTAAGGATAGGTTACTCTTGGTCAAATCTAATCTGACCAATAATGACAAGAACCATATTTCTGTATTACTTGATTGGGCATCCACACATAAAGATGAAAATGATTTTTACAATGAGGTCGAACGAATAGAAGTCAAGAAGCAGCATCTCAACATCTTTGAGAACCTGCTAAAAAAAGCTAATGACAATAAGAGTGTCTCAAAAAAAGATATTTGGTTGTTCCTTAAAAGTATGGCGCTTGTAGGTTATGATTTTGGTATTGAAACGAGTACTGCCTTAAATAATTCATTAAACTTGATAACACTTACTAAAGAATCTGATTGTAGCCTAAGTGGGCTTGAAATTTGGAACAACCTACTGGCTTTGGCAGCTAACTACAACCAAAATGGTGGTGCGCTTACTTTTGATGATAGCAAACGATTGGACATTTACAAATATTTCAATCTATCAGTTTTTGATAGCACTTACCCATCCATATCAAAACTTCGGGAAGATAGCAGTATCATCATCGAACCTTTTACCAGTTCAATTGAAGATTTTCATTTGGACCGTTCAGAAAAATTGGAAGAGGTTTCAGAGGTCTCGGTAAAGAATCAATTCACTATAGTTTCGGGTGGTGCAGGCGTAGGTAAATCAGCTTTGATTAAAGACTATCTTCAAAGATTTTATAATGATGCAGAGGTCTTTGTTTTCAAAGCAGAGCAATTTAATGAGGTTACCTTACCCCACGTTTTTACCAAACTCGGGGTGAACGATTCGATTACAGATATACTAAGTTCAATAGGTTATCTCAAAGAGAAGCTGATAGTTATCGATAGTTTAGAAAAACTACTAGAGGCAAATCCTGAAAATGCATTCCAGCAATTTTTGACAAAAATAAAGGCTTACAAAGATGTAAAAGTTATTATGACTTCAAGAGCCTATGCTGTGAACCTTATACTTCAAAAGTACCACATTCCAAAAACAGGTATTGTGGACATAGAATTGCTATCGGATACGGAGTTAGATTTAGCAAAAAAACACTTTCCAAATTTAGAGTCGTATTTTAATAATCCTGGTCTTAAAGAGATTCTTAGAAGCCCTAAATACTTAGAATTTGCGGTACGCACAATTGATGTGAAGGACTTCGAAGTTGAAAATTTATCCATAGTAGAATTCAAGTCAAAACTATGGAACCAAATAATTGAGAAATCAACAGTTACTGGTAGTGGTATAGCAAGAAAACGTGGAAAAGCATTTTCAAATGTAGCATTGAAACGGGCCAAACTTATGCGGTTATTCGTTGAGCCCGATGATGGAATTGATGAAGCTGCAATCGATGCCTTGCTTGATGACCATATTCTATACAAGAGTAATAATGAATACCAATTTGCGCCTTCCCACGATATTCTAGAGGATTGGGCATTGGTAAAACACATTTCAAAACTAAGGTCAGATGCTACTTCGGTCGATGACTTCTTTTCTAAAATAGGTGGTCAGCCAGCTCTTCGCAGAGCCTTTAGGCTTTGGGTGGAAGACTATCTCATAGAAGCCCCAGACTCAATAGCTGCCATAATACGTGATACCGTTAACAATGACCAAATAGAGAGGTATTGGGTAGATGAAATTCTTGTTGCCGTATTTCGGTCCAAGGATGCATCAGTGTTCTTTCAAAAATTTAAATCTGATTTGCTAATTGAGAATGCAGCCTTTTTAAGCAGGTGTATTCTCTTGGCCAGAACAGCGTGTAAGGAATATGGTAAAGGCTCAGAGTCAAATAAATCCATTCTTTTCCCTATTGGTGATGTCTGGAAAGAGTTGCTAGTATTTATATCAGGAAACCTTAGTTCAATACCCAATCTGCGCGAATCTATTTTTTCGCTTCTAATGGATTGGGAATTGAGATACCACTTGGATTCTGACAATGTATCTCAAACAGGAGTTGATGCTTGTAAGAGTATAGTACTTCAGTTTATAGACCAAATAGAAGCTGAGGATGATTTTTGGTTAAACAAGGTGTCCCGAGATAAATACACAATAGAGCAATTGGTTTACCTTCTTTTCGGACTGGCACCTTATGCCAAATCAGAAATAGAAGCTTTTTTAAGTAGAGCCAATGCTAAAAGCGATACACCTTGGCGCTTGCAGCAATTTTATGATACGGCAATTAAAATAGCCCTTGGTGGTGTACGAAACCAAAATTTAGTCAAAGAGCTTCCGGAACAACTTATTGTGTTAGCGGAAAAGACTTGGAAAGAGCAACCTAAAGAAGAGATTAAAGAAGTAAAAATAGATGGTCACAGAAGAATATCCAGTTTTTTACCAGAACCACGCCCAAAGAAAGAAGAGTCTTGGGGTATTGCAGATTCCAAGTTTGGATATTATCCTTCAGGTATTTACAAAACATTTGTTACAAAGCTATTTTCAACAAAACCAATTGAAGCATTTTCTTTTGTTATTGATTTTGTAAACTACTCGGTAGATTACTTGGCACAATCTAAATATGGACAGGAAAAACCTCTAGAACAAATAACCTTGCTTTTTGAGGATGGTAAAACAAGAGTGATTTATGGTGATTTGGATTTATGGATTGCCTACAGAGGTTTAGGCACACAAGTACATTCGCTTATTGAGTCCTTATTGATGTCAATGGAACGGTACCTATTGCAACTTGCCAGTATTGAAAATGAAATGGCAAAAAAATTGTTGGAAGAGCATTGCAAATACATCCTTCAACTTTCCAATAATGTAGCACCAATCTCTGTAATCACAAGTGTTTTTATGGCATACCCCAAATCTTTCACTAAGGCCATACTACCAGTTTTTGGAGTTAGACAGTTTTTTGATTGGGATTTACAAAGGGCGATTAGTGAACATCACAGTATGGCGCCAGAAGATAATAAGATATATCACGCCCAAAAAGAAAGAATGGACTCTAATGCCCTACCACATCGCAAAAAATACCATCAGGGTTTAAGGGCTTTTATGCTTCCGTATCAGTTCAATGTTGGAGAGTTCAACGAAGGATTATTCGAGATTTTCGATAAATTTTATAACGATTACAAGGATGACCATTTGTGGATAAAAACCGTGACCGAAATGGATGCTCGTAAACTCAAAACTGGTAAAGTAAACAAAGAAGCAGGCTCCGTTGAGTTAAAGCCATCTTATCCAAAGGAAATCGCCAGTACTCTTAAAGCCATTGAGGATGATTTTAAAGACAATCACTTGGATGCGGGTCAAAGCAATCTTTTGTTAAAAACAATAGATAAAAAAGAAGAGATAACATTCAAGCAATGGCAGGAAATCTACACCAACTATTCGGCACCAGATTTTCAAAATGGGATGTTCGATATGCCTGCAACACTTGCAAAAGTAGGACTTGATTCATTTGCAGATAAATTGAATACTAAGCAAATTTCGTGGTGCTTTATTGCGTTGTATAATGCCGTAGATGCCTTGGTGAAAGATAAATATAATCAAGACTATAGTTTGAGTATGAATTATAGTGTGCTGGAGAAGAAGCCCATATTGCACTCTATTCATTTGCTAGTTAAATACGCCAATTCTGCAGAAGACTCAATGGATTACAAGTTACTGCTCGGGAAACTGGTATTATGTCCGCTAGACGATTACTATTTAAGGCAATTTTTAATGTATTTCAGAAAGGAATTTTCTGAAAATTGCCCAGAGATGGAAAGTGACTTGCGGAAAATGGTCATCACTTTCGCAAAATTTGAAAAAGAAAACCCAAGACCATATAGGGCATCAAAAGAAGAGATGACAAAATATGAAAAAGCCTTTGAAGAATTCATTACAACTTGCTTGGAGTCGCCCAAAGATATTGAGGTCAATAAAATTGATTTCAATTCCCACGAGAAACATTTTCTCATTAGGGCAATGCTAATGATACCCACTGAAAGTTGTACTCAGGTCCAAACAGATTATATAGTCAAGGTTCTTAAGGAGTATGTGAAGCTACATCAAACAGTTGAAGGCGATACGTGGCGCAATACGAGACAACACTTTGATTACACTTCTCAAACAGATATGCAACTATTTTTGGGGGAATTATGGCTTTACAGCGATAATATAGATTATGGAAAAAGGTCAATAGACGCTTTAATATCACCTTTTCTAGAAGATACGGTTATAAATTCAGATGATATAAACGATTTGTACAAATTCATATCAGGTACAATAGATTTCTGTGTCACTCTAATGTATGATGTAGTAAGAGACAGAACTGCAGAAGAACTTCAAAAATATGGCTCACGATTTTGGCAGCTGTGGGACTACATCTGTGACAGGCTAAAGGAAAAAGGAAAATACTATTTCAGCGATAAATTATTACTCAATAATCAATTCCTAAAAAAATTGGAAGATTGGGAAGGCTTTTTAAACTACCAAACCCAGTATCTAAATATGGCAGAGTACTTTGGTGCCACAAACCTATCTGCAATACTCGCCGCGTTCTCAACCTTTGGCGAGAAACAGCTCCTACCAGAAGGACTATTGTTATTGGAGAAGCTAATCAAAGAAAACCCTGATGCAAAAGTTGACTTATTAGGCAAAGATGGTAAAGTGATGATTAAGAAATTGTTTGCCAATCATATCGGTAGTATCAAAGAGAAACAAGATTTGGTCAATGCCTTTCTGTATATTCTTGGTGTTATGATTGATAGGGGCTCAACCGAAGCCTACCTGATACGCGAGAATGTCTTTGTCTACAAATCTGTTTTGTAGGGTTTTGCGAAAGTAATTTGATACGTAACCTACCACAGTATATTTTAAAATTCAATCAATTTCAATTCATTTTTCCGTATTATTCAGCTATATTTAAAGTCAATTTTAACAATTAACTATCAGGCACAGCTAATTTCTTTTTTCGGATAATTTGAAAGTGCTTTAACGTATTTTGAGAACTTTTGAATTAGAAGAAATAAAGTCCATTCTTGAACACGCACCTAGCGTCAAGATTTTGAAATCCCGTAATCGGGAATTGATTCTGATGTTTCTTTTATCGGCTTTTCCAGACACAAGTAAAAGCCATTCCTACGATTTTCTTCATACCAAACTTGCTGACCATCTTGAAAGTATCCAGTTAGAGGAAGATGAGGAAAACGACTTTCAATTTGCAGATACGTATGAGGTAAAAGCCAAAAAGCTCATAAAACGATGGACACAATTGGGTTTCTTGACCAGTTTTAGAAATGAAAGTGGCACACCGCATTATCAGCTTACCAATCATACCACTAAAACCCTTATTTGGTTAGAAAGTCTTAAGAAAAAAGAGTTTGTAGGAACCGAATCAAAATTCAAGGAAGTCTTTAATCAGCTCAAGGAACTTGTCGAATGGACCAATGACGATGTTGAAAAGCGTATCGAAATCCTTGAAGGGAAAAAGCGGGAACTTGAGAATGAAATCAACGAGTTAAAAATTAGCGGTAAGGTAGATACCTATCAGGAATATGAAATTATTCCAAGGTTTCAGAATATCAATGATACTGCCAAAGAATTGCTTTCTGATTTCAAAGAAGTTGAAACCAACTTCAAGGAAATTTCCAAAGAAATTTATTTAAAGCATACCGATTCAGGCCTTTCCAAAAAAGAAGTACTGTCATTTACATTTGATGCCATTGATAAGCTCAAAAAAAGCCATCAGGGGAAAAGTTTCTATGCGTTTTGGCAATTCCTCATAGACCGAGGCCTAAAAACCGAATGGAACAGTTTAATAGAGGAATTATTAAGCAAACTAAAGGAAAAGCAAATCGAGGTCGATGATGATTTTCTCACAGGCATCAAAAACAATCTTTTTGAGACTGGTCAGCACGTCTATCGGGCAAATGATAAAATGGCCGAAAAAATCAGTCAAATCATTAGGGAAAGTGATTCTTTACAAAGAGAAAGCCTGAAAAGACTTTTGGCAGAAATCAAGAACCTATTAATACAAACCAGTAGGGTCTCAAAATTACCAGATATATCCATAGAACTTGAAAATGAACCGGAAATCAATCTGGATTTTGATAAGAAGCTCACGCTAGAAAAGAAGAAAGATAGAACCTACAGCCAACGACCGCAGGTCGTTCCGAAAGACATTGAACAATCTTCTCAGTTTGAGAAAATAGCTTCAAAAAGAAAAATAAGTAAAAAGGTCTTGAATGCGAATATCCTTCGAACTCTTGAAGAGAGAGGACAGGCTTCTTTGGCCGAAATTATTGATGACAATGGCGGCGTAACCCAAGGACTGCCCGAAGTGTTTGGATATTTCAGTATTCTGAAAAACTTCAAGCATACCTTCAATAGTGATAAAGAAACACAAATCCTGTTCGATGAAACAGCGAATAAAATGATAAGAATTCCAGAAATAATAATCACGAAATGAACAGTTTGAGTTCCAATTTAAAAGAATATTCCGTGGCGATTGTACGACTACTAAAGGGCACGGTAAACAGTGACGACAAGGTTTGGGATGATGTACTGTTGTATAGAAAACCTATTCAAGAGTATGTTAATGTAATAGGTCTAGAACTTATCGTCAAGGAAAATGATGGTTATGCTTTTTTAAAACAATTCCCAATTGATGATGATGACAATACTATCGGATTGGTTTCAAGAAAGCAAGTAGGTTTTGAAACCTCTGTACTCTTGGTGGTATTGCGACAGATTTTGGAAGATTTTGAAACGAACCCTCTGGACTACAGCGGGTCAGAAAAATTTATTGATAATGAGGAACTAATCAACCAGATAGAACTTTTTCTTCCTGAAAAATATGATAAGGTAAACTACTTAAAGAAACTCGAAGACTACATCAAGCGGATAGAAAAACTGGGGTACATAAAAAGAGTGGATTCCGATGACCTCAATACCCGTTACCGCATACATAAAATCATTAAAGAAAAAGTGAGCATAGATACACTAGAAGAATTTAAAAACAAATTGAATGAATATGTTGAGTCTATTTAGTACACGGTCAGATACCTCTGGATTTAGGCTCAACTATATTGATGTCTATAATTGGGGAACATTTGATAACGAAATTATAAGGATTGAGCCCAAAGGGAACAATTCTCTACTTACTGGTGCCAACGGTTCCGGCAAGACAACTTTCATAGATGCGCTATTGACTCTTTTGGTACCGCAGAAAAAGGATAGGTTTTACAATCAGTCATCAGGTTCAGAGAAGAAAGGCGACCGTACCGAGGAAAGCTATGTATTAGGGACGTATGGTACAATATTGAAAGAAGGTGCCAGTAGCGCTACAGCCCAACGGCTACGGAATAAGGACACTTATTCTATATTATTGGCTTCCTTTGGGAACGAAGACCAAAAAACCGTAACCCTCTTTCAATTAAGGTGGTTCTCAGGCAACGAGATGAGACGTAGTTATGGTATAGCCCACATACCCTTGACCATTGAGAATCACTTTCCAAAATTTGATGACAAACACCTTTGGAAATATCGGTTAGAGCAAGAGTTCAATAGCAATACCCAGAAAAAAAGAGTTGAATTTTTTGACGATTATCCTACCCGTTATGCAAAGCGTTTGGTAGCTGTATTGGGGATGAAATCATTAAAGGCCCTGAAGCTCTTTAATCAAACTGTTGGCATTAAGGTATTAGAGGATTTGGATGGCTTTATCAGGATTAATATGCTTGAGGATAAAAAGCCTGAAGCAACTTACGTTGAACTTAGAAATAGTTTCGTAACTCTTAGTAGCGCTAAAAACAAAATCGACAAAACGCAAGAGCAACTCAAACAACTTGAGCCCATCAATAATCTAGCTGAAAAACTTAAAGAAAAAACTAACAGAAAGGAAAAACTAATCCATTCCAGGGATCTTGCAGTACTATGGTTTTCCAAAAAAGGAAAAGAGCTTTTTGCTACCGAGAAAGAGAATTTGGAAGGCGAAAAAGAAAAAGTTGAGACTCAATTACAGGAACTTGATGCCCAGGAAGAAACGCTTCGTGAAGATTTGAACGAGGTAAATAATCAAATAAAAAATGATGAAGTAAGTGCCCAAATCGACAAGCTTACTAAGAATGTAAAAGAATTGGAAGTCAAAAAGTCGCAACGGCAAACCAGGCTGGATTCGTACAATGCTCTCGCCAGAAAATTAACCCTTGAAGAAAACCCGAAAGAAAGTGATTTTGATGAAAATAGAAACAATGCTATCAAAAGAGCTAAAGAAACAGATGATGAACGAACTCAAAAAATCGAAGGAAAAACTGCTGTTGAAATTGACATAGCAGAAAACAAAAAGGCAATTGACACCATTGTTGATACGATAGAAACGCTTCGTAAAAATGATAACAACATTTCTGGCCGAGTAGCATCCATTAGGGAAGACATTTTAACTGTAACCGGTGCTTCAAAAAAAGAAATCCCTTTTGTTGGTGAACTCATCAAGGTGAAAGACGAGCAGTTAAAATGGCAATCTTCTATTGAAAAGGTGCTACATTCATTTGCCCTTCGATTAATTGTTCCCGAGAAATATTACAAAAAAGTAAATACCTATGTAAACGAAACGAATTTACGAGGTAAAATCACATATCTGCGCCATACCGATTCCTTGTTGAGTGGTTTAAACACATCATTCCAAGATGATGATAAACTGATTAGCAAGTTGGAATTTAAGAAAGATTCACCCTATGCAGGCTTCATCGAAGACAATATAGTATCGCGTTACAATTATCTGTGCGTTGAGGACTTGAACGCTTTCGCGAAAGCTGAAAAAGCAATTACCATCAACGGGCTTATCAAAAGAGGGAAGGGAAACCACGAGAAAGATGATAGAGCTAAAATTAATTCTAGAAGTAACTACGTTCTGGGATGGGATAACAAGGTCAAGATAAATGCACTAAAGGACAACTACACCGAACTTCGGGAAAATGGCGAAAAACTTTTAGAAGACAAGAAACAATTAGATGCGGATATAAAAATACTCGCAGAATTGAATAAAAATTACAATGCATTTTTAGCGAGTTTTGAGGATTACGACCTTATAGATTGGAAAAAGTATGCGCTGGACATACAAGAGTTGAACGACACAATCAAAGAACTGGAAGAAGGAAACGATATCGCCAAGACCTTAAGAAAGCGGAAGAAAAGTCTAGAAGACAAGATTGCTGAAAATAAGGCGGAAAAGAAACCCAAATCTGAAAGGATATTCAATATCAATAGAATATTGGGCGAAATCCAAGGGGAGCTTAAAACCTTTGAATCTCAACTCAAAATACTATCTGAGAACAATATTGATATATCAGATTTTGATGCTGAAAATCCATTGTTGAGCAATTTGTCCTATCAGAATTTCAAGCAGGTACGGTCAACATTTCAAGAGGACAACCAAAGCAATTTGAAGAAGGTTGAAGAATCAATTTATAAAACCAGAGATAAGCTTACTCCGAGAATATCAAAATTCAAGAACCCAGATATGGATACCCTTGAACGATTTCCTGATTGGGGCTCAGATGTTAGCGAACTGACGAGCAATCTTGACCATCTTTACCAATACCAAGACCTTTACAAAAAACTCAAAGAAGATGATTTGCCAAGCTTTCAGGCCAAGTTTGATACCTACTTAGAGGATACTATCATCGATAAGGTAGGCGCTTTTAATTTTTTCTTTGAAAAATGGATTGAAGAAATCAAGAATACCATAAAGACCCTTAATGCGTCCTTACGGGCCATAGACTTTGAAGTTGCACCTAGAAGCACATACATTCAATTGTCAGAGAGAATGGCTCTGTCCGAGCAAGCCGACGATTTCAGAAAACTGCTTCACGAAGCCTTACCTGACGTTGCGCAAATAACAACCATCGAATCTAAAAGAATTCATTTTGAAAGCTACATAGCACCTTTAATCGAACAACTCGATAATGAAAAGTGGCGTGAACAAGCTCTTGATGTTAGGTATTGGTTTCAATATAGAGCAGAAGAATTTGTTAGGGAAGACGACCAGAAAATTGCCACATTTGAAAGTATGAGCCATAGGTCTGGTGGTCAAAAAGCCCAACTTACCTATACCATCTTGGGTGCGGCGATTGCCTACCAATTCAATCTGACTTCGCAGGGGTTGGAAGCCAATTCGTTTAGGTTTGTGGCCATTGATGAGGCATTTAAGGCTCAGGACCAAGACAAATCAGAATATTTGTTGAAGTTATGCGAACAACTTCACTTACAGGTGTTGGTTGTGACCCCAAGTGATAATATAGAGATAGTTGAACCTTATATTTCCTTCGTACATTTTACGGAAATTGAAAATGGCAAAAAGAGTTCGTTATACGATATGCCAATCGAGCAGTTTCAAAAGGAAAGCAAAAAATATTTAATGACCAGTTGATATCATCTTCAGAAATAAAGAAAAAAGCACTTAGAGCATACGCTTCATTTTTGTCCTCTCTGGTCAATCAAGAAGACCTTTTTCCTATGGAAATTAGAGGAAATAAATCACCAGGAAAGTCACTTGAGGTTTATAGGAAGGAAATGGATGATTTATTAAGCGATTCAAATGATAACAACAAATACGGCTACACTCTAGATTGTGTAAAGACCAAAACCCGTTTTATAGGCTCACAAAGTTTACCTAAACGAATTTACTTCGAAAATGAGCTTGACTACGTTGGCTATCTCAATAAGATTAACGAGGTTAAGACCTTCAAACAACTAAAGGATGAAACATTAAGGCTTTATCCAGAGCTCAAAAGTTGGCTCGGTACCAACCCTCTGAAATTGGTTGCTAATATGGAAAATTGGAAGGATATTCTGAAAGTAATGAGCTATTTTAAGTCCAATCCCAAACCAGATCTTTACATTCGGGAACTTCCAATAAAAGTTCATACCAAATTCATAGAGCGGAATAAATCTCTACTTCGTGAATTGTTGGATATCATACTTGCCCAGTCTCTAAATGCTGACGAACTCAGTCACTTTGAGACAAGGTTCCATCTAAAATACAGCGAACCTTTGGTACGTTTCCGCTTGCTTGATAGCCAAATAACACAGCAGTATTTTTCAGGGTTAGAAGATATTTCGATAAGGCTAAGTGATTTTTCGAAAATTGAGTTACCAATAAAGAAGGTTTTAATTGTAGAAAATCTTATGAATTTACTCACTCTTCCTAAAATGAAAAGTACCCTGTCAATTTTTGGTAAGGGCTTTAAAGTGCTATCGTTAAAGAATATCGAGTGGTTGAAGAGCTGCCAAATTTGGTATTGGGGTGATTTGGATGCCCAAGGCTTTGAAATTCTTTCAGGCTTTAGAGGACACTATCCTCAAACGAAGAGCTTGATGATGGATAAAGCTACATTTGATAAATATTATGAAGATGACTTAGAGACTAAATCGAAAGTCGCGTCGCTTCCAAATCTGACTGAGGCCGAGTACCAAATGCATCAAATGCTATTTAAAAATAAATGGCGATTGGAACAAGAAAAAATCCCAATAGACTATGCTCTACTAAAGCTAAAACCATTAATCGAACAATCATAAAAACCAATGTACATATCCAATGTTTCCATAGTTAATTACAAAAGTTTCAGAAACGCTAAATTTTCGTTTAAAGAAGGCATTAATACCATTATAGGCGAAAATGGGTCTGGAAAAACCAATCTGTTTCGAGCCATACGCTTGCTTTTGGATGATAACTTATTGCGAATGGCATATAAGTTAAACAAAGATGATTTTAATAGGCATTTAGGACCTTGGCAAGGGCATTGGATAATTATTAGCATTGAGTTTAGTGACCTTTCGCCAGAAGAAGAAATTCAGGCGTTGTTTGTACACGGAACAGGGGATGCATCAGAAGAAACGTTGACCAAGGCAACCTATACCCTTCTTTTTAGACCAAAACCAGATATTCGGTTACGGCTTTCAGAATTAGCGGAAGACGATACGGCTGGATTAGAGGCAATTCTTGACGAAATAACCATAGATGACTATGAAACGAAGTTCACAGGTAAAAGTACAGTAGATTTTAATGACGAGGAAGTTTATAAGGATATTGTGGGTGATTTTGAAAATGTAAAATTTCGTTTTCCAGATGACACATCCAAAATAGGTGTCTTGATACCGCATCAACTATCCATTTCCCGAGAAGTATCGTTTACGTTTATTAAAGCATTAAGGGATGTGGTTTCGGACTTTCACAACAACAGAACCAACCCACTTTTGACGTTATTGAAAGCTAAAAGTGAAGATATTGATGAGGATGAATACGCCAATATTTCAAACCAAGTATCCGACCTTAATGAATCGATTGAACAGTTACAGGATGTTTTGGATATTACTAATAATATTTCTCAAACTATAAAAGAAACTGTAGGCGAGACCTATTCGCCTTCATCTCTAAGTATCAAATCAAGTTTATCGGACGAAGCCAATAAACTTCTACAATCCTTAAAACTGTTTATAGGGGAGCCTGGCGAAGATTACGAAGGTGGTATTCACGAGTTAAGCCTTGGCGGTGCCAACCTCGTTTACTTGACATTGAAGCTATTGGAATTCAAGTATCAAAAAGCAAGCGAAACTTTTGCCAATTTTTTGTTGATAGAAGAACCCGAAGCCCATATTCATACGCACATTCAAAAAACGCTATTTGATAAACTTGATTATGGCGATACTCAAATTATCTACTCAACGCATTCCACCCAGATTTCTGAAGTAAGCAACCTTTCAAATATCAATGTACTTAGTAAAAAAAGTAACTATGCCGTGGCTTATCAACCAGCAAATGGTTTGGGTGAACCTAGAATTGTGAAACTTGAACGCTATTTGGATGCCATCAGAACGAACTTACTTTTTGCCAAGGGTGTGATTTTGGTTGAAGGCGATGCCGAAGAAATATTAATTCCTTTACTTATAAAAAAGGTGCTTGGTTTTAGTTTGGATGAAATAGGTGTAAGCATCATAAATATTAGAAGTACGGGTTTCGAGAACATTGCCGATATTTTCCACGATGACAGAATTCAACGCAAGTGTTCTATTCTTACAGATTTGGACACTTCAATTGTTGATACGGCAATTAGAGAAAATGATTCTAAGGCTGTCAAGAAGTTCAAGAAAAAATGTTCTAATTCCCAAATAAAAGGTCGAGAAAGGCAAGATAATCTTACGGCATATACAAATGGCAACCCTTGGATAGAAGCTTTTTATGCAAACTACACCTTTGAAGTGGACTTTCTTTTATCCAATAACTCAAGAGAAGTAATCGAGATAATTGACCAAGTTTATTCTGACCCAGCTACTATAAAAAAAGCAGAAAAAGAATTAAAATCAAAGGATGTTTCCATATCTGGTAGAAGGATTCTAAGAATGGCCAAACAAGAAGGTAAGGGTTGGTTCGCAATTCTTTTGGGGAAAGGCGTCGTCTATGACACCTATGTGCCAAGGTATATTTTAGAGGCAGTTTCTTTTGCCACACCGAAAATGAATCGTGAAATCATTTCGGGAATTTTTAATTATCGAATTAAAGAAAATTATAAAGCTGATGACAGTCTCGATTTTAAAGCTTTTGCAAAACAAGTTAATAGATATCGCAAAAATGAAATAGAACTACCAGAGCTGATTGATGAATTTGAAACCTTACTTCTTGATGACGCAGCACTAACATTTTTAAAACTGCTTTAATATGTTTGTCTGGACCGATAAAGAACTAAATGATGAGCAAAGTGCTGTCGTAAAAGACAATGACAACATTTTATTGGTTGCTTGCCCTGGAAGTGGAAAAACGAGAACGCTTACCTATAAAGTTGCCAATGAACTGTCAAAGCTAAATTCTCACAAAAAATTTGTAATTGCCATAACCTATACCAACCGTGCCGCAAACGAAATAAAGGAACGTATTGAACTGCTAGGCGTCCCAACTGACCAATTATGGATAGGAACCATCCATTCCTTTTGTAATGAATGGATTCTTAAACCTTACACATCTCTTTTGGAAAAGCTCAAATTCGGATACCGGATTATTGATGCCAATGAGTCAGATAATCTAATCAATGAAATGTGCAAAGGCTACGACAAACCTAAAATCACACTTTGGGATTGTGGCCACTACGCAACTGTAAACGGAATTGTTCAGGTTGTAAGCTCTGGATATAAATATGACAATGTCAGTTCGGTTTTACAGGAATATTTCACTTATTTGGACGAGCACAATTTCATAAGCTATGAGCTGATGCTACTGTATGCCAATCAACTGCTTGAAGAAAATCCTATTATTGCGAACACACTTTCCAAACTGTTTGAAATCATTTTGGTTGATGAATACCAAGACACCAAAGAGATCCAGTATCACATTATTTCCAAGATATGGAATTCGGCTCAGAATAAAACAAGAGCACTAATTGTAGGCGACCCTAATCAAACTATTTATGGTGGTCTAGGTGGTTATCCTATCAAAAAGTTAGAGCTGGAAAAGCTTTCGGGTTTAAAATTTAAAAGATTGGAACTGGAACAAAATTACCGTAGTTCCGTATCTATTGTCAATTATTTTGATAAGTATAAAACCATAGAAAATATAGTCGTCGCATCTGGAAAGGAAAAAGATTACGACAGCATCATTTCATTTAACAATCAAGTTCACGTAGATAATTTGGTCAAAGAAATAAGCAGATTACTCAAGCACAATGTAGAGGTTTTAGGCATTGACCCCAATGAAATATGCATTCTTGGACCACAATGGATACATTTGGCCCCTTTATCAAGAAGCTTAATGATTGAAATGCCAGAGTATAGCTTTAATGGCCCTGGTATGGCACCTTTTTCAAGGGATTTGGACAATTTTTGGTATAAACTTTCCCGTATTGTTCTAACAGAAGCATCGCCTAACATGTATTTGAGGCGATTGAGATGGGCAAATGAAGTTCTAAAAGACTTGGAAGATTCAGGATTTAATGTTGATGATATCTATCACAAATCCATTTTAAGGGTTTGTAATAGTATACGAATAGACGAAACAGAAGGTTTGTTATATCTACAATCATTTTTTGAAACGTTTCTTGAGGAACTTGGCATTGACCTATCTACAAATATTTCTTTAACCGAAAGTTTCACTTCATTTTTTGATAGTGCCAGAAAACGTATTGAAAGAATTAAAAAAGAAGGCAATGAATTCATTGAGCATATAGATAGTTTTAAAAAAGTATTTCAACAAAAGGATGGCACTACAATCTCTACTATTCACGGTGTAAAAGGTGCAGAATTCGATACCGTAATAGCTTTTGGGTTACTTGAAGGCTATGTTCCACATTCCAAGGATGAGAACGGAACTGAAACTGCCAATAGAATGTTATATGTGGTAGGGTCTAGGGCTAGGAAGAATCTTCATCTGATTTCAGAAAAGGGCAGAAAAAATTGGAAAAATGAACCCTATTTTCCAACTAATGTGCTTTCCAAGATTATTCATCAGTATGATGAATTATAAATCCTAATTTTTTTAAAAAATAATTGTACCGTATCTGTACCATTTTTCTTCAAACACCTATAAATAGGAGAGGAGTACTTTAGGTATCCTAAATAGCTGAACTACGTAAACTTCTGTTAATTAAATAAGTATTTGTTAAAATTTCGTAACTTCGCAATTACCATGAAACAAGTATTCCATAAAATATTGTCCTTGTCAATGGCAATTGTAGTGTTGTTCTCTACAATGTCATTTACGGTTAATATGCATTATTGTGGGGATACTTTGGTAGAAACTGCTCTTTTTCATAAAGCCAAAGGTTGCGGTATGGAAATGGAAAAACCTTCAACTGAAAGCTGTTCAATCAAAAAGAAAAATTGTTGTGATGACAAGCAATTATCTATTGAGGGACAAGATGAACTACAAATACAATTCGATAAAGTTTCATTTGAACAACAAGTATTCATTGCATCTTTCATATATACTTATAGCAAACTTTTTGAAGAGTATAATGATGATATAAACTCTTTTAGAGAGTATAAACCACCTTTGGTCGTCAGGCAGTTATACAAGCTTGATGAGACTTATTTAATTTGATTTTTAAACATTAGACTGTATTATCCTATGGCTTTTGCTATAAGGATAATTCGTTGTATTCGGTGTTGTCATAACACCAATGTCTAACTGTTTAATAATTATTACAATGCTAAACAAAAGCATCAAATTCTTAATAGAAAATAAACTCGTAGCAGTACTACTACTCGTCCTTTTCGTTGGATGGGGAACTGTTAATGCACCATTTAATTGGGATACAGGTTTTTTACCAAGTAATCCTGTAGCTGTAGATGCCATACCAGATATAGGGGAAAATCAACAAATTGTGTTCACCAAATGGGATGGTCGTTCACCACAAGATATTGAAGACCAAATTACCTATCCATTAACCACATCATTGTTGGGTATTCCTGGAGTAAAAACCATACGCAGCTCGTCTATGTTTGGCTTTTCAAGTATCTATATAATTTTTGAAGAAGATATAGAGTTTTACTGGAGTAGAAGTCGTATTCTAGAAAAACTAAACTCATTACCAAGTGGTTTATTGCCTGAAGGTGTTAATCCTGCATTGGGTCCAGATGCTACAGGATTAGGTCAAATATTTTGGTACACTCTTGAAGGTCGTGACGAAAACGGAAACGTTACTGGCGGATGGGATTTACACGAATTACGTAGCATTCAAGATTACTATGTAAAATATGCACTATCCTCTGCAAGTGGTGTATCTGAAGTTGCATCTATTGGTGGGTATGTGCAAGAATACCAAGTGGATGTAAACCCAGAACTAATGCGACAATACAATATTGGCTTGCACCATATTGTAAAAGCAGTTAAAGAAAGTAACCGAGATATCGGAGCACAAACTTTAGAAATCAATCAAGCCGAATATCTGGTACGTGGTTTGGGTTATGTGAAATCCATAGCAGACATCGAAAATGCAGTTGTAACTTCAGAAGATTACACAGCTATCAAAATTAAAGATGTGGCAAAAGTGTCTTTAGGTCCTGCAACAAGACGCGGGATTTTGGACAAAGAAGGTGCAGAAGTGGTTGGTGGTGTTGTAGTAGCACGTTATGGTGCTAATCCAATGGAAGTGATTAATAATGTAAAAGCCAAAATAAACGAATTAAGCGCAGGTTTACCTACAAAAACATTAGCAGATGGCAGAACATCACAAGTAACTATAGTACCATTTTACGACCGTACAGAATTGATTCAAGAAACATTGGGTACACTCAATGAAGCCTTAACTTTAGAAATACTCATTACCATTTTGGTCATTATCATTATGGTATTTAATCTTCGTGCTTCCGTATTAATCTCTGGTTTATTACCTGTAGCAGTTTTAATGGTATTTATAGCCATGAAACTCTTTGGTGTTGATGCCAATATTGTTGCCTTATCAGGTATTGCTATTGCTATTGGTACAATGGTAGATGTTGGAGTCATTCTTTCAGAAAATATCATCAGACATTTAGATGAAAACGATAACAAATTACCAATAAACACAGTCGTTTACAACGCAACAGCAGAAGTTTCAGGAGCAATCGTAACCGCAGTAATGACAACCATTATCAGTTTTATTCCTGTATTTACAATGATTGGTGCTGAAGGAAAATTATTTAGACCATTAGCATTCACAAAAACCTTTGCATTAACAGCTTCGATAATTGTAGCATTATTTTTAATTCCACCGTTTGCAGCCTTTTTATTCCGAAAAAAGAGCATTCAAAAACATTTTAAATATGCTTTAAACGGTGTTTTAATAGTATTAGGAATAACTGCTATTTACTTCGGGTATTGGTTAGGAATCATACTCATCGCTTTTGGTGTGACAGCTTTATTGAATCTTCAAAACAAGATTTCAGATAAACAGGGAAACTTTGCCAATATTATCATTTCGGCTTCGGCAATCGTATTTTTATTAGCAGAATATTGGCGACCGTTGGGCGTAAATGAAAGCATCTTCTTAAACCTCATTTTTGTAGCTATTATTTGCTTTGGATTATTAGGTGTATTTGCATTATTCATTAAATACTACACACGTATTTTAAGATGGTGTTTAGACAATAAATTATTATTTCTTTCCATACCTACAGCAATTGTCATTGCAGGGTTTTTCATAATGAAAAATACAGGTAAAGAGTTTATGCCATCATTAAACGAGGGTTCTTTTCTGTTAATGCCAACCTCAATGCCACATTCGGGTGTAGAAGAAAACAAACGTGTTTTACAACAATTGGATATGGCAGTAGCAAGTATTCCAGAGATAAAAACTGTTGTTGGTAAAGCAGGAAGAACTGAATCAGCTTTAGATCCTGCACCATTATCAATGTATGAAAACATCATTCAATACAAACCTGAATATATGCTGAATGACAAAGGAGAACGTCAGCGTTTCAAAGTCAATGAAGATGGATTATATCAATTAAAAGATGGTCGTTTAATACACAATGAAAATATAGCTGTCAGTTCGAGCGCAGTCGAGAACAAAGCGATTATCAAATCAACTTTATTAAATATAGAAAGGTCTCAATTAATCCCAGACGATGATGGCGAGTTTTACCGTAATTGGCGACCAGAAATACAATCACCTGACGACATTTGGAACGAAATTGTAAAAGTCACCAAATTACCAGGTGTCACATCAGCACCAAAATTACAACCTATTGAAACTCGATTGGTAATGCTACAAACAGGTATGCGTGCACCAATGGGAATTAAAATAAAAGGACAAGATTTAAAAGAAATTGAAGCTTTTGGAATGCAGTTAGAAACCATTTTAAAAGAAGCTGAAGGTGTAAAGGATGAAGCCGTTTTTGCAGACCGTATTGTTGGTAAACCGTATTTACTTATTGATATTGACAGAGAAAAAATTGCACGTTATGGTGTAAGTATTGAAGAGGTGCAAAACGTATTAAAAGTAGCTGTTGGTGGTATGTCATTAACCCAAACTGTTGAGGGTCGTGAGCGTTATGGAGTTCGTGTACGTTATCCAAGAGAATTACGAGCAAACCCAACCGACTTAAAACAAATTTACGTGCCTGTTGAAAAAGGTAGCCCTGTACCTTTAAACGAATTGGCAACCATTCGTTACGAGCAAGGTCCACAAGTCATAAAAAGTGAAGATACCTTTTTAGTAGGCTATGTGTTGTTTGATAAACTAGATGGTTATGCAGAAGTAAATGTAGTTGAAAATGCACAGGCAATGATTCAAAGCAAGATTGATGCAGGTGAATTAATAGTCCCAAAAGGCATTAACTATCAATTTACAGGAACTTATGAAAACCAATTACGTGCCGAAAAAACCTTATCGGTAGTTGTACCATTAGCATTGGTTATCATTTTTTTAATTCTGTACTTCCAATTCCGTTCGGTGGGTACATCATTAATGGTTTTTACAGGTATTGCAGTAGCGTTTGCAGGTGGTTTTTTAATGATATGGCTGTACGGACAATCGTGGTTTTTAAACTTCAGTGTCTTTGGTGAAAACCTGCGTGATTTATTCCAAATGCACACCATTAATTTAAGTGTGGCCGTTTGGGTAGGCTTCATTGCGCTTTTTGGAATAGCAACCGATGACGGAGTAGTAATGGCAACCTACTTAACACAAACATTCGATAGAAATTCACCGGAAACTAAAAAGGAAATTAGAGCCTCTATTGTAGAAGCAGGAGAAAAACGTATTAGACCGTGTTTAATGACTACCGCAACAACCATTTTAGCACTCTTGCCTGTACTCACATCAACAGGACGAGGTAGTGATATTATGATTCCTATGGCAATACCAAGTTTTGGCGGAATGCTAATCGCTTTAATAACCCTGTTTGTAGTACCAGTTTTGTATAGCTGGAAAGCCGAAGTTCAACTTAAAAGAGCATCAAAATGAAACATATAAAAACAATCTTTTTTCTCTTTTCTTTTCTCTTTTGTCTCAAAGGTAACGCTCAACAATTAGAAACATTAATTGATGAAGCGTTGGAAAACAATCCCGAAATTCAAAAATTCGAGTTACAATACAAAAGAGTTTCAGAAAAAGTAAATGAAGTCAACACTATTCCAAACACCGAATTTGGCGTCGGTTACTTTGTTAGTGAACCCGAAACACGCACAGGTGCGCAACGTTTTAAAGTATCTGTTAAACAAATGTTACCATGGTTTGGTACAATAACTTCTCGTGAAGATTATGTAACCGCATTGGCAGATGCGAAATACGAAGACATCGTTATTGCCAAACGTAAACTAATGGCTTCAGTATCGCAATCCTATTACAACCTGTATGCAAACCAAGCAAAACAGCAAATATTGAGTGATAATATCAAATTATTGGAAACCTACGAAACTATGGCATTGACTTCTGTTGAGGTTGGTAAAGCGTCAGCAGTAGATGTATTACGATTACAAATGCGTCAAAACGATTTACAACAGTTGAAAGAAGTGTTGCAACAACAGTTTTTAGCAGAACAAACCAATTTTAATAACCTCATGAATAGAGAAAATACAATTGAGGTTTCAGTTGTAGATAGTTTACAAATTCCTGTACAAGATTTTGAAATCAACTCTGAAAATTTATCAATACATCCTGAATTAGTAAAGTTTGATAAACTCTACCAGTCTGTAGAAAAGTCAGAATTACTAAATCAAAAAGAAAGTAGTCCTATGATTGGTTTTGGATTGGATTATATCAATGTTTCCGAAAGGCCAGATATGAATTTCTCGGATAACGGTAAAGATATTGTAATGCCTATGGTTTCGGTGTCCATTCCCATTTTCAATAAGAAATACAAATCTATTTCCAAACAAAACGAACTGGAACAACAAGAAATCAACTATCAAAAACAAGAGCGTTTAAACAGTTTAAAAACAGTATTAGATAAAGCTATAAACGACCGTATTTCAGCAAGAATAAGCCATAATACAGCATCAAAAAACCTTAAACAAGCTAAAGATGCAGAGCAAATTCTCATCAAAAGTTACGAAACTGGTACCATTGATTTTAATGATGTTTTAGATATTCAGGAATTACAATTAAAGTTTCAAATCAATCAAATTGAAGCGGTGAAAAATTACTATGTGCAGAGTACAATCATTAATTACTTAACAAATTAAAAATGACACATACATTATTTATAAAAAATATGGTTTGTAATCGCTGTAAAATGTCAATTCTTAAACTTTTAAATGATGAAGGTTTCGAAGTAGAGACTATTCAACTAGGAAAAATAACAGTTAAAGAAAACCCAAATAATGATTACTTAAAATTTGAAAAGAATTTAAATGAATTAGGTTTTGAATTGATTAAAGACCCTACAAAAGCATTGGTTGAAAAGATTAAAGTGAATCTTATTGAACATATAGAAAAGAATGATACAAATGTTATTCTCGCTAAACTTGAAAGTGAAATGGGTAAAAGCTATTCCAAATTGAGTAAAACCTTCAGTAAGTCAGAAGGTATAACATTAGAAAAATACTTTATCAACCTAAAAATTGAAAAGGTTAAGGAATATATCCAGTTGCAAGAGCTGAATTTTTCAGAAATAGCATATAGTCTCAACTACAAAAATAGCAGCCATTTAGCAAAACAGTTTAAAGCTGTTACAGGAATGTCGATGACCGAATATAAATCCTTACAGAATGGAGACCGTAAGTCGTTAGACCAAATTGTATAAATATTATCCAATATTAGGAAAACCATACAAGCAAGTGAAAGGTAGTTTTGTGGGTTAACTTTAAGATATGAAAATAATGAAACACAAATATCAAATTCAGGGAATGACCTGCAAAGGTTGTATGAGAACTGTTAATAATACTTTATCAGAAGTTGAGGGTGTGAAAAATGTAGAGATTGATTTTGAAGCATCAACAGCTGTTATAGAAATGGAAAAGCATATTCCAATAGCTACTTTTGAAATAGCATTGCAAGAAAAGAAAGCAAAGTACCATATTCATCCCTACAAAAATGATGTAAAGGTCACGCGTACGTTTCCTGTAAATGGAATGACTTGTACTGGCTGTAAAGCTCACGTTAAAAATGTCATATCTAAAGTAGATGGTGTTATGGATGTTTCTATTGATTTAGAAAAAGCCGAAGCTACCATTGATATGAAATCTGAAATTCCGATTGAAACATTTCAAGATATTCTTAAAAATGACGGAGGCACTTACAGCATATACAAAGCAGGTCAACGACCAGAATCTAACCAAGAAGAAAAACAGAAACCTAAAAGCAAAGGTACAGGCACATTTTATTGCCCAATGCATTGCGAAGGTGATAAAACCTACGATAAACCAGGCGATTGCCCTGTTTGTGGTATGGACTTGGTAGAAGAACAAAATCTATCAACATCAAATGCAGAACAATGGACTTGTCCAATGCACCCTGAAGTTGTAAAAGATGAAGCAGGTTCTTGTCCTATTTGCGGTATGGATTTAGTGCCCAAGCAGCCAGATTTGTCAGCAGAAGAAAAGACCTATAAAAAGCTCTTGAAAAAGTTTTGGATAGCAACAGCATTTACCTTGCCCATTTTCTTGATTGCCATGAGTGAGATGCTTCATAACAATCCACTCTACGATATTATGGAACAAAAATATTGGAATTGGGTACAGTTTATTTTATCAATTCCAGTGGTGTTTTATGCTACGTGGATGTTCTTTGAACGTGCATACAAAAGTATTAAAACGTGGAATCTCAATATGTTTACACTTATTGGTATAGGTGCAACTGTAGCGTGGTTGTTTAGTGTGTTTGGTTTACTGTTTCCCGATTTTTTTCCAACACAATTTAAAACCGAATCTGGAGCAGTTCACGTGTATTTTGAGGCGGCAACAGTTATTTTAACCTTGGTGTTGTTAGGTCAATTATTAGAAGCTCGTGCACATAGTAAAACTAATTCCGCTGTAAAAGAATTACTAAAATTAGCACCTAATAAAGCTGTTAAAATAGTTGATGGTGAAGAGGTTGAAGTGAGTATTGATAAGATAGAACTCAACGATATTTTAAAAGTGAAACCAGGAGATAAAATCCCTGTTGATGGTATTATTACAGAGGGAGAAACAACTATTGATGAATCTATGATTACAGGAGAACCTATACCTGTAAACAAATCACAAGATGATAAAGTAAGTAGCGGAACAATTAATGGCAACCAAGCATTTTTGATGAAAGCGGAAAAAGTAGGTGGCGATACACTTTTGTCACAAATCATACATATGGTAAATGATGCCAGCAGAAGTCGAGCACCTATTCAAAATCTTGCAGATAAAGTATCGGGTTACTTTGTGCCTGTCGTTGTCATTATATCATTAATAACGTTTGCAATTTGGGCTATTTGGGGACCAGAACCTGCCTATGTATATGCATTAGTTAATGCCATTGCAGTGTTGATTATTGCCTGTCCTTGCGCGTTAGGTTTAGCTACACCAATGTCGGTTATGGTTGGTGTGGGTAAAGGTGCTCAAAATGGTGTATTGATTAAAAATGCCGAAGCTCTTGAAAAAATGAACAAGGTAAATACCCTCATTGTAGATAAAACAGGAACAATAACAGAAGGTAAACCCACAGTTGAAACTGTAGGTGTTTTTAGTGATGATTATAACGACAAAAAGGTACTTCAATACATCGTCTCGTTAAATACCAACAGTGAGCATCCATTAGCAGAAGCAACCGTTAAATACGGTAAAGAATTTAATGCTGAAATTTTAAAATCCACCAATTTTAGTGCGGTTACAGGAAAAGGGGTAGAAGCTGAAATTGATAGTAAAAAAATAGCTTTAGGTAATCCAAAAATGATGGAATACGCAAATGCTGAAATCACATCTAAAATGAAGGAAGAAGCTAAAACCTTTCAAAAACAAGGGAAAACTGTCTCATATTTGGCTATTGATAAAAAAGTGGTTGGCTATGTAGTTATAGGTGATAAAATAAAAGCTACCAGTGCAAAAGCCATAAAAGAACTGCAAAATAAAGGTATTGATGTGGTAATGCTTACAGGCGATAATCACGACACAGCACAAGCGGTAGCATCAGAATTAAATCTGGCAGATTTTAAAGCGAGTATGTTACCAGAGGACAAACTAAAAAAAGTAGAAAAATTGCAAAAAAACGGAAAAATAGTAGCTATGGCAGGCGATGGTATTAACGATGCACCTGCTTTAGCAAAAAGTGATGTAGGTATTGCAATGGGTACAGGAACAGATGTCGCTATTGAAAGTGCTATGATTACATTGGTAAAAGGTGATTTACACGGTATCGTAAAAGCTCATCATTTAAGTAGTGCCGTAATGAAGAGTATCAAACAAAATTTATTCTTCGCATTAGTTTATAATACGTTAGGAGTGCCTATTGCAGCAGGTGTGTTATTTCCATTCTTTGGAATATTGTTATCACCTATGATTGCAGCTTTGGCAATGAGTTTTAGTTCGGTGTCAGTTATTGCAAATGCTTTACGTTTAAGAAGAATTAATATATAGCTATGGTAAACAGACACACAGCATTAAAAATAAGAAAAACACACCGCTATTTAGGGTTGTTTTTAGGCATTCAGTTTTTGTTTTGGACAATTAGTGGCTTGTATTTCAGTTGGACAAGCATAGACGATATACACGGCGACCATTTTAAGAATTTGGATTATCAACCTCAAACTTTCAATAATTTGATAAGCCCATCAACGCTAAATACTTCTAATGGAGTCAATACTATTGAATTAAGAGACATCAATAATACACCATACTACTGGGTAAATAATGAACAATTGTTCAATGCTTTAGATGGAACAAAAAAGAATTTTATATCAAAAGAAGAAGCACTTTACATAGCAAAAAATTATATGAAAATTGGTTTGGAAGTAGAATCAATAGAGCAAATCAATGAGGTAGGTAAACACCACGAATATAGAGAACGTATGTTACCAGCTTACGTGATTTCTTATAAATCTGATGAAGCATTAAAAGCCTATGTGTCTGTCAACGATGGAAAATTTCAAACAGTAAGGCATCGTAGTTGGCGTTGGTTCGATTTTTTATGGATGACGCATACAATGGATTATGAAGGTAGAGACAACTTTAATACTACAGTTTTAAGAGCATTTTCTTTGTTAGGCTTAATAACGGTTTTAAGTGGCTTTTTACTATGGTATACATCCTCACCATCAATTAGAAAATTATTGAAAAGAAAATTATAACCATTAAAATTTAAAATTATGGAAAAACACAAACACGACGAAAAAGGTATGAGTAACTACACAAAATTCTTTTTAATGTTGGCTTGCTCATTTATTGCAATGTACATCACAATGTATTTAAACACCTATAAATTTGACCACGTGTATTTTAGTTTAACCCGCTTTTATATGACCTGTTTAGGAATTTCTACAATGGCAGTCATAATGTGGGTTTTTATGCGAAAAATGTATAATAACAAAAAAAAGAATATAGCCATACTTGCAGGTAGTTTTATCCTCTTTGTAGGGGCTTTAGGATTAGTAAGGACGCAAGCACCAATAATTGGAGATGTGCTTTGGATGAAAGCAATGATACCACATCATTCTATCGCAATTTTAACAAGTGAAAGAGCAGATATAAAAGATCCAGAAGTTAATAAGTTGGCAGAAGATATTATTAAAGCACAGAAGAAAGAAATTGAAGAAATGAAGGCGATGATAAAACGATTAGAAAATGAAAAATAATAGGATACTTATTTACATTGGCATACTCGCAATAGGGTTGTTATTAGGTTGGTTATTGTTCGGTGGTTCATCAAAACAGGACACAAACCATAATCACGACACAGTAGCTGAAACCAATCAAATGTGGACTTGCTCTATGCACCCACAAATTATGCAACCTGAACCAGGCGATTGTCCTATTTGTGGAATGGACTTAATTCCTGCCGAAGCTGGTGCAGATGGATTAAAAGCAGATCAGTTTAAATTAACAGCTAATGCAATGGCTTTAGCTAATATCCAAACAACTGTGGTTAGTAATGGTTCAATCGAAAATGGAATCATAAAACTATCAGGTAAAATAGCTGAAAATGAAGAAGCCAATGCAGTACAAGTCAGTTATTTTTCAGGTAGAATTGAACGCTTAAACATTAGTTTTACGGGTGAAGAAGTACGCAAAGGGCAACTATTAGCAACAGTCTATTCACCAGAATTATATGCAGCACAACAAGAATTGATTACAGCGACTTCTTTAAAAGCATCGCAACCCGCTCTATATAAAGCGGTACGTAATAAATTAAAGCTTTGGAAATTGTCTGAAACTCAAATCAACCAAATTGAATCATCTGGGAAAGTAATTGAAAATTTCCCCGTGTATGCTACTGTTTCTGGTACTGTTACCGAAAAATTGGTAGAACAAGGCGATTACATTAAACAAGGGCAACCGTTGCTTAAAATTGCAAATTTAACTACGGTATGGGCAAATTTTGATGTGTATGAAAATCAAATTGAACTATTTAAAAAAGGGCTAGAAGTTGATATAATCACCAATGCATATCCTAATAAACAGTTTAAAGGAAAAGTAGATTTTATAGATCCAATTTTAAATACCAAAACTCGTACTGTAGATTTACGTGTGGTTTTAAATAATAAAGAAGCCATTTTTAAACCAGGAATGTTTGTAACCGCAGAAATTGAAAGTACTAAAACCAATGCAAATGAAGCAATAATGATACCATCTTCGGCAGTACTTTGGACAGGCGAACGTTCTGTTGTGTATTTAAAAACCAATCCAAACGAACCTGTTTTTGAATTGAAAGAAGTGGCTTTAGGTAATAAAATTGGTGATAATTATGAGGTATTAGAGGGATTATTTACAGGAAATGAAATTGTTACCAACGGAACATTTACTGTAGATGCTGCTGCACAACTACAAGGCAAAAAATCAATGATGAATAAGCAAGGTGGTAAAACAATGACAGGTCACGAAGGTCATTTAGGTATGGATAATAATTCAAAAAATGAAAGCGACCATACTAATATGAATGAACGCTTAAAAGTGTCAGAGAAATTTCAAGAACAATTAAAAGAGGTATACAATGATTACATCAATTTAAAAGATGCATTAGTAAAAGAAGACTCAAAAGGTAGTTCACAAAATGCAACTTCTTTACTATCAAATTTAAGTAAGACAGATATGAAATTGCTTAAAGATGAAGCACACAATCATTGGATGTTATTAATAGATGAGATAAAATCTTCTACAACTTCAATAGCCGGTTCACAAGACATTAAAACCCAAAGAAATCACTTTAAACACTTGTCTTCACATTTAATAAAAGCGGTTCAAATATTTGGTGTAAATGAAAAGGTATATGTAGAATTTTGCCCTATGGCAGATAACAATAACGGAGCCTATTGGTTAAGTAAAGAAGAACAAATCTTGAATCCATATTTTGGTGACGCAATGCTTAAATGTGGTGAGGTTAAACAAACAATAGAATAAATAAACACAGATAATAATTAAATTTTTAAAAATGAAGAAAGTAATTTTAAGTGTAGCTGTAATAGTAGCTATGGGATTAACAAGTTGTAAAAACGAAACTAAAATAGTTGAAGAAACTACAACAACGGAAGTATCAAAAGAAATCGCAATGACAGATTTATCTTTTGGCGTAAGAGGTAATTGTGGTATGTGTAAAAACACCATTGAAAAAGCAGCCAATAGTGTTGAAGGTGTTACCGCTGCAAACTGGGATAAAGACAAAAAGAAAATAGATGTATCTTTCGATAGTTCTAAAACAGATGCAATGGCAATTCATAATGCAATCGCAGCTTCAGGGTATGATACTGAAAAAGTTGCAGGTAACGAAGAAGCCTATAAAAATTTACCTGGTTGTTGCCAATACGACCACGATATGGCAATGAATCAATCTGGAGATGTAAAAGCAGACCACCATACGAACAATGATTAAAAACCATAAAAAAAGAGTCCTAGCTTAATTAGGACTCTTTTTTTACTTGAGATTAATTCATATCGATTAATAAGCCTTATGGTTTTATTCTGTCTTCTACGTAATTGTTGTAGAGGTAACCCAGTTAAAGTTGGATTTTAATAGTGCCTATTTTGACCTAGAGCTATTTATAGTAGTGGTAATGGGTAAAAGTACTTTAGTATCGTGTAAATAAATTTCCTCTCATCTATTTTTCAAATAAGAAAATAATATTTTATCTTATTTAAAAGTATTGACGGCTCCTATTTCTTCAAATTAGTAGTTAATATTACTCTGACACATATACAAAAGGATTTTGTTAGGCATAGAACTTTCTTAACCAAAGTCAATTTCTTGATGCTCTCACTTTTATAGATTCGCTAATAATTTCAAAATTTCAATATAATAGACAGTTTTCTTAAACTGCCTTAAGATTTAAGAACTAATTGTATTCTAATTTTACCTCAGTCAAAGAAAATTGTGGATAAACTACATTACTTTTCTTAGTCAGGTTACTAACTTAAGTAAAGAATATGTAACTAACCTCTCATATTATTCGTCCAAGATAAAAGCAAAAAGAATGAAAAATCAATTGACAAAAAGAACATCATCACTCATACTTTTTTTATTACTATTTCAATTTTCTTTTTCTCAGAAATTAGAAAAGCAAATTGATAGTCTATTATCTACAGTTTATAATGATAGTAATGGTCCTGGTGGTGTTTTTCTTGTATCAAAAAAAGGAGAAACTATTTATAGAAAAGCTATAGGTAAGTCTAATATTGAGCTAGATGTTGATATGATTCCTGAGAATGTTTTTCAGATCGGTTCTATGACTAAGCAGTTTACTGCTATAGCGATCATGATGTTGCAAGAAGAAGGGAAGTTAAATGTGTCTGACCCTATTTCTAAATTTCTTCCAGATTATCCAAATGGTGAAAAAATAACAATTCATCATTTATTGACTCATACTTCAGGAATAAAGGATTTTACAAAAATGAAATCAATTATGTCGATTGCAAGAAGTGATTTAAAGCCAAAAGCATTAGTAGATTTTTTTAAAGATCAGCCATCAGATTTTCCACCGGGCGAAAAGTTTAAGTATAACAATTCGGGTTATGCGCTTCTAGGTTATATCATAGAATCAGTATCTAAACAAGATTATAAGAGTTTTATAGAAGAACAAATATTTAATAAAGTAGGTATGATTCATTCTTATTATGCAAGTGATAGTATAATAATTAAAAACCGAGCTTATGGATATCATGGAGGTAAAGCCTATAAAAATAAGTTTGATGTAAGTTTTACCATCCCTTATGCTTCAGGAGCTTTGATGTCTACAGTAGATGATATGTTATTATGGCAACAAGCTATTAATAACAAAATTCTAATCTCACAAGAAACCAAAGAAATAGTGTTTATGAATCATTCTCTAAATGATGGTACAAAAATCAATTATGGTTATGGTTGGCATATAAAAGAGTTAAATTCATTAAAAACGAGAGAACATGGCGGAAGCATTTTTGGATTTAAGTCTATGGCTGTGTATGTACCAGATTTAAATATTTATGTTGTTGGGTTTAGTAATTGCGATTGTAATTCGCCAACACAAGTAATACGAGATATAACAAAAGTAACTATTCAAAATTACCAAGATTAAAACAAAAATATATGCCACATTTTATAATAGACTGTTCTCAACAGATCATTAAATTAAAATCACCACAAGAAATGATTCAGAAAGTATATGATTCAGCTTTATCAACTGGATTATTTCTTCCAAAAGATATTAAAGTGAGACTTAACTCTTTTAAATATTACACTACAGGAAATTCAGAAAATGACTTTATCCATGTTTTTGGAAATATCATGGAAGGAAGAAATACAGATCAAAAGGCTAATTTATCAAAGCAAATTGTTTCAGAACTTAAAACCCTATTTCCTAATGTACCTGTAATATCAATTAATATTAGAGATTTTGAAAAGGCAACATATTGTAATATAAATATGATTTAGAAGTATTTATGTTAGTGAAAATGAAAAAATTAATCAAAAACAAAGAAAAGGTAGATGTTAATTCTGTATCGATAAAAAAGGTGATGGATAATGCATACCAAATAGCAGAGAGATCAGGATATTATTTTCCATATAGAAAGTATGACTGGTTAGAATCAAATACTGATTAGCTTATACTGAATACAATATTATCCAACTTATAATCAATCAAAAAACGAACATTATGAATACATTAAAAATCGACAACCTAAATCTAACCTATAAAAATGGTTATAATGCCATCAACGGAATTTCCCTAAAAATAAAGAATGGAATGTTTGGTTTATTAGGTCCTAATGGTGCAGGTAAATCTTCTTTAATGAAAACCATTGTAGGCTTACAAAAGCCAACTTCAGGTACAATTACCTTTAATGACATTGATGTTGTAGAAGATGCTGATTATATTAAAAAAAATCTAGGCTTCTTACCACAGGATTTTGGAGTTTACCCTAAAGTAAATACTTACGATTTATTAAATCATATAGCCATTTTAAAAGGGGTTAATAGCAAAGCTGAACGTCAAAAACAGATTCAATATTTGTTAGAAAAAGTCAACCTTTGGGATTTTAAAGATAAAGAGGTACATACGTTTTCTGGTGGTATGAAACAACGTTTTGGCGTTGCGCAAGCTTTACTTGGTGACCCAAAAATCATCATTGTAGACGAGCCAACAGCAGGATTGGATCCAGAAGAACGGAATCGTTTTAATACACTTCTAAGCGATATTAGTAGTGAGGTTGTTGTGATTTTATCTACTCACTTGGTTGAAGATGTGAAAAACTTGTGTTCTGAAATGACTGTCATGAATAGAGGTCAAATTCTTAAAACAGGAAAGCCCAAAGAATTAATCAAAGAATTAGAAGGTAAAATCTGGTCAAAAAGTATTGCTAATAATGAGTTGGAAATGTACAAATCTAATCTCAATGTTATCAGCCAACAACTTATAGAACGTCAACTTCAAATTACAGTAGTTGCACCTTCACAACCTGAAGGATTTTCAGCAGTTAATCCAATACTAGAGCACGTTTACTTTAATGTGCTTTCTCAAAACAGTTAATTATGAATGCTATACTTCAATTTCAATTAAAGCATAGCGAAAATCGTTATGTTTTAGGGTTGACAAGCGTTATATTACTGGTTGTAGGATGGTTTTGTGGCTATAAATTCAACCTAACTGCTGGTGAAGGCATTTATCTTAATTCACCATACACCATTGGATTTATGATGGCTTTGTTGAGTCTGTCCATGATATTTTTGGCTATTTTATTTGCCTTAGAGATACTGTTTAAGGAATGGGATACAAAATTTGATATCATGTTATTCTCATATCCTATTTCCCTTAAAGACTATTTAATAGGGAAGTTTTCAGGATTTGCCTTAAAAACATTTTTAAGTTTTTCAATCTTAATTATTGGTTTCGTCATTGGTCAGAACATACGAACAGGAAGCGAAATGCAGTTAGGATTTAGTTTCTGGTCGTATCTCTATCCCTTTTTGATTTTCGGAGTTTTAAACTGCTTTTTCGTTTGTAGTGTCTTGTTTATGATTGCCTACACAACACGTAAGAAGTTATTGGTGGTTATTGGAGGATTACTTCTGTATGTACTTTATATGGTGTTGTTGGTGTTTTCTAATTCACCATTTATGGCAGGAAGCATTCCACAATCTATAGAAGTACAGCAACTATCATCATTGTTAGATCCTTTTGGAACATCAGCCTATTTCTTTGAAGCTAGAGACTTAAGTGTTACTGAAAAAAATCAGTTCATTGTGCCATTAAAAGGCTTTTTGGCTATCAATCGTATCGTTTATATGGTGTTGTCAATGTTGTTTTTGGTGATTTCTTATCGTTTTTATGCGTTCAATAAAGCGACAAGAAAAAAGGAATTGAAGCGCAAACAGTATAACATTAAAGCAGCAATAGTCAAATTAACAAAAGTCAAAACACCTGCTCTTAATTTTGGCTTTAAGTCTGAATTGAACGCAATCATTTCCTTTGCAAAAGTTGATTTAATTTATCTGTTTAAAAGCGTTACTATAGTTGCTGTCTCCATGCTATTGGTGTTTTTCGTTGGTATGGAAATGTATTCAGATATAGATAAAGGCATACGTTTGCCAAATTATTATGCCAGTTCTGGACTTTTGGCAACTTCTATCTCACAAAGTTTTCACTTGTTGGGTGCATTTGTTTTAGTGTATTTTATTAATGACATGTATTGCCGTAGTAGTTCTGCCAATTTTTACTTAATAGAAGACAGTGCATTTTTTTCAAAAGCAAAACTGAAAGGCCACTTAATGTCACTGGCTGTATTGTTAGTATTCTTAACTACATTGCTTATAGTACTGGCATTAGTGTTTCAAGTCGGTTATGGATATACCCAAATGGATTGGTTGGCTTATTTTGGAGTTATTATATTCAATACAATTCCGCTTTTCCTTTTTGGTACATTGCTACTTCTCATCAATAGTATCATCAATAGCAAATATGTAGCCTTAGGTGTTTCAATCTTAGCGGTTGTAGTGTTTACAACACCATTAATAAAGATGTTGTTGCCATATCCATTATTACATGTGTTTTCAGGATTCAAAGGTGTGTTTAGTGACCTAAATGGTTATGGAGCTTACCTGTCAGCTTTTTCAAATAGATTGCTTTTTGGAGTTTGTCTTTTAGGATTGTTGTGGATTTTTAATTCATATTTGAAATCAAAACAATGGTCAAAAATCAAATCTTTAATTTTTATTGTTTTCTTAGGACTGAGTGTTTTTACAGCCTTTAATTTTATGAAGGATTATGCACCAAAAAATAAAGATGCTCAACTTGTAGAAGCTGTTAATTATGAAAAGAATTTTCGTCATTATGAAAACATATCTCAACCTACAATTACAGATGTAGACACAAAAATAGACTTACATCCTTCTGAAAATGCTTATGAGATTCAAGGCAAATATAGACTTCAAAATCTATCTGATGAACCAATACATAAGATTCTATTAAATTTTCACGCTGATTTAAAATTAGAGAACGCAAAACTTCAAATACAGAATGAAGACATTTCAATAGATGAGCTTGTGTCAGAGATTGAACTTAATAAACCTTTACTGCCAAGTGATACAGCGATTCTAGAGTTTAATTTATCATACAAATGGTATGCTGTCAATGGACATCAATCGTTTAATGCTATCGTGACTAATGGTTCATTTATGAGGATTAGCAATTATTATCCATCATTGGGATACCAATCAGATAATGAGATAGAAGAAGAGCAAAAACGAGAAGCCTACGAACTTGGAAATCCAACACGATTAAAGAAACTTGAATCACCAGAAGTTTTCAAAAATGATTTTATCAACTTAGATATGATAGTGTCCACAGAAAACAATCAAACACCTATGGGAATTGGCAATGTAGTTAAAACTTGGACTGAAAATGATAGGGCATTTACACAATACAAAGCACATGGAATTCCATTTCGATTTGCAATAGCATCAGCTAAGTACCAAAAGCAGTCTATTAAGCATCGTAATATAGAAATTGAAGTCCTTTATCATGACATGCATTTTGAAAATGTAGACCGACTACTGAATAATGCGGTTTTGAGTTTAGATTACTGCATCGATAATTTTAATGCTTACCCATTTGAAAAAATAAGCTTTGTTGAGGTGTCATCTTTTACAAGTGGATTTGCAGCTACAGCATATCCTGCCACTATTTTTATGACCGAAAACATGATTTTCCATGCTAATATTGATAGTGACCCGAGCAAAGATGTTATCAATGAATTGGCAGGTCATGAGTTGGCTCACGTTTGGTGGGGAAATAGCCAAATAAACCCAGACGAAAGGGAAGGTGCGTCCATGCTTACAGAATCTCTTGCCATGTATACAGAAATGATGATTTATAAAAAACTGTATGGAAAAGAACGTATGTTGGAGCGTGTTCAAATACATCAACAAATTTATGAAAATGAAAAAGTGCTTTACGGAGATCCACCCTTGTACAAAGTACCTTATGGAGCTACACATATAGCTTACTCAAAAGGCGCTATAGCAATGGTGGAATTATCTGAATTAATTGGTGAAGACAAAGTCAATCAGGCATTAAGAAACTTTCTAGCCAGTAACAAATATCCAAAAAAACCAACGTCTTTAGACTTGCTTAAGGAATTTTATAGAGTGCTACCAAATGATGCATTGAAGTCTGAAGTTGATCATTTGTTTAAAGGTGTTAATACAAAATGAAGATAATAAGTCAAAAAATGAGAACACGAATACATTTATCCATTTTAATACTATTCCTAATAATAACATTCTCTTGTTATTCAAGTGGAAAGACGATCAATGAAGATTCAAATTCTATAGAGTTAATTATCAAGTTAGAAGATGTTTCAATCGGTGGAACATTACTTATCCCAACCAATCTAAGCACAAAATCTCTAGTCATTATGAGTTCAGGAAGTGGACCACAAGACAGAGATGAAACTTTAGAAGGTTTTAAGATTTTTAAGGTCATTGCTGAACATCTGGCTTCAAAAGGTATTGCTTCATTTAGATATGATGATAGAGGAGTAGGCACAAGTACTGGGGATTTTGTAAATAGTACAATAGAAGATCATACTAAGGACTTAGTAGGTATTATAGAATACTTTAAATCTTCTGAAGCAAACCATTTTGAAAGTTTTATTTTGTTTGGTCACAGTCAAGGTGGTATCCTTGCTGGAAAAGTTGCTGTCAGTAATGAGTCCGTTAAAAAAGTAATTTTAATGGCTGCACCATCAGTTCCTTTGGTAGAAGTGGTAACCTATCAGATTAGACAGGAATATAGTGGCTTAGAGATTTCTAAAACATTGATTGAAGCTGATGTTTCAGCACATAATAAATTAATGAGAGCTATTGAAGATGATGAAAATATAGACCAAGCATACCACTTATTTAGAAAAACAACTAAATCTATTTTATATAAAACGAATTCAGAAAGAGTAGTGGACTCATTAAAAATAGAGCAAAAAGCTACAGACAAAGCCAATGAGTTTAAAATCATTTATGGCTTGCCATCCTTAACGTCATTTCTCTATTATGATCCTTCCAAAGATTTGGAACAATTAAATGTTCCTGTATTAAGTCTTTTCGGTGGTTTAGATTTTCAAGTTCCTATACACCAAAATAAAGATAGAATGGAAAATGCTCTTCTCAAATCAGGATCGAATTATGAATTCAAAACGTTTGATAACGCTAATCATTTTTTTCAAAAGGCAAAAACAGGTCAAAGAGAAGAATATGCAAACCTAGATAAGACGTTTGTTGAAGGATTTTTAGAAGTGATTTCGGATTGGATATTAAATTAAAACTATAGTTACTTACCATACACTGAACATTAGCAAATATTAAAAAGTAATGAATAAACATTTATTGATTTTATTAATCTCAGCAACCTTTTTTAGTTGTAAAAACAGTACTATTTCATATTTTGATCAAATACCTCCTTCAACAGTTCCTGAGTTATTTGCACCATCAATTGTTAATACTGACAGTGTCGAATTGAATGTGGTTTTTAATAATGATAATACAGAAATGTTCTTCTCGAGAATTGTAGACAGTAGCTTTGTTATTCATCATTCTGAACTTATTAATGGAGAGTGGTCTGATATTAAACCCATAAAAATGTATGACGATAATGTTTTAGTTTCAGTTGCTTGTGACCCTACAATTGCTAATGACGGAAAGACAATGTATTTTCTCGGTGTTGACCCAAAGCTTTATAATAATAGCGTTACCAAAGAAGAACTTTACACGATACCACCAGATATTTATAAAAGTGAAAAAGTAAATGGTAAATGGCAATTAGCTTCTAAAGTAGATTTTTCAGTTTCAACGGAGTATTTTGAAACCTATCCTGTTGTTACGGCGGATGGGAGTTTATATTTTCGTTCAAACAGACCAAATAATAAAGAAGGAATGCAAACGTACCGTGCGCAATATTTAGGAAATGGAAAATTTGAAACACCTGTTGTCATAAATATTAAGAGCGAGAACAAAGAACTAATAACATATGTTTCACCAGATGAGCGGTATGCCATTACTAATGGAAATGGTAAATTTCAAATAACCTTTTATGAAAATGGTAAATGGACAAAACCCAAAGAGGTACCATTAAAATACGAGAGTAATTGGAGATATTATAGTCCATATATGTCTTCTGACGAAAAATATTTTATCTATTCAAGAAGATATAGCAACCCTGAAAAAAAGGGATGGGCTGGTGTTGAAAAAGGCGAAGTGTATTGGGTAAATGCTAAAATACTTTTTGATTCAAAATAGAATAAGTATTTACTAACAGGGTTAATGAGAAATAGCGGTTTAGAGATAAAACAAAGTATAATCTTTAAAATGTTAGTGCAGATCCTATAAGTTAGTTATTAGAAATTCGCTAGTCAACTTACTTCATTACAATGCGAAACAAAAAGGGCTTAACCATCATGATTAAACCCTCTGAACAAAAATCTAAATAAACTAAACAATTTCAAAAAGTTCCTTAATAGGCTTTCTTACTTTGGGAAATTCTGCAGTACTATCCTCGTCATGTCTGTAGCCAATGGGAGCAATAACGGTAGCATTTAAGCCTTGTTCATTCAAGCCAAGTATCTCGTTATATGCTTCGGGTTCAAAACCTTCCATGGGGCAAGCATCAATCTTTAATTCTGCACAAGCATTTAAAAGATTCCCAAGAGCTAAATACGTTTGTGATTTTAACCAACTGGTTTTTTCTGTATCTGATTTCTCGTTGAGTTTAGACTTTATGAAATCACCATAGCCGATTAGGCGTTCTAAGTCTAGATTTCGAGTAACCGCTGTTTGTTTTATGAAATTATCAATAGCTTTTGGTGTAGCATCTGTGTAGTTACAAAATACAATCAGATGCGAAGCATCTGTAATCTGACTTTGATTCCAGGAAACTGGCTTTAATTTTTCTCTAATTTCAAGGTTCTCAATAATTAAAACTTTATACAGTTGTAAACCGTAAGAAGACACAGAAAGTTGAATAGCTTGTTTGATTTTTTCAAGATCATTTGAAGATACTTTTTTAGTAGGATCAAATTTTTTGGTGGCGTAACGCCATTGTAAATGTTCTAATAAATTCATTTTATATTGTTTTTAGTTTATAATTACGCATTAAAAAGTCCGTTGTAAATCCCATCTTTTCGTACATGTATTTCGCCATTTGAGAGGCTTGTAAAGTGGCAAGTTCTAAGCCATTTGCTTTAGCTTCATTAAGAATGTTGTACATAATTTGTGTAGCTAAGCCTTTGCCTCGCATTGTTGGTATTATGCCTAAACTGTGTATGCCTAATGTTGTTAGTGTTTTGTGGCAGATTACAGTTCCAGCAATCTCATTGTTAAAGTATATGTTGTAGTAATTAATTTTTTGAAATGTCTTGTTTATAGTTTCTTCGGATATTTTATAACCAAAGCTCATTTCAAAAGTCTTACTCCATATTTTAGCCTTATTTGAATCGATTACTAATTCAAATTTCAAAGACGTTTTTGTTTTAAATGAGTTAAGTTCTTTTAAGGCCAAAGACATACCATGTTGAGAAGAGACTTGGTCAAATCCATAATAATCAAAAATTAGATTCACCTTATCAGAATCTTTATCGAAATATGAAAAGGTAAGGTTATCAAGTCCTGATTTTAGTAATAAGCTAATATCGTTTAGGATACTAATGTTATGAGTTTCTTTTAGCCAAATCTTATTGGGCCATTGAGAGTTACTAATAAAGCAATAGCCAATAAATTCATCCTCATTATAGGTGTTAAATGGCTGTGTAGCATTTTTCCATAAATCAATGAGGTTGCTAATATTGCGTTGTCTTGTTATCATAATAATTATTTTGTGTTAATCAGCACAATGCCAATCAACATGGCACATGCACCAATAATTCGTTTTTTAGTTAATGGTTCCACTGGCAGATTTAACCAACCATACTTTCCTGCGATCAATGAAAAAATAAGTTGGCCACAAAGTCCAAGTGCAATCATTTTAGAAATACCTATCTTAGGTATGGTATAGAAGTAAATGTATATACCTATAACACTAAATAATCCTCCGATAAACCATAGATACCATGGTACCTGTGTTGAGGTTAAAGTTTGCATAAGTCCCTTTTCGGTAAAAAAAAGAAACACAAGTCCAAAAACGACGCTGCTTATTGATGAAGCAACGACAGCTATTATAGGTTGTTTAACTAATCCACCCAATTGTGAATTAAACCCAGCTTGTATAGCTAAAAATACACCACCTGAAAGTGCTAGGATAAATAAAAGATAGAGTCTCATAGTTCTATGTTTTAATCCCATTTGTTTGTATATGAAAGCGCGATTTTACCAGCACCTGTATAGAACATGGCAAGTCCAAAAACAAAGTAGATAACAATTGGACCAACATACCAACCACCAAATTCATTAAGCGTAAATAAGTTTGGTAATTGTACCATTAAGATGGCTACTAAACAGTTAATGGCAAAAATCAATCCAGCTAGTTTTGTCCTATAACCAATGATTATTAACAATGGTGCCAATATTTCACCAATGTAAACACCATAACTAAAGAAAGAAGGCAAACCATAGTCAGATAATAAGCCTGAAATAAATGACACACCATTTATGAGTTTAGTGATGCCATATACTAGCATAGTTGAAGCAATTGATGTTCTTAATAGTAGTAATCCGATGTCTAATTTTGATTTCATAATATGTCTTGTTTAAAAATTATATTTAAATGCTATTCCGAAGTTTTCTAAAGTTTTTTCGGCCTTTTTAAATTGATCTAGATTTATAGCTAGACTAACATGTAGGGCTTCTTTCTTGATTCCTATTCTTAGTTGTTGGATACCTCTATCTAAATATTTTAAATTAGTATTCATTACAGTGAAAAGTCTAGTGAAAAACTTATAAGCGGTATTGATTCGTTTACTGTAGTTTAAGATTAAAGATTGTTCTAGCGTAAAACCATTTTGGTAAGTAGTACCAATATTGTAATTCAGTGAGAAATTTTTTGTGTTTAAAGCATACTGAAGGGTTATCGTATTGAAGCCGCCAGGATTTTTAACTCCAAAGGCTACATTAGCTTTAAATGATTTATTGATGGCATAAGACAACATGTTTCTAATAAAAAACATATTGTTATTGTCATTGTTATATTCGGTGTCAAATAGTGTTATATTATTTATAGACCATTTCTTAGATAAATCATATCCAATGTAATGTTGATAGCCAATAGAGCGATTACCAAATGTAAATTCTGGTAAAAATTTAATGTCTTGAGAATGCGATAAAAATGTACCACATAGGGTAAAGTAAATGAATATAGCTAAGCGTTTCATGACCCTTATAATTGTTTATGGGTCAAAACTATAGATTGATTTAAAGGAAAAACTTAAGGTATATTAAGAAAGAATCTAAGAATGTTTTTTTCGTAAGTAACTTAAAAATTCAGGTGTTACTCCTAAGTATGATGCTATAATATATTGAGGAACACGTTGCTCAATAT
This sequence comes from Leeuwenhoekiella palythoae, assembly GCA_964221315.1. Classification (GTDB taxonomy): domain Bacteria; phylum Bacteroidota; class Bacteroidia; order Flavobacteriales; family Flavobacteriaceae; genus Winogradskyella; species Winogradskyella palythoae_A. The sequence continues at coordinate 95,163 of CAXPYI010000003.1, read as the reverse complement.
CTCTATATGACTTGATAAAATCCTTATACCTGTCGTAAGCGTCGTCGCTCATACTGTCTATAACGCGCTCTTGGATGGCAACATACGCATTTTGAATTTTAGTTCTAAAGAAATGAGAGATTGCTGGAACTTCAAGATATAGTTGTTCTAATTTTAATCTAGGAAGTTGAACTAGTATTGTTGGCTCTAAAGCCTGCACATACATTCTTGATTTTTTTCTACTCAGGTAACTGTATAAATCATTTATCCACCATTCTTCAATACCTAATTGTAAGGTGTGTTCCTGTGCGTTTTCATCTAAATAATAACTTCTCATACAACCTTTGCCAATAAAATTCATAGAATTGGAGGTTTCGCCAGGTTGAAACAAAAATTCCTTTTTACTTAACTCTTTTATTTCAAGTATTTTAGTTAGTGCCTTAATGTCGGATTCGTTTAATGACACATCTTTCTTTATGTGATTGATGAGGAGGTTTATGTGCTCATTATTAGTCATTAAACATTAAAGTTTTAGATGATGATTGTTAGGCGTGTAAATGGCTTTTGTGTCTTGAGGTTATTAGTTGAATAGTTAAAAATACAAAAAAGTACCAGTATTAAGATTTGTCATGTTGTCTAGTAACTATATAAATTATTGTTAAATAAGATGTTATTATTAACCAAAGTCAATTTTTAACTAGCTACAGCATCTTAGATTTGCAGGTAACTAATCAAAATAGTTGTTATGAAAACAGTTGCTAAAGTTTCTGGTATAGCTTATGTATTGATATTTCTTACTGGCTTTTATGCGAATTTTGCTATCCTTTCAAATTTAGTAGAAATAGATAATCCATCAAAAACTCTTTCTAATATTTCTAATAGCCTAAACTCTTTTAGAAATGGTTTGTTGAGCTTTTTGTTAATGTTTGTATTTGATATTGTTTTGATTGTAACTTTATTCAAACTTACAAAGGAGGTTAATCGCAAATTGTCTTTTCTGGCCTCAGGCTTCCGAATGCTTCATGCTATATTTTTTAGTATAGCGTTACTAAAGTTGTACGATGTTTTTACAATTACAAATGGCACTAATCTTTCTGTTAAACAGCCTAATATTGTGTTAGATTTATTATCAAGTTTTGATAAATTTTGGACTATAGGTTTGTTGTTTTTTGGGGTTCACCTTTTGATATTGGGATATTTGGCCACCAAGGCTCATTATATTCCTAGGTATATAGGATTCCTTCTCATTCAAGCCGCACTAGGTTATTTTATCGATGGTTTTGCAAAGTTGAGTTATGATGGCTACTATGATTATCAGCCTTATTTTGAAGCAGGTGTAATCTTAACAGGTGTTATTGGAGAATTGTCATTTACAATTTGGTTATTAGTTACAGGGTTTTTTAGAACAAAACTTAAGTTAGAATAGAAAAAGATAATCGTACTACATTATCAAGAAGTTTAGAGGTCTTTATTTTTAATAACACGTTTACGGATTCGACTCAGAGACTCTGGTTTTACACCAATATAACTTGCTAATACATAGAGTGGAACCCGATTCAACAAACTAGGTTTGTCTTTAAGTAAATTGAGATAACGCTGTTCGGGTGAAGCTATTAAATATTTTGCTAGAGCTTCTTGGTGTTCTCCGAGATCAGATTCAACAGAAGCTCGGCATAAAGATTCATATTGAGGTACCTTTTTTATAAGTTCATCTTCCTTTTCTTTGGTTAAGACGGCTAACTTACAATCTTCAATGCATTCTAAGTAATGAGTAGAAGGCTCCTGATTATTTAAACTGTTTAAAGAAGAAATAGATGTATTTTCTTCGTAGAAATTTGTTGTAATTTCTTCACCATTTACGATGTAATATTTTCTAACAAGTCCAGATAAATTTTGATAAGATGCTTTAGCGACTTGTCCTTCCCTTAGTAGAATAGTCCCTTTTTGGAAGTATTTTATAGGAATGCACTCTTCTACAATCCTAGCCTCCTCATCTGTAAGATTTATATATTGTTTAATACCCTCTACAATTTGGTTTACCATAATTGTAAAGTTAGCTAGTTTTTTTAATCAAAGCAATTGCATATCATGTTAAAAAAGCAAAGCGATAATAGTCATCATTCTGCTAAATGAAATGTTATAGCATCCTTAATCGAGAGGTAAGAATGTTAAAGCTAAAAACAAAGTATTTGTGCAAATATTTAATAGAAGTGGATATTGAAAACCAAACGCTATTCTTGTGTAACCTGAGATAAAGGCACTAAATAATTAATGCACCGAAAACCGTTATGGTTAATCGGTGCACCACTTGTTTTCTTAGTTAAGGAAGATTATAAAAGTATTCTATATGCTTTTTAAAATATTACTCTTCTAATTCTTTTAATAATTTTGTAGCCTTATCTTTTAATAAATCTTTAGAAATTAATTCATTTAATAATTTTTTAGCTTTTGTCTTTTTGCCTGTTGAGGCATAGGTTTCAGCTAAAAAAAGATGTAAATTTTCATTAAAAAAGTGAGAAGAGGTGAGTTCTAATAATTTAATACCTTTCTTCAACTCTTCATTGCTCTCTGTTGAAGCTATTATTTTGTAGTAGCCGTATGCTGCAATTAAAGGTATATCGTATTTCTCTTTGTTCTTTTCTATTTCTTTTTCTGCCCATTCAAACGTCTTTACGTTATCTAGTAGTTCTTGAATTAAGTTAACACTTTTTTCATCACTATAAAACTCTCTATCAACTGGAGTTATTCCTAGAGATTTTACTAATTCTTCTGCGCATTTTGTTGTAGAAAATGGATTCTGGCCAGTAACAAACTTGCCCGAAACTACTACCTTAGATAACATAAAATCGGTCTGTTCAAAAATGGCTCCTCTTTCCTTTAGTTTAGTTTCTAAACTGAAAGGAAACTCTTTTACCCATTTTTTTCCAAAGAGTTCTTCTTCTATATTGCAGAAACTAGTTAGCTCTATACCATTAATAATATATTTTTCATTGTCCTTGACATGAATAAATGACGCAGGACCATGGCATACAGAAGAAATTACTGTGTTTTCTCTTTGATATAAATTCAAAATAATATCTTGGAGAGAAGGATCGTATGGCAAATCAAACATAGCACCTTTGCCTCCAACAATATAAATGGCATTGTAATCCTCTGCATTGACATTTGCAGTTGCTTTAGTGTTTTCTAGTAACTTTAAGGCATTTTCATCCTCTAGTATTATTTTATTATATGGCTTATCTATATTGAATTTATCAGCTTCAACTTTACCACCTTTTGGGCTGGCTACATCTATTAGTAAATTGTTGTTTTTGAATATTAGATAGGCTTGTGAGAATTCATCAAACTCATATCCTGGTCGTATAGATCCTTTATCTTTTCCATAGCTACTAACGACCATTAATATTTTTTTTTGACCTTCATGCATTTGAGAAAATAGCAGTATTGGCAATAAGAGTGTGATACTTAAAATAAATTTTTTCATTTTTTGATTGTTATTGATTAAAATAAGACGACGAATGAAATCACATTTCATTACTTCTGTCGGATAAAAACTTTTTATTCCTTTGATTTTTTAGGTAATTAATGATTGAAATTTACTGACCTTGTTATAGATTTCCTTTTTCAAATTTTTATCACTAATTTCTTCGTTACTGAAATTTTCATAAAAAGATGGTAATGAAAATGTATCTGTGATTTTAGCGCCCATATAAGGAAAATAGGTGCTGGCAGATTGCAATACAGTAGCACCACCTCTGTTTCCTGGTGAGGTAGCCATTAGTAGCATTGGTTTTTCTCTCCATATTTTCATATTTATACGTGATAACCAATCGATGGTGTTTTTAAAAACGGCGGAGTAAGATCCATTGTGTTCGGCAAGAGATATTATAAAACCATCTGCTTTATCAATGAGTTCATCAAGGCGCTTAATAGCTGTTGGTATTCCATTTTCAGCTTCATAGTCGACACCATAAATAGGCAATACGTAATTATTTAGATCTATTACAGTTAGTTCTGTGTTGTTCAACATACTAGATGTATAAGTTAATAAACGCTTGTTTATTGATTTTTGACTATTACTACCAGCAATTGTGATTATATTTTTCATATTTATTTTCTATTTATAATTAGTCTATCGAGAGAGTTTTTTTCGTTTTCATTAGTGATTATTGTTATAGCAAATGCAATTATTAATAGAGAATCTTCATTACCTGCATCTGCTTGTTTGCCAAATGATTTCATTTAAAAAAACTTTAATACATTTAAATTTTCAGGCATTTGATCCTAAAGTATTATTTTGAAGTTTTTATCTGTAATAAGTAATACTATACAAGCAATACAACAATATAAAGCTGTATAGAAATATTCATAGTCATTATGAGCAAAGTGTGTTATCAATGCACCAATCGCGAATGGAAATAACCATAAACTTGATATATTTTTAACTTGATGCATCCATAATCCAACAACCAAGCCTATTACTCCCAATAATTCGCCATAACCGATAAATAAGGTCCATATTTTGCCAAAACCAAAGTTGCTCATATTTTCCATCATACTTTGTTTTTGGAAAACTTTAAAAAGACTTGCATAACCAAAAGCATAGATTAAATATCCGTATGCTAACCAATGCGAAACTTTTACTAAATTTTTCATAATTTTTAAGATTTAAATTGTTTATAAATTGTTTCGGTAATACAAACCGAAAGATGATTGTTCTAAAGGATTTGGCCCATACTGGTCAAAATCAATTCCAATACCAAATTGGTGTCCATTAAATGAGATACCTGCACGTAATTGCTGAAAACTTCTTGAGTGTTTTTCAAATTCGTCCCATATAGTTAAAAGCTGTCCATTGAACCAAAGAGCGACATTATCGTTTATTGGCGTGTTTAATTGAATCTGAAAGAGTACTTCCGCATAACTAGCATTTTTTTGCTGAGAATAGGCAATAGTAGGAATCGTAACAAGTAGGACCCTGGAATTTTTTAGTGTGAATTTTGCTGATAAACGTTCTGAATATCCCGCGAAACTATTATAGTAAATAGACGATCCTAATGCTATATTGTTGTTAATATTCCAAAAAAGTGTTGGTTGTAATCCTACCTCATCAAATCTTTGGTTTTCTTTATCTTTAAATTTTTGGAAGAAAGCCAATGTGTTTAGGCTAAGAGTTTTGTTATTATTTAGATAATAACTGGAGTATATGGTAAAATCTGTTTTGTCAAAACCAGTGAACAGCTCTATTTGGGTAAATTGAGCGTTTAGATTGTTTGCAAATCCAATAATAAATGCGGAGGTGATGAATACTATTTTTTTCATGCTTCAAAATTCCGACAGGAATGCATAAAAAAAAATGAACTAGTTTAAGACTTTTACTTTTGGTTGACTTTTGTAATTATTTTACTCATAAATTCTGGTGTAATACCAATGTAACCCGCTAAGTCTTTCTGAGTAATTCTATTTACAACATTAGGATATTTTTTTTTGAATTCTTTATATCTTTCCTCTGCAGTTAATGAAATACCGTGGTTTGAACGTCTTATATAACTAATTAACGACCTTTGATACAGAATACGATAGAACTTTTCAAATTTAGGTATCTCTTGAAATAACAATTCATAATTAAGCCTAGAAATACCTAATAACTCTGAATCTTCTGTTGCCTTAATGAAATAATGTGTGGGCTTTTTTGTCATAAAGCTAGCCATATCTCCTGTCCAGTAATCCTCTACAGCAAACATGGATATATGAGGAGCACCATCTTCATCTAATGTATAAACCTTTAAACATCCTTTTGTTATAAAATATTCATATTTAGTAATATCTCCTGCCTGCATTAAAAACTCTCTCCTTTTTACTGTTATTTTTGTAAGTAACGACAGGTATTTTTGTTTTTCTAACTCGGTTAATTCAATAAACCTAGAGATGTTATTCAGAATTAGATTATATGGTTCTTCAAAACTCAAAAAAATAGGATTTAAGAGTTATAATTTAAGAAATTTATTTAGAATACTCTACTTATAATTCTAATATCGAATATAGTGCGTATAGTTATTCACGTTCTATCAAAATAATGAGATTTATTTGATTTTAATTGTACCAAATTTGTCTCGTTTACTTAACATGATAATGAAATCAATTGGTTTTACTTTCTGTATCGGGAAATAAATGAAAAAATACTCAATAGTTATTCAACCAAGTAATTCGGTTATTGAAGAAGTAAGGCATATGAAAGAATTGCTGGCTTCAAAAATTGGTTGGTATAACAGTAAAAATTCTTTTGCACATATTACCATAAATGAGTTTGAACAAGACGAAATGAAATTGGTAAATATAAAGAGTAAGTTAACAGAGATTACTACCTATTTAAAGTCTCGAGAAGTTCAGTTTACCAGTTTTGATACTTTTCCAAATGGAGCTTTCTTTTTGAAACCCAATGTGGCTTCTAGGTACTATTTAAAGGAAATTATGACTTCGGTCCATCAAAAATTTTCTTATCCTACAAATATTAAAAGTTACGAACCACATATCTCAATCGGTAGAAGAATTCAACCTAAAAATATTGAAATCGCAAAAAGTTTGTTCTCCAAAAATCCAAACATTAGCTTTACTTGCGAAACAATTGCTTTGCGTTGCTTAAATGAAGAACGAAAACAATTTGATATCATTGCTACTTTTTCATTTTTAGGTGAAGAGTCACAGGATGTAGTACAAGGTCTTCTGTTTTAAATACTTTGCGTAATAGCTAAATAAAGAATAAAAAAATAAGCATCTTATCTTGAATTTGAATTTCAACCCGGCAAGACGAAATTACATACCCTATTTGTTGCCCAAATGTATTATCATCAATAAGCATGGTGTAAGTTAAATATTGCATTAAACCGTCCAACAAAAGCCATTAATTTACATGCCTAAGGGTATTCCCTGATTTTTTACAAATCAAGGAATGCCCTTACTTTTTTTTCGGTTAGTGATCATACATTGCATACTATAAAATCACAAAACCGACAAAATCATGAAAACGTTTACTTCTTTTATTATTTTTTTTATTGCTATAAGCTTAAATGCGCAAACCGTTTATATTGTAGATAACAACCAAGGTTCGGGAGCGCAGTACACCACAATACAGTCTGCTATTGATGCCGCAGCAGATGGCGATATCATTTATATTCAACCATCACCAAACGGCTATGGTGACGTTAATATGTCCAAAACATTAAGTATTTATGGGATAGGACATAATGCAGAACTTAATTCTGGACAAAGAGCCATAGTGAGCAACGTGCTGTTTAGATATGGAAACGCCTCAGGATCAAAAATATCAGGACTTATTATCAATGGTATTTATTTAGACAATACTACTTATACCAACCATGATGTTGTTATTACCAACAATCGTATAGCTTTTATAAATGGCAATTCTAATACATCTAGAGCTAACAATGCCATTATTGCTGGTAATTATATAAGAAACCCCAACTTTTCGGCAATTGATAATTACAATTCACAAAACTGGATCATTTCCAACAATTTGATTGAGCAGCCTCATACTAATAACAGTTGGACAACTTTTAATCGATTAAACAGTACAACACTTTTAAACAATAACGTTATTAAAACCGTACAGAATGGTGATGGTAACCAGTCTATACAATTGTTTCAAAACTCTAGTGGAACCCAAATATCCAATAATATTTTTCTTTTTACAGGTTCAAATGTTGCCAATATGAATCTTGGCGGAAACAGCGGTTTGAATTTTCAAAATAATCTCACATACAGTTACAATTCAACATTGGATGATTTGAGCGGAACCAATAATTTAAACAACCAAGATCCATTATTTACAAATTTTAACTCTGGTATAGGTTTAAATAGTTCAAGTAATGATTATAACATTCAATCAGGTTCGCCTGCTGAAGGTGCAGGAACTGATGGTAATGATTTAGGAGTATTTAATGGTGGCTTTCCTTTTGATATAAGAGGTTATCCTACAGAGTTACCTTATTTGACCGATTTTGTAATCTTTAACAACATTATATCTGCCGGTACACCTTTGAATATTAACATCAAGGCGAACGCCAACATCAATAACTAATACCGTTCAAACCAATGAAAACGATCAGTTTAATACTAATAGCTCTGCTTTCAAGTTGGGTAATTGAAGCGCAAATTGTTTCGGCTGAGTATTTTATAGATACAGATCCTGGTGTTGGTAACGGTGTAGCTTTAACCGTTTCAGGAAACACGATCAATCAGGATTTAAATGTTCCTACCAACGGTTTGTCCAATGGCATTCACAAACTCTACATTCGTGTTTTGAGCACAACAGGTGAATGGAGTTTGTACGATCAAAATGTGTTTTATGTAAATCCGAACAACACCAATACCGCAAGTATTGCTTCCGCAGAATATTTTATAGATAGCGATCCTGGTGTAGGCAATGGAATGCCATTGTCGGTTACTGGAGATGTAGTTGATATGGATTTCAACATTCCGACTTCAGGATTAGTCGATGGTGTACATAAGCTTTATGTGAGAGTCATAAATACTGATGGTACATGGAGTTTGTATGATAACAATTTATTTTATGTGAATCCGAACAATACCTATATTACAAGTATCGCTTCCGCAGAATACTTTATTGATACCGATCCTGGTGTTGGCAATGGAACACCATTATCCGTTTCAGGCGACGTGGTTGACATGGATTTAAATGTACCAACTGCAGGATTGTCCGATGGTGTGCATAAGTTATATGTAAGACTCATAAATACTGATGGCACTTGGAGTTTGTATGATAACAATGTGTTTTATGTGAATCCGAATAATACCAATACAGCAAGTATCGCTTCCGCAGAATACTTTATAGATGCCGATCCTGGTGTTGGCAACGGAACGCCATTAACGGTTACAGGAGACTTGATTGATATGGATTTGAATATACCAACATCAGGATTGTCCGATGGTATACATAAATTATATGTAAGATTCATAAATACTGATGGCACTTGGAGTTTATATGATAACAACGTTTTTTACGTGAGTGAAAACAACACAAACAATGCATTGATTACTGCTGCCGAATACTTTTTTGATATTGATCCTGGACCTGGAAATGCAACAACCATAGATTTGGCTGACGCAGAAATACTTAATGAAGATTTGGTTGTAGATACACCAAGTGATTTGCCAGATGGCGACCACTTTCTGTACATTCGTGTTCAAAATAGTGATGGCACGTGGAGTCTGTATGCCACTTCTGAAACGCTAACAACGCTATCAGCCAATGATTATAACCTTAATACCTTTAAATACTATCCTAATCCTGTAAAAGATGTGTTGCATATGGATACAAACCATCAGCAAATTCAAGATTTTATTGTTATTGATTTAAACGGAAAGGTGGTTTTTCATAAAAAAAATCTGTTGTCGTCTGTAGATTTAAGCCATTTAAATTCAGGAACGTATTTAATTTACGTTACAACTGAAACTGGTCGAGTGTCTAAAAAGATCATTAAAAAATAATAATTAGTATCTTTAATATAGTAACCAACCTCCGTATTTTGAGAGCTATTGTTCTATATGCTTTATTAATTCCTTTGAATGTATTTGCATTTCAAAACAAACAAACCATCCAAAAATATAAAGATAGTATTGCGGTTGAATTGATGGAAATAATTTCCGATAGTTTGCGTGCAGGAAAGTATTATAATGAAGCTAATTATGCCATGCGCAGGCTTAATGACTTAAAATTAGGCCGCACATATATTGATAGCGCCTTTTACTATTCAAAAAAATCCAATCACAAAGATTTAGAAGCAAAATGCCATTTCATGTATGGTGTTTTGGAGCGTGTTGAAGGCAACTACCAAAAAGCCTTGGAGCATCTGGATACTAATATTCGATATTTTAAAAATGATTCTACACTAATGTCTTATGCATTGTTTCAAGTTGGTGTTATACACAATGAAACCGGAAACTATGAGAAGAGTTTAAAGACCTATTTTGACATTCTAAAGATTTTCGAGACCAAAAAAGATTCTTTTGCCATTGCGTCAACTTTAAATAGTATAGCTGTTATTAATGGACAAATGGATCGTAACGATGAAGCCATAGATAACTTTAAAAGGGCTGTAATTATCTTTGAGGCTTTAGACAAACAACGTGACATGTCAAATACGTTGAAGAATATTGGCGAAATGTATTTGATTAAGAACGATGTTAAGCAAGCCAGAACCTATTTGGAAAGGTCACTTGAAATCGCTAAGGAAATTGACCAAGTACATGCCAAAAGCATGGCCTTGCATATTTTAGGGAAGACCTACTTAGACGATGAACCGCAAACTGCCTTTAGATATCTGTCTGAAGCTGAAGCCGAATTGCAGGGCACAAATTTCAACAATGTAAAAATTAGTGTTTTTAGAGATCTTGGAGCCTATTACACAAGTCAAAACAATGATGATACAGCTATTAGATATTACCAAAAAGCATTGGAAATTGCCGAAATGACTAATGATGTCCCAAGTCTGAGGGATTTAAATAAAAGCTTATCAGATGTATATTTTAAACAAAGCGATTACGGTAAGGCTTACAATTATCAAAAAGCTTATATAGTATACAAAGATTCCATTCTTAGTGAAGAAAAAATAAAAGCGGTCAATCAATTGCAGATACAATTTGAAACTGAGAAAAAAGAAAAGGAAATTATTGCCCAGGAATTGCAACTCAACAAGCAAGAGGAAGCCTACCAAAAAAAGCAAGTACAATACAATTACATGACCGGAATTGCGATTTTTCTGCTACTGACATCCATTCTGATATTTTTTGGTTTTAAACAACGTCAAAAACGTAAAACGCAAGAAATTTTAACACTAAAGCGCGAGCATCAAATCAAAACCTTGGAAGCTTTAATTGAAGGAGAGGAAAACGAGCGCTTCCGAATTGCCAAAGAACTTCACGATGGCGTGAATGGAGATTTGTCTGCCATTAAATACAAGTTGTCCTCGTTGATGGAAATGAACAACAAAGTCATCAAGGAAGCCATTGCTATGATTGACGATTCCTGCAAGCAAGTAAGAGCTATTTCTCACGATTTGGTGCCACCTTCTCTGGAAAATTTTAATTTAGTAGAAGCAACCGAAGTGTATTGCAACAACCTCAATGAAACGCATTCGTCAACCGAAATCGTGTTTCAGTATCTAGGAGATGCCATTGCGGTATCCAAGAAAGTTGAGATCAATATGTTTAGAATTATACAGGAATTGGTGACCAACAGTTTAAAGCATGCTGAGGCAACTGTGGTCAATGTGCAGATTAGTAATCGGAACGCGCATATACAAATTACGGTTGAGGATAATGGTATTGGGTTCAACAAAGATGAGGTGACATCAAAAGGTATAGGGTTGGGCAATGTGCAATCTAGAGTTGAATATTTAAACGCTTCCATCGATTTGATTTCAAACGAAAATGGTACATCATACACCATAGATATAGATATAGACCAATTGCATGATAATTAAAGTTTCCATAACAGACGACCACGAAATGGTTTTGCAAGGTATAGCTTCTATGCTTTCGGATACGCCAGAATTGGACGTTGTTGGTCTGTATAATAATGCACAGGAAACACTTGATAATATTGAGAAAGACCATCCAGATATCTTGTTTTTAGATATCAATTTGCCTGATATCAATGGTATAGATTTGAGTAAAAGGTTGCTGAAAAACTACCCGGAATTAAAAATCATAGCGCTTACAAATTTCGAGGATATCAGCTTCGTAAAACGGATGCTCAAAAATGGTGTACATGGTTATTTGCTGAAAAACACCGATAAGCTGGACCTGATAAAAGCCATGAAAACAGTACTTTCGGGTGAATTGTTTGTACAAAAGGACATTCAGAATAAACTATTGACACAATCAACGCAAACAACAGTTGATAACGGTTTGAAGCCCAATCTAACACGACGGGAACATGATGTACTTGTGGCCATTTCAGAAGAGTTGACTACTCAGGAAATTTCAGAAAAACTGTTTATCAGTCCGAAAACCGTTGAAACCCATCGCATGAACATCATGAGTAAATTAGGTGCCAAAAATAGTGTTGGCATTATTAAAATTGCCATTGAAAAGCAGTTGCTATAGCCTATGGTTTTATTGTGTCTTAGCTATAATACTTTAATCTTTCATTGGGAAGTTTTTTAGCTTACTGAAATTGATCGGAATAAAATATGGATATAATTTCTGTAACATTTTCCAACAAATTGCGTCCTATAGGTGTTAATCAAAATAAAATCATGGAATCAAATTATCATACGCTTAAAAGAACGGACAACCAGTTAATAATGATTACGCATTTAGCACAGTTGTTAACTTACATTACTGGTTTTGGTGGATTGATTGTTCCACTAATTATATGGGCAACACAAAAGGAAAATGTAGATGGTATGGATGCCCACGGTAAATCGATATTGAATTTTCAGTTGAGTATTATTGTATACAGCATCATAAGCATACCTTTAATATTTTTATTTGGATTAGGTATTCTAACGCTCATATTAATCGGAATATTAGCATTTGTTATGCCAATAATAAACGCTATAAAAGCTGGTAATGGAGAATTACCTAGCTACCCTTTATCTCTTAATTTTGTTAGTTAGTTACTTTTGCCGAATTAATTTCGGCGTTACAAGAGGTAAATAAAAAGACTCATCCATGGATGGGTCTTTTTTTGCTTTATTACAGTTATTATTTGCTGATACAAGAGTATTACTGATTTTAGTCGTCAATTTTCTTATATTTAGATATGAAGAAAACACTTATTTGCTACTGTTTAATAGCTTTATTCACATTGAGTTCTTGTATTTCCACAAAAGGAGTGCCCTACAAGAAGAAATCCGAACAATCTTATTCTGGCAACATAGAAAACACCTTGGATCACAGTACATGGGATAATTTATTGAAACAAAACGTTAGAGAAGATGGTCTTGTAGCTTACAAAGGGTTTAAGGCAGATGAAAAAATACTTAATGATTACATTAATTACTTAAGCAATCAAGTACCAGATAATAGTTGGAGTTACGAAGAGCAATTGGCTTATTTTATTAATGTGTACAACGCGAATACAATAAAACTTATCGTGGACAATTACCCAGTTGAAAGCATAAAAAAAGTAGATGCGACCATTTCTCCATTTTTGAAGAATTTCATAAAAATTGATGATAAGGAATTTTCTTTGGCAGATATCGAAAAAGGATTTTTGCAAAAAATGAACGAACCACGAATTCATTTTGCCATCAATTGCGCTTCTATTTCTTGTCCTAAGTTAATGCGTGATGCCTATACTGCCGAAAATGTAAACGAACTTATGGATAGAGCAGCCAAGGAATTTATAAATTCCGATAAAAATGAAATCACCGAGAATAGCGCAAAAATTTCTGAAATTTTTAAATGGTACAAGAAGGATTTTTTGGTGCAGACTGAGACTATTATCGATTACATAAACCAGTATTCTGATACCAAGATAAATCCTAGTGTAGAGTTAAATTATATTGAATATGATTGGGGTTTAAATGATGTTGAGTAGAAACAAAACCTAGCTATTAATGTTGGCTTCCTGTGAAAGGTGTAATTCACTAATTACCTAATTGAGTCTAGATTCCTGCCTTCGCAGGAATGACAAAAACTTGTTAATCCTCGATAATTAACTGACCAGTGTAAAGTTCCTCTACATTGAGAATTGGTGGTGTGTTGACAATAATTACATTTCCTGTACTCAATATGCTTCCAATGAGTTGTTGCTGCGGATTAATAATTATATCGTTTGTGCCACGATGATAAACATCAGCATTTTCAACTGAGAGATTTCTACCTTCAAAACGTGCATCACCCATTAAAAAATTCAAATCTAAGTTAGTGACATTTCCGGTTATGAAAAAATTACTCAATCCATTTTGTGTGATGGTTAGGTTTTCTACATTTAAATCCAGCTCAAAATCACCATCAATGTGAAAGGCGTCCTCTTCTTCCAAATCTTCTGAAAGCAAAGTGAGGTTAGGGTAGGTCAAAGTATTTTCACCAATTACTTTTAGACCAGAACTGTTTCTTATTTCGGTGATATTTGGTGCTGTGACGAAAACTTTTGTGATGCCATAATCTCTGGTAATATTACAAGCATTGTCATTTTCTATTACCAATCTCCCTTCAAACACTCTTATATCAATGTCGTTGAGTAGATTTTCACCTGTTTCTAGCACAACGCTATAATCTCCCTCTGAAATGTAAAGCTGACTTCGTTGCATCACGGTGATTTTATCAAAATCATCAAGATCATAAACCTCTTGAATGATATCTCCTGAAGCTTGGAAACAGTCTAAAGCATTTTCTGTATCACAAGCGATTAATAGTAATCCTAAAATAAATACTACTGACTTTTTCATAATCTTATTCCAATTCCAAATTCAACAGCTTCTGCTTTTGCACCATGTGAATGTACGTTAACGACAGCAAAAAGCTTATCTGTAAAGTATCGTTTTAAGCCCAAACGGTTATACAATCTATTCTCAAATTCTACTGGCCAATAGACATAATAGCCTAGATGCGTTATAAAAGCAACCTTATTAAAACGTAGCTCGTGACCTGCAAAAATACCTACACGTTTAAAATCCGTATCAGCTTCAATTCCATTTTCAGGAAAGGCAATAGACTGGTGTCTTATATATTCTTTTAGGAAATTTGAAATAAATAATTCCGTTCCTGCCAAAAAGGTACTTTTATGATTTATGCGTTTGTCCACAAAAGCAGTAAACACATAAAATGGAAATCTACCGCTTCCGTTGATGTCGCTTTCGTTGATGCCGCTTCTAAACACAAAATTGTATTTAAACGGTTCAGAGTATTTTGTGCGTTCTCCTTCTGGTATATAATCAGGGAATTTATCAGCATCAAATAAATAATTCAGTCCTGCTGAAAAAGCAAAGGTATTTGTGCTGTTGTTTGGTGCCTTTACATTGGCATTAGAGTAATGAATGATTGTAAAACCAGCATTTATGCCCAAACCTTTGAAAAGGTTCTCTTTTATGTAGTCGAATTTTAGATACGTTGTACTTAATAAATGCGAACCATAAGCATTGTTTATATAATTATCTTCTTTATCGTATGGCTTATTGGCATAGGCAATACCTTGACCGATTCTAAACACCAAATTCCGGTTGAGAAAATAAAAATTAAAATGACCGTAAAGACCAATATTTTCACCTAAGTGGTAATTCTTCATGTCTTGGTAAGTCAAAGAAAAGCCCCAATCAGGATAATTGTAACGACGTTCCCACTCATTAAAGCCATAAGTCTTTCTATTGTAGCTTAAAATGAATCCTGTTGGATGATGTGTAATTAAATGTGATATATCAGGATTGTGCTCTAGTACGGTGCCGTAAAAAGGGCTGAAATCTAATGAAAAAGGTTTTTTCTCCTCGTTTTGTGAGAAACCAGCTAAAAAGATTAAGCAAAATATAACCAATAAATGGTTTTTCATAGAATAAGAGTCGTAAGTGGGGAAGACGTTAAAATAGATTAGTTAGCTTGTAAATGATAAAAATAAGCATAAATATTTCACTCTGAATATTTAATGCAAAAAGACAGGCAATTAAGTATGTCTTTTAAAATGTTTAGTATATGCAATTTAGCTTTTTTTACCCACGAATAAACTCGCCAAAAGTACAATAACTCCCAGTGTAATAGTTATATAGGAATTTGTATTGTCTTGGGCTTCAAAACCTATATCGCCAACACTTACAGATGCTTCAGGAGCGATCATGGTATAAATGCCGTAGCCGATTAATACAACTCCAACAATTAATAATACAGTTTTTACAGTCTTGTTCATTTTAAAAAATATTAGTTAGTACAATAAAAGTAGTCATAATTATCCAATAGTTTATTGAACAAAAAAAGACCCACTAATTAAAATGGGTCTTTGTAATTGTTGTAATAGCGGGTCAAACATTAATTGTTCAGCATTACTGGCATTACCAACATTGTTACATGTTCACCTTCGTCAAGACCATCAATGGGAGTTAAGATACCAGCTCTATTTGGTAAGCTCATTTCCAACTGTACATTGTCAGAACTTAAGTTGTTTATCATCTCCGTAAGAAAACGTGAGTTGAAACCAATTTGCATATCATCTCCTTGATAATCACAGGTTAGGCGTTCTTCTGCCTTGTTACTGTAATCTATATCCTCTGCAGAAATATTTAATTCTGCACCAGCGATTTTCAGTCTAATCTGATGTGTCGTTTTATTAGAGAAAATACTAACACGACGAACTGAATTTAAAAATTGGGTTCTATCAATTACCAATTTGTTTGGATTTTCTTTTGGAATAACCGCTTCGTAATTAGGATACTTACCATCAATTAGACGACAAATCAATACTGAATTTTCAAAAGTAAACTTGGCATTGGATTCGTTGTATTCTACCAATACATCATCATCACTACCAGCTAAGATGCCTTTCAATAGGTTTAAAGGTTTTTTAGGCATAATGAATTCTGCGGATTCCGTTGCACTAACATCTTCCCTTGTATATTTAACCAATTTGTGGGCATCTGTTGCCACAAAAGTTAAATTGTCTTGTGAAAACTGAAAAAATACACCACTCATTACAGGTCTTAGGTCATCGTTACCAGCTGCAAAAATTGTTTTGCTAATTGCTGTTGCCAAGATGTCTCCCATTATGGTTGTTTTGCTAGCATCTTCTAAGGAAACTGCATTCGGAAATTCAGCACCATCAGCATAAGCCAAAGCATATTTACCATGGTTAGAGCTTATCTCAACAGTATTATTGTCTTCAACCACAAATGTTAGAGGTTGCTCAGGAAAAGTTTTTAGAGTGTCCAATAACAATCGTGCAGGCAAAGCAATGCTACCTTCAGAATCACTTTCCACTTCAATCGTAGATGACATGGTGGTTTCTAGATCACTTGCCGAAATTGTTAAAGACGAATTGTTGAGTTCAAATAAAAAATTATCTAGAATAGGTAATGTATTACTATTATTAATAACACCTCCCAATACTTGAAGTTGCTTTAATAAATAAGTACTTGAAACAATAAATTTCATGCGGTATATATGTATTTTTAACTTTAGAATTTATCATACAAATATATCCCAATCCAAGGGTTTTATAAAACAAACTTATTAACATTTATTCCTACAAAGACAAGAAAATTTTATAGCAATTAAAAAATGCGATTTTAAGTATATTTTCGCTTTCTGAGGTAGTTGAAAATAAAGCCAAATAACGCTAGAATCAACAATGGTAATGCTAAATTAATAAACTGCCATTGCCCTTTGCTTTCTTCAACCTTTTGTTGATCTAAATAGGCAATGCTAATTTCTTTAGCTCTAATGTTTATAAGTCCTGTGTCATCGAGGAGATAATTTACGGTGTTGAGAAGAAATTCTTTATTGCCATAAGTGAAGCCTCTGTAATCTACACCTAACTCTAATGGTCGGTTTCGTCTTACTTCATTTTTTATAACATCACCATCTGAAATTATCACCATCTTATTTTTAGAGCTAGTGGTTTTAAAATCCCTGACCTTAAAAGGTAGCACACGTTTGTCATATACAGAGGTAAACTCACCTTCAAGCAATACCGCCAAGTTCTGAGGGCCCGAATTGTATGTACTTTCATCTGGCTGTTTGGTAACATCGGACAAAGCAATTCTTGTAAGGGCACCTTCTAATTGCGATTTTGGAGAACTTTGTAATAATATAGTTTTGTCAACTTTGTTTTTTAGGGTGTCAATTGGACTTGTAAAATCATATTTTACCAAGTTTAGATTTTTGGTAATGGGATGTTTTGAGTTAGATTCTGCCAAAGGTGAGTATTGCCACTGAATGGGCTGTAATTGTGCTTGGCTACCCTCTCCAACAGCTAACATTATTGGAGCAGAGTAAAGGTCCTTAACCAAACTTGGGTTAATCCGAACACCGTATTTAAAAAAGAAGTCATTAAGGTTGAGATCTCTAATTATTGAAACTCCAGAGTTAGATGCATTATACAGGCTGTCTTTATCCATTATAACGGATTCGGTTAACCAGAGGCTTTTTCCGCCGTTCATAATATATTGGTCTAGCACAAGTTTTTCATTTTCTGAAAACGCTTCACTAGGCTTGGCTGCCACGATTAAATCGTACTGTTTTAAATTGTCTAAAGTCCCTTGTGGATTAGAAGCTACACTATCTAAAGTAAAAGGCCCAATATTGTAGTAAGGTTGGATGGTTTTTAGAAAATCTGCAATGTAAATATCTCCAAGCTCTCCATTGCCTTTTAAGATGGCTATTTTCTTAGATTTAGGCTTTACCAGTTTACTGAAACCATCGGCAAAGGCATATTCCAATGCTTGTACGGAATTATTAATTTGTTCTGGCAGGCCTTGTGTTATGCTTCGCTTTAGTAATGGAATTTTAACCGTTTGGTCACGATAACTTGCAAATGCCCATGGAAAGATAATTTCCTGAGTGACTTTACCTGTGCTGTTGTCCGTATTAATGTAGGGTTCTAAACCAGATCTTGTTAATTCTTCAATATTGCGTTCTCGAGTAGTTTCATCTTCAATCGGATCGATATAATTGACTCTAATGTTATTGGTCTCAAGCTGAAACTCTTCAATGATTTGTCGTACTTCGGTTTGAAGCAATCGAAATTCAGACGGAAATTCACCTTCTAGAAATACATCGATAATCAATGGTGAATCCAAATCCTGAACCAAGCTTTTTGAAGCATCGGAAAGTGTGTAGCGTTTGTCTTTGGTTAAATCGAAACGTCCGTAAAATTGGTTAGCAACTACGTTGACTATAATTAGTCCTACAATAACAACGAGTATGTAAATTAGGTTTTTATTCTTCTTCATTCTCGTATGTGATTTCTTCTTGATAATGTCTTACTTCTGAAACTTTATCATTAGTAAATATAAGTTCTACACACTCTTTTTCACCATTAAATACGCCTGGTTCAATTCCTAAAGCATAGTTCCATTTATTGTTATCATGTGATTCTTTTTTGTCATCCCAACTTAACCATTCATAATTTCCGAGTTGTTTTTCAATCTCTGTTTTGGATAGTCCAATTAAAGTGTCAGATTCAATGGTATTATCAATCATTTCGTAGCGTAAAGCTGGTTTTTCAATCCAAGCTTCACTATCAAAATATTTTTGGTGATGGTAGTTGCTTACAATATTTACAAAGGGATAAAACATATAGAAATAAACAAAAGGCGTTAGGATTAAGCTAATAATACCCGTTAACCATTTACGCTTGTCCACAGTATTCAAGAACATAAAGAGCAGTACAAAAACCACTATCATAAATATGACTAAAAATGGTGTAATGATCATTGTTTTTGAATTCTGAGTTTTGTGAATAATAAAAATGCCACGGAAATACTTATAAAGTAAACCAAATCACGAGTGTCAATTACTCCACGGCTCATACTATTGTAGTGTGCAGACATACCGAGGTTTTCCATATAAACCAAATTGCCAAAGACATTGTAGTTAGACAGCCCTTCGAAACCAAAATACATGAAGAAGCATATAAAAACCGCAATAATGAATGCCACAATTTGATTATCTGAAAGGGTAGAGGCAAACACTCCAATAGCTGTGTAGGCTGCTATAAGAAACAATAACCCAAAATAAGAACCTATGGTGCTTCCCATATCCAGGTTGCCTTCAGGATTGCCTAATTGTGAGACTGTGTAAACGTATAGCAAAGTTGGGATTAACGCCAATAAGATGAGCACGAAAGCACCTAAATACTTTCCTAATACAATCTGAAAATGTGAAATAGGTTTGGTGACCAACAACTCTAAAGTACCTTGCTTTTTTTCATCACTAAAACTGCGCATCGTAACCGCAGGAACTAAAAATATAAGTATCCAAGGTGCCAATAAAAAGAAAGACGACAAACTGGCTATACCATTGTTTAAAATATTGAAATCACCTTTAAATACCCATAGAAACAAACCATTCAACAATAAAAACACACCAATGACCAAATAACCAATTGGTGAGGCGAAGAAGGTATTTATTTCTTTTTTTAGTATTGCTAGCATTAAATTTTAGTATTCAGTCATTCTTAATTCGTCAATCTAAACTCGCTAATTTGTCAACACTCCAAGCTTCGGGTTTTGCATTAAACAAAGGTTTTGTTTTACTCCAAACACTTTTAAATAAATCGGAATGTCTGTAATTATTTAAATCAGCTTCAGAATCCCAATAACTATACGTAAAAAAGATATTGGTATTGTTCTGGTCGCGATATAGTTCTAAAAAATTACAGCCTTCGAATGCTCTTATTTTATGTTTGTTGCTTTCAAAATTAGCCAAGAATTCTTCAACCTTAGAAGGATTAAAACTCATTTTTACAATTCTTACTAACATTTGATTCATAAAATTATGGTTTCAAAAAATTTACGGTAACCGTATCCATTCTTTTCAATCCCATAAGTGTTGAAGCACTGCCAACAGTACTGCAATTGCTTTTGTAAACAGCTATTTCTAAATAGCCAGAAGAGTTGAAAACCACCAACCCTTTGCCTTCATCATTGCGTTTAGATTCC
Organism: Leeuwenhoekiella palythoae; assembly: GCA_964221315.1. Taxonomy (GTDB): domain Bacteria; phylum Bacteroidota; class Bacteroidia; order Flavobacteriales; family Flavobacteriaceae; genus Winogradskyella; species Winogradskyella palythoae_A. The sequence continues at coordinate 74,551 of CAXPYI010000003.1, read as the reverse complement.
TCAATTTCAAAATTTACGATGTCGCTATACTTAGCGTATATTTTTTTGAATTTATGGCTTCGTGCGGAAATTTCATATTCACGTGTCTTTTGAACCTCCTCAAAAAACTTTTGCTTTATGTTGGTGATTACATTTCCGTAATTGTCGATATAAATTACACTTCCAATAATTTGATTTTTTTCGTCGTTAACAAACGGGATTAAATTTTTGATAGGCTTAATGTTGTTAATAACTTTTCCAATGACCTCTAGAGTTCCACCTCTGGCAATATGGCAAGCCACCTTCACAAAGACGTCTAAAACAGGAAAACTGGTTTCAATCTTATCATGAATATTGATTTCAACAATTTTTTCTGGTGCAATTTCTGCACAGATCATGCTCATAATGCCATTGTTGGCACATATAAAGTAATGGTCGTCCAAATTAACCGCAATGTGCTTATTTTCAGGATTTAACTCAGAATCAATTCCTATAATGTGAATGGTGCCTTTAGGGAAACTACTATAGGCATTTAGAATAATGTAGGCCGCTTCAGAAATATTGAATGGAGATACAGAATGTGAAATATCTACAATCCTAACATCCAGTAATTCACTATAAATGGCACCTTTTATGGCTCCAGAAAAATGATCTTTTTCTCCAAAATCAGTTGTTAAAGTGATTATAGCCATGGATTAATTGTTGATATTTTTTTTAGAATTGAGGTTGTAAAATTATTAGATTTGTCTGTATCCCAGCGATACACAAAACTAAGAAAAGAAAACAGATTAACATACTAAATTCAGTAGCCTTTTGAACGAACTTATCCTTGAACTCGAAGAAATTACTCCTAAAGAATTTTTCGGTGCCCAAAATGCCAATATTGAACTTCTAAAAAAATATTTTCCAAAACTTAAAATCGTCGCCAGAGGCAATAAAATCAAAGCTTACGGTGATGAAGATCTGCTCGAGGAATTTGATACCAGAATGATGATGCTGATGAAGCATTTTGGTAAATACAATAAACTTGATGAAAACGTTATTGAGCGCATACTAACCAGTAATAGCAGTGAGGATTATTCTACGTCTGCTAAGAGTGGTGAGGTTATCGTGCATGGTGTTGGTGGTAAGTTGATAAAAGCACAGACAGTCAATCAAAGAAAATTGGTTGAGAGCATACGCAAAAACGACATGGTGTTTGCCATCGGTCCTGCAGGTACAGGTAAAACTTATACTGGCGTTGCACTTGCTGTACAAGCTTTGAAGGCGAAGGAAGTTAAGCGAATCATTTTAACACGTCCTGCTGTTGAAGCTGGAGAAAACCTTGGTTTTTTACCAGGCGATTTAAAGGAGAAATTAGATCCTTATATGCAACCTTTATATGATGCGCTTCGGGATATGATTCCGCATGAAAAATTGGAGAATTACATAGAGAAGGGTATCATTCAAATTGCTCCATTAGCTTTTATGCGTGGAAGAACTTTAGACCATGCTTTCGTGATTTTGGATGAAGGACAAAACACTACCCATGCCCAAATGAAAATGTTTCTCACCAGAATGGGAAAAAATGCCAAATTTTTATTGACAGGTGATCCAGGTCAAGTGGATTTACCACGACGTACCATATCCGGTCTAAAGGAAGCTTTACTTGTACTGAAAAATGTTGAAGGTATTGGTATGGTTTACCTGGATGATAAGGATGTAATTCGCCATAAGCTGGTTAAGAAAGTTATTGCGGCTTATAAGAGTATTGAGAATAGGGATTAGTTTTCATTTTTAACAAACAGAAACCAGTTAAAGGTTCTCGATACATTTGGGCCTTAAGTCGAAACACTCGAACTGACAGACAAATAAACAATTAAACGCATAAACGTTTAAAATAATGAATAATACAATAACAGATACCAACTTCAGTTTTCCAAACCAAAAAAGTGTTTACAAAGGCAAGGTAAGGGAAGTCTATAATATCAATGATGAGCAATTAGTTGTGGTGGCAACAGATCGATTGAGTGCTTTTGATGTGGTAATGCCCAAAGGCATTCCATTTAAAGGGCAAATCCTCAATCAGATTGCTACAAAAATGATGAAAGACACTGAAGACTTGGTGCCTAATTGGTTGGTAGCTACTCCAGACCCAAACGTAGCTGTTGGTCATTTATGTGAGCCTTTTAAAGTTGAAATGGTGATTAGAGGTTACTTGTCTGGTCATGCAGCTCGCGAATACAAAGCGGGAAGGAGAATGCTCTGTGGCGTGGCAATGCCAGAAGGTATGAAGGAAAACGATAAATTTCCTGAGCCAATAATTACTCCTGCAACCAAAGCAGAAAAAGGTGACCACGATGAAGATATTTCGAGAGAGGATATTTTGAAGCGTGCTATTGTTTCGGAAGAAGATTATGTTGTTCTTGAAGATTATACACGGAAATTGTTTCAACGAGGAACTGAAATCGCTGCTCAACGTGGTTTAATTTTGGTAGATACCAAATACGAATTCGGAAAAACTAAAGATGGAGAAATCGTATTGATAGACGAAATTCATACTCCAGACTCCTCACGTTATTTTTATGCGGATGGCTACCAAGAACGCCAAGACAGAGGCGAAGCTCAAAAGCAACTCTCAAAAGAGTTTGTGCGTCAATGGTTAATTGCAAATGGATTTCAAGGCTTAGAAGGGCAAACCGTGCCTTTTATGAGTGATGATTATATTGAAACCGTTAGCGAACGCTATATTGAACTTTACGAAAATATCACAGGTGAGACTTTTGTAAAAGCTGATGTTAGCGATATACAGAGTAGGATAGAAGCTAATGTTATGGCGTATTTGGGCTAGAAATTTGTGTAGATTTGAAAAGAATCATAGTTCACTAATTCAAAAGTCTACTTCCCTCAATCTAAATTTACTAAAAGGCTATTCTTTTCATAAATTCGAAAAGAATTTTAACACATGAAAAAACTAATAGTCTTACTTATAATTACAGTCTTTTCAAGTCAACTGAGAGCGCAGAGTGCTTCGGATAGTATTATAACTTCTTTAAAAAAGCATTATAAATTAACTGAATTTGATAGGCCGAGTATCCAGATAAAATTTAATAATGACACAATAATTGTTGCTGGATATTTACAAGACTTGTCTAGCTTAAAACTTAGTTACCAAAGAAAGAAAAATATAGTTTATAAAACTTCAAATGGTGGGTTAAATTGGAAGCAAATCAAATTTGCAGGAGACGCTTGGATTTATGATACATTTCACAAAAAAGACGGAAAAATATGGATGGGTGGCTCTGACAATTATATTCATTATTCAAGTGACTTTGGGGAAACTTGGGGCAAAAAGCCAAAACCTTTCAATCCTGTAAATAGAGTTCTATCCATCTTTATGGCTGATTCACTGAATGGAATTGCTGGAGGCTTATCAAACGGATTAGCAATCACAAAAGATAATTGGAGTACTTCAAAACAAATTGAAACGCCAATTGACCAAGGTAAGTTTAAAATTTTAAATCCTTCTGCCAGAGATAGAATTGATGAAATAGCCCTTGTTGATTCAATTATACTAATAAATCAAAATGATTACATTTTTTACTCAAAAAGAGATTCTATTAATTGGACAAAGTTTAATATTCCAGTATCTGGTTTTTCAATAAACCAAGAAAAATCAGAAATCACTTTGCACAGTAGAAATGGTAAACTCTTCGTTCTTGACAAGAAACTAAATTTGATAAAAGAAAGACAAGAAGACTATTTGTGGGAAACAATTAAAAGTGATTGCACCAAACTTAATTTACAGTCATTTTTCGGAAGTGAAATTAGCTCTATAAGTTTGACTTCCACAAAGTGGCTATTTGACAAGCGAGTTCATATGGGAGCGATTTATAAATCTGACATTCAGAAAGGTAGGATTTTAGATAAAAAAGGTAATTTGATTTTCAAGTCTAAAGGTTTTGCTGAAAAGAGTTTAGAAATATCAAAAGATGATATTCAAACTTTATTACAAGACAAAAATCTAAAAGTAAAATTAGCAGAATTATCAAAGCATTTGAAATTTACGACTAATGACTTGAACGATTACAAAATATTCGTTGAGGGAATTAAAAAAGAACGAATTGAAAAGGAAAGTTGGGGAGGAAATTTCACTTCTCAAATTGAATTGACAAATCCTGAATTTCAAGAATTCCAAAATCAAAGCAGTTATTTAAAACAAAACTATATTTCATCTGTCTTTAACCAAGTTTACTTACCATTCTTTTTGGGACAAGAAGAAATAGACTTTATAGAATTAATAATAAAGAATAAAGACGGAAACAAAATTGTAATCGATAATAGAAATGCGCAATTTTATTCTCTACCTTGGACAATAACTTATGACAATAAATCAATGGACACTTACAATCCAAAAATTAGTGAATTAGTCAGAAGTATAATACCAACAGAGTTTAATAATTATGGAAAATTGTTAGGTGGAGAACTGATTTTTAAACTGATTGAAGAGGAAATAGTTGACAATTTGGAATATAAAAATGGTCATTAATTTTTAGCTTGCATAATCTCAGTATGATGCTCCACATGATAAGCTGTCCACATAATAATTTCCCGTACTGGCATTTTACCCATTAATGGATGTGGTAATATCACGGAATCTAAATTTTTATCGCTAATCTTTTTGGTCTTGTACTGTAGTTTTTTGCTTTCGGTTTGTAATCGATTTAGAATGTACTTTTTATCTTCAAGAGTTGGTACTTTCATGTTTTGAGAGCCTTTAAAAGTTTTGCCTTTGGCATCAACTAATCGTTCTTGGTAGCGTTTTACAATAGCATTATAATCCCTCACAGGCCTGTTGGCTTTTCCAAATTTATAACGCAGTACAAAATTTGGCAGGCTCAAGGCATCATTAAGAGGTTTTATGCTTTGCAGAAGGTGTAGTGCTTGCTGGCCTTGTGTCCATTTGCCTTCTGGCCCTGTTGTCCAGGATTCGTCAGGCTGTTGTTCTAACCAACTGATTAATTGCACATGTTTGGCGTCAATTAAATCGGCAATAGCTTCTTTATCCATAAAAGATATTTTGATAAAGAAAAGATAGGAAATATTTTGTTTAGTTGTGGAGTTAAGGATTCGTTTATTTAGCTGTTAGCTGTTAGCTGTTAGCTGTTAGCCATAGCTATCAGCTATTCTTCCTCTCTTTCCTGCACAACGATTTTGTCTTTCTTAAAGATTGGGATGAGGTACGAGAGGTTAAACCCAAACCCAACACCAAAACGACCACTATCGTAGGTGCGATTAAAACCTGGAATGTAAAGGTTCTCATAATTATCGGGAGCAGTTTCAGTGACCAATCCTTTTAGTTGTACATTGATACCTGCATAAAAATTGTTGAACATTTCTGCTTTTATACCTATTTGTATTTCTGCCCAAATTGCCGTAAGCCCTTTAAACTCCTCACCCTCTTCGACTGAAAATTGCTCGTCCCAATATTGATTGTACACATTGTAGATATCATAACTATTTCTGGTTTGACTAAAAGTACTAGCTCCGGCACGAAAACCTACATAAATCATGTTTTCCATATCAAGCCAATTCTTGTAAAAGTTGAGATCTATACCACCTTTAAAATAACTTCCTTTGGTGGTGTTGCTCAATACTTCATTTTCTAAGGTGCGCTCTTCATTTCCTATTTCTCCAGCTAAATAGATTTTCTTGGTAAGGCGATAATCACCCATAATCTCAAAACCAGTGTAATTGTCGTCAAAAAAAGTACGGCCGAGTTTACTGATATCAGCACCTAAGCGTAAACCGTATTTTTGTTTATAAACCAAAGTATCGGTAACGGTTTTCTTTTCTTCTTGTGCAAAAGCCATTGTAGAAAACAACAGCAAAATCACGATACTTCTAATGTAAGATGCGTACATGTACTGTGTTTTCATTTTCTACTGTTGTTTCTATAGATTCTTCTATTTCAATTGCGCTTATCCAATTGTCAGTGTCAGCTTCTCGAATAACGCTGAGGCCGTTGAAAATACTTTTGTAGCCACAGGCTCTAGAAACATAAACAAACTCTGATGAATATGAGATTTCAATAATATCTACATTAGAATCTGTCGCTACATTTTCATCTAAACGTAAATTGGTGTCTTTTTCAAAGATGTAGCGCACTGTGGTTTCCTCTCCCTCAGCTCCAATTAATAAAGGCAGCTCTACTGAAGTGGTGTTTTCGTCAAATGATAGCGTTTCATTTACATTGGATTCAGGCGGATTGGGGTTTGGTAAACCTTCACCGTAAACAGTTAGTCTCAAAACACTTTTTAATTCGTCGGGATCATTAATGTCATAAAATTCTACCAAAAGGCGCGGTGTAGTCGCAGTACCTTCCGCACAAATATCATCGCGCTCGCATGAAAGTATCATTAGGAATGCAAAAAGAAGTAAAAATTGTTTTTTCTTCATTGAATTTAGTTTGAACGATTTGCCAAATGCCCATTATGGGCTTCAAACAAAACTACAGTTTCAATATGTGCCGTATGCGGAAATTGATCCACCAAACTCAGCTTTTTTATTCGATATCCAGAATTCATTAATTGCTCAGTATCTCTTGCTTGTGTAGCCGGATTGCAAGATACATAAACCAAACGTTCTGCATTGAGGTTTATTATTTTTTTAAGGGTTTTGGGAGCAATGCCAGCACGTGCAGGATCTAAAATAATAGTCCTTATTTTGTTAGTATATTCAGGATGCTCAGTTAAAAATTTCCCGACATCTGCTGCATAGAATTTCAAACCTTTAATATTGTTTCGCTTGGCGTTCTCCTTAGCATCTTCAATGGCAGATGCTACGATATCCACACCAACGATTTTAGTATCATCAGCTTTACTTGCTAAAATTTGGCCAATGGTTCCCGTTCCACAAAATAAATCGAGAACTACCGAATTGTCAATGGCGTCCTTGTTCTCTAACGCGTAGTCTACAACTTTACTGTAGAGTTTTTCTGCACATTTAGGATTGGTCTGAAAAAAGCTTTTCATACTGATTTCAAAGTTGAGGCCTAGAAGTTCTTCTACGATTTTATCATTTCCATAGACTAATGAAATGCTTCCGGTTGTTGCAATAGTCCGGTCTCCAACTTCATCATTAATGGTATGTAGCAATCCAGCGACACGTTCTCCAAACAATTCAACTAAAAAATTAGCGAATTTATCCAGGTTAAATTGATCCAATTTGTGAGAAGTGGTTACCAAATTGAATAATAACTTGTTGGTTTTATAAGATTTTCTAACTACAAAATACCGAAAGAAACCTTCTTTTTTTGGCCCATGCCAAGGTGCCAATCCTGTAGTCTTACAATATTCCCGAATGGCTTTTAAATGGTTTTCAACTTCAGCATCAAATAGTCCAGAATCCTTATTTAGATTTTCTCCGCACCACCAGAGTCCACGTCGCTTAAAGCCTAGCGTGAATTCATCTACATCAGTTTTTTCCTCACGGTCGTAACCTATGGCAGAAAAACCATATTCCATTTTATTGCGATAATGGAAAGTGTTTGGTGAGCTGACAAATTCATCAAACTTCTCTTCGATATCCTTAACTTTTCCGATGCGTTTAAATAATTCTAAAGTACTTTGCTTTTTGTATTCATGCTGCTTCTCAATGGGCAACTGGATATAAGGAGCGCCAGGAATATCTTGGTAAGGCATATCAACTTCGTCTTCCGAAAGTTTTAAGACATCGAGTAATTTACATTCAGCATATTTTTTACTCGATTTTTTTACTTGCGCCTTTACCAACTGACCAGGAAGCGTATTTGGTACAAAAACTACAAACTCTCCATGTTCATTTCTAATACGGCCAATACCTTTGCCACCAAAGGCATAATCTTCGATTAAAATCTCAATAGTTTGTCCGCGCTTCACGAATTTGTTGCGTTCACGTCTTGGCATGAATTGTAAATTAGAGTGCAAAAGTACATGAATTTTTTAGTTTGAAAACTCAACAAATATTCAAATTAAAAAAAATCATGTACTAACAGAGTGGTTACTGAAGTACAACCAAATTTTAGATTTTATTTAAACCAAAATTTAGTTTTACAGAAGAAATATAGTAGCATTTTGGACTATCTTTAAATAGTTTGGAAATGAATTTGAACCTTTTTGGTTTTTCTTCGTCTTTAAAGTATGAAAGCAATAAATGTCCATACACGAAAAATTGAACAACCTAAAGAAAAGGTCGCTAGGTTATTGAGAACACTAGCAACAGAAAATGATTTGGTTTGGCCTTATGAAAATTGGCCAGCTATAAGATTTAAAGATGGTTTTAATGTTGGAAGCAAAGGAGGTCATGGACATATTCGTTATACTGTTCTTGATTATAAAGAAGGAGAATACTATAAATTTCAGTTTACAAAACCAGACGGGTTTGTTGGCACCCATGAATTGAGAATTAATGCCATTGGAAATAATAGCACTGAAATTAGGCATATAATAGGCATTAAGCTATCGTTTAGGGCAACTTTACTATGGACATTTATAATCCGTTGGCTTCATGATGCATTAATTGAAGAGGCTTTTGATAAGGTTGAAAACTATTTTTCAATTGATAAAAAAGAAACAGCTTATAGTAGTTGGGTTAAATTATTAAGAGAATTCTATAAGAGGAAATCTCTTAAATCCATACATGTTTAGTTGAGAGCAAATAATAACATAGATAAAGAGTTAGTTGAAGCATATCTTGCCGGAGACAAAACGGCTTTGGCTACATTAGTGAAACGATGGCACAAATTATTTTGCGATAAAGCCTATTGGTTGGTAAAGGATAAGGATGTTGCAAAGGATATTGCGCAAGATAGTTGGACGACCATAATCCATAAAATTGATAAACTGAAAAATCCAAATCAGTTTAAATATTGGGCCTTTAGAATTGTATGTAATAAATCGACAGATTGGTTGAGACAACAAACTAAAAATCAAAAACGAATAATTGGTTATGATATGGAAATAGAAAGCAGAGAAGGGCATTACTCTAAAGACCAAATTCAGAAACAAATACTTTTAGAAGCTATAAATGCGCTTCCAACAAATCAAAATGAGGTTGTAAAACTGTTTTACCATCAAGATTATAGCTTAAAACAAATTAGCGAACTATTGAATATATCTGTTGGTACTGCTAAATCCAGGCTCTTTCACGCTAGGGAAAAATTAAAGAATACATTAAAATATAAAAATTATGAAAACTAAAATTGAAGACATCGACAAGCTAATCAAGGAAACCTTAACAGAAGAAGAAGCAAAATTCTATGATTCTTTAGACGAACAAAATGTCTGGCAGATGATTGGTGGACTTTACAAAGGAAAAAACGTTTGGTTAACAGTTATAATGCACATTATCAATATCGCTGCTTTTGGGTTGATGATCTACTGTCTTATCCAAACTTTTGATGTTGAAGAAACTAATGACCTAATGTTGTGGATTGCAGGATTTTTTCTATCCTTAAGTACAATGAGCATGCTAAAAATTTATGCCTGGATGCAAATTCATAGAAATGCTATGATTAGGGAAATTAAAAGGTTAGAGCTACAGGTATCGTCACTATCGAGTAAAATCAGGGAATAGAATTTTATTTCAAAAGGAATATTTCGTAATTTGCACATCTCTAGGGATGATTTCTCTCCCACGCTGCTTTTTCAGGGCTTCACCATAACTTCAAAAATGGTACGCAAAGTCTTCGAAAGAATAAAGGTGATGAAGGAACTCGCTAAGCGAGATTAGGCAATTACTGATGCTCTGCTTGGTACAAGTTAAACTTTAAACAAATTTTTGAAATGGCTGTTTTAGACCAATTAACGTCGCAACAAGCGATCGATTTAGAAAACAAGTATGGTGCGCACAATTACCATCCGTTACCGGTAGTATTGAGTAGAGGAGAAGGTGTGTATGTTTGGGATGTAGAAGGGAAGAAGTATTACGATTTTCTATCTGCTTATTCAGCAGTGAACCAAGGGCATTGTCATCCTAAAATCGTTGGTGCAATGACCAACCAGGCACAAACCTTGACCTTAACGTCTCGTGCTTTTTACAACGACATGCTAGGGAGATACGAAAAATTTGCAACGGAGTATTTTGGGTTCGACAAATTATTGCCAATGAATACTGGTGCCGAAGCTGTGGAAACGGCTTTAAAGCTATGTAGAAAATGGGCTTACGAAGTTAAGGGTATTGACGAAAATGAAGCAGAAATAGTAGTTTGCGAAAACAACTTTCATGGTCGTACAACAACAATAATTTCATTCAGTAATGATCCAATTGCACGAAAGAATTTTGGGCCTTACACCAAAGGATTTATTAAGATAGAATATGACAATTTAAATGCCTTGGAAGATGCATTACAAAATAATCCAAATGTTGCAGGATTTTTAGTTGAGCCTATACAGGGTGAAGCTGGAGTTTATGTGCCAAGTGACGATTATTTAACAAAAGCTAAAGCGATTTGTGAAAAATATAATGTGCTGTTTATCGCAGATGAAGTTCAAACAGGTATTGCGCGTACTGGAAGATTATTAGCTACATGTGGCAATTGTAATTGTACAGATAAAAATTGTTCTTCAGAACCAGAAGTGAAACCAGATATTCTCATTCTTGGTAAAGCGTTATCTGGTGGTGCATATCCCGTTTCTGCGGTTTTGGCTAATGATAATGTTATGGATGTCATTAAACCAGGAAATCACGGAAGTACGTTTGGAGGAAATCCTATTGCAGCAGCTGTGGCTATAGCCGCTTTAGAAGTTGTGAGAGACGAAAAGCTAGCCGAGAATGCTTTTGAATTAGGTAATCTGTTTAGAACGGAATTAAACAAGTATATTGAAACAAGTTCTATAGTAAAACTGGTACGAGGTAAAGGCCTATTGAACGCGATAGTGATTAATGATGATGAAGAGAGCGAAACCGCTTGGAACATTTGTTTAAAATTAAGAGACAACGGTTTATTAGCCAAACCAACACATGGCAATATTATCCGTTTTGCACCACCTTTGGTAATGACCAAAGAGCAGCTGCTAGACTGCGTTTCTATTATTACTGAAACTCTAAAAGAGTTTGAGGATTAAGGAGCTAACTCAGTAAACGGAGTAATAGGAATATTGCGTAATATCCAAAACAAAATGACCATCGCTAATATAGCTTTGGTCGTTTTTGATTTGTGCAGAAGGTTGCCATGGGTTTTAGACCCAAATTTATTCAAAAGGAATAGTATAGCTTGATACGCTAAAACCAAACCCAAAAGTAAAATAAGATAGTTGTGTCTTATTCCTTTAATAATGTTGCCCTGGAGAATGCTATGAATGGCCCTTTGACTTCCGCAACCTGGACAATACAATGCGGTAAAACTTAAAAACGGACACTTTGGAAAGAAAGCTGTTGATGATGGGTCTATAAAAAAGTATAGTGATAGTACTAAGATCAGTACTATCACTATACCAATAAGAACAATAGTCTTTTTAATATCCGCCATTTGCAGCAGCACCTAAAAAGGCCAATCCGAATATGAGTATATACACTAACCATCCTAAAGCAGCAACAACTATGGAGACAATTCCCCAAGTTTTTGCATTTTTAGAGGCGCTCATGGCTTTTGCATAGTTGCCATCTTCATAGGCACTATTCACTTGCGTAGCGTAAACTATACTTACAATTCCGGCAGGTAAACAACATAGAATTGTGCTGATTATTGCTAATGCCAAATAACTATTTGGTCTTTGAGGTTTTTGTTCCATTAATTTGGTTTTAGTTGGTTATTAAAATTATTATTCAATCTCATAGCCCATCTGTTTCCAGATTTCTTTTTGTTGATCCAAATAGCCTTCCCAGCCACCTGCAGCAATAATAGTGTAAACAGACCATGCAAATGTTATTACAGCAAGTACCAAGCCTATTATTGCAATAATTTTTGCAGTTTTAACTTGGTTAAAATTACTATATAAATCTGGTTGTTCGGCATAAAGTTTTTCATCTTTCTTTGTTAAGAATAGTGCTATTCCAGATAAAATTAATCCTCCGATACCCATACTAAAGCAACAGCATAAAAATGAGATACTTCCAAGTACAATAGAGGTGGTTGCGTTAGGTAGTTTTTGTTGTTCCATAAAAAATTATTTAAAATAAAGTTTGATTAGATAACTGACAATTATTGTAATTACATTCAATATTGCCAATATAGTAATAATTTTAGTTCCGTTTTTAAAACCCTTAAAGGTATTGATAGCTATAAAACCAAATAGAGCTATAAGGGTATAGACTGCAGGATACATAAAAAAAGCAGCTACAAATTCACCTTTCAAAATTAGGACGATAGATCTTTGAAGTCCACAACCCATACACTCAAAGCCAAAAAACTTTTTGTTGAGGCACGGCAACATATAATCTTCTATTCCTTTGATTAAAAAAAGCATGATGCTAAAGTAAGAAATTACAAATACTTTTTATTGACTTCTAATTAATAACCTATTCCTTATTTTTGTTTTAAAATTACCGTGATGGATATTTCTAGAACCATAAATTTTATATGCATAGTTGTAGGTGGTATAATAGCCCTCTATGCTCAAGCCGAAGAAAGGCAGAACACGTATTTATTGATGGGAGGTATTTTGTTATTAATGTTTGGAATTTACAGAACCTCTAGAAATATTCCGAGTAAATACGACAAGCAAGAAGAAGAAACTTTTGTTAAAAGTGAAGACGTGGAAGATGAAGATTAAAGTTGGTGATAAAGTTGAAACTATAGACGATGCCATAATTGGCGTTGTGACAAAAATCTCAGGAAATTCAATAAATATTGAAGATAATAATGGTTTTGAGTTTCAGTTTGAAGCCAATGAACTTGTAGTGGTCAATTCCCAAAAAACGCTAAAAAATGCTATTTATGATACTGATATAGATGCTGTTAAAAAAGAGAAGGAGACCAAAAAAAGAAAAACCCAGGTAAGGGTAAAACCCAAAGAACGTAATGCCCCAAAACTAGAAGTGGATTTGCACATTCATCACTTAACGGATTCCACAAAAGGGATGACCAATTTTGATATGCTCAACTTACAGCTCGATACAGCACGGCATAAATTAGAGTTTGCTATCCGCAAGCGTATACCAAAAATAGTTTTTATCCATGGAGTGGGTGAAGGGGTATTGCGACAAGAGCTCGAAACTTTGTTCCGTAGGTATAATAACGTCACCTTCTATGATGCTGATTATAAAACTTACGGATTAGGAGCTACGGAAGTAAAAATATTTCAGAATGTTGCTCCTTAGTCCTCGTCTTCAGGTAATGTAAAGGAGTAAGTGAGTGTACCTAAGTCTAATTCCTCAGCTGATAAAATTTCTAAATTAAAACCTGTAACCAAAAAACTGGCTGTTATCGTTCTGGTATATTCGTTATCATCTGTAAAGCCAGGATCACCATAATCTGTTGCTTCTAATGGATTAAGATAAAAAGCTATAGATACACCCTCATTTAAGGACGTGTCGTTAATTGGATTTTTGTCTAGGTTTTGATCTTCAAATCGAGTCAGAATTCCATCTCCATCATCATCAGTGTCTAAATAGTCTGCATCACCATCACCGTCTGTATCCAATGGCATTGTCGTAGGGTCATCGTCACCATCCAAATTATCATCATCAATTTCAAAACGTGTAGGGACGTTATCGTTATCATCATCTTCATCTAAATAATCTGGAATTCCGTCACCATCCCAATCTTGAGCATCAGAAAAATCACCATCACCATTAGGGTCACGTCCTTCTAAATCAGAAGGTATGCCATCGTTGTCATCATCATCAATAGTGACTATAACCGATACAGTTCCATCGTCAGCCTCGTAATCTTCAATAATCGATAAATCTCCAGGAGGAACTAAGTTGCAAAACTCACTTTCTGTCACTGCTCTGTTATATGTTCTATAGATAAACCTTACAGAAGATCCATTTATTGTAAAAACTTCCGGGTCGTCAATTGGTGTAGCTTCTGTAAACGGGAATTCTTGCTCGTTACCTCGCGGTATAATCAGTGATAGCGATTCGTTAGGGTCTTCCCTTAAATCATAAATTAAAAAAGACTGTGTATTGTTAGAGCAATAGTCCAATTCTTGGTCAAACTCGAGATCAACAGTGATAATGTCACCATCGTCACAAGCTACAAAAAGGATTAAGCAAAAAAGGATATATAATCGACGTATCATAGATTCAATTTTCAACAAAAATAACGGATTTGTAAAATTATAACGTTGCATTGACCGAATAATTTTATTTGCAATATTTTTGCAATAGTTAGAATATGAAAGTTTGATATGAAGCAAGTATATTTAGATAATGCTGCCACGACACAATTAAGACCAGAGGTGATAGAACGCATGACCGAAGTTCTAAAAAACAACTTTGGCAATGCCTCTTCAACACACAGTTTTGGCCGTGCATCAAAAGCGCTTTTAGAGCAATGCCGAAAAAATATTGCAAAATACTTTAATGCTTCTGCTGCCGAAATTGTTTTTACTTCTGGTGGCACAGAAGCAGATAATTTGGCTTTGCGAAGCGCCGTAAGGGATTTGGGTATTACTGAAATTATTACTTCGAGAATTGAGCACCATGCGGTTTTACACACAATAGAACAATTACAAAAAGAATACAGTATTAAGTTGAGCTATGTCAATTTAGATGATTGTGGTTTAGTTGATTATGATCACCTTCAGGAACTATTGCAAAATGCCGATAAGGCATTGGTCAGCTTAATGCATATCAATAATGAAATCGGTAACATTCTTGATATAGAACGTGTTGCAAGTTTGTGTAAAAAACATGAAGCTTTGTTTCATTCCGACTGTGTGCAATCTGTAGGGCATTTTAAGCTAGATATGAAATCTACTCCAATTGATTTTTTTGCAGCTAGCGCTCACAAATTTCATGGACCGAAAGGTGTTGGGTTTTGTTATGTGCGGAAGGAATCTGGATTAAAACCGTTGATCTTTGGTGGTGAGCAGGAGAGAGGTTACAGAGCTGGTACGGAATCCATTCATAATATTGTTGGTATGGATGAAGCTTTAAAAATAGCTTATGAAAAAATAGATGCTGAAAAAAAACATATTTCTGGATTGAAAACCCATTTTATTAAACAATTAAAAGAAAATATTGAAGGAGTAAACTTTAATGGTGGTTGCGAAAACTCCATTAAAAGCACTTATACTTTGGTCAATGTATGTTTACCTATAGCGCTCGAAAAAGCTCCAATGCTTCAGTTTCAGTTAGATCTCAAAGGCATTGCTTGTTCAAAAGGCAGTGCTTGTCAAAGTGGAAGTAGCCAACAAAGCCATGTGCTTTCAGCAATCTTGGATGAGGATAGGTTAAAGCGACCGTCTGTGCGTTTTTCATTTAGCACATTTAACACTAAAGAAGAATTGAATTATGTGGTGGATGTACTAAAAGATTTTGTTAATTCTTAACGATTACCTTCTCAGATTTTACGGTATTTGATTTAGAAGTCACATTAACTATATAAACACCATCACTTAAATCTACAGTAGATAATTCATAGCGATTAGATACGGAATCATACTGTCCGTTAATCATGCGTTTACCAGCAACATCAAACACTTCTATGGATTTAATATCCAATCCATTAGGATTTAAAACCGTAAGTTGGTGAATATCGTTATGTTGTCTTATGGTTAGTTTACTTACTTCAAAATCATCAATATCCAAAGCTTCACCTGGTGTAAATACAATTTCGAAACGATCTGTGTAATTTCCTGGTTCGATGTTTATATGATAATTCTGATTTCGTAAATTTAAATAAATATCATATTCAGAGTCATAAAGATATATACCTTGGTCATCATCAAAGTTTTGTATATCATAGATGCCAAAACTTAAAGGTTGCTGTTCTTCTGCATCTACAACAACAGGAATTCTTAAGTTTACATCAAAAGCATGGGCTTGGATTACATAATCTTCGTCATTTTGAATCCAGTAAGCATCAGACCCAAGTTCTGAAGGTCGTTTAGCTTCAAGACCATAATCAAAACCATCAGTTGCGGTATCATGGAAATTAGCTAATAACTCTCTAGAGTATAATTGATTAAAACTAACAATTACTCTAAATCTTTTATATGCATCTGGCACTATGAAATTACCATTGTTATCATATTGAGAATCAGTAGATGGGTTAGTTGATTCATTATAATTTTCAGCAGTTCTAAAAAACTCACTATTTGCCGCAGTTTCTCTAACAAAATCTCTATGACTGTTTTTTACATAAACAAGGGATCCTCCCGGAATACCTGTAGCACCTTCGACCATAAACCCTTGCCCAATTGGAATATATCGTCTAGCCGTTCTAGAACCAGTGCCAGCAGGTGGTGTTGAGGCAGGCGATCCATCAGCTAAATAAAAAATATATGTTGCAGGTGTAAATGATTCTACAATATTATCTGAGCCATCGGGTTGTGTGCAGGTGTAAGACGCATAGCCACCAACATAGTCCTCAATGAAATGAGAGTTGGAATTTGCAGGGTCTTGCTCCCAATAATAAATGGCTCCGGTAGTGCCAGCAGGTGGTGCATCAACTTCGTCTAGATTTGTGTTTTGAGGGTCCCATAAAAAATCAGCCGCATCGAGTGCAGAAGGGTAGGGATTACCTATTAAAGTAAATTGTTCAGCAGCTATGGAATTGGTAATTGTACCATTGTTTGGTTTACCTCTAAAATCGTAATCTTGAACGACTCCATCATTAGTTGGTGAGATAAAACCCATTCCTTTCATTGTAAAACCAAGTCCTGGGCTAACATCTAAATTTTCACCTACAAAATTCCATTCGCTGTATTCATCTGAAGTAACGAATGTCCACAACCAACGATTTGAAATAGTTAAATTAGGGCTGGTTGTCCCTTCATAGTTAGTTGTAAATAAACTGTTATTACTATCTATGGGACTAGCTGTAGCTGGTAGAGGATCATCTATTTGATCAACTCTAAAGGCATTATTAATATTACTATTAGTTAAAATTCCTCCAACAGGCGAACACCAATAGTGGTATGCAAAATGGTTAACTTCACTGTTTTGATAAACACTCAATTCGCCAATACCAGAATTACCAGTTGTACCGGCTCCTTGTATTAATTGAGAACCATTTCTTAAATAAAGTTTGGTAGTCGCCTCTTCCAAGTTTACATCATCTTCGACATATAGAACCTGATCATTGACATAAACAAAGGCGTTGTTTCTTACGCTGAGTTGCGCAAAAACCGAACTAAAACATAGCATTAGGCATGCGATGAGGGAATATTTCATGCTTGATAAATTTATTAACTATAGCTTAGTAGGGTAACCTAAAGTGAATTAGATAGTTACAAATTTAGAAAATATAATAATACTTCAGGTGCAGTACAACGAGGATTTTGGTTGTTTCGCTAAAAATTTAACGAGTTTCACTAAATAACATGAAGAAAGCTAAAATCTAGCCGACAATCTTAAATTAAAAACGCGAGGTGTCAAAAAATTAGGAATTGCAAACTGTCGCTTTGTGTAAACATCCCTTACCCAAGTATTGGTAATGGAGTTTTGATTATTGAACATGTTGTAGATTTCAAAGCCAATTGAAAGCTCTCTAAATTTCTTTTTCCAACGCGCATTGTAGGCTTTAGTTGGGTTTACCAATTCTAAGGAAATTCCTAAATCCGCACGTCTGTAGTCTCGCAAGCGAATCTGAAAATCGTAAGGATCTGCATAACTAGGAGAACCACCTGGCACACCAGTGTTATAGACCAAATTAAGATACATTTTAAGATTAGGCATATTGGGCACGTAATCTTGAAATAAAGCACCAAACTTTAAGCGTTGATCTGTCGGTCGAGAGATATACCCACAATTGTCAATATTCTCTTCGGTCTTTAAATAGCCAAAACTAAACCACGATTCCGTACCTGGTACAAATTCACCATTTAAGCGCATATCAAGGCCATAAGCATAAGCTTTTGCGTTGTTCTTGGCTCTATAACGAATTCTAACATTTTCAAGAGTATATGGGTTTACGTCAGATAATCCCTTATAATAAGCTTCGGTAACCAACTTAAAAGGCCTATCCCAAATCTTAAAGCTATATTCATTACCCAAAACAACATGAAAGGATTTCTGCGCTTTTACGTCTGGTTGAACAACACCAGAGGAATCCCTAAGTTCCCTATAAAATGGTGGTTGATAATACAAACCACCGGCTACTCTAAAGAGCATATCCTTGTTCCAATCTGGCTTAATGGCTAATTGCACTCTTGGACTTATAACCATTTGCGTGTTACTTTCAATATTTTCGCCACTAACGGTCCAGTTGTGTGCTCGCACACCAACATTATAAAAAACCTCATTGGCTCCCCATTCCGTTCGTTTACTGTATTGGGCAAAAGCTTGCATACGGTCAATCTTTACCCTATTAAGGGCTCTAATATTTTCAAATGCCGTTAATGGCCCTTCGTAAGGTTCATAAGGTTGAAGATTGGGAATGCTAAAATTTGGTGGACGTATTGAAAAACCAGCAGAGTCAATAACTTCATATTCCACTAAGCGATCCCTAATGTCTTCATGGGTGTATTTTACAGACCATTCCACAGTGGACTCTTCATCAATCTTATAATCGCCTCTGTGCTCAGCATTGACAATAAAAGCGTCTAAATCATTACGTGCATGCGTTAGTTGCGAACCGATGCCTTCGCTGAATTCAACCTCACCCAAATCTTCATCACCAATATTAGTGTTAACCTCTCCCAAACGGTATTGTGCAAAAATGTCGAAATACTCTTGCTCTAAAGTATGATAAGCCGAACCTATAAGTTTTAAGGTTAACTTATCATTGACAAAATAACTAGCTTTAAACGCACCAAAATAAGTCTGGTATTCATCTTCTTCATTGCCATCATAGAACACTAATAAAGCAACAGGTTCTTGCAACGTTCCAAAATTGGTCTGTCTGTTTTCGGGTTGAAAATTGTATTGGTTCAAAGAAATGTTTCCAAGAAAATTCATGTGGAACTTGTCGGAGAAGCGATAAGTTAAATAGGTCTGTGCATCTGCAAATACAGGTTCTACGTTCCCTTCAGTTTCGAGATTATTTAAGATTAAGCTATTATCGCGATAGCGTACTCCGGCTATTCCAGAAAACTTCCCATTTTTTGAGACGGTTTCGGCAGCAATGCTTCCACCAAGAAGACTCAAATCTGTTCTTATTCCAAACGCTACAGGATTTCTATAGGTAATATCCAATACAGAGGATAACTTGTCACCATACTTTGCCTGAAAACCACCAGCAGAAAAATCTACATTAGAAACCAAATCCGTGTTGACA
This sequence comes from Leeuwenhoekiella palythoae, assembly GCA_964221315.1. GTDB lineage: Bacteria > Bacteroidota > Bacteroidia > Flavobacteriales > Flavobacteriaceae > Winogradskyella > Winogradskyella palythoae_A. Next base: position 55,224 of record CAXPYI010000003.1, on the reverse strand, counting down.
AAACTTAGACCTTCTTGATTACCAGAACGAATTAAGAAAGGCCTGTAAACCTCAATTTCGTTGACATAAACAAGGTTCTCATCAAAATTTCCACCACGTACGGAATATTGCGTACTCAGCTCATTTGAGATATTAACACCTGGTAAAGTCTTAAGAATATTTTCTATTCCAGGTTGCGCACCTTTTATGGTTCTTAATGTTTTTGGAGTTACTGAAACAATGCCATCAACACTTTGCCTTGTATTTGTGGAAATGACAACTTCGGCTATTTGCTCTACTTCAATTTTCATTACAGGATTGAATTCGAGCTCCTGACCGTTTTTTAGATTAAATTTTGAAACCACACGACTATGCCCAACATGTGTGAATTCTATGGTTATTTCAACATCCGAAGGTATCCTTAATTCATAGAAACCATTTTTGTTGGTTGCGCTGCCTTCGCCTGTAGAAGCTTTAATGTTAACGTTCTCTATTGGATTGTTGACTTCATCTAGGATAACACCTCTTATAATGGCAGATTGCGAGAAGGATAATGCACTAACTAGCAAACATAATAGCAGGATAAAGTGTAAGCGTTTCAAATATTTGGTTTTTTTTAGTTAGGTTAGATACGGTGTTAATAGTCTAAATTCTAGTTTCTAAAAGCGCAGCGGTCTAATCACTATTTAATTTATTTTCTAAAAAAGGTTGCTTCAAATGTAGAACTATTTCCAACATTATCAGTAACAATTATTTTTAATTCGTTTTTAGTGTCTTTAACGATGTTGTCGTTAAAATCGTGCACTAGCATATTGGTTTTGTAATCGTACTCCATTAAAATCCATTCGCCGTTTACCGTTGCTCTATATTTGCTAATGCCAGATAATTTGTCGTCAATTTTTACTTTGAGATATCGGTATTTGCTCAACCATTTTTTATCCTGAAAATTTACGGGTTCAATGGTTGGTGCTACTGTATCCATAACCAATGTGTAAGTGCCAAATGTTTTACTGCCAGCACTTAGAATGTTGCCTTTACGCTTGGTGTTTACATAACTTGGCTTTTTGTAATAACCATACAGTCTAGCAATAAAGATTTTGTCTAAATGTTCTGCTTTATAGTTGCTTAGGTCGTAATTGATGTAAAAATTCTTTTGTAAAGGAATATTGTCTTCATGAAGATGAAGCGTGTCTGAACTAACCTTAAAATCAATTAGAACGTCTTCATAAACCGTGTTTTCATAAAAGTTTACGGTTATGTTGCCAGATTGAAGCGTTGTAGATTGGCCATTGTAAACCAATGATTTTTTGGTATCGTCGTTTTCAGATGTTTCATTAATCTTTTCGCTTTTTCCGTTAACGGGAATATTGACCCAGGTTTCATTGCCCTCAAAATCACGAATCCTGATTTTATAAACTGACGACGTACTATCTTCAACTTTAACATAGCCATTATCGTAAGCGTCCTTGTAAAGGCTTAACGGATTGTTTTTTTGAATGAATAACTTCTGAATTCGAGATCGCTTGGTTTTAAAATACTCGTAATCGATTAAGCGTTTTATATGTTTGGATTCATCGAAACTAAAACGTTTAAAATCAATTTCAAGACTTTTATTACCGTTAAAAAAGGTTTGTATATTACTTACTCCGTTGTAGTTTGGCGCCAAATCCTGTTGGTCATAAGATGTTACACCAAAACCAATATCGCCAATAGCCGTAATTTTTTCAACCTCATAATCGCCGGTTTTCTGCGGAATTAAACGAAGCGGAACACGTTCGTTTTTGCCATTTATTATAGCGTTTTCATCTTTTGGATAGGCATAAACTGCCGATACAAATGGTCGCTTGGTGTCTTTTGCACCAATACCAAACAACATCGGATTCATAGGGCGTTCTTGGTTGTCCCTTATTTCAAAATGTAGGTGAGGACCACCAGAACCTCCAGTGTTGCCAGAATAGGCAATAACTTCATCAGGTGCGATGAGAAGCTCTTCGGAACTTGGAAAAACCTCTACCTCAAAACTTTCCTTTTCATATTGGCATTCTTTGATATATTTTTCCAATCGGTCTGAAAACTTTTGAAGATGTCCATAAACTGTAGTGTATCCATTTGGATGTGTTATGTAAATAGCCTTTCCGTACCCATAATGCGAAATTTTTATTCGGCTTACATAACCTTGAGCAGCCGCATAAACTTTAAGACCTTGTTTTTGCTGGGTTTTTATGTCCAGACCAGAATGAAAATGAGAAGAGCGTAGTTCGCCAAAGGTGCCAGAAAGCACAGTGGTAATATCTAATGGATTTCTGAAATAATCCTGTGGGTACTCAGACTGAGCATAGGTTGCACAGGTAATCAAAAAAAAGAGCAAGATTTTTTTCATGGAAATAACTAATACAGCTAAAATATTAATTTGAATAACATTTACAAATTCTAATGTTGTATTATTCTTAGTACGTTAAATCTTACGATTTATTTTATTACGCAGAATCTATACGTATATAAAATCGTTGTTTTTAAAATTCTAACGCTAATTTTAGTATCGTCCACGCTATAATTTACTTATCTGCTTAACGTTATGGGAATTAAAAATAATTGTAAAAGAATTGTGTTTTTTCATTAGGTATGTTAACTTTGTTACTATAGTATTGAATTACTTTAATGAGTAAAATAGAAGAAATTGTTGATGCTTTAGAGAATAAAATCAGTAAGATTTTACACAAGCAGGAGGTTTTAAAGCAAACTAATGCAAAACTGACTGAGCAATTAGAAGAACAGCGACAAGAGCTTCTTAACCAACAAGAAGAGATTGCTTCTTGGGCTGAAAAATATGAAACACTCAAAATAGCAAATTCAATGCTTGGTAGTGACGAAAATAAACGAGAAACGAAGCTCAAAATAAACGCACTTATTAGGGATATTGACCATTGTATAGGTCAAATTTCAGAATAAAGTTGTAAATTTAGATTGGATGTCAGATCAATTAAAAATCAAACTTTCTATAGCAAACAGGGTTTATCCGTTGACGATCAATCCAAAACAAGAAGAAGGTTTGCGAAAGGCCACAAAAAAAATTGAGGCCATGATTGGGCAATTTGAGCAAAATTACTCTGTAAGGGATAAGCAAGATGTATTGGCAATGTGTGCCTTACAGTTTGCAGCTCAAGTAGAGCAAAAATCAATAGATAAAGCGTATGTGAATGAAGAGGTTCAGGAAAAGTTAGAAGCTTTAAACGAACTTTTAAATGAGCATATATAACTCGTACGTTCTTTAAAATACAAAAGGTTACTGCCTACATTAGTTATATTTTTTGATAAACTCAACGTTAATTCTTTAAAAAGGGTGAGTTTAAATTGTAAAAGCAAGCCATCTCAGAATGGATCCTTGATCAGTTTGTTAGCCCTAAACTTGTTTTTAAGGAGTTTATACCAGAATCCAAAACTGATGTAGGCTTTTTTTATATACTAAACTAAATAACTATAATGGATACGAACACAATTTTATATATTGTTGGAGGTGTGGTGTTAGGTTTGCTGATAGGCTATTTAATTGCCAAATCCCTCGAAAAAGGAAAGGCATCTAAGTTAATCGCTAATGCAGAAAAAGAATCCCAATCAATATTAAAACAGGCAAAAGCAGATGCTGAATCATTAAAAAAAGATAAAATACTTCAAGCCAAAGAAAAGTTCATTGAGCTTAAGGCTGAACATGAGAAAGTAATCCTTTCTCGAGATAAGAAAATGGCGGAGGCCGAAAAACGCATTAGAGATAAGGAATCCCAAGTTTCTAATGAGCTTTCAAAAGCAAAAAAATCCAACCAATCCTTAGAAGATAAAATAAAGGACTATGATTTTAGATTGGAGTTTTTGGAAAAGAAAAAAGACGAATTAGAAAAGGCACATAAAAGCCAAATAAAACAGCTAGAGGTTATCTCTCAATTATCTGCGGAGGAAGCTAAAGAGCAACTGGTAGAATCATTAAAAGAGGAAGCCAAGACTGACGCCATGGCTTATGCGCAAGAGCAATTAGAAGAAGCCAAATTAACAGCTCAACAAGAAGCAAAAAAGATCATTATCAATACCATTCAGCGAATTGGCACCGAAGAAGCTATCGATAACTGTGTATCGGTTTTCAATATAGAATCTGACGACGTTAAGGGTAGAATTATTGGTAGAGAAGGTAGAAATATTAGAGCCATTGAAGCTGCTACTGGCGTAGAGATTATAGTTGATGACACTCCAGAAGCTATTATTCTCTCTTGTTTTGATTCCGTAAGACGTGAAATTGCACGCTTATCACTTCACAAGCTGGTAACTGATGGTAGAATTCACCCAGCACGTATTGAAGAGGTTGTGAGAAAAACAACCAAGCAAATAGAGCAGGAGATTATAGAAGTTGGTAAGCGTACCGTGATAGATTTGGGCATCCATGGGCTTCATCCAGAATTGATCAAAATGGTAGGGCGTATGAAATACCGTTCGTCTTACGGTCAAAATCTATTGCAACACTCTAGGGAAGTTGCTAAACTTTGTGGTGTAATGGCTGCTGAATTGGGGTTGAATCCGAAACTAGCAAAACGCGCAGGATTGTTACACGATATTGGTAAAGTGCCATCTTCTGAAACAGACGTAGAAACACCTCACGCTATTTTGGGTATGCAATGGGCAGAAAAGCATGGTGAAAAGCCAGAAGTTTGTAACGCCATTGGTGCTCACCACGATGAAATAGAAATGAACACTTTGCTATCTCCGATTATTCAAGTATGTGATGCTATTTCTGGAGCAAGACCAGGAGCAAGACGACAAGTGTTGGATTCTTACATTCAGCGTCTAAAGGATTTAGAAGATGTGGCCTTTGGTTTCACAGGTGTCAAGAAAGCTTATGCCATACAAGCAGGTAGAGAATTGCGTGTTATCGTAGAAAGTGAAAAGGTTTCTGATGACAAGGCAGCAAGCCTTTCTTTCGAAATTTCGCAAAAAATACAAACAGATATGACTTATCCTGGACAAGTAAAAGTTACCGTGATTAGAGAAACAAGAGCGGTGAACATTGCTAAATAGACATACAGTATTTAAAATTTAACTAACTCAAATTTGAAAAAAAAGAGTAATCAATATAATATTGAATACTCTTTTTTTATTTACGAGGGTGAAACTTGTTTAAAACATCACTTAAATGGGAACGGTCAAGGTGCATATAGATTTCTGTCGTCGTAATACTTTCGTGACCCAGCATCATTTGTATGGCTCTAAGATCTGCACCATTTTCTAGCAAATGTGTAGCGAAAGAATGTCTAAATGTGTGAGGTGAAACAGTTTTCTTTAGCCCAGATTTTTCAACCAGTTTCCTAATGATGGTAAATATCATTGCTCGAGTTAGCTTATTGCCCTTGTAGTTTAAAAACAATATGTCCTTGGAGTGGGCTTGTACATCTATATGGTTTCTGATGCCTCTCCAAATGTTTATAAATTTTTGTGTGGTTTCGCCAATGGGTACAAAACGCTGTTTGTCACCTTTGCCAGTAACTTTAATAAAGCCTTCTTCAAAGAACAAGTCAGATATTTTAAGTTCTATGAGTTCACTGACGCGCAAACCACAACTGTAGAGGGTTTCTATAATGGCTCTGTTACGCTCACCGAGATTTATACCATTGTATTGATAGCTAAGATCGATGGTGTTTATTAAGTTGTCTATATCTTCTACAGATAAGGTGTCTGGTAATTTTCTTCCAATTTTTGGGGACTCGATTAAATCCAATGGATTGGTCTCTCTATAGTTTTCAAAAATCAGATAATCAAAAAAGTTCCTCAATCCTGAGATCAGTCTTGCTTGTGACCTTGGATTTATGGCTTTAGAAATAGAGTAGATAAACTGCTTTAAAACCTCGTGCGTAATAGTCAATGGTGAGGTTTTGATATCGTTTTCCTCAAGATAAGAGATTAGTTTTTTGATATCATAACTATAATTTTCTATTGAGTTTTTTGATAACCCACGCTCAATTTTTAAATAGTGTTGATAATCGCTTACTGCTTGGGACCATTTCATGACTAAAAATAACAAAATATTGACCCAATATTAGGAAAATAACTACGTAATTCATCGTATTTTGATAAAAAAATGTTAATAACACAAAATTTAAACTACTGTAAATCAATTATTTAAAAAATCGTGTTTACAAAATTGTTGATAACTGCGATTAAAAACTTTAATATTTAAAAAAAATAGCTTTAGTTTGTATCAATCAATTTTAAAACTTTAAAGATTATGAAAAAATTATTTTTAGCTGCTTTTGCAGTTTTCGCTTTTGCAAGTGTTAACGCACAAGAATTTAATGCTGGTATTAGCGCTGCCTTACCAATTGGTGATGCTGGTGACGGTTGGACTTTCGGAGTTAACGTAGATCTTAATTATCTATGGGAAGTTTCTGATGATTTCCAAGCTGGTGTAACTGCAGGTGTAGGTCACTATTTTGGTGATGAAATAGGTGGATTTGAGATCGAAGATGCTACATTTCTTCCAATCGGTGCTGCTGGACGTTTTGCTGTATCAGAGGAGTTTACTTTAGGTGCTGACTTAGGCTACGGTATCGGTTTAGCTCCAGATGGAAATGATGGTGGATTCTATTATGCTCCTAGAGTACAGTATGGTGTAAGTGATGCATTAGATATCGTATTAGCATACAGAGGTGTTAGCTTAGATGGTGGATCTTTTGATGCCATTACTCTTGGTGTAGAGTTCGGACTATAAACATCTGAAAATATATAATAAAAAAGAGGCTTTTTAGCCTCTTTTTTTTGTTCATAATTTTTCGTTTACCACCTATAAATATTAACATTTCATTTGAATCTTATCGTCGTCTAAATCTTACATTTGGTGTCTTAACTCATAAATTAATATGTTAATATGAAAAAAATCGCTTTATCAGTAATCATCGCTTTTGTAAGTGTGATTGCTATGAATGCTCAAGAAGAAACTAACACTTCTCAAAATCAAAAATTTGGATTAAGAGCTGGTTATTCTTCCTTTATTGCTAAAGTTAAAGTTGATGGTGCTTCTGCTTCAGGCGATGCGTCCGGTTTTTATATCGGAACTTTCGCAGAATTTGAACTATCAGATAAATTTAATCTTCAACCAGAAATAACTTTTGCAAATTATAGTGAAGACGGCGAAAGTAGCAGTGTCTTACTTGTGCCAGTGCTTGTAGAATTTAAGGCCAATAATGAGCTTGGACTCTATGCAGGCCCACAATTTGATTATTTATTAAATGAGGAAGATTCAGAAGGCTTAAAGCGCCTTGGTGTAGGTTTGTCCATTGGAGCGTCTTACGATATTTCAGAAGACGTTTTTATTGACACACGTTACACGTTTGGGCTTACTGACAGGTTAGATGGAGACGTTGAGGAATTTGAAGGTTTCAATGTTAAAGCAAAGATCAATTATTTCCAAGTTGGGCTAGGCTACAGATTCTAAAAAAGACTCTGCGTATGGTAACAAAATTATGACAATCGATATATAGAAATATTGTTCATTAATCTGTTAATAATCCAGGCCAAATTTAAAAAAGACATCAAAAATTTCATTTAATTAGTATAATTAATTTAAAACCAAAAAATTATGAAAAATTTATTTTTAACTGCACTTGCAGTGTTTGCCTTTACTAGTTTAAACGCGCAAGGAGATAATGATCATGGACCAATTCAAGAAGGAAAATGGCAAATTGAAATTAATACAGGTTCTTGGACAACAGGTAGTACTGCTTTCTCATTAACATCTGTAGATGGTGAGACGATGTGGTCTGTTGGAGGAGAAGGTGGATATTTTGTTGCTGATGATCTGGCGATAAAAGCTGGATTGGGTTATTCTGATTTTGGGGATGATTTTTCATCGTTTAGCTATAAAGTTGGAGCTAAGTACTATATTAATAGTGAATTTCCTGTAGGTTTAGATTTTACAGGTACTAGTTTTAAGGATTTTGATGAAAATCCGTCTTATATTGGTATAGAAGGTGGTTATGCTTGGTTTATCTCACCTAAAGTTAGCATTGAGCCTAAGTTAAGATATAACTTTTCAATGAATAGCGATTTTTACGATGATGCACTTCAAGTATTAATCGGTTTTGCGATTCATTTATAATCTAAATTCTAAAATATAAAACCGAAGCCAAGCTTCGGTTTTTTTTATGATGTTTTAAAGCTGACCCAATTTATTGGGCAGTTTATTATTTAAAATTGGCTTTCTCCATGTATTCTAATCGCTTACAAGAGATAATTCTACTTTAAATTATGTATCTAATCAGCTAACATTTAGTGTTATTGTTTATTAACCTGTTAATAACTCGTAGGCAAACCAATAAATTCTTCCCAAAAATTAGCTAACTAGTGTTAACTAATTTAAAACCAAATTATTATGAGGAAATTTTTATTTTTTGCCGTTTTAACGGTGTTTAGTTTTTCTATTGTTTTCGCCCAAGAAGGTGAAGATAATGACAAGTTTACTTCTGGTTGGTCAGAAGGGGATATTACTTTAAGTGGATCTTTAAATTATTCAAGAACATCACAAGATGATGTTAAAGATTCTAATTTTGGTATTATGCCACAAGTTGGCTACTTTTTCAATGAGAATTTGCAAGGTGGCTTAAGTTTGGGGTATATGTCAAGCACGGCTGAAGCAGGTGACTCGGATATTTTTGACGAAAGCACATTGATGTTGGGTGCATTTCTACGGTACTACTGTATGCCAGAAAGTAGGTTTGCTCCTTTTGCTTCATTAGGTATTAACTACATGTCAACGGATGATGCTTTGGCTGATGTTAAGTTCAACGGCTTTAATGTAGGTGTTGGCATTGGTGCCGATTTTTTCTTAAATGATGATTGGGCGTTGACTACTTCAGTGGGTGCAATTTCTTACACTACTGAAAAGGCTGATTTTGACGGTGCAGAAGCCAGAAATACTTTTGCATTGGATTTAGACTTTAAGAATGTATGGTTTGGGGTTATTAGAAGATTCTAGCTATTGCATATTTTAAATTTTAAAAAGCAGCTTATTGGGCTGCTTTTTTTATTTGGTTTTAATACCTTTATATTATGAAGAAATTGATTATTATTAATGGTCCAAATCTTAACTTATTAGGTAAGAGAGAACCAGAAATTTATGGCAATAAAAATTTTGAAGATTATCTCAACACGCTAAAATCAAAGTTCAATTCAGTAGAGATAGACTATTACCAATCTAACATAGAAGGTGAAATTATTGATAAGTTACAAGAGGTTGGTTTTGATTATGATGGTATTATTCTAAATGCAGCTGCCTATACACATACTTCAGTCGGAATAGGTGATGCGATAAAGGCCATTGAAACTCCAGTTGTTGAAGTGCATATATCCAATACGTTTTCTAGAGAGGAGTTTAGGCATCAATCCTACATTTCTCCCAATGCAAAGGGTGTTATCCTAGGATTTGGGTTGCAAAGTTATGATTTGGCAATACAAAGCTTTACAGTATGATTATAAGGGTAGTTTTAATTGTTTTGGTTTTTGTTTCTTCTAGTGTTTTTTTAAATGCACAAACCGATTTTGGTGTAAAAGGAGGTGTTAACTTCACATTTTTTAAGGTTGTTGAAGGTGATTTTGGTACTAATCCAAGTGAGGAGGTCGGATATTACGGAGGTGTTTTTTTCGATTTTGAATTTGAGGACAAGTTACACCTACAGCCAGAGTTATTGTATATTCATATACGCGATTTTCAATTTTTGAATGCACCTATATATCTGGAATACGATATTGACCGAAACTTCCATATTCATGTAGGACCTAGTCTTAACTATTTCTTTGATTTTTTCTCCAATAAGTTTAAAGTAAGAGCTGACCTTGGCCTAGCTTATAATTTATCCGACAGCTTAGATATTCATATGAAATATACCTTGGGTTTTGAAGAACTTGCGCCTAATATGGTGTTTTTGGGAGTGGGTTATAAGTTGTAACCTTAAGTCTCTTATCTTAAAAAATTAAGGTTTTTCACACTAAATTAACTATCATTTCTCTTTTCATTGTGATTTAATTGGCATTTCTTAACAGCAATCGCTTCTATGTTTGTTGTTATTAATTCTAACATCAATCAATTATGAAAACAGTTTTTATTTTGGCTTTTGCCACTTTGTCCATTTTCAAAAGTTTTTCACAAAATACCACAGACACTCAGGCGGAGACTTTCAACTTTGGGTTAAGGCATGGTTATAGTAGTTATAATCTTATCTCAGAAAATGAAGATATTAGTGACTTAAACCTCTATGGTGGTTTATTCATAGCGAAAAGATTTTCAGAAAAATTTGCTGTTCAATTTGAAACTAATTATTCGGGTTTATCAATTTTACATTTTCCGCTTCTCCTAAAGTATCGGATTACAGATAAATTTGAACTGTATGGCGGAGCTGCATTGGATTTTTCATTAGAACAGCAAAATACAGATGAGGCTTTTAGAAATAAGAGATTTGGAACTTCACTCATTCTTGGTGTCCAGTATTATATCGATACCCATTGGTTTATTGAAGCACGTTATATACATGGGATGACAGATCAAATACCAATATTTAATGGTTTTGATGTTGAGCCCATTTATGCCAAGAAAAGATCTGTCAATTTTGGTATAGGTTACAAATTTTAACAAAAAAAAAGCGATTCAAAATTTAATGAATCGCTTTTTTGATTTTTATAAGAATAAGAATTCTTTTTGTGACTTTATGGGCCTACAAATGAATCACTTCATCATAGGCATCAGCCACAGCTTCCATAACCGCTTCACTCATTGTTGGGTGAGGGTGAACTGCTTTTAGCACTTCATGACCGGTAGTTTCTAATTTACGACCAAGAACAGCTTCAGCAATCATATCGGTTACTCCAGCACCTATCATGTGACAACCTAACCATTCACCATATTTGGCATCAAAAATAACTTTTACAAAACCATCTTTATTGCCTCCAGCACTAGCTTTACCTGATGCTGAAAAAGGAAATTTACCAATCTTTACTTCAATACCTTGCTCTTTTGCTTGCGCTTCGGTAAGACCGACACTGGCAACTTCTGGTGAGCAATATGTGCAGCCAGGGATATTTCCATAATCTAATGCTTCTACATTGTGACCAGCAATTTTTTCTACACATAAAATACCTTCAGCTGAAGCAACATGGGCTAAAGCCTGGCCAGGTGTAACATCACCGATAGCATAATATCCAGGAATATTAGTTTGGTAATAATCGTTTACTAAAATCTTATCTCTATCTACAACAATACCAACATCTTCCAGACCTATATCCTCAATATTGGATTTTATACCAACGGCAGATAAAACGATATCCGCTTCCAGTACCTCTTCACCTTTTTTGGTCTTTACAGTAGCTTTAACACCTTTGCCAGATGTGTCAACCGAAGTTACTTCTGCAGAGGTCATTATTTTAATTCCTGATTTTTTGAAGCTACGCTCTAATTGTTTGGATACCTCGTCATCTTCAACAGGGACAATTTTTGGCATAAACTCAACTATGGTCACTTCAGTTCCCATAGAATTATAGAAATAAGCAAACTCAACACCTATGGCACCAGAACCTACGACGATCATTTTCTTTGGTTGTTTGTCTAAAGTCATTGCTTGTCGGTAACCAATAACTTTTTTACCATCTTGTGGTAAGCTTGGCAATTCTCTAGAGCGTGCACCAGTAGCAATAATTATATGGTCGGCTGCATATTCCTTACCGTCAACTTCAACTTTTTTTCCAGGTTTTACTTTGCCGAAACCTTCAATAACGTCGATTTTATTTTTCTTCATTAAGAATTTCACACCATTGCTCATACCATCTGCAACACCACGACTACGCTTAACTACAGCATCAAAATCGTGCTCGGCATCTTTTACCTTTAATCCATAATCCTCAGCATGTTTAAGATATTCAAAAACCTGAGCGGACTTTAAAAGTGCCTTTGTTGGGATACAACCCCAATTTAAACACACGCCACCAAGACTTTCTTTTTCTATAACAGCGGTTTTAAATCCTAATTGGGATGCTCTAATCGCAGTTACATAGCCACCTGGACCACTTCCTAAAACTATAATATCGTATTTACTCATAAATGATTTTATATTGAAAATGAGTAGCAAAAATATGAAAATACCTTAACAATATTGAAATATACAGTTGTCAAATTTTATCATTTGAGCAAATGTTAATTTGGTTTCGGACAATCTATAAGATTTTATGAAAGTATTTTAATGTAGTGTTATGCGATAAGTGATTAATCCATGGCATAAACTAACATAATCACGTAACTATAAAAAACTTAAAAAAATGAAAAAATTAATAGTATTATTTGCATTAGTAGCTTTTACGTTTTCAGTAACGAGTTGCAAAGTTGACAAAGAAGAATCAGGTGAGATGCCAGAGTTGGATGTTGATGTAGAGGCTGATGCAGGTGAATTACCAGAGTATGATGTAGATTGGGCAAACGTTGATGTAGGAACCAATACAAGGACAGTAGAGATACCGAAGGTTGTAGTGGTGATGGAAGAGGAAGAAGTACAAGTACCATACATTGATGTTAATATGCCTGGTGAAGACAAAGAAGAAAGAACATTAATGGTTGAGGCTGAAGTTTCTGGTAACGAGCACGATATAGAGATTCAAGAAATAAGAGCAAGTCAAAATCGCTTATATGTAATCTCTAAATTAGAAAAATTAGACACTGATTTAGGTGATAAAACAGTTAGAATCCAAGATCAGATAGATATAAATGCACCAGACTTAGATGTTAAGCATATCATTATTGGTAATAAAGTTGATCGAGTTTTTAACAATAACTATACTTATGTTAACTCCATGAACGATTTGGATGCCAACATAAGAAATGCTGAAGTCATCTATACACGATAATATCAAAGCAGACCCAAAACAAAAAACCTTTCAAATCAATGAAAGGTTTTTTTTGTTAATGGATATTTTATCATCTATAAATCTTCGGTAAAATGTCGCTTACATTTGGTTTTGCTGAACTTTTCTACATTATAATCTAAAGACTTTCCTTTTGGGATAGATAATGATTGCCATTTAGTGCCTTTTGCTAATTTCCCAATAAAGACTATTTGACCAGCATGATAGGCATAATGCATCATTTGACGGTTTATGGCCTCAGTTACAGTATGACCTTGATTTCTTATATAGACGATTTTTTCTAAGTCTTCGCTGTTTAACTGTTTGATAGCGTTAAATAAGCAGTCCCACCCCTTATTCCAATAGGCGTTTAGCTCTTCTCTGGTTTTAAAAACATCAATAAACTCATTATCCCTTTCACGCCAGGGTTTTTCACCGTCTTCGGTTAGGAAATTAGTCCAACGGCTCAGCATATTACCTACAATATGTTTTACTATGATGGCTATGGAGTTTGAATCTTCAGCGAATTCTTCTTTAAGCTCCTTAAAGGAAAGTTGCTCCATGGTTTTATCACTAAGGCTCTTATAGTATTCAAACTGTTTTAGGGCACTCGCTAGGTATGAATTTTCCATAACTCATTTGTTTACATCATAAAGCTAATGATATAATGCGAGTGCTGACAGAAATTTACATTGAAAAACATGATAGCGCTATTATAGAACCTTTATGCTACTATTATTCTTCCGTAGGTACAAATTTTAACGCTACACCATTGATGCAGTGACGTTTTCCTGTGGTCTCTTTTGGGCCATCATTAAAAACATGGCCTAAATGGCCTCCGCACGTAGCGCAGTGTTCTTCGGTACGAGCATAGCCAATATCGTAGTCTGTGGAATACTCAACATTACCTTCAATAGCTCTGTCAAAACTTGGCCAGCCTGTACCAGAGTCGAATTTGTGTTCGCTTTTAAATAATGGAGTGTCACAAGCAGCACAATGGTAAATACCATCTTCGTAATTTTTGTTCAAAGGACTTGAAAAAGGCCTCTCGGTACCAGCTTCCCTTAAAACGTAGTATTGTTTTTCAGTAAGTTGCTCTTTCCATTCGGCTTCTGTCTTAGTTACAGGGAAAGTTTCTTGTTCTTTTGTTTTGTCTTTTTGGGCAGCGCTATTACAGCTAAATAATAAGCTAAGAGATAATAAAGTAAGTATCTTTTTCATAGTATAAAATTAGAATATCTTTCATTTTCTTTAGTCGAACAATAAATAAAAACTTACGAAACCGTTTTAGTATTTTTTTGTTTAGTAATTTTATAAAACCCAAGTTAAACTCACATAAGTTCTCTATTTTAGAGCGTGTAAGTTAAAGCGTCATAATCATAATAATCAATGAAAGCATTATTTCTAACAAGGGAATTTCCACCATACGTTTATGGAGGCGCAGGAGTGCATGTGGAATATTTAGCGTCTGAACTATCTAAATTGATGGAGGTGGAGGTTCGTGCTTTTGGCGATCAAGATGTGAAGAGAGAGAATCTAAAAGTAATGGGCTTGCCTTTTGAAACGGATGATTTTAATAACGCGGAAGATAAACTGAAGACGCTCTTTAAGACCTTGCGAACATGTTTGGATATGAATAGCGAGCCTATTGATGCTGACATTGTGCATTGTCACACTTGGTATTCTCATTTTGCAGGTATTATGGCAAAACTTTGTTATGGTATACCTCTCGTCGTCACTACGCATTCCTTAGAGCCCTTACGACCATGGAAACGTGAACAATTAGGTAGAGGCTATGATGCGTCATCTTGGATCGAAAAAACAGCGATTGAAATGGCGGATGCCATTATTGCGGTATCAAAAGAAACCAAAGCAGATGTTTTAAAGCATTTCGATGTCGATGAAGATAAAATAAAAATGGTCTATAACGGTATCGACCTTAAGGAATATACTGTTACGGACAATACGTCTGTTCTAAAAGAGTATGGTATTGATGAAGACAAACCTTATGTGTTATTTGTCGGTAGGATTACAAGACAGAAGGGAATTATACATTTGGTGAATGCTATAAAATATATTGATGCTGACACACAAATCGTACTATGTGCAGGAGCGCCAGACACCAAAGAGATTGCTAAAGAGATGGAAGAGGCAGTAGACGAAGCTTCTAAAACCAGGAATAATATTATTTGGATAGATAAAATGTTGGATAAAAAAGATGTCATCCAGCTTTATTCCCATGCCAATGTGTTTTGTTGCCCATCGATTTACGAGCCATTTGGTATTATAAACATAGAGGCCATGGCTTGCGAAACTGCTGTTGTAGCAAGTGCAGTTGGTGGAATAAAGGAAGTTGTTGTTGAAGGTGAAACAGGTTTGTTGATTCCATTAGAGCAACAAGATGAAGCTCCTTTTGAAGCTATAAATCCAGACCAGTTCTCAAGAGATCTTGCTTCTGGTATCAATAAAGTTATTAATGATGATGAATTGCGTCGAAAAATGGCAAAAAACGGAAGAAAGCGTGTAGAGGATTATTTTGATTGGACAGCAATAGCAAAGCAAACAGAAACGATATATAAATCTTTAATTAATAACGATGATTAACGACAAGGTATTAAGTATTATTCTCGGAGGTGGCCAAGGGTCACGCTTGTATCCGTTGACCGAAAACAGGTCTAAACCTGCTGTACCGATAGCAGGTAAATATAGGTTGGTGGATATTCCAATTTCAAATTGTATCAATTCCGACATTAAACGTATGTATGTTTTAACGCAGTTTAATTCTGCATCATTAAATAGACACATAAAAAACACTTACCATTTTAGTTTTTTTAGTTCGGCTTTTGTTGACGTCTTGGCGGCTGAGCAAACCATAAAAAGTGATAAATGGTTCCAAGGTACCGCAGATGCGGTAAGACAAGGTATGCACCATTTCTTAGCCCATGATTTTGAATATGCTTTAATCTTATCGGGTGATCAATTGTATCAAATGGATTATAATGACATGATCAATGCGCACATAGAGGCCAATGCAGATATTTCGGTTGGCACATATCCTGTCAATGCTAAAGACGGAACTTCTTTTGGAATACTTAAAACTGATGAGAACAACCAAATTACATCATTTATAGAAAAACCATCAGCTGATGTTATTGTTGATTGGAAATCTGATGTAAGTGATGAGATGAAACAGCAAGGCAGAGAGTATCTTGGTTCAACAGGGATTTACATATTCAATAAAAAACTGTTGATTGAATTAATGGAAGATGAGAGCACTGTGGATTTTGGAAAGGAAATTATTCCTCAAAATATTGATAAGTATAAAATAATGAGTTATCCGTTTGAAGGATATTGGACGGATATTGGAAACATAGACTCTTTCTTTGAGGCTAACCTTGGCTTAACGGACGACATTCCTAAATTTAACTTGTACGATATGGGTAATCGTGTATATACCAATGCACGGATTTTACCTACTTCAAAAATTTCTGGCACTACACTTAACAAAGCTGTTATTGCAGAAGGTTGTTTAATCCATGCCGCTACCATAGAACGGTCTGTAATCGGTATACGCTCTAGAATAGGTAAGGAATCCATAGTCATTAATACCTATATGATGGGAAGTGATACTTATGAATCCTTACAGGATATTGAAAATAAAAAGATCGATATACTCATGGGTATAGGCGAGCGTTGCTTTATAAAAAATGCTATTATTGACAAAAATTGCCGAATAGGTGATGATGTTAAAATAAATGGCGGCTCTCATCTCGAGGATACTGAAACCGATCAATACGTCATTAAAGACGGTATTGTGGTTGTAAAAAAGGATGCTGTTATTAAACCTGGAACCATTATTTAACCTTTGTAACGGATGGGTTTGGTATAGTTATTCTCAATACAATTCTTTTTTGGTTTAACGCTACTTTACTTCAATTTTTGTAGTAGCTGACGTACTTGATTGGGATCTTTTATACGATACTTCGCTTTTGTTTTTGCCAAGCCTACTTTTATGGTATATGCCCATTTTGGAGCTTCTTCAAACATATATTCGTCCGTCCAGTCATCACCTATGATAGTAATAAATTCATAATCGTTCTCCACGATTAGTCGATTAACAACTCTGCCTTTGTTTACATTACTGCTCTTTATTTCAATGACCTTGTTTCCTTCTAAAATAGACAAACCATTATTGGCAACCATACTTGTTAGTACGGTATTAAGTTCCATTGTACGTGTTTTGGCAAGTTCAGGATCTGCTTTTCTGTAGTGCCAGGCTAATGAATAGTTTTTGGTTTCAATGAATGTACCTGGAGTGCTATCAACAAAGGTTTCTAGTATCGGCCTAATGCTCTCCATCCAGTCTGTCTTTAAGCGTTCTAAAGCTACCCATTTTTCATTTTGATATAGCCACACTCCATGATCGGTCACCAAGGTGTAAGGCTTATGGCCAAACCAACGTTGAAAGGTATCTCTATCCCGTCCGCTAATTAAGACTAAGTTGGTTTTTTGTTGTAAGTGATCCAATAACTGATATAGCTCTTCATCTGGCTTAGCGTCTTGTGGATTGTCCTTAAAGCCAACAAGTGTTCCGTCATAATCTAAAAGTAATAGCTTTTTCTTTTTGTTTTTAAATTTTTCTACCAACTCATTTTCGTCATTACCTGAAAGCTGTTTGGTAACAGTAGTGTTTTTTTCCTGTTTGGTTTCTTGTAAGGATTTAAAAAATTCTTCTGCCCATTTCTCAACATCATAGCGTTTTAGGCGTTTTTGTAAAAACTTTATACGGCTTTCCTGCTCTTTCAGAGGCATAGTCAGAGCACGATCTAAATTCGCTGCAAAATCCTTAAAATTATTAGGATTAATTAACAGAGCTTCGTTCATTTCCTTTGAGGCACCAGCCATCTCACTTAGGATTAACACACCATTACTTTCTGTTCTGGTGGCGATGTATTCCTTGGCAACTAAATTCATGCCGTCCCTAATGGGTGTTATCAATGCCACATCAGAAGAAATATAAAGATCTATTAATTCATCAAAAGGCATTGATCGGTAAAAATACCAAATAGGAGTCCAGCTTACAGTGGCAAATTTGCCATTAATTCGACCCACTAACTCATCAGTTTCACGTTTTAATTTTTGATACTGAGGTACATTAGAGCGGGAAGGAACGGCCAACATTACTAACCTTACTTTTTCTTTGTATTGCGGATAAGTATCTAAAAAATATTCAAATGCTTTTATTCTATTGGGAATCCCTTTAGTATAGTCCATTCTATCTATGGACAAAATCAGTTTTTTGTCTTCAGTAACGTGTTCTTCCAAACGTTTTCTAAGCTCGGATTTTTCGATGGTGCCGCTACGATGTTTTAAAGCAGCGTTATGAAATTTGTTGTAATCGATTCCCATAGGGAAAGAATCGACTTTAATGATTCTATCGTGATAGTTTATTTTGTTAAAATTAACATCCAAACGTAAAATGCGCTTAATGGAACTTAAAAAGTGACGTTCGTAATCATAGGTATGAAAACCAAGTAAGTCAGCACCCAGCATACCGGTTAAAATCTCTTCACGCCAAGGAAAGGTTCTAAATATTTCATATGAAGGAAAAGGAATGTGCAAAAAGAAACCAATAGTTATGTTTGGTTTTTTATCCTTGATGAGTTGCGGAAGCAATAACAACTGATAGTCGTGTACCCAAACTGTATCACCATCTTCTAAGTTATCGATTACTACTTTGGCAAACTTTTCATTAACGCGCTTGTAGGCTTCCCATTCTTGTTGTTCAAAATTGGTGTATTCCATAAAGTAATGGAATAACGGCCATAAAGCGTTATTGCTAAAGCCTTCGTAGTAATCCTCAATATCGTCATTCGTAAGCGGAACAGAAACACATTTTTCTTTTTGTATCTTATTTTGAACCTCTTTAGACAATGTTGTGCTAAGTTCATTTTCTGGTAGACCAGACCATCCTACCCAAATGCCATTTCCTTCTGCATGAACAGATTTCATTCCCGTAGCCAAGCCACCTACACTTGGTGAAATGCTTAATGAATTTCCTTGGATTGAAACTTGAAGAGGTAAACGATTGGAAACAATGATGGTTTTATTCATGAAGATAATTTGTGCGGATTGATATGATTTTGTTAATTTAAAAAAATTAAAGTGTTTTTAACCTTAAAAAACAAATATTTCATGGATAACTTAGATTATGGTATAATAGGTAACTGTAGAAGTGCCGCATTGATTTCTAAAAATGGTTCAATGGACTGGTGTTGTTTGCCTCAATTTGATTCTCCTTCAGTATTTGGAAAATTATTGGATGATAAAATCGGTGGGTCTTTCGGTTTTGAAATTGATGAAAGCTACAGCATTACACAACAATATATTGATAATACTGTAATTTTGGTGACGAGTTTTAGTAATGGGCTGGATGCCTTCGAGGTAAGGGACTTTATGCCAAGATATCATAAAGAGAATAAAACTTTTCATTCACCACCAGAGTTCATAAGGTACATAAAACATATATCAGGTAAACCTACCGTTAAGGTTACATATAATCCAAAATTAGAATATGCCAAGGCAGAAACAAAGACATATATAAAAAATGATTTCATAGTTAGCCTAACCGATAATGAGGCCTATGATACTTTGTTTTTATATACAGACCTAGATAAAGAAAAACTTATTAAAGGTGAAGAGTTAACCATAACATCAGACCATTTCTTTTTGGTAGGATATCACGAAAAATTATTTGTTCCAACACTGAAAATGGCATTTTTAGAGCACGAGCGTACTAAGGTCTATTGGTTGAACTGGATGGAGCGTACAACATCTTTTAACAGTTACGATAAACAAATAGCTAGGAGCGCAATGACACTAAAATTATTGAGCTATGATAAAACAGGAGCTATCTTAGCAGCAGTAACAACTTCTTTACCAGAAACCATAGGTGAGGTCAGAAACTGGGACTACCGCTTTTGTTGGATTCGTGATGCGTCGATGGTAATAAAAGTAATGTCGAGTTTGGGGCATAAAAACATTGCAAAGCGTTACCTGAAGTTTGTCATCAATTTAATACCAGATAAAGATGAGAAACTTCAGATCATGTACGGCATCAATGGCGAGAAGAAATTGACTGAAGAATTTTTAGACCACCTTTCGGGATATGAAAATTCCAGTCCGGTAAGAATAGGAAACGCAGCCTACAAACAAAAACAGAATGACATCTACGGTATATTGATGGATATGATACATCAATTGTTACTTAACTTCAACAATGACATAGAGGACGGAGAGGCACTATGGAACATTACAAAAGGGATTGTTTGGGTAGTAGATAAGCACTGGCAAGAGCCAGATAAAGGTATATGGGAGTTTAGATCAGAAGATCAACACTTTACTTTTTCAAAAGTATTGTGTTGGACTGCGGTTGACAAAGCCATTAAAGTGGCTAAATTATTGGGTAAAACATCAAAATTAGCACGTTGGAAATTATTAGAGGAAGCCATAAAAGATGATATTATGGTCAATGCCTGGAGTGACAAAGCACAGGCGTTCACACAGTCGTATGGCTCAGAGGATTTAGACGCTTCTGTTTTGTTGATGGAATCTTATGGATTTATAGATGCTAAACATCCTAAGTACGTAAGTACTGTAAAAGCTATTGGGAGAGAACTTTCTTTTGACGGCTTGTTGTATCGCTACAAGAATCAAGATGATTTTGGTCTGCCATCTTCATCCTTTACCATTTGCACGTTTTGGTATATCAACAGCTTGTATAAAATAGGGGAAGAGACTACAGCGGTAAAACATTTTGATAAACTATTGTCATATAGCAACCATTTGGGTTTATTTAGTGAGGATCTCGATTTTAAAACCAAACGCTTGTTGGGTAATTTTCCACAGGCCTATTCACATTTGGCTTTAATAGAAACTGCAATAAACCTGTCTAAGATTACCAACGATGAAAAAGTAAAGGATGTATTGTCTTAATTTATGGGTTTTTTATTGAATTTTTAATCTTTACAATAAAATTTTTCGAAATAGTTAATTTTTCAAACGTTATAGTACATACTTAATAAATAATGTCTTTTATATATTAAGAATGAATAGTACTTTCGTGATATAATAACAATCAACCAAAACTATGCATAACCAAAAACGGGTAGTTATAGATGCAGTTAAACCACAAATTAACTGCGGAGAGTTTTTCATAAAACGTATTGTAAACGAAATTGTAAATGTAGATGCTCATGTCTTTGTGGATGGACACGATGTTATTGCGGCTTCAGTACTTTATAAGCATGAAAAAGAACGTAAATGGAGTGAAGCTAGAATGCACCATGTGGTTAATGATGAATGGAAAGCTTCCTTTACAGTTGAGAAACAAGGGTTTTACAGTTATATGGTTGAAGGTTGGGTAGACTATGCGCTTAACTGGCAACATGGCATTGAACGAAAAATCGATGACAGCCAGCATGTAAAATCAGAACTTCTTGAAGGTATAGAATATCTCAAGCCATTATTGAAAAAGGCCACAGCAACAGAAAAAGATTATATAGAGCATTGCATTGCTATTTTTGGTAACGAAAATCAATATGACAATGCTATAGCTGAAGCCAAAAGTGAGAGGCTTCACGACATATTCTATAAGTATCCAGAAAAGTATCTTGCCAATCAATCAAAAGAACTTCAGATCTATGTAGATCGTAAAAAAGCACTGTTCAGTACTTGGTATGAATTTTTTCCGAGATCCTCTTCAGAAAAAGAGGGAGAACACGGTACGTTTAAGGATTGCGAACGTTTATTGCCAAGAATAGCGAATATGGGCTTTGATACGTTGTATTTTCCACCTGTTCATCCCATCGGTGAGGTAAATCGTAAAGGCAAAAATAATACTACCGAAGCAAAAGATGGAGATGTTGGTTCTGCGTGGGGAATTGGCTCAAAGCATGGAGGTCATAAAGATATACATCCACAATTGGGTTCTGTTGAAGACTTCAAAACACTTGTACAAAAAGCAAAGGATCTCAATATAGAAATCGCTATGGATTACGCCTTGCAAGCTGCACCAGACCATCCATGGGTAAAGGATCATCCAGACTGGTTTAAATGGAGACCAGACGGGACCGTGCAGTATGCTGAGAACCCACCAAAAAAATATCAGGATATTTTGCCAATTTACTGGGAAAGCAAAGACTATAAAAACTTATGGAAAGAATGTCTGGACACCTTATTCTATTGGATAGACTGTGGCATTAACGTTTTTAGAGTCGATAATCCGCATACTAAACCCTACTATTTTTGGAATTGGGCAATTACTGAAGTTAAAAAGAAACACCCAGATGTCATATTCTTGGCAGAAGCCTTTACTAAGCCCAAAGTAATGCAACAATTGGCAAAACAAGGTTATACTCAATCCTACACATATTTCACGTGGCGAAATACAAAGCATGAGCTTATAGAGTACATGACAGAGTTAACCCAAACCGATCAACGCGAATATATGAGACCAAACTTTTGGCCCAATACGCCAGACATAAATCCGTATCATTTGCAAGGAGCCAATGAGTCTAAATATATACAAAGGTATGTTTTGGCTGCGACATTGAGCTCTAATATTGGGATTTACGGTCCTGTTTTCGAACAGATGATTGATGAAGCAATACCAGGAAAGGAAGAATATTATATGTCCGAAAAGTTTGAGGTGAAGCATTATAATTGGGAAGTTGAGAATAAATTAACAACCATAATATCAAAAGTAAATGCGATTCGTCATCAGCATGAAGCCTTACAGCAAACCAACAATATTAAATTTTGCCATGTAGAAAATGACAATCTCATGGCATTTTACAAATGGAATGATGCTAAAACAGATGAGCTACTAATTATAATAAGTCTTGAGCAATATTACTCTCAGCAAGGAACGGTTCAATTACCGCTACAAGAACTCGGAGTCCATCAAGGGCAACAAATTACTGTAAATGATTTAGTTACAGGTAGTAGCTATAATTGGTACAATGAATGGAATTTTATTGAGTTGCATCCCACCTTGCCATTTCATATCTTTAAGATAAATAAATAGGTATGTCTTCAAGGAAATCTACAACTGTTGATATAAAGACTCCGTATAATTTCAATGTACAGTGGGAGGAATTGATGGAAGACAAAAGCTTTGTGAGTGCTTTTTTGTCAGACGTTTTAGAAAAATATATTGTAAAGCAGCGTTGGTATGGTGGAAAGTCGAGTAAACTTAAATACATAGAACTTTCTGAATACTTTAGAATTCAGCAAAATGAAGAGGTATACTACGGCCTCATTTTAGAAATCAATTTTTATGAAGCATTTTACCAGCATTACTTTTTACCTATTGCATTTGTTACTGACGATGATTTCGCAAAAGATGATCGCATACTCCCAATTAGCATTCAAAATCAAAAAGGCCATATAATAGATGCTATAAATCTTGAAGCCTTTAGGCGAGTTGTTTTTGAGCGCATACTTACTGCGGTTCCTAAAGATAGAACAAGGGTACAATACAAAAAGAGTGATTTGTTTGAAGATTGCAAGTACGAATCCTCAAGGTTCATGGGTATGGAACAGAGTAATACTTCAATCATCTATAACGAAAAATATGTCTTAAAATTCTTTAGACGAATATATGCAGATCGTAACCCTGATTATGAGATG
The DNA here is from genome assembly GCA_964221315.1 of Leeuwenhoekiella palythoae. Taxonomy (GTDB): domain Bacteria; phylum Bacteroidota; class Bacteroidia; order Flavobacteriales; family Flavobacteriaceae; genus Winogradskyella; species Winogradskyella palythoae_A. The sequence goes on along the minus strand of CAXPYI010000003.1, from coordinate 31,641 downwards.
AGCCGGTTCTTGTCTGATAAAAAGGACTTTAAAAATACACCAGCATATTTGGGCAGTATGCAGATAAAGGACCAAGAGAACACTAACATTACCATTGCCTTAATGAATGAGTTAGTGCCAAATGAAGGTGATGCTTGGGATTATATGCTCAAAGAACTCCATAAGGTATTCAGCAACCTAGAGTATAAAAGAATCAAAATTGATAAGTTACCTAAAACAGAGCCGTTTCTGCGATTAGGCATAAGTGAGGTGCCTCCTCAGATAATAGATTGGGCTGGGCTCAATGTATTCAGTAAAATACAAACGCTTGCCAAACGTACGGCTGAAATGCATATTGCCTTAGGATCTGAATTTGAAGATACATCATTTACACCAGCCAGATTCAATGGTGATTATACCGTATGGTTAAAGAATAGGTTGCTTTACCAGTTTCAAAATCGATTAAACGCCGTTGAAAATAACTTGCATAAACTAGAAGGCTTGGCGTTGGAATTGGCCAATGAGTTTCTCGAAAAGAAAAATGAAATTAGAAAGCGATTTGTGAATTTTGACTGGACCAAACTAAAAGGGGAAAGACTTAGGGTGCATGGAGATTACCATTTGGGTCAAATACTGGTAAAAGATGATGATTTCTATATTTTAGATTTTGAAGGTGAGCCAGAAAGCACCATCAGGGACCGTAAAGTAAAACAACCTCCATTAAAGGATGTCGCAGGTCTGTTTAGGTCTTTCCATTATGCCATTTATGCAACCATTTTTAATAATGGAGAACATTATAAGCAAAGCCAAGAAGAACTCTTTGAAGCAGGTGAGATACTTTATCAATACTTTATAGGATTGTTTTTGGGGACTTACGTTGTGGAAATTCAAAATGCAAATATTAATATAGGTTATCAACAAGAGCGTATCTTTTTATTAAAATATTCATTGCTAGAAAAAGCAGTTTACGAATTGGGCTACGAGCTTAATTCACGTCCACGCTGGGCAGTAATTCCTCTAAAAGGGATATCTAATATCATCAACCACTAATTATGGCAGAAGTAATTGTACACAGTTTATTTACCGAATTTGATATTAATTTATTTAAATCAGGAAAACACCACAAACTTTATGAAAAATTCGGTTCTCACATTAAAACCGTAGATGGAGTAGAAGGTACATATTTTGCGGTCTGGGCACCAAGCGCAAAAATGGTGTCTGTTGTTGGTGATTTTAACTATTGGTTAGAAGGTGATCATAAATTGAACGTTAGATGGGATGGTAGCGGTATTTGGGAAGGTTTTATTCCAGGAGTAGGGAAAGGCAATATTTACAAGTACAAGATACATAGTCACCATAAAGATATAAAAACCGAAAAGGCAGATCCTTATGCCAGAAGGTGTGAACATCCACCAAAAACAGCCTCGATTGTATGGGAAGACAGCTATAAATGGAAAGACTCTAAGTGGATGAAAAAGAGAAAGGACCACAATGCTTTAGACGCACCTTTTTCTGTTTATGAAGTCCATTTGGGCTCTTGGAAAAAACAAATTGAAGAAAATAGGTCACTTTCATATAAAGAACTCTCTGATGAATTGGTGTCTTACGTTAAGGATATGAATTTTACCCATGTAGAATTAATGCCTATAATGGAATATCCATATGATCCGTCTTGGGGCTATCAACTTACCGGTTATTTTGCACCGACTTCACGGTTTGGTTATCCAGAGGAATTTAAGGTGTTGGTTGACAAACTGCACCAAAATGACATTGGGATTATTTTAGATTGGGTGCCATCACATTTTCCTGAAGATGCGCATGGTCTTGGCTTCTTTGATGGTTCTGCATTGTACGAGCATCCAGATAAGCGTAAAGGCTATCACCCAGATTGGAAGAGTTTAATTTTCAATTACGGACGTAATGAGGTAAAATCTTTTTTGATAAGTAACGCGATATTTTGGTTAGACCAATATCATGCAGATGGCTTAAGAGTAGATGCCGTAGCTTCTATGCTGTTCTTGGATTATAGTAGGGAAGATGGAGAATGGGAGCCAAATATGTTTGGCGGTAGAGAAAATCTCGAAGCTATCTCGTTTATGCGAGAAATGAACGAAGCCGTTTACAGTGCATTTCCAGATGTGCAGACCATAGCAGAAGAATCGACTTCGTTTCCTATGGTGTCCAAACCTACATACCTTGGAGGATTGGGTTTTGGAATGAAATGGATGATGGGATGGATGCACGATACATTGCAATATTTTGCAAAAGAACCCATTTACAGAAAACATCATCAAAATGATTTAACCTTTAGCATGACCTATGCTTTTACAGAAAATTTTATGCTGCCATTGAGCCATGACGAAGTGGTTTATGGTAAGCATTCTATTTTGGGAAGAATGCCTGGAGATGAATGGCAGCGCTTTGCTAATTTACGATTGTTATATTCATATATGTTTACGCATCCAGGAACAAACTTATTGTTTCAAGGAGCAGAATTTGGGCAAAGTGAAGAATGGAATTTTCAACAGAGTTTAGACTGGCATTTATTGCAGTACGAACCTCATAAAGGTGTAAAAGCATTGATAAAAGATCTAAATACACTCTATAAAAATGAGCCAGCACTCTATGAAAAACAATTTTCGGGTGAAGGTTTTGAATGGATAGATTACAATGATGCCGAAAATTCAGTACTTGTTTACATAAGAAAGGGAAAAGACAAAGTTAACGATTTGGTCATTGCCTGTAATATGACACCTGTACCTAGGGAAAATTATAAAATGGGAGTGCCTAGAAAAGGAAAGCTAAAGGAGATTTTTAATAGTGATCTCAAAAAATATTTTGGTTCTGGTGAGTATAAAAACAATATCCAATCCACTAAATCAAAACCATGGCAGTTTAGAGACAATTCCATAGAAATTGATATTCCGCCTTTGGGTGCTGTAGTATTTAAATATACTAGTTAAATAGCCTTCTAATTTTATCAATTAACGGTTTAAAATTGTCATTTTCATAAAATCCGATGACGAAAACGATATAGTTAACAATTCTATATAAATACTGACTTTTAGGCTTTCTAATGTTCGGATTTTTCCGTTTTTTTACGGGCGCATAACTCAAATCCGCACTATGATTGTAAATACAGAATTAGAGCATAAGGGAAATCTATTTCCATCAAAGATAATAAGCTTCAAAAAAGATGTTGATAAATTATATTTTACAACAGACAATGATGTCGTCCTTCAATTAACGGTCTTAAGGGATAGTCTCCTTAGGTTTAGATATACTACCGTCGGTAATTTTAATAATGATTTTTCTTATGCCATAACCAAATATGCAAGTATTGGCTATAATAAACTGGAGATTGAGGAAAATGAAGATGACTTTATAATTACAACATCAAAATTACGTTGCCATATTTCTAAGGAAAGCTTAAGGGTTTCTATTTATGATGTAAAGGATAATGTGCTTATTAACCAGGATGAAATCGGATTTCATTGGGAAGAGAGCTATGAGTACGGAGGAAACATAGTAAAAATGAGCAAAGTATCTAATGATGGTGAAAGTTACTATGGACTAGGAGATAAGCCGAATCATCTAAACCTAAAAGGAAAACGTTATACCAATTGGGTTACCGATTCCTACGCATACGGAAAAGACACTGACCCTATTTACAAAGCTATACCATTTTATACGGGTTTGCACCATGGTAAAGCTTATGGGATTTTCTTCGATAATTCATTTATGTCTTCATTTGATTTTGCTCAAGAACGCAGAAATGTAACCAGTTTTTGGGCTCAAGGTGGCGAAATGAATTATTATTTCTTTTATGGGCCAAAAATGACTGATGTTGTAGAAAGTTATACGGATCTTACTGGTAAACCCCATCATCTACCACCATTATGGGCTTTGGGTTTTCATCAATGTAAATGGAGTTACTATCCAGAGAGCAAGGTTAAGGAGATCACATCAACTTTTAGAAAACTTCAAATTCCTTGTGATGCTATCTATTTGGATATAGATTACATGGATGGGTTTAGATGTTTTACTTGGAATAAAGACTATTTTCCAGACCCTAAAAGAATGGTTTCCGAACTTAAGGAACAAGGCTTTAAAACTGTAGCGATTATAGATCCTGGAATTAAAATTGACAAAGATTATTCTGTTTTTAAGGAAGGGCTAGAAAATGATTATTTCTGTAAGCGTGCTGATGGTGATTATATGAAAGGTAAAGTTTGGCCAGGAGAATGTTATTTCCCGGATTTTACAAATGCAGAAGTAAGAGATTGGTGGTCCGGATTATTCAAAGAACTTATTGAGGATATTGGCATTAAAGGTGTTTGGAACGATATGAATGAGCCTGCGGTTATGGAGGTGCCAAACAAAACATTTCCTGACGATGTTCGCCATGATTATGATGGTAACCCATGCAGTCATAGAAAGGCTCATAACATTTATGGAATGCAAATGGCAAGAGCTACATATCAAGGACTTAAAAAATATTCTTACCCTAAGAGACCGTTTGTTATAACCAGAGCAGCTTATTCGGGCACTCAACGCTATACATCCACTTGGACAGGTGATAATGTGGCGAATTGGGAACATTTGTGGATAGCCAATATTCAAGCACAGCGTATGTCCATGTCTGGTTTTGGTTTTGCAGGTAGTGATATAGGAGGGTTTGCTGAGCAACCTCAAGGTGAATTGTTTACGCGTTGGATACAGCTTGGTATTTTTCATCCTTTCTTTAGAGTGCATTCATCCGGTGACCATGGTGACCAAGAGCCATGGGCGTTTGATGAGGACGTTACCGACATCGTAAGAAAATTTATAGAAATCAGATATCAGCTTCTACCGTATTTATATACCGCATTTTGGAACTATGTAGATCATGGTACACCTTTGTTGAAATCTTTGGTATTGTTTGATCAAGATGATGTCCATACGCACTACAGGACTGATGAGTTTATTTATGGTGAACAGATTTTGGTTTGTCCCGTTTTAGAGCCTAATGCAAAAGGGAGAAGAATGTACATTCCAAAAGGAAGATGGTACAACTTCTGGAATGATAAAGTAATTAAAGGAGGAAAGGAAATGTGGGTTGATGCGGACATTGATAGTATGCCTATTTTTATAAAGGAAGGGGCAATAATACCTAAATTTCCGGTGCAACAGTATGTTGGTGAGAAAGAAATAAAGGAAGTCACGCTAGATGTTTACTATAAAAAAGGAAAAGAGCAAAGTGAGTTGTTTAGTGATGCCAATGATGGTTATGACTATACCAAAGGACGTTATAGTTTAAGGAATTTTACCTTAACTGGTAGAACAAATGAGCTGATCATCAATCAGTATAAGGAAGGTAAGTTTATTACACCTTATGAAAAATTCAAGATTCAAATTCACGGATTGCCTTTCGATATTTCCGAGATACAGTTAGATAATGAGATTATTTCGCTAAATCATTTAAAATCAAATGGTACAAGTTCATTTGTGGTCAACAAAAACTTTTCCGAGTTACATATTATAGGAAAACAGTCAAACGATTAGTGACGTTAAGTTTATTTTAGTGTCCAAATATAAAACGAACTGTTTTTCGTATTTTAGTAATTATAATAAAACCATTAGCTATGACTTTAAAAAAAGCAATATCAATATTAGGAATAGTAGTGATCTTTGTATCATGTGCTACAAACCCATTTACGGGTAAAAAGACTTTAGCATTACCAGGTACTGAAAATAGTACTTTATTTCCTGCTGCTTTTGCACAATACAACCAGGTTTTAAGCGAAAGTAATGTGGTTACTGGTACTAAGGATTCAGAAATGATTACGAGAGTAGGTCAACGTATAGCTGTAGCGGCAGAACGTTGGTTAAACGCAAACGGGTACCAAGGATATTTAGATGACTACAAATGGGAATATAAACTGATTCAGTCAGATCAAGTTAACGCTTGGTGTATGCCAGGTGGAAAAATAGCCTTTTATACTGGTATTCTTCCAATTGCTCAGAATGAAACGGGTATTGCAGCGATTATGGGACATGAGGTAGCGCACGCCTTAGCAAATCATGGGCAACAACGTATGAGTTCAGGAATGCTTCAACAACTTGGAGGTATCGGTGTAGCGGTAGCAACGGGAAATGAGAGTCCGGAAAAACAGCAAATTTGGATGCAGGCCTATGGTCTTACAACAACGGTTGCTGGTGTACTACCTTTTAGTAGGAGCCATGAAACTGAAGCTGATGAGATTGGTATCATTCTTATGGCTATTGCAGGTTATAATCCAGATGAAGCATCAGAATTGTGGAAACGAATGAAAGCAAATAGTGGAGGGCAGGCACCACCAGAGTTTTTAAGTACACACCCAAGTAGCGACAGTAGGATTGCAAATTTAAAATCTCTTGCTCCAAAAGCTAAAGCTGAAGCCAAAAAATATGGTGTAACAAGTTTTAGACCTATGAATTAATATTCAGTTAAAATTAATTTAACTACTTTAGAAGCTGCTCAAAGAGAGCAGCTTTTTTTATTAGAGTATTATGAGCGAACTTAAAAAAGGAAGTAAAAAGCTTCTAAATGCTTGGGCATTTTACGATTGGGCAAATTCTGTATACCCTTTAGTAATCTCTTCAGCTGTGTTTCCGATTTTTTATGGAGCACTAACTATTATTAAAGATGAAGAAACAGGAAAGGTGTTGGACGATACGGTTACATTTTTAGGCTATGAATTTAATAATGATTCATTAATAAGTTATGTGACAGCGTTCAGTTTTTTAATTGTTTCAATCTTATCTCCAATTTTATCAGGAATCTCTGATTATGTAGGCAATAAAGAAGGTTTTATGAAATTCTTTTGCTATTTAGGAGCAATATCATGTATCGGATTGTACTGGTTTTCGCTAGAGAACTTAATCTTTGGTATGGTATGCTATGTCTTAGGCTTAGTTGGCTTTTGGGGAAGTCTTGTTTTTTATAACTCTTACCTTCCTGATATTGCTTATCCAGAACAACAAGATAAAATAAGTGCCAAAGGGTTTTCGCTAGGTTATGTCGGTAGTGTCATTCTGTTGGTCATTAATCTAATTATGATATTGTTCTATGATGTTTTTGGCTTTGAAAGTAGTGCCCAACCCACAAGAATTGCATTTATTATGGTAGGGGTTTGGTGGATTCTTTTCGCTCAATACACCTTTAAACATTTGCCAACAGGAACAAACGAAGGACATAAGGTGACAAAGTATGTCCTCATGTATGGCTACAATGAATTGAAGAAAATATGGAATGCCTTAAAGTCCAATAAAACCTTAAAACGTTATTTGTCTGCTTTTTTTGTGTACAGCATGGCAGTGCAAACCATAATGATCGCAGCAACCTATTTTGCAGTAGAGGAGCTCGATTGGGGAACTCAAGACTCCACTACAGGATTGATAATTAGTATTCTCCTAATACAGTTAATTGCGGTCCTTGGTGCGAATTTTACGGCTAAACTCTCGAAAAAAATTGGAAACATAAAGGCTCTGATCTGTGTAATTTGTATATGGATTTTAATATGCGGTTTTGCTTATTTTGTAACCACGCCTACACATTTTTATATCACTGCAGCTTCCGTAGGATTGGTTATGGGAGGTATTCAGGCGTTATCGAGATCTACATATAGTAAGTTAATTCCAGAAGGCTCTGTGGACACTGCGTCCTATTTTAGTTTTTACGATGTCGCAGAAAAAATAGGTATTGTTATAGGCATGTTCCTTTATGGGTTTATAGCCCAAATAACGGGTAGTATGCGTTATTCAATATTGTTTTTAATCACGTTTTTTATCATAGGTGTCATAATTTTATACTCAATAAAGAACATTAGGGTAGAAGATGCCTAAGAAGTCAACGCATAGCTTTTTTTTTGTGTTATAGATAGTAATTGAAGATTAATGCTTAACTTTAGGTGCTATGTTAAAGAAAATCAGTTTACAATGTGTGCCTATTGTAATTCTGCTCCTTGTTGGTTGCCATAACGAACCATACGAAGGAGAGATTATAATAGAAGACAATTCTTGCCAGTTGGCTATGCAGGTTACCGCCGAGGCCGCAATAGATTTTTCCAATTCCGATGAAGATAATTATAGCTTGTTATGTCAGGTTTATAGAGATGCATTAGAGGATCAAATTGAGATTTGTGGTGATGAGGACGGTAGCTTACAATTGCTCGTTGATGAGCTAGGTACTTGTACTTCTGATGACGATTTATGTGCAGAGGCAATGGCTGCGACAGAAATCGCACAAACCAATTATGAGAGCGCACCCATTCTCGACTTCACCGAACTATGCAATATATACAAAGAGGCTTTGGAGTATCAAATTGAGGTTTGTGGCGATGATAACAATAGTTTGCAACAAATAGTAAATGAGTTAGGAAATTGCCAACCTCCTTTTGAAGCCTTGGTAGGCGAATGGAGGCTCATATCTTGGTTAAATGATGAAGGTATAGACATAGATAACGATGGAGAGGTTACATTCGATTATTTAGAGGAAATTGATTGTTACAATAACGAAACCATAACCTTAAATGCAGATGGTACAGGAATATTTTACTTAAGGTCTGAAGCAGAAATAACTTATATATCTACTGGTCCAAATGAAGAAGACTTTTTTGTAAACTGCTATACTGTCAGTGAAAACATTCCGTTTACTTGGATACTGCATGGAACAAATTCTGTAATCGTAACTTTTAGCGATGGCACCACTACAAATTACTTTAGAAACGCAGATAGTTTGTTTAAGGTAATTCAAGGTGGTTTTACAGCTACCAATACTGAAGATGCAAGTGAAACTATTGTTGAGCCTGTTACTTATGTTTATATTAAGATATAAGCTAACTTTATTTTCCTTGGCCCTATTGGACAAGTAAATAGCAAACACTCTATATCCGATTTGCTATTGTTTCGCATAACAGAATATTGTCAAAAAAAAGGAATGCCTTGGATTAATTATCAGTAGTTATTATAGGTTAGATGGCAATGCTAAATGCGGAAAATAGTTTTTATGCTGAATAAGAAATTTCTTATTCATATATTCGTAAAAATAAAATCGCATATATATGAAAAAGATAGTTTATACCTTAACTTTTATATTGTCAATATCAATTATAGCCTGTTCAAGCGACTCAAGCGATAATAACTCTGCCGATACTTGTGATGAAGCCATTGAAAACACAACATCAGCTCAAGCAGAATTTGCAACAGCAGGATCGGATGATTACACAGATTTATGCCAAGATTATAGGGCTGCACTAGAAGAGCAAATAGAACTCTGTGGAGACGAAGGTGGTAGTTTACAAGCTGTAATTGATGTCCTGGGTGATTGCTCGCAAAATGATTCATTTGCCTTAATGACGGCAAATTTAGATGGTGAGCAGTACAATGATATGAAGCCTAATGGTTATAATACGTTTAACAGTGCTATTGATATTGTTACGTTTTCCTATGCAAACGATTTTGATTACATAGCTATTTATGGTAATAGTACTTATGCACAGATTGTCCCGGATAATACAACCAAAGAAATAAAATTATTTATACCTGAAAATAAATGGCAAGAAGGCACATATGATTTAGAAACTTATCCTGTAGATGATGAAAATGGAAACGATGTGGTTCCGCATTTTGATATCAATTTCTTTTACGGTAACAATGTGTTAGGCTATACAGGAGATTATGGTGGTACTATTACTATTACCGAATTTGATTTAACTAACAGAGTAATAACAGGGACGTTTGAATTTCAATATCATAAGATTAATAATTCAACTAATGAAGTAACTGGTCCGTTGGATTGTATAAACGGAACGTTTAATTATTCTTTGGATGATAATTATTTTGATTAATCACCTTTTCATGAAAAACAAAAAGGACAAACTAATTAGTTTGCCCTTTTCCTTTTTTGGTTGATTGATAGAACACTAGTTGCTAACGCTACCAGAACCTGTAACTTTAGTATCCTTATTTGTTGGAGTACCTGAGTATTTAACATCACCAGAGCCTGTAATCCGAGCTTTTAATTCTCCATTACAAACCACATTGGCATTACCAGACCCAGCTATTTTTGCAGTAACGTTTACACTTTTAAGATTTTTGCCATCAAAGTCTCCAGATCCGGCAATCTTTGTTGTTAAGTTTTGTGTTGAGCCACGCAGCGCAATATCTCCAGAGCCTGCTATGCTGCTTTCCACAGATGTAGAACTGATATTTAAATTAATATCTCCCGAGCCAGCTAAGGACACATTAAAGTCATCTGCGTTTATTGTACCTGAGTTTTCTATATCTCCCGATCCTGCAAGGGATACGGAATTAATAGACTCATAAGGTACCGTAACAACAATGTTCTGTGTAGGTCTTATGTTAAACCCTTTTTTTACTTTAACGATCAGTTTGCCATCTTTTACTTCGGTTACGATATAGTCCATAAGATTGGCATCTCCCTCAATGGTAATTTTACCTTCAGTTCCTTCTACCAATTTAAAGTCCATTGGCCCTGCAGCTTTTAAACCGTCATAAGAACCTGTAGAACGTGTTTCAGTGGTAATGTTGCCATCACCCTTAACTTTTTCCCATTTGTCCCACTGAGCACATGATGTTGATGCGCTAAGTAAGAATACTAATACTGCGATTGATTGTAATGTTTTCATTATATTTAATTGTTTGGTTGTTGTTCGTTATTTGATTGTTATAGTTTTTTAAAACTCACACTTCCGTATTCCGAGTTAATCTTTACCATATTTCCTGAGCCTTTAGACCCGTGATGACCTTTGTATTTCTTTTCAGAATGATTGATTTCTTTGCTTGTAAAGTTGAATCCGTCAGAGTCTCGTAGTGAGCAGTAATCCAAATCAATGTCAAAATCAAAATTGTAGCCAGCATCAAAACCAATGGTGATACCTGTAAACTCTGAGGTGATACTTAGATTTTTGGCTTTTGATGCCATGCGGTCAATTTTTATAGAGCCATAGTCAGCTCTAATGCTTACATTCTTAAACACATTTCCCAAGCGTAGGCCTAGATAATCTCCGTTGCCCTCAACATTGTTTACATTATCAACTTTTAACGAGCCATAATCGCAGTTATACTTTACGTTTTCTGCAACTTCTACGACCGACTTTGAATAATCTGAGCTAATCTCTAAGTTTTCTGCTTTTGCAACAGTGTAGCCACTGTAATCCGCATTTATTTTGCCACTCTTAATATATTCAAAATAACTGTTGTTGGTATAGTCGAATCTAAGTTCGTTGTTATCTGCCATCAATTCCTTAGTGGTGATTTTACCATAGTCACAGATGATTTTTGCTCTGCCTTCTAGCTTATCTAGATTAATGGCTCCGTAATCGTTGTTTAATTCTACGCTACCAGAAATGGGCATTTTAACAACATAATTGATTTCTAGTTTTAGGTTCATCTTTTTTCCCCAATTCCACCAGCTTTTCTGCTTTTTTTCAATATTGGTAATGGCAGAAACCATATCGTTGCTCGATGAAAATTCTACATCAATACCATCAAGACGTTCTTGTACCTTGTCGGCATCATTTCCAGAAACCTTTATGGTAATGTCAAAATCGATTTTGTTCTCGTTCCAGGTGACAACGTCAAGGTTGCCATAGCTATTGCTCACTTTTAGCGTGGCAGTAGAAGATACATTAAAGGATTTTTTAATTTTGCGTTCCTTTGATGTTTTGGTTGCTTCAATACCTGTGTTTGCCAATGCTATAAAAGGCATTAGTAAAAGCATTAAAGCGATTCTAAATTGTATTTGTTGGTTCATCACTGTTGTTTTTTAATTGTTTAATAGTTTCGATTTGTTCAAGAACAGTATTCAAAATATCAATTCTGTTCTGAAAGTTGCTGATCATCGCATAGATCACACGTTGGTCATTGTTACTTTCGGTTAAATCCGTTTTTAAGTTTTGATACTCTTTTTCAAGTAGTTCAATTCTATTCAAAGCATCTGCGATAACTTGCTCTGTTAAAGGCGAGCGCTCTGCATTCAGCTTTTTTAGTTCAGTTTGAATAGTTGCCGTAAAGAAATCCTGTGTCTCGGACATTTCTGGAGAAACACTCGCCAAATCCCTAATTTCAGGTTCATTTTGTAGCGTAGTAAATACACTAAAACAAATGACCAAAGATGCTGCGATGGCCAAAAATGGTTTCCAGTTAAAGCCAGATCTTTTGTCAGAATCATTAGAGGCTATATTACTGGTTTTCAATTTTTCCAAAAACCGATCTTTATGACCTTCGTTGGGCTCATTGATGTCAAACTCACTTTTAAAATCACCAAATAAATCGTCTAAAGTATCTTTTTGCATAGTTTTAAAATTTTATGCTGTATGCATTAATTTTTTACGTAAACTTTCTTTTGCCCTGGATATCATGGTTCTACAATTGGCGTAGGAAATATCCATAATATCACAGATTTCTTCATAATCGTAGCCTTCAATGAGATGAAGTGTTAAGCCTAAACTGTAATTAGGTTTTAAGGTTTTCATCACCTTTAAAATGTGCTTAACTTTATCCGTATTTTGGCTACATTCTTCAATGCCGTTGTCATTCTCAACTTTATAAATTACTGTTTCTAAAGGGACTTCATTTTGCTTAGTGCTTTTATTGTAGTAACCAATACTATTGTTTACCACTATTCGTTTTAACCATGCGCCAAATAATTTGGTGTCCTCCAGAGTGTTCAATTTTGTAAAAGCCGTTAAAAAAGACTCTTGCATAATGTCTTCAGCCTTGTAAGAATCTTTCACAATTCTTAACGCTGTGTTGTACATGGCTTTGTTGTATCTATTGTAAATTTCCAACTGTGCACGATGGTTACTAGATTTACAAAGCAATAATAACTGTTCGATATCTTGATTGGTTGATGTCAAAAAAACAATTGCTTTAGTCTAAAGATGAAATTTAACATAGATTGTTACAGTTTATTAAAAAAACTTTTAAACCTTATTGATGTAATGGCACAACAATTGAAAATATATTGGTGTGAATAACTTTGAATATCTTATAAACAATTGATATTCAGTATAAAGTTAATTATTAATACTTTTAAAAAAATGCTTTTCTGTTTGTTTTAATGACAGAATGGCTTAAAAATAATATGAAGAAATCAAATTTTTTAAGTCTTGACAGTTTGTCATTTCAGGATTTTGACGAAAATTCGGAGTTGATTCCCTTAATGACACCAGAAGATGAAGAATTAATCAATAATGAATCCCTACCAGAATCCTTACCAATACTCCCATTGCGTAATACGGTTTTGTTTCCGGGTGTTGTTATTCCTATAACAGCTGGCAGAGATACATCCATTAAACTTATAAATGACGCTAACAAAGGTGGGAAAGTTGTTGGTGTAGTGGCACAAAAGGATGAAGCTGTTGAGAACCCTTCGGCTAATGACATATATAAAACCGGTACTGTAGCTAGAATTTTAAAGGTGTTAAAGATGCCAGATGGCAACACTACAGTTATTATACAGGGTAAAAAGCGTTTTCAGATAAATGAGATTATTACAGAAAAGCCTTACCTCACTGCAAAGATTTCCGATTTACCAGAAACAAAACCACAGTCTAAGAACGAAGAGTTTGATGCCATTATAGATTCTATCAAGGATTTGTCGTTGGATATTATAAAGGAAAGCCCAAATATTCCAACGGAGGCTAGCTTTGCCATAAAGAACATAGAGAGTAATTCTTTCTTGGTCAACTTTGTGTCGTCTAATATGAACCTTAAGGTTGAAGAAAAGCAAAAATTGTTGGTCATTAACGATCTTAAGGAACGTGCCCTAGAGACTTTAAAATACATGAACCTAGAATATCAAAAATTAGAGCTAAAAAATGATATTCAGAGTAAGGTGCAGAGTGACATGAACCAGCAACAACGTGAGTATTTCTTGCACCAACAGATGAAAACCATTCAAGAGGAATTGGGTGGTGGTGTCTCTTCTGGGCAAGAGATTGAGGAAATGAAAACCCGCGCCAAGGAAAAGCAATGGGATGAAAAGGTAAAAACCCATTTTGATAAGGAATTGGCAAAAATGCAGCGCATGAACCCTCAGGTTGCAGAATATTCAATTCAGAGAAACTACCTAGACCTGTTTTTGGATTTACCTTGGAACGAATTCAGTGAAGATAAATTCGATCTAAAACGAGCCATGAGGATTCTCGATCGCGATCATTTTGGATTGGACGATGTTAAAAAACGTATTATAGAATATTTGGCCGTATTAAAACTTCGTAATGATATGAAGTCTCCAATACTATGTCTTTATGGACCTCCAGGTGTTGGTAAAACATCTTTAGGTAAATCCATTGCAGAAGCTTTAGGTAGAGAATATGTAAGGATTTCTTTGGGTGGATTACGTGATGAAGCGGAGATTAGAGGTCATAGAAAAACCTATATTGGTGCTATGCCAGGCCGTATTATTCAGAGTTTGAAGAAAGCTGGTACCTCAAACCCGGTTTTTGTTTTGGACGAGATAGATAAGCTTTCAACAGGCAACCAAGGAGATCCGTCTTCAGCGATGTTAGAAGTTTTGGACCCAGAGCAGAATAATGAGTTTTACGATAATTTCCTTGAGATGGGTTACGACCTGTCCAAAGTAATGTTTATTGCCACTTGCAATAGTTTAAATTCCATTCAACCAGCACTTCGTGACCGAATGGAAATTATTAATGTTACGGGATACACTATTGAGGAAAAGGTAGAAATTGCCAAGCGTCATTTGTTGCCAAAGCAGTTAAAAGAACATGGTTTAGATAGCAATAACCTTAAAATAGGAAAACCACAATTAGAGAAAATTGTTGAAGGTTACACAAGAGAATCTGGTGTTAGAGGTCTTGAAAAACAAATTGCGAAAATGGTGCGCTACGCCGCCAAGAATATAGCAATGGAAGAAGACTACAATGTTAAAGTTTCTAACGAAGACGTTATAGAAGTATTAGGAAGCCCTAAGCTAGAACGCGACAAATATGAAAACAACAATGTAGCTGGTGTTGTAACTGGTTTGGCTTGGACAAGGGTAGGAGGCGATATTCTGTTTATAGAATCTATTTTATCTAAAGGAAAAGGAAACCTTTCCATAACAGGAAATCTAGGTAAAGTTATGAAGGAATCTGCTACCATTGCTATGGAATACATTAAGTCTAATGCAGATAAGTTTGAAATAAACCCAGAAGTGTTTGATAAATATAATGTGCACATTCACGTACCTGAAGGAGCAACTCCTAAAGATGGGCCAAGTGCAGGTGTTACTATGTTGACCTCTTTAGTGTCTTTATTTACACAACGTAAAGTAAAAAAGAGTATAGCGATGACAGGCGAAATTACTCTGAGAGGAAAAGTCTTGCCCGTTGGTGGTATTAAGGAAAAAATCCTTGCGGCTAAGCGTGCACGCATAAAGGAAATTTTACTCTGTGAAGACAACAAAAGAGATATCGACGAAATTAAACCAGAATATCTTAAAGGGTTGAAGTTTCATTATGTAAAAGACATGGGTGATGTATTGGATATAGCCATTACCGATCAGAAAGTTAAGAATGCAAAGAAGCTATAAATTAATTCTTTCAATAATAGTTGTAATTCTATCAGGAGCACTTGCTTTTGCACAAGAAGCAGCATACAAGGATGTGATTTTGGATGGAAAGCCTGCAAAGCTTAATCTAAAAACTGGCGAAATTACATTGGTTGATTCTGAAGGTAAAAGTAAAAACATCGCAACCTCCAAGCATATCAGTGATGATAAGAAGGAAGTTGAGATTGATTCCGATTTTCATGTCGTCCAAGAAAACGAGACGCTATTGGATGTAGCCAATCGTTATAATACAACATTAACTGAATTGAAGCGTGTCAATAATTTAGAAACTACTTTGGTTAATGAAGGGCAACAACTTCGGGTTAGAAATTTTGACAACATAGAACCCGAGACTGATGATATGTCACCAGAGCCGGTATTGAAAGAGACAAAAAACGATTATCATATTGTTGAAGAGGGTCAGACCTTATACAGTTTAGGCATTCGTTATGGATTAACAGTAGATGAGTTAAAGCGTCTAAACCGCTTAAGTTCTAATATTATTAAAGTTGGTGAGAAGCTTAGGATAGCTAATTTTAGTTCAAATGGTGAAAAAGGAGATTTATCGGTTTGGACAGTTTCAAAAGGAGACACTTTATATAGCATTGCTAAATCAAATGGACTTACCGTAGAACAACTTAAAAGCCTTAATGGTCTAACAGGCAATCTCATTAAAGTAGGTCAGAAATTGCAACTTGAATAGAAAACGGTTACCCACAAAAAATAAAAAAATCATATCATCGTTTTAAGATAGATTTAGTTATTTTGCATCGTTTATGATTAAGAGGCTTACCCAATTATCTATTATGCTTTTAGCATTACCAGTGTTTGCACAATTGGGTGGCGAATCCACTTATCAATTTCTCAATCTCGTATCCTCTCCAAGACAGGCTGCACTAGGCGGGAAGATTATAACAAATTTCGACCATGATGTAACTGAGGCACTTTATAATCCTGCGTCCTTAAATTGGCAGATGCACAACCAGTTGGCTGTCAATGTGTCGAGTTTTTTGGGTGATATAACTTACGGAACGGCAGCCTATGCCTACACCTGGGACAGGCATCTGCAAACCTTTCATTTTGGTGTTACCTATATCAATTACGGTACGTTTGATGGTTATGATGTTAACGGAGTCTCTACAGGAAGTTTTAGTGGCAACGAAGCAGCTATTTCTGCAGGTTATAATTACAATATCCCATTTACGGATTTCTATGTTGGTGCCAACTTAAAAATTATAACATCGTTGTTAGAACAATACAATTCAATTGGAGGGGCTGTGGACATCGGTGCAATGTATATCAACGAAGATTTGGATTTTCATGCTGCATTAACCATAAGGAATTTAGGGACACAGTTTTCGACGTATGCAGGTCAAAACGAGCCTTTACCTTTTGAAGTTAACTTTGGAATGTCCCAGACTTTGGAAAATGTACCAATTCGCTGGCATTTAACTCTTGAGAATTTACAGGCTTGGCCTATTGGTGTTTCCAATCCCGCTAGAGCAACTACGGATTTGGATGGTAACCAAACCCAAGAGAAAGTAGGGTTTTTTAATAATGCTTTGCGTCATTTGATTTTAGGTGCGGAACTGTGGCCAGAAAAAGGATTTAATCTAAGGTTAGGTTATAATTTTAGACGAGCAGAAGAGCTGCGAATTGTTGACCAAAGAAATTTTTCAGGACTTTCAGTTGGTGTGGGAATAAGATTAAACTCAATGCGTTTTAGTTATACACATGCGAGATACACCAGTGCTTCAAACACCAGTTTTTTTGGACTACAAATAGATTTGGATGGACGGAGAAGGTAATTTTAAAGGATGAAAAAAATAATTATAGCCATAGATGGATTTTCTTCAACAGGTAAAAGTACTGTCGCCAAACAATTGGCTAAGGAGCTCAACTACATTTATGTAGATACAGGAGCCATGTACAGAGCAGTAACATACTTTGCCTTAGAAAATGATTTGATTGGTGAAGATTTCTTTCATATCGAAAAACTGATTGAAAGACTTGATGACATTAAAATAACGTTTAAGTACAACAAAGACTTAGGTTTTGCTGAGGTCTATCTTAACGGTAGGAATATAGAAAAAGACATCCGAACCTTAAAAGTATCTAGATATGTAAGCCCTATTGCCACAATTTCTGAGGTGCGTCAAAAATTAGTGGAACAACAACAATTAATGGGGAAAGATAAAGGTATTGTGATGGATGGTCGCGATATTGGTACGGTAGTTTTTCCAGATGCCGAATTAAAAATATTTATGACAGCTTCTGCAGAAACAAGAGCTAAGAGACGTTATAAGGAATTATTGGAACGAGGACACAATTTGAGCTATGAAGAAGTTCTCGAAAATGTAACCACTAGAGACCGTATAGATTCTTCAAGGGAAGATTCACCTTTAAGGAAGGCAGATAATGCCATTGAGATTGATAATTCTGATTTAACTATTGAAGAACAAGTTGATAGTTTGGTAAAATTAGCTAAGACTATTGTCTAAATTTAGCAATAACACTTTTTTTAAACTCCCACTAATTAATAAGTAATCACATTTAAATGAAATCAATTCAGGTATTAAAACTAATTGTATTCATATCAGTTTTTACTAGCTGTAAGGATATTCCAGTAAGAGATAATTTTATTAAAGATGATATGGTGTTTGAGTATCGTTATATGAGTAAGCCTGAAAAAGGGAAGTTAGAAATTATTAAGAAAGGCTCTGAAAAATTCGACAGGCTTAAATGGCATATTAATAATATTTTAGGTTTTAAAAAAGATGATTTTTCAACCATATATCCAAATTATACTTTAATAAGTAACAACTTGAAAATATTGATTGATTTAAGGAAAATTCAACTAGAATATATAGATTCATCAAATTCAATTGTTAAGTTCACGAGAGATATTAGTGTCGATGAATTCCTTGATTTTAGGTATCTGATTGAAGATAATGAGTGGATTACAGATGAAGAAACATTATTTGGTGAAGGAAAATTCGATTCTGGAAAATATACTTTTTGTGGATTAGTTCCGGAAGAAGTTAATTATAAATACAAAGTTGGATATTGGAAATTCTGGAACCAAAATAGACAGTTAATTGCTGAAGGAGAATTTAAGATTGATAGCGCATTAGCATTAGGAAGGGGTGGTTGTAGTTATATGATGAAAATGTCGAAAGTAATACCTGGCAAATGGAAGTTTTACGATAGCAATGGAGAAAATATGAACACTACTATTGAACAGATTTTTAGGATTGAAAATGCAAAATAAAAAAAGTGACCAAGTGGTCACTTTTTTTATTTTTAAATCTTTAATTAAAGATTAGGAATTACTAATTCCTGGTCTGGATAAATTAAATCCGGATTCTTTAATTTATCAGTGTTAGCTTGAAAAATCTTTTGGTACTTAGATGGGTCACCATAATAATGCTTGGCAATTTTTCCTAAAGTTTCACCAGATTTAACTGTATGTCTCGCATAGACAGATTCGTCAGCAACTTTAATGTCTGCCATGATATCGCTAGGGTTTTCACCACCGATTCTTTTGATCTCGTCCCATAATAGGTTTTTTTCATATTGTGTAGAAGCGGTTCCCCAAACTTTTAATTTGCCGTTTTCTTCTTCTACTTTTCCGTTTTGGATGTTTAATTTTTCACCTAAATCAAGAACGTCTTGATATTTTGCTTTAACCATGATTGTTTAAATTTTAGTATTAATAGTCTTGTAAATATACCAATTTAAATGCCAAGTTTTAACGTTTCACATTATCATTATGGTACTCTAAACTTAAGACACGGATAATTTATAAAAGTCACTTATTTTTCTGTTTGGTTTTCAGGATAATATGTAGTACTTTTGCAGACCTTTTAGCGATTGAGGAAATTAAAAGGTAAAACAAATAAAATCAATAACGCTTCTGCTGCTTATTTCGCATCAAATTTTCGATAAGATGGTAGAATACAAATTTTAATCAGCACATGGCTGAAAAGAAAACAAAAAAAGCTGAGGTTGAAGCAACTGAAGCAACTACAGTTGAAGCTCCAGTAGTTTCTGAAGCTCAAGCAAATCCAGAAAAATTCTTAAAAGATTTCGATTGGCACAATTACGAAGAAGGAATTGAGCAAGTAGCGGACAAAAAGCTAGAAGAATTTGAAAAATTGGTATCCGAGAATTTCGTTGACACTTTAGATGATGAAGTTGTTGAAGGAGAAGTGATTCACATTACAGATAGAGATGCCATAATCGACATCAACGCAAAATCTGAAGGTGTAATTTCTCTTAACGAGTTTCGTTACAATCCAGATCTAAAAGTTGGAGACAAAGTTGAGGTATTGATTGATGTGCGTGAAGACGCAACGGGTCAACTAGTATTATCTCACAGAAAAGCTCGTGTAATAAAGGCATGGGATAGAGTAAACAAAGCTCACGAAACAGGTGAAATCGTAACAGGTTTTGTAAAGTGCAGAACTAAAGGCGGTATGATCGTTGACGTATTTGGTATTGAAGCATTCTTGCCAGGTTCTCAAATCGATGTAAAACCTATTAGAGATTACGATCAGTACGTAAATAAAACTATGGAATTTAAAGTTGTAAAGATCAACCACGAATTCAAAAACATAGTAGTTTCTCACAAAGCGCTTATTGAAGCGGATATCGAAGAGCAAAAGAAAGAAATCATTGGCCAATTAGAAAAAGGACAAGTATTAGAAGGTGTTGTTAAAAACATTACTTCTTATGGTGTGTTTATCGATCTTGGTGGTGTTGATGGTTTAGTTCATATTACAGATCTTTCTTGGTCTCGTATCAACCATCCAAATGAGATTGTTGAGTTAGATCAGAAGTTAAATGTTGTAATCCTTGATTTTGATGAGAATAAGTCAAGAATACAATTAGGTCTTAAGCAATTATCTAAACACCCTTGGGAAGCATTAGGTGAGGATGTTAAAGTTGGAGATAAAGTAAAAGGTAAAGTTGTTGTAATCGCTGATTACGGTGCTTTCGTTGAAGTAGAAGAAGGTGTTGAGGGATTAGTTCACGTAAGTGAAATGTCTTGGTCAACGCACTTACGTTCTGCTCAAGACTTTGTATCTGTAGGAGATGAGATCGAAGCTCAAATCTTAACTTTAGATAGAGAAGACCGTAAAATGTCTCTTGGTATTAAGCAATTAACACCAGATCCATGGACAGATATTACATCTAAGTATCCTGTTGGTTCTAAACACACAGGTATAGTACGTAACTTTACAAACTTTGGTGTATTTGTTGAATTAGAAGAAGGTATCGACGGATTGATTTATATCTCTGATTTATCTTGGACTAAGAAAATAAAGCACCCATCTGAGTTCTGTAATGTTGGTGATAAGTTAGATGTTGTTGTATTAGAATTAGATGTTGAAGGTCGTAAATTGTCTTTAGGTCACAAACAGACTGAAGAGAATCCTTGGGACAAGTACGAAACTGAATTTGCTTTAGGTACTACGCACAAAGCTGCTATCACTGAGATTGTAGATAAAGGTGCTACCATAGAGTTTAATGATGACATCACGGCATTTATTCCACAACGTCACTTAGAAAAAGAAGATGGTTCTAAACTTGGTAAGGGTGAAGAAGCAGAATTTAAGATCATTGAGTTCAACAAAGAATTCAAAAGAGTTGTAGCATCGCATACAGCAGTATTTAGAGAGGAAGAAGCTAAAATCGTTAAGCAAGCTGTTAAGAAAGCAGAAGCTCAAGCGGCTGAAGCTAAGCCAACTTTAGGAGATGCTAATGATGCGCTACAAGCACTTAAAGATAAAATGGATAAAAAGAAGTAATTTTATTTCTCTATATCTTAAATTTTAAAGCCTTTCTATTTTGGAAAGGCTTTTTTTATGTATTATCTTTAATTTGATACTCAAATTATTTGCCTTAACTTTGCAATCCAATAACGTTTGGATACTACATGAGTCAAAAAGTATTACTCAACTCTAAAGAAGTCAACATTATACTACATAGATTGGCTTGCCAACTTATTGAAAATCACGATGATTTTTCTGAAACGGTATTAATCGGTATTCAGCCAAGAGGTAAATTTTTGGCAGACCGTTTAGCGCAAATACTAACAGAGGATTATAAGATTAAGAATATTCAATTGGGACATTTGGATATTACTTTTTTCAGGGATGATTTTAGAAGAGGTGATAAACCGTTAGAAGCAAACACTACAGAAATAGGCTTTATAGTAGAGGATAAGAACGTTGTTTTTATTGATGATGTGCTTTATACTGGTCGTAGCATAAGATCGGCACTAACAGCGATACAATCGTTTGGAAGACCAAATAATATTGAATTATTGACTCTAATAGACAGGCGTTTTAGTCGTCATTTACCAATTCAGCCCAATTATAAAGGAAGGCAGGTTGACGCCATAGACAACCAAAAGGTAAAGGTGAACTGGGTTGAAAACGAAGGTGAGGATACGGTGTATTTAATTGACAAATAGAACAAACTAAAAATGAGTGAACTAAGTGTAAATCACTTACTGGGAATAAAGTATCTTACAAAAGAAGATATAGAACTGATTTTTGAAACTGCAGATCAGTTTAAGGAGGTTATCAATAGGCCTATTAAAAAAGTCCCATCACTTAGAGATATTACCATTGCTAATTTATTCTTTGAAAATTCCACGCGTACAAAACTCTCTTTTGAACTTGCTGAAAAGCGCTTATCAGCAGACGTTATCAACTTCTCTGCTTCTCAATCTTCAGTAAAAAAAGGAGAGACTCTAATAGATACAGTGAATAATATCTTATCTATGAAAGTGGATATGGTGGTAATGCGCCATCCCAATCCAGGTGCTGGAGTATTTTTATCAAAGCATGTAAATGCAAGTATTGTCAACGCTGGTGATGGAGCACATGAGCATCCTACTCAGGCATTGTTAGATTCGTATTCAATTAGGGAAAAGTTGGGCAGCGTCAAAGGAAAAAATGTTGTCATCGTTGGAGATATTTTACACAGTAGAGTTGCGCTCTCCAATATCTATGCTTTACAATTGCAAGGAGCCAATGTTATGGTTTGTGGACCCAAAACCCTTTTACCTAAATACATAAAAGATCTTGGTGTTATAGTTGAAACTAATCTAAGGAAAGCCTTAGAATGGTGTGATGTTGCCAATATGCTTAGAGTACAAAATGAACGAATGGACATTAGCTATTTTCCTACCACTAGAGAATATACACAACAGTTTGGTGTTAATAAAGAATTATTAGACAGTTTAAAAAAGGACATTGTCATTATGCATCCTGGACCAATAAACAGAGGTGTAGAGATTACCAGTGATGTCGCCGACTCCAAGCAGGCTATTATTTTAGATCAGGTAGAAAACGGTGTGGCCATAAGAATGGCAGTCATTTATTTATTGGCTTCAAAAATAAAACAATAGTTATGATAATAGATAGAGATGGAAATATTACCATAATTGCTCAAGAAAAAGCTTCGGTAAAAACTTTAGTCAATAATATCGAAGTCGGATATCATAAATATAAGGACTATCACCTTATAGTAAGATTATCTAGCCTTGAAAAGATTTTATTGGAAGATATTATTGAATTTTTGCGTCTAAGCAATAACCATAGAAGTGATAAAAAATCTTTTGTTATTGTATCTGACCAGGTAGATTTAGACCAAATGCCATACGAATTAGTGGTCGTACCTACATTACAAGAAGCTTATGATATTATTGAAATGGAAGAAATCGAACGCGATTTAGGATTTTGAAAATGTTAAGCTGTTGGTCTTTGAGTTGTAAAGTCGAATTAATGAAGTCAACTGAACGACAAAACAACTAAACGACAAATTATGAAATTAACCATTCTCGGCTGTCATAGCGCAACACCACGCACCAACACTAATCCAACTTCACAGGTTTTAGAAATAAAAAACCATATGTTTCTTATAGATTGTGGTGAAGGTACACAAGTTGAGTTACGTCGAAACAGAATCAAGTTTTCTAGAATTAAGCATATATTCATTTCTCATCTTCATGGTGATCATTACTTTGGTTTAATAGGTTTGGTGAGTACATTTAGGTTACTGACAAGAGAAACGCCACTGCATATTTATGGCCCAAAAGGCTTAAAGGAAATTATTACGCTTCAACTTAAGCTATCGGATTCTTGGACTAATTACCCATTGATTTTTCATGAATTGACCTCAAAAAAATCCGAATTAATCTTTGAAGATGAAAAAATAGAGGTAGTCACTATTCCTCTTAAGCACCGTGTTTATACTAATGGGTTTTTGTTCAAGGAAAAAGAGAATGAGCGTAAATTAAATATAGGTGCTGTTCTGAAAGCCAATATTAACGTTGCCTATTACAGAAAGTTGAAACAGGGAGCTGATGTGGTAAATGAGGACGGTGTTTTAATTGATAATAAAACAGTTACCAAAGACCCATTGCCACCTAAGAGCTATGCCTTTTGCAGTGATACGGTATATGATGAAAGCATAATCCCAATTATTGAAAATACAACAGTACTTTATCACGAGTCTACTTTTTTAGATAAAAATGAAAACCTGTGTGAGCGTACCATGCACAGTACAGCAAGACAAGCAGCTGTAATAGCCAGAAAAGCAAAAGTAGATACCCTAATCCTTGGACATTTTTCAACCAGATATAACGGCTATGAAGGCTTTAAGGAAGAAGCTCAAGAAGAGTTTAGTAATGTTCTTTTAGCTGAGGACGGAAAATTTTACGAATTATAATATCGCTAGCTCTTTAAGATTTGTGACCCATTCGATAGCTTCTTCAAGATCATTAAATCTTCTAATATTTTTTCGGGTAATTATTTTTTCTAAAGTAGCATTTCTATAAGCTCTTTCATTATAGACCACAAAACCACTAGCAACCAAAATAGGGAATTCCATGTCAACGATATTAAACACGTGTGGTTCGGTAGAATAAGTGTGGATTCTATTGGCAATAAATCCTATTTTTGCATCTTTTCCATAGAAGTCGATAATTTCTTCGAAGATAGCTCTTAACTTGGTGTAATTTAAATGAACACCTTCATTGATTTCTGCAACATAAAATTTTCCGAATAAATAGAAAGTGCCAAATGGCATTTCCAATTTATACGAGCTATGCTCTTTGTAATATGTCGTTAATTCTAATCGCACATCAATATTATGTCTAATCAGTATAGTAGTATTAAAGAATAAAAATTTGTTACTATTTAAGATACAAATTTATCAAAGTATATTGATAAAGTATAAAACAATAATACTAATTCAGCTCTTCAAATTGCCGTACCCAATCAATAGCTTCTTCCAAGCTAAAGGCTCTTTTCATTGGTATTGATGCCATTTGCTTTTCAATATTAGCGCTCAAATAAGTAGAATCTCTGTAACTAACAATTGAAGCAGCAACTAAAATGCTATCGTCCTCATCAAAGTAAGACCAAAGTACAGGATCTATGGAATAGGCGTTTACACGATTAGCGATGTAGGCTAAAGTTTTATGCCTCCCATAATATGTTCTAAGGGAATCTAGTAAATTATTGAGCTTATCCCAGCTAAAATGTTCCCCTTCATTAACTTCCATAATAAAAAAATTATCACAGAGGTAATAAGAACCAAAGTCTAAAACAATTTTGTCGTAATTTATTGATTTTGAAAGCGGTGAGTCCTCAAATTTCATTCAATAGTATAGTTAGGGTATTAAGATGATTCCAAATCTACACTTTTTTTGATAGAAACAAAATATTGAACTAACTTCGTAAGTATATGGAAAAAGACCTAAGCAACTACAGAAAATCTTATGAAAAAGGCGAATTATTGTTGAATAATGTGCCAGAAAACCCATTGGAATTATTCAGAAATTGGTTTGTGGAAGTCGATACACATTTTAATGTAGATGAGGCCAATGCTATGACTATTTCTACCATAGGATTAGATGGTTTTCCAAAGAGTAGAGTAGTGTTGCTCAAAAAATACACACATGAGGGCTTTATTTTTTATACCAATTATAAGAGTGAAAAGGGAAAGGCCATTGATGCTAACCCTAATGTTTGTCTCTCCTTTTTTTGGCATTCGGCAGAACGCCAGGTTATAATAAAAGGTAAAGCCGAAAAAATTGCTGAGAATCTCAGTGATGGTTATTTTGAGTCTCGTCCGAGAGGGAGTCAACTTGGAGCTATTGTTTCTAACCAAAGTGAAGTCATAGTTGATAGGAAGGAACTAGAGGACAAACTTATTTTGTTAGAAGAAAAATATAAAGGTAAGACAATTGAACGCCCTAAATATTGGGGAGGTTATATTGTAAAGCCAATAGAAATAGAATTTTGGCAAGGTCGCCCAAACCGTCTTCACGATAGGATACGCTATCAGCTACAAAAGGACTACAATTGGAAAATTGAACGTTTATCACCTTAAAACATTTATCCCATTATCGGTGAAATACCGATAATATTAACTTTTAAATGTATTATTCTTACAAATAATTTCATTTTGTCGATTTATTGTACTTATAAACGTCAAAAAACGAATTAATCTGTATATTGTCGAGTATAATAAACGGTTGTTTATATGCCCCAAAACTTTAAACAGCCATTGTAAGTAATAAACAATTTAGATCCCAAATCTAAATACCTAATTAACCTACTTATGAAATTGACTAAACTATTGCCATTTTTGGCTATCGTTGCCCTCTTAGGCTTTACATCTTGCTCAACGGATAGTGTCGATGATCAGATCAACGCTATTGATGTACCAACCGCACCACAAGCAAAACAGATCGAAATTGAAGTTATGGAGCTTATTAATGCCCATAGAATCAATCAGGGTTTAAACCCACTACAAGATCATAATACTGTAAAGGCAGTAGCTTATACGCACACAGATTATATGATTGAAGTTAATAATGTTTCTCACGATAATTTTTTTCAAAGAAAACAGAGCTTGCAGGCTAATGCCAATGCTAACGTTGTATCAGAAAACGTAGCTTATGGATTTAATTCTGCAGCGTCTGTGGTCAATGCCTGGTTAAATAGTCCGACTCATAAGGAAAATATTGAAGGGGATTTTACGGATTTCGATATTTCGGCAGAACAGAATAGTGAAGGGAAGTGGTATTTTACCAATATTTTCATTAAGCGTTAAACCGCACTAAAAGTTGATTAATAGCAGAAAAAAGCCATAACGAGAGTTGTGGCTTTTTTTATTTTACAAGTTGAAATTCCGCCCATTCTAGAGGCTTTGGCAAAGCATTTGAGTTGAATTCTAAATGTATAACACGCCGCCTTTTATCATTAATTGTTTTGCTTGAAGCATGAAGCAATAATGGCTTCATAAGCATTATACTCCCTTTTTTAGCTTCACAAATATATTCATTGTCTAGATTCCAATTTGCTGAATTCTTTGTAATTATTCCTTTGGTATGTGATTTTGGGATAACTCGTAGAGCACCATTTTTTTGTGTTGTATCGTCTAAATGAACTCTTATCGTAATTGAGTTGTTCAGTATGCATTCAGGAGGTTGAACACCATATATACCTTTTTTATTCGTCCAGTTTTTAAATCCGTTCACTTCAACCTTTTTATTTACAGAAATACTCAAATCTTGATGATAAGCCACAAACCAATTAGATTTTGGTAATTTGTCAAAATAAATACCTTTAGTTAGGAAATAGTTGGATTCAAAAAAGTTGCCTAATAGATTTATAAAGTCATTATTAAAAATAATATGTTTTAATTCTGGAATAGTATTTATTAAACCACGGATGACAAATAAATCATTGTTTTTAGTTGCTTCAGCAGCCTTATGTTTATAAATCTCAATACAATTTAGCAAAGATTCCACTTCACTTTCTGAGAAAAAGTTTTTGATTGAGGAATAGCCAAAAGTATTTAACTCGATTAACTTATCGTTAAAATCCATCGAACAAAATTAGAACTTGAAATAGTTTAAAATAACTTTTTATGATTAATTTAATAAAAAAAGCAAGCCCATAAGAGCTTGCTTTTACATACAATTTTGAGGGTAAAATTATTCTTTAACGATATAGAAGTAAGAACGTCTGTTCAGTTGATGTTCTTCTTCTGTACATTTTACACGGTTAGCGCATTTATTTAACAGTTGCGATTCACCATAGCCAATAGCGCTTTCTATTCTACTGGCATCAATTCCCCTGGAGATGATATAATCTCTTGTGGATTTTGCACGTCTGTCGGATAATTTCATGTTGTATTTGTCACCACCACGACTGTCTGTATGCGATTCAATCTTAATAACCATGTCAGGGTGCTTACGCATTACGTCAACAATGTTTTCCAATTCGTATTGTGCATCGGTTCTAATATTCCATTTATCAAAATCAAAGAAAATAGGGTTAATAACAATTTGGTTATCTATAATTAATGGTTCTAGCATAAGGTCCACATTATTCACCATTTCATTATCAGATGTAGTAGTAGCAGTTTTTTGGTCTTCTTTATAATCTGGTTTATTACCAACTATGGTGTAGGTTTTATTGCAATCTACCGTAAAGGTATATTCTCCGCCATCTTTTGTAAATATTTCTTCTATCACTTTACCGGTCTCATCAATTAAACGTACCATAACACCTGTGAGGATTATGTTGGTTTTACTATCTCTTGCCACTCCGGTTATATACTGCTTGCACTGTTGCGAGTTAAAACTATAGATATCATCGCTACCTTTCCCATTTGGTCTATTGGAAGAGAAGTAGCCTTTTTCAGTTTCAGAATCTATAAAGAATGCAAAATCATCATAGCCACTATTATACGGTGATCCCATATTTTCTGGTTCGGTACGGAAGCCTTTTAAAAGGTCTGATTTAAATATATCTAACAAGCCTAAATTCAAATGGCCATCTGACGAGAAATAAAGCGTATTGTCTTTTGCTACAAAAGGGAACATTTCACGGCCTTCGGTATTGACTTTTTCGCCAAGATTTTCAGGATCACCATAAGTGCCATCATCATTGATTGCTACAGCATATATATCGGATTGCCCTAAACCACCTTCTCGATCAGAAACAAAATAAAGTGTTTTGTTATCTGGACTTAAAGCTGGATGACCAGAGGAAAATACATCATCATTAAATGGAAGTTCTACAACGTTAGACCATTTGTCATTTACTAAGGTTGCTTTATAAAGTTTAAGATGCGTAGTACCTTTTTTATCGTATTTTAATTTATTACGTTTGTTAATATTGTCTCTTGTAAAGTACAGTGTTTTACCATCATTGGTTATGGCTACAGACGCTTCATGATACTCCGTATTTATACTATTAGAAGAAATTTCCAGAGGTGAACCGTACGTTATGGCTCCATCATCGTTTGTTAAAGGAACTTCAAATAAGTCCAGGAAAGGCTCCTTGTTCCAGTTGTAAACTTTGTCATCATCATTACTAGCGGAAGCAAAATAAAGCTTATCGTTAAAAATATAAGTTCCAAAATCTGAATTTTCAGAATTAAAAGGTAGGTTTTCTATGTTTACGACGACTTCATTTTTTGAGGTCAATTTTGCATAGAGATCTACTTCATCTGGGTTATAGCCTTTTAATCTACTGTCACCTTGCTGAGCTGAGCTTAATTCTTTAAACCATTTATCGGCTTCTTTATAATTCCCTATACTTCTTAGCGACTGAATGTACTTGTAGAGGTATTCTGCTTCAATATTTTTATGTTCCTTTAAGGCTTCTCCGTACCAATACGCAGCTTTTTCAGAATTAGAATTATTGTAATAAGCATCTCCTAAACGAGTGAGTACATGGACACTCTTATCACCATTTTCAACAGCTTTTTCATACAGCTCTATAGCTTTTATATAGCCATAATTTTCAAAAAACTTATCAGCCAATTTTGTTTGCGAATAAGAAATTGTATAGCCTAAAATAAATATGAAAGTTATAATCTTTGTTTTCATAACACTATTCTTTTAGAAGTATCTAGGTGATTTAATACGTTTGCTTTTGAATACTTCGAACATAAGTAACACTTCATGAGTACCACTTGTATAAGGTCTTATATCTGAAATTGGATATTCATAAGCATAACCAATTCGTAATTGTTTAGATATTTGAAAATCCGCAATACCACCAATAGCAGCAGCCGATTGGTCTATTCTATAACCTCCGCCAATCCAAAAGGTTTCATTAAATAAGAAGTTGGCAGAAACATCAAATGATAAAGGCGCCCCATTTGTAGCCTTTAATAGAACCGAAGGTTTTAGTTTTATTGTTTCATTAAGGTCGAAAACATATCCACCAGTAATATAATAACTGATACGTTCCAACGCTACATAGTCTATAGAGCCTTGACGACCTTTGTTATAATCGGTATTCAGTATTCTAGGTGCAGAAAGTCCTACATACCAACGTTGAGAATGCCAGTACAGACCAGCACCAACATTAGGACTCCAACGATTAGAAACATCATTAAAAAATGGATCATTAACAACTGATGGGTCGTTGAGTAACTCTTCATCTAAATTGTAATGGGTAAATCCTGCTTTTAGTCCAAAAGCTAATTTTGAGTTGACACCAGTTTGAATAGTGTACGAAAAATCACCATAGATGTAAGAGAAATTTTCATAACCTAATTCGTCATTAATAAAAGACAGCCCTAGACCAATCTTTTCATTTCTCAATGGAGTGTGAACAGATAAAGTCTGCGTTTCAGGTCCGCCTTCTAAGCCAACCCATTGACTTCTGTGTAAGCCCACGGCACTGAATGTTTCCCTACTACCAGCATAAGCTGGGTTTATTGAGATGGTGTTAAACATGTATTGTGTAAACTGAGGTAACTGTTGCGCAAACGCAGTGGAGACGCTCAGTAAAAGTATTACAATACTTATAAATTTAGATAACTTCATCGCGGTTAAGTTTATTTATTTGTTGCTACGTAGATAGGACCAGCAAATGGTTTCAATCCACTATCTCTAAAATTAATTATATAATAATAAGTTCCTGTTGGGACTTTTCCGGAGTTTCCTACAGAAGATCCGTGAGCATCACCATTCCAATCATTTTGATAATTTCTGGATTCGTAAATCTTAGCTCCCCATCTATTGAATATTTCTACTTCAATTGTAAAGCCACAGAATTCGAGACCAGTTACCGTAAAGAACTCATTGTAATTATCTCCATTGGCAGTTACAGTCTTAGAAATAACAACATTGTTTTCATCGCTACATGGTAATACTATACATTCGTCATCAACTGCTACAGTAACTTCAACTTCTGTAGGACAAGGCCCTTCTGTAATAGCATATTTGAAAATATAATTTCCGACTGTTACTGTTGAAGGATCAAATAGACTACCGTCTATGGTTGCATCACCTGATATGACGCTCCATGTTCCATTCATATCAAAATCACCAGAAAGTAAATCGAATAAGTCAAATTCAATATCTAAAATACAGCGTTCAGTATCAAAGACTTCTATGACATTACTGATTTCAACATTAATAGTTTGATTAAACTCAGCTTCATTGCCACAATCATCTGTAACTGTCCATGTTCTAATGATTTCATAGTCTTCAAAATCATTAGCTTGTGTAGAGGTTTCGTTGTAAATCACATCTATGTCATTTGAGCATTCGTCTTGGAATACCAAGTTTGGAACTTCAGGAATATCATCACAAGCAACCGTAATGTTTTCGTCATATGGTGTTACTATTGTTGGAGGTGTATTATCTTGAACAGTTATTATTTGAATATGAATAGTTTCATTTCCACAGCTATCTGTTGCTATCCAGGTACGTTCGATTATATAGTCACCAACACATGCTCCATTTGTAATTTCTTCTTCGAAATTAACATTAGCATCACCACAGTTATCTGAAGCCGTTAAGGTCTCAGCCGTTGGCACCGCGTCACATTCCACAGTTATATCCGCAGGCAATGCTTCGTTAAAGGTTGGTGCTGTCGTATCTTCAACCGTGATGGTCTGTGTATGAACAGTTTCATTGCCACAGTCATCAATCGCAGTCCAAGTACGAACTAAAGTAAATTCATTAGCACAA
This sequence comes from Leeuwenhoekiella palythoae, assembly GCA_964221315.1. GTDB lineage: Bacteria > Bacteroidota > Bacteroidia > Flavobacteriales > Flavobacteriaceae > Winogradskyella > Winogradskyella palythoae_A. The sequence continues at coordinate 31 of CAXPYI010000003.1, read as the reverse complement.
GTACCAGCCGTGGTCGTTTCTTCAAATGTAA